>NZ_MSXV01000052.1:0-294439 GCF_001945395.1 Pseudomonas sp. PA15(2017) | reverse complement strand
GGAATTTCTCCAGGTAGACCATCGGGTTGCCGAACGCGGCACCGGCTTCGGTGCGGGTCAGCTTGGCCGACTTGATCAGGTCTTCTTCCTTCCACACCACGCGCATGCCGCGACCACCACCGCCGCCGGCGGCCTTGATGATCACCGGGTAGCCGACTTCACGGGCGATGCGCAGGGCTTGTGCTTCGTCTTCCGGCAGCGGGCCGTCGGAGCCTGGAACCACCGGTACGCCGGCCTTGATCATGGCGTCCTTGGCGGACACCTTGTCACCCATCAGGCGGATGGTGTCGGCTTTCGGGCCGATGAAGGCGAACCCGGAGTTTTCCACCTGCTCGGCGAAGTCGGCGTTTTCCGCGAGGAAGCCGTAGCCGGGGTGGATGGCGGTGGCACCGGTAACTTCCGCGGCGCTGATGATGGCCGGGATGTTCAGGTACGACAGGTTGCCCGGCGCCGGGCCGATGCATACGGACTCGTCAGCCAGGGCCAGGTGCATCAGCTCGCGGTCGGCAGTGGAGTGCACGGCCACGGTCTTGATGCCCAGCTCCTTACAGGCACGCAGGATGCGCAGGGCGATCTCGCCGCGGTTGGCGATCAGAACTTTTTCCAGCTTCTGCATTACGGGTTCCCCGTGCATCAGACGATGGTGAACAGCGGTTGATCGTATTCCACCGGCTGGCCGTTCTCGCCCAGGATGGATTCGATCGTGCCGCTGGTTTCGGCCTCGATGTGGTTCATCATCTTCATCGCTTCGACGATGCAGAGGATGTCGCCTTTCTTCACGGTCGAACCGACTTCGACGAAGTTGCCCGAAGTCGGCGAAGCGGCGCGGTAGAAAGTACCGACCATTGGCGAGCGCACCACGGTGCCGTTGAGCTTGGCAGCGGCCGGAGCAGCCTCAGCGGCAGCGGCTACTGGAGCGGCGGCGGCAGCGACCGGGGCAGGCGCCGGTGCGTAGGTCGGTTGGGTGTAAGCCGGTTGCTTGCCATGACGGCTGATGCGTACGGACTCTTCGCCCTCTTTGATTTCCAGCTCGTCGATGCCGGACTCTTCCAGCAGCTCGATCAGTTTTTTGACTTTGCGAATATCCATAGGTGTTCAACTCCCAGTCTGGTCAGGGTCGTTCAGTTGTACGAAAGAACCGCCGCTGCGTGGCGTCGGTTTCAGGTGTTTTTGCTCGCCAGGTTTTCCAGGGCCGCGTCGAGGGCCAGCCGATAACCGCTGGCGCCGAGACCGCAGATCACGCCTACCGCCACGTCGGAAAAGTAGGAGTGGTGCCGGAAAGGCTCACGCTTGTGCACGTTGGACAGGTGCACTTCGATGAATGGGATGCTCACCGCCAGCAATGCGTCACGTAATGCGACGCTGGTGTGGGTGAAGGCTGCCGGGTTGATGATGATGAAGTCGACGCCTTCGCCGCGGGCGGCGTGGATGCGCTCGATCAGTTCGTATTCGGCGTTGCTCTGCAGGTGCAGCAGGTGATGGCCGGCTTCGCGGGCGCGCTGTTCCAGATCGAGGTTGATCTGTTCCAGCGTGGTGGCGCCATAGGTGCCGGGCTCTCGGGTGCCGAGCAGGTTCAAATTGGGGCCGTGCAAAACCAGCAGGGTCGACATGATCCGGGCTTCCTTCTTTTTAGCTGCGCGGACTCTGCCAGAAGAGCCGTAGGGCTGTCCAGTTTTTGGGAGTAGTCAGCACGATCCGTGCAGGGTTGGCCGAATATGTGACCGAATCGCCTAGAATCGTTCTCGCGCGCTTTGCAGACGCTCGGAAAAGCCCGCGGCGTCGATTTCCCCGACTACCCGCAATTCCTGCATTTCCTGCCCGTTGACGGCGAACAGTTGGATCGCCGGAGGCCCGAACAGACCGTAGCGATCCAGTAGCGCGCGCTGGGCGGCGGTGCTGTCGGTCATGTCGAAGCGCAGCAAGTAATAGTCGGCCAGTTGCGGGCCGATCTGCGGGGAATGGAACACTTCGCGCTCGATCTTCTTGCAACTGATGCACCAGTCGGCGTACCAGTCGAGCAGCAGCGGCTGGCCGCTGCTCTTGGCCTGGGCCAGTGCGGCGTCAAGCTCGGCGGGCGTACTGACCGTCTGCCAGCTGCCAGCGGTTTCCGATGGGGTGCTGGCGATACCGCCGGCGAGGGGCTGCAGCGGATCGTCGTTGCCCTTGAGAGCGCCCGTCCAAGCGGCCAGGGCGTAGACCAGCAGCGCCAGCCCGAACAGTTGGGCGAGCTTGCCGCGTGCATCTTTGGGAGTAAATTCCAGAGTGCCGAGAAACAGCGCGACGCCGGCGGCCAGCAGCCCCCACAGCGCCAGGGAAATTTGCCCCGGCAGCACCCGTTCGAGCAGCCAGACCGAGACGCCCAGCAGCATCACGCCAAAGGCGTTGCGTACGGCGACCATCCAGGTGCCGGACTTGGGCAGCAGGGCACCGCCGCCTGCGGCGAAGATCACCAGCGGCGTGCCCATGCCCAGGCCCAGAGCGAACAGTTGCAGGGCGCCGCCCGCGGCATCACCGGTACTGCTGATGTACAGCAGCAGCGCGGTGAAGGGCGCGGTGATGCAGGGTGAAACGATCAGGCTGGACAGCACGCCCAGCGTCGCCGCACCGGCGATGGTACCGCCTTGGGTCTGCGCCGCCTTGCGGTCAAGGCGTTCACGAATGAACGCTGGCAGGCGCAGTTCGAAGACGCCGAACATGGCTACCGCGAACAGCGCGAAGAACAGCGCGAAGGGCACCAGAATCCACGGCGACTGCAGCATGGCCTGCAGGTTGAGCTTGGCGCCGAACAACCCCATCAGTGCGCCGAGCGCGGCGTAGCAGGCAGCCATGGGCAGCACGTAGGCCAGCGACAGCACCAGGCCGCGGCGCTTGCTCGGCCGGCCGCGCAACACCACGCCGGAGAGAATCGGCAGCATGGGCAGCACGCAGGGCGTGAAGGTCAGCGTCAGGCCGGCGGCGAACATCAGTGCCAGGTCGGTCCAGCTCCAGGTGGTTTTACCGCTGACTGGCGCACCTGCACCGTCGGCCTGGGCGGTAGCAACGCCGCCATTGATGACCAGCGTCTCGGTTTCCGGTGGATAGCACAGGCCTTTGTCGGCGCAGCCCTGATAGGTGATGACGAGGTTGAGCGGCTTGTCGTCCGGGTTGTTCAGCGGGATGTCGACATCCAGCACTTCGTAGAATACCTGCACGTCGCCGAAGTACTGATCGTTCTTGTGCAGGCCTTCCGGCACCTCGACGGGCGCACCGGCCAGCGCGGCCGGTTCGATCTTGAACTTGAACTGGTGGCGATACAGGTAATAGCCCTCGGCCGCCACGAAGCGCACTTTCGCAGACGTCGGCGAACTGCTGACCAGGCTGAGCTTGAAGGCCTCGCGTACCGGCAGGAAGTCGTCGCTATTGTTCAGCGCCTGGCCCAGTGGCGCGGCGTTCGGGCGGCTGTCGAAAACCCCGGCGCTGGCAGGCAGGACGACGAGCAACAGCAGCAGGCAAATAAGACGTGGCATGGGCATCTCGTGGGGCGTTGATCGCGCCATGATAACGGAGCCGGCGATCCCTGCCATGTGGCGTGCTGTAAGTGACGGTTGCGCCTGGCTCGGGGGCGCCTGCGTTTTGGGGGGCGTTGTGCGGCATAAGGCCGCGCAGGTGGCGGGTTCGTGGCGGGAATGGACGGCCGACCGACACTTGTGGGAACGGGCCATGCCCGTGATTTCGCGGGCATGGACTAGGCATCCCCGCCCGTTCCCACAGGTACTGCATCGATGTCCGCTTCTGCCTTTTTCTTCGCTTACACGCGAAACGCCTGCACCGCCTGATCCAGCTGACCGCTCAGTGCCTGCAACGCGATGCTTTGCGCGCGGCCCTGGCCGATGCGTTGCAGGTTGTCGCCACCCAGTTGGTGAATGCGCTCGCTGTGGTCACGAATCTCGCTGACGGCGCTGCCCTGGTAGGCCGTTGCCTCGGCGATGCGCGCGGCCTTGCTGGCGATGGTGCCGATGGCGCCGACGATCTCGTCCAGTGCACCGTCGGCGGTGCGGGCCTGCTCGGCGGTCGCCTTTGCATGCTCGACCTGGCTGCGCATGGCTTGTACCGAGTCATTGGCGGCTTGCTGCAGGCGGCCGATCACCTCCTGAATCTGCGCGGTGGCCGAACTGGTGCGCAGCGACAGCGAGCGCACCTCGTCGGCGACCACGGCGAAACCGCGCCCGGCTTCACCGGCGCGTGCTGCCTCGATCGCTGCGTTGAGGGCCAGCAGGTTGGTCTGTTCGGCGATGCCGCGGATGACCGTCAGTACGCTGCCGATGGTGGCGGTTTCCGTGGCCAGATGCTCGATGGCCTGGGCATTGCCGCGTACTTCCTCGACCAGCGCATGCAAGCCGGAGAGGCTATGGCCAATTACCTTCTGGCCCTGGGCGAGGGCGCGGTCGGCATCGCGGCCGGCGGTGGCCGTCTGGCTGGCGTCGTCGGCCACTTGCAGGATGGTCGCCTCCAGCTCTCCCAATGCATCGCGGATCTGCGCGGTATCGCTGGCCTGGCGCTCGGCACCATCATGCAGGCCGCCGCTCAGGTCAGCCAGGGTATGGCTGGAAGCCGACACGTTGGCCGCGTGCTGGTGAATGGTGCCGACCAGTTCGACCAGATAACGGCGCAAGCGATTGAGCGACTCTTCGATATCACGCAGTTCGCGGGTGTTGGTGGCCAGGTGAATCTCGCTGGCGAAATCTCCCGCCGCCCAGGCCGAGAGCGCCGGCACCAGACGTTCGAGCAGACGGCTCAGGCGGCGCTGCAGGGTGTCGATGATCAACGCGATGAGCAGGATCAGCGCCACCATGATGCCGAGGATCAGCCGCACTTCGCCCTGGATGCGAGCATGCTCGGCGCGCACCTGGGGCTCCAGGGCGGTGAATGATTGCTGCACGGCACCCAGCCGGGCGCGGGTGGTGGCTGACAATTGCGCGCGCTGTTCGATCAGCGCCTGGGTGCGCGCCAATTCCCCCGGATAGCGTGCCAGCAGGCTGTCGAGCTCACGTTTGAGAGCGATGCCGCGATCCTCCGCTTGGCTCTCCTGGCTGTCACTGCCCAGCCCCAACAGCGAGGCGAAGGCATCGCTGGGATCCGCCTGCTCCGTCACACCGAGCAAGGGCAGTTCATTGAGTCTTGTGGCCTGCGCCTGCAACGCCTGTACTTCACGCTCTACGTCGGCTGCCAGTTCGGCGCGCCCGCTGCTGACCAGCTTGGCACGCGCCAGGGCCAGCCGGGACAGGCGCTGTGAAGCCTCGAACAGCGGTGCACGATAGGCGTTGGCAGTTTCGCCCTGGCCCTCGTCGGCGTAGCGCGCCAGTCCTGCCAGGGCATCGGCTATTTCTCGTTCGGCCTGGATCAGCAGCCCCTGTGGGTCGCCGGACAGTTTGCCGGCGGCGAGCAGTTGCTCGGCGGCGAACGCTTTCAGCTCGGCCAGGCTGCTGCCCAGGTCGCCGGCAAGGCTGGTCGGCAGTTCATCGACATTGGTCTGTAGCGCGTCGAGGTTCTGCAGGGCGACGCTGTGGCGTAGGGCATCGCCACTGTCCAGATAGCCGAGAATATTGCCGGCGGCCTCGCGCTGGAATTGCTGCGAGAGTTCCAGGTACTGCTCCATCAGCACGTAAGGGCGCTCCAATGCCCGCTGCGACCACCACAATGTGCAGGCCAGGGCAATGCCGATGCCGACCAGCAAGAGGGTGTTGAGATTGGTGAGGGATTTGAGGCGCATGGGGCTGATTCGACGTCCGATCGATGCTGGCACTGCGCCATGCAGTGCGGCGTTGCTCGGTACGTTATGGCGCCTTTATGACAGCGTGGTTACGTGTCAGGGTGCGTCGTGTTAATGACGTCATGCAACCGACATGTGGTTGCTGGCGTCTAGGGTCGCTCAGCCGTAGGCTTCGACACGGTTGCGACCGCCGTTCTTGGCGCGGTACAGCGCCTCGTCGGCGCGTTGCGACAGATGCTTGCTGTCCAGATCATCGGCCAGTTCGGCGATGCCGCAACTGAAGGTGCAGCTCAGGTCATGCGGGTGGGCCGGGTAGTGGATCTCGGCGAAGCGTGCGCGGACCTCGTCCAGCACCTTGGCAGCGGTGCGGGCGTCGGTGTTGGGCATTACCACCGCGAACTCCTCGCCGCCGTAACGGCCGATGCAATCGCTCTTGCGCAGACGCTGTTTGAGAAACAGCGCCAGGCTCTTGATCACCCGGTCGCCCATGGGGTGGCCGTAGTTGTCGTTGACCTTCTTGAAGTAATCGATATCGATCATCGCGAAGCTCAGCGGTTGCTCGTCGCGCTGGGCGCGGAAGCGTGCGTCCTCGAGCAATTGCAGGGTGTGCGTGTGGTTGAACAGCCCGGTGAGGCTGTCGCGCACCATGCGCGCCTTGAGGCTGCGGGCCCGGTCGGCGCGGTTGCGCACTGTGGCGATCAGGTGGCGCGGCTTGATCGGCTTGGTGAGGAAGTCGTCGCCGCCCTCGCTCATCGCGTCGAGCTGCTTGTCGAGGTCGTCTTCGGCGGACAGGTAGATGATCGGCACGCTGACGTAGCGGTCGTTGTGGCGGATCACCTGGGCCAGTTCGGTGCCGTTGCAGGCCGGCATGTACATGTCGAGGATGATCAGATCCGGCTGGAACTCGGCCAGCTCGTCCATCGCCAGGATCGGCTCGGTGAGCGTGCGGGTGACGATGCCGGCGCTGTTGAGTACGCGCTCGGTATGGGTGGCCTGGGCTCGGGAGTCGTCGACGATCAGTACGCGGTAGGGTTCGTATTGAGCGACGTGGGTCAGCACCTCGATGCGCTCCAGCAGGCTCGAGGCATCCATCGAGCCGGTGAAGAATTCACGTCCGCCGGCGCGTACCGCGGCCAGGCGGGTCGGCGTGTCGGTGTCTTCGTGGCTGTAGAACAGTACCGGAATCTTTTCCTGCAGGCCCTCCTGAACGGCCTGGGCCAGTTGCAGGCCGTTACCGGCGCCGGCGAAGTCGATTTCCATGACGATGGCCGCCGGATGACGCTCGAGCATCGCTGCGCGAAAGGCGTTGGCGGTGTCCAGTGGCTTGGCGTTCATGCCGAAGAATTCCAGCTGCTGTGCCAGGCGCTCGGCGCGCTCCAGATGCTGCAGGGCCAGATAAACGGGTTTGCGCAGGGGCGGCAGCGTGGTGTGCTCGAAGCGGTCGCCGTGACGCAGGCCGGTGCGCGACAGGCGCTGCATCAACTGGTTGAGCTCACTGATCACCTCGCTGTTGAGGCGGCCCCGGTTAGCGCCCACCACGCCCAGGCAGGCGACGACGCGCTTGCCCAGTTCGCGGTGCTCGACCTGGTCGAAGCGTTCGGCATAGCGCTGCAACAGTTGCGCCGCTTCCTGCAGTTCCTGCATGCCGGCGTCGTTCCACTCGCCACGCAGCAGGCGCTGCCAGACTTCCAGAACCTGGCGGGCCTGGTGGATCACCCGTTGGGCGAAGTGCTGTTTGAGTCGGTCGCGGCTGGGGTCTTCGTGCTCGGTCATGGCCTGTCAATCTGCATGTGGCGGCGTGGGCCTCGCGGTAATGGCCTCATGCTATCACCGGGCGGTTATTTTGCCATTCCCTTGACGCCATTGTTGTGAATCGTCCCGCACCCTTGGCCATGGCAGTTGCAGGCTCTCGTCAAAGCGGCCATTACGTCGTGAATAGCTTGCTGCGCTGCGCAGCAGAGCTGCCTTCCCTTATAGTGGCGGCGTAGCCTCGACGCAGACCAAGGGTGCCCAAGTATTAGCGCAACCCTCCCATGGGCCTGTGGTCGAAGCCCTGTACGTCGTTGATCAAAGGATAATCGCCATGCTCGATTGGAAGAACCGCACCACCGGCACCGCCCATGCCGATGACGGTGCCAGCACTGGAACTCGCCGTCGCCTGGGCGGTGGGGTCGGCCGTGTCGTCATCGGTTTGCTGGGTATCTATCTGCTGGTGGCATTGGTCGTCGGCTGGTACTGGAGCCAGGAGCCGGACCTGTTCCCGGTGCAACAGCGCGTGCAGGCCGCGGCTGAAAGCAGCCAGCGCCAGGTGGTCAACGGCTACACCACGGTGGAAACCCTCAAACAGGTCGCCCAGACCCTGCTCGACAAGCCGGGCGGCTACCTGTCCAACGACCTGGCGCCGCCCGGCCTGTGGCTCGACAACATGCCGAGTTGGGAATACGGCGTACTGGTGCAGGTGCGTGATTTCTCCCGCGCGCTGCGCAAGGACTTCGCCCGTTCGCAGTCGCAATCCACCGAGGATGGCGACCTGGCCCGTGCCGAGCCGCGCTTCAATTTCGATCATCGCAGTTGGGCGCTGCCGGCCGCCGAGTCCGAGTACCGCGAAGGCATCAATTCCCTGGACCGCTACCTCGCTCGCCTGTCCGAGCCAGGACAGGGCGGTGCGCGTTTCTATACCCGTGCCGACAACCTCAACAATTGGTTCGGCGATGTCGCTACCCGCCTGGGTTCGCTGTCTCAGCGCCTGTCGGCCAGCGTCGGCCAGGTGCGCCTGAATACCGAGGTGACCGAGACCACCGAGCTGGCCGAAGGCCAGGTGCCGGAGGTGACCGAGCGCACCTACGAAACGCCATGGCTGCAGATCGACAACGTGTTCTACGAGGCACGCGGTCAGGCCTGGGCGCTGTCGCATCTGCTGCGCGCGATCGAAGTCGATTTCGCCGATGTGCTGGCCAAGAAGAATGCCACCGTCAGCGTACGGCAGATCATTCGTGAGCTGGAGGCCGCCCAGGCCACGCTGTGGAGCCCGATGGTGCTCAACGGTAGCGGCTACGGCATCCTCGCCAACCACTCGCTGGTAATGGCCAACTACATCTCGCGGGCCAACGCCGCGGTGATCGACCTGCGTCAGCTGCTGTCCCAGGGCTGATCGATGGCTGTTGCCAGCGCCGAGGTGGCGCACCGTGCCGCCTCGGATGCCGAGCTGATCGCCTGGGTCGACGAGCATGACGACGTGCTCGGCGCGCTGCCCCGGGCGCAGCTGCGCCAACGCGGTCTGATCGGTCGCGGTACCTTCATCCTGCTGTTCAACGCGGCCGGTGAGCTGTGCGTGCACCGGCGCACCCTGAGCAAGGCGGTCTATCCCGGTTACTGGGATATCGCCGCCGGCGGCATGGTGGCGGCGGGTGAAGGCTACGCGCAGTCGGCCGAGCGTGAGCTGGCCGAAGAGCTGGGTATCCGTGATGCGGTGCTGCGCGACCACGGTCGTTTTTTCTTCGATCAACCGGAGAATCGTATCTGGTGTGCGGTGTTTTCGGCGGTGTCCGACGCGCCGCTGGTGCTGCAACCCGAGGAAGTGCTCGAAGCGCGCTTCATGACCCTCGAGGCGGCGCAACTCGACATCCGGCACAAAACCTACTGCCCGGACTCGCTGGTAGCCCTCGACCACTACCTCGCCAATCGCTGATCGCCCGGTGGAGTCGCCAATCCAACAGGGGTTGGCGCATTTCGCTTCTTAGCATTGCCGGCCTTTATCGCTACACTGCGCCGTTCCCATCCACTGAGGAAAAAACGCGGTGGCCAAGAAAGCCTCTTCATTCGCCGGCCTCGGTGGCCTGGTGTTTTCCACGGACGCAGGCCGGCATTGCCCGGATTGCTCGCAGCCGGTGGACGCCTGCACCTGTTCGCGCACGGCGATTCCCGAGGGCGACGGAATTGCCCGGGTGCGCCGCGAGACCAAAGGCCGCGGCGGCAAGACGGTGACGACCATCACGGGCGTGCCCTTGGCCGAAGAGCCACTCAAGGAGCTGGCTTCGGCGCTGAAGAGACGCTGTGGTTGCGGTGGCGCGCTGAAGGATGCTGTTATCGAGATCCAGGGCGACCATATCGAACTGCTGCTCGCCGAGCTGATCAAACGCGGTTTCAAAGCCAAGAAATCCGGCGGCTGAACGTCGCCACCCGTGACTATCTAAACTTACTCATTGCGCGGCCAATCCACTGCCGAGCAATCGTCATTTCCAGGCTCTATGCTCGCCCGACCTTATCGACAGCATCAGCCTATCTGCTACAGGGGAACCCTCGATGGCCGCACGACGCACACGCAAGGACGATGGAAGCCAATGGACCGTAGGCGACAGCCGCAGCGTCTACGGTATCCGCCATTGGGGCGCCGGTTACTTCTCGATCAATGACGCCGGCCGCGTCGAAGTGCGTCCCAACGGCCCGGGCAGCACGCCTATCGACCTCCATGAACAGGTCGAGGAGCTGCGCCAGAGCGGCCTGTCGCTGCCGCTGCTGGTGCGTTTCCCGGACATCCTGCAAGACCGCGTGCGCAAGCTGACCGGCGCTTTCGACGCCAGTATCGCGCGTCTGGAGTACAACAACCGCTACACCGCGCTGTACCCGATCAAGGTCAACCAGCAGGAAGCGGTGGTGGAGAACATCATTGCCACCGAGAACGTTTCCATCGGTCTGGAAGCCGGTTCCAAGCCCGAGCTGCTGGCCGTACTGGCGCTTGCGCCGAAGGGCGGCACCATCGTCTGCAACGGCTACAAGGACCGTGAATTCATCCGCCTGGCGCTGATGGGGCAGAAGCTTGGCCACAACGTGTTCATCGTCATCGAGAAGGAGTCGGAGGTCGCCCTGGTGATCGACGAAGCCGCCGAGCTCAAGGTAGCCCCGCAGATCGGCCTGCGCGTGCGCCTGTCGTCCCTGGCATCGAGCAAGTGGGCGGACACCGGTGGCGAGAAGTCCAAGTTCGGCCTGTCCGCCGCGCAACTGCTGTCGGTGGTCGAGCGTTTCCGCAAGGCTGGCCTGGATCAGGGCATCCGCCTGCTGCACTTCCATATGGGCTCGCAGATCGCCAACATCGCCGACTACCGCAAGGGCTTTCGCGAAGCCATCCGCTATTACGGCGAACTGCGCGCCCTTGGTCTGCCGGTCGACCATATCGACGTGGGCGGCGGCCTGGGTGTGGACTACGACGGCACCCATTCGCGCAACGCCAGCTCGATCAACTACGACATGGAAGACTACGCCGACGCGGTGGTCGACATGCTCAAGGAGTTCTGCGACCGCCAGGAAATCCCTCACCCGCACATCTTCTCCGAGAGCGGCCGGGCAATGACCGCGCACCACGCCGTGCTGCTGGTACAGGTCACCGACGTCGAGCGCCACAACGACGACGTGCCGGAGATCGACCGCAGCATCGAGCAGCCTGAAGTGCTGCAGGTGCTGATCGACCTGCTCGACGACAGCGACCCGGAAATGGTCGCCGAAACCTACTGGCGCGCCACCCACTACGTCAGCGAGGCGGCCGGGCAGTACTCCGCCGGTAAGCTCGACCTGCCGCAAAAGGCCCTGGCCGAGCAGTGCTACTTCTCGATCTGCCGTCGCCTGTACAACCAGCTCAAAGCCCGCCAGCGCTCCCATCGCCAGGTGCTCGACGAACTCAACGACAAGCTGGCCGACAAGTACATCTGCAACTTCTCGGTGTTCCAGAGCCTGCCGGATACCTGGGCCATTGACCAGATCCTGCCGATCCTGCCGCTCAACCGTCTGGACGAGGAGCCGCTGCGCCGCGCGGTGCTGCAGGACCTGACCTGCGACTCGGACGGCAAGATCAACCAGTACGTCGACGAGCAGTCCATCGAAACCAGCCTGCCGGTGCACGAGCTGCGTGATGGTGAGGATTACGTGCTGGGCATCTTCCTGGTCGGTGCTTACCAGGAGATCCTCGGCGACATGCACAACCTGTTCGGTGACACCGACTCGGTGAACATCTACCAGAATGCCGACGGCAGCATCTACCACGCCGGTATCGAAACCCATGACACCATCGAGGACATGCTGCGCTACGTGCACCTGTCGCCCGAGGAACTGATGACCCACTACCGTGACAAGGTCGCCAGCGCGCGCATCAGCGCCCGTGAGCGTACCCAGTTCCTGGATGCCCTGCGCCTGGGGCTGACGCGCTCTTCGTACCTGTCGTATTGAGGGCATCTGCATCGCTGAACGGCGGGGGTGATCCCGCCGGGGAGATCGGCCATGAAGCGTTTCGCGACCCTGCTGCTCTCGGCTCTGCCGCTGCTGGCCCATGCCAGCGAGAATCCGCTTGAGGCCGAGCGCTGGAAAACCCGGCCGCTGATCGTGCTGGCCGCCGGCGTTGATGACCCATTGCTGGCGCGGGTGCAGGCCGCGCTGCGTGAGCCGGCCAACCGCGAGGCGTTCGTCGAGCGCGACATGGTGCTCTATACCCTGATCGGCAAGCAGGGGCAGCGCAACGAGCAGCCACTGGATGCCATCGCCACCAAACGCCTGCTGCTGGCGCTGGACGCCGGCAATGCCCGGCCCCAGGTGATTCTAGTCGGCAAGGATGGCGGCAAGAAGATCCAGCAGGGCGCCGATGCCGATCTGCAGGCGATCTTCCGGACCATCGACCGCATGCCCATGCGGCAAGGCGAATGACTTGCTGATGAATGCCTTCAATCGTCTGGCGATTGGAACGCGGCAGTAGGAATCGTTGATCGGCTACGGCACAGCCGATTGATGGTGCGTGTGGGAGCGAGCCATGCCCGCGAAGATCTTGGGCATAAGCGAGGTGTCCTGCCTGGCCAAGGATCGATTCAGGTGCTGGTTTGGTCCTTCAGGCCATGGGCTACGTGCGCAATTCGGGTATGAACCAGGCATCCCCGCTCGCTCCCACAAAAGCTGGTCAGCTGCTGGCCCGATCCGCCAACAGGCTGCGGTCGAATACGAACACACCCTCGGCCTCTTCGGTCAGCTCCCACAACTGCTGGGGGCGGCCCATCTTCGGGAAGTTCTTCTCGCCGGTGTCGCGAATCCAGCCAGCGTCCTTCATCTTTTCGAGGCGCTTGCGCAACGACGTGTTGTTGATCGTCGTGCCCAGGCAGGCCTGGGCGGCGTTCAGGGCGTCGAGCACGGTGAAGCGTGACGGCGCCAGGTACAACGGCAAACTGGTGTAGACGGATTTGCCCGCCAGGCGCTCGACGCTCAGGCGCACCAGTTGGTGGTGATCGAAGGGCAGGGCGAGGCGCCCGTCCAGCACCTCGTCGAGTGGCACGAAGCGCAGGCCGTCGTCAGCGGTTTCGGTGTCTGGCGCCAGCAGAGCCAGGTAATAGGTGCTCATCGACCAGCCGCGCGGGTCACGCTCGGCGCTGCCTTCGGTGCCGACCTGCTCGAGGTGGCGCGGCAGCACCTGGGCCTTGTCGCGCAGCACGCGGTGGGCAGCCGCCTCGAGATTAATATCGCGAGTGCTGCCGTTGACGATCACCCCCGGCAGCGCCCACTGGCTCTTGAACGGCTCGCGCTCGCGGCGGTGCAGCAGCACCTGTAACTGGCGGCTCTCGGCATCCATGCGCAGGGCAATCAAGTCGACACTAGCCAGCACTTCCGCAGAACTCACATCACGCTCCTGTAAATCGCCATATCAGTCTCAATCTCTGGCAACTGCCAGGCCTCTGGGATCGCTTGCCCGGCGGCGATCATCGCGCGAATCGCGCTGCTGTGCACGGACATCTCCTCGTCCGCTACCACCAGTCCGAACCTCTGGCGCAGCTCGACGGTGCGGTGGAATGTCTGCAGCCGGGCGAGGTTGTCTTCACCGATCACCAGCGCCAGGCGCTCGGTCGGCAGCGCGTGTCGTTCTGCCAGCCGGCTGAGCAAGTCGTAGCTGTAGATCACCTGGCCAGTGGCGCCGAGTTCGCGCTCCAGGCTGCAGCAGCGTACCCGATCACCGAAGCGCGCGGCCATGCGCGCGACCCAGACGCAACGCAGGTCGAAGTCGGCCATGCGCTTGGCGTCGGCATGGCGATAGCTGGGCACCACCAGTACCTGCTCGCTGGTTTCCAGTACCCGGCGGATCACGCTGGCATGGCCCGTGTGGGGCGGGTCGAAGGCGCCGCCGTAGACGGCCAACGCGAAGCGTTGCGGCGCTGGTTCATCGTGGCCTGCCGCGAAGCACTGCAGAGGCGAGGGCTGCATGGTGAATCTCCTTGCAGATGGGAGTTGACATACATAATACACCTGGTGGAATATGTTTCCACCCCGCAGCGATGCGGCTCCATGAGCAGGAGGTGTCACGTGAAGATCGCCACGTTCGATGTCGATGCGCAAAAAGGCTTCACCAGCCTGTGCCCCGATGAATTGCCGGTGGCCGGCGGCCATGAAATCGCCGCGCCGCTCAACGACATGGCGCGTCGTGGCACCCTGCGCCTGGGCAGCAAGGACGCCCATGCACCCAACGCCCTGTGGGTGGTCGACAGCCACGACCAGATGCTGCAGCCCCTGAGCCACGCCAACGCCGATCTGACCTGGGTCAGGCACTGCGTGCCGGGCACGCCTGGCTTCGAGCTGCTCGATGAGCTGCCGGCGCCAATCGACTATGACTTCTTCGTGTGGAAGGGTGTCGAACCTGATCTGCACCCCTACGGCGCCTGCTTCCACGACCTGGCTGGCCAGCGCAGCACGGGTGTCATCGAATACCTGAAGGTGGCCGGTGCCCAGGCTGTGGTGGTCGGCGGGCTGGCCCTGGACTTCTGCGTGAAGAACACCGCGCTGCAACTGCGTAGCGCCGGCCTCGAGGTGTTGTTGTATCTTCCGGCGTGCCGGGCCATTTCCGAAGCCGGCGCGACGCAAGCCATCGATCAGATGCGCGCGCAGGGCATCATCATCTGCGCCGATGGCGGAGCGCTCGACAGCGAGTTGGCCCGCCTCGAGGAGAGTGACCATGAGTGAGAGCGTATTCGCCCCCAGCATCATCCAGAACCTGCTGGACACCGATTTCTACAAGCTGACCATGATGCAGGCGGTGCTGCACAACTATCCCAACGCCGAAGTGGAATGGGAGTTTCGCTGCCGTAGCAACGAGGACCTGACGCCCTACCTGGCCGAGATCCGCTACCAGATCGAACAACTGGTCAATACCTCGATCACCCCGGATCAACTGGCCTACCTGGAGAAGATCCCGTTCATCAAGGCCGACTTCATCCGCTTTCTCAGCCTGTTCCGCTTCAACATGCGCTACGTGCATGTCGGCACCGACGACGCCGGCCAACTGGCGATTCGCGTGCGTGGCCCATGGCTGCACGTGATCCTCTACGAGATTCCGCTGCTGGCGATCATCTCCGAGGTGCGCAACCGCTACCGCTACCGTGAAGTGGTGATCGAGCAGGTACGCGAGCAGCTGTATCGCAAGCTCGACTGGCTCAAGGGCGAAGCCACTGCCGATGAACTGGCAGGCTTCCAGGTGGCCGATTTCGGCACCCGCCGGCGCTTCTCCTACCGTGTGCAGGAGGAAGTGGTGAACATCCTCAAGCACGATTTTCCGGGGCGCTTCGTCGGCACCAGCAACGTGCACCTGGCCCGCGAGCTGGAGCTACGGCCGCTGGGCACCATGGCCCACGAGTGGTTCATGGCCCACCAGCAGCTCGGCCCGCGGCTGATTGACAGCCAGAAGGTGGCGCTGGAGTGCTGGGTCAAGGAGTACCGTGGCCTGCTCGGCGTTGCCCTGACCGACACCATCGGCATGGACAGCTTCCTCGGCGACTTCGATCTGTACTTCGCCAAGCTGTTCGACGGCCTGCGCCACGACTCCGGCGACCCACTGCTGTGGGCTGAAAAGGCCATCGCCCACTACGAGAAGCTGGGCATCGACCCGATGACCAAGACGCTGATCTTCTCCGATGGCCTGACCCTGCCCAAGGCGCTCGAACTGTACCGCGCGCTGCATGATCGCATTCATGTGAGCTTTGGCATCGGCACCAACCTGACCTGCGACGTGCCTGGTGTGGAGCCGATGAATATCGTCATCAAGATGATCGACTGCAATGGCCAGCCGGTGGCGAAGATCTCCGACACGCCGGGCAAGACCCAGTGCCGCGACCCGAACTTCGTCACCTACCTCAAACACGTTTTTCGTATCGACGCGAATCAGGGAGCTTCCTCATGAGCAATCGACAAGCTGAAATCGCCAACGCCCTGGGCGTCATCGCCCCGTTCACCTCGGACGCCGACGTGGACGCCGAGATCGCTAGGCGCACCGCCTTCATCAAAGCAACTCTGAGCGCCTCGCACACCAAGGTGCTGGTACTCGGTATCAGCGGTGGCGTGGACTCCTCGGCGGCCGGCCGCCTGGCGCAGTTGACCGTCGAGCAACTGCGCAGCGAGACGGGCGATCAGAGCTACCGCTTCGTCGCCATCCGTCTACCGCACAACGTGCAGCACGACGAGTCCGACGCCCAGGCCGCGCTGGCCTTCATCGCCGCCGACGAAGTGCTGACCATCGACATCGCCCCGGCAGTCTCCGGCCTGGCCAAGCAGATCGGCGAGCTGGGTGAACTGACCTCGGCGCGCCGCGACTTCGTGCTTGGCAACACCAAGGCGCGCGTGCGCATGCTGGCCCAGTACACCGTGGCCAACGCCCGCAACGGCCTGGTGATCGGCACCGACCACGCCGCCGAAGCGGTGATGGGCTTCTTCACCAAGTTCGGTGACGGCGCCTGCGACCTCGCCCCGCTCAGCGGTTTGGTCAAGGGCCAGGTACGGCGTATCGCCGAACGCCTTGGCGCGCCGGCGTCGGTGTTCTCGAAAGTGCCGACCGCCGATTTGGAAGACGAGCGCCCCGGCATCCCGGACGAGCAGGTGCACGGCGTCAGCTACGACGACATCGATGCCTTTCTGCAGGGCAAGCCGGTCAGCGACACCGCCTACCAGGCCATCGTGCAGACCTACGACAAGACCCAGCACAAGCGCGAATTACCCTTTGTGCCGTGAGCGCATACCCGTGCGCCTCTTTCACCGGGGCGCGTCTGCTGCAGGTGGGCGAAACGCCGTCATATCGCGCAAGCAGAACGCAACGAACTGATTTGCAGCCGGAGACAGCTGACGACCCGCCCGGGTGATCAGGTGAGCTTCGGCGCTTTTCAGGGTGTCGTCGAGAATGGGTATGGCATGCAGCTCCCCCAGTGAAAGCTCGTGGGATATCGAGAAGGGGGGCAGCAGGGTGATGCCTTGGCCTGTGGCGACGAAGGCCTTGAGCACGGAAATCTGATTGGTGGTCAGGACTGCATCGAGGCGAACTTTCCGTGAATATTCCACATGGCCCAGTAGCTGACGAATGCCGTAGCTTCCATTCATCAGTGCAACTGGCCAGCGGGTCAGCTCCTTGAATTGCAAATGGGGAGCGTTGCGCAGCGCGTGGCTGTTGCCGACGACGGCACACATCGGTTGTACGCAGGCGCCGCGGGTGACAATGCGTGAGTCCGCGGGGGCGTTGTAGACGAGCCCCAATTCGGCATCGTCTTCGCTGATGCGCCGCAGGATTTCGGTGGTGCCGGTAATATCCACCGACACCGTGATTTCCGGATACTGCTGACGGAATCGCCTCAGTGGTCCGCGCACCAGGTCCTGTACGAAACCTTCTCCGGTGACCACCGATACCGACCCACTACGCAGGCCGCGCATGAGGTCGATCTTCGACAGCATATCGGCGCGGTGGGCCTGTTGTTGCCGTGCGTAGTCGATCAGCAGAAGCCCCGCAGGCGTGGGCACGATTCCCCTTCGATTTCGCTCGAGCAGCGCAACGCTCAATTCCTCCTCAAGTAACGCAATCTGCCGGCTGACTGCCGAAGGTGCAATGGCCATCTTCTCGGCTGCGGCGCGAATGGTGCCGCATTTCACCGCCTCGTAGAGGTAGATCAGCCGCTGTTCGTGAAAGGACTGCATGGGGTATTCCTTCAACTGTTACCGGGCGAGCGGCCGCTGGAGAACTCTGGTCAAGCCGCGGGCAGCGTGGCACAAACTTCGTTCTGTGTTCTAAAAAAAAGAACAAAATACATCAAATGCGATATTTCATCGTTGCTAGATTCCGCTCAAGCGTTGCCGGGATACCGCGACGCCGCATGCAGACGCAGCCGAAAGGTTTGCTCCGCATGACAACAATAAATGCGATTGAACGACTCAATTCCTGCCATTTCGATCACTTGGCCAGTGCCCATGCGCTGGCGCGTCAAGGGGAACGCCCATGCCTCCTATTTCTGCTTGTTCGCAGCAACACGTCAGTCCGTTGCGGCTGTATGTGCTGGCTATCGTCATTGTTCTGATCGCGGAAGCGCTCGGGCCGCTGTCTATCCCGCTCGGTATCGGCAAGGTGGTTCTTTTGCCGATGATATGGGCGTTGCTCATGGGCCTGGCATTGGGGATCTGGCATAGCCGCTTGCCGGGCGTCACCCGTGTCGATCTGCCCATGCAGTTCCAGGCGTCCGCCATTTTGCAGCCGGCGCTGCTGATCTTCATCGCCAAACTGGGGCTGCTGGTTGGCGGGGCCTTACCCAAATTGGCCGAAGCGGGCTGGGGCCTGCTGCTCCAGGAGTTCGGCAATCTGTTCGGTTGCGTGCTGCTGGGCATGCCGGTGGCATTGCTGCTGGGTATCAAGCGCGAAGCCGTCGGTGCGACTTTTTCCATCGGCCGTGAACCGGGCCTGGCGATCATTGGCGAGAAATTCGGCATGGATTCGGCCGAGGGCCGTGGCGTACTCGCCGAGTACGTAACCGGCACGCTGATCGGTGCCATCTTCATCTCGATCTTCGCCGGCTTCGTCACCAGCCTCAATGTGTTCCATCCCCTGGCCCTGGCCATGGGCGCCGGGGTTGGGTCGGGCAGCATGACGGCCGCCGCAGTGGGCGCCATCGCCGCGCAACAGACGCCCGAGATGGCCAAGGACGTGGCGGCTTTCGCCGCTGCCAGCAATCTGATTGCCACGACGCTGGGCACCTACCTGACGTTGTTCGTCTCCCTGCCGTTCGCTGTCTGGGCCTACCGCGTGCTGGAACCAGTGCTGGGGCGCCGGCATAGCGGTGAAGTCGCCACGGCGCCGAGCGAGATGGAGCGTGCCGCCGCCGGCATGAGTGTGCCCGATCTCAGGTGGCTGGAGCGTCTGCTCGCCTGGGCCGTAGTCGGGGCCATGGTGCTGTTGGGCAATCGGGTCGGTTTCGGTGTACCGATTCTGGAGGCCCTTCCGGGTGTGGCGCTGATGATCGGCGCAGTGATCATCGGTGATCTCGTCTACCGCGGCCTGGGCCGCAAGATTCCAGCCGTGTGCTGGGTATCGCTGGTGGCCATGGGCATGACCTTTCCTGGTTTCCCGTTGGCCGGTGTGGTCAGCGAACTGACCAGCAAGGTGAACTTCCTGGCATTGATCACACCGATGCTGACCTTCGCCGGCCTGTCGCTGGCCAAGGACCTGCCTGCATTCCGCCGTCTGGGCTGGCGCATCGTGGTCGTGTCGCTGCTCGCCAATGCCGGCGTGTTCCTCGGCGCCGCGTTCATCGCGCAGTTCTTCGTGCATACGCTTTAACCAGGAGAAATCATGAACCAAGCATTTCCAGACATTCAGCGCGTGGCCGTCATCGGCCTGGGCAACATGGGCGCCGGCATGGCGCTGAGCCTGCAGCGTGCCGGTTTCTCCGTCAGCGGCTTCGACCCGTCACAGGCCGCCCGCGAGAGGCTGGCCGGCAAGGGCGTCACGCTGTTCGATTCGCTGGCCGAGTTGGTGGCGCAGGCGCAGGTGATCGTGTTGTCGCTGCCGACATCCGACATCATCGAACGCGTGGTGCTGGGTGAAGAGGGAATCGTCGCCCACGTCAGCCAGCCGACCATCCTGCTCGACACCTCCACCGCCGACCCGACCAGCACGCGGCGCATTGCCGAGGCGCTGGCGAACAGCGAGCTGACGCTGGTCGACGGCCCCGTCAGTGGTGGGCCCAAGGCGGCCCATGGCGGCACCATGACCATGCTGTTGGGCGGCGACGAAGCGGTGCTGGCACAGCTCTCACCGGTGCTCGATGCGCTGACCGGCAAACGCGTGCGGGTCGGTGAGGTGGGCGCCGGGCATTCGGCCAAACTGCTCAATAACCTGCTGTGCGGCATGCACCTGCTTGCCGCTGGCGAGGCCATGCGCATCGCCCGTGGAGCCGGTCTGGAGCCCGAGGAAATTCTCAAGGGCATCAACGCCGGTTCGGGCCGCAGCGGCGTGACAGAGGTGAACTACCCCACCTGGATACTCAACGACGCCTTTGATTCGGGTTTCACCATGAAGCTGATGCGCAAGGACCTGCGCCTGGCGGCCGACCTGATCGCCCGATCCGGCGCCGGCGTGCCGCTGGCCGAGGAGGCGTTGCGCCTCTGGCAAACATCGTTGCCGGCGATCGCCGATGCCGACGACTTCAACTGCATCGTCAACTACGAGGAACAGCGATGAACAGCGCCGAGCAGAAAATCACCGAGGCCTTTGGGGTGTTCTTCACCGAAGGGCAGTCGGTGGGATCCTACATCGCCGGGCACCTGCACGCCGGCAGTGCGCAGCCCATCGCCCTCAAGCAAGCCGCCAGTGGTCAGGACAGCCTGACCTATGCCGACGGTGGCGCCGAGGCGGCCGAAGCCGCCGTGGCCGCTGCCCGCGACGGGCAGGCACGCTGGTGGGCGATGACTCATGCCCAGCGCGGGCGCCTGATGTTCGCGGTCGGCCAGCGTGTTCGCGCCAGCGCCGAACAGCTGGCGCGCCTGGAGTCGGTCAGCTCGGGCAAACCGATCCGTGACTGCCGCGGCGAGGCCCTGAAAGTGGCGGAAATGTTCGAGTACTACGCCGGCTGGACCGACAAGCTGCATGGCGAGGTCATCCCGGTACCGACCTCGCACCTCAATTACACGCGGCGTGAGCCCATAGGCGTGGTGCTGCAGGTCACCCCCTGGAATGCGCCGTTGTTCACCGCCGGCTGGCAGATTGCCCCGGCCATCGCCATGGGTAACGCGGTGGTGCTCAAACCCTCCGAGCTGACGCCGTTCACCTCGCTGGCACTGGCGCGGCTCGCCGAAGAGGCCGGCATCCCGGCGGGCGTCATCAACGTGCTGGCCGGTTACGGTCACAGTATGGTGCCGGCTGCCCTGGCTACCGGGCAGATCGACAAACTGGTCTTCGTCGGCTCGGTGCCGACCGGCGCCAAGGTCGCCGAGGCGGCGGCACGTCATCTGGTGCCGTGCGTACTGGAGCTGGGTGGCAAGTCGGCCAATATCGTCTTCGCGGATGCCGATCTCGACCGTGCCGTGCTCGGTGCTCAGGCGGCGATCTTCGCCGGGGCCGGGCAGAGTTGCGTGGCTGGCTCGCGCCTGCTGGTGGAGCGCAGCATCCATGACGCCTTCGTCGAGCGCTTCGCCGCTGGCGCCGCGCGCATCCGCGTCGGTGATCCCGAGAACGACGGCACCGAGATCGGCCCTATCTGCAACCAGGCCCAGTATCAACAGGTGCGCGAGCTGATCGAACAGGCGCAACGCGAGGGCGCGCGGCTGGTGGGCACGCCACCCCAGGCCGGAGAGGGCTACTTCGTGCATCCCACCGTGCTGGCTGATGTGCGCAACGACATGAGCATCGCACGCACCGAAGTGTTCGGGCCGGTGGTCGCGGTGATCCCCTTCGACGACGAGGAACAAGCCATCGCCATCGCCAACGACACTCCGTTCGGCCTGGCGGGCGCCGTGTGGACGCGGGACGTTGGCCGCGCCCACCGCCTGGCCAGCGCCGTGCGCGCCGGGACCTTCTGGATCAACGGCTACAAGACGATCAACGTGGCATCGCCGTTCGGTGGTTACAAGCACAGCGGCTACGGTCGCTCCAGTGGCGTCGATGCGCTGCGCGAGTACACGCAGATCAAGAGCGTGTGGGTGGAAACCGACAAGGCGCCGGCGACGGCCTTCGGTTACCTGTGATGCCAGGAGAGAGGACGATCATGAGCACTAGCGATACGCTGGATACCGGGCAGCTGCAAAGCTGGCGACACGACTTCCACCGCCACCCGGAAACCGCCTTCGAGGAACATCGCACCAGTTCCCGGGTCGCCGAACTGTTGCGCCAGTGGGGGCTGAGCGTAGAGACCGGCATTGCCGGTACCGGCGTGGTGGCCACGCTGCAGGGCATGCGTGGCGATGGCCCGGCCATCGGCCTGCGCGCCGACATGGACGCCCTCCATGTGGAAGAACTCAACGCTTTCGCCCATGCTTCCAGCCACCCCGGCCGCATGCACGCCTGTGGCCACGACGGGCACACCACCATGCTGCTGGGCGCGGCCCAGGCATTGGCCGCGCAGGCGGATTTCGCCGGGCGCGTTCACTTCATCTTTCAGCCGGCCGAGGAAAACGAGGGTGGCGCGCGGGCGATGATCGAGGCCGGCCTGTTCCAGCGCTACCCGCTACAGGCCGTATACGCCCTGCACAACTGGCCAGGCTTGCCGGTCGGCGAGGCAGCGGTGCATGCAGGGCCAGTGATGGCGGCCTTCGACATCTTCACCCTGACCTTGCGTGGCCAGGGTTGCCATGCCGCCATGCCCCACCTGGGCACGGATACCCTGCTGGCCGCCTGCCAGTTGGTGACGCAACTGCCGGCACTGATCGCCCGGGAGAACCAGGCCCATCAGCCCGCGGTGCTCAGCGTCACCAGCTTCCACGCCGGTGATACCTACAACGTGATGCCCGAGCAGGTGCAACTGCGCGGTACGCTGCGCTGTTTCGACATGGCTCAGCGCGCCATGATCGAGCAGCGGCTGCGCGACGTAATTGCATCGGTGGCCACCTTGCATGGCCTGAGCGCCGAACTGGACTACCGTGTCAGCTACCCCGCGACCGTCAATCATCCGGCCCATGCGGGGCGATGCGCGGCTGTGCTCGAAGGTGTATTGGGCCGCGGCCGGGTGCACCGTGAACTGCCACCGAGCATGGCCTCGGAAGATTTCTCGTTCATGTCCCAGGCATGCCCCGGTGCGTACATTTGGCTGGGTAACGGGCAGGACAGCGCGTCGTTGCATAACCCGCGCTACGACTTCAACGATGCCCTGTTGCCATTGGGCGTGCAGTACTGGGCGGCGCTGGTGCGCTCGCTGCTGGGGGCCGATGGGGTGCCAGGCTGAGCCATCAGCCAAGGGTGCCGTGGCCGCGCACCATCAATGCCAGCACGAACAACGAGAGCTTGGCGTGGAACTGGGTGTCGTGCAGGTCGTAGGCCGAGCCCTTGCCGAATTGACAGACAGTGCAGGCAGGCGGCGATGGTTTCGGCCATGGCAGGCTCCTTAGCGAAACAAGGGGCCAGCGGCAGGCCGGGTGCGCGACGCCCATCCTGGTGTTTTTCTGGTGCGCGCGCCAGACGCAGATCAATCTGCCTGGCGATTACCTGGCGCCGCCAGCCACTGATCACGCTGGGCCAGCCGCCAGGCCAGCGCACCGAGGGTCAGGCCGCGCAAGGCCATGAAGGCCAGAAAGGCGATCCACAAACCATGGTTGCCGAAACTCTGCAGCGCCAGAGCGATCGGCAGGCCGATGACCAGGGCGACCAGCATGGCGTTGCGCATTTCGCGGGCACGGGTGGCGCCGATGAACAGGCCGTCGAGCAGGTAGCTCCACACTGCGAACAGTGGCAGCAGGGCGAGATAGGGCAAGTAGTGACCGGCGGTCTCGCGTACCACGGCGATATCCGTTTGCAGGTTGACGAACAGGTGGCCGCCGACGGCGAATGCCGCGGCGAACACCAGGCTGGCCAGCAGCGACCAGGTACCGGCGACGATCAGGCTGCGCTTGAGGGCCAGGCGATCCCGCGCGCCGATGGCATGGCCGCATAGCGCCTCGACCGCATGGGCCAAGCCATCCAGTGCATAGGCGGTGATCAACAGACCGTTGAGCAGCAGGGCGTTGGCCGCCACCGTGGCGTCGCCCAGCCGTGCGCCCTGGATGGTGATCAGCAGGAACACCGCCTGCAGCGCCAGCGAGCGCAGGAAGATATCGCGGTTCACCGCCAGCAGCGCCCTCCAGCTCTGCCACTGGGCCATCGCCGCCCAGCGGGTATTGCCCGGATGGCGACGCAGGGCGCGCCGCGCCAGCGTCAGGCCGACCAGCAACCCGCCCCATTCGGCCAATACCGCGGCGCGGGCGGCGCCGACCACTTCCCAGTGCAGCCCGAGCACGAACCACAGCGACAGCACGATGTTCAGCAGGTTGGTGACCAGCAGCATCACCAGCGGCGCGCGGGCGTTCTGGGCGCCGAGCAGCCAGCCGATCAACGCGTAGTTGGCCAGCGCTGCGGGCAAACCGAGCAGTCGCGTGTGCAGAAAGTCCCGAGTCAGGCCGTCGAGTTCGGCTGACGGGTTCATCAGGCCCAGCGCCAGGCCACTGAAGGGAATCGCCAGTGCGCCGAGCAAGAGTGCCAGCAGGGCGGCGAGCAGCAGGCCCTGCACCAGCACCTGACGCAGCGCACCGCCATCGCCTCGACCGCAGGCCTGGGCAGCGAAGCCGGTGGTGCCCATGCGCAGAAAACTCAGCACCCCGACGATCAGGATATACAGGCTGCTACCCACCGCCACGGCGCCCAATTGATGGGCATGGGGCAGGTGGCCGACCACTGCGGTGTCGACCAGCGCTACCAAGGGCACGGACAGGTTGGAAAGAATCATCGGCGCGGCCAGCGCCCAGACCTTGCGGTGGGTTGGCGCGTGGCGCCAGGCATCACGGAACATGGGTAACTCCCTGCAGGCTGCGCAGTATAAGGGCGTTACCGATTCCAAGCGCAGACTGCGGCAGATGGCTACCCGTCGCATCGCATTGAAAATTGTTCGCAGCGGATATATGTTCGCAACCCTTTCCCGGCACGAGATCCCCCGAGTGCGCCCGCCCCGCGACAGCGATGCCCAAGACGGCCAGTTTCAGCGCCATGCCGGCGAGCTGCTGCGTTTCTTCACCCGGCAGCTCAAGTGCAGCGACCTGGCAGCCGACCTGCGCCAGGAAACCTGGCTGCGCTTCCAGCGCCGTGGCAGCGCCGAGGTGGGCAATCTGCGGGCTTTTCTGTATCGCATCGCCCGTAACCTGATCATCGATCACTTGCGCCAGCAGCAGTCGCGGCCGGTGCAGGAAGACGTCTCGCTGGAGCTCGTCTGCGAACAGCCTGGGCCCGAGCAGATCGTGGGTGACGGGCAGCAGCTCGGCCGGCTGCAGGGTATCCTTGAGGACTTGCCGGCCCACCTGCGCCAGGCGCTACTGTGGAATCGCCTCGACGGCCTGACGCAAAAGGAGATCGGCCAGCGCCTCGGGGTTTCCGAAAGCATGGCCGGGCGCTATATCCTCAAGGCCCTCGAACACTGCCAGCAGAAAATGGATTGGATGCCGTGACCACCGACGCTTCGCTTCTCGCTCAGGCCAGGGAATGGCAGGTGCTGCTGCATTCCGGGCGCGCCACGGCGGCCGATCACCTGGCTGCCAAAGCCTGGCGCGAACGCTCGCCGGCTCACCAGCAGGCTGCCTGCGAGGTGGATCGGCTTTGGGCATTGCTGGGGCAGGTACGGCAGCCAGCGACCGTGCCGCCCGTTGCCGCGCCAGCCCGGCGGCCGGCGCGCCGACGCCGCGCGCTGCGCTGGAGCGTACCGCTGGCAAGCGCCGCGCTACTGCTGCTGGCCCTGTGGCTGCCCCAGGGCGCCTGGCTGGGCTGGTACGCCGATGTGGCGACGGCGCCCGGCGAAGTACGCACCCTCGAACTGGAGGACGGTTCGATCCTCACCCTCAATGGTGCCACGGCACTGGACTGGACGCTCGGCGAAGGACGCCGGGAAGTACGCCTGTACCGCGGCGAGGTTGATTTGCAGGTCGCCAAGGATGCCAGCCGGCCGTTCGTCGTCGAAGCGGGGCCGGCGCGTATCCGGGTCACCGGCACGCGTTTCGATGTCGACTACGATGGTCGCGACGTGGTGCTGGCCGTGACCGAAGGGCAGGTGCAGGCCAGCGATGCAACAGGCCTGCCACTGCCGGTGGGCGCCAACCAGCAGGTGCTCTGGAGCGGTGATCATCTGCAGGCGGTGCAGCCACTGGATGCTCGTCAGCAGCTGGCCTGGCAACGGGGCAAGCTGGTGTTTCGCGCCCAGCCGCTGAGCGAGGTATTTGCCGCGCTGGAGCGCAGCCATCGCCAGCGGGTGATCTTTCTCGATGACAGCGTGCGCGAGCTCAAGGTTACCGGCGTGTTCGCCCATGACGACCCAAGGGCCGTGCTGCGCGCCATCGAAAGTGCCCTGCCGGTACGCCTGGTGCGCCTGCCCGGTTTATTGCTGGTTAGCCGGGCCTGATCCGCCTCCGTACGATTCGCGACATTGGCGCGCGCTGGAAAATAATCACGGATGCGGTTCAGAAACGTGCGGGTGGTTCGTCTTCCTCTCTGCAAATGCGACTTCTTCGCATGAACTTATGCAGAACACAGGAAATTCAGCATGCGCCTGACGCGTACCCCTCTCTGGCGAGCCATCGCCACCGCCCACCTGCTGCTCGCCGCCACCAGCGCCTTGGCCCTGGAGTTCGACCTCCCGGCTCAGCCGCTCGACGCGGCGCTGACCGACTTCGCCGAGCAGGCCAACGTGCGCCTGCTCTACGATGCCAGCCTGACCCCCAGCGAGCGTCAGGCACCGGCCCTCAAGGGCGATTATTCGGTGGGCGAGGGCCTGCAGCGGCTGTTGCAGGGCAGTGGCCTGAGCTATCTGATCGGTGCCGACGGCACGGTCAGCCTGTTGCCGCTGAGCAGTGACGCCGGCTCGCTGCAGCTCGACGCCACCACCGTGAGTGGCCAGGCCGATGGGCGCCAGGATCTGCCGGTCGAGTACGCTGGTGGCCAGGTCGCCCGCGGCGCGCGGATCGGCATGCTGGGCAATCAGGATATGCAGGATGTGCCGTTCAGCTTCAGCAGCTACACCTCCGAGCTGATCAGGAATCGCCAGGCGCAGAGCCTGGGTGACGCCCTCAACAGCGATTCGGCGGTGCGCCAGTCCTACGGCTTCGGCAACTTTTCGCAAGTGTTCGTGATTCGCGGCTTCCAACTGTACAGCGACGATATCGCCTTCAATGGCCTGTACGGCATCCTGCCAAGGCAGATCATTTCAGCCGAGTCCGTCGAGCGGGTCGAAGTGTTCAAGGGCGCCAATGCCTTCCTCAATGGATTTGCGCCTGGCGGTAGCGGCATCGGTGGGGCGATCAACGTCGTGTCCAAACATGCCGAGGACACACCGACCCGAAGCTTGACCGTGGACTACGGCAGCGACAGTCGGGTCGGTACGCACGTCGACCTTGGCCAGCGTTTTGGCGAGGACAACCGTTTTGGCGTTCGCGTCAACCTGGCCAAGCGTGAGGGTGAGAGCGCCATCGACGACGAAAGCAAGCACTTCACTCTGGCGGCAGTCGGCCTCGACTACCGTGGTGACAAGCTGCGGGTCTCGACCGATTTCGGCTACCAGAAACAGCGGGTCAACGAAGGGCGTCCTCCGGTATATCTGGACACCAACGCGCTGACCACCAGGCTTGGTGGTAAAACGCCCAAGGCTCCGGACTCCAAGGGTAACTATGCACAGCCCTGGAGCTGGTCACAGCTGGAAGATACCTATGCAATGCTCAATGCCGAGTACGACCTGAGCGATCACTGGACGGCGTACATGGCCGCTGGCGGCAAGTACACCCGCGAGAATGGCATTTATGGATCGACCTACGTGAATGCGCTTGATGGGGCAGCGCGTGTCGGGCGGCTGTATTCGCCGCTCGATCAGGAGAACCTCAGCG
The DNA here is from genome assembly GCF_001945395.1 of Pseudomonas sp. PA15(2017). Classification (GTDB taxonomy): domain Bacteria; phylum Pseudomonadota; class Gammaproteobacteria; order Pseudomonadales; family Pseudomonadaceae; genus Aquipseudomonas. The sequence continues at coordinate 266,835 of NZ_MSXV01000052.1, read as the reverse complement.
CGCTGGCCGGGGTGCGAGGCAGCTTCACCACAGGCTCCGTGAGCCACCAACTCAATCTGGCAGTGAACGGTCTGTGGACGGAAAAGAGGAATGCCTTCGAGTCAACGGCTGCAGGCAGCCGACGCTTCGGCAACCTCTATGATCCAGTCGATGTAGCCGAGCCGGTCGCCACCACCCGTGCAGGTGACATCCATGATCCGAAGACCACCGCCAAGGTGCAGAACCGTAGCCTGGCAGTCTCCGAAACGCTGGGCTTCATCGATGACCGTGTGTTGTTGACGCTGGGTGCTCGCCGACAATCGATTGGCTCGGACGCCTGGAGTGCGGCAAACCGCTCCCGTACCGCCAACTACCAGGAAAGCATCACCACGCCGGCCTATGGGCTGGTGGTCAAACCCACCGAATACCTGTCGCTCTACGCCAACCGCATCGAGTCGCTGCAGCAAGGACAGACGGCTCCGGCTACTGCCAATAACCGCAACGAGGTGTTCGCACCCTATCGAGCCAAGCAGACCGAGGCGGGCATGAAGTTGGACTGGGGCCTCTACGGTGGGAGCCTCGGTGTCTATCGTATCGAGCTGCCTCAGGGCGTATTGGGTGGCGATGGCACCTACCGGGTGGACGCACAACAGCGTAACCAGGGCGTCGAATTGAGCGTGTTTGGTGAGCCCTTGCCTGGCCTGCGTTTACTGGCCGGAGGCACCTGGATCGACTCTGAGTTGAGCGGTGGTGTCAGTGGCACCGAGGGTAACCGTGCCGTCGGTGTGCCCGAGTTCCAGTTCAACCTGAGCGCGGATTGGGATGTTCCGGGGGTTCCTGGTCTGGCCCTCAATGGTCTGCTGCTGCGCACCGGCGGGCAGTTCTACGACTCGGCGAACAATTACAGCATCCCAGCCTGGACGCGCGTCGATCTTGGTGCCCGCTACGCCTTCAAGGTCGAGCAGCGTGGTGTGACGCTGCGTGCCGGGGTGGAAAACGTGGCAGGCAAGGACTACTGGGCCTCTACCAACGGCGGCTACCTGACCCAGGGCGAGCCGCGCACGCTCAAGGTATCGGCCACTCTGGATTTCTAACTCCAGCCCATCGCCACGGATTGGCAAGCCCGAAGACCGTTGTCTCCGGGCTCGTGGCAACTAGAATGCCAGGCGCAGCCCCAGCGTCGCGTTGCGCGGGGTGCCGTAGAAGGCCGACGAAGTACTGGTGTAGTACGCCTTGTCCAGCAGGTTGTTGACGTTCAGCGTCGCGCTGAGCTGTTCGGTGATGGGGTAACGGGCCATCAGGTCCACCACGGCATAGCTCTCCTGGGTAAAGCGCACGCTGTTTGGCCCGCGGCCATCGGTGTAGATCGCGTTCTGCCAGTTCACCCCGCCGCCCAGGGTCAGGCCGTTACCGAGGTTTTCGATCAGGTAGCTGGTAAACAGCTTGGCGGTGTTCTGCGGGATATTAGTGTTCAGGGCGCGGCCGTTGCTGTCCTGCACGATATTGCGCGAGAAACTGCTGCTCAGCTGCCAGTTCGGTTGTAGCTCGCCCGTCAACTCCACTTCGAATCCGCGGGTCTTGGTGCCGGACTCCGCCGTGTAGGCGCGATCGGTCGTGCCTGTAACGTAAGTGTCAGGGATGGCAACGGCCAGGTTGTCCTGTTCGATCTGGTAGATCGCCGTGGAAAAGTTCAAGCGGTCTTCGAAGAAGCCGGCCTTGATCCCCACCTCGTAACCTTCGCCCTCCAATGGGTCGATATAACTGCCATCGAGCAGGCGATTGTTTTGCGGCTTGAAGATGGTGGTGTAGCTCGCATAGGCCGACCAGGTGTCGTCGAAGTCGTAGACCAAGCCGGCGAAGGGGGTGATCACGCCTGTTTCCGTGCGTCGGGTGTTGGTATCGGCGCTGGCGTAGTTGTCGACCTTGCGCACATTTTCCCAATCGCTGACACGTGCGCCGAGGAACACCGAAAGCTGGTCGGTAGTGCGCAGGCGCAGGCTGCCGTAGGTGGCCTGCTGATTTTCGTTGTAATCGGTGCGGCCGTTGACCGGGATATCCGGTTTTGCGGGCGTCTTGCCATCCCAGCCGTTGTAGGTCGGGATCACGTTGCTCCAGCCAGCGTAGGTCCACAGGTCGTAGTTATCGGCCTTGTAGCGGGTCTCCTGACGCGAGTGACCAACCACCAGATCATGCTGCTGGCCGAACAGCTCGAAGCTTCCGCGAACGTGCATGTCGAGGCTGTCCTGCACGGGCTTTGCCCCCCAGCGGCCACCCCAGACAGTGCCGCCAGTACCGGTCAGCCGGTCTGGATACGCGGTCGACGAGGTGTGGCCAAGCACCTCATCGTATTCATAACGCCCACGGCTGAGGGTGATTCTGGCTTTCCAGTCGTCGGTCAACTGTTGATCCACAGAGGCAAAACCTGAGGCGTAGTGGCGCTCGGAGTAGCCCCAGGCAGTGGCGGCCGAATCCGCTCGCGACCAGTCGGTTTTCGAGCCGTCACTGTAGTAGAGCGGCAGGCCGAGGCGCGCGTGGTTGTTGGCGTCGTGGTGCTGCACGTCAGCTCCGACGCTAAGCAGCGTGCCCGGCGTCAGGTCCGCCTCGACGATGCCGTAGAGCACCTTGTGACGCTCGTTGAGGCGATCGATATGCGAGCCGGCGTCGCGATAGGCCGCGACCATGCGCGCTCGTACGGTGCCGCTTTCGTTGAGCGGGCCGCCGCTGTCCAGTTCGATCGAATTGTTGTCCCAGGAGCCGGTCTTCAGGCCGACGCTGCTTTTCCACTCGCTGGTAGGACGTTTGCGCACCAGGTTGATGGTCGCGCCGGGCGTGCCGACGCCATTGGTCAAACCGGTGGCGCCGCGGATCACTTCGATACGGTCGTAGAGTGTCAGGTCGTTGCTCTGGAAGATCGACATGTAGCCGGCACCCAACATGGGCTCCCCGTCGATCTGGTAATTCTCAACCTGGAAACCTCGTGAATAGATCGGGCTGCTATCCGAGCCGGTATTGCCACTTTGGGTCATGCTCAAGCCAGGCGCCTGGCGCACCGCGTCGGTGAGCTGCGTGAGGTTCTGGTCATCCATGCGCTGGCGGCTGATCACGCTCACTGACTGCGGCGTTTCGCGCAGGGTCAGCGGCAGCTTGGTCGCCGTGCTGGTCGAGCCGGTGGCGTAGGAACCGGTGCCCTCGGTGGTGTCGCCCAGGCCCGTGCCGGTGATGCTGGTGGCATCCAGTTGCAGCGAGCTGCCGAGGTCGTCACGGGTGATGATCAGGGTGTTGCCAGCGTGCTGGTAACTCAGGCCGCTGCCGGCCAGCAGCCGTTGCAGCGCCACCGTTGGCTCCAGCATGCCATTCACGGCGGGCGCCTGCAGGTGGCCGGTCAGGCTGCTGTCTGCCGCGATGCTCAGGCCAGCGGCTTCGCCCAGTTGGCGCAGGGACACGCTCAGGGGCTGGGCCGGCAGGTTGAGCTCGACCGGCGCGGCCAAGGCAGGCGCCACCAGCGCGACGCTGACGACGGCCAGCAGGTTGCGCAGGGATGAGTGGGGCATCAGGACATCCTTTTCAGAGTCGGGAGTGGGATGCCTGACTGACGGCGTGCGTTGGATTTCCCCTGATACCTGGGCGACGAACGGTCGTCAGCGCGGGCGCAGTTCGGTGTGCTGCGCGCCCTCGCGGACCCGCACGGGGGCGATGTTCGGCAGGGCGCGGATGAAGTCCTCGACATCGCTCAGTTGCAGCACCGCGCTGATGCGCGGCTGTGGAAGATTCGCCTGGGCCTGCACCGGGCGTTGGCGGTAGCGCGACAGGCTGGCGGCGATTTCGCCAAGGTCGGCGTTCTCGAACACCAGGTTGCCGCGGGTGAAGGCCAGGGCATTGCTGGCAGCCAGGTCGGCCCTATGCAGATGGCCGGCGCCATCGACCTCGATCACCTGGCCGGCGCCGACCTGCCAGACTTCATCGGGCTGGCGGCTGCTGGCCACTTCCACCAGGCCATGGTCGACGCTGACCCGCAGGCGGCCCGGCAGGCGGTTGACCACGAAGCGGGTGCCACGCACGGTGATCTGCGCCAGGCCGCTGTCGATCACGAACGGCCGGTACGGGTTACGCGTCACGTCGAATAGCGCCTCGCCCTGGCGCAGGTCAACCTGGCGCTGGCGCCAGCTGTAGCGCACGTCGATTTCGGTGGCGGCATTGAGCTGCAGCTCGCTGCCGTCGCGCAGGGTGATCTGCTGGCGCTCGCCGATCGGTGTCCGCAGTGCCATTTCCTGGGGGCTCAGCCGGTAACCAAGCCAGCCGGCAGCGGCGGCCAGCATCAGCAACAGCGCACAGGCGCCGCGGCGCAGGTAGCCTGGCCGCTGGCGCTGCTGGTGCTCCATGGCCTGAGCGAGGGCTTCGGTGCGGCTGGTGCTGCCGAAGTCGTTCCACAGCGCTTCGAAGGCGCTGTACTCCTCGGCGTGTTCGGGGTTCGCCGCCAGCCAGCTGCGAAAGGCCGGTTGCTGCGCCAGGCTGGCGTCACCGCGGATGCGCAGGAACCAGGCGGCCGCCTGGGTGGTGGCGTCACTCATGGCTGCAGCAGGTCGCGGGCGCGGCGCAGATCGATCAGCGCGCGCATCATGTGGCGTTCGACCATGTTCAGGCTGATGCCCAGGCGCGTGGCGATGTCGGGCTGGGAGTAGCCTTCGATACGCGCCATCCAGAACACCTGGGCGCAACGCTCCGGCAGGCAATCGAGAATACGCTGCAGGGCCTGCAGGCGTTGCTGGATGTCGAGCAGGTGCTCGCACGAGGGCGCCACCTGGCCTGGCGCCACGTCTTCGGGGTTGTGATCTTCGAGCGATCCCAGGCGCGATTCGCTGCGGTAACAATCGATCAGCACCGAATGCGCAACTCGGCGCAGGTAGGCGTTGGGCTGCTCGACGGGCCGGCGGTGCTGGGCCAGGGCGAAGCGCAGCAGGGCGTCGTGCAGCACATCGTAGGCGCGCTGCACGCAGCGGGTGCGGCGGCTTAGGCTAATCAGCAGGTCGCTGTAGGCCCAGCCCAGGTCGATACCTTGCCAGTTGACCTGGGCAGGCTCGCGAACAGCGGCAATGTTGACCTGGAGCGCGGCAGTCGACACGGTGAATCCTCTGGCTGGCGGAAGCGGCCAGAGGATAGGCATTTGTCAATGATTCGTAAATAACAATTGTTGCTATTTGAGTGCGAGCCGTTCGCCGTGCCGTCGAGCAATCGGTCAGTTGAAACTGTAGGAAACCCCGACGAACGCCCCGAAACCTTCGCCCGGCGTCGAGCGCGTGGCGTCGGCGCCGTTGTCGTCGTAGTTCGGCGTGACGGTGGCGGCGTAGCGCTTGTCGGTCAGGTTGCGCAGGTCCAGCCAGGTTTGCCAGTCGTCTTTCGGCGAGGCGTAGCCCACGGTCGCGCCGAAAATCGCGTAGGCGTCGGCGTAGTAGGAGTTGGCGTAATCCACCGCCACCCTGGATACGTACTGGGTGTTGAGCCCGGCGTAGAAGCCGCTCGGGTGGTCGTAGCGCAGCTCGGCCTGGTAGTAGTGGCGGGGTAGGCCGGGCAGGCGGTTGCCGCCAAAGGCGTCGTCGTCGCGGTAATGGAAGTCGCTGAAGGTGTAGGCCTGGCGCAGGGCCAGGGCGCCTGCCGCGCCACCGTTCCACAGCGGGCTGTCGAGGCCCAGCTCGATGCCCTGGTGGATCGTGGGGCTGGCGTTGGCCTCGGAGAACACGTTGGTTTCGACCGGTACGGTCAGCAGTTCATGGCGTACCAGCGAGTAGTAATAGGCCGCATCCCACTGGCCCAGCACGGAGTTGCCACGGCCGCCGATTTCAAAGGTCGTGGCGGTCTGGTTATGCAGCGAGATCGGCGCGCGCTGGCGGGCGCTGTACGGCTGGTTGCTGTTGGGGAAACGCAGTGGCGAACTCCAGAGCATCGACCAGGCATGGGGCGGTTCCACCGAGCGGCTGACATTGCCGTAGAGCTGCACGTCCGGGTTGAGCTGGTAGCGCAGGCCGATACGCGGCGCGTAATCCCAAGTGTGCTCGCTGAGCGTGTCGTCGGTGGCTGGCCAGGTCACTTCTACTTCACGGCGGGTATAGATCAACGCCAGGCCGCCCGTCAGCCACAGGTCGGGGGCCAGTTCGGTTTCGTTGCCGATATGCAGCACGTTGTCCGAACCCAGGTGCTCGTAGGCGCGCATCAGCGTGCCGGCCGGGTAGGCGGTGCCGCCAACGTTGATCGGCAGCGCGGCATTCTCCCTGGACTTGCTGCTCGGCAAGTTGGTGGTGCTACGGAAACCGATGGTGGTGCTGCTGTCGAGCCCGAACAGGCTGTGGCGACGGGTGTAGTTCAGGGTGCCGCTCACGTCGCTGTAGTCCACGCGCACCCGATAGGTGTTGCCGTTGGGCGAGCTGTTCTCGACGATATCCATCGGGTAATGGTGGTAGGCCAGGCCGGCCACCAGAGTGGAGTCGTCGTCGATCTGCCAGGTGGTCTTGTTGGCCAGCCAGGTGCTGCCGGGCTGGTCACGGTGCGCATCGATACGCAGGTTGTTGGCAGCGGCCTTGCGCGGGTTATGTTCGATGTCGGCTTTGCTCAGGCGCCCCGGTACTTCATGCTCGGTCTCCCTATAGCGTAGGTAGAAGCGTGTCTGCAGATTCTCGTTGAGGCGATAGCCAACGTTCGCCGCGACCCCTTTGCCCTTACCTGACGAGTGATCCTGATAACCGTCGTATTCGCTGTCGGTCAGGTTGATGTAGTAATCGAAATCGCCCAGCGCCTGGCCGGAACTGATGCTGCGCTTCTGGTAGCCGTGACTGCCGGCTTCATAGCGCAGTTGCAGCTTGTCGGCATCGCGGCCGGTGCGGGTGATGTAGTCGATGGCGCCACCCAGGGCCAGGGAGCCCTTGTCGAAACCATTGGCACCGCGCAGCACTTCGGCGCGGCTTATCCACAGGGGCTCGAGCAGCTCGTAGGGCGTGCCGCCGGAACCGGTCAGCGGCAGGCCGTCGAGCATGATGTGGTTGCCGGAGGCGTGGGAGCCGGGGCCACGGTTGATGCCCGAGCCACGGATGGCGATCTTGATGCCCTCGTTACCCGGCGACTGCGCATACACGCCCGGCTGATAGGCCAGCACATCGGCATTACCGGCCACGCGGCCCTGCTCGACCCGCTGCATGTCCACCAGGTTGGTGCCGCCGGGTACCCGCTCGAGTTGCTCCGCGGCCGCCTGCTGCTCGGTCAGCGCCTGCTCGGTGATCTGTACGCCTTCGAGCTGCAGGCTGCCCGTCGCGGTCTCGGCATGGGCGGCAGGCAGCGCCGCGCAACCCAGCAGGCTGGCAGCCAGCAGATGACGTGGGCGCAGGGCGAACGGGGGCAGGCAAGGCATTCGGCAGGTTCTCCATGGAGCGGCATTTGGGGCAAGCGCGGGGTAGGACGGTGGCTCGTCGCGATAAGCCACGTCTGGCAGTTGGCAATCCGCTAATGGTGCCGGGGTTTTCGGGATAGAGGATGGATTAACTTTCTCGTTTGGCATATTAGGTTATGAATAAATTGAATTTCCCTGTTGATCGTCAAGTGGTTTACCGTCTAAGGCCTACCCCGTGACGCTGGCTGCAAAAGCCCGCTGAAGCACCTTATCCGCACGCTACCCGACCACGCGGCGCATGCACGACTCTCTTATGGAGGCGCCATGCCCATCTCCGTGCTCAACCGTCGTCAGTTGCTTGCCCTGGCGGGTACCGCCACCGCGGCGGCGTTCGCCAGCCGCTTCGCCTGGGCCGACGCCAGCCATGCAGGCCATGGCGCCCATGCCGGCCACGGCACGCAACCGGTTGGCAGCGGCCTGGATCTGGACAGCGATCGCTGGGTCTTGCCCGAGCCGCGCAAGATCAAGCTGGCCACCAACCTCAATGCCGTGTGCCTGGCACCCGTGGCGGTTGCCGACAGCCAGGGCATCTTCAAGCGCCATAACCTGGAGGTCGAGTTCGTCAACTTCGGCAACTCCACCGAGGTGCTGCTCGAATCCATGGCCACCGGCAAGGCCGATGCCGCCACCGGCATGGCGCTGCGTTGGCTCAAGGCGCTGGAGCAGGGCTTCGACGTCAAGCTGACCGCCGGCACCCACGGCGGTTGCCTGCGCTTGCTGACCCTGGACGACGGCCCGAAAAGTTTCGAGGCGCTGAAGGGCACCACCATCGGCGTCACCGACATGGCCGCGGCGGACAAGAACTTCTTCTCGCTGATGCTCAAGCGCCATGGCGTCGACCCGGTGCGCGACGTGACCTGGCGGGTGTACCCCATCGACCTGCTCAGCGTCGCCCTGGAGAAGGGCGAGATCCAGGCCGCCAGCGGCTCCGACCCACTGATGTACCGGGTCAAGCAGCAGCCGGGCTTCGCCGAGTTGGCGACCAATATGATCGAGGAGTACGCCAACATGAGCTGCTGCGTGGTCGGGGTCAGTGGAGAGCTGGCGCGCAACGACACGCCGGTGGCGGCGGCCATCACCCATTCGATCCTGCAGGCCCATGCCTGGGCGTCGCACAACCCCGATGCGGTGGCCGAGGAGTTTCTCAAGTTCGCCATCAACACCTCCAAGGAAGAGGTGCACGCCATCCTCACCGAGCACACCCACGGCTACTACTCGGTGGGAAATACCTTCGTGAAGGAGATCGCCGTGTACGCCCGCGACCTGAAGAACGTCGAGGTGCTGCGCCCGCGTACCGACCCCCTGGAATTCGCGGAGAGCATCCATGCCGACGTATTCGCTTGAACAACGCCAGGCGCAGCCGCGCGTTGTCCCGCCACGCTGGCGCGGCGGCCTGCTGGCAGCGCTGGCGTGGATAGCCTTCGCCCTGTTCACCGCGTGCTACCCCGATGGTGGCAAACCCTGGCCCTTCACCCGGGAGCTGGCGTACGTCGGCGCTGGCGTGGGCGGGCTACTGGCGCTGCTCGGTATCCTGCCGGGACCGTTGGGCCGGCTGGTGGAGCGCCTGCGCCCGGCAGGCGCCTGGTTGGCGGCGCTGCCCGTGCTGCTCGGCGTGTGGTTGCTGGTCACCGCCAAGGTGGTGCTGCTGCCGGTGCCGTTCTTCGCGCCGCCCCAGGCGCTGATCGAGGTGTTCGTCGATGACTGGTTCCGCCTTGGCGAAAGCCTGCTGCATTCGTTGTGGCTGCTGGTCAACGGCGTGGTGGTGGGCGGCATCGCCGGTTTCATCGCGGGTGTGGCGATTGGCTGGTCGCATCGCATCGGCTATTGGGTTCATCCGGTGCTGCGCATCCTCGGGCCGATTCCGTCCACCGCGCTGTTGCCGATCTGCTTCTTCTTTTTCCCTACCAGCTGGAGCGCCAGCGTGTTCCTGATCGCCCTGGCGACCTGGTTCCCGGTTACGGTATTGACCTGGTCCGGCGTGGCCAGCGTCGACAAGGCGTACTACGAGGTGGCCCGCACCCTGGGTGCCAATTCGCGCTTTCTGGTCTGGCGGGTGGCGATCCCGGCCGCCTTGCCCCACGTGTTCGTCGGCCTGTTCATGGGCCTCGGCGCCTCGTTCTCGGTACTGGTGGTGGCCGAGATGATGGGCGTCAAGGCCGGCCTCGGCTGGTACCTGCAATGGGCCCAGGGCTGGGCCGCCTACGCCAACATGTATGCGGCGCTGCTGGTGATGGCGCTGCTTTGTTCAGGGCTGATCACGCTGTTGTTCATCGTCCGTGACCGGGTGTTGTCCTGGCAGAAGGGGGCGGTGAAATGGTGAACGTTGCAACCGCTCATCCGCATCAGGCTGCGGGCATGAGCCTGGATATCCGCGGCCTCAGCCATGCCTTCGACCTGGGCGACAGCCGCCTGCCGGTGCTCGACAAGGTCGACCTGCAACTGGCACCCGGCGAAAGCGTCGGTCTGCTCGGGCCGTCCGGCTGTGGCAAGTCGACCCTGCTGCGTCTGGTCGCCGGCCTGGAGTGCTTGCAGAGCGGCAGCCTGATGGCCGACGGCGCCGCGCTTGCCGGGCCGCATCACTCGCGAGTGCTGGTGTTTCAAGACCCGACGCTCTATCCCTGGCGCACTGTGTGGAGCAACGTCGCCCTTGGCTTGCAGGCGCGCGGCCAGCTCAGGGAGCAGAAGCACCGGGTCGACGAAACGCTGCGCAAGGTCGGCTTGCTGGAATTTCGCGAGGCTTACCCGCGGCAACTCTCCGGCGGCATGGCACAACGTGTGGCGCTGGCCCGCGCACTGATCAACGAGCCGCGCCTGCTGTTGCTCGACGAGCCACTGGGCAAGCTCGACTCGCTGACCCGCATCGCCATGCAGAGCGAACTGATTCGCCTCTGGCAGCAGCAGGCCTACAGCTCGCTGCTGGTGACCCACGATGTCGAGGAGGCGCTGCTGCTCTGCGACCGCGTGCTGGTGTTCTCGGCGCGCCCGGCGCGGGTGCTGGCCGAGCTCGAGGTCGAGCGCCCCTATCCGCGTCGCCGCGACGACCCGCGTCTGCTCGAACTACGGCACCACGCCTTGCAATTGCTGGGGCAGGGCAGCGACTGGTGAGTCTCCCCTTATGTTCTGTTGGAGCCGTTCAATGAAGATCCGCACCGGCCTGTCGGCCCTGTTGCTGTCCACCCTGTCGCTGGCAGTCTCCGCCGCTGAGCTGACCATCGGCGACCAGCGAGGCAATGCGCGCGCCGTCATGGAGGCGGCCGGCGTACTCGATGGCCTGGACTATCAGATCCAGTGGCGCGAGTTTCCCAACGCCGCCCCGCTGCTCGAAGCCTTGCGCGCCGGTCACCTCGATGGTGGCCTGGTCGGCGAGGCGCCGCTGACCTTCGCCGCAGCGGCCGGGCTGGAGGCCAAGGCGATTCAGGCGGCGAGCTACCTGGGCAACGCGCTGATCATCGGCGGCAATGCCGGCATCGCCTCGGTCGCCGACCTCAAGGGCAAGAAGATCGCCGCGGTCAAAGGTTCGTCCGGCCAGGCGCTGGCGCTCAATGCCCTGGCGCGTGCCGGGCTGAATCCAGGCAACGTGACCTTCGTCAACACCACGCCCTCGGAGGCGACCCTGGCCCTGAGCAACGGCAGCGTCGATGCCGTCGCCACCTGGGAGCCCTACGTTTCCTTCGCCGTGCAGCAGAGTGGCGCGAAGATTCTCGCCGACGGCAAGGACTACCCGAGCCTGAATTACCTGGTGGCCGCCAATACGGCGTTGCACAGCAAACGTGCCGAGCTCGAGGATTTCTCCGCACGGCTGGCCCAGGCGCGGGTCTGGGGCGAGGCCCATCCCGAGCCCTATGCCAAGGCCATTGCCAGCCTGCTCAAGCTGCCCCAGGCGGTGGCGCTGGGCAAGGTGCAGCGTGAGGTCAACACGCCGGAGACCGACCTCGTCGCCGTGCGCACGTTGCAGCAGGCGACCATCGACCTGTATCAGCGTGAAGGCTTGATCCCCAAAAGCTTCCCGGCGGACAGCGTGATCGAGGCGAGCTTCTTCGCGGAGCAAACGCCATGATGCACCTGGCGTTGTACCTGGAGGCCGGTACTCACCAGGGTGGCTGGCGCCATCCGCATTCCGCCTCCACCGGCTCGGTCGACTGGCCGTTGTACAAGACCATTGCCCGACGCGCCGAAGCGGCCTGCCTGGACATGCTGTTCGTGGCCGACAAGCTGTCGATCGACGACAACTACGGCGGCCACTTCGCCGAAACCGTGCGCTATCGCCCGGTGGTACGGCCCGAACCGCTGACCCTGCTGTCGGCCCTGGCGGCGGTGACCGATCGCATCGGCGTGGGCGGCACGGTGTCGTCGTCCTATGCGCTGCCGTACAGCGCGGCGCGCATGCTGGCCAATATCGATCACATCAGCGGCGGCCGTGCGGCCTGGAATCTGGTGACCTCGGTCAGCGATGGCGAGGCGCGCAACTTCGGCCGCCAGCAGCACTACGGCCATGCCGAGCGGTATGCCCGTGCCGGCGAGTTCATCGAAGTGGTGCAGAAACTCTGGGACAGCTGGGGCGACGAGGCACTGCTGCTCGACGCACAGCGGGGCGTGTTCGCCGACCCGGATGCCTTCCATTACCTGCATCATCGTGGCGAGTTCTTCGATATCAGGGGGCCGATCAACATTCCGCGCCCGCCCCAGGGCCAGCCGGTGCTGATTCAGGCCGGGGTGTCCGAGGCGTTTCTCGACCTGGCGGCGAAAAGCGCCGAAGTGGTGTTCGTGGTGCATCCGCAACTGGAGCGCGCCAAGGCGTTCTACCGTCTGCTCAAGGACAAGGCGCGCAGCCATGGCCGCGACCCGGACACGCTGAAGATCCTGCCCGGCATCGTGCCGGTGGTGGGCGAGACCCATGCAGCGGCGCTGGCCAAGGATCGTCTGCTCAAGGAGCTGATTCGCCCCGAGGCAGGGTTGAGCTTCATGTCCGCCAGCATGAACCACGACCTGGCGCAGTACCCGCAGGAGGGGCCGTTCCCGGACATCCGTGAGGCCATCACCGGGAGCAAGGGGCGTTTTCAGTACGTGATCGAACAGGCCATCGAGCTGGGCCTGACGGTCGGGCAGACGGGCAAGCGCTACGCCGAGAGCCTCAGTTTTTTCTCGCCGGTCGGCTCGCCCGAAGGCGTCGCCGAACAGCTCGCCGAGTGGTACCGCGCGGGTGCCTGCGACGGCTTCGTAATTCTGCCGCCGTATCTGGAAGCCCAGGGCGATCTGTTCCTCGAAGGCGTGGTGCCAGCCCTGCAGGCCTCGGGGTTATTCCGTACCGAATATCCTGGCCAGACTCTGCGCGACACGCTGGGGCTGGCTCGGCCGGTGAGCCGCTTCGCGTAATGCGATGCGGCGCTCTTGGCGCTAACGCTTTACTGTGTTGGTCGTGGTGCGGCATTCGACCGCGCCACTTATGGCCGCGCTTGGCGTAAAGTCGCTGCCATGAAAATCGCCCGCCGGGATCGCTCGCTGATTGCCTGGATGCTCTACGCCAGCATCCTCTTCGCGTTGCTCGCCTGTGCCATTCACCACGGCCAGGGCGCCGGCCTGCAGTTGAGCGGGCTGGATGGCGGTTTCTGCTCGCTGCATGGCGATGCCTCCAGTGCCGACGGCGTGGTGCCCGCCGACGCAATGATGAACACCTTCCAGTGCCCGCTCTGTTCGGCGATGGTCATGGGCCTGGCCCTGCTGTTCGCCCTTGCCTGGCTGCCCCGCGCCAAGCGCGTGCTGCGCCTCTGGCGTGAGCCGTTGGGCAAACTGCCTCCTCGCTATCTCTGGCCATCGGCCAACCCCCGCGCCTCTCCCCAGTTGCTGACTGCCTGAATCTGTTTACGACAGGCCGGTGCGCAGCCTACCTGTAGGAGCCCTAGTGCATGCCCGCGAATCAATCGCGCGCCTGGCGACGCTGCTACGGATCAACCGCGGGCGTCCAGCCAGCCCGTGATGTTCGCTCGAGCATCCGCCATCAGGTCGCAGACAGATTCCTGACCCCATACCCGCGCAACGCCCCGTCGGCGCCGCGCCACCGTATCCGTCTGCATCAGGAACACCTGACCATGAACGCTGTTATCTCCCGCTCCAGTACTTTCTGCCTTGACCCCGCCAACCTGCGTCTGCGCCAGGCACTGAGCCTTTGCACCTTGCTCGGCTTTGCCGGTGCCGCCCTGGCTGCCGAGCCGCATCAGCACCACGAGCTGCAATCCACGGTGATCACCGCCGTGCAGCAAAGCTCGCCGCTGACCGTGGTCACCGACCCCAAGGCTCCGCGCCAGCCGGTGCCAGCCACCGATGCCACCGATTACCTGAAAACCATCCCTGGCTTTTCCGCGATCCGCAGTGGTGGCAGCAACGGTGATCCGGTGCTGCGCGGCATGTTCGGCTCGCGCCTGAGCATTCTCACCAACGGCGGCCAGATGATTGGCGCCTGTCCAGCGCGTATGGACGCGCCGAGTTCGTATATCGTGCCGTCCACCTATGACCGACTGACCGTGATCAAAGGCCCGCAAACCGTGCTCTGGGGCCCCGGAGCGTCGGCCGGTACAGTGCGTTTCGAGCGTGAGCCGGAGCGCTTCGCCGAACTTGGTAGCCGCCTGGATACCAGCCTGCTGGTCGGTTCCCGTGGTCGTCTCGACAAACTGGTCGACGGCGCCATTGGCAGCGAGCAGGGTTACCTGCGGGTGATCGGCAGCCAGGCCCGTGCGGATGACTACAGGGACGGCAACGGCGACACCCTGCCATCGCGCTGGGAAAAATGGAGCGGCGACGTCGCCCTCGGCTGGACCCCGGATGCCGACACCCTGATCGAGCTCAGCGCTGGCCGCGGTGATGGCGAATCGCGCTACGCCGGACGCGGCATGGATGCCAGCAAGCTGGAGCGAGAAAGCCTCGGCCTGCGTTTCCACCGGGAAAACCTTGGCGACGTGCTGAACAAGGTCGAGGGTAATGTCTACTACAACTACGCCGACCACGTGATGGACAACTACACGCTGCGCACCCCGGACGCCACGAGCATGATGCCCATGCCAATGGCCGCCAACGTCGACCGCCGCACCCTGGGCGGGCGCTTTGCGGCGACCTTCACCTGGCAGGATGTGGAGTTGGTGGCTGGCGTCGATGCCCAGCGCAGTGAACACCGCGCCCGCTCATCAAGCTACGACATGATGACCGATACCCTGGTCAGCGCCCGCTCATTCGACTGGGACAAGGATGCCGATTTCCACAACTACGGCGCCTTCGCCGAAGCCACCTGGCAGGTGGCCGAGCGCAGCCGATTGATCGCCGGTGCCCGGGTAGACCGCGCTTCTGCCAAGGATTACCGGCAGAGCATCAACAGTATGATGGGCAGCCGCGCCAACCCCACCGCAGGCGCCACCCGCGCAGAAACCCTGCCCAGCGGTTTTGCCCGCTACGAGTACGACCTGGCCGACTCGCCGACCACCCTGTACGCCGGCCTTGGCCATGTGCAGCGCATGCCCGATTACTGGGAGCTGTTCTCGCCGGACGGCGGCCCGAGTGGCTCGCTGAACGCCTTCGACGGCATCCAGCCGGAAAAGACCACCCAGCTGGACTTTGGCGTGCAATACCAGGGCGAACGTCTGCAGGCCTGGGCTTCGGGGTATGCGGGGCAGGTGCGTGACTACATTCTCTACACCTACACACCGGGCATGATGGGCAGCAGCTCGCGGGCGCAAAACGTCGATGCGCGGATCATGGGCGGCGAGTTGGGCGCCAGTTATCAGTGGACCGACAGCTGGAAGAGCGCCGCCACCCTGGCCTACGCCTGGGGCAAGAACAGCTCCGATGGCTCGCCGCTGCCGCAGATGCCGCCGCTCGAGGCGCGCCTGGGCCTGACCTACGAGCAGGACCGCTGGAGCGCCGGCGCGCTGTGGCGGGTGGTCGCGGCACAGGGCCGGGGCAGCGAAGGCCAGGGCAACGTGGTCGGCAAGGACTTCGGCGACAGCAGCGGCTTTGCCGTTTTCTCGCTTAACGCCGCCTACAGGGTGAGTGACTCGCTGAAGCTCAGCACGGGGATCGACAACCTGTTCGACAAAACCTACAGCGAGCACCTGAACCTGGCCGGCGACGCCGGCTTTGGCTACCTGGCCGATAACCCACAGCGCATCAACGAGCCAGGGCGCACCTTGTGGACAAAGGTGGACTTCAGTTTCTGACTCCGCAGCCAGGCGGCGATGCTCTGGCGTCGTCGCCCTGCGTCGATGCAAAAGTGCCGGCAGGCTGCTTTGGACAAATACCTCCACGCCACCGGCTGCCTTGCGGTCGACGCCGTATTGAAGCCGCGTCCATTCGGTGGCAAGCACGCCCCGCACCTGTGCAAGCCTGGCAGATCGCCGCAGCGACAGCCTGTCGCGCGGCATCCAGCCACGCTGGTAAGTGGCACGGCGAGGCGTAGTCTGGAGGCGATCCATTGATCCAGATCAAGGCGCCTTTCGCTTTGGCTGTCTGCGCTACACGCACAACAAGAAGTCGATAACTAAACCTGATCGAGGGGGCACGTCCATGTTCGGCTTAGAGGCTTTGGATCTTGCGCGCATCCAGTTCGCCTTCACCATTTCCTTTCACATCATCTTTCCCGCCATCACCATCGGCCTGGCCAGTTACCTGGCGGTGCTCGAAGGCCTGTGGCTGAAGACCGGGCGAACGGTCTATCGAGACCTCTACCACTTCTGGGTGAAGATCTTCGCGGTCAACTTCGGCATGGGCGTGGTTTCCGGCCTGGTGATGGCCTACCAGTTCGGTACCAACTGGAGCGCCTTCTCGGATTTCGCCGGCTCGGTCACCGGACCGTTGCTGGCTTACGAGGTGCTCACCGCATTCTTCCTCGAAGCCGGCTTTCTCGGCGTGATGCTGTTCGGCTGGAACCGCGTGGGCCCGGGCCTGCACTTCTTCTCGACGGTGATGGTGGCGGTCGGCACGCTGATCTCGACCTTCTGGATTCTCGCCTCCAACAGCTGGATGCAGACGCCCCAGGGCTTCGAAATCGTCGATGGCCGGGTGATCCCGGTGGACTGGTTCGCGGTGGTGTTCAACCCGTCGTTCCCGTATCGCCTGGCACACATGGCCACCGCCGCGTTCCTGGCCACCGCATTCTTCGTTGGCGCCTCGGCGGCCTGGCACCTGCTGCGCGGCCGCGACACCCCGGCGATGCGCAAGATGTTCTCCATGGCGCTGTGGATGGCCCTGTTGGTCGCGCCGATCCAGGCGGTGATCGGCGACTTCCACGGCCTCAATACCCTGGAGCATCAGCCGGCGAAGATCGCCGCCATCGAAGGCCACTGGGACAACAGTTCCGGTGAGCCGACGCCGCTGATCCTGTTCGGCTGGCCGGACATGCAGCGCGAGGAGACCCGCTTCAAGATCGAGGTGCCGTACCTGGGCAGCCTGATCCTCACCCACAGCCTGGACAAGCAGGTGCCGGCGCTCAAGGAATTCGCCAAGGAAGACCGGCCCAACTCGACCATCGTGTTCTGGTCGTTCCGGGTGATGGTTGCCATGGGGTTGCTGATGATCCTCGCCGGCGTGTGGAGCCTGTGGCTGCGCTGGCGCGGCAGCCTCTACCAGTCGCGCCCATTCCTGTACTTCTGCCTGTGGATGGGCCCGTCCGGGCTGATCGCCATCCTCGCCGGCTGGTTCACCACCGAAATCGGCCGCCAGCCGTGGGTGGTCTACGGCATCATGCGCACCGCCGATGGCGTGTCGGCCCACAGCGCCGCGCAACTGGGCCTGACCCTGGTGCTGTTCGTGGTGGTGTACTTCGCGGTGTTCGGCGCCGGCTTCGGCTACGTGATGCGCCTGGTGCGCAAGGGGCCGGTCACCGGCGAGGGCGATCATACGGACGACGGCGGGCCGGGCACCCGGCACACCCCGGCACGGCCACTGTCGGCGCCCAAGGAGGGCCTGCACGATGGTGATCATGGCGACGCTGCAGCGAGCGGGAGGGCATGAACATGGGTATCGATCTGTCGGTCATCTGGGCGGTGATCATCGTGTTTGGCGTGATGATGTACGTGATCATGGACGGCTTCGACCTGGGCATCGGCATCCTCTTCCCGCTGGTGCCCGACAAAGGCGAGCGCGACGTGATGATGAATACCGTGGCGCCCGTGTGGGACGGCAACGAAACCTGGCTGGTGCTCGGTGGCGCCGGGCTGTTCGCGGCCTTTCCGCTGGCCTACTCGGTGGTGCTCAGCGCGCTTTATCTGCCGCTGATGTTCATGCTGCTGGGCCTGGTGTTTCGCGGCGTGGCCTTCGAGTTCCGCTTCAAGGCCAAGGACCACAAGCGGCATATCTGGGACAAGGCCTTTATCGGCGGCTCGGTGGCGGCGACCTTCTTCCAGGGCGTGGCGCTGGGGGCGTTCATCGAAGGCATTCCGGTCGAGGGTCGCGCCTTCGCCGGGGGTTCGCTGGACTGGCTGGCGCCGTTTCCGCTGTTCAGCGGCCTGGGGCTGATCGCGGCTTATGCACTGCTCGGTTGCACCTGGCTGATCATGAAAACCGAAGGCCGCCTGCAAAAGCAGATGCACGACCTGGCCCGGCCACTGGCTCTCGCGCTGCTGGCGGTGATCGGCATCGTCAGCCTGTGGACGCCGCTGTCTCAGGCGAGCATCGCCGAGCGCTGGTTCACCTTTCCCAACCTGTTGTGGTTCGCCCCGGTGCCGCTGCTGGTGCTGGCGAGCTTCTTCTACCTGCTGCGCTCGGTGGCCAACCACGACGACAGCAAGCCGTTCGTGCTCACCCTGGTGCTGATCTTCCTCGGCTACAGCGGCCTGGGCATCAGCCTGTGGCCGAACATCGTGCCCGGCTCGCTGACCATCTGGCAGGCCGCCGCACCGCCGCAAAGCCAGGGCTTCGCGCTGGTCGGCGCGCTACTGATCATCCCGATCATCCTCGTCTACACCGCCTGGAGCTACTACGTGTTCCGCGGCAAGGTCACGCCGGATCAGGGGTACCACTGATGAACAAAACCACTGAAAAGAAACCCCTCTGGCAACGCATCGCCTGGCTGGCCGGCATCTGGACGGTCAGCGTGCTGAGTTTGGGGCTGCTGTCGTATCTGTTGCGGCTGTTCATGAATGCGGCGGGGTTGAGTACGCCTTAACGCCTTTTCGTAATCTTTCGGTTGAGGTTCGACGATTTTGGCTGCTAAGTGGCGGTAGCAGCCGTTCCCCGATTCACTGCGGGAGCGCGCCATGCGCGCGAAAGATCGCGGGCATGGACTAGGCGTCCCCACCCGCTCCCACAGATACTGCGCCGATGACCGTTTCTGCCTTGTAGTTACCGCTTCAGGCGCATGAAGATCGTGAACAGGTGCTTAGTTCGCCGGTACCGCAGGCCTATGTCTCAGGCTTTGATCGCTCCCACCTCCGCACGGAAATAACCTCAATCCCCCGTGCAAGCATATTGAGACATATTCAAAGCGATACCGATGCGAGCGGCGAGATTTATAAACGTGGATGGGAAGTGTAAGGATTGGGCGATGTTTCCTTCCTGAAAAGCGAGCCCCAAATCCAGAGTGGCGCTTTGTACTCCAGGGGTTGCAACCAATCGCGCGAGCGCGGATGCATGTGTTTCGAGAAAGATCGTTGCTTCGGCTAGCTGCAGTGGAAGTTCATCGAAATCTGCTTCGCTTGCGGCGAAATTTGCCCCGCTATCCCGATGAGTTTTCCCTTCGAGGGGCCGTGGTTCGCCTTTTTTCCAGATCAGGTAAGGCTGCACGGTGCAGGTAGAAAGCGCCGTTTCGATATCCAGGGACTCGCCGGATATTCTCAAGAGGCAACTCATAAAATGTACGGACCTTAAATGGTGCTAATAGCCGGCTGGGTTGCGTAACGGCGGATTCGGTTAGGAATCCGCCGTAACGTTGCCGGATCTTGTCACGATCACCTTAGGGTGGATGACGCTTCATCCATCCACCAGTCGTTCGACGCTATTGCCCTGGCACGGCCAGCCAGTGGCCGAGGGTCTTCTGATAAGCACCGGTGGTCTTGCTCAGGTGCAGCCACTGATCCACATAGCTCTTCCAGGCCATGTCGTCGCGCGGCAGCAGATAGGCCTTCTCACCGTATTGCATGTAGGCGGTCGGGTTGACAGCGCATAGGCCGGGCATACGTTTCTGTTGGTACAGGGCTTCGGATGAGTCGGTGATCATCACGTCGGCGCGTTTGTCCAGCAGCTCCTGGAAGATGGTCTTGTTGTCGTGGAAGTTCAGCTGAGCCTTTGGCAGATAAGCCCGCGCGAAAGCCTCGTTGGTGCCGCCGGCCGGCTCGATCAGCCGCACTTGCGGCCTGTTGATCTGCTCGACGGTCTGGTAGCGCGACACGTCTTCACAACGCACCAGCGGAATCTTGCCGTCCACATCCAGGGTGCTGCTGAAGAACGCCTTCTTCTGGCGTTCCAGCGTCACCGAAATGCCGCCCATGCCGATATCGCACTTGCCCGCTACCATATCCGGCATCAGGGTTTTCCAGGTGGTCGGCACCCACTGCACCTTGACCCCGAGGCTCTGCGCGAGCGACTGGGCCATTTCGATATCGATGCCTTCGTACCCGCCGTCCTGACGCAGGAAGGTATAGGGCTTGTAATCGCCGGTGGTGCACACCGCCAATTGCCCCTACTCCAGCACCTTGTCGAGATGCGATGGCGTTTCCTGAGCCTGGGCAAAACCTGACAGCCCGATAAGCAAGGTAGTGATAGCGCTGATTCTTAGATTTTTCATTGTGGCTGGACGCTCGCGGTTGAAGGCAGGGTAAAGGCGAACGGACAAGGTAAGGACAATAGCGTGGCTGGGGCAAGGCCCCGAGAGTCGGCGGACGCCAGGTTGGCTCGTTTGGCATCGGGGATGTTGAGGCGAGGCGGACAAGCATGGGTTGTCCGCCATCGTCTCTTGCCCAGTACCTCGGGCTGGCCGCAACGATCAACCCAGCGGCTCGCCTTTTTCAACCATGGCGGCCCACGCCACAAGGCTGGGGCGCTTTTGCATCCGGGCGTACCATTTCCGAAGCGCTTCGCACTCCTCGGGGACCGATAGCTCCACGAGCGCCGAGAAGATCATGCCGCCAATCACGGCGATATCCGCCATGGAGAATGATTCCCCTGCGACGAATGGCCGGCTCATCAATACCTCATTGAAATAGCGCATGCCTCGTACGGCCTTGTCGCGCATGCGCAGGCCCCATTCCTCATTCTGATAGAACTCGACGTACGGGCCGAGGCCCGGGGTGGCATGGTGGAAGTACACGCTTACGGCATCGAGAAACTCGATCTCGGCACGCTTGGTCATCATGTGGATGAGCCCTTTTTCAACGGCGGTTGTGCCGGTAAGCGTGGGCTTGCTGTCCAGGTGGTCCAGGTACTGGGTGATAGCTGTGCATTCCGCGATACGGGTGCCGTCTTCCAGTTTCAGAACCGGGAGCGTGCCCGAGTAGTTTATTTCGAGAAACTCGGGCGTCTTGTGCTCACCTTTCCAGAGGTTGATCGACACGAAATCGACCGCTGGCAGAAGGCCTTTTTCTGCAAGCGCTATGCGAACCCTTGCCGGGTAGGGGCCGTTGTACCAGTCATAGATTTTCAGCGGTGAATGGCGGGCGTCGGTGTGGCGATGTGGAGTGCTCACATGAATACCTATCTATCAGTTGGTAGGTATATTTATAGGCTCATTTTTCTTGCTGTCAACACCTATCTATCAGTTGGCAGGTTGGTGGCTTGCGGTTAGCATTCCGGTCATCTTCTAACCGGTGAGGTGATGGCGTGAGTGCAAACGCAAAAGAGGCCATCCTGGCGGCTGCCAAGCAAGCCGCGCAGTCCCATGGATACGGCGGACTGAATTTCCGCGACTTGGCAGCTGCAGTCGGCATCAAGAGCGCGAGTATCTACTACCACTTCCCCAGCAAGGCCGATCTCGGTTCTGCGGTAGCCAGACGCTATTGGGAAGACACGGCGGCCTACCTGCAGGCGATGCTGGACGATGCTGACAGCCCGTTTGAATGCCTGCAGCGATATCCTTCGATTTTTCGACGCTCGCTCGAGAGCGAAAACAGGTTGTGCCTTTGCAGCTTCATGGCCGCAGAGTACGAAGACCTTCCTGATGAAGTGAAGAGCGAGGTACAGGCGTTCGCCACCGTGAACGTCGCCTGGCTTTCCAAGGTTTTGCTGGCGGCCGGGCTTGGTGATCCGATTGCATGCGAGGAGCGGGCGATGGCGATTTTTGCTGCTGTTGCGGGTGCTCAGCTCATGGCCCGCAGCCGTGCCGATATCGCGTTGTTCGACTCGCTTTTGAATGGCTACCGAAAAGCCGGGCTTATGCCAGCCTGAGTTGCTGGCATCGCAGCTAGCTAGACGGGCTAGGCTGATTGCCGCGAGCGGCATCCGTGCCGAACGGCCGGACAGCCAACCTGAGCAATCGTTGCTCGAGTGTTTGATATGTTATAACGATTTTTATGCCGGCATGGTCGCCGGCTTTCGGGAGCGTGTGGAGGTGATGAATTGAAGAGCTTGACCAAACGAATGCCTGCAGCCGCCCTAGTCGCGGCCTGCATGATCCAAGTAGGTTGCGGTTCCGCTCCCGAGGAGCGCTTCGAGCTGCCGGGTGCAGGGCCGACCGAAATTGAAAAATCTACGTATCAATGCGAGGGGGGAACCACCGTAGCGGTCACCTATGCCAACAGGGGCGATACAAGCGTGACGCTTCTCACGCCGCCCGATGAGAAAGAGGTGCTTTTGGTAAGGGTAATCGCTGCCTCAGGCGCCAAATATGTAGGTGATCGCTACGAATGGTGGACCAAGGGAGACAGCGCGAGCTACACGAAATATGCGGATGAGGAGATTTCGTTGCAGTGCGTCGAGACAAAGTAGAGGTGGCACCACTTCGAGCCATAGTAAAACCTGCTGCGCATCGGCCCAGCGGGGTCAGAAAAAGACTCAACTGGGCGCTTGCGGCCAACCCGTCTGGAAGGCAATGGTGCAGCGAGCCAAGCTCATTTCTAATCCATGACTGCGCTCAGCCTTGAGGCCAGCCCGGTAGCGTTACCTCGCTACGCTGGTGGTTCGCCTGTGTTGACCCGCTGAGGCCGTTATTCAGGTAGCGCCTGTGGGCCAATGCATGGGCTTTCGAACAGATTCTAAGAAGTTGTTCATAATCTTTAAGCTCAGATTCGACAATTTCGCTGGCTAAGTGGCAGAAACGGCTGTCCCCTCACCTACTGTGGGAGCGCGCCATGCGCGCGAAAAATCGCGGGCATGGACCAGGCGTCCCCGCCCGTTCCCACAGGTACTGCACCAATGGCCGCTCCTGCCTTGTAATTGCCGCTTTATGCGCGTGCAAGACTTTGAACAAGCGCTAAGACGAACAACTGATTTCCAGATGCTTGCCCCAATCCGGCGGACGCTGCGCGTAATGCTCCTTGCCCGGCTGCTCGTCGAAGGGGCTCGTCAGTACGTGGTGCAGTTCGCGCACCGGGCCGTAGTCGCCTGCTTCGGCGGCGGCGATGGCTTCCTGGGCCAGGTAGTTGCGTAGCACGTAGAGCGGGTTGACGGCGTGCATGCGGGCCCGGCGTTCGGCTGGTTCGAAACCTTCGCGTTCGACGCGAGCCTGGTAGTCGGCGGCCCAGGCGTCGAAGCCGTTGAGGTCGACGAAGTCGTTGCGCAGCACCTTCAGCGCGTCGGCTGGCGCCTGGTCACCCAGGTGGCGGAAGAACAGCGAGTAGTCGGTGGCCTTGCCGGCCTGCATCAGGGTCAGCAGGCGCTGGATCAGCTGTTCGTCGCCGTCTTCGGCGGTGGTGAAGCCCAGGCGTTTGCGCATCAGGTCGTGGTAGTGGGCCTGGTAGATCGGCAGGAACAGCTCGAGGGTTTCGCGCAGGGTGTCGACCTCCACCAGGGGCGTCAGCGCCTGAGCGAGGGCCGAGAGGTTCCAGTGGGCGATGGGCACCTGGTTGCTGAAGCTGTAGCGGCCGGTGTCGTCGGAGTGGTTGCAGATGTGCTTGGCGTCGAAGTCGTCGAGAAAGGCGTAGGGGCCGAAGTCGAAGGTGATGCCGAGGATCGACATGTTGTCGGTGTTCATCACCCCGTGGCAAAAACCATAGGCTTGCCACCAGGCGACCATTTCCGCGGTGCGTTCCAGCACGGCCTTGAGTAGCGCTGCGTAGGGCTGCGGCTGCTCGCGGCAGGCCGGGTAATGGTGTTCGATCACGTAGTCGGCGAGCTGCTTGAGTTGCTCGTGCTGGCGCGTGTAATAGAAGTATTCGAAGTGACCGAAGCGCACGTGGCTGGGCGCCAGGCGCACCAGCATGGCGGCGGTTTCCTGCTTCTCGCGCCACACCGGCGTGCTCGAACCGGTCACGCACAGCGCTCGCGAGCTGGGAATGCCGAGGGCATGCAGCGCTTCGCTGGCGAGAAACTCGCGAATCGACGAGCGTAGCACGGCGCGGCCATCGCCCATGCGCGAGTAGGGCGTCATGCCGGCGCCCTTGAGATGCAGGTCCCAGTGTTCGCCGGCATCGTTGAGTACTTCGCCGAGCAGCAGGCCGCGGCCATCGCCGAGGCGTGGCGAGTAGCCGCCGAACTGGTGACCGGAATAGACCATGGCGCGCGGCTCGGCATCGCTCCACAGCTGATTGCCGGAGAACAGCTCGGCGAACACCTCGCGCTGCGCCTCGCGCGGGTCGAGGTTGAGCAGGGCCAGGGCGCTGTCGCTGGCTACCACCAGGCGCGGCTCGGCGATGGGCTCGGGCAGTATGTGCGCTGAAAACCCGTCACCCAGGCCGGCGAAGCGATTGTCGAAGGTCAGGGTGTCGAGGGTTTTCACGGTTTGGCCTCGTCTTTTTTCTCGGCGTGCTCGGCGCTCGCCAGTTGCTCGTCGTCGAGCTTGAGCGTGTCGTGGGGCGCGGCGGCGCGGCTGAGCACGATATCCATTTTCGGCGTACCGGACAGGTTGATGCCATTGTCGGCGAACAGCTGGTCGACGCGGCGGTTGAGCTCGTCGGTCGCCGTACCGCGGTCACCCAGTTCCTTGACGTAGAACTTCAGCTCATGGGTCAGGCCGTCCGGTGCGTACAGGCTGAGCTGGGCGGTCGGTGCCGGGTCGCGCATGACCCGCGAGTTCTCCTGGGCGGCCTGCAGCAGCAAGGTGCGCACCTTCTCCAGGTCGGCGCCGCGGTTGACCTTGAAGGTCAGCACGATGCGGGTCACGGTATCGGTCAGGGTCCAGTTGATCAACTGGCTGGTGACGAACGTCTTGTTCGGCACGATCACTTCCTTGCGGTCACTGTCGATGATGTGCGTGGCGCGGATGTGGATGCGTTTCACCGTGCCGGTCACGCCGCCGATGGTCACCAGGTCGCCGATGCGTACCGGGCGCTCGAACAGGATGATCAGGCCGGAGATGAAGTTGGCGAAGATCTCCTGCATGCCGAAGCCGATACCCACCGACAGGGCGGCGACCAGCCACTGCAGCTTGTTCCAGCTGACCCCCAGGGTCGACAGGGTAACCACGATGCCGGTGCCGAAGATCACGTACGACAGCAGCGTGGTGGTGGCATAGGCGCTGCCCTGGGCCAGACGCAGGCGCGACAGTACCAGCACCTCCAGCAGGCCCGGCAAGTTGCGGCCGAGGGCCATGGTGATGGCGGCGATGATCAGCGCGTACAGGGCGTCGAGCAGGCTGATCGGGATCAGCGACGCGGCGCTGCCCGCCACGGTGCTGCTGTTGTATTCGTACAGGGTGATGTTGTCGAGGTAGGCGAACACCGAGATCAGGTCGGCCCACACCCAGTACAGGGCGGCGATGAAGCTGCCCAGCAGGGTCAGGCGGATCAGGCGCAGGGACTGCTGGTTGACCTGCTCGATGTCGAGGCGCGGGGTTTCCAGCTGGATTTCGGTACCCTCGCTGTCCTCGGTGGTCTGCGCTTCGCGCTTGGCGGTGGCGCGCTGGTAGGCCAGGCGCCGTGCGGCGACCGCCAGGCCGCGTACGAACACCGCCTCGACCACCAGCCAGATCAGTAGCAGGTAGAGCGTATCGATCAGCCGGTCGCTGAGCTTCAGAGCCGTGTAGTAGTAGCCGAAGCACACCGCCAGGAACAGGCCCAGCGGCAGCATGCTGAACAGCACGCCGATGAACATGCGGAAAGTCGAGGCATTCTCCCGGGCCGGGCCGCGCAGCAGCAGCTTCTGCAGCAGCCAGATCATCAGGCCGTAGCAGGTCAGCACCACGGCGATGCCGATGACGTCGTCGGACAGGCTCGATGGCTGGTGCTCGGCGACGGTGACCACCGCCACCAGCGCCATCACCACCACGCCCAGCCAGCGGATCTGCCGGTGCAGGTAGGCGACGTGGGCACGCGCCCAGTGGAAGTGCAGCTCGGCCACGCCGCCCGGGGTGAAGATGCGGTACACGGTGTAGAACACCAGCCAGGCCTGGGCCATGCCGAGGAAGGCCGAGCCGAGGTTGACGTTCAGGCCGCGGGCGTCCATCTGCAGGGCGAAGCCGCACAGGGCCAGCAACAGCGTGCCGGGCAGGGCGAGCAGCACGTTGAGCAGAATCGCCACCGGCGTGTGCAACTGGCTGTCGCGCTTGAAGTGGCCGATGTCCTTGTGCAGGTCGGTAAGCTTCTGGCTCAGGTAGCGGCGCTTGTAGAGCAGCAGGCCCATCACCAGCAGCAACGGCAGGAACAGCAGCGGCCGCTCGATCAGGCCGGCGCCGAGCTGGCTGATGTTGTCGAGCCAGGGCAGGTCGGAGATTTGCCGCTGCAGTTGGGCTGGCGCGCTCTTGAACCAGTCGAGGTTGAGCGGATTGTTGCTGGGGATCCAGAACATCTGCTCGTCAAGGGTCGCGCGCAAGGCGGTGGCGGTGTCCTGCAGTTGCTTCTGGTTGAGCTGCAGGGTGATCGATTCGTTGAGCAGTGCGTTGAGTTCGCGGTTCAGCCGGTCGTGCAGGGCACGGCGAGTGTCGATCAGGTCCAGCAACGATTCGCGCAGCTCCGGCGTCACGCTCTCCGGCGGCTGGGCGGCCAGCTGTTTGTCGACGTAGGCGCCGGGGTTGGAAATCTGCTCGCGCTGCTGGTTGAGCTCGAACTGGTAGAGGCGGATGTCGGCGATCTCGTCGGCCAGCCCCTTGTCGAGCTTGAGCTTGGGCAGCGACTGCTTCTGCTTGTAGAGAATCTTGGACAGCAGCAGGCTGCCCTTCAGTACGCTGATCTGCTCATCGAGCGCCTGGTCGGTCTGGTTCAGGGTGTCGAGCTGCTGCTGGGTGCGCAGGTTCAGCTGGGTCAGCTCGTTGAGACGATCGGTACCGCGCAGCAGGTAGTCGGACAGCTTGAGGTTCAGCGCGCTCTCGCGCGACAGCAGGGTGTCGGAGCTGCCGACCTTCTGGGCCTCCATGGACTGTTCGGCGACGGTGCGTTCGGACTGATCGCGGCGCTTTTCATTGATCAGGTTCTGCAAGTCCTGCAGCTCGACGTCCAGGCGCTGGATACGTTCGTCGAGGAGGTCGCGCTGGGCGCTGCCCAGATCCTGCAACACGCTGTTGCCGGCCATTTCCTGACGGCGCAGCTGGGTCAGGGCGCCCAGTTGGGCCAGTTCGGCCTTGAGCTGGTTGACGCGCTCGGCGCTCAGCGCCTTGCCGTCTTCGCGGCCGTTCTTGAGCAGCGTGTTGATCTGCTGGGCGCGCGTTTGGTTGCCGCTGATCTCGGCCTGGGCACGCTCGGGGCGCGTCTGAGCAGTGATGATCAGGGTGTTGGCATCGTTGAGCTGCTTCTGCCAGTCGCTGAGCTGGGCGCTACGCTCGCTGAGCATCTGCTCCAGCTGGGCGACGCTGGTGGTGGCGTAGCGCTGTGCCACGGGAACCACCTTGGCGGCCTTGAGTTTCTCCAGCTCGCTGTGGGCGTCCTGGGTCTGCCGCGGAGCCTGGGCCAGCTGTTTCTCGAGCGCAGTCAGCTTCTGCTGGCTATCGGCCTGGGCTTTGAGCGCCCCCAGGGTCCTTTCCAGCGTCTGGCGTACCTGGGTCTGCTCGGGCTCGACCAGCTTGCGGTCGGCCAGGGTGTCCAGGCTGCGCTGTACATCGGCGGCGGTCGGATTGGCGTCGGCCCAGGCGGGCGAATTGGCCAGGCACAGGCCCAGCAGGAAAACGGCAAGCAAACGAGGGAAAGAGTGCATGGTCATGATCGCGGGGGTGGAGTCCTGCTGAGTCTACAGACTGGTGAGAAGTCCCGCGCGGCGATCTGTCACGAGCTGCCGCGCATCAGCCCCACCGGCTCGGCAGGGCGCTGCAAGGCGCGCTATTGGGCGGCTGTCAGAACGACAAGCCAGGGCCCGGGCGGACGCCTTCGGGGAATCTGACGCCGACCTTGCGGATCTTGTTCCCGTCCATCTCGGCGACCGTCCAGGTCAGGCCCTGCCATTCGACCTGGTCGCCGACCACCGGCCCGCCACCGATCTGCTGGTTGATGAAGCGGCCTAGGGGCAGCGCAGGGTCCGCGTCGTCGGTGGCCAGGCCGTAGAGCGCGGCGATGGCGCCCAGCTGGGCATCGCCTTCGAGCACGAAGTCACCGAAGAAGCGCAAGTCCATGCCACGTTGCGGCGCCTGGCTGAACAGTTTGCCGAGGGCCGGCAGGTCGTGCTCGTGGCCGATCACGCAGAGCATGTCGCCGGCCTCCAGCACCGTACTGCCGGAGGGGTGCAGCAACTGGTGATGGCGAAACAGCGCGGCGACACGGGTGGAATCCGGCATCTTCAGGTCGCGCAGCGGCGCGCCGATACACCATTTTTCCGCACCCAGGCGATAGACGAACAGCTCCCACTGGCTGGTCGGGTGCACTTCCAGGCCGGCGCGGGAGATCGGCACCGGGTCGGGCGGCACCGTCACCTTGAGCGCCTTGGCGACCCACGGCAGGCTGGCGCCCTGCAGCAGCAGCGATACCAGCACGATGAAGAACGCCAGGTTGAAATACAGCTGGGCGTGGGGCAGCCCGGCCATCATCGGAAACACGGCAAGAATGATCGGCACCGCGCCACGCAGGCCGACCCAGGCGATGAACACTTTTTCCTTGGTGTGGAAGGCGCGAAACGGGATCAGCCCGACCAGCACCGACAGCGGCCGCGCGAAGAGGATCATCCACAGCGCCAGGCCCAATGCCGGCAGGGCGATGGGCAGCAGGTCGTGAGGTGTGACCAGCAGGCCGAGCACCAGAAACATGCCGATCTGCGCCAGCCAGGCCATGCCGTCGAGCATGTGCAGGATGCCGTGGCGCGAGCGGATCGGCCGGTTGCCCAGCACCAGGCCGCACAGGTACACGGCGAGGAAACCGCTACCGTGCAGGGCGTTGGTCAGGGCGAACACCAGCAGACCGCCACTGACCACCAGCAGCGGGTACAGACCGTGGGCCAGGTGCAGGCGGTTGATGATCTTCAGCAGCAGCCAGCCGCCGCCCAGGCCCAGCACCGACCCGATGCCGAATTCCTGCACCAGGTGGCCGAGGAAGCTCAGGTGGAATTCGCCCTGGCCCTTGGCGAGCATGTCGATCAACGTGACGGTGAGGAATACCGCCATCGGGTCGTTGCTACCGGATTCGATCTCCAGGGTGGCGCTGACCCGCTCGTTGAGGCCCTTGCCGCCGAGCAGCGAGAACACGGCGGCCGCATCGGTGGAGCCGACGATGGCGCCGATCAACAGCCCCTGCATCAGGCTCAGGCCGAACAGCCAGGCGGCGGCCATACCGGTCAACACGGTCGTGATCAACACGCCGACCGTGGCCAGCGACAGGGCCGGCCACAATGCCACCCGGAAACTGCCGACCCGGGTGCGCACACCGCCGTCGAGCAGGATCACCGCCAGTGCCAGGTTGCCCACCAGATAGGCGGTCGGGTAGTTGTTGAAGATGATGCCGCCGCCATCGACGCCCGCAACCATGCCGACGGCGAGGATGATGACCAGAATCGGGATGCCGAGGCGCGAGGACAGCGAGCTGACCATGATGCTCGCGCCGACCATGAGGGCGCCGACGAGCAGGAGGCTGTTGATGGTGCTGGCATCCAAGGCGGCAAGACTCCACAGGCAAAAGGCGAGCCCGATTCTAGCCTGCACGTCTGCGCCGCTGTCAAAAATAGTTACAAAGCCAGTCCGGGCCGCGGGATGAGAGGCTTGGCGAGTGTCCAGTAGCCTCGTTCGAGGTACCGAAGCGGGGTTTCAGAGTTTGCTGCGCACCTGCCTGGGCGTCAGGCCGAACTGGCGCTTGAACGCCGTGGCGAAATTGGCCGCACTGCCATAGCCTGCTCGCCAGGCGGCCTCGGTCACGCTGATACCGTCGCGTTCGAGGGCCTCGCGGGCCTGTTTGAGCTTGCGCACGCGCTGGTACTCGAACAGCGTCATGCCCTGGCTGGCCTGGAACTGGCGTTGCAAGCTGTTGATGTTGATGCCGGCCTCGCGGGCGATGGCATCGGTGTTCCAGTCATCGGCCTGGCCGCTGTCGAGCAGTTCCAGCACGCGGCGGATGCGCTGGTGTTCATGGGGGCGCAGGCCCTGCAACGGCTGCATGCCCTGCTGGCTGATCATCGCCAGGGCTTCGCTGGCGATTTCCAGGCTGCGGCTTTCCAGATAGAGATTCTCCAGCAACGGGTTGTAGCCCGGCGGGTTGAGTATCTGCTCGGCCAGGGTGCGCAGTCGCGCCGAGGGTTGCCAGCGCAGCATGGCCAGGTGCTGGCGGCTGAAGCGATCGATCGCCGCGCATTCGTTCTGGCCGTCCAGGCCGCCGGCTTCCAGCCACTGCGGCGACAGGCTGATCACCAGCTTGCGGATGTGGCTGCCGCGCCGTGCCTGGCGCGAGAACACCACCGGTTCGGCCAGCGACACCGCGATGCCTTCACCGCCCTTGTGCTCGCCACCGAAGCGCACCGCGCGGTCGTCATAGCGCACGTCGCTATGGCCGTCGAGAAACAGCACGAAGTTGAGGCGCGGCTGGATCTGCAATTGCGTACTGAAGGTGCTCAGCTCAAGGCAGTCGCTGCAATGCAGCGACAGGCCCGAGCGCAAGTGCAGCCAGCGCAGCTTGCCGCGAAACAGGTTGGCTTTCGAGGATTCGCTGTCGATCAGGCGCAACTGCGGGCCCAGATCAGGGCCGATCTGCCGGATCAGTTCCTGAGGATGAAGGACGGTGTTCATGATCGAGGCCTCGCGGCTGGCGTGACGGCTGAGGTAGGCGCTGATTCGGCGAGCGGTAGTCGCCGCACGGGGAAGGGCTGGCGCGAGTCCGAGTACCCGCTTGTGGCGGGCCAGGTGCCGATCACGAACCATGGATGGATTCGACTGCACCCCGATCGGAAACGCCTGGAGAGCCTAACGCCGGCCATCATGCAAATGCAAATGATTCCTAAGCGTAAGTGCCCGGCGGTTTGACCTGGCGCAAACATCTTCATTGTTTGCGCAAACCTTTCGGCGCCATTGGCATGAAAAAATCCGCCTATGCAAATACGAATCGATTGCGATTTTATTTTTTGGGAGGGGGCGGTTCATGAATGCAAGTCACGGGGTTTGGGCACTCAATCGGCTGGCGCTTGCCGTGCTGCTGGCGGGCGGCGCGGTTGCGGGCGTTCAGGCCGAGCAGCTCGATCAGGCCGTCGAACTCGAAGAAACGCGGGTCATGGCCACGGCCCAGGAAGAGCTCAAGCAGGCGCCCGGGGTCTCAGTGATCAGTGCCGAGGACATCCGCAAGGCGCCGCCGGCCAATGACCTGGCCGACATCATTCGCAAGCAGCCCGGCGTCAATCTGACCGGTAACAGCGGCTCCGGGGCACGCGGTAACAACCGGCAGATCGACATCCGCGGCATGGGGCCGGAGAACACCCTGATCCTGGTGGACGGCAAGCCGATCAGCTCGCGTAACGCCGTGCGTTATGGCTGGCGCGGTGACCGTGACACCCGTGGCGACACCAATTGGGTGCCGGCCGAGCAGGTCGAGCGCATCGAGGTGCTACGCGGCCCGGCGGCCGCGCGTTATGGCAGCGGCGCCGCAGGCGGGGTGATCAACATCATCACCAGAAAGGCCGGCCTCGAGCAGCACGGCAACCTCAGCCTGTACGCCAACGCGCCCCAGCACAGCGAGGAGGGCGCCACGCGGCGCTTCAACTTCGGCCTCAGTGGGCCGCTGGCCGAGAACCTGTCGTACCGCCTCTATGGCAACCTGAACAAGACCGACGCCGACGACGAGGACATCAACAGCGGCCATACCATCGACCCCACCGCGCGCGCCACCGCGGGGCGCGAAGGCGTGCGCAACAAGGACGTCAACGGCCTCTTGTCCTGGCGCCTGAACGACGAGCAGAGCCTCGACTTCGAGGCCGGCTTCAGCCGCCAGGGCAACATCTACGCCGGCGACAGCATGAACAACAGTGCCTCGGCAGCGCTGGCCGGTTTTCGTTCGCCCTGGCTGGGCCGCGAAACCAATGTGGTCTACCGCGAGAATTACGCCGTCACCCACCACGGCGACTGGGAATTCGGCACCACCCTGAACTACCTGCAGTACGAAAAGACCCGCAATCGCCGCTTGCAGGAGGGCCTGGCGGGCGGGCCGGAAGGCAATATCAACGGCAGCCTGTTCGGCACCATCGAACTGCAGAGCACCACGGCCCACAGCGAGATCAACCTGCCGCTTTCCGGGGCGCTGGAACAGGTGCTGACGCTCGGCGCCGAGTGGAGCGAGCAGCGCATGGACGATCCGTTCTCCAATACCCAGACCACCACCGAGGCGGGCTCGGTGCCCGGCATCGGCGGCAGTTCGCGGCCCACCGACGCGTCGGCGCGCATCGCCTCGGTGTTCGTCGAGGACAACATCGAACTGCGCCCCGGCACCACCCTGACGCCGGGCCTGCGCTTCGACCGTCACAGCGTGGTGGGCGGCAACTGGAGCCCATCGCTCAACCTGTCCCACGAACTCACCAGCGAGCTGGTGCTCAAGGCCGGCATCGCCCGTGCCTACAAGGCGCCCAACCTGTTCCAGCTCAACCCCAATTACCTGCTCTACAGCCGCGGGCAGGGCTGCTGGGGCGCTGGTGGCAGCTGCTACCTGCAGGGCAACGATGGCCTGGACGCCGAAACCAGCATCAACAAGGAGCTGGGCATCGAGTTCAAGCGTGATGGCTGGGTGGCCGGCATCACCTGGTTCCGCAACGACTACCGCAACAAGATCGAAGCCGGCAGAACCGCGGTCGGCAGCGCCACCGGTGGCAGCAATGCCGGCTATGCCAACGCCGACATCTTCCGCTGGGAGAACGTGCCCAGGGCGGTCGTCGAAGGCCTGGAAGGCACCCTCAACGTGCCGCTCAGCCCGGCGCTGGACTGGAGCACCAACTTCACCTACATGCTGCAGTCGACCAACAAGCAGACCGGCGAGCCGCTGTCGATCATTCCCGAGTTCACCGTCAACTCGACGCTCGATTGGCAGCTCAGCGAGCCTCTGGCCGTGCAGGCGACGGTAACCTGGTACGGCCGGCAGACACCCGGCAAGTACGACTACCAGGGCAACCTGCTGAGCGGGAATGCGCGCCGCGAGATATCACCCTATGCCCTGGCCGGCTTGAGCGGCACCTACCGGCTGGGCGACGGCTGGAGTGTCGGTGCGGGCATCAACAACCTGTTCGACAAGCGCCTGTACCGCGAAGGCAATGCCGTGCAGGCCGGTGCCTACACCTACAACGAGCCGGGGCGCACTTTCTACACCAGCCTGAGCTACGACTTTTGAGCCGCGCGGCGCGGGCCATGCGTTGCCCGCGCCGTTATCGCGACACCCATAAGAAATGAACCGTGAGAGCCCTGCATGATCCGTTTTCAAGGCGCCGTGGTCACCGCCTCGGCCACGCTGTACATGACCAAGCTGTGCAAGCACTTTCGCCACAAGATCGCTGTCGAGTTCGATGAGCACCAGGCCTGGGCGGATTTTCCGTTCGGGTCGTGCCGGATGTATGCCGATGCCCAGGGCCTGCGCTTCGCCTGCGAAGCGCCGGATGAAGATGCCGCGGCACGTATCCGCGCGGTGCTCGACGATCACCTGCCGCGGTTCGCCCGTCAGGAAGGCCTGGTCATCGCGTGGCAACCCGCACGCGCGTGAGCGAGGTTGCCGTCAGCTGACGGTCAGGGTCATGTCGATGCGCTTGAGCCACTCGGCTTCGCTTTCGAAATCCGCCTGGGTCAGCGGGTTGGCGGCCAGCCAGCCCTGGGGGAATTCGATGGCCAGGCTGGACGGGCCGACCTTCAGGCGCACCGTGGGCATGTTCTGGCTGCCACGAATGTGGTGGAACAGAATGGCGAAGCGCAGCAACACGCACAAACGCACCAGCTTCACGCCCTCGTCGCCGAACTCGGTGAGCTTTTCCCTGGGTATGTTGCGGCGGTGGCCGCGTACCAGTAGGGCGAGCATCTGCTGGTCCTGGCGCGAGAAGCCAGCCAGGTCGGAGTGCTCGATCAGGTAGGCGCCGTGCTTGTGGTACTGATAGTGGGCGATGTCCAGGCCGACTTCATGGACCTTGGCGGCCCAGCTGAGCAGTTCACGGTGCCAGTCGTCGGTCAGCTCCCAGTCCTTGGCGACTTTGTCCAACGCTGACAACGCCTTGGCTTCAACCCGGGCGGCCTGCTCCTGATCGACGTGATAACGCTCCATGAACGCCGACAGGGTGCGCTCGCGCACGTCTTCATGTTGATGACGGCCGAGCAGGTCGTAGAGCACGCCTTCGCGCAGCGCGCCTTCGGAATGGCTCATGCGGTTCAGCTCGCAGGCGTCGAAGATGGCTTCGAGAATCGCCAGGCCGGCCGGGAAGATCGGCCGGCGATCAGGCTTCAAACCGTCGAGGTCGAGGCGCTCGACATCGCCGAACTTGAACACCTTGCGTTTGAGCCAGGCCAGGCCTTCGGCGGTGACTTCACCGTTGTTGCTGAGCCCCGCGGACTGGATCGCCAGGCCGATGGCCTTGATGGTGCCCGAGGCGCCGACCGCATCCTGCCAGCCGAGGCGGTTCAGGCCGTGCTCGATACCCATGATCTCCAGGCGCGCGGCGGTGTAGGCCTGGGCATAACGGGCGGGGGTTATCTTGCCATCCTTGAAATAGCGCTGGGTGTAGCTGACGCAGCCCATCTGCAGGCTTTCACGCAGCAGCGGCTCGAAGCGCTGGCCGATGATAAATTCGGTACTGCCACCGCCGATATCGGCGACCAGGCGCCTGCCCGGCGTGTCGGCGATCGAATGGGAAACGCCCAGGTAGATGAGGCGCGCTTCCTCGCGACCGGAGATCACTTCCACCTGATGGCCCAGCAGCGCTTCGGCCCGGCGGATGAACTCGGCGCGGTTGCGCGCTTCGCGCAGGGCGTTGGTGCCGACGATACGCACCGCGCCCTGGGGCAGGCTGTTGGTCAGCTGGGCGAAACGGCTCAGGCAATCGAGGCCGCGTTGCATGGCCTCTTCGCTGAGCTGGCGCTGTTCGTCGATGCCCGCCGCCAGCTGTACCTTGTCACCGAGCCGTTCAAGAATACGGATCTCGCCATGGTCAGCTTTGGCCAGCACCATGTGAAAGCTGTTGGAACCCAGGTCGATGGCGGCGACCAGGGGGAAGGACTCGGAATGGGCTTGCGGCATGATCAGTCAATCTCGATGCAGAACCCCGCCATCGTGCCACGATAGGCCGCGCACGCCAACGGATACGCACGGTACAGGCATTGCGCCAGCTGTCCCTGGGCCGTCTCCCTCGCGCGTCACGGGCGGCCTCGCCCATTGGACGCGTCGATAGCCTCTATGGCTACGCTCAATGGCGGGCGCCTTCCTGTGTCACGCTAGCCGGGCTATCATGGCCGCCACTTTTATCGTTATTGCGTGCCAACACGGAGACTTCCCATGAGTGAATTCATCACCAATGTAAGCGATGCCAGCTTCGACCAGGACGTCATCCAGGCAGACGGGCCGGTACTGGTCGACTACTGGGCCGAGTGGTGCGGCCCATGCAAGATGATCGCCCCGGTGCTGGACGAAATCTCCAAGGAATACCAGGGCAAGCTGAAGGTCTGCAAACTGAACATCGACGAGAACCAGGACACTCCGCCAAAGTACGGCGTGCGTGGCATCCCGACCCTGATGCTGTTCAAGAACGGTAGCGTCGAAGCCACCAAGGTCGGCGCCCTGTCCAAGTCGCAACTGGCTGCCTTCATCGACGCCAACCTGTAAGCGTCGCCGAAAGGCCCCGTATACAACGGGGCTTTTTTCTGCCTGGAGGCTAGACGCCTTCGCAAAGCCGATGTTACATTCGGGGCCGTCGCTTTTCCTAAGCGACCCCCTGCACGCCGCTGCCGACGCATTCCTAATCGAACATTCGACAATAAAGCGGGCGCCTGTCGCCTCCTCGCGGTGCGGCCTCTCAAGCTCAATGCTTACCATTCCCTCCTCTTATAAATACGTCATTCCTATATGAATCTGACTGAACTCAAGCAAAAGCCGATTACCGAACTGCTGGAAATGGCCGAGCAGATGGGCATCGAGAACATGGCCCGCTCGCGCAAGCAGGACGTGATCTTCTCGTTGTTGAAGAAACATGCCAAAGGCGGTGAAGAAATTTCCGGTGACGGCGTGCTGGAGATTCTCCAGGACGGTTTCGGCTTTTTGCGCAGCGCAGACGCCTCCTATCTCGCCGGCCCCGATGACATCTACGTCTCGCCGAGCCAGATCCGCCGCTTCAACCTGCGTACCGGTGACACCATCGTCGGCAAGATCCGCCCGCCGAAAGAAGGCGAGCGTTACTTCGCCCTGCTCAAGGTCGACAGCATCAACTTCGACCGTCCGGAAAACGCCAAGAACAAGATTCTGTTCGAGAACCTGACGCCGCTGTTCCCCAACAAGCGCCTGACCATGGAAGCCGGCAACGGCTCCACCGAGGACATCACCGGCCGCGTGATCGACCTCTGTGCGCCGATCGGCAAGGGCCAGCGTGGCCTGATCGTCGCCCCGCCGAAAGCGGGCAAGACCATCATGCTGCAGAACATCGCCTCGAACATCACCCGTAACAACCCCGAGTGCCACCTGATCGTTCTGCTGATCGACGAGCGCCCGGAAGAAGTGACCGAGATGCAGCGCACCGTGCGCGGCGAAGTGGTCGCCTCCACCTTCGACGAGCCGCCGACCCGCCACGTGCAGGTGGCCGAGATGGTCATCGAGAAGGCCAAGCGCCTGGTCGAGCACAAGAAGGATGTGGTCATCCTGCTCGACTCCATCACCCGTCTGGCCCGCGCCTACAACACCGTGATCCCGAGCTCCGGCAAGGTGCTCACCGGTGGTGTCGACGCCCACGCCCTGGAGAAGCCGAAGCGCTTCTTCGGCGCCGCGCGTAACATCGAAGAAGGCGGCTCGCTGACCATCATCGCCACTGCGCTGGTGGAAACCGGCTCGAAGATGGACGAAGTGATCTACGAAGAATTCAAGGGTACCGGCAACATGGAGCTGCCCCTGGATCGTCGTATCGCCGAGAAGCGCGTATTCCCGGCCATCAACATCAACCGCGCCGGTACCCGCCGCGAAGAGTTGCTGACCGCCGAAGACGAACTGCAGCGCATGTGGATCCTGCGCAAGCTGCTGCACCCGATGGACGAGATCGCCGCCATCGAGTTCTTGATCGACAAATTGAAAGCGACCAAGACCAACGACGAGTTCTTCATGTCCATGAAGCGCAAGTAAGCGGATCTACTGCGCGAATGCCATGCTTCGTTGAAAACCGGCTCAGAAAGCCGCTTGCGGCTAACGCACTTTAGTGCGGCCCCGAAGGGGCGAGCGGAGCGAGTCATGCTCATGTACAAAAGTACACTCCGCTTTTTCGCCGGTTTTCGTGGGGGCGCCTAGCCCTCGCCTGACCTCCGCTCGCTACGATCCAGAATTTAGTGGTGGCACAAAAAAAGCCGGGGAAACCCGGCTTTTGTCTGTCTGTAGTATCGACTGTTCTGCAAGTCCGACTTCGGCGCTAAACTTTGCGCCCCGATTCGAATGAGGTTCCAGCATGCAGTATCGCGATCTGCGCGACTTTATCCGCGGCCTGGAAGCGCGCGGCGAGCTCAAGCGCATCCAGGCGCCGGTATCGCCGATCCTGGAAATGACCGAAGTGTGCGACCGCACCCTGCGCAAGGGCGGCCCGGCGCTGCTGTTCGAGAACCCCACCGGCCATAGCGTTCCGGTACTCGGCAACCTGTTCGGCACGCCCAAGCGCGTGGCGTTGGGCATGGGCGCCGAAGACGTTTCCGAGCTGCGCGAAATCGGCAAGCTGCTGGCCTTTCTCAAGGAGCCCGAGCCGCCGAAGGGGCTCAAGGATGCCTGGAGCAAGCTGCCGATCTTCAAGAAGGTCATCAGCATGGCGCCCAAGGTGCTCAAGGATGCGCCGTGCCATGAAGTGATCGAGGAGGGCGACGACGTCGACCTGAGCAAGCTGCCGATCCAGCACTGCTGGCCGGGCGATGTGGCGCCGCTGATCACCTGGGGGCTGACCATCACCAAGGGGCCGAACAAGGAGCGTCAGAACCTGGGTATCTACCGCCAGCAGGTGATCGGCCGCAACAAGGTGATCATGCGCTGGCTCAGCCACCGCGGCGGCGCGCTGGATTACCGCGAGTGGTGCCAGAAGCATCCGGGCAAATCCTATCCGGTGTGCGTGGCCCTGGGGGCGGACCCGGCGACCATTCTCGGCGCGGTAACGCCAGTGCCCGACACGCTCTCCGAATACGCCTTCGCCGGCTTGCTGCGCGGCCATCGTACCGAACTGGTCAAGGCCATCGGCAATGACTTGCAGGTGCCGGCCAGCGCCGAGATCGTTCTCGAAGGCGTGATCCATCCGAGCGAGACCGCGCCGGAAGGGCCATATGGTGACCATACCGGTTACTACAACGAGGTGGATACCTTCCCGGTATTCACCGTCGAGCGCATCACCCGCCGTCGCGACCCGATCTATCACAGCACCTACACCGGCCGGCCGCCAGATGAACCGGCGATTCTCGGCGTAGCGCTGAACGAGGTGTTCGTGCCGATCCTGCAGAAGCAGTTTCCGGAGATCACCGACTTCTACCTGCCGCCGGAAGGCTGTTCCTACCGCATGGCGGTGGTGACCATGAAGAAGCAGTACCCAGGGCACGCCAAGCGCGTGATGCTCGGCGTGTGGTCGTTCCTGCGCCAGTTCATGTACACCAAGTTCGTGATCGTCACCGACGACGACATCAATGCCCGCGACTGGAACGACGTGATCTGGGCCATCACCACGCGCATGGACCCCAAGCGCGACACGGTGATGATCGAGAACACGCCGATCGACTACCTGGATTTCGCCTCGCCGATTTCCGGCCTGGGTTCGAAGATGGGCCTCGATGCCACTCACAAGTGGCCGGGCGAGACCAATCGCGAATGGGGCCGCGCCATCGTCAAGGACGAGGCGGTCACCAGGCGGGTCGATGAAATCTGGAGCCAGTTGGGAATCGATTGATGAAGGTCACCCTGCAACCGTCCGGCGCGGTGCTCGACGTCGAAGCCGGCGAAGCCATCCTCGATGCCGCCCGGCGCCTGGGCTACACCTGCCCGCAAAGCTGCCGCAACGGCAATTGTCACGTGTGCGCCGCGCTGCTGATCGAAGGCCGCGTGCGCCAGAACGGCGCCGAGCTGGACCATGGTGAGCTGTACGCCTGCATCGCCGAGCCGCTGGAAGACTGCGTGCTGCACTGGGACGGCGTGTTGCTGCCCGGCGAACTGCCGGTGCGCAGCCTGGGTTGCCAGGTGGTGGGCTGCATCGACGCTGGCGGCGATGTGTGGCGCGTGCTGCTGCGGGCAC
The DNA here is from genome assembly GCF_001945395.1 of Pseudomonas sp. PA15(2017). GTDB lineage: Bacteria > Pseudomonadota > Gammaproteobacteria > Pseudomonadales > Pseudomonadaceae > Aquipseudomonas. The sequence continues at coordinate 227,567 of NZ_MSXV01000052.1, read as the reverse complement.
CGGCCGGCAAGCCGCCGCGCTACCACGCCGGCCAGTACCTGCTGATCGAGCGCCAGGATGGCGAGAAGTCGGCTTTTTCCCTGGCCTCGGCGCCGCAGCAGGGCCGTGACCTGGAGCTGCACATTCTGGGGCGCGAAGCGAGTGCCTCGAATCTGTTGCAGCAGTTGCGCGAGCAGAGCACGGCGCGGGTGCAGTTGCCATTCGGCGACGCCCACCTGGCCGAGTTGCCGGACGGGCCGCTGGTACTGATCGCCGCAGGCACCGGAATGGCGCAGATGCACAGCCTCGTCGAGGAGTGCCGCTCGCGTGGTTTCGAGCATCCGGTGCATCTGTACTGGGGCGCGCGACGTCCCGAAGACTTTTATCAACTGCCCCATTGGGACGAGTGGCAGGCACTGCCCAATCTGTTCCTGCACCAGGTGGTCAGCGACCAGTGCGGCTGGCAGGGCCGCTGTGGTCTGCTACACGAGGCGGTTCGCGAGGACTTCGCGGATCTGCGTGCGCTGCACGTTTACGCCAGCGGCTCGCCGAGCATGGTCTACGCGACCCTGGATGCCCTGGTCGAGTCCGGCATGCACGCCCACCAGATGCGCGCAGACGTATTCGCCTACGCCCCACGCTGATCTCGCGCTTGCCGGGTAGCCGGGGGCAGAGCGCAGCGAAGCCCCGGGAGCAAGTTTCATCGCGGCATGGCAACAGGCTTGAAGAACGCTCCCCGCCCATCGCTGCGCTCGGTGACGGGCTGCTCAGTAGACCGGGCAGGGCGCAGCGAACCCGCGAGGTGGCTCGCCACCGCGCAACCGATCAGAACGCCAGCGACGTCTGCACGTACAGGGTACGTGGTTGGCCGAGGTACTTGCCGCTGTTGTTGTCGTCGAACGAGCGGGTGTAGTACTCACGAGCGAAAACGTTCTTGACCCCCACCGCGACCGTCAGGTCGGACAGCTGCGGGCCGAAATCATATGCGCCGCGTAGCCCCCAGACCATGTAGCCGGGAATCTCGCCGTTGTTGCCGGCGGTGTTTTGCGCTTTGGTATTGGCGTTGTCGGCGAACTGGCTGCTCTGGTAGCTGCCATCCACGCCCCACTGCCAAGGGCCGGTTTCATAGCGAGCCCCTACCACGCCCTTGTGCCGCGACGAGAAGGGCACCTGATTGCCCTTGTTGGCGCCATTCTCGCGAATCTCGGCGTCGACGAAGGTGTAGGTGGCGTACACCGACAGGCCGCTGAGTGCGGGGTTCAGCGCCTCGAGCGCGTAATTGAGGCTGCTTTCCACGCCACGATGACGGGTCTCGCCGCGTGCGGTGACGTCGTTGGTCTGCTGGTTGCTCTCGTACTGATTGTCGAAGTTGATCAGGAAAGCGCCGATCTCCGCCTGCAGCAGGCCATCGTCATAGCGGGTGCCGAGTTCCCAGGTACGGGCTTTCTCCGGCTCGACGTCGCCGCTGGCCAGCGCCTTGCCCATCTGGCTGTACTGCACGGCGCCGAACGAGCCTTCGGTGTTGGCGTACAGGTTGACTCGATCATTGACCCGGTACAGCACGTTCAGCGCTGGCAAGGCGGTATTGTAGCGTCCGGCGGCGCGGCTGCCGTTGATCTTGTTGTCCTGGCGGGAGGCGATCTTCTCGTAGCGCACGCCAGGGGTGATGGTCCAGTTGCCGATATCGATACGGTCATCGATATACACCGCACTGGCTTCGGTTTCGCCGCGGCTGTTACGGTCTCGCAAGCTGGCGGTGCTGGGCAGTACGCCGGTGCTGGTCGGGTTGCGGAAGCGCTGCTCGTGGCTTTCTTCGCTGACATAGCGGTAACCCACGCCCACTTCGTGGTGCAAGGTGCCCGTGTCGAAGGCTTGCGAGTAGCGGGTCTCGATGCCGCGCACCCAGTATTCGCGTGGCGACAGGGAGAGGAAGTTGCCTTGCTCGAGGAAACCGCTGCGCAGGGTCTTGGTAAAGAAACTGGTCACGCTGAGTTCGCGATCGGCATCCGGTGTGTAGACGTAGCTGGCGCTGGCCAGGGTGCGGCGGCCCCAGAAACTGTCGTAGGGACGGGTGGATTGGTACGGGTCGGCACCGAAAGCCGCGGTGCTGAGGCCCCCTGGCATGTCGGCCTGCCCTTCGTAGTACTGACCCATGGCCGAAAAGGTATGCACATCGTCGGCGCTGTACTTGCCCTTGAGGATCAGGTCGTCGATCTGCGTATCGCTATGCTGGCGCCAGTCGCTGCCGCGGGTACCCGAGTAGAGCAGCGCGCCACCCAGGCCATTGTCGTTGGTGCCGCCGACTAGCAGATTGCCGGTCTTCTTGAAGCCATCCTGGCTGCTCGAAGGGCTGACTTCGGTCTGCAGGCCGCCCTTGAGGGTCGGCTGGTCAGGGATGGCGCGGGTCACGAAGTTGACGATGCCGCCGACGTTCTGTGGGCCATAACGTACCGCGCCGCCGCCACGCACCACATCGATGGCATCCATGTTGCCCAGGGAGATCGGGGCCAGGGATAGCTGTGGCTGGCCATAAGGGGCGAAGGGCACCGGAATGCCATCCATCAGTACCGTGGAGCGCGAGGCCAGGCGTGGGTTGAGGCCTCGGATACCGAAGTTGAGCGCCAGGTCATGGCTGCCGGTGCCATTGTTTTCCGGCGCGTTGACACCGGGAATGCGGTTGAGCACTTCCCGGGCACTGCTGGCCCCCACCTGCTCGAAGGTTTCGCGGCGAATCACGTCGCGAGCGCCAGGGTGGTTGTACACATCGAGCGCCTCGGCGCTGCCGAGCCAATCCCCCACCACGCTGGAGGCCTGCAACTGCAGTGGTTCGCCATGTGCAGCGCTGCGCAAGGTATGCAGGCGGTAACCGCCGCCAGCGTCTCGCTCGGTGCTCAGATCGCTGCCCTGCAGCAACCGGGCAAAGCCTTCATCGACGCCGTAATTGCCCTTCAGGCCTGCGCTACTCTTGTCGGCGGTCAGGGCGGGGTCGAAGGACAGCAGCACGCCACTTTGCGCGGCGAAGCGCGACAGGGCTGCACCCAGCGGGCCGGCGGCCACGTCATAGCTGCGGGTTGCCGTATTGGTCGCGAGGCTTTCAGCGGCCACGGCCAGGTTGATCGGAAGTATGCTCAGGGTGCCAAAAGTCAGGCCGATGGCGAGGGTGAGCGGGTGACGGCTGGTAAAGAACGTGAGCGAGACCATGGTGCCCTCCAATGGGTTGTGTATTGAAGGGCCAGTCGAGAATCGAAAAGGTACAGGCCGTGCAGACGTTTTTTTCAGCGCGGCTCGATATGCACCCAGTAGCGGGTGAAGCGGCGGATGCGCACCGGCAGGTTGGCGGTCAGGGCGTCGAGGGCGCGGTCACTGTCGTTCAGGGGGAATGCGCCGGATATGCGCAGGTCGGCCACCGTCGCCGCGCAAGTCACTCTGCCGCGGCGCTGGCGCTCGAAAGTACTGGCGAATTCGCTCAGCGGCATGTCATCGGCAATCAGCATGCCGTGCAGCCAGGCGAGCAGGTCATCGCTGGCAGGCATCGGCGTGCCGCTGCTAGCGCGGAACAGCCGCGACACCTGTCCGCTGTCGAGCCGGCGCGGGCTGCTCGGGGCGGCGCTGGGGGTGAGTTCTACGCTGCCACTGAATACCGCGACCCGTGAATGTCCGGCTTGTTGGCTAACGGAGAAGCGCGTGCCGATGGGGCGGACGCTGCCTTCGGCAGTGGTCACCCGCAGCGGGCGAGGATCGTGACCGGTTTCCAGAAGCAGCTCGCCATCGAGCAGATGCAGGATGCGTTCTGCCTGGCCGAACTCGACGCGAACGGCGCTACTGCTGTTGAGGTTCAGCAGGCTGCCGTCGGCCAGGCGCCATTCACCCTGCTCGGCCAGGCCTGTCCGATAGTCGGCAGTCCAACGCTGCCAGGGCTGCTCACGCAGGGTAAACCAGCTGCTACCGGCAACGCCGATCAGCACTGCCAGGTTCTTGATCGCACGGCGACGGCCGATACCCGCCGCAGCGCCCAGCGTGGCCCTGGCCAGATCGACTGGCAGCCCCTTGAAGTGGCCGCTGACGCCGTTGGCACAGGCCCACGCCCGAGCGTTCTCGGGAGAGGCTTCGAGCCATAGCCGCCAGCCTTGCTGGTCCTGTTCGCTGGCATCGCCAGCATGCAGGATGACGAACCAGTGCGCCGCCTGGTCGAGGGCTGTGTCGGACAACGGTTGATAGGGCGCTCGGGAATTCATGCTCACAGGCCTGGGTACATGCAGTGGCGGATGGCCTTGAACATGTACTGTTTCACCGAACTGAGTGACACGCCCAGGTGCTCGGCGATCTGCGGATAAGTGAGACCGTCGAGCTGCGACAACAGGAAGGCCTGGCGAACCCTGGCAGGCAGACCATCGAGCAGGGCATCGATTTCCAGCAGGGTTTCCAGCAGCAGATACCGCGCTTCGGGGCCGGGCAGCAGATCTTCGGGGAGATATGCGAGGCTTTCCAGGTATGCCCGCTCCAACGTCTTGCGGCGCAGGTGATTGACCATCAGGCCCTTGGCGACGGTGGCCAGGTAGGGCCGCGGTTCGCGGATATCGGCAAGATCCCGGCGGGCCAGAATGCGCAGGAAGGTGTCATGGGCCAGGTCTGCCGCATCGAAGGTGCAGCCCAGGCGCTGTTGCAGGCGCAGGCGCAACCAGCTGTGGTGCTCGCTGTACAGCTGATGCGCCGCGACGGGATGGTCGTGCAGGCAGGACAAGGTCGACATGCGCGCAGTATCCAGAAAAATAAAGCGCGCTTTATATAGCAATAGTTCTCATTTGCATAGCTTGATCGCTTCGCGCCAGCGTGATCAGCGCACTGTGATCACCAGCTTGCCAACGGCCTTGCGCTGGCCGAGGGCATCGATCGCCTCGCCACCGCGCTCCAGTGGGAAGGTCTGCGACACCAGCGGCTTGAGTTTGCCCTCGGCGTGCCAGGCGAACAGTTGCCGGAAATTGTCGGCGTTGTCCGCCGGCTGGCGCCCGGCGAAGGAGCCCCAGAACACACCGACCAGGGCGGCGCCCTTGAGCAGCGGCAGGTTGGCTGGCAGCGTCGGGATGCCACCGCCGGCGGCGAAGCCGACCACCAGGAAACGGCCGTTCCAGGCCATGCAGCGAAACGCTTCCTCGAACAGCGGCCCACCGACGGGATCGTAGATCACGTCGACGCCCTGGCCATTGGTGAGCTTTTTCACTTCGTCCTTGAGGCTCTGCTCGCTGTAGTTGATCAGCTCGTCGGCGCCCGCGTTGCGCGCCACTTCCAGCTTCTCGGCGCTACTGGCTGCGGCGATCACCCGGGCACCCATGGCCTTGCCGATTTCCACCGCTGCCAGGCCGACACCGCCGGCGGCACCCAGCACCAGCAGGGTTTCACCCGGTTTGAGGCCTGCGCGCTGCCTGAGTGCGTGCATCGAAGTGCCGTAGGTCATGCCGAAGGCGGCCGCCGTGGTCAGGTCCATGCTCGCGGGCACCGGCAACACGTTGTAGGCAGGCGCGGTGACCTGTTCGGCAAAGCCGCCCCAGCCGGTCAGCGCCATTACCCGGTCGCCTGCCTTCAGGTGCGCGACCTTGTCGCCCAGTGCGCTGACCACGCCGGCCACTTCGCCACCGGGCGAGAACGGGAAGGGCGGTTTGAACTGGTATGTGCCCTCGATGATCAGCGTGTCCGGGAAATTCACGCCGGCGGCCTGCACCTCGATCAACACCTCGTTGCCTTTCGGGCTGGGGCTGTCGACGTCCTCCAGTACCAGCGTTCCGGCAGGGCCGAAGGCTTTGCAGAGCAGTGCTTTCATGATGATTTACCTCGAGGGGGAGTCGCCCTGCAGTTTAGGTAGGCGGGCCTTGCGGTCAACGAGCATGGCCTCGTCTGATAACCCGCCATAAGCATTGGGGTCTGCGTCTGGCGTTGCTATGCTTGCGGGCAACACCATGGAGATCGCCCTGTGAAAACCCTGATCACGCTTCTGCTTGCCTGCGCACTGTCGATCCCGGCGTTCGCCAACGAAGAAAACAAGGAAGGCGAGGGTGCCGCACCACAGGTGATCTATCACAGCCTGACGCCGGCGCTGGTCGGCAACTTCGGTGCCGGGCCCAAGCTCAAGTACTACAAGGCTGACGTGGCGCTGCGCGTCACCGGCGCCGATGCCGAAGCCAAGGTCACGCACCACGAGCCGCTGATTCGCAATCAGCTGGTGATGCTGTTTTCCCAGCAGACCGAAGAGAACCTGGCCAGCCCCGACGCCAAGGAAAAGTTGCGCCAGGAAGCCCTGAAGCAGGTCCAGCAGGTGCTCACCGACGAGGAAGGCCAGCCACTGGTCGAGGATCTGCTGTTCAACAACCTGATCCTGCAGGGCTGATCACCTCAGCAGCAGGATCGCCGTCCATTGCGCCTCGGTGACGGGCATCACCGACAGGCGACTGCCTTTCTGCACCAGCGCGAGTTCCGCCAGCGCCGTCTGCGCCTTCAGTTCGGCGAGCGGGATGACCTGTTTGAACGCCTCCACGAAACTCACGTCGATGGCCGTCCACGGATTCTTCTCGGTGCTGGCCTTGGCGTCGAAGTAGTGGCTATGCGGATCCAGCGCAGCGGGGTCCGGGTAGGGCGCCCCGTCGATCCGGGCGATGCCGGCTACCCCCGGCTGCGGGCAGCTGGAGTGATAGAACAGGAACTGATCGCCCGCCTGCATGCTGCGGATGAAGTTGCGCGCCTGGTAGTTGCGCACCCCATCCCAGCGCGTTTTGCCCAGGCGCTGCAGGTCATGGATGGACAGTTCGTCGGGTTCGGATTTCATCAGCCAATAGGGCATGAACGTTGCTCTCTGAGTCGGTGCGCCGCAGGGGCTGTGTGACGGGGGATCCGGTAGGGAGTGGTGATATGCGGCGCAAGCCTGATCTGTTGTAGATGCTGGTACTGGTATTCGGCCTTGGCATGGTGACCACGGGCTACACGCAAAGCCAGTGGCAGCAGGGTAAGCCGGTTACTGAGGCGGTTCGAGCCGAGCGTTAAGCGCGGCGTGTTAATACCAGCCGCCATCGGTCACCGTAGCATCCAGCGGTACGTCCCAGTTGGCCATGCTCAGCCGATCCACCTGCTGGCAGCCGTGGGCCAGCCCGAGCAGGGTCGGTTTGTGCCAATTCTCGCGCCATGCGCGATACGCCAGGCTGCGATCATAGAAGCCGCCGCCCATGCCAAGGCGACCGCCGTGCCGGTCGAAGCCCACCAGGGGCAGCAGGATCAGATCGAGCGTCCAGATCCTGCGCTGGCGCTTGCCGTTGCGGCGGGGTTCGGGGATGCCGAAACGATTGGTGGCGAGCTTTTCGTGCGCCTCCAGGCGCTGGAACACCATGCTGGTGCGTGGCCAGGATTTCAACACCGGCAGGAATACCTGCTTACCGCGCGCATGGGCGGCTCTGAGCAGCAGATGCGGGTCGATTTCGCCGTCATTGGCCAGGTATAGGGCGACGCTGCGCGCGCGGCGGAAGATCGGATGCTGGGCCAACTGGCGATACAGCGCCGCCGCCGCCTTGCGTTGCGCAGCCCTGGGCAGCTCGCGCCGCGTTTTGCGCAGCGTGCGGCGCAGCTGGGCGCGGGTCAGGTTGCTGGCTTCGATCATGGGCCGATCCCCTTGTTGTTACGACTGCGCCTTGCGTCCAGCAGCGCTCGCCACCAACAAAAAGCCCGCTGCTGGCCTGGGCCAGCAGCGGGCTGCAAATTTGTGACTCCCCAGCATGCCGCTGTCGGTTTAGCCCTTGAACCCGAAAGTTCAAGGTGGAGGTTGCAGGAAACCTTAAGGCTTTCCGTCAAGCGGACATGCACACCGGCCTCAACTGACAACCCCCGGGGTTGTGCGTATCGGCTCAGGGACATCAACCAACTGGCGCACACTCCAGGGAGCTGTGGCCAGTATAACGCAAAAGGACGACCGTTGGTCAGGCGCCACGGCCATCGGTTTCGTCGAGTGCGTTGTCGACCCGGCCGAGCAGGTCGCGCACGTGGTCACGGGTGACGGTGGCCTGCTTGTCGAGGTTCTGCTGCTTGTGCAACAGATCATGGGTGATGTTCAGGGCCGCCATCACGGCTACGCGGTCGGCGCCGATGACTTTGCCGCCGCTACGAATCTCCCGCATCTTGCCGTCGAGATAACGGGCGGCGCTTTGCAGGTTGCTACGCTCATCGGCGGGGCAGGCGATGCAATATTCTTTGTCCAGAATCTGAACGGTGACGGTATTCGATTGGGTCATGAGTCCTGCTCCAGGGCTTTGAGGCGCGAAATCATCGATTCGACCTTGTGCCGAGCCATTTCGTTCTTTTCGATCAGATGAGCGCGTTCTTCGCGCCACGCCTGCTCGCTTTCCAGCAAGAGACGGTTTTGTGCCTTGAGTCGCTCGACGCGCTGGATCAGCAGTTCCAGCTTTGCCGTCAGGGCGTGTAGATCGGCGTCTTCCATTGGCTCTCGCTTTGGCAGGGTGTGCGCAGTGTATAGATCCAGCGGCTCGCCGGTGCAAACCGGCCGATGGTTTTGGCGTGGGCCATTGAAAGGGCCTGTTGACGTTTGCGTGCGACCGCGCCGGCGCTCGTTTTGCCGCGAGGTAAGGCACGAGCCGCGAAGTTTAGTGGGCTAAATGAGCCGGCGAGAAACGCAGCATCGCGGCAAAACGAGCCCGGCCCTTCGGGTTGCGCGAAAAAGCTCGCCATGCGTTGTTGGAGGACTTGGCAAGGGATCACCATTCCCTGCGTCCTCCGCCTAGCCTGGCGAGCTTTTGCGCGGCAACGCGGCTTGCACGCAAATGTTAACAGGCCCTACGATAGAAAGCCTCCATTCTAGTGATTGCGCCCCTTGGCGCCTAGTGATCGATGCCGACTTCCAGTTCTCCCTACGCTGCATTCGCCGCCCTGCTCGCCAGTGCTGGCGCCTCCGTTTCACCTGCCGAATTGCACGGGCTGCTGCTGGGGCGCAGTTGCGCCGGCGCGGGCTTCGAAGCCGGCCCCTGGCTGGTCGACGCCACCGAACTGCTCGGTGTCGAACCGCCGGAAAACGTCCGCCAGGCGCTGTTCGGCCTGCAAGAAATGGTGCGCGGCGAGCTGACCGGTGACGACGTCACCGTGGTCCTGCTGCTGCCCGCTGACGAGGCGCCCCTGGCCGAGCGTGCTGCGGCGCTGGGCCAGTGGTGCCAGGGCTTTCTCGGTGGCTTCGGGCTGACCGTCGGCGACGCCGCGTTGAGCGCCGAAGCCATGGAAGTGCTGCAGGATTTGTCCGCCATCGCCCAGGTGCAGAATGCGCTGGACGAATCCGAGGACGGCGAGAACGATTACATGGAGGTCATGGAGTACCTGCGCGTCGCACCGCTGCTGCTGTTCAGCGAGTGCGCCAAGCCGGCGGCCCCGGCGCCCAAACCTTCGCTGCACTGATCGCGCCCTTCACCGACCGGAATCGAGCCTGCCCATGACCAGCATCTCCAAAGCGGAATACGCCCGCCGTCGCAAGGCGCTGATGGCGCAGATGGAACCGAACAGCATCGCCATCCTGCCGGCGGCGCCGGTGTTCATTCGCAACCGCGACGTCGAGCACATCTACCGTCAGGACAGCGACTTTCAGTACCTGTCCGGCTTTCCCGAGCCCGAGGCGGTGATCGCCCTGATTCCTGGTCGGGAGCACGGCGAGTACGTGCTGTTCTGCCGTGAGCGCGACCCCGACCGCGAGCTGTGGGACGGTTTGCGCGCCGGTCAGGAAGGGGCGATCAGCCGCTATGGCGCGGACGATGCCTTTCCCATCGGTGATATCGACGACATCCTGCCGGGCCTGATCGAGGGCCGTGAGCGCGTTTATTACGCGGTGGGCACCAACCCGGAGTTCGACCGGCACCTGATGGAGTGGGTCAACGTGATCCGCTCCAAGGCGCGCCAGGGCGCGTCGCCGCCCAAGGAATTCGTCGCCCTCAACCACTTCCTGCACGACCTGCGCCTGTACAAGTCGGCCGGCGAGGTGAAGGTGATGCGCGAAGCGGCGCAGATTTCCGCCCGCGCCCATATCAAGGCCATGCAGGCCAGCCGTGCCGGGCTCTACGAATATCACCTGGAGGCGGAGCTCGATTACGAATTCCGCAAGGGCGGCTCGAAGATGCCGGCCTACGGCTCCATCGTCGCCGCAGGCAAGAATGCCTGCATTCTGCATTACCGCGAGAACGATGCGCTGCTCAAGGACGGCGACCTGGTGCTGATCGACGCCGGTTGCGAGATCGACTGCTATGCCAGCGACATTACCCGCACCTTCCCGGTCAGTGGCACCTTCACGCCTGAGCAGAAGGCCATCTACGAGATCGTCCTGGCGGCCAATATGGAAGCCTTCAAGTTCATCGCGCCGGGCCGCCACTGGAACGAAGCCCATGAGGCCACGGTACGGGTCATCACCAAAGGCCTGGTCGACCTCGGTTTGCTGCAAGGCGACGTCGACGAGCTGATCGCGACCGAGGCCTACAAACCGTTCTACATGCACCGCGCCGGCCACTGGCTGGGCATGGACGTGCACGATGTCGGCGAATACAAGGTGGGCGGTGAATGGCGCGTGCTCGAAGTCGGCATGGCGATGACCGTCGAGCCGGGTATCTACATCGCCGCGGACAACCAGCACGTCGCCAAGAAATGGCGCGGCATTGGCGTGCGCATCGAAGATGACGTGGTGGTGACCAAGACCGGTTGCGAGATTCTCACCAACGACGTGCCCAAGGCCGTCGACGCGGTCGAAGCGCTGATGGCCGCCGCCCGTGCGCAGGTAGCCTGAGGCCATGCTGCGAATCGACGTGGCGATCATCGGTGGCGGGCTGGTCGGCGCCAGCCTGGCCCTGGCGTTGCAGGGCGAGGCGCGCAAGCGCGGCTGGCGCATCGCGCTGATCGAGCCGTTCGCCCCAGGCGACGGCTACCAGCCCAGTTACGATGCCCGCTCCACGGCGCTTTCCTATGGCTCGCGGCTGATCTACGAAGGCCTCGGCCTGTGGCCGGCGATCGCCGAACAGGCCACCGCCATCGAACGCATTCATGTCTCCGACCGCGGGCGTTTCGCGGCAGCACGGCTCAGCGCCGAGCATGAAAACGTGCCGGCCCTCGGGTACGTGGTGGAGAATGCCTGGCTCGGCCACTGCCTGTGGCAGGCACTGGACGCCGAAGTGATCCAGTGGCGCTGCCCGGCCCAGGTCGAGCGCATGGAGCCCACCGCCGAAGGCTATCGCCTGACCCTGGACGACGAAACCCTGATCGATTGCTCGCTGGCCATCCTCGCCGATGGCGGGCGTTCGTCGTTGCGTGAGCAATTAGGTATCGCCGTCAATCAGCGACCGTACGACCAGACCGCCCTGATCGCCAACATCACGCCATCACAGGCCCATGGCGGCGAGGCCTTCGAGCGTTTCACCGAATCCGGCCCGCTGGCACTGTTGCCGCTTTCCGATAATCGCTGTGCCTTGGTATGGACGCACCCGAGCCGCGAGGTCGAGCGGCTGCTCAAGCTCGATGAGCGTGCCTTTCTCGCCGAACTGCAGCAGGCCTTCGGTTATCGCCTCGGTGCCCTGCGTCAGGTTGGCGCACGGGTGCCGTACCCGCTGGTGCTGATCGAAGCCGCCGAGCAGGTGCGCGCCAACCTGGTGGTGCTCGGCAATGCGGCCCACAGCCTGCATCCGATCGCCGGGCAGGGTTTCAACCTGTCGCTGCGTGACGTGCGGGCGCTGGCCGATACGCTGCTGGCAAGCACGGCGCCGCTGGGCGATCTGACCACCCTGCAGCGCTACGCCGCCACCCAGGCCGGCGATCAAGCGCGCACCGTGGCCTTTTCCGATCAGGTCACCCGGCTGTTCAGCACCGATCAAGCGCTGCTTGCCGCCGGCCGCAACCTGGGCCTGCTCGGGCTGGAATTGCTGCCGCCGGCCAAGCGCTGGTTCGCACGTCAGGCCATGGGCATGGGTACCCGCGGTAACCCGCAATGAGTGCCCGCCGGCTGGCGCGCAAGGCCCGTGTGCTGCGCTGGATCATGAACCTCTATCCGCCCTATCTGGGCGCCGGGGTGTGGATTCGGCGCATCGCCCCGGACTTCCGCCAGGTCGACGTACGGATGACGCTGCGCTGGTACAACCGCAATTACGTGGGTACCCAGTTCGGCGGCAGCCTGTATTCGATGACCGATCCCTTCTACATGCTGATGCTGATGGAGAACCTGGGCCGCGATTACGTGGTCTGGGACAAGGCCGCCAGCATCGATTTCATTGCGCCGGGCCGCGGGCCGGTGTTCGCCTCGTTCGCCATCGACCAGGCCTTCATCGACGAGGTACGCGAGCGCACCGCCGGTGGTGACAAGTACCTGCCCGAATTGCCGGTCGAGGTGCGCGATGGCAGCGGCACCCTGGTGGCGCGGGTCAACAAGACGCTTTACGTGCGGCTCAAGCCCCGCGCGCGACAGGCAGCCTGAGGATATGAACGAGATGCGTGCAGACCTGATCATCGTGGGTGCCGGCATGGTCGGCAGCGCCCTGGCGCTGGCCTTGCGCGGGCATGGCCTGGAATGCCTGGTGCTCGACGGCGGCCCGATGCGGGTCGAGCCGTTCGACGCCAGCGCGAGCTACGAGCCGCGGGTCAGCGCCCTGTCGATGGCCAGCCAGCGCATCCTCGAACGCCTCGGCGCCTGGCCCGGCGTGCTGGCGCGGCGCAGCTGCCCCTATCGCGACATGCATGTCTGGGACGGCAGCGGCACCGGCCATATCCATTTCAGCGCAGGCAGCGTGCACGCCTCGACCCTGGGCCATATCGTCGAGAACCGCGTGGTGCAGGATGCCCTGCTCGAGCGCCTGCATGACAGCGATGTGGGTCTCCTGGCCGATGCGCGCCTGGAGCGCCTGCGCCACTCCGGTGATGATTGGCTGCTGACCCTGGCCGATGGCCGCGAGCTGCGTACGCCCCTGATAATCGCGGCGGACGGAGCCAATTCAGCGGTGCGGCGCCTGGCTGGCTGCGAAACCCGTGAGTGGGATTATCTGCACCACGCCATCGTCACCAGCGTGCGCTGTACCGACGCCCATCAGGCCACGGCCTGGCAGCGCTTCACCGACGAGGGGCCGCTGGCCTTCCTGCCGCTGGGCGAGCGCGACGGCGAGCACTGGTGCTCGATCGTCTGGTCGACCACGCCGGAGCATGCCGTTCAGCTGATGGCGCTGGACGACGAAGGGTTTTCCACTGCCCTCGGCGAGGCCTTCGAGCACCGCCTGGGCCGGGTGCTGCAAGTGGATCGCCGCCTGTGCATCCCGCTGCGCCAGCGGCACGCCAAGCGCTACGTGGAGCCGGGGCTGGCACTGATCGGTGACGCCGCCCATACCATCCACCCGCTGGCCGGACAGGGCGTCAACCTCGGCTTTCTCGACGCCGCGGTGCTCGCCGAAGTGCTGGCGCAGGCCGCGGCACGCGGCGAGCGGCTCGCCGATGAGCGCGTGCTGAGTCGTTACGAGCGCCGGCGCATGCCCCACAACCTGGCGATGATGGCGGCGATGGAAGGCTTCCAGCGCCTGTTCCAGAGCGATTCCCTGGCGCTGCGCCTGGCGCGCAACGCCGGCCTGGAGCTGGTCGACGGCCTGGAAGACGCCAAGGCGCTGTTCGTGCGCCAGGCCCTGGGCCTGAGCGGCGACTTGCCGGACCTGGCGAAGGCCTGATGACGCTGTAATATCTGGCAACGAGCTTCCGGTGTGCGGTGCAGATGCGAGTCACTATCATCCTCGCTCTTTCATCTTCCACAAGGTCTCTGTCATGTCGGTACGTCGTGCGCTTCTCGCCGCTTTCACCCTCAGTACGCTGGCCAGCGCCGTACAGGCCGCCGATGAAGTCGTGGTCTATTCCTCGCGTATCGACGAGCTGATCAAACCGGTGTTCGACGCCTACACCGCCAAGAGCGGCGTCGCGGTGAAGTTCATCACCGACAAGGAAGCACCGCTGATGGAGCGCATCAAGGCCGAGGGCGAGAACACTCCGGCTGATCTGCTGATCACCGTCGACGCCGGCAACCTCTGGCAAGCCGAGCAGATGGGCATTCTGCAGCCGATGAAGTCCAGCGTCGTCGACGCCAACATTCCTGCCCAGTACCGCGCCGCCAGCGGTGCCTGGACTGGCCTGTCGCTGCGCGCGCGCACCATCGTCTACTCGCCGGAGCGGGTGAAGGACGGCGAGCTGACCACTTACGAAGCGCTGGCCGACAAGAACTGGGAAGGCCGCCTGTGCCTGCGTACCAGCAAGAAGGTCTACAACCAGTCGCTCACTGCCACCCTGATCGAGACCCACGGCGAAGCCAAAGCCGAAGAGATCGTCAAGGGCTGGGTCAACAACCTGGCGACCGACGTGTTCCCGGACGACAACTCGGTCATCAACGCCGTGGCCGCCGGCCAGTGCGACGTGGGTATCGTCAACACCTACTACTTCGGGCGCCTGCACGAGCAGAAGCCGGACCTGAAAGCCAAACTGTTCTGGCCGAACCAGAAAGATCGCGGCGTACACGTCAACCTGTCCGGCATTGGCTTGACCAAGCATGCGCCGAACCCCGAAGCCGCGCAGAAACTGGTCGAGTGGATGACCAGCGCCGAAGCGCAGAACATCTTCGCCGATGCCAACAAGGAGTTCCCGGCCAACCCGAAGGTGAAGCCTTCGGCCGAGGTTGCCTCTTGGGGTGAGTTCAAGGCGGACAGCATCGCCGTCGAAGTGGCCGGCAAGCGCCAGGCCGAAGCCATTCGCCTGATGGATCGCGCTGGCTGGAACTGATCACTGACCGCTGCGCCTGAGCGAGCCGCCAGCGGCCAGCCAGGCGCCTGCAAGCGACGCCCCGGCCTTGTCCGGGGCGTCGTGCTTTACGCGTTTTGGAGTGTGCGTGGCCTATTCGACCCAGCGTCGCTGGTACCCCATCGCCTTTGCCGTCGCCGTGCTGGTGCTCATGCCGCTGCTGGTGTTGCTGGCGAGCTGGCACGAGGTGGATCGGCAGATCTGGTCGCACCTGTGGCAAACCCAGTTGCCGCGGTTGATCGGCAATACCCTGACGCTGATAGTCGGCGTAGGCCTGGGCGTGACGCTGCTGGGTGTGAGCCTGGCCTGGCTGACCAGCCTCTGCGAGTTTCCCGGCCGACGCTGGCTGGACTGGGCGCTGATGCTGCCGTTCGCCATTCCTGCCTATGTGCTGGCCTTCGTGTTCGTCGGCCTGCTGGATTTCTCCGGGCCGGTGCAAACGGCGCTGCGTGAATGGCTCGGCAGCGGCATGCGGTTTCCCCGGGTACGCTCGACGGCCGGCGTGATCATCGTTCTGGTGCTGGTGTTCTACCCCTACGTCTACCTGCTGGCGCGCAATGCCTTCCTGGCTCAGGGCAGGGGCCTGATGGAGGCAGCGCGTACCCTCGGTCACTCGCCCTGGCAGGCGTTCTGGCGGGTGGCCCTGCCGGTGGCGCGGCCGGCCATCGGCGCCGGGTTGGCGCTGGCGCTGATGGAAACCCTGGCCGATTTCGGCGCCGTATCGGTGTTCAACTTCGATACCTTCACCACGGCCATCTACAAGACCTGGTACGGCTTCTACAGCCTGGGCAGCGCGGCGCAACTGGCCTGCCTGCTGCTGTTCGCGGTGATGCTGGTGCTTCACGGCGAGCGCCGCGCCCGTGGCGCCGTGCGGCCTGCAGTCGAGCGACCGCGCAGCGGCCCACTGTATCGGCTGACCGGTCTGCGCGCGCTGGCGGCCAGCGGCTGGTGCCTGCTGGTGTTCGCCTGCGCCTTCGTGATCCCGGTGCTGCAGCTGGTGGTGTGGTTCTGGCAGCGCGGGCGTTTCGATCTCGATGAGCGCTACCTGGCGCTGATCCTCCACACCCTGTACCTGGGCGCCATGGCGGCGCTGATCACCGTAGCGGTCGCCTTGCTGCTGGCCTTCGCGCGGCGCCAGGTGCCGACCCGGTTGATGGGCGCTACCGTTGGCCTGGCCAACCTCGGTTACGCGCTGCCGGGATCGATGCTGGCGGTGGCGATCATGCTGGCCTTCAGTAGCCTGGACAACGGCGTGGTCATTCCCCTGTCGAAATGGCTCGGCGGCGCCGGCAAGGCGCTGTTGCTGGGCAGCCTGGGCGCGTTGCTGCTCGCCTACCTGATCCGCTTTCTGGCGGTGGCCTACGGGCCGCTGGAAACCAGCCTGGCGCGCATTCGCCCGTCACTGGCCCAGGCGTCGCGTAGTCTGGGTGTCGGCGGCCTGCCGTTGTTCGTACGTGTGTATCTGCCATTGCTGATGCCTGGTGTGCTGTCGGCGGCCCTACTGGTGTTCGTCGACGTGCTCAAGGAAATGCCGGCCACCCTGCTGATGCGCCCGTTCGGCTGGGACACCCTGGCCGTGCGTATCTTCGAGATGACCAGCGAAGGTGAGTGGGCGCGTGCCGCCTTGCCGGCGCTGACTCTGGTGCTGGTCGGGCTGCTGCCGGTAATCCTGCTGATTCGCCGTTCTGCACAGCGAATCGGATAGACGGTTGCCGGGCGGGCGCCAGGCCGCGCATCGGGGATTCCCGGGCCAGTTGTAACACCGTCTGCCAATGTCCAAGATGACCCGCCCCGACCATGCGGCTACAATGCGCGCCATTCGCTGCGGCCCGCCATGCAGCCATGTCCAAATTCATCTGGAATGGCCCACTTCACGCGCGCCCCGGCTTAGCAACGCCCGGAAGGAGATCCCATGGGACAGCGCACACCTCTTTACGACCTGCACCTAGCGCTCGGCGCCAAGATGGTCGACTTCGGCGGCTGGGACATGCCGCTGCACTACGGCTCCCAGGTCGAGGAACATCACCAGGTACGCCGCGATTGTGGGGTCTTCGACGTTTCCCACATGACCGTGGTCGACGTACAGGGTGCCGATGCCCAGCGTTACCTGCAACGCCTGTTGGCCAACGACGTGAGTCGCCTGCAAACCGCGGGCAAGGCTCTCTACAGTGCCATGCTCAACGAGCAGGGCGCAGTGATCGACGATCTGATCGTCTACCGGCTCGATATGGCTGGGGCACTGGCCTACCGCCTGGTGGTCAATGCGGCCACCCGCGACAAGGACCTGGCCTGGCTGCGTACGCAGAGCACCGGTTTCGCCGTCGAACTGCGCGAGCGCAGCGAGTTCGCCATGTTCGCCGTGCAGGGGCCAAAGGCTCGCGCCCGCACCGCCGAGCTGGTCAGCCAGGCCCGCGCCAGTCTGATTCACGAACTCAAGCCGTTCCAGGGCCTGCCCGATGGCGACTGGTTCATCGCCCGTACCGGCTACACCGGCGAGGATGGCCTGGAAATCATGCTGCCGGCCGGCGAAGCCGTGGCGCTCTTCAACGACCTGGTCGGTGCCGGCATTTCCCCAATCGGCCTGGGCGCTCGCGACACCCTGCGCCTGGAAGCGGGCCTGAACCTCTACGGCCAGGACATGGACGAGCAATCCTCGCCGCTGGCTTCCAATCTGGCCTGGACGGTGGCATGGGAGCCCGCCGAGCGCGCCTTCATCGGCCGTGAAGCGCTGCAGCGTCAGCACGCTGAGGGCACCCATTCACGCCTGGTCGGCGTGGTACTGGAGGAGCGCGGCGTGCTGCGCGCCCATCAGGTGGTGCGCGTCGACGGCATCGGCGAAGGCGAGATCACCAGCGGCAGCTTCTCGCCGACCCTGGGCAAGTCCATCGCCCTGGCCCGGGTGCCGGCGAAAACCGGTGACCGTGCCGAAGTGGAGATTCGCGGCAAGTGGTACCCGCTGCGCGTGGTGCAGCCCAGCTTCGTACGCCATGGCAAGGTACTGATCTGAGGCTCTTACACGGCCCGTACGCACCTGCTAAATTCCCCGGACGGCGCGGTCGCCGTCCTGTCAGATGAGGAACGACAACATGAGCTCTACCCCCGCCGATCTGCGTTACGCCACCAGCCATGAATGGGCACGCCTGGAAGCCGATGGCAGCGTGACCGTGGGCATCTCCGATCATGCTCAGGAGGCACTGGGTGACGTGGTGTTCATCGAACTGCCGGAAATCGGCAAGGTGCTCGACGCGGGCCAGGAAGCGGGTGTGGTCGAGTCGGTGAAAGCCGCATCCGACATCTACGCGCCAGTTGGCGGTGAAGTGATCGCCATCAACGAGGCGCTCGCCGACAGCCCGGAAAGCGTCAACAACGACCCATACGGCAGCTGGTTCTTCAAGCTCAAGCCCAGCGATGCCTCGCAGCTGCAGAAGCTGCTGGACAGCGCCGGCTACGAGGCGAGCATCGACGGCTGAGCCGTGATGGTGCATGAAAAAGCCGGCCAGGCAGACTGTGTGAAAACTACTGCGCTCGGTCATGCGGCGTTAAAAACCGGCTCGAAATGCTCATTTACAGCTCGTAAACTGCGCTTTCTCGTCGGTTTTTGCCTTGCCTGACCTTCGCTCGTTACGTTTTCACACGGCCTGCAGGGCCGGCTTTTTCGTCACTGTGGAGCAGTGAAGCGCTCGATCACTGCTGGGCAGTGAGAATCGCGGTGGCCAGCTCCATGTCGCTGGCTTGCAGATCCGGGTTGTCGGTGCGGATCTTCTGCAGCGCCGCTTCCAGGTACGGGCCGCGGATTTCGCCATTGCTGGCGATGTAGCTGCTGGCATCGTCCTGGGCGGGGACGATCATCTTGTTGTCCTTGAACGTCAGGTAGGTCGACGCTGTGGTCGCCCCGGACGACAAGATATCGCGCAGGTTGGCGGCATGGGCTTGGGTGGCAGCGGCCAGAAACAGGCCGGCGAGCAGCAACGAATGTGAACGACGCATGGCAGTAACTCCTGTTGGGTTTCCTGACACTTAGGAGTGCGGCCAGCGTCCGTGGGTTCCTTTGCCATGAATACCGGCGGTGGTCAGGGCGCAGCCAGACAGGCGCACCCTCCTCGGGCGGGTGTTACCCTGATGGGGCCGGGCAGCTTTCACTGCGCCAGTCGGTTCAAGGCGATCGACAGCCGTGCGCCATGGCTGTAGCCGGTTTGCCCGATGCCGGGCGCCGAACCTCGAGAACGGGCCTGGCGGCGGTAACCCAGTGGACAATCGCCCAGTTGGCGCTGAAAGCTGCGACGCATGCGTTCTTCACTGCCGAACCCCGTGGTTTCGGCAATCCGCTTGATCGGTTCCCGGGTTGTCTCCAGCAGGCGGCAGGCCGCTTCGAGCCGCAGGGTCTCGACGGTTTGCGCTGGCGTTGACCCGGTGGCGGCTGCATAGGCACGGGCGAAATGGCGGGGGCTCATGCCGACATGTTCGGCCAGGCGCTCGACACGCAGGTCGGCGTTCAGGTTTTCCGCCATCCAGGCGTGCAGGCGTACCAGGCGCAGGTCGCGGTCGCTGCGCAGGGCGTCGCTCTGGGCCTTAAGTGAGGCGCTGAGCTGCGGCTGCTCGGCCGAGCGCTGGATGAACAGGGTGAAGTAGCGCGCCAGCGCCAGAGCGGCATGGGGGCCGAGGTCCTGTTCCAGCAGGGCGAGGCCGAGGTCGATGCCCGCCGAGGCGCCGCCGCAGGTCCACAGGTTGTCGTCGTGCAGGTAGAGCGCATCGTGCACCACGCGCAACGCCGGGTAGCTCTGTTGCAGCGCATCGGCGAACTTCCAGTGGGTCACCACGCGGCGCCCGTCCAGCAGCCCGGCGGCGGCCAGGGCGAAGGCGCCGGTGCCCACTGAACACAGCCGGCGGGCAGCGGGGGCGTGCTGGCGCAGCCAGGCGATGACCTCGGCGTCGGCCTCCAACCGCGACACGCCCGGCCCGCCGATGACGATCAGCGTGTCGATGCGCTCCACCTCCCGCGCCACCTGCTGCAGCGAGCAGGTACCCACCTGGATGCCGGAGATGGTCTCGATCTCACCGCCCTCGGGGGAGGCCAGCACCACGCGGTAGGGCGGGTTGTTCAGGAGCTTGCCGCCGAGTACCCGGGGCGCGGCGGCGAACACCTCCAAGGGGCCGGCGGCGTTCAGCAGCAGGGCGTCGGGGAAGGCCAGGACCAGCACCGTGCGCGGCTGGGCACTGGCAGAAAAGGTGGGGTGTTTGACATGGAGGCGAGCGCGGGGCGTCGACATACTGGGGCCAACCTTGATTCGGAGACCCGTGACGATGCGCCGATTTGTTTCCGCTGCCAAGCACCTGCCCCTGCTCGCCCTGCTGTGCGCCGGTCTGGCCCATGGCGATCCGTCGCCGCTGGCGGCCCGGCCTGCCGCCGAAATGGCCGGCGTGGAGCTGGAGGTGGGCGACCAGAGTGGCCTGATCCAGGCGCTGCTGGCGGCGGCGGGAGAGGATCGCGACCTGCCGTACCGGCTCGACTGGCACCCCTTCGCCGCCGGCCCGGCCCTGATGGAGGCGCTCAGCGCCGCCGCCGTGGATGTGGGCGTGGTAGGCAATGCGCCGCCGGTGTTCGCCCAGGCGGGCAGCTTCGATGTGCGCATCGTCGCCGCCGCCGAAGGGGCGCAGAACAACAACGCGCTGCTGGTGCCGGCGGACTCGCCCCTCCACAGCGTTACCGAACTCAAGGGCAAGCGCGTCGCCGTGGCCAAGGGCTCCAGCGGGCATTACCTGCTGCTGGCCGCGCTGGCCGGCGCGGGACTGAAGATCAGTGATATCCAGGTGCTCTACGCCAGCCCGGTGGATGCGCAGAACGCCTTCGCCAGTGGCCGCCTTGACGCCTGGGCGGTGTGGTACCCCTTCGTCGGCCAGGCCACTTCCCGGGGTGCGCGACGCCTGGTGGATGGCAGCCCCTGGCCGGAGACCGGGCTCAACTTCACCGTGGCCAGCCTGGCCGCCCTGAACGACCCGCTGAAGGCCGACCTGCTGGGCGACTTCGTCCAGCGCCTGGCCCGCGCCCAGGCTTGGGCCACCGCCAACCCCGGCCCTTGGGCGGAGCACCTGGCGAGCGTTACCCGCCTGCCGTTGCCCCTGGTGCAGGAGATGCTGCAGCAACAGAGCCTGCAGTACGTACCCTTGGACGGCCGCGTCGCCGCCCTGCAGCAGCGCCTGGCCGACGCCTTCGCCGAGGCGCGGTTGATCCCCCGGCCCTTGCAGGTCACGGAAGCCTTCGACGACCGCTACAACCGCCTGCTGCCCAGCACCCACTGAATCCCAGCCCGACCGCCATGCCGCGCTGCCGGTAGGGCGGCGCTCACCCGGAGAAACACCATGCCCCCACTCGATGCCACCACCCTGCGGCGCCACGCCACCGGCCTGATCGCCGTCGACACCGCGCGCAGCGCCGGCGGCTACACCCTGTTCGCCCCACAGACCGCCGGCGGCAAGGTCTTTCTCATCGACATCCAGGGCAACGAGGTGCACCGCTGGAACCTGCCGCAGCGCCCCGGCCGCGACGCCGTGCTGCTGGCCAACGGTAACCTCGGCTACAACGGCAACCACCCGGATTCGCCCGAGTTGTTCCCCGGCTGGTCGGTGTGGCATGGCGGCGCCTTCTCCGAGGTGACCCCGGAAGGCGAGGTGGTCTGGCAGCACACCGATCTCGCCCACCACCACGACGCCCAGTGGCTGGCCAACGGCAACCTGCTCTACACCACCGTCGAGCCGCTGCCCAGGGACATCGCCGCGCGCGTGCTGGGCGGCATCCCCGGCAGCGAGGCGCCGGGCGGGGTGATTTATGGCGACGTGGTCAGGGAAGTCGACCGTGCCGGCACCACGCTCTGGGAATGGCGCAGCTGGGAGCACCTGGCGCCGGAGGACTACCCGCTGCACGACTGCTTCGAGCGCTACCACTGGCCGATGACCAACGCGGTGAGCCCCGGGCGCGACGGCAAGGTGATCCTCAGCATGCGCAGCGTGTCCTCGGTGATCGCCGTCGAGCGGGCCAGCGGCCGCGTGCTCTGGCGCCTGGGCCACGACATCGTCGCCCAGCAGCATTGCCCCAGCGAGCTAGAGAATGGCCGTGTGCTGGTGTTCGACAACGGCATCTCGCGACCGCATATCTCCATGCCCCATTCGTGGGTGATCGAGGTCGACCCCATCGCCCAGCGCATCGAGTGGCAGTACGCCGACACCCCCGGCTACGCCTTCTTCAGCCCCTTCATGGGCGGCGCCCAGCGCCTGGAGAACGGCAACACGCTGATCACCGAAGCCAACTTCGGCCGGCTGTTCGAGGTGACCCGTGACGGCACGGTGGTGTGGGAGTACATCAACCCGCATTTCGCCGCCTACCCGGACGCCGCCTCGCGGGCCTACCTGCCGGGCGAGAACAATGCCATCTTCCGCGCGCACCGCTACCAGGCGCGGGACATCCCCTGGCTGCGCGGCTGACCGCGCGGCTTCACCCATCCACCCCTGACCACCACCCGATCACGCTTACGCAGACCACGCGCAGCGAGGGTTCATTCATGACCGGAGTCCATGATGACCACGCCCTTCAACCGGCCCCCCTGCGCGCCCGCCCTGCGGATGCTGGTTCCCACCCTTATCGCCCTGGCCTGCGTGCCGGGCCAGGCCACGGCGGCCGAACGCAAGGCCGCCGCCACGGCCGATGGCACCGCCCTGCAGGCGGTCACGGTCAACGCCCGCCGCCGCACCAGTCGGTGCCCACGCCCATGACCGTCCCTTTCGGCGCGCACCCTGGAGGAGCAGCGCCTGTACCGCGTGCAGGACCTGCAACAGGCCATGCCCAGCCTCAACGTCGCCTTCATGCATGCGCGGCAGTCGAGCCTGTCCATCCGTGGCCTGGGCAACAACCCGGCCAGCGACGGCCTGGAAGGCAGCGCCGGCATCTACCTGGACAACGTCTACCTGGGCCGCCCGGGCATGGCGGTGTTCGACCTGCTGGACATCGAGCAACTGGAACTGTTGCGCGGCCCACAGGGCACGCTGTTCGGCAAGAACACCACCGCCGGCGTGCTCAACATCGGCACCCGCAAGCCGAGCTTCACCGCTGAGGGCGGGGTTTCCACTTCCATCGGCGAAGACGGCTACGTGCAGAACCAGGGCAGCTTCTCCGGCCCCTTGAGCGAGACCCTGGCCGGGCGCCTGTCGGCCTACCGCACCCGCGAGAACGGCTAAGTGGAGAACGAGCACGACGGCCACACCCTGGGCTGCGGCACCCGCCAGGGCTTGCGTGGACAACTGCTGTTCGAGCCCAACGAGGCGTTCGATCTGCGCTGGATCGCCGACTACAACGAGGAAGACGCCAGCGCCGGGACGCGCTCGCTGTTCAGCACCGGGCCGACCATCAATGGCGTCAACCGCTACCAGCAGCGCGCCGCCGCCGTGGGCGCGACCCTGGTGCGCGGGCGCCATGTGAACCTGGATGCCGAGCAGAGTGTGAAAGTTTTCCAGGGCGGCACCTCCCTGGAGGCCAACTGGACGCTGCCCAACGACTTCACCCTGACCTCCATCAGCGCCTACCGCTGGTGGGACTTCACCCCGCGCAACGACGACGAGCTCAACGTGCGGGTGATGGACAACGTCGGCCAGTCCGCCCGCGACAAGCAGTACTCCCAGGAATTTCGCCTGGCATCGCCCACCGGCGGCGCCTTCGACTACGTGCTCGGTGCCTATTACTTGCGCCAGGAGATGAGCAACGAGGTGTTCACCTACTACGGCCCCTTGGCGGATACCTGGAACGGCACCCCGGCCGGCGCGCTCAACGACGTCACCAGCATCGGCAAGGGCTGGATCGACACCGACAGCTACGCGCTGTTCGCCCAGGGCACCTGGCGCCTCACCGAGCGCCTCTACCTCACCGTCGGCCTGCGCGGCACCTCTGAAGAGAAGCAGGCGCGGGTAGGGCGTGACGCCCCCGTCGGCGGCGCGGCGGTCAGGCGCGGCGGCCACGGTGCGCAATGCGCGGGTGGGCGCTTATGACTCGGACGACCTCGGCCTGCACAGCTTCAGCCCCTCGGCGCTGGTGAGCCTTGCCTACCGCTTTGACGATCGGGTGATGGGCTATGCCTCGCTGTCCCATGGCGAGAAATCCGGTGGGGTGAACCTCAGCGTCGCCAGTGCCCCGGTGGCGGGGGCGGACTCGTTGCTGATCGGCACCGAGCGCGCCAACGACGCCGAACTGGGCATCAAGAGCACGCTGCTGGACAACCGTTTGCAACTCAACGCCAACCTGTTCTGGACGGTGGTCCACGGCTACCAGACCAATGCTTATGACGACGCCAACCTCACCAGCTACCTGACCAACGCCGGCACCGTGCGCAGCCGTGGCGCGGAGTTCGAGGCGACCCTGCGACCCATTCGCGGGCTGACCCTGAACGCCAACGGCTCGTACAACGACGTGCGCTACCTCTCCTACGAGGACGCCCCCTGCCCGGCGGAAGTGGCCCTGCGCCCCGGCCTCGTGCGACCTCAGCGGGCACAACGTGGTCGGCGCCGCGAAGTGGATCTTCAACGGCAACGGCACCTACGAATGGTAACTGGACCCGGTGCGCCCCTAAGTCAACGCCAGCTACGCCTTCCGCTCCCACGCGGTGGGCACCATCGACGACTCGCGCCGCGCCCAGTTGCCAAGCTACGCCCTGGCCAACCTCGCCACCGGCGTGCGCGGCGACCTGGGGGACGGCCAGTGGGACGTCTCGCTGTGGCTGAAGAACGCCTTCGACAAGACCTACTACACCACCCTGTGGAACTCCCCGAACGGCGCCTACACCGGCGTGCTCGGCAGTCCCAGGACTCTGGGGTTGACGATGCGCTACGACTTTTAAGCTGTCGACGAACTGCGCGCACCGGCCCGTCGGTGCGTCTTGCGCAACCCAGCGGCTTTCAGCGCTGCTCGCTCTGCGGCGTCACCCGCAGTATTTCCTCGAGGGTGGTCTGCCCTGCGGCGATTTTTTGCGCACCGGAAAGACGCAGGCTGCGCATGCCATCCTTGAAAGCCTGGCGGCGAAGCGGCGTGAGGTCGGTGTCGGCGCTGATCAGCGGCTTGAGGCTGTCGTTCAACAGCATGATTTCGTATACCCCGGCACGCCCCCGGTAGCCGGTTTCCCGGCACTCGACACAGCCCACGGCGCGGTGTGCGCCGGTCGGCAGCGGGGCGTTCCAGGGGCGGGTGAGTTCCAGCCAGTCCGCTTCGTCGAACTCTACCGGTGCCTTGCAGTGCGGGCACAGGGTGCGCACCAGGCGCTGGGCCATGACGCCCAGCAAGGTCGCCTTGAGCAAATAGTGCGGCACGCCCAGCTCGAGCAGGCGGGTGATGGCGCTCGGCGCGTCGTTGGTGTGCAGGGTCGAGAGCACCAGGTGACCGGTCAGCGCCGCCTGGATGGCCATTTCGGCGGTTTCCAGGTCGCGGATTTCGCCGACCATGATGATGTCCGGGTCCTGGCGCATCAGCGCGCGTACACCGCTGGCGAAGGTCAGGTCGATGTTGTGCTGCACCTGCATCTGGTTGAAGGCACCCTCGATCATCTCGATGGGGTCTTCGATGGTGCACACGTTCACTTCCTCGGTCGCCAGTTGCTTGAGGGTGGTGTACAGCGTGGTGGTCTTGCCCGAGCCGGTGGGGCCGGTGACCAGGATGATGCCGTTGGGCTGGCGGGTCATGCTCTCCCAGCGCTTGAGATCGTCCGGGCTGAAGCCCAGTTGGTCGAAGCCGCGCAGCAGCACGTCGGGGTCGAAGATACGCATCACCATCTTTTCGCCGAAGGCGGTGGGCAGGGTCGACAGACGCAGCTCCACCTCGTTGCCGGCCGGGGTCTTGGTTTTCACCCGGCCGTCCTGGGGTTTGCGCTTTTCGGCGACGTTCATCCGGCCCAGGGTCTTCAGGCGGCTGACGATGGCCATGGTGACCTGGGCGGGAAATTGGTAGACGGTGTGCAACACGCCGTCGATGCGAAAGCGCACGCTGCCCTGTTCGCGGCGCGGCTCGATGTGGATGTCACTGGCGCGTTGCTGGAAGGCGTACTGGAACAGCCAGTCGACGATGTTCACCACGTGGGCATCGTTGGCATCCGGTTCCTGATCCTGGGCGCCGAGGTTGAGCAACTGCTCGAAGTTGCCGACGTTGCTGATCTTGGCGTCGGTGTTGGTGGCGCCGCTGACCGAGCGGGCCAGGCGGTAGAACTCCACGGTGAAGCGCTGGATGTCCGCCGGGTTGGCGACCACGCGCTTGATCGGCCGCTTGAGCACGTGGGTGAGGTTGGCTTCCCAGCCGTGCATGAACGGCTGGGCGCTGGCGATGGTCACCGCCTCGGCGCTGACCGCCACGGCAAGGATCTTGTGGCGCTGGGCGAAGGCGTAGGACATCAGCGGGGTGACTGCCGCGGCGTCGATCTTCAGCGGGTCGATGCGCAGGTAGGGCTGGCCGGCCAGCTGGGCCAGCCATTGGGTCAGGCTTTCCAGGTCCAGAGTGCGCCCGGGACGTGCCAGATCATTCAGCTGCTGTGCAGCCAGGAACTCCAGCGGGTGCAGGTCGGAGTTGGCACCGCTGCGGCGGATCGCCAGGCATTGCTCGGCGCTTTCCTGGGCGATGCGGCTCTGGCTGACCAGTTCGCGCAGCAGCTCGTTGAGGTCGAGCTGACGGTCGGCGGCAGCGGGGGTGAGGCTGGGCATGGGGATTCCTCGAAGGGCGGTCTGCTGCAAGCATGCCCGAAAGCGTGGCAGGAACTGAAATTACGAGGTGTCGTATCGGCGGGCGTGCCAAGGGGCGACGGCGGCCGGTTCAGCCGCCGAGCAGCTTGAGCAAGCCCTGGCGACGTTGCCTGGGCAGGTCGCGAAATAGCAGAAGCAGTTGCAGCTCGTCCGGCGAGCGCGCCAGGCGCGGATCAGCAGCGTAGTAGGCGCTCTGCTCAGCGGTCCGGAGTCCTTCGCCGCCACCCAGAAAATCCAGAGTGATCGCCTGTTCGGCGAACAGCGTGCGGATCTTCAGAAGGGTATCGAGCCCGGGCCGGGCCCTGTCCGTTTCCCACTTGCTGACGGTCGCTTTGGTCACGCCCAACTCGAAGCCCAACTGTTCCTGCGACCAGTTGCGGGTCTCTCTTAATGCGCGCAGGCGGCTGCCGAATGTGTTCATCGGCGCAGTCTGGCTGTTAGCGGGTGGATTGTCGTATCGCTATGGTTGACATTATGGGTTTCCCTTGTTGAGACTCTGCAGCCGGCGTTTCTGCTCTTCGCAGCCCTGCGTGGAACAGCTGCGAGTTGACGAGCGAATGAAAAGTTTCCTCAACGCGAGGTGTGGATGATGGCAATCAGCGGCCATAAGGCTGACCAGCTCGCTCGCTGGTTGTTCGGATCACTGCGGGCGCTACGGGCAAGACTGGCGCCGCCCAGGTTCGACAACCTGAGCCTGGATGGCGAGACGACCGACGGCCGCCACATCCACCTGTCCCTGACACACGCGCAATTGCGCGATACCGCTGCACTGGGCCGTGGCAGCGGGGAGCCCTATCACGTCGTCGCACCCAGGCAAGGGGCCGCGCATATCACGCTGCGGCTTTACGGCGATACCCTATACGTGAGGCGCGAGGGGCTCGTTGGCAGCGCATCGTTGAACGCGCGGGTCTTGCGGGTGCACCGGCAGGAAGTACTGGAGCACGGCGATTGGCTCTGCCTGGACGGGCAGGTTCTGCGCCTGACCCTGCATCGAGGCGCTGGCGGCACAACCTGTGGCTGCGCCGGGTCGTATCCAGACTCAGGGGAGCGGTGAAGACGGGGGCGTCGGCGAGGTGTTTGCCGCGTGCTGCGGCTGCGCCGGCGTAATGCATGTCTCACGTTCGCCCTCCAGGGCAACGGGCAGGGCGGGCGGCGGTGTCAGGCCCATGGAAACGTAGATGCTGGTCAGCGCATCGACACCCATATTGGCCGGCTTCACCCATTCCGCCGGCACGTAGAGCAGGCCGCCGCCGACCGGAATCGGCGCGGTGGGCACCAGGATGGCGAGGTGCGGGCGGCCTTCCAGTTCCACGGTTTCCGAGGTCGGCTGCAGGGCCAGCACCGCCACACCATCGCCGCCGCCAAAGAAGCACCATACCGGGCGCATGCTGGTGATGTCGGTGTTCTTCTTGTCGAGCAGGCCGACGAAACGGTCGGCCAGGTTGTAGAAATTGCCGATCAGTGGCGTGCGTCGCAGGGTCACGTCGATCAGCCAGCCGAGCGGGCGGCGTAGGCCCAGTTTCACCGCCAGGCCCAGGGGGTAGAGGCTGATCAGCAGCAACAGAGTGCCGAGCACATAGGCCAGGTACGGATTGCTGGCGAACGGCGTACCGAGCGCGGCGAACAGCCGGCCGATGGCCGTGGAAGGACCGATCAGGTTGTTGAGCAGGCTGACCAGCCACGCCAGCACCACCATGGTCAGGGCCAGCGGAAGCAGGGCCAGCAAGCCGGTCAGCCAGGTGGCGGCGATGGATTTCAGGCTGAGTTTGAACATCGATGGGCATCCTGTCGTCGAGCGGGGCAGGTGGGCGGGCCACCTGCCATGGTCATCAGCCGTGCTTGAGCAGCGCTTTCCAGGGCTTGAGGCTCATGATGATCTGCGCCTGGGTCATGCGCGCTTCCAGTTCTTCTGGACTCAACGGGCGCTTGGCCAGTTCAGCCAGTTTGTTGAGCTCGCCGAACAGGCGGTCGGTCTCGGCGATGTCGAGCGTTCCGCGGGCCAGGTGCAGCCAGAGCAGCAGGCGCTCGATGCGCGGCAGCTGTTCGGCAAGATCCTCGGGTTGCTGCTGGTAGCGTTTGAGCTGCAGGTCGCGGCCTTCATCGCTGAAGAAGGTCGGCAGCCAGCTTTGCAGCGCGGCCGCACCCTGGCGGTCGCCGCGCTTGTTGCGGGCGACCGTCCAGGCGCGGGTCAGCAGCCAGCGCGAAGTGTTCAGCGAGAACAGGCCCCAGCGGGTCTGCTGCAGTTCGGCGGCGAACTGGGCGGGCGCCTCCTGGCGTGCGGCTTCATCCTGCTGACCGGCCTGCACTCGTGGGCGCCAGTCTTCGAGCAGCGCGTCGAGCACCTGGCGCAGCTCGCTGGTACTGGCCCGCGGTGCGGCCTGGCCGAGGCTGCCGAACAGGGCGCGCAGTTCCACCAGGCAGTCCAGCCAGTCGACCAGCAGGCGCCAGTGGCCGTTGTGGCGGTATTGTTCGGCCAGGCGCTGGCTGCTGCCGTGCAGGAACCAGCCAATGGCGGCCACGGCGTCGTCAAGGCTCTGTTCGGCCTCGAGCTGTGGCGTGGGCAGTTGCAGGCTGTAGCTGGCTTCGTCGAACAGCCGGTAGCCGCGCTCGGCCTTGCTGATGTCGCAGGGCATCAGCGGCAGGTCGGTGGCCAGTTCGGCAGCCAGTTCCAGCAGCGCTTCGGGTTCGCCCTGGCGCAGCTCCAGTTCCAGCTCGCAGATTTCTTCCTGCTGTTTGCCGGCGATCACCTTGCCCAGGTCCAGCGCCGCCTCGATGACCACCCGGGCCTTGCCGCGGCCCCAGGCGATCTCGGCGCGCTGGCGCGCGAAGTCGGTGGTGAAGATCGGCTTGAGCTGTTTCTTGTCGAGTTCGGCCAGGGCAGCCGGCCAGCAGCTGTCATCGAGCTTCTTGAGATCCAGTTTGGCCTTGCTCAGGTACCAGTCCCATTCGTTGCGCTCGGACAGCCCGGCCACGCTCTGGCCACGGCTCTTGAGGGTCTGGATGATCTGCTCGCCATCCTTGCGCAGGCGCAGGGCAACGCGGGCGGCGGCGAGGTCGCGGGCGTCGGTGTCGAAATACTGGTTGAACAGCTCGCTCGTCTCCCAGCCGGCCTTGCTACGCTTTTTCAACAGAGGGTGGGTTTGCAGGGCGGCCAGGGTTTCGCGACTGACGCGCAGTTTGATTTCGGTTTCTTTATTCATTGCGAGGGCTCGGTGAAGCGGCGACGGCGGCGGGGGTTGCATGGTGCGAGGCGTTGCCCCGCACGTTAGGCCGTACAGGGTAGAGGAAAAGCGCGGCGGATGCAGGTCGGCGAGTGTCACGAACCCTTGCATGTAAGGAATTTGAAATATTCATCTCGCTAGTTTCCTCGAATTTAAGCTGTTTTTCGTGGGAAATGAGTGAGGAAATACGACTTTATGACCAACAGATGACACGTGCTGGCCTGGCCCGGATGTCATCCGTATACTTGCCGCCTCTTTGACAGACAGGGGTCACCCCCATGCCAAGCAATCCGTTCATCAGCAGCCTGTTCGGCCGCTCACCGATCGGGCCGATGCAACAGCATATCGCCAAGGCTCACGAATGCGCCGCCAATCTGGTGCCGTTCTTCGAGGCGGTGATGGCCGAAGACTGGGCGCGTGTCGAGCAGGTGCAACAGGCCATGGTGCGCCTGGAGAACGAGGCCGACAAGCTCAAGAAGAACGTGCGCATGCACCTGCCCAAGAGTCTGTTCCTGCCGGTGCCACGTTCCGATCTGCTGGAACTGCTGAGCACCCAGGACAAGGTCGCCAACCGGGCCAAGGATATCGCCGGGTTGATGCTGGGCCGTTCCATGACCATCCCTACCGATCTGCAGCCGCTGATGCTGGCTTACGTGCAACGGTGCGTGGACGCCAGTGCCCAGGCACTCAAGGCGATGAAGGAGCTGGATTCGCTGCTCGAGGCCGGTTTCGCCGGTCGTGAGGCCACCCTGGTCGAGCGCATGGTCGAGGAGCTCGAGGAAATCGAGCGCGAAACCGACCGCCAGCAGATCGAGGTGCGCCGCACCTTGTTCAAACTGGAAAAGGATCTTCCCGCAGTCGATGTGATGTTCCTCTATCGGATCATCGACTGGGTCGGAGACATTGCCGATCGCGCCGAGCGCGTGGGCAACCGACTGGAACAATTGCTGGCGCGCTGAGCCGCCAGCATCCTTTCTGGGTTTACAGGTAAATCTCTATGTCTCTTGTCGCGGACTACGGTTTCGTACTCCTCGTGATGGCCTGCTGCTTTGGTTTGTTCATGGCGTGGGGCGTTGGTGCCAACGATGTTTCCAATGCCATGGGCACTTCGGTCGGTGCCAAGGCGCTGACCATCAGGCAGGCGATCCTGATCGCCATGGTCTTCGAGTTCTGCGGTGCCTATCTGGCCGGTGGCCAGGTTACCGAAACCATCAAGAACGGCATCGTCGATGCCTCGGTGATCCCCGCCGACATGTTCGTGCTGGGCATGATGGCCTCGTTGTTGTCGGCCGGTACCTGGCTGCTGATCGCCTCGATCCGCGGCTGGCCGGTGTCCACCACCCACTCGATCGTCGGCGCGATCATCGGCTTCGCCTCGGTCAGCGTATCGGTCGACGCGGTGAACTGGGGCGGCCTGGTGCCGATCGTCTCCAGCTGGGTGGTGACCCCATTCATCTCCGGCCTGCTGGCTTTCGGCCTGTTCATGAGCGTGCAGTGGCTGATCTTCGACACCGAGGACCCATTCCGCAACGCCAAGCGCTGGGTGCCGGTGTACATGTTCCTGACCGGCTTCATGCTGGCGCTGATGACCTTCACCAAGGGCCTCAAGCACGTCGGCCTGAACTTCACCACCGGCCAGAGCATCATGCTGTCGGCCGGTGTCGGCCTGCTGGTCGCCGGCCTGGGCATCCTGCTGCTGCGCCGCATCAAGCTGGATGAGGAAGCCGACAAGGACTTCCACTTCGCCAGCGTCGAAAAAGTCTTCGCCGTACTGATGATCTTCACCGCCTGCTCCATGGCCTTCGCCCACGGCGCCAGTGACGTCTCCAACGCCGTCGGCCCGCTGGCCGCGGTGGTCGGGGTGATCGA
The DNA here is from genome assembly GCF_001945395.1 of Pseudomonas sp. PA15(2017). Taxonomy (GTDB): domain Bacteria; phylum Pseudomonadota; class Gammaproteobacteria; order Pseudomonadales; family Pseudomonadaceae; genus Aquipseudomonas. Next base: position 195,921 of record NZ_MSXV01000052.1, on the reverse strand, counting down.
AGCCGGTGGCGACATGACCATCGGCGGTCAGTCCTCGGTGCCCGGCTGGGTGCTGCTGATGGGCGCCGTGGGTATCGTCATCGGCCTAGCCACCTACGGCTGGAAAGTGATCGCCACCATTGGCAAGAAAATCACCGAGCTGACTCCGAGCCGCGGTTTCGCCGCCGAGCTGGCCACCGCCGCCACGGTGGTCGCCGCTTCGGGCATCGGCCTGCCGATCTCCACCACCCATACGCTGGTCGGTGCGGTACTGGGCATCGGCATGGCGCGGGGCATCGGCGCGCTCAACCTGGCTGTGGTCGGGCGGATCTTCACCTCCTGGGTGGTGACCCTGCCGATTGGTGCAGCGCTGGCGATTATCTACCTCGAAATCTTCATGCTGATCTTCCTGTGATCCTTCGACGGTCTGCTGCGCGGCCGTCGATGAGCAGAGGCCTTTGGTAGGAGGGGGCGGGCGGCGATCCGCTTTAGCCCCGAACTCTTTGTAACCCGATGAAAAGCTCGTGGCTAGAGCCACTCCTACCCGATTGTCGGCCCTGAAAAACAGCGATTCTCCATTGGCGGTTCTCGCGGGCAACGCTTCACTCTATGATGAGGCGACCGACCCGAGAGAGCCGCCATGTCATTTCTCCCCCTCAAGGATCGCTTCGCGGCGCTGATCGCCGTGCCATCGGTCAGTTGTACCCAGCCTGCTCTGGATCAATCCAACCAGCCGGTCATCGACCTCCTGGCCAACTGGCTGAGCGAGCTGGGTTTCGCCTGTGAAAAACAGCAGGTCGAGCCGGGCAAATTCAACCTGATCGCCACCTACGGCAGCGGCCCCGGCGGCCTGGTGCTGGCCGGGCACAGCGACACCGTGCCGTTCGACGAAGCCCTGTGGCAGAGCGACCCGCTCAAGCTCACCGACACCGGCGAGCGCTGGGTTGGCCTGGGCGTATGCGACATGAAGGGGTTCTTCGCGCTGATCATCGAGGCGCTGCAGACGCTGCTCGACCAGCCGTTCAAGCAACCACTGATCATCCTCGCCACCTGCGACGAGGAAAGCTCGATGTCCGGCGCCCGGGCGCTGGCCGAAGCCGGGCGGCCGTTGGGCCGCGCTGCGGTGATCGGCGAGCCCACCGGGCTCAAGCCGATTCGCCTGCACAAGGGCGTGATGATGGAACGCATCGACATCCTTGGGCAAAGCGGCCACTCCTCCAATCCCGCCCTGGGCCGCAGCGCTCTGGACGCCATGCACGAGGTGATGGGCGAGCTGATGCAACTGCGCCGCCAGTGGCAGCAGGAGTACCGCAACCCGCAGTTCAGCGTGCCGCAGCCGACCCTCAACTTCGGTTGCATCCATGGCGGCGACAACCCCAATCGCATCTGTGGCCAATGCTCCCTGGAGTTCGACCTGCGCCCGTTGCCGGGCATGCAGCCCGAAGCGCTGCGTGCAGCGATTCGCCAGAAACTGCAGCCTTTGGCCGAGCGCCACGAAGTGAGTATCGACTTCGCGCCGCTGTTCCCCGCCGTGCCGCCCTACGAGCAGCCCGCCGATGCCGAGCTGGTGCGCCTGGCCGAACGGCTGACCGGGCATACCGCCCAGGCGGTGGCCTTCGGTACCGAGGCGCCGTATTTGCAGCAACTGGGTTGCGAAACCCTGGTGCTCGGCCCAGGTGATATCGACTGTGCCCACCAGCCGGGCGAGTACCTGGATACCGACCGCCTGATCCCCACGGTGCAGCTGCTGCGCCAGCTGATTGAGCATTATTGCCTGAGCCCACGCTGACATGAGGAGCATTCCGCTGATGCCATTGCGACGACGATAACGCACCGCCTCTGCCTGCGAGGCCAGCTGTCTCGCACCCATCGTTGCTTCTTTCGTTCTCCCAAGGGTTTCGCTGCACATGTACGACTACGTCAACTGGCTCCGCCACGCTTCGCCCTACATCAATGCCCACCGCGACTGTACCTTCGTGGTCATGCTGCCGGGCGAGGGCTTGGCCCATCCGAATTTCGGCAATATCGTCCACGACCTGGTACTGCTGCACAGCCTCGGCGTGCGCCTGGTGCTGGTGCACGGCTCGCGTCCGCAGATCGAGGCGCGCCTCGAAAGTCGCGGACAAACGCCGGTCTACCACCGCGGCCTGCGGGTGACCGACAGCGCCACCCTGGAGTGCGTGATCGACGCTGTCGGCCAACTGCGCATCGCCATCGAGGCGCGGCTGTCGATGGATATCGCCGCCTCGCCGATGCAGGGCTCGCGGCTGCGGGTCAGCAGTGGCAATTACGTCACCGCGCGGCCGATCGGCGTGCTCGATGGCGTCGACTATCACCACACCGGCGAGGTACGGCGCATCGACCGCAAGGGCATCAACCGTCAGCTCGACGAGCGCAATATCGTGCTGCTCTCGCCGCTCGGTTATTCGCCCACCGGCGAGATTTTCAACCTGGCCTGCGAGGATGTGGCCATGCGCGCGGCCACCGACCTGGCCGCCGATAAGCTGATCCTGTTCAGCAGCCAGCAGGGCCTGTTCGACGAAAACGGCAAACTGATCCGCGAGCTGCGCCCGCAGCAGGTGCCGGCCCATGTGCAGCGTCTGGGCAGCGATTACCAGGGCGAACTGCTGGACGCTGCCGCCCAGGCGTGTCGCGGCGGCGTCAAGCGCAGCCATATCGTCAGCTACACCGGCGACGGCTCGCTGCTCACCGAACTGTTCACCCGCGACGGTGGCGGCACCATGGTCGACCCCGAGCAGTTCGAATCGCTGCGCGAGGCCGATATCAACGACGTCGGCGGGCTGATCGACCTGATCACGCCCTTGGAGGAACAGGGCATCCTGGTGCGCCGTTCGCGGGAAGTGCTGGAGCGCGAGATCGGCCAGTTCAGCATCGTCGAGCGCGACGGCACGATAATCGCCTGCGCGGCGCTCTACCCGATTGCCGACTCGAATTCCGGCGAGCTGGCGTGCCTGGCGGTCAACCCGGAATATCGCCATGGCGGCCGTGGTGACGAACTGCTCGAACGCATCGAGGAGCGCGCCCGTGCCAAGGGCATCAACACCCTGTTCGTGCTCACCACCCGCACCGCCCACTGGTTCCGCGAGCGCGGCTTCGAGCCCAGCAGCGTCGACCGCCTGCCCGCCGCCCGTGCCTCGCTGTACAACTTCCAGCGCAATTCGAAGATATTCGAAAAGAGCCTCTGAACCTCCGTCGGGGTTGAGTCAGACGATGCCTTGGGGCACGAAGCCGTCCTGGGGTGTCGCTGCGCTCGACACCAGGCTACCCGTCGGCTGTTGAGCGGCGCAGCGACCTTGATCGATGCCATCGGGTGGCGCGGCGGCCCATCTTGGTCAAGGCTGCAAGGACACTCTCTCGATAAAGGACTGCGCATGCCCATTCGACGCTCACCGATCACCGCCGCCCTCGCGCTCTCATTGCTGTCTCTGTCCGCAGTCGCTGCCGACCTGGCACCCGAGGCGCTGCTCAACAAGGCCCAGGCCGAGCAGAAACCGTACCTGGCTACCGTCGAGCAACTGGTCAACGTCGATACCGGCACCGGCCAGGAACCGGGCCTGAAGACCGTCAGTGCCCTGCTGGTCGAGCGACTCGAGGCGCTCGGCGCCGAGGTCAAGACCAGCCCGGCCAGCCCGTCTGCGGGCGACAATATCGTCGGTACGTTCAAAGGCACCGGCAGCAAATCCTTCCTGCTGATGGTTCACTACGACACCGTGTTCTTGCCGGGCACTGCCGCCAAGCGGCCGTTCAAGGTCGACGGCGAGCGCGCCTATGGCCCCGGTGTGGCGGATGCCAAGGGTGGCGTGGCGATGATCCTGCACTCGCTGAAGCTGTTGCAGGACGACAAGTTCGACGGTTTCGGTACGCTGACCGTGCTGTTCAACCCGGACGAGGAAACCGGCTCCGCCGGCTCGAAGACCATCATCGCCGAACTGGCCCGCCAGCATGACTACGTGTTCTCGTACGAGCCGCCAGACAAGGACGCGCTGACCGTCGCCACCAACGGTATCAACGGCGTGATGCTCGAGGTCGAGGGCAAGTCCTCTCACGCGGGCTCGGCGCCAGAGGCCGGGCGCAACGCCGCCATGGAACTGGCACACCAGATGCTGCAGCTCAAGGACCTGGGCGATCCGGCCAAGGGCACCACGGTCAACTGGACGATGGTCAAGGCCGGCGACAAGCGCAACATCATTCCCTCGAGCGCCTCGGCCGAGGCCGACATGCGCTACTCGGACCTTGGCGAAAGCGACCGCGTGCTGGCCGACGCGCAGCGCCTGGTGCAGAAAAAGCTGATCGACGATACCGAGGTCACGGTGCGTCTCGAGAAGGGTCGCCCGCCGCTGGCGAAGAATGCCGCGTCCGAGCGACTGGCCGAGCAGGCCCAGGGGCTGTATGCCAAGATCGATCGCACCATCGAACCGATCGCCATGCGCTTCGGCACCGATGCCGGCTACGCCTACATACCGGGCAGCGACAAACCGGCGGTGCTGGAAACCATGGGCGTGGTGGGCGCCGGTCTGCATGCCGACGACGAGTACATCGAGCTGTCGAGCATCGCGCCACGGCTCTACCTCACCGTGGCGTTGATTCGCCAGCTCTCGGCGCAGTAGCGTGACGGCAGCGCAAGCCTGTCTTGCGCTGTATCTTGAGCGGTAGGGTCTGTACGAAAAGTTGCCGAGCGAAGGTCAGGCGAGGCAAAAATCGGTGGGGCACGGACTGGGCTCGCATTCGAGTTTACGAGCGGTAAATGAGCAGGCCGACGCGATTTTTAACGAAGCATCACCGAGCGCAGGTACTTTTCCTACAGCCTAGCGGCGCACCAGCAGCACGCCCGACTCCATGTGATGGGTATAGGGGAACTGGTCGAACAGCGCACAGCGCTCGATGCGGTGGCTGTCGTGCAGCTGGGCGATGTTCTGCGCCAGGGTCTCCGGGTTGCAGGAAATGTACAGGATGCGCTCGAAGCGGCGGGTCAGCTCGCAGGTATCCGGGTCCATGCCGGCACGGGGCGGGTCGACGAAGACGCTGCCGAAGTCGTAACTCTTCAGATCGACATCGGCCAGGCGACGGAACGGGCGTACGTCATTGAGTGCTTCGGTCAGCTCCTCGGCGGACAGGCGCACCAGGGTGACGTTATCGATCTGGTTGTCGGCCAGGTTGGCCAAGGCGGCATTGACCGAGGTCTTGCTGATCTCGGTGGCCAGCACCTTGCGCACGCGAGTGGCCAGCGGCAGGGTGAAGTTGCCGTTACCGCAATACAGCTCCAGCAGGTCGTCATCGCGCTGGCCCAGTACCTCAAAGGCCCAACCGAGCATCTTCTGGCACACCTCGCCATTGGGCTGGGTGAAGGCGCCCTCCGGCTGGCGATAGCGGAAGCGGCGACCGGCGACCTGCAGTTCTTCTTCCACGTATGGGCGACCGACCACGATGCGCTTGCCCTTCGAGCGGCCGACCAGGCTGACCTGCAGTTCTTCGGCGAGCTGAGTGGCGGCGGCTTCCCAGGCGTCATCGAGGGGGCGGTGGTAGCACAGGGTGATCAGCGCATCGCCGGTCAGGGTAGTCAGGAACTCGACCTGGAACAGCTTGAAGCCCAGCGCCGGGCTGGCCTGCCAGGCGGCCTTGAGACGCGGCATCAGTTCGTTGATGCGCAGGCTGGCGATGGGGAAGTCTTCGAAGAAGATCGGGCTGTGCTTGTCGCCGGCCTCGAACATCGCGTAGTGACGGTGCTCGCTGCCGGCCTCGCGCCATAGGCGGAATTCGGTACGCAGGCGGTAATACTCGCGCGGCGACTCGAACACCTCGGGCTCAGGCGCGGCGAACGGCGCGAGCAGTTCGACCAGGCGGGCTTTCTTCTCGGCAAGTTGGGCGTCGTAGGCGGCGGGGTCGAATGCGGGACGGCTCATCGGTCACTCGTGCGGCAGGAAAACGGGGCGCCATTGTAGCGATTCCGCTGCCAGCGTGCCGGTGTCGTCGATTATTGGTGAGGGGGACGCTGAGCGTCCGGGGCGGCGTTCCCACGCAGAGCGTGGGAACGATCAAAAGGACCTGTGGGAGCGGGCCATGCCCGCGAATCGCGCGCATGGCCTGGGCGTCCCCGCCCGCTCCCACAATGACCGGTCTAAAACGCCGTCGCGTATGGGTGGGCCGGACGGCGATCCGATTCAGCCCACCAGCGAACGTTCAGAACAACGCCAGCTTGATCACGCAGAAGACGGCCAGCGCGACCAGCATGCCGTTGAGTTCGCGAAACCGCCCGGCCAAGGTCTTGGCGGCGACCCAGGTGATGAAGCCGAAGGCGATACCGGTGGCGATGGAGTAGGTCAGTGGCATGGCCAGGGCAGTGACCACTACCGGCGCGGCAACGGTGATGTCGCTCCACTCGATCTCGGCCATGCCCGAGGCCATCAGCACGGCCACGAACAGCAGTGCCGGGGCGGTGGCGAAGGCTGGAACGCTGCCGGCCAGCGGTGCGAAGAACAGCGCGAACAGGAACAATACGGCGACCACGATGGCGGTCAGGCCGGTGCGCCCGCCGGCGCTGACGCCCGCCGCCGACTCGATGTAGCTGGTGGTGGTGCTGGTGCCCAGCAGCGAGCCGCCCAGGGCCGCGGTGCTGTCGGCGATCAGCGCACGGCCCATCTTCGGCAGGTGGCCGTCCTTGCGCATCAGGCCGGCCTTTTTGGCCACGGCGATCAGGGTGCCGGAGTTGTCGAACAGGTCGACGAACAGGAACGCGAAGATCACGCTGACCAGGCCCACGTCCAGCGCGCCGGCGATATCCAGCTGCATGAAGGTCGGTGCCAGCGATGGCGGCATCGACACCACGCCGCCGAACTGGCTGACCCCGAGCAGGATGCTCAGGCCGGTGACCACCAGGATGCTGATCAGCACCGCGCCGGTAATGCGCAGCGCTTCCAGGCCGATGATCAGGAAGAAACCGAGGATCGCCAGCAACGCGGCGGGCGAGCCCAGGTCGCCGAGGCCGACCATGGTCGCCGGGTTGGCGGCGACGATGCCGGCGTTCTGCAGGGCGATCAGCGCCAGGAACAGGCCGATGCCGGCGGCGATCGCCGAGCGCAGCTCCAGCGGGATGCTGTTGATGATCCATTCGCGGATCTTGAAGATCGACAGCAGAAAGAACAGGCACGCCGACAGGAACACCGCACCCAGCGCGACCTGCCAGGTGTGGCCCATGCCCATCACCACGGTGTAGGTGAAGAAGGCGTTGAGACCCATGCCCGGCGCCAGGGCGATCGGGTAGTTGGCGATCAGGCCCATCACCGCGGAACCGAAGGCCGCAGCCAGGCAGGTGGCGACGAATACCGCGCCCTTGTCCATGCCCGTTTCGCCGAGGATGCTCGGATTGACGAAGAGGATGTAGGCCATGGTCAGGAAGGTGGTGACCCCGGCGAGTATTTCGGTGCGCACATTGGTGTTGTGTGCGTTGAGTTGGAACAGTCTTTCCAGCATGCGGAGCTCCGATGGCAGCGAACGCGCGTTTGAAGTATGCAGAGCGCAAGCAAAGCACTTCACGTGCCATATCGCGTTGCCGATCCACGAAAGCGCGGCATCATAGCAGCCCGCCCCAGGCCTCGGCAGCCGTCTCTGTCGGCAAGTTGGCAACGTGCGGGAAACCTCCTTTACCCGGCCGTGTCAGAGCGCTCTAATATCGCCCCGCCCGGCGCATCACGCGCCGCTGGCCGGCACGCACAGGGAGGCTGCAACGCACATGATCATCGGAATCGACCTCGGTACCACCAACAGCCTGGTATCGGTCTGGGACGGCGAGGCGGCGCGGCTGGTGCCCAACGCCCTGGGCCGCCTGCTGACGCCCAGTGTGGTCGGCCTCGACGACCACGATCAGCTGGTGGTCGGCGACATCGCCCGCGAGCGCCTGCAGACCCATCCGCACCTTACCGCCGCCCTGTTCAAACGGCACATGGGCAGCGCTCAGAACACCCGCCTGGGCACGCGCTCGTTCCGCCCGGAAGAGCTGTCCGCGCTGGTGCTGCGCAGCCTCAAGGAGGACGTCGAGCGCGCCTATGGGCAGCCAGTCAGCGAAGCGGTGATCAGCGTGCCGGCGTATTTCAGCGACGCCCAGCGCAAGGCCACGCGCATCGCTGGCGAGCTGGCCGGGCTGAAAGTCGAGAAGCTGATCAACGAACCCACCGCTGCGGCCCTGGCCTACGGCCTGCACCAAAAGGGTGAGGCGACCTTTCTGGTCTTCGACCTGGGCGGCGGTACCTTCGACGTGTCGGTGCTGGAGTTGTTCGACGGCATCATGGAAGTGCGCGCCAGTGCCGGCGACAACTTCCTCGGTGGCGAGGACTTCGATGATGTTCTGGTCGCCCACTTTCTCACTGCCATGGGGAACCAGGGCCTGCCCGATCACCAGCAGCCGGCGATTCATCAGCGCCTGCGCCGCGAGGCCCAGCGCGTGCGTCATGCCCTTGGGCAACAGCTCGAGGCAACGTTCCAACTGCGCGAAGAGGGTCGCGAATGGACGCTGCCGCTGAGCCAGGACAAGCTGCTGAGCGTCTGCGAACCGCTCCTCGAACGCCTGCGCGCGCCCATCGAGCGGGCCCTGCGCGATGCGCGCATCAAGGTCGCCGATCTCGACGAAGTGCTGCTGGTCGGCGGCACCACGCGCATGCCGCTGGTGCGCAAGCTGGTGGCCAGCCTGTTCGGGCGCTTCCCGGCCATGCACCTGAACCCCGACGAAGTGATCGCCCAGGGCGCCGCTATCCAGGCCGCGCTCAAGGCCCGCGATGCCACGCTCGAAGAAGTGGTGCTCACCGACGTCTGCCCCTACAGCCTGGGCGTGGAAATCACCAAACAGGTGGGCACCCAGCAGCAGAGCGGCCATTACATGCCGATCATCGAACGCAACTGCGTGGTGCCGGTCAGCAGGGTGCAGAGCGTGTATACCCTGCATGACGGGCAGAAACAGGTCAGCGTGCGCATCTTTCAGGGCGAAAGCCGGCTGGTGGCCAACAACATCTTTCTCGGCGAGCTGGACGTGGCCGTGCCGGCGCGGCCTGCTGGCGAAGTCTCGCTGGATATCCGCTTCACCTACGACATCAACGGCCTGCTCGAAGCCCAGGTGGACACGCCGCTGACCGGCGAAAGCCATCGCCTGGTGATCGAGAACAACCCTGGTGTGCTGAGCCCCGAGGAAATCGCCGAGCGCTTCGCCGCCCTGCAGGCGCTCAAGGTCCACCCGCGTGACCAGCAGGTCAACAGCGCCCTGATGGCGCGTATGGAGCGGCTGTATCAGGAGTGCCTGGGTGACCTGCGTGAGCACGTCGGGCAACTGGCCGCGCACTTCGCCAGCATTCTGGAGCGCCAGGACGAGCGGGAAATCCGCGAGGCCCGGGGTGAAGTGGCCGCGCGCCTGGATGCCATCGAACAAGGGTACTGATCAGTATGAATCCCTGGACGCTGCTTGGCCTGGACGCCGACGCCGATACCCGCAGCATCAAGCGCCGCTATGCGCAGTTGCTCAAACAGCACCGCCCTGACGAGGACGCCGACGCCTTCCAGCGCCTTCGCGAAGCCTACGAGCAAGCCTTGGCCCGTGCCGCCGCCCAGGATCGGTCGCCGGAGGACGGCACCGACCAATGGCAGGTGCCCGCGTCGGTAGTGCAGGACGAACCTGCTGTGGTGGCCGCCACCGAAGAGCCACCGCATGCGCGCATCGAACAATTGCTGCAGGCCAGCGCGTCACTGGACGCCGCCCTGCAGCAGGCTCGCGAGCAGTCGCTGGAAACCGATCTGCAGCGTTATCTGCTGGCACGTTGCGCCACCCTGGACGAAGAGAGTCTGAACATCCTGCGCTGGGGGATGCAGCACTTGCAGTGGCTGTCGCCCTGGCAAGCCGATTACCTGCCGCGCAGCCACTCGGACGCACTGGCCGCACGACTGTTGGCGCTGGAGCTGGAAACCCTGCAGCATCGCTTGCAGGCCGGCGAGGAGCGCGCCGTCGTGGAGGCTGCCACCGCGCTACTGGCCAGCGACTGGCTGCAGTCGTTCGACCGTCGCCAGCAGTTGCAGGATGGCATGGTCTGGATGCTCGAAATCACCGAGCACTGGTCGGGCGGGTTGTTCGAGCGCCTGTGCCGGCTGTTCGGCTGGAACGAGGACACCGGCGAGCTGCCGTGCTCCGTCGAGCGCTGGAACTGGCTGTGCTGGCGCTGCGAGCGCCACGCCGTGGGCCAGCGCCTGTTGCAGCAGCTGGAGCTGGACTGGCCGTTGCGTACCGAGGAGCGTGCCGCCTGGCTGCTGCTAAAGTCCATGAGTGAGTGTGATGCACGGCAACTGGTCGACCGCTTCGACAGTGAAGACTGGCAGGCCTGTCAGGGGCTGGACGAGCTGCTTACCGAGCGCTATCCCGAGTTGATGGAACTGCTCGGCCTGCAGATCGATGACGATTGGCGGCGTTGGCAGCCGCGCCAATGGACAGTGCCGGCCACGGTCTACGCCTGGCTCATGCTGTTCACCGCCATGTTCACCACCTCGCTGCAGGACGCGCAGATGTCGGTGTACCTGGAACGTTCGGGCGGCTATCTCGGCCTGGGGCTCAAGGACCTGCTGATCAGCGTCGGGGTGGTCGCCTGGATGGTGATGCTCGCCCGCGGCTGGAGTCGCCTGGCCCGTTACCTGACGCGCCTCGACGTGCCGCTGAGCCGACTGCTGCTGCCCGCTGCCTGGCGTGACCGTGGCGCCGGCATGCTGGTGCTGCGCCACGGCCTGCCGGCTGCGCTCTTCGCGATGATCGTCGCTGCGTTCGCGCCGAATCTGGTTTCCGGCTGGGCCGCATTCGGCATTGCCTTGGCGCTCGAGGTGCTGTTCCTCGGCCTGGTCGGCAGCCGTCGCTCACCCTGGCCGCGCTGGTCGATGTGGCGCACCGGCGCCTTCAAGGTTGACTACAGCAAGAAGGCCGAGTGGTGAACCCCTGGGAACTGCTCGGCCTGGACGCCGAGGCCGACACCCGCACCATCAAGCGCCGCTACGCGCAGCTGCTCAAGCAGACCCGCCCCGACGAGAACCCCGAAGCGTTCCAGCGGCTGCGTGAGGCCTATGAGTGGGCGTTGGATTGGGCGCAGCGCTCCCAGTACATGGAGGTACCTGTTGCGCTCGACGAGTCTCTTACGCCAGCGCCGTTTAGCGATGCACGGCAACTGACCACGCCAGTGACGGAGATCCAGCAGCGGTATCACGATGACCAAGCGTGGGTCGGCAATCTGCTGGATAGCTGCGCTTCGCTTGATGACGCGCTGCTCCAGGCTCGGGAGGCCGAGCAGGAAAGGGCATTCGAATTGGAATTGCTGCGCCGCTCTCAGCTGCCCGGCAACCAGGTTGATGACAGCGTGCGCTGGGCCATGACGCAGCTGAACTGGTTAACGCCATGGCAGGCCGATTATCTGCCGATGCCGACGATGAACGTCCTGGCCGAGCGCCTGCTTGATGCCGAATTGTGGCAATGGCATTCGCAACTGGAGGCGGGGCAGGAACAGGCGGTTCTCGAGTCAGTCAGGCAGTTGAACAGGCAGCCCTGGGTTCAGCCATTCGATCGCAGCAGTTATCTGCAGCAAGGCGTGCTGGGCTTGCTCGAAAGTAACGTCGGCTGGTCACTGAGTTTCTTTGACGAAATCTGCCGGCTGTTCGACTGGGACGAAGCTCGGGGTCAGCTGCCTTGTGACGACGAGCGTTGGGACGAGCTTTGTTTACGCCGTGGCGCCATGGTGCTGCGCGCCGAGTTGCGCCAGTCGCTGAACGAAAAGCAACCGGCCTCCTCGGAGTCGCGTGCTGTCTGGCTGTTACTCAAACCGATGCGCGAAGGCGAGCGCCGCAAGTTGGTGGATGGCTTCGATGATGCCGACTGGCAAGCCTGCGGGGCGCTGGCTTGGCGCGTCGAACATCATGACGACCTGTTGAACGATTTGGGTTTGACTTATTTGCCACGGTGGCGGGATTGGCACCCGGGCAATGGCTGGGTGCAGCTCTACCTTTTGCTGTGGTTGTATCTCTGCCTGGTGATATTCGTACTGAGCAGCCCATCTGAAAGCGCCAAGGACCTTGCCGTTACGGTGGCTGCGGTTGCAGCCCTCGGCACGGCGTTATTGCTCGTGTTCCGCTTGCTTATCAAACTGTGGAACAGGCTGGCCAGGTTGTGCATAGTTTTCGATATGGGCATCAGTATGCGCTTGATACCGCCGCGTTGGGTGCGCGGCGGCAGCGGCCTGCTGTTGCTGAGGCATATCGTGCCCAGTGTGGCCTTTGCGATTCTGACCGCTCACTGGGCGGCCGATCCCATAGCAGCCACTTTGATGGCGCTGACGACGTTTATCCTTAGCGTGCAGTTCCTTGATGTAGCATCGCGCGGTGGAGCTCCGGCTGCCTGGATAATCCTCGCCTATCGCCTGTTGGCAGCGCTAGGTAAGCAGATAGTGATCTGGGTAATGATCCTAACGATGGCCCTACTTCTGTTGCAAATGATCATCGCGTTGGCGCAGAAGGAGCGGGATATAAAGGCCACGCAACCTTCGTCGCTGTTGGATGCTTGCAAGGTTCTTGGCTACACCAGTCGCGAAGCGTGTATGCATCCCGGCAGGGCAAGCGAGGCTCGGCGGACCCCCGGTGAAACGCCTTCGCAAACGCAAGCGCCCTAGGCGCTCCAGGCTGAGAGCATCCTGCTATCTGGCTAGGAGGCTTTCTCATCCCCCACCAACGGATCACGAATCCGATCCCTGCTCGACAGTGCCGGGAACAGCTTGATCCACAGCAGGCTGATGCCGATGGCGCCGACGCCGCCCATCAGCACGGCTGGAACGGTGCCGAACCAGGCGGCGCTGACGCCAGCGCGGAAGTCGCCGAGCTGGTTGGAAGCGCCGATGAACAGGCTGTTCACCGCGCCGACCCGGCCGCGCATGTCATCGGGCGTCTGCAGCTGCACGAAGGCGCCGCGGATCACCATGCTGACCATGTCGGCGGCGCCGAGCAGCACCAGGGTCGCCAGGCTGAACCACAGCGAGGTGGACAGGCCGAAGCCGATGGTCGCCACACCGAAGATCGCCACCGAGCCGAGGATCACCGGGCCGACGCGCCGCTCGATGGGGTGGCGCGCCAGGTAGATCGACATCAGCAACGCGCCCACCGCCGGCGCCGAGCGCAGCAGGCCCAGGCCCCAGGGGCCGGTGAGCAGGATGTCCTTGGCGAACACCGGCAGCAGCGCGGTGGCACCGCCGAGCAACACGGCGAACATGTCCATGGAGATGGCGCCAAACACTTCCGGGCGGCTGCGGATGAAGCGGAAGCCGGCCAGCAGCGATTCCACCGAGATTTTCTGCTTCAGCGGTTTCTGCTGCGACGGCAGGCTAAGCATCATGCCCACGGCGATCAGGTACAGCACCAGCGCCGGGCCATACACCCAGGCCGGCGCCACGGCGTAGAGCACGCCGCCCAGGGCGGGGGAGACGATGGTCGCGGTCTGCATCGCCGAGCTGGACGCGGCCACGGCGGCGGGGAACAGGCCCGGCGGCACGATGTTGGGCAGCAGCGCCTGGGTAGTGGGCATCTCGAAGGCCCGCGCGGTGCCCATCATGAAGGCGATGACGAAGATCATCTCGCGGGTCAGGCTGCTCGTGCTGCTGCCGATCAACAGGGTGATGGCGACGGTGGCCTGGCCGCACTGGCACAGCGCGGCGACCTTGCGGCGGTCGAAGCGGTCGGCGACGTGGCCGGTCAGCAGGATGAAGAGGATCTTGGGCAGAAATTCGACCAAGCCGACCAGGCCCAGGTCGAGCACGTTGCCGGTGAGGCTGTACATCTGCCAGCCAATGGCCACGGTGAGCATCTGGAAGCCGCTGGCGGTGAACACCCGTGCCAGCCAGAAGCGGATGAAAGGCGTGTGATGACGCAGTAGCAACTGACCATGAACGGACATTGGAGTACTTAGGCGGCTAACGACGGCCGCTCAGCCTAGCACGTCCGTTGTAACATTTGGATGCAAGATGTCTGACGACTTCAGATCAGCAACGCTGCGCGCGCCGTAGCGTTTAGTGGATCAGCCCGCTAAGCAGCCACAGGCCCAGCAATAGCCAGATCAGCCCGCCGATCACCGAACCGCGCATGAACGAGCGCACCGCGCTGTAGAGCAGGATCAGCCCCAGCAGCAGCACGGCGATGCTCAGCAGCGATGGAGTAACCCCCAAAGCGCCGGACAGGCCGTCGATAAAGCTGGCGACTGCGCCGCCGAGCATGCCGAACACGCCGCTCAGGGCGTCGACGATAAAGCGGATGAACGAGCCGAACGCCTCGCCCAGGGATTCGAAAAAGCCTTCTACGCGCATGCAGGGGTTCCTGAAAAACGGAAAGGGCGACAAGCGCCAGGGTGCTGACTATTGAGCCGCGGCCTCGGTGCGGAGTTCCCGGCTTCTGCGCCGCAGGCGCTTGCGGCCGGTCAATCGGCGAGCATGGCCTGGAGCTTGCCGGCCAGCGCCTCGAAGGAAAACGGCTTGGCGATCATGTCCATGTCCTTGCCCAGGTAGCCGTCGCGCACTTCGGCGCCCTCGGCGTAGCCGGTGGCGAACAGCACCTTGAGGCCCGGCTGGCGCTGCCGGGCCGCGTCGGCGAGCTGGCGGCCGTTCATGCCGGGCAGGCCGACATCGGTGAGCAGCAGGTCGAGCGGTGCGTGCTGCTCCAGCAGGCCCAGGGCGCTCTGTGCGTCGCTGGCCTGGATCAGGTTGTAACCGAGTTCTTCGAGCACCTCGACCATCAGCATGCGCACCACCTTGTCGTCTTCCACCACCAGGATGCGCTCGCCGGTACCGCGCGGCGCTTTGGGCGTCGTGCTATGCGATAGCTCGGCAGGCGCCACGGGCAGGCGCGGCAGGTAGAGGTTCAGGGTGGTGCCGCGGCCGACCTGGCTTTCCAGATGCAGGTAGCCGCCGGTCTGCTTGACGAAGCCGTAGACCATGGATAGGCCCAGGCCGGTGCCCTGGCCGATGGGTTTGGTGGTGAAGAATGGCTCGAAGGCGTGGCGGATGATTTCCTCGGGCATGCCGCAACCGCTATCGCTGACCGACAGCAGCAGATAGTCACCGGCCGGTACCTGATGGTTCTGCGCCTCCAGCGCGCCGAGCTGGGTGTTGCGGGTTTCGATGCGCAGCCTGCCGCCGCCGGGCATGGCGTCGCGCGCATTGATGGCCAGGTTGATCAGGGCGTTTTCCAGTTGGTGACCGTCGCTGCGGGTTGGCCACAGGTCATCGGCCAACCGGGTTTCCAGGCTGATCTGCTCGCCCAGGGTACGCACCAGCAGCTCCTCGAGGGCGCGCACCAGGGCGTTGACCTGGACCGGGCGCATGTCCAGCGACTGGCGCCGGGCAAACGCCAACAGGCGGTGAGTCAGCGAGGCGCCGCGGTTGGCCGAGGCGATGGCCGCGTCGACGAAGCGCGCCAGTTGCGGATGCTCGTCGCCCGGCAGCTTGCGCTGGATCAGCTCCAGGCTGCCGAGGATGCCGGCCAGCAGGTTGTTGAAGTCGTGGGCGATGCCGCCGGTCAGTTGGCCGATGGCTTCCATCTTTTGCGCCTGACGCAGCTGCTCCTCGGCCTGGACTCGCTGCAGCACGGCTTCGCTGACCCGCTCCTCGAGGGTCTGGGTCAGCTGGCGCAGGGCCAGTTCGGTGCGCTTGCGCTCGTCGATGTCCATCAACACGCCGGGAAAGCGCAGCGGTGAGCCGTCGGGGGCGAACTCGCAGCGGCCGTTGGCCTCGATCCAGCGGTAGCCGCCATCGGCCTGCAGCACGCGGTATTCGGCACGGTAGCTGCCGCCGCTGGTGATGGTCTGCTCGATCATCGCGCGTACCCGGGGCCGGTCCTCGGGGTGGATGGCCAGGGCTACACGATCCAGCGCCATGCCGCTGGCGGCCTGCTGCGGGTCGGCGGCGAAGGCGCGGGCGAAGCGCTCGTCGCCGGTCACTCGGTCATTGGGAATGTCCCACACCCAGGTGCCGAGCACGGCGCCGGCGTTGAGCGCCAGCTCGATGCGTTCGTTGGCGCTGCGCAGTTCCGCTTCGGCCTGGCTGCGTTGTTCGATGGCGACGATCTGGTTGGTGATCTCCACCACGATGCACATCATGCCGTGGGAACGACCGGTATTATCGAACAGTGGGTTGTAGTAGAGGTTCATCCACGCATCATCCTGCAGGCCGGGACGGCGCAACGGCAGGTGGAGGCTCTCCTGGCTCATGGAGCGACCGCTCAGGCCCATGCTGATCACGTGGCGATTCCACTCGGCAATCTCCGGCCAGGCGTCCTCGGCTGGCAGGCCGAAGATGTCCGGGTGACGCTGGCCGGCGAACGCCGCATAGGCGTCGTTGTAGATCAGCACGCCACGGTCGCCGCACAGCAGCACGATGGGCGTCGGCGAGGACAGGATCAGGCGCGTGGTGCTGATCAGCACATCCGGCCACCCCTCGATGGGGCCGAGGGCGGTGGCCGCCCAGTCGAAACGGCGGATGAGTTCGACCGTGTCGCCGGATTGACCGGCGAACAGGCAGGGTTGCGGTGGCGTGTTCTGCTTCGCGGACATCGGTCGGTCGCCTATCCTGCGCTCTGGCAGCGACTGCAGTCCGCTGGGGGCTGCAGGGTAAGTGGAGTCAGGTGAGCTTGCCGCTGGCGAAGGCATGCTGCAGTTTTTCCGCCAGTTCGTCACTGCGGTAGGGCTTCTGCACGATGAACGTTTCATCGACGTCCAGCCCACCCAGTTCGGCGTAGCCGGTGACGAACACCACCGGCAGCTCCGGGTAGCGGCGGCGCGCTGCCTGGGCCAGCTCGGCGCCGTTCATGCCGGGCATGGCGAAATCGGCAAGCAGCAGGTCGATGTCGTCGTCGAGCTTGGCCAGGGCATCGAGGCCGCTGTGGGCCTCGCGCACCTGATAGCCGAGCGCATCCAGCGTCAGGGCGGTGACCTCGCGTACCCGCGGGTCATCGTCGACCAGAAGGATGGTGCGTTGGTCGCCTGGCTCGGCGATCGGCAGCGGCTGACTGGACACCTGCTCCTGCTCCTGCGCCTGCACCACGTTACGCAGGCCTGGCAGATAGACCATGACCGTGGTGCCGACGCCCATCTTGGTGAGAATGCGTGCGCCGCCACCGGACTGCTTGGCGAATCCGAATACCTGGGCCAGGCCGAGGCCCGAGCCCTTGCCGATTTCCTTGGTGGTGAAGAACGGCTCGAAGGCCTTGGCGAGCACCGCCTCGCTCATGCCGCTACCGGAATCCTGCACCGACA
The DNA here is from genome assembly GCF_001945395.1 of Pseudomonas sp. PA15(2017). GTDB lineage: Bacteria > Pseudomonadota > Gammaproteobacteria > Pseudomonadales > Pseudomonadaceae > Aquipseudomonas. The sequence continues at coordinate 178,631 of NZ_MSXV01000052.1, read as the reverse complement.
GCACCACGTAGTCGCCCGGCTCCGGGTCTTCGGGGCGGCGCGGGGCTTCGCTGATCACTTCGTTGCTGGTGCTCAGGTGCAGCGTACCGCCCACACCCATGGCGTCGCGGGCGTTGATCGCCAGGTTGAGGATGATCAGTTCGATCTGCGTCGGGTCGACCCGGGCATGCCACAGGTCCGGCTCGGTGGCCGTCTCGATCAGCACGCTACCGCCCAGGGTGCTTTTCAGCAGTTCGAGCATACCCTGCACGGTTTCACCGAGGTTGACCGCCTCCGGCACCAGGCGCTGGCGCCGTGAGAAGGCCAGCAGCTGGCCGGTCAGCTTGGCGCCGCGCTCGCCGGCATCGGTGATGTTCTGCAGGCGACCGCGGGCCTTGTCCAGGTTGCCCTTTTCCAGGTCGCGGATCAGGAAGCTGGTACTGGTCAGCACCACGGTCAGCAGGTTGTTGAAATCGTGCGCGACGCCCGCGGTGAGCTGGCCGACCGCTTCCAGACGTTGCATCTGCTGCAGGGTCGCTTCCACACGCTCTCGCTCGGCGATCTGCTCGCGCAATTGCTGGTTGGTGGCGGCCAGTTCCTCGACCACCGCGCGCTCGTGGGTGATGTCACGCACCGTGGCGTACAGCAGGTCGTCGTCGCGCACCACGATCCACGACAGCCAGTGATAGTCGCCGCTGGCATGGCGCATGCGGTTGACGAAACGCACCGAGACGTTGTCCGAGGTCACGCGCTCGATGTGCGAGCGGGTGTCCTGCTGATCGTCGCTGTGCACCAGTTCCCATAGCGGGCCCTGGGTGAGCTGCTGGCGCGCCCAGCCAAGGGTCTGCTCCCAGGCCGGGTTGAGGGCACTGGGGCGCATGTCGAAACGCAGTACGGCGAGCAGATCGCGGGACAGCTCCCAGTTGCGGTCGCGCTCGCGTGTGCGCTTTTCGACGCGCTCGCCGAGCACGTCGTTGAGGCGCAGCAAGGCTTCGTTGGCCTGTTTTTGTTCGGTGATGTCGTGCAGCACGCCGAGAAAGCGAGTGCACTGGCCATCGTCGAAGAACGCCTGGCCGCGCGCGGAGATCCAGCGTTTGCTGCCGTTGCTCAGGGGCAGGCGGAATTCGGCCTGGAACTCGTTGCCGCTGTCGGTGGCCAGCGCTTCGTTGACCCGCTGGCGCAGCTGCGCACGGTCATCGGGGTGGCAGCGGCCGAGGAACAGGGCCATGTTGACGTCGGCGCCCTTGTCCAGTTCGTACAGCGCGCGGCAGCGTTCGTCCCAGATCAGCGTATCGGTGGCCGGCACGTAATCCCACATGCCCATGCGCGCCGCGCCGATGGCCAGTCGTGCACGGGCCTCGACGGCCTGCAGGGTGTCCTCCACGCGGCGCCGTTCTTCGCGTTCGTTGACCTCGGCCATGGCGCGGTCGATGGCTTTGGGCAGAAACGGCAGGTTCTGCTTGAGCACGTAGTCGACGGCGCCCAGGCGCATCATCTCCACCGCGTGCTCTTCGCCGAACATGCCGGACAGGAAGATGAACGGCGTCTGCGGAGCCAGGCGGCGTGCCACTTCCAGTGCCTGGGCACCGGAGGAACCGGGCAACAGGTAGTCGGAGAGGATCAGGTCGAAGCGTTGGTTCTTCAGCGCGCGTTCGGCGGCCTCGTGGTCGTAGACCAGGGTGCTGTCGACTGCCAGACCATTGCGTTCCAGTGCGAGCAGGGCCAGTTCCGCGTCATGCGGGCTGTCTTCGATGAACAGGAGTTTGATAGGCACAAGCGGCATGGAAAGGTCGTCGATCACGGTCTGTGGTTAGGCCAGGGAATTACGCATGGGGTGCGGGCGGTCAGTTGTCATCGGTTTGCTCGTCATCCTTGGTGCGTCGCTGCAGGCGCAAGGAGCCGGGAGGCGGCTCGTTGAGCACTGCCCAGAACACGCCCAGATCGGAAATGGCCGAGACGAAAGCCTTGAATTCGACTGGTTTGACCACGTAGGCGTTCACGTTCAATTCGTAGGCGCGCTGCAGGTCCGGGCCTTCGCGCGACGAGGTCAGCATGACGATCGGAATACTGCGCAATTCGGGCGAGTCGCGCACCACCTTGAGTACTTCCAGGCCGTCGACCTTGGGCAACTTGAGGTCGAGCATCATGATCGCCGGGTTGCCGGGCAGACGCTCGGCATGGTCGCCACGGCGGAACAGGTAGTCCAGCGCCTCGGCACCATCGCGCATGACGATCACGTCATTGGCCAGCTGGCTGCGCTCCAGAGCGATCAGGGTCAACTCCAGATCGTGTGGATTGTCTTCGACCAGCAGAATAGGTTTGAGCATTAAAGTCCTCGACCCGTCATGACATGACGGGGTGGTGGCGTTTGGGTAACGCGAAATAGAAAGTGGCGCCCTGATCGATCTTGCCCTCGGCCCAGACTCGTCCATCGTGACGCTCGATTATACGTCGTACGCTGGCCAGGCCGATGCCGGTCCCTTCGAATTCCTCCATGCGGTGCAGACGCTGGAACACGCCGAACAGCTTGTCGACGTACTCCATATTGAAGCCTACGCCGTTGTCGCGCACAAAGATGACCACCTCGTCGTCGTGTTCCTGGGCGCCGACCACGATGATCGCCGGGTCACGCTCGCGGCTGTACTTGATCGCATTGGCCAGCAGATTGCGCAGGGCCAGGTGCAGGAAAGCGGCATCGGCGACCACCCGCGGCAGCGGCTGGATGTGCCATTCCAGGTTTCGACTCTGGTAATCGGGTTTCATTTCCTCACGGATCGATTCGACCAGCGCCTGCAGATTGACGTCCGTGAAGCGCAGCGCCGAGCGGCCCATCTGCGAAAAGCTCAGCAGGTTGTCCACCAGGGTACCGGCAAAACGTGCCGATTCGGTGATGTGCTCGAGAAAACGCACCCCTCGCTCGGACAGCTTGGCGCCTTCGAAATCGCCCAGCAGCTCAGCGTAGCCGGCGATATGCCGCAGCGGCGCGCGCAGGTCGTGGGAAACGCTGTAGGAGAAGGCCTCGAGCTCCTTGTTGGTTTTCTTCAGGTCATTGGCCAGCTGGGCCATTTCCTCGGCCTTGCGCAGCACGATACCGAGCACCGCGTTGCGCAGCTCCAGGGCGCTTTCCGGCTCCTGGGGATGCCAGGGCGTAGAGAAACCGCTGATTTCTTCCTGCCAGCGCGCGAAGCTGTTGCGCGGGCTGAGGGCGCCGCTGGCGCTGACCGCCTTCTCGGGCTTGCCAGCCCATTCGACCACGCGCTTCTGCTCCGGCTTGAACCACATCAGGTAGTGAGAGTGAATTTCCGAGATGGCCACGGCCAGCAGGCCGCCGACGTGCTTGGCCAGCTCCGGCAATTGCGGGATGTCGCGGCCCACGTTGTCGGTCTGGAACAGGTCCTCGCCCGGGCGGGCGCCCAGCCATTGTACGAGGGCGTTGACCTGGTCACGCGGCGGCGTCTGGCCGATCAGGTCGCAGTGCGAGGAGGAGATGATCGCTGCGCCGCTGGCCTGGGCGAAGTCGAGGAAGGTATCGGGCAATGCCAGCAAGCCTTCGCTGACGCTGTCGCGGTCGGCCATCGCCGACAGCATCTGCACGATGTGGCGGCGCAGTTGCAAGAGGTGCTGGGTGCGCGCGTGGGCGATCTTCGCCTCGATCTGCAACGACAGCATGCGCCCCAGCAGTTCGCAGGCGGTGCGGGTCTGGAAACCGACCGAGCGGGCGCTGGCGTGGTGGCAGGAAATCAGCCCCCACAGCTGGCCCTCGACCACGATGGAGATCGACATCGAGGCGATGGTCTGCATGTTGCGCATGTACTGCAGGTGCACCGGCGACACGCTGCGCAGGGTCGCGTAGCTGAGATCCAGCGGCTTGCCGGTCAGCGGGTTGCAGGCCGGGCGCAGCGGCGAGGGCTGGTAGTTGGCGTCTTCGATCACGCGGATGCGGTTGGCCACGTAAAGCTGGCGGGCCTGGGTCGGAATGTCCGAAGCCGGGAAGCTGAGGCCCAGGTAGCTGGGGTAACCCTCGTCGAGCTTCTCGGCGAGCACCAGGCCATTGCCTTCAGGGTCGAAGCTGTAGATTTTCACCCGGCCGAAACCGGTCACGCGCTTGACCTCGGCCACCGACAACGCGCACAGCTCGTCGATGTCCTCGGCGCCCTGCAGGTGGCCGATGAAGGTGCGCACCATCGGGTAAAGGGTGTTGTAAGCGGTGATCACGTTGCTGGTGGTCTCGAATTCGGCGATCAGCACCTGGTCGAAACGGTGGGCGACCATCGCCGTCATCTCGCCACGGCGGCTGCCTTCGCGAAAACGCACGTCACCGATATGAAAGGGCGTGGTGTCGTCGTCGGATAATTGCGCCAGGCGCTCGGCCAGCACGGTGCCGTCTTCGAGCAGCGCGTCCAGATGACGACCCAGCAGCCAGTCCGGCTCGAGATCCAGCCAGTCGGCGACGTTCTCGCTCACTTGCAGCACCCTTAGCGTCTGCTCGTCGAACACCATCAGGAAACCCTGTGGCTGAATGCTGCCGGGAGTATGGATGGATTCCTTGGCGCAGTTGGCGATCGCAATGCTCAAGGAGGTGCTGGTTTCACTGGACGCCAAGATGATCTCCTTCAGTTCCAGGCCGCGCGGCATGGATAGTCTTGCGGGGCACGGGCAGCCGGGGCTGGCCGCCATCGCCTCTGCGATGCGCACTGTCTTGCGGCAGTCTGCACGGTCTTTCGGGCTGGGTAAACCATCATCGGCAGGAGCTGCCGGGCGGCAGTGGAGTGCTGGCCATAACCGGGTGGTGAGGAACTTCCCAGGCAGGCGCCTCTCTCAATGCCGTCGTGCGTGCCGCGTAATTGCAACATTGCTCAGGCACGCTGCCCCGCACCTCCCACGTCGAGACTTCTCATGCTATCTGTCGCCAAGCGGGCTTTTTCCCGCCTGCCCGTTCTGCGCCCATGGATGTGGTTGCTGTTTGCCGTGCTGTTCGCCGCCGCCTATCAGATGCGCGCGCTGCACCTGGATGATCGCCTCTATTACTGGCTGACCACGCCGGCGGTGTCTCAATGGGCGCCGGGCAGCCTGCTGGGCCGAGACTACAAAGTGCAGGTGGATGCCAAGGTAGTCGGCGGTGTGGAGGACAACCTGTCCGGCCTCAGCTACGACGAGCAGCGTGACCAGCTTTGGGCAGTGCTCAACAACCCCGAAGAACTGTTGGCCATGAGCAAGGACGGCGAGGTGCTGGCGCGCTATCCGCTGAGCGGCTTCAGTGATGTCGAGGGGGTGACTTACCTGGGTGATGGCTTGCTGCTCTTGGCCGAGGAGCGCGAGCACGGCCTGGTGGTGGTGCCGGTGCCCGAGCGTTCCGGTGCATTGTTCCGCGAGGACTATCGCGCCCTGACCCTGGGCATTCAGCGCGATGGCAACCAGGGATTCGAGGGCGTCGGCTATGACCGGGCGCGCGACCGACTGTTCGTCGCCAAAGAATACTCGCCGATGAAGCTCTATGAGATTCGGGGATTGAAAAGCAGCATCAAGGGGAATTTCGGTCTCGAGATCCTCGACCACGAGGACTGGATCCGCGACTCGGTATTCGCCACCGACCTGTCGTCGGTGCATTTCGATGAGCGTACCGGACACCTGGCGCTGCTCAGTGACGAGTCGAAGCGGATCATGGAGCTCGATGGTGACAGCGGCAAGCTGATCGGTTTCCGCACCCTGAACAGCGACTTCGCCGGCCTTGGCAAAGCGATTCCCCAAGGCGAGGGCATGACCTTCGATGACGAGGGCAACCTGTACATCGTCAGCGAGCCGAACCTGTTCTACCGCTTTGGCCGCGGTTAGATGCCGCGATAACCAGAGCCGGTAGGCGCTTCGGTCTCCACGCTGTGCGTGGCAGCGTCGACCTCGCGAAGCGATTGTAGCCTTGGCGCGGGAGCGGCCGATCGTTCCCGTAGGATGGACTGGTAACTATCTATGGGAGCGGGCCATGCCCGCGAAGAGTCATGGGCGTGGACTGGACGCCCCCGCCCGTTCCTTCAGGTGAAGCAACGATCTCCGCTTCTGCCTTGTGGTTGCCGCTGCATGCGCATAAAGGCCAGGCTCTTAGCGCGGCGGATATTGGCTGAGCACACGGCCGACGGTTTCGCGGATTTCCGCTTCCCGCTCGGTCGGGTTGCCGGCGGCATTGCGCACGATCCGCTCGTCGCTGGCGCGCCACACCAGCTTGCCGTCCTTGCCATCGAACAAGTCGACCTGCACGGTCGCTACCTTGTAGTCGATGGTGCGGGTTTCATTGTAGGCCGGGCCACCCCAGTAAGGGCCCCAGTAACCGCCGAAACCACCACCGAAGCCGCTATTGACCTGCTGCTGGCGGTCATCGACAACCAGCCAGACCTGTACCTGCAGATCGCCCTTGGCGCCAGCTGCTGCCGGGCGCAAGCCGCGCTGGTCGAGCTGATCGGCCACGGCGCTACGCAGGCGCTGCTCGGTGAGGTCACTGCGGATACGCGGGTCGTCGGGCTTGTACTGCACCGCCGGCTCTTGCCAACTCCAACTGCGATATGCAGCGAAATCGCGGCTGGCGTCGAAGTCGCGGTTGATCTGCTGACTCTGGCAGGCGCCGAGCAACAGCAGCACGGGAATCAGTAGCAGAGGCAGACGGCGCATCGGTTTTCTCCTGAATCCATCGATGGGGTGGTTCATGCTGGCGGGTATTCGTCGAGGGCGTCACTGACGGCCTTGCGCAAGGCGTCGGCGCGCTCGGCCTGGCTGCCACTGCTGCGCATTTCGGCCTGGCCGCTCCACACGTGCGCGCCGCTGCGGCCGTCGAAGAAATCGATGCGCACCACCACGACCTCCTCTTCATAGGTGCGGGTCAGCGGCACGCGGGCCCCCACGCCGACGCCGTTGCCATAGTAGCCACGGTTGCCGAAGCTGCCATAACCGCCACCGTAGTAAGGGTCATAGCTGTCGGCCACCTGACGCACGCGGCGTTCCAGGCGGGTGTCGGTGCGTACCTTGAGGTCGGCGGCGGCACTGCCCTGGGCTGGGCGCAGGCCGCGCTGATCCAAGGCATTGTTGAGGGCGTCCTGCACCAGATCGGCGCTGGCCCAGGCGCTGCCGGCCGGGCGCTGCTGCCAGGCCCAGCTGCGGTAGGCCGCGTAGTCGCGCGGTGCGGCGGGGTAGGCACTGCGATCGAAATGGTTGGCGGCGCCCGGCGGCGCTGGCGGAATGGGCGCTGAGTCGGTGGTGTACGGATTATGGCTCTGGCAGGCGGCCAGGGCGGTGGTGAACAGCAGCAGCGCAAAACGTTTCATGGCGTATCTCCTGGCAGAGCAGGGTTCAGCGTGGCCGGCAGATCCAGTGCAGGTAGCGTCCGAGTCCGGCAAAGGCCGGATGGCGACGGTGCGCCAGTTCCATCTCCAGCAGGTCGGCAATTTGCGCCTTGGCCTGGAAATCCCGTGGCATGTAGTCGTGGAACACCCGTACGCCGCTCCTGTGTTCGACCTGCCAATGGGTGGCAAGTTGCGATTCGAGTTCCCGCGGGTCGAGGGGGCGCTGCGGCGTCAGGCTTTGCTTTTCTCCGGCGAATTCGTCCTTGCGCAGTTTGCGCAGGTGACCCTTGAGCAGGTTGCGGTAGATCAGCGCATCCTTGTTGTAGAACGCCAGGGACAGCCAGCCCTCGGCGGCGGTCAGGCCGTGCAAGGCGGGCAGGATGGCAGCCGGTTCGGCCAGCCATTCGAGCACCGCGTGACAGATGACCAGGTCGAAGGGCGCCTCGAAACGGCCCGGCAGATCCTGCCAGGGCGCGTGGATGACCGTGGCGGTTACGCCGGCTTGGGCGAAGCGCTCGCGGGCCCCGGCGAGCATGGGGGCGGCAGGCTCGGCCAGGGTGACGTGATGACCACGCTCGGCCAGCCACAGCGCCATATGGCCCAGGCCGGCACCGACGTCGAGTACCCGCAGCGGGCGTTCGGGCAAGGCTTCGGCGAGGTCGGCCTGCAGTACCGCGAGGCGGATCGCACCTTTGGCACCGCCGTAGATCTTCTCGGCGAAGCGGGTCGCCAGTTCATCGAAGTGCCGGTCGCTCATCAGGCGAACCGCCGTTCGCTATCGGCCAGCTTGGCGCGCACCACCTGCTCCATGTCCAGGCCCAGCTCGCTGCACAGGAGCAGCAGATAAAGCACCACGTCACCGATTTCCTGGCCAGCATGCTCGAGTTTGTCTGCCGGCAGGGTGCGCGACTGCTCTTCACTAAGCCACTGGAAGATTTCCACCAGCTCGGCCATTTCCACGCTGGCGGCCATGGCCAGGTTCTTCGGGGCATGGAATTGGCGCCAGTCGTTGCGATCACGAATGGCGTGCAGGCGGGCGGTGAGTTCGGCAATGTTCATGCGGCGTCTCGGAGGCAGAGGACGCACATTCTTTCACGGGCTCAGATGACCTGCCAGTAACCGGCCAAGTGCGGCACATCGTCCTTGCCCTGCAGGTCGAACTGGCCCTCAGCGGCTGGCAGGCTGGCACGCATGCGCAGAGTGCTTGGCAGTAAAACCGGCTTCTGGAAGCGTACTTCGACGCTATAGCCCGAGGCTGGCAGATGGGCATGCAGCGCTGCCAGGGCGCGGGCCTTGTTCCACAGGCCGTGGGCGATGGCGTGGGGGAAGCCGAATGGCTTGGCGCTCAAGGTCGACAGGTGGATGGGGTTGTAGTCCCCCGAGACCCGCGCATAGTGGCGGCCGATGTTCGACGGCGCCTGCCAGCTGTCCAGCGCGTCCATCGGCAGGCTGGGTGGTTCGCTGCGGCCTATGGTCGGCCCGTCGAGCTTGACGCCGCGGCAGAGGATGCGACTGTCGCCCTCCCAGAGCAGGCCCAGTTGATCCTCGAGTCGGGTGATCACGCTGAACACCGCACCCTTGCCGTGGGGCGCCAAGTTGCTGGCCTCCACGCTCAGGGTGAAGGGCCCCAGACCGGCCAGTTGACGCACCACGCGGATGCGGTTTTCCAGGTGCACCAGGCCGAGGGGCGGGAAGGGAAAATCCGCCTCGGTAAGCAGTTTCATCTGCAGGGTGAAGGCCAGTACGTGCGGATAGGTAGCCGGCAGGCGGGCCTCGTCGGTGAAGCCGCATAGCTGGCGATAACGGGCCAGGTGCCCGGCATCCACGCTCACCGTGCAGCGCAGCCCGCGGTGCGGCAGAACCTTGCCGGTGATCCCACGCCGGGTTGCGGCGCGCAGGAGCATGCCGGGCAATGCCGGCGGGGTGTGCAAATCGAGCCATTCGGTTGCCATCGTGCGCTCCGCTGCAAGGTGGTTTGTGCTTACTCTCGTCGAGATTTAGGACATTAGCCAGCGCCTATTGGTGCCAAGTGCGCAAACGATTGCCGGTTACCCGAGCATTAGCGGCGAAAGCTGCCTACGCTGATGAGTGAATTCGCCCAGCCACTACCCACGCAGGAAATGCAGCATGCCCAACCTGGACAAGCACAGGGTCGTCACGCTCCCGCCCGCCCTGATGCCAGGTTTCCTGTGCTTGCGCACCTCGCTACCCGCAGGCGCCGGTCAGGCGCGGCCCCAGCTGGTCTTCGAGGTCAGCCGGCTGATCGACCAGTTACTGAGCGAAGGCGCAAGCCTCGAACAGGTCGCTGCTCGCCTGGGCATGCCGGTGCGCCGGCTGCGAGAACAGCTGGCCCAGGCCGACGTGCGCTTCAATGAACTGCTCAACGATTGCCGCTGCAACCTGGCCAAGCGCCTGCTGGTGGATACCGAGGAGCGCATCGAACGGATCGCCGAGCGCACCGGCTTCTTCGAACCCAGCACCTTTTGCCGCGCCTTCATACGCTGGGTCGGCGCGACGCCGGTGGAATTCCGACGTCGCGGTCGTGGGGCAACCTTGTGATCAGGCGCCCAGCAGGCTCTGCCCGCAAACCCGCAACACTTGTCCGCTGACCGCACCCGAGCCGGGTTGCGCGAACCAGGCCACCGCTTCGGCGACATCTTGGGGCAGGCCGCCCTGGTTCATCGAGTTCATACGCCGCCCAGCCTCGCGGATGGTGAAGGGAATGGCCGCGGTCATGCTCGTTTCGATAAAGCCCGGCGCCACCGCATTGATGCTGATACCGCGCTGCGCCAGGGTCGGTGCCCAGCTTTGGGCCAGGCCGATCAGCCCGGCCTTGCTGGTCGCGTAGTTGGTTTGCCCGACGTTACCGGCGATGCCGCTGAGCGAGGCGATCAGCACCACGCGGCCGTCGTCGCGCAGGGTGCCGGCCTCCAGCAGGGCGGCGGTGAGCTGCTGCGGGGCGCGCAGATTGACGTCGATCACCGATTCCCACAGCCCCTCGCTCATTTTCGCCAGGGTCTTGTCGCGGGTGATGCCGGCGTTGTGCACGACGATATCGACGCCCTCGGGCAGTGCCTCGACCAGCCTGGCCGGTGCGTCTTCGGCGCAGATGTCCAGCGCAAGGCTGCGGCTGCCCAGGCGCGCGGCAAGGGCATCGAGGGCGTCCTTGGCGGGCGGCACGTCCAGCAGCAGTACCGTGGCGCCGTCGCGGGCCAGGGTTTCGGCGATGGCGGCGCCGATGCCGCGGCTGGCGCCGGTGACCAGTGCGGTCTTGCCGGCCAGCGGGCGCGTCCAGTCGCTGACCTGCCCGGCGCAAGGCTGCAGGCGTAGCACCTGGGCCGAGATGTAAGCGCTCTTGGGCGACAGCAGAAAGCGCAGCGCGCCTTCGAGTTGGTCTTCCGCGCCGGGGTCGACGTGCAGCAACTGCACGGTACCGCCGCGGCGGATCTCCTTGGCCAGCGAGCGGGTGAAGCCTTCCAGTGCGCGTTGCACGCTCGAGGCCTGCGGGTCGGCCAGCGTCTCTGGCGCGCGACCGAGTACCACCACGTGAGGGCAGCGATCGAGATTCTTCAGTGCGGGCTGGAAGAACTGGCGCAGGGCGTCGAGATCTTCGAAGCGCTGCAGGTTGCTGGCATCGAACACCAGCCCCTTGAGTTTGGGGCCGTGTTCGGCGGTCCAGCGGGGCAGGGACTGCCCGTCAAGGGGCGCGAACAGCTCGTCGGTCAGGCGCTTGGCGAAGCCTGCCACCGCGGCGCCCAGTTCGCCCTCGCCACCGATCAGCAGCGCACCTTCCAAGGGCCGATTGCGGCCCGCCACCCAGCGCTCCAGTGGCAGTGGCGCCGGCAGCCCGAGCGCACCGACCAGGCGACGGCCGGCCGGCGTATTGGCGAAGTTGAGGTAGCGATCGGACATGGAACAGACTCCAGGGCTGAAACTCAAAGTGGTTGACCACTGTACGCGATCACTCGTTTCATGCATCGACAGCAGTCCAATATCCGGCCAGTCGGCGATGAGTAAATCGGAGTGGTATCTCTGAAAAAAGCTGGCGAGGCAGTCAGCGCAAGGCCAGAGCAGGCTGAAAAACGGAGTTCACGAGCTGTGAATGAGCATTTTCAGCCTGCTCTAAATGCCGCGATGACGACGCCGGTTGTTGTTAGAGGCACCAATTAAAGTGCCGCAGAATATTACTTTCAAGGAGCCGCACATGAGCTTGCCGCGCCGGGTCGCCATCGTTGGTGGCAACCGTATTCCCTTCGCCCGCTCCAACAGCGCCTACGCCACCGCCAGCAACCAGGCCATGCTCACCAGCGCCCTGGAAGGCCTGGTCGAGCGCTACCACCTGCATGGCGAGCACCTCGGCGAGGTGGTGGCCGGTGCCGTGCTCAAGCACTCGCGGGATTTCAACCTGACCCGTGAATGCGTACTCGGCTCGCGCCTGGCGCCGGAAACCCCCGCCTACGATCTGCAGCAGGCCTGCGGCACCGGCCTGGAGGCCGCCCTGTTGGTGGCCAACAAGATCGCCCTCGGGCAGATCGAGTGCGGTATCGCCGGGGGCGTGGATACCACCTCGGATGCGCCGATCGGCGTCAACGAAGGCCTGCGCAAGATCCTGTTACAGGCCAATCGTGCCAAGAGCACTGGCGACAAGCTCAAGACCCTGTTGCAGATCCGCCCACGGCATCTCGCGCCGTCGCTGCCGCGCAACGGTGAGCCGCGCACGGGGCTCTCCATGGGCCAGCACTGTGAGCTGATGGCGCAGCACTGGGCCATCCCCCGTGACGAGCAGGATCAGCTGGCCGTGGAAAGCCATCGCAAGCTGGCCGCCGTCTACGCCGAGGGCTGGCAGGACGACCTGATGACGCCGTTCCTGGGCCTGACCCGCGACCAGAACCTGCGCCCCGATATCGACCTGGCCAAACTGGCGACCCTCAAGCCGGTGTTCGAGAAAGGCCAGCGCGGTACCCTGACCGCCGCCAATTCCACGCCCCTGACCGACGGGGCTTCACTGGTGCTGCTCGCCAGCGAGGAGTGGGCCAAGGCCCGCGGCCTGCCGATTCTTGCCTACTGGCGGGACGGCGAGGCGGCAGCGGTGGATTTCGTCAAGGGCCACGAAGGGCTGCTGATGGCGCCGGTGTACGCCGTGCCCCGGTTGCTGGCGCGCAACGGACTGACCCTGCAGGACTTCGACTACTACGAAATCCACGAGGCCTTCGCCGCCCAGGTGCTGTGCACGCTCAAGGCCTGGGAAGATGCCGACTATTGCCGCGAACGTCTCAACCTGGCGCAGCCGCTGGGCAGCATCGACCGCGCCAAACTCAACGTCAAAGGCAGCTCCCTGGCGGCCGGCCACCCGTTCGCCGCAACCGGTGGGCGCATCGTCGCCAACCTGGCCAAGTTGCTGTCGGTGGCGGGTGAGGGCCGTGGCCTGATTTCCATTTGCGCCGCGGGCGGGCAGGGCGTGACGGCGATTCTGGAGCGCTGAATCAGTCCGATCGTAGCCGGGGTCGAGCGTAGCGACACCCGGGAGCCGCTGTCCTGGGTATCGCTGCGCTCAACGCCAGGCTACGGGTGTTCGGTCATTCTTCGCGGCTGAGCGTTTCGGCTTCGGCCTGCAGTAGCGCCGCCTTGCGTGCCACGCCCCAGCGGTAGCCGCCCAGGCTGCCATCGGCGGCGGTTACCCGGTGGCAGGGCACCAACAGGCCCAGTGGGTTGCTGGCACAGGCGCGGGCGATGGCGCGTGGGTGGCTGGCGAGTTCGGCAGCCAATTGCCCGTAAGTGCGCGTCTGCCCGACGGGGATGGCGCGCAGGGCCTGCCAGACGCGCTGTTGAAAGGCCGTGCCGCGCAGATCCAGTGGCAGCTTGGCGGCACGTTCTGGCTCGCGCAGTTGCTGCAGTACCTCGTTTAGCCAACCTTCCAGTTGCCCGTCATCGGCCTGCAGGCTGGCTGCCGGGAAGCGCTGGCGCAGTTCGATCTCCAGTGTATCCGCCGCATCGCCGAACAATAGGGCGCACAGCCCGTTGGCGCTGCCGGCCAGCAGCAAGTAGCCGAGCGGGCAGGGCACCACAGCCACGCGCAGCGTCTCACCCTTCGAGCCCTGGCGTCGTCTCGCCAGGGCCACGCCGTCGGTTCGCTCATACAGGCTGCGGGTGCTGCTGTATCCGGTGTCCAGCGCCGCTTCGAGTACCGATCTGGCGCCCGGCAGGTTGGCGGCCAGGCGTTCGCGTTGGCGGGCGCTGGCCCAGGCCTTCGGCGTCAGGCCGGTGCGCGCCTTGAAGGCGCGGGCCAGGTGCGAAGCGGACAAGCCGATGCGTGCCGCCAGCGCGCCGAGGGTAGGGGGGGTGTCGGCTTCATCGAGCAGGCGGCAGGCCTCGGTCACCAGCGCGTCGAGCTGTTCGGCGGGACTTGCACCCTGGGGCGTGCAGCGCTTGCAGGGGCGGTATCCCGCCGCTTCGGCCTGTGCCGGGCCGTCATGGAAGCTGACGTTGTCACGCCGTGGTCGACGCGCCGGACAGCTGGGCCGGCAGTAAATGCCGGTCGAGCCTACGGCGAAGACGAATTGACCATCCTGCGCGGCATCGCGCTCGCACACGGCCTGCCAGCGGCGTTCTTCGGACATGTCGATCTCCTCTAAGCGGTATCTGGATTGTCGGTATCCGCTGGCGTGGGCGCCAGTGCCAATCGCGCTTTCAAAGCCGATCGTCCGGCGCATTTTCCCCATGGGCTGGGCGCTGCCTCAGGATTGCCGTATAAAAGGGCCGCATAGCCCACCGAGGACCCTAATAAAAGCTGATGAAGACGCCAAAACGCATTGAGCCCCTGGTCGAGGACGGCCTGGTGGACGAGGTGATTCGCCCTTTGATGAGCGGCAAGGAAGCAGCGGTCTACGTGGTGCGTTGCGGTGCCGAGTTGCGTTGCGCCAAGGTCTACAAGGAGGCCAACAAGCGCGGTTTCCGCCAGGCCGCCGAGTATCAGGAGGGCCGCAAGGTACGCAACAGCCGCGATGCCCGGGCCATGGCCAAGGGCTCCAAGCACGGGCGTAAGAACCAGGAAGAGAACTGGCAGAACGCCGAGGTGGCGGCCCTGTTTCGTCTGGCCAACGCTGGCGTGCGGGTGCCCAAACCCTACGACTTCCTCGACGGCGTGCTGCTGATGGAGTTGGTCACCGATGGTGAGGGCGACGTGGCACCGCGTCTCAATGATGTCGACCTGCACCCCGAGGACGCCCGCGAATTCCATGCCTTCATGATCGAGGAGATCGTGAAGATGCTGTGTGCCGGCCTGGTGCACGGCGACCTGTCGGAGTTCAACGTGCTGCTGGGCCCTGAGGGTCCGGTGATCATCGATCTGCCCCAGGCGGTGGATGCGGCGGGCAACAATCACGCCTTCAAGATGCTCGAACGTGACGTCGGCAACATGGCGGCCTACTTCGGTCAGTTCGCCCCGGAACTCAAGTACAGCAAGTACGCCAAGGAAATGTGGGCGCTCTATGAAGAGGGCAAGCTGACGCCGCAAAGCGTGCTGACCGGTGAATTCAACGACCCGGAAGACGAAGCCGACGTCGACGCGGTGATGCGCGAGATCAAAGCCGCCCTGGCCGATGAAGCACGCCGCCAGGCTGCGCTGAATGCCGAGGACGAGCCCAAGGATCGCGAACCGCCGCCGCCGTGGGAGCGTTGACAGGCGCCATGACCTGGCGCCTGGCCGGCATTCTGCGGCGTTGGTTTCTAGGTGGCGCAAGCGGCCATTGGTGGAGTATTGGTGGGAGCGGGCGGGGACGCCCAGTCCATGCCCGCGATTTTCGCGCGCATGGCGCGCTCCCACAGTGAATCGGCAAACGGCCGCTTCTGCCTTGAAGTGACCATCGGCCTGGCGAGACACCTCCAGCGCTGACCGGACTTGCTCCCGAGCTCATGGAGAGTGGCCGAGCGCAGTAAGGCGTGCTTTGCCTGCCCTGAAATGGTGAGTTTGCGCGTCGGTCGCCTCATATTGGTTCGCCTCGCTCTCCAGCCTCTCCCCTCTTCAAAGGGCTGAAAGCCCCGTCCTTACAGTCCCTGCGGACATTCGCGAAATCCTGGCATGTAACCTGCTATTCAGCTTGTGCACCCATCACCGATGGGGCCGGTAAGCAGGCAGTGACCTGACGCTCACCCACATAACGAATCCAAGGCAAAGACGCCTGAAGCTGACAACAGCTCCAGGCGTCTTTTTTTGTGTTGCAGAAAACCGTGTTAGCGCAGCAGACAGAGGGCAGGCTATGAATTCCATCGTCACATCGATCAAGCGCGAGACCCTGATCGTCATCGGCAACGGCATGGTCGGCCACCACTGTATCGAGCAGTTGATCGCCAGCGGTGCGTTGCACCGTTATCAGGTGCACGTCTACGGCGAAGAGCCGCAACGCGCCTATGACCGTGTGCACTTGTCCGAGTACTTCTCCGGCAAGGACGCCGAAGCCCTGGCCCTCGGCGAGGCCGATCTCTATGCCCGCCACGGCGTACACCTGCACCTCGGTGAGTCGGTGCTGGATATCGACCGTGAGGCGCGCGAAGTCGTCACCAGCCAGGGGCGTCGTGGCTACGACCGTCTGGTGCTGGCCACTGGTTCCTATCCGTTCGTCCCACCCATTCCAGGCGCCGAAGGCAACTCGCGTCTGGTCTACCGCACCCTCGACGACCTCGATGGCATCCGCGCCGCCGCTGCTGGCGCGCGCCGTGGCGTGGTGGTCGGCGGCGGTCTGCTCGGCCTGGAGGCGGCCAATGCGCTGAAGTCCCTTGGCCTGGAAGCCCACGTGGTGGAGTTCGCGCCGCGACTGATGCCGGTACAGCTGGATGTTGACGGTGGCGACGCACTGCGGGCGCGTATCGAGGCGCTTGGCGTCGGCGTGCATCTGTCGCGCGCCACCCAGGGGATCGTCATCGGTGAGGAGTATGCCTACCGAATGAATTTCAACGACGGCGCTGATGGTCAATGTGAGTATCTGGAAACCGACCTGATCGTGTTCTCCGCCGGCATTCGCCCCCAGGACGCCCTGGGCCGCGCCGCCGGCCTGGACATCGCCCCGCGCGGCGGCGTGGTGGTCGACAACGACTGCCGCAGCAGCGACCCGGCAATCTTCGCCATCGGCGAGTGTGCCTCGTGGAACGGCACGGTATTCGGCCTGGTGGCGCCCGGCTACAGCATGGCCCGTGCCGTGGCCGCGCAACTGGCCGGTGAGCCCCATGAACCGTTCACAGGCGCCGATATGTCGACCAAGCTCAAGTTGCTTGGCGTCGACGTCGGCTCCATCGGCGATGCCCACGCGGCCACGCCCGGCGCCAAGAGCTACCGCTACATCGACGAAGCCAGTGCCAGTTACCGCCGCCTGGTGGTCTCGGCGGATGGTCAGCGGGTCATCGGCGCCGTGCTGGTCGGCGACAACAGCTATTACGACACCCTGCTGCAGTACGCCCAGAATGGCATCAAGCTGCCGGCCGATCCGTCGAGCCTGATCCTTCCGCTCTCCGACGGTGCGCCGACCCTGGGCGCCGATGCGTTGCCGGATACCGCGACCATCTGCTCCTGCCACAACGTCAGCAAGGGCGCGGTGTGCTGCCAGGTCGACGCCGGTATCACCGACCTCGGCGAACTCAAGGCCATCACCAAGGCCGGCAGTGGCTGCGGCGGCTGCAGCGCGCTGCTCAAGCAGGTCTTCGAGCACGAGCTGAGCGCCCGCGGTGTGGCGGTCGACAAGAGCCTCTGCGAGCACTTCGCTCACACCCGTCAGGAGCTGTATGCCATCGTCCGGGTGGAAGGCGTGCTCAGTTTCGAGGAGTTGCTGGCCAAGCATGGCCGCGGCCACACCGGCTGCGACATCTGCAAGCCGGCAGTGGGCTCGATCCTCGCCTCGTGCTGGAACCAGCCGATCACCGATCCGGCGCTGATTCCGCTGCAGGACACCAACGATACCTTCATGGCCAACATGCAGAAGAACGGCACCTACTCGGTGGTGCCGCGCATTCCTGGCGGCGAGATCACCCCGGACGGTTTGCTGGCCATCGGCGCCGTGGCGAAGAAATACGACCTCTACACCAAGATCACCGGCGGTCAGCGTATCGACCTGTTTGGCGCGCAGTTGCACGAGCTGCCGGACATCTGGGGCGAATTGATCGCCGCCGGCTTCGAGACCGGCCACGCCTACGGCAAGTCGCTGCGTACCGTGAAGTCCTGCGTGGGCAGCACCTGGTGCCGCTACGGCGTGCAGGACAGCGTCGGCATGGCTTTGCGCCTGGAGGACCGCTACAAGGGCCTGCGCGCGCCGCACAAGATCAAGTTCGCGGTCAGCGGCTGCACCCGCGAGTGCGCTGAAGCGCAGAGCAAGGACATCGGCGTGATCGCCACCGACAAGGGCTGGAACCTCTACGTGTGCGGCAACGGTGGCATGCGCCCACGGCACGCCGAGCTGTTCGCCACCGATCTGGACGACGAGGCGCTGATCCGCACCATCGACCGCGTGCTGATGTTCTACATCCGCACCGCCGACAAACTGCAGCGCACCTCGGTATGGCGCGAGTCGCTGGAGGGCGGCCTGGATTACCTCAAGGCGGTGATCCTCGACGACAGCCTGGGCCTGGCTGCCGAGCTGGAGGCGCAGATGCAACGGGTGGTCGACCGCTACGAATGCGAGTGGGCGGGTGCCCTCAAGGACCCGGAGAAGCTCAAGCGCTTCCGCACCTTCGTCAACGACCGGCGCGCCGACCCGGACATCCATTTCGTCAAGGAGCGCGGCCAACGTCGCCCCATTACCGCCAGTGAGTTACACCTTATTCCCGTTACCGAGGAGGTGCTCTGATGAGCCAGCCCAACGCCGTGCGTGCCCAATCGCTTCCCGCCACCGAATGGCAACCGCTGTGCCGCAGCCAGGATCTGGTCGCCAACTCCGGCGTGGTGGCCTGGCTCGACGGGGCGCAGATCGCCCTGTTCCATCTGCCCCACAGCGAAGCCGGCGAGCAGCTGTTCGCCGTGGAGAACCGCGACCCGAAATCCGGCGCCAATGTGATCGGCCGCGGCCTGATCGGCCAGATCAAGGGCGACCTGGTGATCGCCTCGCCGCTCTACAAGCAGCACTTCCGCCTGCGTGACGGCACTTGCCTGGAGTACCCCGAGCAGCGCCTGCGCGTGTGGCCGGTGCGCCTCAACGGCGACACCGTGGAAATCGGCCTGGCGGCCTGAGCGTGTTTGGCGGCTGGCCAGCAGTCGCCGTGTTTCTAACCTGTCTGGTTCATTTGAGAGAGCGTCAGCATGTCCTACCTGGTTCCTGCCGAATTCGTCACCAAGATGGTGGATGCCGGTGAGTCGAAGATTTTCATGTCGACCCGCGATACCCTGATCCGCGCCTTCATGGCCGGCGCCATCCTGTCCCTGGCGGCGGTATTCGCCATCGCCGTGAGCGTCGGTACCGGCTCGCCGCTGCTCGGTGCCGTGCTGTTCCCGGTCGGTTTCGTGATGCTTTACCTGATGGGCTTCGACCTGCTCACCGGGGTATTCATGCTCACCCCGCTGGCGCTGCTCGACCGTCGCCCGGGCGTCACCGTGGGCGGCATCCTGCGCAACTGGGGCCTGGTGTTTCTCGGCAACTTCGCCGGTGCCCTGACCGTGGCCTTCATGATGGCCTTCGTGTTCACCTACGGCTTTTCCAAGGACCCCGGTCTGATCGGCGAGAAGATCTCGCATATCGGCGAAGACCGCACCCTGGGCTACGCCGAATATGGCGCGGCGGGCTGGGCGACCATCTTCCTGCGTGGCGTGCTGTGCAACTGGATGGTGTCGATGGGCGTGGTCGGCGCGATGATCTCCACCACCGTCAGCGGCAAGACCATCGCCATGTGGATGCCCATCATGCTGTTCTTCTTCATGGGCTTCGAGCACTCGGTGGTGAACATGTTCCTGTTCCCCTCGGGTATCATCCTGGGCGGCGACTTCTCGGTGATGGACTACATGATCTGGAACGAGATCCCCACCGCCCTGGGCAATCTGGTCGGCGGCCTGGCCTTCACCGGCCTGACGCTGTACACCACCCACGTGAAGACCGGCGCCAAGCGCACCTACAACTGAGATGACCGTTGCCGAACACCCGTGGACAGCCAGGAAGAACCCGCTGCAGGTCAGCGTCGGCCAGTATTCGGACAAGGGCCGCAAGCCGCGCAATCAGGACTTCCATGGCCTGTGCGTGCCCCTCGAGCCGCAGCTGAGCAGCAAGGGCATCGCCATCGCCCTGGCCGACGGCATCAGCAGCAGCGACGTCAGCCATATCGCCAGTGAAACGGCGGTGGCGGCGTTTCTCTCCGATTACTTCAGCACCAGCGAGGCCTGGTCGGTGAAGACCTCGGTGACCCGCGTGCTCAGCGCCACCAATGCCTGGTTGCACGCTCAGACGCGGCGCGGCCAGCATCGCTATGACATGGATCGCGGCTACGTATGCACCTTCAGCGCCGTGGTGCTCAAGTCCACCACGGCGCACCTGTTCCACGTCGGCGACACGCGCATCTATCGCCTGCGCGGCGTCGATCTGGAGCCGCTGACCCGTGATCACCGCGTGTGGGTCGGCGAGGGCAAGAGTTACCTGAGCCGCGCCCTGGGCGTCGGGCCGCAACTGGAAATCGACTACCAGGCACTGGCCGTGGAGGCCGGTGACCTGTTCCTGCTGGCCACCGACGGCGTCTATGAATTCGTCGAGGCGCGCGCCATGCAGCGCTGCATCGGCGAACACGCCGGCGACCTGCAGCAGGCCGCCCAGGCCATCGTCGAGCAGGCCCTGGCCAATGGCAGCGACGACAACCTGACCCTGCAACTGGTGCGCGTCGACGGCCTGCCGCGTGCAGAGGCCGACGAGCTGCAGCACAAGCTCGGCGACCTACCGTGCCCGCCCGTGCTGGATGCGCGCCAGTCGTTCGAGGGCTACCGCATCGTCCGCCCGCTGCACGTCAGCGCGCGCAGCCACGTGTACCTGGCCACCGACGAAGGCAGCGGCGCCACCGTGGTGCTCAAGACCCCAGCGCTGGATCTGCAGCACGATACCGGCTATCTCGAGCGGTTTCTCATGGAGGAGTGGATCGCCCGGCGCATCGATAGCCCCCATGTGCTCAAGGCCTGCGCACCGACGCGCAAGCGCAACCATCTGTACACGGTCAGCGAGTTCATCGAGGGCCAGACCCTGGCGCAATGGATGATCGACCACCCCACACCTGAGCTGGAAACCGTGCGCGGCATCGTCGAGCAGATCGCTCGCGGCCTGCGCGCCTTCCATCGCCTGGAAATGTTGCATCAGGACCTGCGCCCGGCCAACCTGATGATCGACGCTACCGGCACGGTGAAGATCATCGACTTCGGTGCTACCCGCGTGGCCGGGCTGCAGGAGGTCGCCAGCCGCCAAACGGACGAGCCGATCCTTGGCTCCGCCCAGTACAGCGCGCCCGAGTACTGGCTGGGCGAACCCGGTACGGTGCGCTCGGACGTTTTCTCCCTGGCGGTGATCGCCTACCAGATGCTTGGTGGCCGGCTGCCTTACGGCGCCGGCATGGCGCGGGCGCGCACCCGTAGTGCGCAGGCCCGGTTGCACTACGCGCCCATCGCCCAGGGGCGAGCGCTGCCGCTGTGGCTCGACGCCGTGCTGCGCAAGGCCTGCCATCCGGACCCGCTGAAGCGCTACGCCGACCCGGACGAATTCGCCCATGCGCTGCGCCACCCCGGCCAGGCGTTGCTCAGCCGTGGCCGGGTGCCGCTGCTGGAGCGCAACCCGCTGCTGTTCTGGCAGCTCGGCTGCCTGCTATTGGGCTTGATGGTGGTGGTACTGCTGGCGCGCCAATAAGCCATGCCGGACGGCACGAGGCGATTGCAATGGATCGCATTAAAGAAGCGCCGGTTCAACTGCAATTTCGCCCGCCTGATTCGCCGCCAGTGCCCGATTTCAGGGCGCTCCAGAAATGTAATAGGGGTGAAATAATTTGTCGTAAATTGTCATATTCGCCGTCATGGCAAAAGCACAGAATGCGCCTTCTGTTCAGCCATAAAGTGCGTGATCGTGGACTATATCCTGCAATTGACGAGTGACCCCGCTGCCTGGATTGCCCTGGCCACCCTGGTGGTCATGGAAGTGGTACTGGGCATCGACAACCTGATCTTCATCTCCATCCTCACCAACAAACTGCCCGAGCATCAGCGTGCCAAGGCGCGTTGCCTGGGTATCGGCGCGGCGCTGATCCTGCGCCTGGCCCTGCTGGGCACCGTGGCGTGGATTGTCAAGCTGGTCGACCCGGTGATCGAGCTGTTCGGCCAGGCGTTTTCCTGGAAGGACATCATCCTGATCGCTGGCGGCCTGTTCCTGCTGTGGAAGGCCACCAAGGAGATCCACCACGCCGTCGACCCCG
The DNA here is from genome assembly GCF_001945395.1 of Pseudomonas sp. PA15(2017). Lineage (GTDB taxonomy): Bacteria > Pseudomonadota > Gammaproteobacteria > Pseudomonadales > Pseudomonadaceae > Aquipseudomonas. The sequence continues at coordinate 156,924 of NZ_MSXV01000052.1, read as the reverse complement.
AGCCCGAGGGCGACATGTTCGTTGGTCGCGCTGCCACCGTGGGTTTCGGCGCGGTGATCGTGCAGATCTTGCTGCTCGACCTGGTGTTCTCGGTAGACAGCATCATCACCGCGGTGGGCATGACGCCCCACGTACCGATCATGGTCGTCGCCGTGGTCGCTGCCGTGACCGTGATGCTGCTGGCCGCCGACCCGCTGGCGCGCTTCATCAACAACAACCCGACCGTGGTGATGCTGGCGCTGGGCTTCCTGATCATGATCGGCATGACGCTGATCGCCGAAGGCTTCGGTGCCCACGTGCCGAAGGGTTACCTGTACGCGGCGATGGCGTTCTCGGCGGTCATCGAAGGCCTGAACATGCTGTCCCGTCGGGCCAAGCGCAAGGCCAACGCCCAGGCCAACAAAGCGTCCTGAGCCGCTTGTGCGCCCATCTGCCAGGCAGATGGGCGCATCGTTATCGCCATCTCGACCGGCGAATGCTGACCGCTCGGTTATAAATTGCTGGCACCGTGCCACTTGTCGCGGCACACTCTCTGCACGATGTTGCGAGTGGCAGGCTCAAGCCTGCCCGCCCGCAGTTGCCCAAGGCATTCAGCGCGCGTTTCGCCAAACAGGCCGAATGCCCCGCCAGCGCATGACCCTCCGAGCCTGGACGCTCGCGAGCTGCGCGTGCACAGGACTCAGACTGCCATGCTGCCCACTCAGCCCAATGCCGATACGATGTACCGCCTGCTGGTACAGAGCGTGGTCGACTACGCCATCTACCTGCTCAGCCCCGAAGGCATCGTCACCAACTGGAACGCCGGTGCCCAGCGTGCCAAGGGGTACCTGGCCGCGGAAATCGTCGGCCAGCATTTCTCGGTGTTCTACACCGCCGAGGACCGTGCCGCCGGCCTGCCCGGCAGAGGCCTGGAGACCGCCCGCAGCGAGGGCCGTTTCGAGGCCGAGGGCATGCGTGTGCGCAAGGACGGCACACTGTTCTGGACCAGCGTGGTGATCGATGCCATCCACGATGACCACGGGCAACTGATCGGTTTCGCCAAGATCACCCGCGACATCACCGAGCGCCGCAAGAACGAGCTGGAGTTGCTCAAGGCCAAGGAGCTGGCAGAGAACTACAGCGAGGAAATGGCCACGCTGTCGCGCTTTCTCGATTCGGTGATCGCCAACATCCCGGCCAGCGTGATCGTGCAGGACACCCAGAGCCGGCAGATCCTGCTGGCCAACCCGCAAGCCGAGAAACTGTTCGGCTGCCGCTCCCAGGACATGCTCGGCCACCGTGCCGATGAGTGCCTGACGCCGGCCATCGCCGAGTTCATCGCGCAGCAGGCCGACCAGTGCATTCGCAGCGATGCCCTGCATCTGTCCGAGAGCTGCCTGGACACGCCCCTGGGCCCGCGCATGCTGCGCACCCGCGTGATGCAGAGCAGCGGTTGCGAGACCCAGGCCAGCTACCTGTTGCTGATCGCCGAAGACGTGACCGACGAACTCGCCGCCCATGCGCAGATCCAGCACATGGCGCACCACGACGCACTGACCGGCTTGGCCAATCGCACGCTGTTCGCCGAGCGCCTCGATGAAGCGTTGCAGGAAGGCGCCGAGGAGGGCCGGCTGACCGCCGTGCTGTGCCTGGATCTGGATAACTTCAAGAACATCAACGATGCCCTCGGCCACGCCTTTGGCGACCGTCTGCTGCGCGCCCTGGGGCTGCGCCTGAAGGCCGTGCTGCGTGAGCGCGATACCCTGGCCCGGCTCGGCGGCGACGAGTTCGCCGTGGTGCTCAATGGCCTGGACAGTGCCGAGGATGCCAGGCGTACCGCCCAGCGGCTGATCTCGGCGGTGGCGCCGGTGTTTCTGATCGAGGGGCACAGTTTCTCGGTTGGCGTCAGCATCGGTATCGCCATCTGTCCGGACGATCATCAGCAGGCCGACCAACTGATGCGCTATGCCGACATGGCGCTCTACGAAGCCAAGCGCAATGGCCGCAACCGCTACGAATACTTCCTCCCCGAGCTGGACGCCGCGGCGCGCCGGCGCCGAACCATGGAAACGGACCTGCGCACAGCGCTGCACATGGGCCAGCTGCAGCTGTACTACCAGCCGATCATTGACCCGAGCAGCAAGCGGGTGTCCGGCTACGAGGCGCTGATGCGCTGGCAGCACCCCAGTAACGGCCTGATCATGCCGCTGGATTTCATCCCCATCGCCGAGGAAACCGGGCTGATCCACGAAGTCGGCGCCCGTGCCCTGAACCTCGCCTGCCAGGAAGCGGCGACCTGGTCCGGCAAGCAGACGGTGGCGGTCAACCTGTCGCCGGTGCAGTTCAAGAGCGGCGATCTGGTCAAGGTCGTCAGCCTGGCATTGGCGGATTCGGGGCTCGAGCCCGAGCGCCTGGAACTGGAGATCACCGAATCGGTACTGCTGGAAGACTGCGAGAGCAACATCCACACCCTCAAGGCGCTCAAGGCCCTTGGCCTGAACATCGCGCTGGACGATTTCGGCACCGGTTATTCATCCCTGAGCTACCTGCGCTCGTTCTCCTTCGATCGCATCAAGATCGACAAATCTTTCGTCCAGGACATGGGCAAAAGCCGCGAGGCGCTGTCGATCGTGCGCGCCATCACCGGCATGAGCGGCAGCCTGCTGATCAAGACCACCGCCGAGGGCGTGGAAACCGACGAGCAATTCGAGCAGCTCAAGGCCGAAGGCTGTTCGCATTTCCAGGGCTACCTGTTCGGGCGGCCGCAGCCGGCCAGCGAGCGGATCGAAATGCTCGACTAGGCCAACGGTGCAGATGGCGATGTGACACGCTTCACCAATCTTCATATCCGTCGACTGCTGGCGCCGCCAAAGGCGCGCGGCGGCAGGTCAAGGGCGGGTGTTTGGATTAGACTGGAGCGAATCGCTGGCGTCGGAATCCAGGCAGTACCTTTTGCCCTGGCACGCCGGCTTCACTTGCCCCGCTATCCGCATGGATGAGGACATCGAGTTGATCAAACGTTGCATGCAAACCCTTTTGCTGGGGCTCACCCTCGTCAGCGCTGCCAGCTGGGCGGAAATGGCGCCCCTGGAGGCTATGAACATGGCCGGCCTGCAGCGCAGCCTGGGGCAGATCATAGCCAAGGACTACATGATGATCGGCTCCGACGTGAAGGTCGATGAAGCCACCAAGCAGCTCAACACCAGCGTCGCGCTGTTCGAGGATCATCACGCCAAGCTCAAGGCTCACCCGACCAACAGCGAAGTGCAGGCCGGCCTGGCCCAGGTCGAGGTGATCTGGACGGCCTACCGCGCCATGGTCACCGCCGAGCCGGGCAAGGCTCAGGCACCGGCAGTGCTGGCCAAGGCCGAGGAGCTGGTCAAGCAGACCCAGCACGTTACCGATCTGTTCGAGAAGCACAACGGCGACGCCGCTTCCCATTCGATCAACCGCAGTGGCTGGAACCGCGTGCTCACCCAGCGCACCGCGATGTTCTACATGGCCCGCGCCTGGGGCGTGCAGGCGCCGAATCTGGATGCCAACTTCGAGGCATCGGTGAAGGAGTTCGATACCATCATGAAGGAGCTGCAGGCCGCCGGCGCGCCCAACGAGGAAATCGCCGTCGCCCTGCGCAAGACCGACGCGCGTTGGCAGTTCGCGACCAAGGCCTTCGCCTCCAAGGACTTCGTGCCGACCATCGTGGCGGTGAACGCCGAATCGATGTTCCGCCAGCTCAACGAAATGACCCGCCTGTACGCCGGGCTGCAGGGCGACCAGCTCTGATGCCGTAGCGCTCACCGCCCCGGTGAGCGCACCCATCTGACGCCAGCGTCAGAACGAATCGATTATCCGCCCCAGGGTTTGCATTGCCTGTTCGCTCTGGGCGTTCCATGGGTGGCCGTGATTGAGCCGCGCGCAGTGTCCGAAGCCGCGGGTGGCCGAGAAGATCGGCCCCGGCGCCAGGCTGATGCCCTGGGCCAGCGCCAGGCGAAACAGCTGCAGGGCGTCGACCCGTTCGGCGAACTCGAACCACAGGAAGTAGCCGCCGCTTGGCCTCGTTACTCGCGTGTCTGCCGGGAAGTGCCGGGCGGCCGAGGCGAGCATCGAGCCCTGCTGGCTTTCCAGCTGGTGGCGCAGCTTGCGCAGATGGCGGTCGTAGCCGCCGTGCTGCAGGTAATCGGCCAGCGCCGCCTGGGCGGGCACCGACGGTGAAATGGTGGTCATCAGCTTGAGCCGGGCAATGCGCTGGGCATGACGCCCACCCGCCACCCAGCCGACCCGGTACCCCGGCGCCAGGCACTTGGAAAACGATCCGCAGTGCATCACCAGGCCCTCGCGGTCAGAGCTCTTCACCGGTTTCGGCGGCTGGGCGCCGTAATACAACTCGGCGTACACGTCGTCTTCGATCAACGGTACCTGGTGGCGCTGCAGCAGTTCGTAGAGCGCGGCCTTCTTGGCGTCGCTCATGCTCGCGCCGAGCGGGTTCTGCAGGCTGCTCATGAACCAGCAGGCCTTGATCGGCAAGCGCTGCAGGCTGTCGGCCAGGCTGTCCAGGTCGATGCCCTCGCGCGGGTGCACGGGAATTTCCACGGCCTTGAGCTTGAGCCGTTCCAGCACCTGCAGGGTGGCGTAGAACGCCGGGCTTTCGATGGCCACCAGATCGCCCGGTTCGGTTACCGACTGCAGGCACAGGTTGAGCGCTTCCATGGCGCCGTTGGTGATCACCAATTCTTCGAGCGGCAGGTGCACGCCGCTGAGCATGTAGCGCAGGGCGATCTGCCGGCGCAGGTCCGGGTTGCCCTCGGTCATGTCGGCGATCACCGCGTGGCTCGGCATGTCGCGCACGCTCTGTGCCATGGAGCGGGCCAGGCGCGGCAGCGGAAACAGCTCCGGGCTGGGGAACGCCGAGCCGAACGGCACGGTGTGCGGGTCCTTCAGCGAGCCGAGTACCGAGAACACCAGTTCACTGACGTCCACCTCGGTGGCCTGGGCGGCGCCCGCGCGCAACTGCGGCTCGTGCAGCGGGCGTTTGGCATGCTCGCGCACGAAGTAACCGGAGCGTGCCCGGGCCTGGATCAGCCCGCGGTCTTCGAGCAGGTAATAGGCCTGGAAAACGGTCGAGGCACTGACGCCATAGGTGCGGCTGGCGTGGCGCACCGAGGGCACCTTCTCGCCGGGTGCCAACAGGCCGGAGCGGATCAGGGCGGCGATTTCGTCGGCGAGTTTCTCGTAGCGTTTCATGGCGTATCCAGTGCGCAGGGATATGGGCGCGCAACGGCAGCGCGGCGCCCAACGATGTTACAGAACATATCAGATTTAAGAATTTGAGATTTTTGCATATCAGCTGGAATAGCCCTTACCGTTGACCTTAAACCAATATGCCAAGCGAAAGATGTTGAGCAGGATCCTGTAACTTTCATCTGATATGGTTTTTTGCGATTTATCTGAGGCTGTTTTGCTTTTGCCCCCTTGCCCATAGTGGCGGCCCTGTCTGCCGCGTTCCAGGGCGCAAGGGGCCTGTCATGTATCACTACGACGAGTACGACCACGCGCTGGTGCGCGAGCGGGTCGCGCAGTTTCGCGACCAGGTGCAGCGACGCCTCAGCGGTGAGCTGAGCGAAGAGGAATTCCTGCCGCTGCGCCTGCAGAACGGCCTGTACCTGCAGAAGCACGCCTACATGCTGCGTGTGGCGATTCCCTACGGCACCCTGTCGGCCCGCCAGCTGCGCACCCTGGCGTCCATCGCCCGTGACTACGACCGCGATTACGGCCACTTCACCACGCGGCAGAACATCCAGTTCAACTGGATCGAGCTGGAGCAGGTGCCGGACATTCTCGAGCGCCTGGCCTCGGTGGAGATGCACGCCATCCAGACCTCGGGCAACTGCGTGCGCAACATCACCACCGAAGCCTTTGCCGGCGTGGCCGCCGATGAATTGCTCGACCCGCGGCCGCTGGCCGAGATTCTCCGGCAGTGGTCGACGGTCAACCCGGAGTTCCTGTTTCTGCCGCGCAAATTCAAGATCGCCCTGTGCGCTGCCAGAGAGGATCGCGCCGCGGTGCCGATGCACGACGTCGGCCTGTATCTGTATCGCGATACCGCCGGCGAGCTGCTGGCGCGGGTGATGGTCGGTGGTGGCCTGGGGCGCACGCCGATCCTCAGCCAGGTGATTCGCGACGGCCTGCCGTGGCGCCATCTGCTGTCTTACGTCGAGGCGATTCTGCGGGTCTACAACCGCCACGGTCGGCGCGACAACAAGTACAAGGCGCGCATCAAGATCCTGGTCAAGGCGCTGGGTATCGAGGCCTTCGCCAGGGAAGTCGAGGCCGAGTGGCAACACATCAAGGACGGCCCCGCCGAGCTGACCGATGCCGAATACCAGCGCGTCGCCACTACCTTCGCGCCGCCGGCTTATGCGCTGCTTGCGGATACCGATCTGGATTTCGGCACCGCCCTGGCCAGCGATGCCGCCTTCGCCCGCTGGGTGTCACGCAACGTGCAGCCGCACAAGGTGCCGGGCTACGCCGGCGTGGTGCTGTCGACCAAACCGGGTGCCAGCCTGCCGCCGGGCGACGTGACCTCGGCGCAGATGGACGCCGTGGCCGAGCTGGCCGAGCGCTACGGCTTCGGCGAAGTCCGCGTGGCCCACGAGCAGAACCTGGTGCTGCCGGATGTGCGCAAAGCCGACCTGCACGCGCTCTGGCAGCAGGCCGTCAGCGTTGGGCTGGGTAGCGCCAATATCGGCCTGCTTACCGACGTGATCGCCTGCCCTGGCGGTGATTACTGCGCCCTGGCCAATGCCAAGTCGATACCCATCGCCCAGGCCATCCAGCAGCGCTTCGAGGATGCCGAAGCGCTGCACGCCCTGGGCGATATCAGCCTGAACATCTCCGGCTGCATGAATGCCTGCGGCCACCACCACATTGGCAACATCGGCATTCTCGGCGTCGACAAGAACGGCAGCGAGTGGTACCAGGTGACCATCGGCGGCGCCCAGGGCAAGGCCAGCGCGCTGGGCAAGGTGATCGGCCCGTCGTTCAGCGCCGCCGAGGTGCCAGCCGTGATCGAGCGTCTGGTCGAGACCTTCGACGAGCAGCGCCAGGGTGACGAACGTTTCATCGACACCGTGCAGCGCATCGGCATCGAGCCCTTCAAGGCGCGGGTGTATCGCCAGGCGGAGGCGCCGGCATGAACAACCTGATCAGCCTGCGCGACGGCGCGCCGCGCATCGTCACCGATGACCCCTGGATGCTGCTCCGTGATGGCGAAATCCCGGAGCAGGGGCCGTTGATTCTGCCGTTGTCCAGTTGGCTGGAGCGCCAGCCCCCGGCCGTACTTAAGGATGCAGTGCTCAGCCGCGACGGCCTGTTGCTAAGTCCCGATGACGAGCCCCTGGAGCTGCAGCCCTGGCTCGCCGTGTTGCCCCTGATCGCCATCGACTTCCCCAGCTTTCGCGACGGCCGCGGCTACAGCCAGGCCTACCTGCTGCGCACTCGCCTGGGCTGGCGCGGCGAGCTGCGCGCGGTCGGCGACGTGCTGCGCGACCAGCTTGCCCACATGCGCCAGTGCGGTTTCGACAGCTTCGCGGTGCGCGAGGACAAGTCCGTGCACGACGCCCTCAAGGGCCTGGCCGGCATGAGCGTGCAGTACGGCCGTTCGGTCATCGAGCCGCGGCCGCTGTTCCGTCGCCGACCTCTCTGATTCTCACTGACCCAAGGAGCCCGCGCGCCGCCAGCCGGTGCCGTATCGACACATGCTCGGAAAACTCACTCTCGACGCCATACCCCTGCACGAGCCCATCCTCGTCGTCACCATGATCATGGTCGCGCTCGGCGGCCTGGGCCTGTTCACCGCGCTGACCTACTTCAGGAAGTGGGGCTGGCTGTGGCGCGAATGGCTGACCTCGGTCGACCACAAGAAAATCGGCGTGATGTACGTGATCGTCGCCCTGATCATGCTGCTGCGTGGCTTCGCCGACGCCATCATGATGCGCACCCAGCTGGCCGTGGCCACCGGCGGCGCCGAGGGTTACCTGCCGCCCCATCACTACGACCAGATCTTCACCGCCCACGGCGTGATCATGATCTTCTTCGTCGCCACGCCCCTGGTGGTCGGGCTGATGAACATCGTCACGCCGCTGCAGATCGGTGCCCGCGACGTGGCCTTTCCGCTGCTCAACTCACTGAGCTTCTGGCTGTTCGTCGGCGGCGTGCTGCTGACCAACATCTCGCTGTTCGTCGGCGAGTTCGCCATGACAGGTTGGGTCGCCTATCCGCCGTTGTCGGGCATCGAGTACAGCCCCGGCGTCGGCGTCGACTACTTCATCTGGAGCCTGCAGCTCTCGGGGCTCGGCACGCTGCTCACCGGGGTCAACTTCCTGGTCACCATCCTCAAGATGCGCGCGCCGGGCATGGGCCTGTTCCAAATGCCGATCTTCACCTGGACCATCCTGTGCACCAGCGTGATCATCTGCGCGGCGTTCCCGATCCTCACCGTGGCCCTGGCGATGCTGACGCTGGACCGCTACCTGGATTTCCACCTGTTCACCAACACCGCTGGCGGCAGCCCGATGATGTACGTCAACCTGGTGTGGGCCTGGGGCCATCCCGAGGTGTACCTGCTGATATTGCCGGCCTTCGGGGTGTTCTCCGAAGTCACCGCCACCTTCGCCCGCAAGCGTCTGTTCGGCTATCACTCGATGGTCTGGGCCACCGTGGCGATCACCCTGTTGTCGTTCGTGGTGTGGCTGCACCACTTCTTCACCATGGGCTCGGGGGCGAGCGTCAACGCCTTCTTCGGCATCATGACCATGATCATCGCGGTACCCACCGGGGTGAAGATCTTCACCTGGCTGTTCACCATGTACCGTGGCCGCCTGGAGTTCACCACGCCGGTGCTGTGGACCCTGGGCTTCATCATCACCTTTTCCATCGGCGGCATGACCGGCGTACTGCTGGCCGTGCCCGGCGCGGACTTCCTGCTGCACAACAGCCTGTTCCTGGTCGCCCACTTCCATAACGTGATCATCGGCGGCGCGGTGTTCGGCTACATGGCGGGCATCACCTACTGGTTCCCGAAAGTGTTCGGTTTCCGGCTGCACGAAGGCTGGGGCAAGGCATCGTTCTGGTTCTGGATCGTCGGTTTCTACCTGGCCTTCATGCCGCTCTACATCCTCGGTTTCATGGGCATGACCCGGCGCCTGAACACCACCACCAATCCCGAGTGGGAACCGTACCTGTACGTGGCCGTGGTTGGCGCCGTGCTGATCGGTTTGGGCATTCTGTGCACGCTGATCCAGATCGCCGTGTCGATCCTCAAACGCAAGGAACTGGCCGACCACACCGGCGATCCGTGGGATGCCCGCACCCTGGAATGGTCGACCTCGTCGCCACCGCCGTTCTACAACTTTGCGATCACGCCGCGTGGCGACCGCATCGACGAATTCCACGAGCAGAAGCGCGAGGGCCGCCAACCCGCGCCGAGCAAATTTCGCCCCATCCATATGCCACGCAATACCGGCATTGGCCTGATCGCCTCGGCGTTCATGACCCTGATGTGCTTCTCCCTGATCTGGCACATCTGGTGGCTGGCGGGCGTGACCTTCATCGCCAGCATCGCCTGCTTCATCGTGCGCAGCTACGACGAGGACACCGACTACTACGTGCAGCCGGAGGAAATTGCGCGGATCGAGGCGGCGGGAAAGGGCTGACGGACTACTGCCGGTGTTTCAACTGCACCTGAGCTGCAGTTTGGCTGAGGCAAAAAAGAGCGGCACCTTCAGTCCCGCTCTTTGTTCGGCATTCAGCGAATTTCATGGATCAGAAATCGACCGTCGCGCTGACCGAAAGCGTGCGTGGCTCGCCGAGCGTCAGGTAGTTGGAGCCCGGATAGCCACCTGTGGATGCCCAGTAGTCGCGGCGCGTGACGTTGTCCAGGCACGCTCGCAAATTCACGTCGCGCTCGTCGAGCTTGAAGCCATAACGTGCGCCGATATGCCTGTCATTTCCGCTGACGCATTATCGTGCGGGCCTGCTCCATGCGCTGCTAGCGCTGCCCGAAAACTCGGCGGAACGCGCGGCGCCGGATGGTCTCGCTAGCGCGTGGCCGCTCGGCGGCTGTTCCAGGTTGATATCGACACGCTGAAGGGGCTACGAGTCATGCGAACCCGAGTAGTTAAAAGTGCTGCTGGGGCCACTTTGTTTCACGGGATCTATGTGTCGGCTGCTGCTCGCAACAGGTGGCCGGTGTGCTTCACGTGACCTGGATGTGTGCCCGTCCCTCGAACTCTCCGGCTTGGCATGTTGCCAACGAATGTTCTTCTTGCATTCATTGTGCGCTTGCGACAACACTGATCCAAAATCAGGCATAACGACGATGTGAGTCGAGGGGAAATAGCGATGAATGCGCGGATCGAGAAGAAAGCCAACCCCGGAGAGGAGGATCGCTCAGCCATTCTACGTCCCTTGCGCGCTTACAACATTGCGCAGGCTGGTGATCCAAAGCCAGAAGCAATCGCCTTGTTGGTCCGTGACGAAAACAGCAACGAGGTGATTGGAGGACTTTATGGCGAAATATTTTATCGATGGTTATTCATCGAGTTACTAGCCATTCCGGCTAAAGCGCGAGGTCAGGGGACCGGGTCGCAATTGATGAAAATGGTTGAAGAAGTGGCTCGCGAGAAAGGTTGCACGGGTATTTGGCTCGACACCTTTAGTTTTCAAGCACCCGCTTTTTACGAGAAACATGGCTACAGCCAATTCGGCGAGCTGGATATTTATCCCGCAGAGCACAAACGCCTGTTTTTCCAGAAGCGTTTGCAGTAAAGCTTGCTGGCATGCGTTACCCAAGTAGCTGATTACCCCTGCGCAAGCTGAAATAGCAATTGGCCAAGGCAAAAGGAGCGGGACGTTTAGTCCCGCTCCTTTGTACGGCAATCAGCGAATTTCGTGGATCAGAAATCGACTGTCGCGCTGACCGAAAGCGTACGTGGCTCGCCGAGCGTCAGGTAGTTGGAGCCCGGATAGCCACCCGTGGATGCCCAGTAGTCGCGGCCCGTGACGTTGTCCAGGCGCGCTCGCAAAGTCACGTCGCGCTCGTCGAGCTTGAAGCCATAACGTGCGCCGATATCCAGCCGGGTCCACGATGGAATCTCGAGACTGTTGGCGTTGTTGGTGTACTGGCTGTCGGTGTAAATCACGCGGCTACTGAGCGACAGGCCGTTGAAGCCCGGTACGTCCCACTCACCCCCGATATTGGCCTGGATTTTTGGCACGCCGATCGGCTCATTGCCGTCGTTTGCTCCATCCTGGGTCTTGGTCAGCTCTGCATCCAGCAGCGTCAGGCCGCCCAACAGGCGGACGCCTTGAGCGGGTTCGCCGAATACCGAGAGTTCGATGCCGCGGTTACGTTGCTCGCCACCATCCTTGAAGATTTGGTTCTCGACGATGCCGACCGGTTTTTCGGTCTGGAATACTGCGATACTGCCGCCCACGAAGCCGCCGTCGTATTTCACGCCGAGCTCGGTTTGTTTTGCGACGTAGGGGGCCAGAGCTTGGCCGGCGTTGAGGATCGGTGCAGATGTTCCGTCGGGCAAGGTAGTGGTTGAGCCCGCGGTATCGCCTGCGGTCAAACCTTCGATGTAGTTACCGTAAACCGACACTTGCTCGTTGAGCTGGTACACAACTCCCGCGACAGGCGTAGTTTCGTACTCTTTGTACTTCGAGGTTCGATTACCGCTGTTGTAGTCGTACGCAGTTACGTCCAATCCTTGACGACGAGCCCCCAGGGTAACCAGCAACTGGTTGTCGAAGAAGCCAAGTGTGTCGGCAATCGCCAGGCTTTGCGTATGTGTACGGCCAGTGATGTGAGGGTCAGACATCGAACCGTTGAAGGAATTATTGTCTGGCTTTGCCCCGTCATAGGGATTGTAGAGATTGCCAGCTATGGGGCTGCTGAAGTTGCCTTGCCAGGCGTTCTTATCCTTGGTGTCGTACATGGCGCCCGAGACCACCCATTCATGGGACACCGGCCCGGTCTGCAGATTGAAACGCATACCCACCTCTCCGGTGGTGACAGTTTCCTCACGGTAATTGTCGAAGCGAGAGGCAGTTGTGACGCCGGCGGCATCCGACGACGGGTTGGCTAGCACGTTCTTTTCCTCACCCTTGCGCATACCTGCCGCTGCCCAAGTGGTGACGGCGTCAGACAGGTCATACTCCGCACGCAATGTGCCGAATGTCTGTTTCTCTTTCGAGTAAGTCCAAGGTTGTCCGTAGTTGTCTTTGGCGTCCGGGGCGCTGGGAATACCGCCGGTGGGTGTGACGCTCGGCAGCGGTCTGTCGATGAAGTGATATTGGTGGCCAATATCGGCAGACAGACGCAGGCGATCGCCCTGGTAATCGAACCCCAGGGCAAACATGTCCAGGGTGCGATTCTGATCTTTTACCGACGTCTCGCCATCGCGTTTGGCCATGTTCAAACGCACGCCAAAGCGGTCTTCCTCGCCGAAGCGTCGAGCGATATCTGCGCTGGCGGTGCCGAAGCCATTTGTCTCAGCGCCGACGGTCAGCCGGGTGAGAGGATCGTTTGGTGCTCGCTTGGGCAGGATGTTGATTGCGCCACCGATGCCCGTTCCGCCGGGCGCTGCGCCGTTGAGAAAGGCATTGGCGCCTCGGAAGACCTCGACACGCTCGATGAACTCGGAGGCCACGTACTGGCGCGGCAACAGACCGTATAAGCCGTTGTAGGCGATATCATCGGAGTAGAGCGGGAAGCCTCGTACGACGTAAAGCTCCTGGAAGTTGCCGAACCCTCGAGCGATCCGCACGGATGGATCGTTCTGCAGGATGTCCGCAACGCTGTGTGCCTGCTGATCTTGAATCAGCTGATTGGTATAGGAAGTGGAGGTGAACGGGGTCTCCATGTAGTCCTTGTTACCAAGAATGCCCACTCGGCCACCCCGCGCGACCTGCCCACCCTCGAATTCAGGCACCAGACCTTCGCGTGACGCATCGGCACTGGCGGAGATTGCTGTTTCCTCCAGCTCGAGCGATGCTCCCGCATTGTCGACTTCAGCTGACTGCGCTTCCTGTGGCGAGATATCCAGTGAGGTTTGCGCATAGACAGCCGCAGAGGAAAAACCGGCTGCGAGGCACACGGGCAGCCACAGGGAGGTCAGCGCGGTCTTGTTTGGCGTACGAGGGTTAGACATGAGCAATCCTGCTGATCGCATGATCGAAGGTAGTAGGGTGGGTAAAGATAGAGGTGTGGAGAATAATAATCTATATCATTCGTCGGCTTTGTAGGCGCAGCGGTTAGGGCGTTCTTAACCACCATCGCTGCTCGGCCTGAAGGCCGCATGGCCTCTGGCACTCCAACAGCTCCTTCACTTCAGAAATTCAAGAAGATGCCCCACCACGAAGTCGGGCGCCTCTTCGGGAATGTAGTGCCCGCATGGGGCAATCACGCCCGTCACGTTATCGGCCACTTGCCTCATCATGCTTTCCATCATGCCGCCCAGTGCCGCCTCGCCGCCCATGGCCAGTACCGGCATCTCTAGGCGCTTGCGCGCATGCATGTGGTTCTGCGCCATGCTGTCGAACAGCGCCCGGTAATAGCTGGCTGCCGCTCGCCAGGCGCCTGGCGCGGAATAACAGCGGACGTATTCGGCCAGCGCCTGGGGTTCGAGCCAGTCGCTGTTGGCGCTCTTGGCATGGAAGAGCCAACTGAGAAAAGCGTGTTCGCGGCCGCTGATCAGTGCCTCGGGCAGGTCCGCCTGGGCGAGGAAAAAGAAGTGCCAGTTCTTGCTGATGCGTTCTGGCTCGAAGGCGTATATCTGCGCTGGCGCGAGGCCGGGCACGGTGGCGTCCAGCAGAGCTAGGCGGCGAACCTGCTGTGAGAATAGGCTGGTGTAGGCATAGCCGATCCATACGCCCACGTCGTGGCCCACGAAATCGAAGCGCTCCCAGCCCAGGGCCTGGGTCAATTCATGCAGGCGCCTGGCCACGCTATCGGTTTCGTAGCCGCCGTAGGGTTTGTCCGAGTCGCCGAGGCCGGGCGGGTCCACGGCAACCACCGTGTAATGCTTGGCGAGCGCCAGCATGGTCTTGCGCCAGGCGTACCAGGTCTGCGGCCAGCCGGGTACCAGCAGTATCGGTGTGCCTCGCCCGCCGATCACGTAATGCAGGCGCTCGCCCGCAGCGCCTTGCATACGGTGTTCGAAGATCGAAGCGAAGGCGGCTTCGTCATGAGTCGTGTCGTTCATCGCCAATTCCTCGGGTGTTGTGTGCCTATCCTAGGGCGCGGCGATCAACAGAAAATCGGCAGTGGCGTAACATCACTCATAACGCTGAGTGATGAATGGGCGAGAGTGATGGATCTGGATCTCAAGACGCTGGGTATCTTCGTCGAGGTGGCCGAGCGCAAGAGCTTTGTACGGGCGGCCGAGGCGCTGGGCATTACCCAGGCCGGGGTGAGCAATGCCATCAAGCGCCTGGAAGCCCAGGTGGATACGGCCTTGCTGGTGCGCACCACGCGCAGCGTCAACCTGACGCTCGATGGCGAGGCGTTCTTCCATCGTTGCCGGCAGGTGCTCGCCGATCTCAACGACGCCAGGTTGGTGCTGTGCCGGGCCGGACGGCAGCCGACGGGAACTCTGCGACTCAGTCTGCCGGTGTCCTTCGGACGCAACCGGGTGGTGCCGCTGCTGGGCGCGTTTCAGGCACGTTATCCACAAGTCGATCTGGCCGTCTCGATCACCGATCGCTACGTCAATCTGGTGGACGAGGGCATGGACGTGGCCATTCGCTTCGGCCCGCTGGAAGACTCCAGCCTGATCGCCCGGCCACTGCTTCAGGTGCGTCGGCGCGTGGTGGGCGCACCCGCCTATTTCGCCAGGCACGGTGTGCCCGAATCGCCTGAAGACCTGACACGGCACAACTGCCTGGCACTGACCTATCACGAAACCGGGCGCTCACGTGTCTGGGCTTTTCAGGAGGCGGACGAGCCGCGCGCTTCTCAGCCCAGAGGCTCGTTGACCTTCAACGATGGCTTGGCCCTGCATACCGCGGTGTTGGCAGGCTTCGGCCTGGGGCAGATTCACGACTATCACGTGAAACGGGAAATAGACGCCGGCCAGTTGGTGCCGGTTCTCGATGCCTGGGAGCCAGCCGCGGATGTGATTTACATCGTCTATCCGCAGTCTCGGCACCTGTCGCCGAGGGTTCGTGCTTTCGTCGATTTCATGGTCGAGGCGCTGGCCAGTGGAGGTGAGTTGTCGGGCAGCTGACTTGCCAGCCAGCCCGAGTGCAGTCGCGGCAGCTATGCTTGTGGCACTATTCTCTGCCGTCCCGGCGCCGCCGCGAACCCAGACATCCACGTGAAATCTTTCCGCTCCATCCTCGCGCTGTTTTGCCTGCTGCTCGGCGCCTTCGCCCGAGCCGAGCCCTATCAGATCGTCACCGAGGAGTGGGCGCCCTACAACTACCAGCAGGGCGACCAACTGACCGGCATGGCCACGGATATCGTGCGGGCGATCATGACCCTGACCGGCGACGGCTTCGACATCGTGGTGGTGCCGAGCATGCGCGCCACCCACGTGCTGATGAATCGCCCCAAGACCATCATGTATTCGATGTTCCGCACGCCCGAGCGCGAGTCGCTGTACAAGTGGGTGGGGCCCATCGCCGAGGAGTCGATCTACCCCTACCAGCTGGCCGGGACGCCGCCGATGGGCTCTCTCGAACAGTTGCGCCAGGCGCCGCAGATCACCACCCGGCATGCCGGGATCGTTCCACAGGTGCTCGAAGCCCAGGGTTTCGCCAATCTGGACAAGAATGCCAACAGCAGCGAACAGCTCTACCGCATGCTGCTGGCCGGGCGCACGGGAATCATCGTCGGCGACACCGACGCGGGCGTGGCCTATTACAGTGCCCAGCTGGGTATCGCCCCCGGCACGCTGCGCCGGGTGCCGGTCGCGCTGTATCGCTCGGCGTTGTACATCGCCTTCAGCAAGGACAGCGACGATGCCCTGGTTGCTGCCTGGGCCAATGCGCTCGAGCAGCTGCGCCTGAGCGGTGAGCTGGCGCGCATTCAGCAGCGTTACTGGCGGCCTGTGACGTATGATCCCGCCCACTGAGGCGAGCCTGGCCGGGGGCGCCACATCGATATAACCGGAACTGCGCCCCATCCGGCGCACTCTGTATCCGCGCTGCCCGTTTCCTGGCCAAGTGGCAGCGGCTTGTACCCCCGAACGTCGTCGGCACTGGATATGAATGCGGACCCCATGGAACAACGAGCGTTTCTGATCGGCGGCGGCGAGACCGGTGCCCTGATCCGTGATCACGACTGGACGGCATCACCGCTGGGCGCCCCGGCGGCATGGCCGCGCTCCCTGTGCAGTGCACTGGAACTGATGCTCGACTCCCCGGAAAGCATGTACCTGGTCTGGGGGCCGGAGCTGATCTTCTTCTACAACGATGCCTACCGGCCGATTCTCGGGCCGCGTTTGCCATATGCCCTCGGGCAGCCGCTGGCGGTGCTGTGGGCCGATGCCTGGGAGGCGGTTCGCGTGCCCCTCGAGGAGGCTCTCCACGGGCAGGCGGTACGCTTCGTCGATATGCCCATCGAGATGGCGCGACGTGGCGAACCCGAGCAGACCTGGTGGAGTTATTCGTTCTCGCCGTTGCGTGACGATGCCGGGCAGATCGCCGGCGTACTGTGCTTTACCCGGGAAACCACCCAGCACGTCAAGGCCTCCCAGGCACTGCGCGACAGCGAACAGCGCCTGGATGCGCTGATCCGTTCGTCCTCCGAGGTGCGCTTTCATATCAGCGCCGACTGGACACAGCTGCACGAGCTCAATGGCGGCAACTTCATCCCCGATACGCAGAGCACCAACAGCAGTTGGCTGGACGATTACATTCCGGCCGAAGCTCGGGACATGGTCAGCGCGGAGATCGCTCGGGCCATCGAAACGGGCACTTACCACATCGAGCATCCGGTCAATCGTGTGGATGGCACCACCGGCTGGGCCCACGTGCGCGCGGTGCCGATGTTCGATGCCGAAGGCACCGTCACCAGTTGGCTGGGTGCGGCCTCCGACATCAGCGCCCGCAAGGAGGCCGAAGCGGCGCTCAAGGCGCGGGAAGCGCAGCTGCGCGAACTCAACGCGACTCTGGAGCAGCAGGTGGTCGAACGCACCACCAAGCTGCGCCTGTTTCGCGACGTGATCGAGGCCAACGCGGTGCCCATCTGCATCTTCGACACCGAGTGCCGACAAATCGCCTTCAACCAGGCCCACGCCCGCGCCATGCAGGAGCTCTACGGCGTTGCCGTGCAGGGCGGCGAAGTGCTGCCCGATCTGGTCACCTCGGAGCAGGGCCAGGGCCTGCGCACCTACATGCAGCGTGCCTTGCGCGGTGAAACCTTTCGCGTGGCGGCCGAATATGGCCAGCCCAACGGCGAGCGGCGCAGCTACGAGCTCGCCTATACGCCGCTGCACGATGCCGACGACCAGGTGATCGGCGCCTTCCATTTCGCCCACGACATCACCGAGCAGCTTCGCTCACAGCTGGAGCTGGAACGTACTCAGTCAGCCCTGCGCCAGGCGCAGAAGCTCGAGGCGGTCGGCCAGCTCACCGGGGGTGTCGCCCACGACTTCAACAACCTGCTCACGGTTATCAAGTCGTCCAGCGACCTGCTCAAGCGCCCCGGCCTGCCGGAGCAGAAACGGCTGCGCTACATCGAGGCGATTTCCGATACGGTCGACCGTGCTTCGCGGCTGACCGGGCAACTGCTGTCCTTCGCCAGGCGCCAGACCCTGCGCCCGGAAGTGTTCGCGGTGGGCGAAAGCCTGCGCGCGCTGACCGACATGCTGGAAACCCTGAATGGCACGCGCATCGAGCTCGCCTTGCAGATGCCCAGCCAGCCGTGCCACGTCTATGCCGATGCCAACCAGTTCGACACAGCCATCGTCAACATGGCGCTCAACGCCCGCGACTCGCTCAACGGTGCCGGGCGTATCCAGATTCGCGTCAAGCCCTGCACGCAGATTCCGGCAGGCCGCATGGGCGCTGCAGTGAATGGCGATTTCGTCGCCGTGTCCATCACCGATAACGGCACGGGCATCGAGGCGGAGCATCTGGAGGCGATCTTCGAGCCGTTCTTCACCACCAAGGAACTGGGCAAGGGCACCGGCCTGGGTCTGTCCCAGGTATTCGGCTTCGCCAAGCAGTCGGGTGGCGAGATCATGGTCGACAGCGTGGTGGGCGAGGGCACCACGTTCACGCTGTACCTGCCGCGGGTCGCGGCGCGGCCGTCTTCTCGTGCCAGGCTGGCCGAGCCGCAACCGCTGGACGGCGCCCATGGCACCCGGGTGCTGGTCGTCGAGGACAATCCCGACGTCGGCAGCTTCTGCGTCAGCGCGCTGCTCGAACTCGCCTACCAGCCCACGTTGACCACCAGCGCCGAGCAGGCGCTGGCGTGCCTGAGCGATACGGAGCGGCGTTTCGACGTGGTGTTTTCCGATGTGGTGATGCCCGGCATGAACGGTATCGACCTGGCCAAGGCAATCCACCGCAACCATCCTTTGCTGCCGGTGGTGCTCACTTCCGGCTACAGCGAGGTGCTGGCGCAGCAGGGCAGCCACGGCTTCGAGCTTTTGCACAAACCGTATTCGGTGGAGCAGCTGTCGCGCATCCTGGCCGGGGCGATCCAGCGCGCCGTGGCCCGCGACTGAGTTGTTCACGATCCCTCGGCTCGAGGTAACTTGTAGGAGGGGCTTTAGCCCCGAGCGCTTTGTTTGCCTTAATAAAAAGCTCGCGGCTAAAGCGGATCGCCGCCCGGCCCCTCCTACGCAATCGCTGAGTGTCCGCTCCTGCCTCGTAATGGCCTCTTCGATGCCGCGTCGAAAGATCGTGAACAGGCTCTGAGCGACTTCATCGTGCCAGGCGCAAGGTCATGGTGCGTGCCCAATCATCGACCGCAAACCCGTATTTGCCCATTCGATGCCGGCCTCACATGCGGCGAGCGACCCGAAATTTACCCAGCACTTCGCCAGATGCCGGTCGGTCATAGCTGCAGGGCTACCAATCAGGAGTGCGCCGCGATGGCCGTGAGATTGAAGAAACTGCAGGGCAGCGACATACCCGAAGAGCACCGGCACCTGGGCGATGAAGAAATCTTCCAGGTGGTCACTGGCGATGATCAGCAGCACTTCTTCGCCAGTGAGACGGAAGCAGCGGCCAAGGTGGCCCAACTGATCGAACGCGAGCGCGACGGCGACTCCTGATCGCCGTTGGATCTACTGGCGAGTCAGCACCAGTGGTTTGTCCGGGCCGGGGATATGTACCTCGGTGTCGCTGATCACTTCCAGCGGCTCGCCCTGCTGCGGAAATAGCACGGCATCACCCTCGATGTCGCTGAAGGTCATCACCGCGCCGTCGAGGGTATAGCGGGCGGTGCCGGTGAATTCGTAGGTCTTGATACGGGCTTTCTTGGTGATGACCTGGCCGTCGCCGAAGGCGAAGCTGATGGTCATCGGATAGCCGTCCTGCTCGGCCTTGCCGGTATACAGCCCGTGGGGCAGTTGGGTCGGTGTCGGCCTGGTCTTGTAGGTATCGATCACCGCCATCTTCGCCGGGCTTACCGCGGGCGGGTTGCTGCGAAAGGCGTCCATCGATTTACGGTGCTCGTAGGGCACGTAAAGGGTGACGTAAGCCCCCCAGACAATGAGCCCGAGAACCATCAGGCTGAACAGGTGGCCAGAGCCACGCTGTGAATTTTTCATGGTGTCGTTCCTGCGTCGCGGGGCTTGGTCACCGGCCCCTGAAGGACGCCGATTATCGCACCAGTTACGCCGGCCTGCAGCGAGCGTCGCCGAGGGCCTGACGCTGCAGGCCATCGGCGATTTTCCCGGCAGCCTTATTCGCTCTGCAGGGCCGCGCGCTGCTTGCGCACTTCGTCGGCACTGATCGACGCGGCGGCGTTGCCCCAGCTGTTGCGGATGTAGGTCAGCACATCGGCGACGTTTTCGTCCGACAGGTTCCAGGCGAAGGCCGGCATCGCCGGGCCGGTGGGCGCGGCTTCGGTACTCACGGCACGGTTGCCGGCCAATACCACGCGAATCATCGAGGCGGCGTCCCCGGCATTGACCAGCGGCGCATTGGCCAATTTCGGGAACAGCGTGGCGATGCCTTCACCGTTTGGCGTGTGGCAGCCCGAACAGCGGTCGGCGTAGATCGCGCCGCCGGCTTTCATTACCGCGTCAGTGGCGGCCAGCGGCTCGGGCTTGTCGTGCTCGTGGTCGAGGTCCTTGAGGTAAACGGCCACCGCCATCAGGTCGTCATCACGCCAGTGCTGGGTGGAGTGCTCGACCGCTTCGGCCATCGGCCCGGAGGCGATGTCGTAGCGGTTGGCGCCGGTCTTCAGGTACTGAACGATGTCCGCCTCGCTCCAGTCGCCCAGGCCGATATGCGCGGTACCGGTGATGTTGGGCGCCATCCAGCCCTGCAGGTTGCCGCCCTGCAGAAATTCGGCGTTCTTGTCGCCGCCGATCAGGTTTTTCGGCGTGTGGCAGCTGCCACAGTGACCGAGGCCCTGTACCAGGTAGGCGCCACGGTTCCACTGCGCGCTCTTGTCCGCTTCGGGCTTGAATTCGCCTTCGGTGAAGTTGAGCCAGTTCCACACCTGCATGTTCAGGCGCATGCTGAAGGGAAAGGGCAACTGGTTGGTTTCCACCTCGTTGTGTACCGGCTCGATGGTGCGCAGGTAGGCCCACAGGGCCTGGTTATCTTCGCGGGTGACCTTGGTGTACGCGGCGTAGGGCATGGCCGGGTAGAGCTGCTTGCCGTCGCGGCGGTGACCGCGGGCCATGCTGGCCTCGAACTCCTCGAAGTTCCAGCGACCGATGCCGGTTTGCTGATCCGGGGTGATGTTGGCGCCCAGCAGCGTGCCGAACGGCGTATCGATGGCCACGCCACCGGAGAACAGCGGCTTGCCGGGAATGGTGTGGCAGGCCGTGCAGTCACCCAGGGTGGAGATATAGCGGCCTTTCTCCACCAGTTCGTAGGAGTCCTGGCCGCCGACCGCATGGGCGCCGGCGCTGGCGGTGGCCAGCAGCGCGAAGCTGACGCTGAGGAGAGTCTTCATACGTTGATCATCTCCCCGGGGCGCTTGAGGTACTGGGTACGAATCGCGTGGGCGGCCTTGAAGGCCAGCGCGCCGACGGTGCCGGTGGGGTTGTAGCCGGGGTTCTGCGGGAACGCCGAAGCGCCGACCACGAACAGGTTGGGCACACCCCACACCTGCAGGTGCTTGTTCACCGAGCTGGTCGCCGGGTCGGCGCCCATCACGAAGCCGCCGACCACGTGGGACGACTGATAGGAGGTGTTCGACCACGGCCCCTTGCGCGGGCTGGCGAACATCATCTTGGGGTTCAGCGCCTTGGCGATCTCGGCGGTCTTGTCGGTCACGTACTGGGCCATGCGCAGGTCGTTTTCGGTGAAGTCGAAGGTGATGCGCAGCAGCGGCCGGCCGTGGGGGTCCTTGTAGGTCGGGTCGAGCGACAGGTAGTTGGTACGCGCGCTGTAGTTGCTCGCTTCGCAGCCGATGGACATGCTCGCGGCGTAATACTGCGCCGTGGCCTTCTTCCATTCCTTGCCCCACTTGGGCGTGCCGGGCGGTACCGGGCGCGAGTTGATCGGCGCCGCGCCGATGGGCGTCACCCGGGTGCTGCCGCCGCCAACGAAGCCCAGGCCGGCGTGGTCGAAGTTGTCGTTGTTGAATTCGTCGATGCCCATGCCGATGGCGCCACCACCGATGAAGGGGTTGAAGTTCTTGTCATCGAAGAACAACTGCACGTTGTTGGCCGTCTGGTAGGCGTAGTTGCGGCCGGTGGTGCCAGTATTGCTGATCGGGTCGTACGGCTCGCCGATGCCGGAGAGCAGCATCAGACGCACGTTCTCGAAGGTGAAGGCGGCCACCACGACGATGTCGGCCGGCTGCTCCCACCTCTCGCCGTTGGCGTCGACGTAGACGATGCCGGTGGCGCGCTTGCCGGTGCCGTCCTTGGTCACTTCCAGCACCTCGCAGTGGGTGTTGGCGGTGAAGTTGGGCATGCGCACCAGCGCCGGCAGCACGTTGACAATGGCGCTGGCCTTGGAATAGTTGGCGCACCCGTAGTTGGTGCAGAAGCCGCAGAAGGTACACGGCCCCATGGTCACGCCGTACTGGTTGGTATAGCCCTGGGAGGCCAGCGCTGAGGGCACCGGGAACGGTTTGTAGCCCATGTTGCGCGCCGCTTCGGCGAACAGCGTGGGGGCGTAGGTCTGCTTGGTTGGCGGGTTGGGGTATTCCCGCGAGCGCGCGCCCTCGAACGGGTTGCCGCCCTCGATGATTTTCCCGCCGATATTGCCGGCCTTGCCGGAGATGCCCGCCACGCGGTCGAAGGCGTCGTAGTGCGGCTCCATCTCTTCCCAGGTGGTGCCCCAGTCCTGCAGGGTCAGGCCTTCGATGGCCTGGCTGCCGTAGCGCTCGGTGAGATGGCTCTTGAGGCGAAATTCCTCGGGCTGGAAGCGAAAGGTGATGCCGGCCCAGTGGTTGCCGGCGCCGCCGGTGCCGTTGCCGGGGTGGAACGAGCCCCAGGTGCGCATCGGCAACGCGGTTTCGCTGGGCTTGTTGCGCAGCGTGCAGGTGTTCTGCCGGGTGCGCAGCATCAGCTCCTGGCGCGATACGTAGCGCAGCTCGTCGGCCACCGAGGCGATATTGAAGTCGCTCGCCGTGTCACGCCAGGCGCCGCGTTCGAAGCCGACCACGCGCAGGCCTTCGTCGGCCAGTTCCTTGGCGATGATCGAGCCGGCCCAGCCGAGCCCCACCACCACCACGTCGGTTGCAGGAAGTTTCTTGGCCATGCCGCTCATCCTTTTCGATTCCACGCGGAGCTGCCGATGATCGACAGCGGTACCAGATCCAGCTTTTCGTTGTGCCGGTCGATGTAGGGGCGATAGTCGTAACGCGCACCAGGGAAGCCGAGCATCCTCCAGCTCACCATGTCGCGGTTGCCGCCGTAGATCGGGTCGGCGAAGAAGCCTTCCATGGTGTTCTGCAGCACCTGGGTGAAGAGCACCTTGGCTTCGATGTTCTCGAAGGCGATCTCGCCCGACTCCAGGCCCTTGAGCACCTCGTCGCGCTGCGCACCGTCCAGCTCGCTGAAGCGTTTGCCGAACGCCTGCTGGCAATGTTTGCCCAGTTGCTCGAGACCGAGGCGATAGCGCTCGCGGGGCAGTTGCTCGGAGCCCGGCTCGATGTCGGGCACGAACGGGCCCTGCTGATAGAGGCGTTCATAGGTGCCGTAGTGGCCCGCCAGCTGGCGGTCGATGAACACCGCGCAACCGGCCTCCTTGCCACTGGGCGACAATTCGTCCGCCGGGATCAGTTGCTCGACGATGGCCTCGACTTCGCGGGCCTCCTCGGTGGTCAGGAACTGCCAGCCCTTGGCGTCGTAATGCAGCGGGCCGTTATGGTCGAACGGCAGCCACTGCGGCACGCCGCTGACGGTGGCGGCCTGGGCGCTGGCGGCGACGCCGGCTGCCACGGTGGTGGCCGAGGCCTTGAGCAGCGAGCGCCGGCTCAAACCCCGCGGGGCTTCTTTGGACATGGGAACTCCTCGAACGCCGGGCATCCACTGCCCGGCTCAGGCTGTCTGGGGACCACCCGAAGGCGGCATGCGGATGCACGGACATCCACGACCGGTGTCGATTGCTTGGCCGCCTTGAAATAATGGTTTTCGGCCTGACACCATGTCGTCGTGAGCGGTCCCAGAACGCAATTCCGGCTGCCGCAATGCATTGCAACAAACTATTGAGCGGCGTTGTGGAACTTCTCGAAAAGTCCGACAGCGAAGCGGCGCGGGGTGTTCAGGTTTTTTTGGCCAGCTGGTCAGGAAGTGTCTGGGCGGCACAGGGAGATTTGTCGTCTGCTTACAAGGACGGCGCAAGCTGTCTCGGGCTACTGTTAGCGGGCTTTTCTCGCGCTTCAAGTTTCCTCATGCCAAGCCGATCAAATGGTATCTACCCTGGAGTCCTTGCCGTGTTCAACTCTCACCTCAAACAGATCAACAAGCAGCTAGAAGCTCGCTTAGCCATGCAGGAAGAGATAAGGGAGAATCTCGACAAGGAAATGATCATCATCGAGCTGGATGCCGATGGTCGTATCGAACGGGTCAACGAGTTGTTTCAACGCGAGCTTGGCTACCGTGCTGGTGATGTCGAAGGGCAGCCGTTGTCCCAGTTGTTACCGTCGGACCTGGCCCGCGACCCGCACCAGGCCCGCGCCTTGTCCGCGATCAAGGAACGCCGCCATTTCAGTGGTGCGCTGCGTTTGTTCGGCAAGGATGGCCGTCATGTATGGCTGCGTTCGGTGGTGGTGCCCATGAGCGATCACCTGACCGGCAAGCAGCGACTGGTGATCCATTCCAACAACCTGACCCGCACCATCGAGGCTTCCCTGGAGCACGAAAGCCTGGTCAAGGCGCTACTGCGTTCCACGGCGGTGATCGAGTTCAACCTCGATGGTACGGTAATTACCGCCAACGACCTGTTCCTGCGCGGCATGGGCTACAACCTGGCGCAGGTGGTCGGCAAGCACCACCGCATGTTCTGCACCAGCGAGGAGGCCGCGTCGGAAGGCTACCGCCAGTTCTGGGAGCGCCTGCGCCGTGGCGAGTTCGTGGTCGACCGCTTCAAGCGCATCGACAGCGCCGGTCGCGACGTCTGGCTGGAGGCGACCTACAACCCCATCATCGATCTGCACGGCAAACTCTACAAAGTGGTCAAGTTCGCCACTGTCATCACCGAGCAGGTGAATCTGGAGCAAGCCGTCGCCAACGCCGCCAACCTGGCGTACAGCACGTCTCTGCAAACCGATGCCAGCGCCAGCAAGGGCCGTGAGGTCATCCGCGATACCGTCGAGGTGCTGCATCGCCTGGCCAGTGCGATGCAAAGCGCCACCCAGAGTATTCAGGCGTTGGACGAGCAGGGCAGGCTGGTCGAATCCATCGTCACGGCAATCAGCGGGATCGCTGATCAGACCAATCTTCTGGCCCTCAACGCCGCCATCGAAGCGGCCCGCGCCGGTGAGCAGGGCCGCGGCTTTGCCGTGGTGGCCGATGAGGTGCGCCAGCTCGCTTCGCGCACTTCCAAAGCCACCAAGGAAATCGTCGCCGTGGTGCAGCAAAATCAGGCGCTGGCCTCCAGCGCGGTCGACGTGATCACACAAAGCCGCGAGTTGGCCGGGCAGGCACTGACAATGGCCAGCGACTCCGATACGGTGATCCAGGACATTCAGGAAGATGCCAAAGGCGTGGTCGCGGCGGTCAGCCAGTTCTCCAGCCAGGTGGCCACCTGACCTGACGAGTAGCCATTGGCGCTCGTCAGGCCGCGCTCAATCCTCGGCAGGCACCGTCCAGAACAACTGCACGCCATCGTCGCGCCAGGCGATGGTCACGTTGTCGTTCTCGGCTATCTCATCGAGGATGCGCGACCAGTCTTCAGGGCTGTCGCCCTCGGCGCGCAGCAGCACTGCCGAGCGGGAGCGCTGCGCGGCGGGCGCGTTGATGGCGCGGGAAACCCGCGCGCCCAATTGTTCGTAGGAGGTGACGGAGCTGGCATCTTGAGTCATGAGCGATTACTCGGATTGCTGTATGTGCGTACAGTAATCCGGCCAGTGGCCAGCTGTCACTCCCCGTTCGAGGTCCCGTCGCTGCCGGTGATCGCCAGCGAATGCTCCGTGCCATAACAAGGAAAATACAGGCTCACGCTGGTGCCTTCATCCACCCGGCTGGTGATCTTCAACTGGCCGTTCATATCGGTGATGAAGCCCTTGACCATGGTCAGGCCCAGGCCTGTGCTCTTGTCCACCGCCCGGGTGGTATAGAAGGGCGCGAAGATATGCTCCAGCGCTTCCGGCGCGATGCCCGTGCCGGTATCGGTGATGCAGATCGCCACGTAACGACCGGGCTTGAAGTTAGCGTTGTGGTGGGGGAAGTTGCTGCGATCCAGATGGGCATTGAAGGTGCTCAGGGTCAGCTGGCCACCTTGGGCCATGGCGTCCCGGGCATTGGTCACCAGGTTGATGATGGCGCTCTCCAGATGCTGCTTGTTGGCCCTGAGGAAGCTGCTGTCGGTGGCCAGGTTGAGCTGGCAGTCGATCGCCTGGCCGGCCTCGTTGCTGATCAGCGTGCTCATGCCCAGCAGCAACTGGTTGGGGTCGATGCGCTCCAGCGACCGCGGGCGAGTGCGCGCGAACAGCAGCAGGCTCTCGGCCAACTGGGTGACCTGATCGGTCGCCTCGCGGCACAGCGCGTAGCGCGCCTGCAACTGCTCCGAGCCGGCGTCCATGATCTCCCTTTCCATCAGCGACAGGCTCATCGACAGGCTGGTCAGCTGGTTGGTGAACTCATGAACGACGCCACCGCCGACCTTGCCGATCTGCTCCATCTTCTGCGCCTGCACCAGGGCATTCTGCAGATTGTGCTGCGCCTGCTCCTGGGCCGCGTGCTGCCTGAGATCCTGCAGGCTGTTCATAAAGCCGATCATCACGCCATCCATACCGAACAGCGGCACGATATTGGCGAGAATCGGCACCTGACTGCCGTCGCGCCGCTCGACGATCATGCGCAGGTTGGTGATCGGCTTCTTGCTGAGCAGCACCGCCGCCAGCGGCGACTGTTCCAGCGGCACGTGCGCGCCATTCTCGCTGCGCAGGCGATAGGCGCCGGTGTACTTGACCGGCTCCTTGCACAGCTCCGGCGCCTCCCCCCAGATCTCCGCCGCCTTGGGGTTATAAGTGGTCAAGTGCCCCGCCGCGTTGCACAGGTACACACCCACCGGCAGAAACTCGATGAGCTCATGGCCAATCTTGCGCACCAGAGGTGCGTCTTCAGGCAGCCGCAAACCGGCGCTGGGCGGGGTATCTGCCATGGTGGCTCCGTTTGGTTGTAGGGGTAGCGTAGTCGTTTCGCGGGGCGGGTGCGATGGGTGTCTATGTGGGTGAGGATGAGCGGAAATGCAGAACTCAGAAACGACAAGGCCCCGCATTTCTGCGAGGCCTTATGTTGTATGGTGCCGGCACCAGGAGTCGAACCCGGGACCTACTGATTACAAGTCAGTTGCTCTACCAGCTGAGCTATACCGGCATTTGCTGGGGCTCGAGCCGTCAACACTTGCGTCTCTTCTGCACCACTCACAGAAAGCGCGCCCACACAGATCTAGGGACGGGGCACACGAATCCTCCGGGGCGGAATGTGGCAAAGCTGAAGTGATATGTCAAGTTGCCACCGTCAAAATGCCGAGTGGCTGGGGCAATCTTGGTCGAACCACCTTCCACACTTGCCTCGTGATCTTGGGCAAGCTGACAAGAACCCTGTTTGTCTATAAAATGACCTACATATTCCGACGACCCTTGGAGGTCGCCATGACTGTCAAAGCAAAAAAGGCACCGAAGGCTGAGAACCCGCACGTCGAAGCGGCTCAGCGTATTCGTCAGTTGGCACAGATCCTAGCTGGCGATCCTGATGAAGCTAAAGAATTTCGCACCAAGACTGGCGTGTTCACTGCCAAGGGCGATCTCACGGCCAGCTATCGATAAATGTACCAACAGCTCCCCTCATTCGTCCTGGGCTTCCACGGGTGTGATCGAAAAGTAGGGGAGTTAATTCTGGCCGGCGAGCACGTGTCGCCGAGCATCAATGATTACGACTGGCTTGGTGAAGGCAGCTACTTCTGGGAAAACAGTCCAGAACGGGCGCTCAGCTACGCAGAACATCTCCAAAAGCATTCCAAACGTGGCAAGGGATCAATAAAAGACCCCTTCGTTGTCGGTGCTGTCATCGACTTGGGCTTGTGCCTGAACCTCACTGATGAAGGTGCATTGCTGCAGCTCGAAGGTGCATACGAGGTTCTAGTGACAACGTCGTCCGACGTTCTGCCAGTCAATGTGCCTGGTTTCAACGGCGATCAGGACAATCTGAAGCGGCACCTCGATTGCGCCGTGTTCCAGACGCTGCACCATGCTCGAGGTGAGGTTGGCCTTCCACCTTATGCTTCAGTGCGCTCCCCCTTCCTGGAAGGCCCTGAATTGTTTCCCGGCACCTTCTTTCGGAAGCAAACGCATATCCAGATATGCGTTCGAGACGTGCGCTGCATCAAGGGCTATTTCCGGCCATTGAACTCAGACGGTACGCTCTTCCAGATCTAGAGTCTGAAAGTAGCGTACTCATGGCGCTGCTTGAGGTGTCTGCTATTGCAGCCAGCTCTCTACCGCTTCTGCACCGAACTCAGATTTCCAGCTTTTGAGCACCTTGTGATTCCCGCCTTTGGTCTCAACAACTTCGCCGGTTTTGGGGTGTTTGTAGACTTTGATCTTGCGCTCAGATCGCCTGCTAGTCGGCACCGTGACATTGACTCTGGGCTGCGGATCCAAGATCGAGATGATGCCGCGCAGGTTGACACCGTATTTCTCCATGAGTGCACGAAGCTTGGTCTCGAACTCGATCTCACGCTTCAGCTCGTTGTCGTTCTTCAGCGCTTCGAGTTGCTTCAGTTGTTCTGCTAGTGATGCTTCAAGCGCTTTGTACTCTGCGATTTTCGACATGCTTTAGGTTTTCCCCATGATTGAGTGTTGGACAGGCATGTATAACGATAACCTATCTCTCCACGCATTCGCGAAGCATTTCTACGTCGACGGAGACATACTCTAGCGTCGTCTTGATATTCGTGTGCCCAAGTAACTCCTTGACGAGGTGAAGGTTTCTCTCAGGCTTCTTCATCAGATCTGTCCCCATCGTATGCCGGAATCTGTGCGGCGATATTTTAGAGTTGGCTATTTCAGAGATTTTGGCGTAGCAGGCTTCCACCTGCCAGCAGTTCATTTCCAAGCGCCGATGGTGTGAGCTGAATCTATTCACATTGAAGAGCTGGTCTTTAGAACTGAATTTCTGCAGGCGGGCGCGATCCACCAGCATCGTTATCCATGGAAGATACTTGCTTGAGATAGGGATAGGGTATTCCCGCTTATTCTTGGATCCTTCAATGGATGCGATAATCAAGCGATCCTTCAGCCTCACATCTGCCAACTTAATATTGAGAACTTGGTTCAGGCGTAGCCCCGTTGAATAAAATGTTTCGTTCACTACCTGCCAGAACCATGCCGGCGTGATGCGGCTTCGCTCGTTATGACCATGCTCCCAAGCATCCATTTGAGCCAGTATCCACCTGGCTTGCGCGATTTGCTCCAGGTTCAATGTCTTCTTGGGTTTCTTCGGTTCTGATACGGCAGTACCTTTGAATGGGTTCTTCGATCCGGTGAGTAGCCCTTGATCCAGCCCAAAATTCCATAGTGCTCGTAAATGCCGCATGTAGCTGTTCCAGCTCACTTCTTTCATCTGCTTGAGCGCAGTGCTACGCCAGCGCAGAACGTCCCTCGGCGTCAGTTGGTCTGGGTGACTCAGATCCACTGATAACATATATTTTTGTAGTTGCCTGGACGCGCCTCGATAGCTCTCCTGTGATCGCGCTCTAAGATGTCTAGCAAAAAAGTATTCTTCTAGTAGTTGTTCAAGTGTCAGCATGAGCGACTACTCTCCCTGCTCAAGGCTAAGGAAAGGGTTGTCAGGTGGTATCGAATCGAACAGCTTATTGGGGTCTATTAGTAGATAGCCTTGAAGGCTGCTTCGAGCTTTATTTTGCCCAATGACACGACACTTCCAAATATTCAGTCCTGTGCTGGTTTTCTTATGTAGGCGCAGTTTCTGGAATTGCTTTTGTACCTCCTTCCAGTTATCGGACTCTTTGTTATTAGCACTGGATTTGATCCGCGATGGATGTTCCATTACGAATCTCTGGAAGATGCCAGGTGTGACGATAAAAGCCGTACCAGCAACCGCATGGACTTTTGCTTTTGCGTCGTTAATGACAATTCGTCGATTTTTCAACCCTTCCCCGAGCCATACGATGAATCGCTGCCCCAGTTCCTCTCCCTCCCATAATTCCCTGGAAGACATTGGTGCAGCACTGCTTGATTCACGTCCGACCTCAGCTTCTGCTGGGGTAGTTTGGGCGCAAGCTTGGGATGATGCCTTAATGCCATTATTGAGTGTATCCGAATCTGGCGCATCGTCCTCTCGGATTGTTGCAACTGTTGACTCAGGCCGTGTCGTGCCCCGCATCAAGAGTTCAAGCTCATCCGGCTCGTTGTCAAAGCTGGGCAGTGCAGTCATGTAGATCGAGGAGAGCTCCTCTTGGAGATCGTCTAAGGGGATCTCGAAGTCCATATGTGGAGGGGGGGAGAGGGGCGAAGAAGTGGACAGGGTTGCCGCTGATCCCATCTGTTGGACACTTGTGGTACCGGCGGTACCGCTTTCTGCCCCCAGATCCCTCTCGACGATGACCGTGCCAGTGAAGGATGTGGGTCTTTCATCTCCCGCCGCCCAGATCAGGGCTGGCGAGACTTTGAGCATTGTCAGCGTCTGCTTCCATCCGCTCGGATCCTGGATCGTGCAGTTCCAGATGGCTTTCGGATCATCACCAGGTGTTGGTTGGATGATGCCGTGGCCCTGCATCTCATCGAACAGCCTGGAGTTGCGCGTTGGGACGCCTTCCATGCCCTGGCTCATCAATAGGGCGCGCAGCCGATCCGAGACCGGCTTGCTCACTAGCCATAGGGCGTCATCGGTGAGCCAGCCACTGGCACCTGGCTGGTTCAGCCTAAATGGCGTATCCCCCGCGGATTCGCGAATCATCTGCCGCAGGCCACGAATGAGTCTGCCTTGCAGGGAGTCCTGTGGTGCAGTCATCACGGCCATGGCTTTTGCTGGGTTGCCGCCCAGCGCCTTGGCCACGGACGCCTTGTCGGCTTTGATAACGATTTCGCCGAGGGCGCCGGCCTGCTCATAGTGGCCGCTCAGCACGAACGCTAGCTGGCCGAAGAGCATAGGGACGCCAGCGATCCAGTCCAGTACCTCTGATGAGAGTATCTGGCTGACTAATAGGCTTCCTGCCGCAGGGTGTTGGTGGTAGTCCCGGCCGCGCACGAACATCATGCGGTACTGCTCGGTGATCGGGCCGTGCCACGGGCGCCAGATCTTGCCGCTGGCAAGCTCCACGCGCTGATCGACCGCTATCTTGCCGATGTCATGGAGCAGTGCGGCGTATGCCACTCCGGCCGTCCATGCTTCAGCTTGGGCAGCTTGATCTTCTGGAGCAGCACCAGGTGGAAGTAGATGGCTCTGCCTCAGCTTCAGCGCGTAGGCGATGATCTCAAGACCGTGATCGAGCATGCCACCAGGGTACGCATGGTGGTGCATCTCCGAAGCGGGAAGCAGCTGCACCAACGCCGTGTAGCGGCGGATCGGATCCATGTAGAGCTGCTCGAAATGAGCCTTCGACATAGATGTGCGCTGCCATATGATTTCCAGCAAGCGCTGCCGCAGAGGGGTGCCCAGTAGAGTATCGGCTGACTCAGGGCGGGTGTAGCTATCAGGAATGACAGCCCTTGGCTCTGCCACTGCTGCCTTGGGCGAAAAAAAGGTCAACAGTTTGGACATGGCATTCATGGGCGGGCTCCGGCAGCCTTTTGCTTTTCCAATCGACCGATCCAGAGCCCTTTACGGGTAGGGCCTTTCCCATTGATCCCCCTTCCCTTATGCCCTTACCAGCCGTTTCTGGGCCATTTCCTCGCATCGCCAGGGGCTGGGGCAATGGGAATTCATCTTTTGCCGGAAGATGAATTCCGCGTGCAGCAGCCCTGCGCTGCGGACGGAGTAGGTGGAATCCCATTTTCCGTGAACGCCAACAGCAGGCAGAGGCCGGGTATTCCCCCGGCCTTTTCTTTGTCCTACTATGTCAGGATTGATAGCAATAGACTGCTTAGGGTGATAGATGCCTAAGGCCATCGTTGTCGAGGATGACCAGCTGGAGCAAGCGGTAAAGGTAGCCAAAGTCAGCAGCGCCGAGAATGGCATCAGGGACGCCGCTCTGCTGCTCGCCTGCTTCGGTACGGGAATGACCGTTACCGAGCTGTGCCTGCTAAGCGTGAGCGACTATCTGGACGAAGCCGGGGGCATTCTGCGCGATTCCCAGGTGAGGGCCGAGATAGCCTACAACCACAAGCCCCGACCGCTGTGCTGGACGAACAAGAAGCTGACCAATGCCATTGACTCCCACTTGGCCGAGCGCCTGGAGCGCGGGCATGGGGTATCGAGTCGGAAGGCAGCATATCGCGGCCTTGACCCGGCCTCGCCGCTGTTCGTGTCTGGCCGCACTGGCGAAGGGCTCAAGCTCAGCGCCAAACAGCGGGACGGCAAGACCTATTACAGCGCGACACAGCTCAGCCGGTTGTTCACCCGGCTTTTCGAGCAGGCGGGCATAGAGGGCGCGAGCGCCCAGTCAGGCCGGCGCACGCTGGCGGTGAAGCTCAAGCGCCGTGGGATCGATCTGCGGCATATCAGCGAGATACTAGGCATCGAGAGCCTGGAAGCGGTTAAGCGGCTCTGCGCGGGCGATCCTGCCCGCCTGGGCGACATAGTGCGGAGAATCCTGTGAGCAGAAACGAAAAAGGCCCACCTTGCGGTGAGCCTTTCTTTTCGCATGTCCCCAGGGGGAGGCTTTCGCCAACAAGTCCCGGAGCTAGTGGGGTAATCCTATTGCTCAAATTTGATCACGTCAAGGAGATCGACCTTGCTGGCATCTGCTGCTGACATTCGGGCCATTGAAGGCGTCATTTCACTGCAGCGGCTCAGCACCTACGCGGCGGCGCAGGGCATGCAGAACTCAAGGCGGGTACTAGAGCTGTATGCCTGGAACGCCGAGGTTTCAGGAGCGTTCATGCTGCCACAGCAAATCTGCGAGGTTGCTGTGCGCAACGCTGCGTCAGAGGTGCTGGGGGCCGTATACGGCCCGCAGTGGCCGTGGGCGGTTGGCTTAGAGAGAAGCCTGCCAGACCCGAAGTTTGGCTTTAGCCTACGGAAGGAGCTTGCTTCTGGAAGGGCAAAAGCTCCCGCTGGAAACACGAACAAGGTCATCCCTGAGATGAAGTTCGCTTTCTGGGTTCGTCTGTTCACCCAGCGTTTCGATAGCCGTTTGTGGATTCCTCACTTGCACGCTTCGTTTCGAGGCTTGCCGCCAGGGCTCACAGCTCAGCAGTGCCGGCAGATGATCTATGACGAACTTGACAAGGTAAGGGGCATCCGCAACCGCATTGCCCATCACGAACCAATTTTTCAGAGAAACCTTACAGCCGACTATGCTCGGATGATCAGGCTGGTTAAGTGGCGATGCCCTCGCACTGCCGCTTGGCTCAACGAAGTTGAGAGCGTCCGGGCACTCATCAAGAAACGACCATGACTTTGGGGTTGCAATGGCAATGCCGTAGGCATTGGAGAGGATGAAAGCGTGGCCCTCGGGTAGCGCGATTCGCTTGGTAGCCTGAGGGTAGCCAGTAGCTGGGGATAAGCGCCGGCCATCCCCCCCAATGCCTGGGGCCAAGTTAGTAGAGAATGGGGGCACTATGAATATTGAGGTTCGCTCGATCAAAGGACACTTCCGGGAACAGGACGGCTCGTTGAACCAGGGATCACTGGTGCTGATTGATGTTCCAGGTAAGGGCATCTGCACCGAGGGCGGGCGCCAGGTTCGCGCCCGCCGTTTCAGGGCTAGCGATGGAGTCAACCGTATTGAGCTGTATGGTTCCGACATCGGTTTCGACTTTCTACCCGACGAAGGCGAGTGTGAACGGGAAGGAATCCCGGTTGATCCTGCTGAATGAAGGAAAACGCCGATGGATATTTTTCGTAAGTTCGCTATCCGCAAGGCCGAGGTAATCGCCGCCAAGTTGAAAGGCGTGGAGGTCAACCCTCACGCCCGGCAGGCGAGCATTTCGATTCGCGCAGAGGATGACCCGCGCTCAGAGCTGCGCATGATCCTCGGCCGCGCTGAACTGGAAGACCTGCACCGCCGTATTGGTGTTGCCCTGGGCGAATTGCCCGCGAACTGATCAAGGAATCGGGTCATGAGCGATTTTGCCCTGCTGGACAAGCTGAAGCATCTGCGCGGCCTCGACACCGCTGAGCTGTCGATGATGGCAGGCATTGTTGCTCGAAGCGAAACGCCTACTGCTGAAGCGCTGATTCTGAAGCTGAACGAAACCATTAACGAATTGCGCGCTGAGGTTCGCTGGCTCAAGCCTGAGCCAAACATGCGCCGCATGAAGTAGCGAGGAAATTACCATGCTGTTACTCACCCGCCGCGTTGGCGAAACCCTGAACATAGGCGATGAAATCACCGTCACCGTGCTCGGTGTCCAGGGCAATCAAATCCGCATAGGTGTAAACGCGCCGAAGAACATCGAGGTGCACCGTGAGGAAATCTACCGACGCATCCAAGGCGCTCGGCCGAACCTCACCAACCGCTAAGGAAAACACCCGATGCTTGAGTTTGAGAACCACGCACCCAACCTCGCAGCTCTGCTGCCTTATGCGGTCGTATTTTTCGCGGGGCTGATCGTTGGTATGGCCGCAGGTGCTTACCTCGTTTACCAAAAGTTGAAGTGATCAGGGAACACGCTGTGAATATTCTATGCCTGCTAGGGCGACACGACTTCGAAATCGCCCATGGCCACCCTGACGGCAAGCTGGGTTACTGCATTCACGAATGCACCAGGTGCAGCAAAGCAGTCCTGAGCGATCCTGGTTCGGGCGGCTCGTACCCAATCCTCAATACTCAGGCCGCTATCGAACGGGATGCCTCGAAAGCAGCCCAGGGCAACCATCACTGAATCCACGGAAAACGACGATGGCCACCATCGACCCGAACCAATCCGCCGACAAGCTGATCGTTCAGCGAGCGGCAGCCAGCGCCGGCTACAAGGGTGCAGCAGTGCGGGTCGCTGACGGCAAAATCGGTCTCTGCACCTCGACCTATAACCACAGCCAGGATGATGCGACCAAGGCCGAAATTGCCCGCCGTGTCGCGGCGCTCTGGAACATCGCAATTGGTATCTCAACGGCGGAACTTGAAGCGGCGGATGCGTCCGGCTTCAAGCTTCGCAAGTGACAGGAAAACGCCCAGGGCCACTACCACCCGGATCGCCGCGATGCAGTGATGGAGTTGCTGCGGGAAATCATGGGCACGTGGACCCTGACACTTGCAGCCCAGGCCGCGAATACCAGCGAGCAGAGCGTCATCGCGGCGCTGGCCAACCACGAGCATCTACGGATCGGAACGGCCGTTGTCGCACGCGGCATCGCGGCCGAGTTGTACGAACCCAGTTAGGAAGGAAAACTGAATGGTGTCGATTCTGAAAAGGCCATCCCAAGAGATCGTTATTTCCGAGCCCGACCTTCAAGTAGCCTTATCTCACCTTCAGGGCCTGCCCTTTTCGAGGACGAAAGGCATGCCGAAACAGTGGGGCCGCGAGTGGGTTTTGCAGTGCCTGCGCGAGGCTCTGGAGCAGAGGCCTAAAGGCGCAATAGGTGAGCGGTCGTGTGTTCCATTTGGGCCTGGCTTGTGGGCTATCGTGGTGCCCTTCGGCATCGACCTGGCCGGGGCGGATCGTCCAGATGGGCGGCTCCAAGTTTGGATTCTGACGCGCCCCGTGGGCACTGACCCGCTGGCCGTTACCAACGTATAGGAAATCGCCCGTCCACCAAGGTGGACAGGAATTTCAAAGACTTAGGAGGTCGGGGTTGATAGGTGTATGACGACCAGTATCAGTCCCCCGACGATACGTTAGATCTCGCCGCGAGCTTTAGCCGCAGCGAAATCTTGAAACACCTTAGCGATCAAAGCCTCTCCAGCAGCAACCGAGGAAACGGCTCTGGATACCACCACCTCTCCGTCGTGCAAAACAACGGCGAGATACGGAAGGCCAGCGGCAGGCGGATCGTAGACAACACCTTTCATGATCTTGCTCCAATAGAATCACCGACATTGGTGACACACGATACATGGCGGCCATATGAAAGATATCAACCCCGCAGGACAGAATAATGCGCCGCCAGATTCGTAGAAAAACCTTCGAAATACGAGCATCCAAGCGATTCTACCTCTTGCCCCGCTGGGATCTCTCAGTTCCAGGTTGCGCCTTGTTCAACTGGCTTGGCATTCTGGTACTCATCAGCCCTGGCTCTGGCGAGCTAGATGCTTAGGGAAGCGTCCCCGGAAAAGCTTTGATCGGCCATAACCACCACCCGGACTGGTCATAGATAGGAAAACGACAAGATACACCCAAGCCCAGCCATCGAGCTGGGCAGCGGCAGTAGAAGGATGTCGCACTGGCGTCCAATCCATCGAAGGACTGACTGTATGAATTTGTTTTCGTATCAAGGGCCCGTTGATCTGATGCTGCGCTACGGTGAAGTGCCAGGCCTGACCCGCATTGCCGACCGGCCTGGAGTCGAGCTAAAGGTCAACCATCCAGGGTTGGGTCAAGAGGTTGAGGTCAGCATTGATTCAGACCTTCGGTTGGATCTCGCCAAAGGGCCGACCTCGGCCCGCCTTCAGTTACCCGACGGGAAGGTGATTGCCGGGCGAATTGTCCGTCAACTGGTCAGTGGGTTTGGTTTCATGCTGATTGAGGATAAAGACTGTAGCTGGCCTACTGAGGTCTGAGGAAAGCGCTGTAGATCGCCAGCCCGCCAAGTCCCGGGCTTTGGCAGTATCAGCCCGCGGCTTATTGTGAGAACTCGCAAAATGTACGTACTTCAAGGATTCGTTGAGATTGGTCAGGATGCAGCAGCGGTAGTTGGTAATGGTACCCCCAGCGTAGTTGGCGTATTCACTGACTCGATCCAGACCTGCATGATCGCAGCCGTTGAATGCGATAAAGGATTCGTGGTCGTTCATGATTCTGCCCAGCTTCAGCTCCCCGCAATCGCTGCACTGTTCATGACCATGGGCCGCTGCAAAAAGCTGTCAGTAGTTGTCCCAGCCGGCAGCCAGGACCAGCATTCAGAGCGTATTACCCGTCTTAAAAGGATTACTGGTGTTGCAGCAAAAAACTTCACCAAACTGACCGTTTCATCCTCTTGTTATGCAGTGTCCTATACCACCAATGGAGGAATGGAAGTACAGGCACACGGCGCTACATCTGCTTCGCATCCACTCCCGGAGAAGGGGATCAGAACCTCAGTCGCAGAGGTCAACAACTTCTTCATCAAGTCAAATTCA
Organism: Pseudomonas sp. PA15(2017); assembly: GCF_001945395.1. Taxonomy (GTDB): domain Bacteria; phylum Pseudomonadota; class Gammaproteobacteria; order Pseudomonadales; family Pseudomonadaceae; genus Aquipseudomonas. Next base: position 119,727 of record NZ_MSXV01000052.1, on the reverse strand, counting down.
CAATCGCTCGCGGTCGATGTTCAGTTCAGCGGCGGAAGGTACAACGCTGTCAAGCCGATCCAGAAGACAGTCGAGCAGCTAATGAAAATTCTCAGCGAACAGCCTAAGTACTTTTTCAACAACGCAGCCCTGCTATACGCGGCGAATGATCTGGGCTTACTAGTTCTCCCATCAGATATTGTCAAATTCGTTGAAGACAACGCGCTTCAGCCCTATCGCACAAGTGTCGTGCCTGAGCATGATCATCAACGGCAAGGAATACTCTTCAACAAATTTGTGTCGAGCCGCAGCTTTTAAGGACTGACCGCCACCGCTTCGAGCGGTCGGTTACTGACAGTCTCAGACACAACGGAAAACACCCATGGCCAAGGTTCACTACTGGCGCAGTGGCAATCGCACCCACTGCCGATATTCATCGCGGCCCAGTCGGGTGAAGCTCAAGATGGTAGGCCTTCCCGAATTCCTGGATGTGAATACCGATCTGTAATGCACTGACTGCCTTCTGGCCGCTCAACGTGATGTGCTTCTGGCGAAGATCGGCAAAGGCTCCAATCTGCCATGCGAGCAGGCTGCTGAGGCGGCTTCCGCCCAGTCTTGAATCGACAAAGGAAAACCCCATTGCCGTCAACGCCACACCGCGTCTGAACCTCGGCGCAGGCCAAGGCGTTGACACTCAGAGCTTATCGGCAGCCAACTGACCAAAGTTGATCCAGCCTGGTTGTGTAACTCTGACTCATCATTTCGCGACGCATCCCCCATTCGGGGGACAGCTCGACACGACCTGGTCGAAGCGTTCCTCGGCCCCATTTCGCATTGATCTCGTCCAGCACGGCCATAACTTTTGTCGACTCAGCTGACTGCTGGGGGGCGAACAGGTCGCCGGTGATCTCCGTGCGTTGGCACAGATCGAGCAGCATGACTTCAGCCTTGCTGTACGAGAAACCTGCTCTATAGGCCTGCTCCAGCGCGAGCATCGCGTAGTGCGTGATCATCCGGGTATCATCCGTCGCCCACGGCAATTGCAGCGCCACGCCTTTCGCGTACTTGGCTTCATCCGGGTTATGCATACCGGTGCGCACGCCGACGCGGATCTGCCGGCACACTGACTGCTGTGCCCGGAGCTTCTCGCACGCTGTAGCGGTGTAAGTGGCTACGGCCTGGCGAATGGACTCGATATCACGAAGTCGCGTGCCGAACATCCTGCTCGAGCAAATTTCCTTCTTTGGAGAAGCCGCCTCCTCAAGCGCCAAGCACGGCGTGCCTCGCAGCTCGCGAGCAGTCTTCTCGATAACGACGCTGAACTGTTTGCGCAGTGTCCATGCGTCGGCTTGCGCGAGATCCCATGCAGTTCTGATGCCTTGCGAGTTGAGGTGTGCGGTCATTCGCCGGCCGACACCCCACACGTCACTCACCGGCAGAACCTTCAGCACCTTATCGCGCCGATCAGGCTCACGCAGATCGACTACACCGCCGGTTTGCTTCTGCCACTTCTTGGCAGAGTGATTGGCCAGCTTCGCCAGCGTTTTCGTGTTGGCGATGCCGATACCGGTTGGGATACCCGTCCACTTGAGCACGCGCGAGCGAATATCCCGGCCGAGCTGCTCGATGTCTCCCGGCATCCCGGTCAGGTCGGCAAAAGCCTCGTCGATGCTGTACACCTCAACCGCAGGAACCATACCCTCAATAACCGCCATAACCCGTTCCGACATATCGCCGTAGAGTGCGTAGTTGCTGCTGAAGGCCTGAATGCCATGACGCCTGAGGTCGTTTTTGATCTGAAAGTAGGGGGCGCCCATCTGCACGTAGGGTTTTGCATCTGCAGACCTGGCGATCACGCAGCCGTCGTTGTTACTGAGCACCACCAGCGGAATCCTCCGAAGGTCGGGACGAAAGACGCGCTCACAGCTGCAATAGAACGAATTGCAGTCGATCAACGCGACGATAGGCTCAAGCATGACGGCGGAACATGCGCAGACCGCCCTTTACTACACCCCACACCTCGAACTGCTCACCCTCAAGTACGTATCGAGGGGCATACCCGGGGTTCTCTGACCGAAGAACCACTTGGTTGCCTTCCCGGGTGTAGGTCTTTACGAGCGGGTCATTGTCGATCGCACCGATGATCACGTCACCGGAAACTGCATCGAGAGAGCGATCGACTATGACCACGTCATCGTCGAAAAGGCCGACGCCGATCATGCTGTCACCCACGATTCGCACGTAGTATGACTGGGGCGCGAATACATTCAGAAGCTCGTCCAGCGAGATCTTTTTCTCAATGTGGTCTTGCGCAGGGCTCGGGAACCCAGCCGGCACGCGGAAAGAAAAAAGGGCAGCTCGATATCGGAGCTGCCCAACTGGCCAAGAATGACGGCGTTGCCCATGGCGGAAGAACCTGCTAATAACTGTATGCATATACAGATACCAAATCCGGAATATCGCGGTCAAAGCATTAGGATATCCACGCGACGACCGGAGAGTTCTATGTGCGGGCGATTCACACAGTACAAGTCAGTAGAACAGTACGCCAAAGCCCTGCAGGTGGGGCTGCTCGAGGGCAACTGGAATGAGCCCTTAGGGCGCTTCAACGTTCCCCCTCAGTCCAAAGCCCTGCTTCTGCACCAGGATGACCGGGGCGTCCATCCAACGCCTGTCCGCTGGGGATACACCCCACATTGGGCCGATGGCTCGCGGCCGCCTGCTATCAACGCCCGGATCGAGACGGTGGGCACGAGCAAATTCTGGGCCGGTATATGGAAGAGGGGCCGTGTGTTGGTTCCATCGGACGGCTGGTATGAGTGGAAGAAAGATCCAGATAATCCGGCAGTGAAGCAGCCATACCTGATCAAGCTCCGCAGTAACGAACCGATGTTCTTCGCCGGCATTGCCGATCTACCCTCGGATGAACACGAGAGCGGCGGGTTCGCGATAGTGACCGCCGCTAGCGACCAAGGCATGGTCGACATTCACGATCGGCGACCAGTTGTCCTTCGTCCAGATGTTGCGAGTGAGTGGTTAGACACTGGGTTGCTGCCCGAGCAAGCCGAAGATCTTGCTCGGCACCACGACACGTCGGTTGATGCCTTCGCTTGGTACCCGGTCGGAAGAGCAGTCGGCAGTGTGAAAAATCGGGGGGCTGAGCTGATCAAGGAGATCCGCGACCCTCTAATTTAAGTACCGTCGAGCAGCTCATCGCGAAGCACCAGTAGCGCGTCCGGCGCATCGACTGCTAGTTGCACTTGTCGGCCGCGAAGCTCAAGCACGTCGATGTTGATTCCGTCTGTCCTAAGTTGATCGAGTAACTCGGCTGAATCTGCGCCTGGTCGAAGGCTTAGGTTGAGGCTTTCACCGATTTTGCGTGTGAGCACGAGGTATCCCATGGTTAACCGTCCGTGGTTTGTTGCTATGGATAAGCCGAGGATAGCCGGCAATACCAGAGCGTCAACCAAGTGCAGGTGCATGTGGCCAGCGGCATACAAAGAAAAGCCACCCGAAGGTGGCTTGAAATCATGCTGCGATGAGTTGTCTGGCCAGGGCCATTTCGACCGAGTCTCCGTCCTGGTTTAACGAGTCGAGGCCGGACTCGGGCACGTCGCCCGACGTGCTCTGAGCCACGGCGATCTTCTTGGCCATCAGTTGCAGACAAGTAATCTGCGAGCTGCCGGCATAGCCCAGGAACACTACCCGTACCGGGTGCTTCTGGCCGATCCGCCATGACCGCCGCGCCGCCTGCTGCAGGGTGTACACGTTGTACCCCGTCTGCAGGAACGCGATAGTTGGGAAGTCTAGGAGATCCAGCCCAGTCTTCACCAACTCCGGGTTGGTGATCAGTACGTCGATACCTCGGTCGACCTGGTCGAGGATCCAATCCTCGCGCCTGGCCGTGTCCACCGATGCTCTAAGTACAGCCACTTTCAACCCGGCCTGCTCGAGGACTCGCTTCAACCTTGCGGTGGTATCACGTGTCCCGCTGTAGACGGTGTAGGCCAGCACCTTGCGTCCGTTTGCCTTCTCCTGCAGACAGAGGTCGACCAGTGCCTGCTCCTTGGGCATCAGCTCCCCATCCCCGAAGATTGATGGCACGAAGGCCAGCAACTCTCGGGTGCGTGGGTGTTTCACCGTTTCGGGCCGAAAGCAGCAGTCAGGCCAGGCCAGCAGCACGTTGAGTACCACGCCCAGAAGTGTGGTATCTCGCTGTGCCAATGCCTGGCGAAGCTCTGCCGTCAGCTTGCTCGCCAGGCGCTGGTAGGCTGAGAGCTGCTCCGGCGCCATGGGGACGTCGACGAACTCCTCGGTGTAATTGGGCAATACGTTGCCACCGATGTCCTTAAGCTTCAGGAACACGGTGAACGGCAGCACGAATCGGTGGATACCTTTCGGGCCGAAACCCGGGGCTTTCACTGTTCGTACCGAGAGTTTCTTACCCTTGGCTGTCTTGTGCGAGTTGCCGTCACGCTCGGTGTAGATGTCCTTCAGGACGCCGTGATCGCGCATGAACGACATGGCGGCGGGCGCCATGCTGCCTCGTGCATTCGGCCGATACCCGTCCTCGATCATGCGCTGGGTGAGGATGCGGAACAGGAGGTAGAACAGGTCATCGGCGTAGCCGCCCATAAGTGTCCCGGTCAGCAGCACGGTTTTCCGTGCCTTCGCCGCCAGCACACCCATGGCTTGGCCCTGGGCGGAACCACTGTTCTTGTACTCGTGCCCTTCGTCCACGATCAGTAGGTCGAAGAAGCCATCAGGCAGGTAGCGCTTGATGAACTCCGTAGGCTGATACCCACCTTGCCCAAAGCCGAACTCGATGTTGGCCATGGCGCGTTCCATGCGCTTGGCCTGGCGGTCGCTGAAGACGAAGTTGCCCTTGGCGTCCATGAGGTTCACGAACTCCGAGACGTTGTCCACAAGCATCGAGGCTATGAAGTCCTCGCCGAAGTCCTTCAGCAGCCGTTCGGCCCGAACTGGCCCGATGGTGGGGATGCGACACATCGACTTGAGGATCGTTGCGCGGCGGTCTCCACCATCTGCTTTGCCAGGCCTCATCAACGTCCAGAGTGGGCTGTGGCAGTGCGTGCAGTTCTGGCGGCGATCGCCACGGTAGAACTCATCCACCGTGACCAGGTTGCCTTCCAGATCCTCGAGGACTTGGCCGCAATCCGGGCAGGCAGCCAACAGTTGTCCGCCGGCGGCACGTTTCTTCCAGCAGACTAGCCTCCAGTGGAATCCCATCCGCATCCTGACGCGGCCGAGGATGAAGAACTCCTGGCGACCGTCATAGAGCAGACCGAGTTGGTCGCGCAACTTCAGAAGTTTGACCAGGGTGTCGGGGCCGTTCAGTACCCAGACGCGAGCGTCTGGAATGGTTTCGAGGATCTCGCGCCGCCATTTGTAGACCAAATGGGGCGGTGAGATAACCAGGCTACGGCGGTAGCCGGCAGCGTGCATGACCGCTGCGACAGCGATGGCCATCATGGTTTTTCCGGTACCCATTTCGGCATTGATGATGCCGGCCTGCTCGTTGCGATCCAGGAGCAATGCTGAAATTGCTTGCACGACGTCGGCCTGAGCAGGGAAGGGTTTACGCTTGAGGTTGTCCATCACCTGCTGGCGGGCGCCATTGGCTGCACCAGTGTAGACAGGTGGGTTGGAGCGGTTGAGGGAACTCAGCAGCTCATCGCCGAACTCGTCGATGAAGTCAGTAAGGTTGATGGTCACTGGGTCAGAGGTGGCCATCGAGGCCTGGGTCAGTGCGTTCATGATGCTTCTCCGTAGAAAAGCAGGGCACGCACGAATCCCAGAGGGGATCGGCATACCCTGCAGGGTGGTGTGGAAGGAAGGTGGTTGGGTCAGTAGTCGCTGGGCAGCAAAAGTGTTGTGACGCTCCGGTCAGCCTCGGTAATGATCCAGATCCTGGATTCGTCGCCAGCGTCGACGTCGTAGCTGGAGAACAACCGGTCAGTGTGGCTCAGCGCTCGTTGGTTCGCGTTCCAGTCGGCGTCGGACAGGTTCCCCCAGTCTCCCTCTCCTGGGTAGATGCGGCTGCCGGCAACGGAGCTGGGGACTCGTCGTTGGTAGACGGCGAAGAGCTGATGGTCAGCACCCTGCCGTGGTTGGGGGAGCCTGGGGTCATTTCCCAGGCGCGGATGATCGGGATGAATCGATCGGTAAGGATTCGCACCTCACTGACATTGCCATCTTGATCCTCGGTGAATTCGGTCTTGCGAACCTTGTCCTTGTAGGTGTCACCCTTCAAGACCAGGATGCGACCGGAGCGCGAAGTTACGACGCCGGATATTGCGCCGGCGGCGAGTGCCAGAGCCAGGTGCCAGCGCGACAGCTCCCGTACTGGCGGCCGCGGCTGAATACCCGGCTGTCCGAAGTGCAGGGTGAAGTCGGGCCAGAGCCCCCCCAGTCGCTGGATCTCGCCAGCGAACTGTTCCGGCTCAAGCGTGAGCTGGTAGAAGTGCTCCATATCGCTGCTGGCCGAGAGCACCGCATACGGCTCCCACGGCCAGCATTCTGGTAGCACCTCTGCCAACTCCTGGCCGGCGCCGATCGCCTGCAGGCGATCACGCACAAGGGCAACGTCCCTGGGCCTGGCCAGATCCTGGCGCCGTACCCGGATGCCGAAGATCACGACCTGCTTGAAGGTCGGGTCTGCTGCAGCGTAGATCCGCAGCTGGGTGAAGTGGTTGCACAGCCAGCCGCAGAGCTCGTCGTCCAGGACGTAGTGCGGCACGATGAAAATCAGGGTGCCTCCGTACTGCAGGAGCGGTAGGCAGCGCTGGTAGAAGGCTTTCTCCAACCGCCGACGACCATTGCCCTGGTACTGGGAGGCGCCCGAGTGGTCGCCCACCAGATCCCCATAGGGCGGGTTGAGCCAGAGCAGCCCGAAGGACTGCCGACTGATCATGGTGTCGAACAGGTCGCTGTGCAGCACCCGGTCGAGCAGTGTGCGGGCATGTGCTGCCCGCTCACGGTCGTACTCGACCGCGCAGGTCTCGACCAGGTCACGTCCCAGAGCGTGCGCGGCTTCGGCCAGCGCCACTCCTTCGCCGGCGCACGGATCGCAGATCCTCATGCGGCCGGTGGTAGCGGGGGTGATCGCCTGCAGAATGCGCTCCAGGGTGATCTCGTCGGTGGGGTAGTACCCGTTGCGGGCGAAGTTGCGCGCAAGGCGGGGGAACATCAGGGCCATGAGGCCTCCTTGTGTGAGGTAGAAAGGCAGCTCAGGCGATCGCCTGAGCCTCGGTGGTCAAAAGGCCGCGGCGAATGAGGTCGCCGAGGGTTGGTTCGAGCACGTCGAGCTGCAGGGCGATGCGCCAAACCCTGACGTCGCCAACTGCCCCAGAAAGCGGGGCGAGCATTTCGTGGTGGGTGAGGATCTCCATCACCGGCTCACGCCAGTGCTGCAGGAGGGGGAGGGGGCAGGTCTCCATCACCAGTGGCCAAAGCCGCTGGGTAGGGTCTGTGCGTTCGCGCTGCAGGAGTGCATAGGCGAAGTGATTGGCCTTGTCCGGCTGTGCGCAGCGCCGGTCGAATAACCAGCAGTGCAACAGGCTTCCGAAGAGTGTCCCCCTGAATTGGCGCGTGGTGCGCTTCTCCAGGAGATCAGTATTCGGGAACACCGGTAGGCTGTGGCCACCGGCGACAACGTGGAACTGCTCCAGGCCGTTCTCGGCACTGCCGAGGGTCAGCCTGGCCAGGAACTCCTGCAACGCGGTATCGCGTCCCCAGGCTGATAGAAAGACCAGGTTGCGCTGTTCATCGCAGACGCACGCGTCGACGGCCAGATCTGGGAACTCCTCCATCCTGAAGAGTTGTGTTGGGCTGGGCATAGAAACCTCCAATGCAAGAGGAGGGGCGCCCGCCTTGAGGGGCGAGAAGCCCCTCGGGGTGTTGTGGTGTCAGTCGATGAACTCAGGGTGCTGAATAGCGGCCGTGGTTTGCGCAAGGGTCTCCCCTTGCCAGTGTCCGTCCTCGAACTGTCGGTGTTCGAAGCCGTATACCTCGTACACAGTGCCGGGTTGCAGCGAGTTGTAGGGGGTCCAGTAGAGCTGACCATCATTGTTTAGGCCTGCGCACTCGTGAGCGTTCAGCTTCAAGCGCGTCCCGTGGCGGCTGGCCAGCAGCATGCGGTAGATCGTCAGGATCTGGTACTCGGTAAGCTGGCCGTGGAAGATGAAACCGGCAGCTGGATCGACGTACACAGGGGTGTCCTGGTACAGCGGGCTGTTGCCGTTGAGGAAGAGCCGCCCCATGTACTGGGGGCGCAGCGCGATTGCGGCTTCAGCTTGCTCGGCCGATAAGTCGAGCTCCTCGAGGAGGAAGTCGAACAGTTCCTCGTCTGAGGTGTCGTCGATGATGGTCAACTGATTCTCGAGGGCGCTGAGGGTATCGGCGCTCAGATGTTTGAAGAGTGGATTCATGTGTCGCTCCTGATAGTCGAGGAGCGCCCCCGAGGGGAGGCCCCTCTGGGATGAATGTTGTGGTAGGTGGCCTGGCAGGTATCAGCTGGCGAGGCGCCAGAGCTGGGCTTTGAAGTCCATTGTATAACCGAGCTGATCCAGGCGTTTGGATTGCTCGCGTAGACGCTGACGGTCAACAGTAGTGTCTAGTTTCACCGCCTCGCCTAGGGGCCAGATGGTGCCGAACAAGTCAGCGTCTGCCTGGATCGATTGTTGATGGACTGGTTGAGGCGTTTGGTTCAGTTCGGCGGCCGACATGCCAAAAGGCTCCGTGCCGTCGACCGTGGGCCCAGTGAGCGCCGAAGTTGGAGCTGGAGCAGCTGCTGGAAGTGTGGCGGGAGCAGTCGCCGGAGTAACCGGTGGACTGCCTCGTTCTTCGTCCAGAAGGTCTGGTTCTCTCTGTTCGAGCCGTTCAGTATCGGCCTGCGACAGAGTGTCCATCTCGTTGAGGGTCATGCTGTCGATCCTGGCTCGCACCTGGAAGACCGCTCTGCCTCTGGCTGGATAGAAGTCTGGGCCGATATGGTAAATCACGAAGCTACCTTCGTATTTCCCCTCGGCATACTGCTCGAGCATGGTCTCTTTGACAGCGTACTCGCCAATACTGGTGATCAGGTGAGCGACGTTGAACGCGCCATACCGGCCGAGAATAGATTTAATGATCAGCTGACCATCAATACGGATCATATGTCCTCCAATAGTAAGTTTGAAGGCATGCCCTGTGAGGGCTATGCCTCATGGGCTCTGGTATGGATAGCGTTTAGAACCAGCCGTATTCAGCCAGGGAGGTAGGTTTTCCTGCTCCGACGATAATGTGATCCAGCAAGCGCACTTCGACCAGAGCCAAGGATTTTTTCAGGGTCAGAGTAAGGGTTCGATCTGCTTGGCTCGGCTCAGAGCAACCCGAAGGGTGGTTGTGCGCAAGTACGACCGCAGATGCGTTATGAGCCAGAGCTCGATTGATCACCTGTCGCGGATACACCGACGCGCCGTCAATGCTGCCGTAAAACAGCGTCTCGAAGTCCAGCACCCGGTGTTTGGCATCAAGGAATAACACACTGAACACTTCGTGCTCGAGGCGGGCTAGTTTCAGCTTGAGGTAGTTCGCCACATCGTCGGGGCTGGTTAGTTCTGGGCCTCGACTGAATAGGCGGCGATCCAGGATTTGCATCGCCTCCTCGATCACCTGGTTTTCCCTGATCGTTTCGCTGGATTCGACGAGACTAAGTTGAGCGCTCATAAGGTAAGCCTCTGTGGATAGCGGGGCAAGGCATCCCCTGGGGAATGCCTCCCCAGAGAGTGGTTGGAAAAAACAAAGCCCCGGCGAGAGCCAGGGCTTGTTTGTGTAAAGGAGCCGAGCAGGGCCTAGGCCTCGAGCCTCAGGGGCTGCTTCAGCGAAATGAGCAAACGGTTGGTATGCAACGGATCATCGTGGTGACTGACCTGCAAATCCACCCATAGCGGTTTGTTGATGTCTCCATCCGGCGGCATTCGATGAACGCCGAAAGAGACGACTGTTTTGTGAGGGTCAACCAATGCAGCTTTGTAGGCTGCAGCCAAGGCGCAAGAGAGCCGATCGCCGAGGTCGGCCGTCATGTTATCGACAGGGATGGTTTGGACTGCCTGTTGCCACGCCTCGTCGGTAAAAACTACCGGCATGGACAGAATCCGTGCAGCCGCAGGGGCAAGCGGGCCGTATTGAGCAGACGACATAGTGAGTCTCCATAGGAAAAACGGAGACGCACGTCGCCCAGGCGGGAGAGTGAATCCCCGCGAGGGTAGGTAGAAATAGCAGAGGTTTAGGAAGCATCCATCGCCGATGGCGATCGTCCGTACTACCGGATGCGGAACGGACTTAGGGGGAGTGGATCACCGACTGAGCGGCGCAGCTTGAAGATCCGTGCTGCCTGGGCGGGTGCTGTCAACGACAGCGAGCCACGGCATTAGCTTCCGTGACTCAGCGCTTTTGTGTCAAGTCTCGTTGCCTCGAGCAGGCAGACGCCTGCTTGCGATGGATTGGTGTTCGGATTGATTTCTCCCAAAATGGGAGCGGCGTGGATGCTTGTGATTGCGCGTGGAACGCTAAGGCGTTTTGGTGAAAGCAGCTCCACCTATTCAGATGCCGAGGCGCCACTGACAGAGTGGTACCGGCACATGGAGAAGGCTGAATACAGAACGCCGCAGGAATTGAAAGCCGAGTTGCGGACGGCCAGCATTCTGAAAGGTGGGCGAGTTGTGTTCAACATCGCTGGAAATAAGTACCGGGTAATTCTGGCCATTGACTATGACCGACAATTGGCCAAGGTGCGTTTCGTAGGCACACATGCCCAGTACGATAAAGTTGATGCGGAGACTGTGTGATGAATATCAAACCGGTTCGTACAGAGCAGGATTATGCGGTATCGATGGCTCGTCTAGATGAGCTGTGGGGCGCCAAGCTTGGCTCTCCCGAAGGTGATGAGCTGGAGATCCTGGCGATACTGATCGAGAAGTATGAGGATCAGCACTTCGCAATGAAGGCGTCTGATCCCATTGAGGCGATCAAGTTTCGCATGGATCAGCAGGGGCTGACCCCTCGGGACTTGGAGCCTTACATCGGCTCGAGCGGCCGGGTTTCAGAAGTGCTAAACGGCAAGCGTGGTCTGAGTCTTACCATGATAAAGCGGCTTCACGACGGGTTGAGAATTCCTTATGAAAGCCTTTTCCCTGCGGCGGTCTGAAGCCTGGCAGATTGCCTCATTGACACGGCTCCGGTAACCGGAGCTCGTTTCATTCACTTCAATAGCGGCTGCTCTTGTTCAGAGCGACGATGATAACTACCGCCAAGACGGCAGCGCTCCCGTATAGGAATGAGTCTGTCGCCCAAAATGGTAACTCTGCACCGCCAAAACTATATTCTGCAGAGGCCTCGGCATATTTCTCGCCAATATTACGGATGACGTCGAACCAACATGTATACGACCACCAGACCGCGAAACCAACGGTATACCTTCGGCGCAGTACTCCGAAAACGAAAGGCATAAATGCCGCGCCTGCGAGAGCAAGTATCGTTAACGCGCAAGCTTCCAGCGTTAATATATAGTCGGATCCAAGAAGTTGCGCGATTTTAAACGCTATCAGGGCGAAGATGCCGAGGGCGATTGCGACTACAAAGGCAAAAGGGTCAACGTTACGAGCGTACATACTGCTGTCCTGTACTGTAGGCGGGCGGGGTAGGCTATTCACGCATGTCAGAAGTTGTACTGCAAGCTACAGTTTTGCGTGTGTTTTACTATTGCAATTGCTTTAGTAACGTTATGATGTGTGTATCTTCATTATCTGGTATCAGCAAATGATAAATACCTGCTTCAAGAATCCAGTGTTTCCGGGCCTTGAGGTGATTTTGATAGCGCGTATTTGTGTTTGTGCGTCGGAAATTTTTTGTAAAGGATTTCGTCGTATTGGTTACTGCATCAGTTCCTATGCCGTCCCCCCGAAAATGCGCTTGACTGTTTGGCTAGCCTGGCCTAAATGTGGCACTATGGAATCAGAAATTTTCGTTGCGAGGCCAAGCTGAAATGGCTAGTTCACATCACGCTCGTAGCTCGGTAAAGCAAGGCTTTGGGTATCGCTTTGGCTTAGGCGCTGGTCGCCTTGTGCGGTCGGGCCCCAAGCGCTTTCGTATGATCGAGCAGCGCATGGTTCGGCAGGCCGGCGAGAATGGTCGCTGGATGGCCTTGGGCTTCCTGCTGTTCAAGATCGCGTTCGTGGTCGGATTGCTGCTAGCTGTTGTGTATGTGACCTATCTGGCCCTTCCGCTGCTGGGCCTAGCGGTGGTGGTATTGTCGGGGCTCGGTGGCGGCTCTGACGAGGATGGATATATGCATGGCCCATCAGGATACGGTTATTACATGGGCGGAATGAGAGTAGGTCGGCTGGATGATGAAGATTGAGACAGATCGACTATGCGCTCAACATGGTCTGAGATCGGTGAAGACCTCGAATGGATGGTGATGATTGATAACGGGCCGCTATCTTTATGGTGTTAATCCCCAATGTTGAATTGGGGATTTTATAGTTATCCCTTTTTCTTCTTTCCTGCTAGACCCTCTTTGACTCCTTCGTTAAATGAGTTGCCCAGACTAGTTGAGGCGGATTTAACCTGTCGTTGCCCTTCTGCTTGGCTTTCTCCCACCTTTCCAGCCCCCGCACTACCCATAGCGCTGGCCGCGAACTCTCCAGATTTTATGCCAGTCCACCCCAATACTCCCAGCCACATTGCCGGCACAAACAAGAACATCAAGCTTGTTGCGAAGTCGACATACATGCCTCCGGCTGAATCAGCGCCGAAATCCAAGAACCCCTCTCCAGAGTTTGGCCCGCCACTGTTGTAAAGCGCGTCAAGCAACCGGCTATCCAGCCAGCGAGCGAGCTCGAACCAGAAGTGCAAAAAGTGCAGTGCGAATATGATGATTGAAACGCTGATGAATACCTTCAACTCATAGCCGCTGAGAACGAGTACCAGGGGAAGTGCGATCACCGCCACCATGATCACATACGCTGTGATAACCGGTATGACCTCCCGTACAGCATGCATTTTTGGGAAAAAAGTCATGCCTGAAACCCCCGTGCCAATGGTAGCTGCTGCAGCGGTGGCTTGACCGTATCCAAGGCTTGGGTCGAGGGAGTTATAGCTGTTGTATATTCCTCCCTGGCTCAGTCGCTGTCGTTTGGGGCTGACCAGTTCTCGCAGTAAAGCATTCTCCGACTCGGCCTGTGAGCTGAAGGTGATGGCGTTCCTCACCCGCTCCCACGTTGTCGCCGGCACCTCATTGACCAGGCGGTCTCGCAGGCCAACGCCTGAGTCCGACCACCATTGCCGGCAGGTAGGAAATCCGCCCCCTTTATTGGCAGGCAGTCCCGCATCACGCGTTTTGTCGTAGGGCCAGCTGGCCCGGGGCGTACGCGAATATTCCCGATCGTAGTAGCCTGGAGTCGTCATGAAATAGTTGCTGCCGATCCAGCCCACGTCGACGACTTGCTCCTGCGTGAGAGAAGGGCGCTCGTCGAAGAGGATCACCTTGGCGCTGGCGTAGCAGTCACGTACAAAGTCACCGACTTCTTGCCTCAGGTACGGATCCTCCAGCCGCATTTCATCGATTGCGATTTGTGCCTGCCGCAGCTCGGTACCACAAGGAAGGCTAGCGACGGACGCAGCGGTCACCCCTTTCGAGAGGGTGTGAACCAGGTACCACCAAATCGGGACGCGGGCGCTCTGGCCATTGAGCGAGCTGAAGCTTTGCCCCCAGCCCGTCTCGGCCGGTTGAACGACTGATCGCCCACATTGTGCCGATCGCCCCTCGTCGATCTGGATCACCCCGAGTTGAATAGGCACAAACGGGATGAGGCCGAACATACTGATGAAGATCATCGTGTAAACACGGGTCTCCACCCAGGTCAGTGCGAGGACGCCCTTGTTCCCTTCATCCGCGCCTTGGTCGCGAGCTTTCAGGAAATTACTGATGATGACAGCGAGGAAGGGGAGGATGGCCACCCCGGTGCTCATCACAATATCGGCGATGCTGTTGTTGAGTATCCACCCGAGCAGTGTCAGGAAATACTCCAGGTAACTGTGAGTCATCATGGCAGGGTCACCTCCGCATTTTTCATCCAGCATGCGAATTCGAGTGCTGCCATATACAGCAAGATGCCGGCAGTCATACGATTGCGCGCCCGTCGTTCTAGCGTCGGGTTCGAACTCTGCTCGATGGACTGCTTGCAATAGCCCCACCAGTAATGTCCCGCGACCGCATACAGGATCAGGCGAACGGGAAGTAACCAGGCTTTGCTGCTTTCCACCAGCTGGGCGAACTCGGTCACGCCCATGACTGAAACGCCGATCCTTTGAATCAGCACAGTCAAGATCAGAACCAGCAGCGTGGAGGATACAAATACCGCCGTCGTGCTGCGACGTTTAAGCCATTCCTTCATTGCCCTGACCTCGGTTTATCAGCTTGAGCAGGACGGTTTATAGCGGGGTCATGCATGTCGACAGGCTTGCCTGACTCCTGCCGGCCGGTCCGGCGTTCGAGGATGGCCATCGCCGTGTTGTTCGAGATGCTGTTGCGCAGATCCAGCTCGGTTTTAATCAGGTTGATCTCGCGCTCCAACATGCTGAGGCTGCGATCGTTGGTGACCACTGCTTCGTTCACATTCGCGATGTTCGGCTCCTTCATGCCAGCGTGCATGGCGCGGCTGGCCGATATGGCTTGTTCAAGTACGCGCACGAGTGCCATCTCGCCAGATAGGCGCTGCATCAGCACTTCACTGTCAGGATCTCGCTGAAGGGCCTCAATCACGCTTCTGGACGTACGCATCGAGCCGCCGCTAGCTTTGTTCAGGTTTTCAGCCGTCGTTGGAACCCGCTGTGTGACCAGATCCTGCAGCGCGGTATAGATCTCCTCTTGCTCCTCCTGGATGATTGGCATGAGCCCGACACCAGGAGTGTTCCTGGATTGCTCACAGTTGTCGCAAGTGCGGATCTCCTGTTCGCCAACCACGCGCTTCATGAACTGTGCAGCCTCATTCGGCGTCGGCCACTGTCGGCAGAGCTCGCCAGTGCATGAGCTACTGCTTACTGACGAAGTGTCAGACGTATTCGCCCGGCCGTTGAGGATGTTATAGCCGGCGATCACGGTGTCCCGAGTCACGGCGATAGCTGGCTGATTGTGGCCACCACGAGACTGGCCATCAGTCCAGAGCAACCCTCTGTTGCCGGCTTCTTTTGAAACGCGTTGTTCAGAGGCCGCTGCATCACCACCCGTGCTGCTGATTGCATCCGCCCAACTGGTAGCGGTGGCTGCCTGCTGCCAGCCACCTCCGTTGAGTACGTCGCCCATCGTTTCAGTCATGCGCTGGCAGCTGAGCAGGCCCTTGTCGAAATCCACACGTGCTTGGAGCACCCCGTTATTTATCAGATCGTATAAGTCAGGATTGGAACGCTTCAGGATCAGAGCCGGCAGGCTTGTTACGGCCGCAGTGGCTTGCTGGAGCACACCAGACATCATGTTTTTAAAACCGTCCGTAACACCGTTGAGCTGATTTTTTACGGTGCCCTCCAGGTCGAGATTCCCGCACATCTGTAAGTCAGACCAGTTCGCGGAAATTCCGTAGCCCAGCGTATTGACCCCGCTTGAGGAACGCGTCGAGACATTTGCGCCACCAATTTGGTAATAGATCCTGTCCGAGAGAGAACTGATATCTAGATCGCTGATTCCGGCAGCCGATGCAGGTAGATGTGGCAATGCGAGGAGGATGGCTAACCCGTAAAGCAGGCGGCGCAGTTGTAAGAGATAAGTCATGGTGAAAGCCCCGTGTGTGAGTGATGGCCGGAGCTTGCGAAAAAGGCATTGGAATATCTGTAGATAATCATATTTTGCTTGCCGAGAATTAATTAGGCTTACTCAGCTTGAGCAGATAGGCCATGGACCTAAGGGCGGCAGGGGTACGGCCAGGGAAATATCGTTGCTGTAGTTCCCGACTGGGCAGCGTGCCGTATAGCCGCTTGAGTTTGTCCAACTCATCGTCAGGCCAGTGGTAATTGCTTTTGAGTCCGAGGCGTTGTGCGGCGGCTGCGATCGACCTTAGGCTGCGCTCTGGAAGGAAGTTTGATCTGAGCTGTTTTATGCGCATGTTGGGGTAGTTGCGAATCAGTAGGGCGCGCTCATGCTCTGTCCAGTCGTCCGAGTGGTCGCCCAGGCCGAGATAGACGATTCGGGTTTCGATAGCACTAAGCGTGCGTTTTGGTAGATACCGCTGCTGGAGCTCACGTAACGGTAGGCGGCCATGGTGAAGGCGCAGGAGTTCCAGTTCATCATTCGACCAGGAAAGTGGAGCCTTCTGCAGGCCCAGTCTCATCACTTTATGAGTGATGGCGGCGTCGGATCGATTGGGAAGGAACCGAGCGCGTAGCTCCTCGTTGGTATGCGTCGGGTAATGTTGGCGAAGCAGTTCCAATTCATCTTCTCTCCAGTGGCGGCTGTTGGGGCGTTGAACGCCCAGCAAGCGAGCCTGGAGCCTAATGGCAGGAAGCGTGCGGTTCGGCAAATGAAGTGCCTGCAGCTCTCGCAGCGGGATCTTGTGGTAGTAGCGCTCAACCATCTCCAACTCGCGAATAGTCCATTGCTGCCGCTGGCCGCTGCTACGTCGTGATTTCACCGCCGCCTCCTCATCGAAAGTCTGTGCTGCCGAGGAATATCTGTCCCTTGCGTTCGCAGCACGCATAGGGGCGCCAGAATGCCCAGGCGTAGGCACCATCCTCGGCCTGTCGATCGGCGAAGGTTTCGTTCAGACCACCGTTGGGAAATACCGCGCAGGTGTCGTCCAGCACGGGCCAGAGGGCTTGCCATTTATGAGTGGAGATATCGCCTTCCTTTATTTCGCCGGGTGGCCAGTAGCCGTCAGATGTCTGAGTGCTGAGAGGGATGTAGATGTGGGGTTGCCCTGACTGCGTGACGAGGTCGCCAGCACGTTGAGCGATGACTGCGGCAGCCTTGTAGTCGTTGGATTGATTGACCCAGCCGGATCTTGGGTAGATGTGTCCCCAACTGCTACTGATTGAGCCTATCTCTCGCATGCCTGGGATGAGCGCCTCGGGGTAAAGGCTTTCTGGAATGCTGTGGCGCCAGGAAAGTGGATCTAGCGTGCTGAGGAAATAGGGCATGAACGCTGTCGCGCCGGATTTGCAAATGTAACCCGACGATGACGCAGCTTGGGTGAGGAGGTATCCACCTGGATGACCGATCGCATCCACGTTCTTGAATCGCTGCGAGCTGTAGGCCTCGGAGGAGTGATCATTGCCGCCGCCCTGCGAAAGCGCATTCGGTGAGCTCATTGAAGCGACATCAGTCCAGGGGTTGGCGCCCGTGTTGGCGTAGCTCGATACGACCAATTCGGGGATGAAGTGCCGAACCTTGGTCGATGTGCGCACGCTGCACCCGAAGTTGGTACAGAACAGCCAGTAGCAGATGCCGACAACCTTGTACTCCATGCAATCCATGGATAGCGCTGAGCTGACAGTAGTCGCAGAATCGAGTGCCACGGTCGATCCACAGAAGCTGGTAAGGCCGACGGCGATTGCTTTACGCAATGGGCTTTTCATTGGCGTGCCCTCGCGTGCTCGATCTGCTGTAGCGCGGCGGTGACATTCGCGACACCGTAAACGACGTAGGTGTTATCCACGGTCACGGCCGGCAGCTTTTGAATACCTGCCACCTTCGCTTGGGCTACACCGTCGGAGGCGTCACGCAGCTGTGATTGCAATTGAAGCCACTCAGGGGTCTTCATTCGTTGCTGAATGATCAGCGTTGCCTGCCGCGCATTGGCAGGAAGCCCCTTCGACATCTGAGCTTCGATCTCCCTCAAGCGGTCAAGCGAGATGATCGTGACGCCGGCGGGAACGTGAGTGAGAGCAATCTGGCTAGTGGTGTAGACCACTACCTTTCCATCACTCCCCGATGAGGAACGGTCGGCAGCATGGGGGTGGGAGGCGGGGAACAACACCGTCATGGTGAGAAACGACATGACGGTAAAAAACCTTCTGAGAGCGCACATGGATGTCACCTGGTAAGGAACCTGGCCACATCCTGGGTTAGTCAACCGTTGGGCGAATCAGATAATTCAAAATTGCTCATCGGGGAATTATTTTTATGCGGATCCGGGAGATGATGGAGCTCGGTTGTCACCGCGTGGTGCCGGATCGTCAGCTTCGAATCTGACTCAAATAGGGTATAACTGCAGGGGTATCCAAGAGGAGTGGTGCAATGTTTGAAGGGCTTGAGATAGGAACGATATGGACGCTGAAAAGCGAGCCTAACGGTAACCCACACAGAGTAATAATTCAGTCATTCGGAACCGTTGGTGATTCCGGCTCTGTACTGAGTGTCACGTTTGAAAAGGAAGACGGATCGGATGTCACCTATACGAAAGAATGGGTAGTGCAAAACATGATTCCCGCAGTCAGATGATTGCGATCAAGTTTACAGCCTGACTCCAGCGAATCCTGGCCAGCCCGTGGACTCCGGTGTAGCCATCATAGAGGGCCTGCTTTCGTTCAGGATGGGGCGAGAGCTGAGGCTTCTAAAGGCACGGCCGTGCGTATTGCTTCCACAAGCTTGAAGAGATCCTCGCGCTGCGAATCAGGCACGTTATTGCGTTGGCACCATCCCAGTATGCGCAGCCAGAGCCAGTCGGCAACTAGCTCACAGAGCTGCTCACTTGGGGCTGCATCCAATTTATCGTGGCGCTCGAGCAACGCCTCGAGGATCCCGGGGGCGGCTATATGCAGCGCTGCCCTGTAGGCGCTTGGTGGGCCTGAATTCCTGAGCAGGCGAAGCTCATCAAACGTTCGACTCAACATCCGGGAGCGGTGGAGTTCACTCATAGCGCTTCATGCTCGTGCGTGATCCCTCGCGCCAGGTCGATTTTTTGGGCAACCAGGTAGGCCGCCTCGACCTCCGAGATTCCATGTTCTCGCATCAGCTCGCGGCGCTCGGCTTTCTCCTCGTTTTCAGTCATGCCCAGGGCCAGATAAATGCTCGGGGGCACGACTCGGAACAAGGCCTCGACGCGTTTTGAGAGCACCACACCTTCAGTGTACTTGCGCGGCTCTTTGGTCGCCGACAGCAGCAGCTCTTTCTGAGGATCGGTCAACCGTCTGAACCGCGATATTTCCTCTACCTCTGCCGGTGGCATCGTCAGGCACAGCCACCATTCGATCATGTTCAGGAGCTTCTCGGCTACGTTTGGGAAGTCAGCCATGTTCTGGGTGGCCACCCAGTACCAGAAGCCCAACTTCCGCCACATTTTCGTAACTTTCACTGCATAGGGTGCAACCAGCGGATTGGTGGTGGTGATGTGGCCCTCGTCAGTCAGGACTATGCCTGGGCGACCAGAGTGCTGTTCGCGTTCTGCGATGTTATTGGCGCGATTCAGCAAGGAAATATAGGTGATGGCCATCTGGCCGTCGTAGCCTTCTCGAGCAAATGTTGCCAGGTCGACGAGGGTGAAGTCTGCGTCCGGCCATGGGTCTGAGGGGCGGTTGAACAACTCGCCTTCGAAGCCCTGACAGAAGAGGTTCATCGACTCGGCCATTTCGGCTGCCCGTTCACGTCGGCGATCAGGCCTATCTTCATCATTGGACTGGTGTCGTAAGGCGTCCCGAATATCCTCGGGTAGCGTCTGTTTGACCTCTGCGTGAGTTGCCTTCGCCGCGTCATAGATGGCCTCTCGGATCATGCTGCGATCCGCACGGGTCATCGCTTCAATTTCCTTGGCCTCACCCCCCGTAATCATCAGTCGAGCCGCGATTTCCATTTCGCCCATGAGGTCGCGTTGCTCGTCTTCGTTATCGACAATATCCTCGTCGTCTTCGTCGAAGTCTTCGAGCTTAATTTCCTTGAGCTCGAGCAGCTTCCAGGCTTCCAGAAAGGGGTTGAGACTGAATTGAGTATCGCCTACTCGACGCAGTCCTCCTGGTTTGATGGAGATTCGGTTCACCGAAATGCCTTTCCTAGCGAAGTCGTCAGCCAGCAGGCCGAAGCTATTACCAGCTTCGATTACGAACATTCTCGGGCGAATGACTGCCATCACCTCGTACATCAGCTTTACCATCGTTGCCGACTTACCGGCCCCGGTGGGGCCTAATAGGAGCAGGTGCCCATTAGCCTGACGATCGTGCTTGCTGATTGGGTCGAAGCACAGAGGCTCACCGCCGCGATTGAAGAAGGTGAGGCCAGGAGTGCCCGTACCTCGAGCGCGGCCATATAGGGGGATGAGACTGGCGATGTGCTGGACGAACATGAATCTGGAATACCAGTCATGCCGGTCATCCATTGGATTGAATGCCATAGGCAGCCAGCGTAGGTAACTGTTGCAGGGCGCTACCTCGTCAGCCTCTGTAACAGGCTCCAGGCTAGCCTGTTGTAGGGCATTGAGAACTGTCCGATGCCGGCGACGTAGTTCTTCTCTCGTATGCCCCTTGATGAAGACAGAAATACTACCGCGATAGAGCTTGTGTCTCTCTCCCAGGTATGACCGAGCGGTTGCACAATCACGAGCCGTCAATTCGGAGTCGATGTTTTCGCCGATTGATTGCTTTGATAGCTGAGCCAGGTGCTGCTCGAGCACGTCCTGTGGTGTGACCAGCATGGTGATGGACAGCACGGAACCATCGGGCATGAGGTCGAACAATGCATTGATAGCATCACCCCGTTTTACCTCCCCAGTGAAATGTCCCGCGTTGGGCTGCTTGCGCAGGCGCTCAACGGTAATGATCTGGTGTAACTGTCCATCGAATACCCAGCCAAGATCCGGCAGGGACTTCGGCTGTGAGAACAGCAGGGACTCGGCAAAGTCGTCATCGGGCAGCGGGAGCGCGTTAGCAGGCGGCGGTTCGGCATACGACTGATCGACCAGGTCATAAAATTGCTGGGGCGTGTCTGCACTCGGCGCGGGGTTGAACCATGGCAACATCCAGCGGTGGAATTGGCGTTTCGACATTCGCGTAATGGGGATACCGGCACCGGCCAATGCCGAGGATAGACGCGTGCAAGCCTCGTTCAGAGCCTCCATCGGGCTCATGTCGAACAGACCGCGGCTCTCATTGGGTGGAATCCAGCGATAGATAATGATCCGTACTTTGCGGATAGTCCCCCGCCATGGGGTCTGCGTGACCATTTCATCCTTGAAAAGTCCGCCTTCCTTGGCGATCGACTGCATGTGTCGACGTGTTTGAGCGAGGAAGTCCTGGGTGAACTCGGTTTTGCGAATCTCCGGTTTTATGTAGCTTTCCAACGACTCCAGGTAGTCGCGAAAATCATCGGTGTCCTGGCAAAAAAACTGCACTACCCAAGGGCTAACATCTTTCTCTTCGAAAGAGTCCTGCAGGGCGTCTTCAATGGCATCACGAACTTCATCGAGCCACGCCTCGCTGCGGCCTTCCGTTGGGATTGTTCCTACGTCGAATGCCGCACCGACCGATACGCCATCGCTGAGCAGGATGGCCTGGTCTTTCTCCAGGTACTCGACCCACGGTAGACGCGCTGCGAAGCTGGGCAGAGGCTCGTACATCTTGTCGACGTCCGACTGCAGGAGGGGGCGGGTTGGCTGTCCGGCCTCGGCGACTATCCTGCGGTCGCTACCGTCGTACTGAGCTCTGGGATTTGGTGACAGCCCGAGTTGCGAAAGCAGATTCTTGAGCATCAATAGTCCTCGAGGCGTTCGCCGGGCATTGCGTATTGCACACGGGAGTAGAACGGGAAAACGGTCGAATAGCCCGGGATAGGAGCCGGCTCGTTTCCAACCAGGTGCGGGTACACGAACATGACCAGGTCAGGGTTCGGCAGCCGCGGGAACAAGTTGTAGATCTCGTTCTGGGCCGAGCGGGTGTATGCGGTCTGTTCTCCAGGATGCTGCTGCAGCTGCTGTTCAGTGAGCGGCCGGCGAAGGGAAGCACGTGCGTCTGCCAACTGCTGCTTAGTCCCTCTGCCACTGCTGTTCCACAGATCCATCATGGTCTTGTCACCCCGAGGCAGCATCTCCTCGGACGTGGTGGAGCAACCCGACAGGGCCAGTAGGCTAATCAAGATCCAGTAGGGCAGTCTGGCTGCTTTCATACTTCACCTTCCGTCCGTTCAATTCGTAGTCGATGGGGATTTCGCTGGTTATGTGGATGGCAACCTCCTGTCCAGGAGGGACGTAGACAGCGTCGAATGTCTGGCCGTACCGTTCCATCGCCCACTTGCGCACCTCTTCCATTCCGCCGGCGCCCGTTTTGCCCAAGATGTAGCTGCCCATGTTGCCGGTGACGGCCGACGTCGATCCCGAGCTATCCGCACTGGTTGTAGTTTCTCGGCTGGCATAGGCTTCGCCCGCGGCAGCGAGGCCACCCATCAGGAACTGGCTGGCGATGAATTGGTTGGCATTGGTTTTTCGCGTACCGCTAATGCAAGGCACTCCGTATGAATCGGAGATCCAGCCGATGTTGCTGCGTTGGTTGCTGTTGGACTGGCCGCTGGCGGTCGGCTGCGGTGCCGGAACGGTGCGCACCCGGCCGTCCTGGAAGATGAATGTCAGGCTGTTGATCGAACCGCTGACGCAGGACAACGTCCAGTCGCCGGTAGCGGTGCCGGACACCACGGCGGCCTCGACGTCGGGCAGTTCGATGCCGTTGGCGATCAAATTGTCGCCGCCGATCAAGATCTTGAAGGGGTATGGATCTGTCACAGACCCCTGAATGGGAACCCGGCCGATCATGGCGGTCATGGCCACCGAACCCATCAGGGTCGAGTTTTCGGGGATGGTGAAGACGGGCGTTGCCTCCTCAAGATCACGCTCACCCTTGAGGTTTGCCCTGAGACCTTTTTGGGACTGCGATATAGGATTGTCGTCCAGGCTCGCCAGGGAGCCGCTCAAACTACTGAATGAACTTGGGAAGTTGGTCGTAGAAGAGCGGTTGCCACTTTGATCGGTAGTGATCGCGTCCAGCGGATCATGCCAGATAAGGTCATCGGCGTTTCCTGTGGGGCCTGCGAGAGAATTGCCATCCAAACCCAGGCCAACGGGAATGTCGTCGTAGCCAAAGCCGGCCTTCTTGCCAGTATTTTTCAACTGATCCAGTTGCCCCTGTAAGGCCTCCATCGCAGATGAAAGCTGCCCGCTCTGCTGTTCGCCTTTTTGCCTGGCTTCATTGATCGCTCTCTGAACGGTGTCATCAATGTTGGCGCGCTCGTTGCGCAGCTTGCTGTTTTCCTCCTGGAGCCGCTCGTTTTCCTGCTTCACCCCCTCGACGTCATCACGCATCGCTTTTACCTGACCTATCAGGGTTGCAACAGTGTCTTTGGCTGTGTCACCGGCCAAACCGAGTGCTTCGAGCTCCTCGACGGTAAGTTCTTGATCCAGATCTGCATTCTTCTTTTCGCTGGTCTCGGGGAGTTTATTGCTGGGCCAAAGGATGATGGCCAGAGCGATTGCCACGACAGCAACAGCGATGAATCGAAGTAGAGGGTTAGTCATTCTTACCCCCGTCTGCAGGAGCAGGCACCAGGGCGAGTTCCAGGGCTTTGTCGAGCGTGACAACGTACGCAGTCGTAGTGTCTTCGGAGGTTCCTGCTGGGCCTAGTTCCAGGTGCTGCAATGTGGCCGCGTACAGGTCACCCTGCAAGTGGCGTGGGTCTAGCAATAGTCGTTCTGCGCGACGATTGGTCAGCCTGATCGCGGTCACTGTCCACTTACCCAAGCTCCACGCACCAAGTGCTATGGCATCCATGTCGAGAGTGGGGGCAAGCGTTGGCAGATTACCGGATAGTCGTAGCGGTACCTGACGTACACCGGGGAGAGGTTCAACGGTTCGAAGTGGGGCGTACATCATCTGGGCGGCATATCGAGTAAGTGCTACCGGCGCCGGCGTCTTGGACTGAGCCGATGGTTTAGTGCCCCCACCGGTGGATCCGGATTGGGTATCACCCTCGGCGGTTTGAGGGTCGCTACCATCGCTTGTCAGCGTCACGATCTTTACCGGTTCCAGCGCGGCTGCCGCATCGAGTGTCGCGATATCGAGCAGGATTATTTCTCCGGTCTCGCCATCTTTGAGCTGCAGCCGACTCGGTGGAATATGCTCGCTTGCCAGAAGGTAGACGGCGCCGGCAACGCTCTGGATGCGCAGTTTGCCCTGGAGAGTTCGAGGTACACCCACGCTGACGTTGCGATCGACGAAGACGATGCGTTCGTGCCCAACCCCTAACTGGATTGGCAGGGGAACTCGATTCCACTTGAAAATCTCGACCGCATTTACCGCTTGTGAATAGACCGCAACGAGCACGCACAGGAGGAGTCCACGGATCATTCTGGTTCTCCCCGGATGCCAAGGCGTTGAGGGACTTGCGCATAGCAATCCAGCTGGAGGCCCCAGGGGTTCAGCTCAGGATCGATATCATTGCGAATGACTCGAATCGGGTACCGGACCAAGGTGCTTTTGACAGATTCCGATAGATAGTGCTCATCCGTGACCAGGTCGAGATACACCACCCAGCTGTCTCTACTCTCGACGTCGACGCGGCTATTTTTGAATCCCCGTCCGGGGATCTCGTAAACGGAGCGCTCACGATTTTTCAACTCGTTCGCGGCCTTGCGTTGTCCAAAATCGTTCTCAAGGAACGTCCGGCAGGAGGACGTCAGAAAATGCTGGAGGTTGTAGATGTTGCGCTCGTATTCGACCGAGCCATCTTTAGGCCAGCGATTGAGTTGCTGGAAGATGTAATAAGCGAATCCGTACACCGTGCTCGGTGGGACCTCCCACCATGCGCGAGTGCTGCCGGATCGCAGATCAGGAGGGTTATGGATCGTTAGGCTCTTCGGGGCCGAGTACCAGCCCAGGCCAAGCAGGAGGCAGGCGCCAAATAACGCCACATTTCCGATTCGAAGCGTCCGGATATGGCCATCTCGGTCATCAAGGGCACGTTTGTATTTACTCATGGATCATTTCCGGCGGACGGCCCAGTGATTTTCGAGCTGGATCAATCTGCGATCTGCCAGGCCGAAGGCTTCAAAAAAGGGCATGAAAGGGGAGGTGGTAAGCCTCATCTGCAGGGCTCTGTAAAACCACATGCTCGCCCGCCCGCGCTTGCGAGAGGCTAGCAACCGACCGGAGAAGAAAACGGTGAGGAACCCGCACAGAAGCACTGCTGTTGGGATGAGCGGCCAGATACCGGTCACCATGATCAGAAGGATTCCAAGCACCAAGCCGATCATCGCCCCACAGCCGAACGCCAGAAACAGTTCTCCAGACGTCAAACCTCTGAACACCACTGGCGAGCGATTCAGGCGCTCGGGAAGGAATTCGATGGACATCAGAGGATCTCGACGGCCTTGTTGGCCAGCCAAATGACGATGATGAGCAGGCCACCACCAATCAGCACCAAAATAAAGAACTCTGTCCAGGTCGCTTTCTTGGTCGTGACTTCGTTGAATTTCTGAACCACGTTCATCGAAACGACGATGAAGGCGACTGCGGAAATCCCTAAGGCAGCCACTACCGCGATGTCGTATGCATAGTTTTGAAGCAACTGCAGGAACCCACTCCCTTGCCCCCGGCTTGGCGCATCTGGCGTTGGAAGTGCTGCGCAGGACCAGGCTGGTGCTGCCGCAAGCAGGGCGAGCACCAGGCGGGCAACGATATTGTTCGAACGACGTGTCATGGGTGTAGCTCCTAGATTGCGATTACGACGAGGACAACGAAGGCGAGAAGGGCTATGCGTAGAATCGTGAAGCCCAGCTTTTTGAACGCAAGAGACCGGTCGCTCCAGCCCTGGTATGCCGAGAACAGCACCCAGCCCAAGAAAAGGAACAGCACGGCTCCTGTAATCAGCGAGATCAGTAACCCCACTTGAGCGGGCGAGTAGCCGGCTCCGAGGGTGAACGCAGCTTCTTGTTCTGGAGTCATGGCGCACCACGATCGCGGCTGTAATCGCCCGCGATGTCACCAATGTCCCGGGGCTGAGCTCGAGAGGGAGACAGGTATCCGCGTACGCCTTCGGAAATTCGATTGAGGTCAGACCGAACCAGCTCGTAGTCAAATTCGTAGCGGGTGGTTCGCAGATCTCGATTGCTGGCTCGGGCTTGTATCTCAGCCCGCTTGAAGATCGCCTGGACGTTCTCCAGTTGCTTCAAGGCCAGGGTGAGTTCGTTGGTTTCCTGGGGGTTACCACTCGCCCAGGTCGATACGGGGGAGCCGACGGCGAGGACTATGGTTGCCAGCTGGCACAGGCGGCGCCGGCGAGTGGGGTGTGGTGGCATCAAGGCTGACCCAGATTGAATGAACTGGGATCAGCCTCTCTGAAATGATTGCACGGATGAACAGATAACTCTTTTTTGCTTTCCGAGAATTAATTTTCGGCCTCTTTCTGGCGCATCCAGAACAGGTAGAAGCCATCGGTGAGGGAGTAGCTGATGGCACCTCCACCAGCGTGGTTCGCCTGCGGAATGTCATAGATGCCACGCAACACAGGCTGGACGTTAACAAGCCCCCACCCCGCACGTCCCAACTCATTCATCTGGTTCTGGTACTCGTCCAGCGATGAGATATCAGGTGTGGTCTGAGGCAATTCCCGCTTGATAAAAAGCCCCTCTTTTTCTGTCTGATAGCGGATTGAGACGTAGGTGGTTCGATATTCGTAGACGGCCATAAGCTTGCTCCAAGGTTGCTCAGAGATACTTCTTGAACGAGCCTGCCGTGATCGAAACGGCAAGACCGAGTAATGCTGCGCAAGGCAGCAGGATCCAGTTGGGATGAAGTGAGAAGGGCAGCGACAGGTAGATCAGCCAGGATGAGAAAAACAATGGGGCAATCAAGCGTTTGCTGTGGTGGTAAAGGAACGATGACTCGCGCCCTGCGCCAAAACGGCGAATATCCCGACGTACCAATCCATCCACCAAACCAACCAATGTGGCCATAGCAAACAGAGGGCTTGTGAGGACGAGTATGACCAGGCGAACCATGAAAGTGAGCGTCACGTACAGGGTCGCTAGCAGGTAGTCCTCGAGCGCGGTGACGAGATTGTTGGAGTAGACCTGCAGGGCCGATGCCCCTTTAGGAAGCGGCTGCCGCGCTTGCACAATCCATTCAAGGAACCCTGACTTTACAAACAACCATTCGTAGACGGTGTGGGTCAGCTGCTGTGCAGTTTGAATCGGATCAGACATCAGCAAGGATTGAGTAAAATCCTTTGCGATCCAGCCCAGCTCGACCTGCAACATGGCTTGCGAGTGCAGGTAGCCATCCTCGGTCCACCACTTCATGGCCATCCCTATCCATTCGATGACGATGCTCATGAGCAGGGAAAGCAATAGCACCCCAATTGCCAGCTTTGCTTTGTGCAGTACGCCGAATATTCCTTTGGGAGCTTCTTGCGGACGTGGTTGTGTCTGGACTTTGCTAGGTTCTGCCATGTGCGTGCGCCTAGTGCAGGGTTATGCGGGTTGTACGACACGTCAGTAATTGCGGAGCGTGTTCGGGGATTTCGACACAAAGCGTGGCGACTCCGTACGTCGCTCCAGGCGAGGAAGCACAATGTGATAGCCAGTGTGGTGAGAACCCATGCACTTGGAGAAGGCCGAAGAGTTCTTCAGCTGCAAGCCCTATCTGGATCCGCGTCGTCAACTGAAGGATCGCATCCAGATACCGACTTGCCTCGGGCAATGTGATCTTGACGATCTGGAAGCGTTCGTGAGAACCGGCCATTGAGGTGTCGGTATTGCTGTGTTGTGACATCAGGCTATCTCCTGTAGGTCATCCAGTACCGAGTCGTCATCTGGCACTGGGGCCCCTGACCACCACTGGCTGCTCGTGCGGTAATTCTTGCGCATGTAGTTCGCCAAGGTTTCGAGGTTTGGGGGCATCAGGTCGTCGTCATTGGATGCCGGAAGCGGCATACGGATCTTCCAGAGTTGCCCACCTTCAAGTAGGGCAAAGGCCTGGCCCTTCGGCAGGCGAACAATTGACGCTGGTTCGATCATCGGTACGCTGGTGGTGCTGACACGATCCTGTGTATTGGAGGTGAAATCGGTATTGCTGGTCGGGTCGGAAGAGTCTGTTGCACCTGATACGAGTGTCGTCGTGTAGACGTCGACCTTGGGCAGTTGATTGGTCAGCAGCTCGGCTGTCGCGGTCTCACGTACGCGCAGCATGATCAGGTTGTTGAAGTTGCCCACGACTTGACCAGCTTTCGCGCGATTGCCTATCCGCGCTTCGATATCACTCATTGTTTGCGTGTAGGCCGTCACTTGTATGCCGGCGCCACCGCCCTTGTTGATCAAGGGGATGAATTCCTCACCCATCAACTCGTTGAACTCATCGCAGTGCAGGTTTATGGCTACCTTGCTTGACCCCTTCCCAGGCAGGCCATCGTCAATGCCATGTTTATAGATATGACCTGCCACCGATACGAGATCCGCGAACATGGAGTTCCCCACCGCGGATGCGACTTCTGGATCAGACAACGCATCCAAGCCGATATAGACGATCCCACGCTTACGGATGATCTGCTGCCAATCGAAGATCGGACGAGGATCCTCGAGGTCGGTGTAGTTGGGAGCCAGCAATTGGGCGATTTTGCCGGTGGTGAGCTTCTCAAGTAGCGGCAAGAGGCTGGCTACGATTTTGTCGAAATAGGTGCGGTCATAGCGCACGGCCGACCGCAGACCATCCATCACCGGGTCGTGCAACTTGGAGATGGCCAAGTATTGCTCAATGGCCACCACACGCTTGTCCCTTCCCTGCATGTTTCGCGGTATGTTCTTGTCGTTCAGGCCATTCTCGATGTTCACGATGACATCCCAGGCCTTGGGATCTTTCTGCGGCAGCATGAACTGGGCGTACTCGATGAACAGAGCATCGATGTTGACCACGTCACGTTGGATCATCAGGTAATCAGGCCGATGGCCGAGGGCGTTCCGAGCTCTGGCAACAATGTTCACAAAGCGCCAAGCGAATTCCTTGAATGCGGCGCTGTTGCCCTCACTGGCGAGCTGCCCAGAGATACGAGAGGCTACTTCGGAGATCCGGCCGAACCGGCCCACAGCGTTGTAGCGGGCAGAAATCTCAGGCCAACCCAGGTGGAAGACGTAGAAGCTGTCGAGTCGACCGGCACGTTTGGCCTCTGCGTACATGCTACGGAGCATCTCGTCATCACCCTTGGGGTCGAAAACGACAACGACTTCATAGTCTTTTTCTTCCTGGTCTCGATCGGCGATCCAGAATGTCAAAAGCTTCCACAGCCGCGTCCATAGCGATGTTGCGATCTGCCTGGCTCGGCGCTTGAAACGACGAATATCTTGAGTCACCAGCAGCTGGGCCAATCTCGTCTTACCCACCCGGGTAGTGCCCGTGACGAGGGTGTGGCCGACGCGCTCGCCCAGTGGAAGCCACGCCTCTTCTTCGTTTGGCTCTATACCGTGGAGAATTGGGGAACCGCCTACCGGCGGTAACGGGCGAACAGGGTTGAAGGCGCTATCCCATTTCAGCCCACGTTGAACCGCTCGTGCCAGCGGGCTGGGCAGGAGCTTCTGCCCTTCCCGGTCTAGCCGCTTTTCCAACCGGCGCGCAGAGCGGTAGAGCTTGCTGGGTTTGACGTATTTAGCCACTTCGGGTTTGAGGCTGCTGTACAGGCGTTGAGTGTGCTTCTGCTCCCAAAGGAAGCCCTTGCCCAGGAACAGATTGGAAGGGCTGACCGGTACATCGGCACTGGACATCTCATAGCGCGGCAGGCGTCGAATATTGCGTTGATACGTGAGGACGGTCCAGGCGTCGACGCCTCGATGCCAGGCAAGCAACAGAAACGCCGCCGCCATGCCGGCGCCGATGCTGGGGTTCAACGCGATCATCCAGGGCGCCCAGAGGCAAAGTGCGGCAGAGGCCAAGCAGATGGTCGTTGTATAGAGCTCAACTGCTGGGCGAAGCAGGGCCTCGATCACATGCTGTCGCGCCATGGTTACTGCTCGACCGAGCTTCTGGTGATCAGCGCAGGGTAGTGGCGAAGCCCAATGCGCTGTGCAAAGTCGTCGACGTGCATGGGCTTTACTGCCAGGCCTGGAACAGCTTGGCGTATGCGATCAAGAGAGGCTTGGTCACGCACGTTTACCGCCCACCCAATCGCCTGCAGGCGCCGCAATGTGTCCTGGTGCTGCTGCAGCCAGCTCAGCGACATGCTGTCATCACCGACAACGAACAGAGGGGCCGGGAGTGTCGCGAGAGTGACTGGCTTTGCGTCGACTTTTCCTGGAGTGAGCTGGCTCAATACCGGCAGCATCTGTTCGGTGCTGACCGGATGAGACAGCATAGGTGCTGGCGTCTGTAAGGCTTTGGTTTCCAGGTTCAAGCTGTCATAGAAGGGGGCTGCGGGTATTCCGCCATGATCCGCCACAACTGTCATTGCACTGGAGAGGCTTGGCGCAAGCAAGACAGTGCATGCGATGAGGTACTGAATGGCTTTCATGATTGACCTTCAATGTTGGGAGATGGGAAAGGAGCAGGACTGGGCGCAGATCTGGCCCAGTCGGCTCCGCACTTGTGCCCGGTAGCGCCTGGCCGGTGTACCGCCGGCAGGGCGGTGATACTTGCCCGCTGCATCTAGCCAGTCACCCGTTGTGTCGAAATACCGCCGCAACTGCTTCGATGCGGCTGACAGGTTGGCGTACGGATCCAGCGCATCGCAGGGGTGGGAGAACCACTCCTTGCCCACATATCCCCAGTTCTGCTGAGTCAAACCGATGTCTACGCCCCGCTCACCGTGCTTTTGAATACCTTCCAGGGCAGCCCGGCAGGCTTCTTCACGGGTACTGAAGTACATTGCCTTGCCCTTGACGTTGAGTGTCCAGGGCCAGGGGAAGTAGCCGATGCGTAACTTTGCGTTGCTCTCGGTCTTAGCAACGGCATAGAGAAGTTCGGATGGCGTGCCCGCCGTGTGGCCGGCGAGCTGGTATGCAGGCGGTGGTACCTCTGGCCATTGTGCCCAGGCCGTTTCAGCTGCCGCGCTCGCAAGCAGCAGAGCTATCACAGATCCACGGGCAGCCATTTATCACCAGCTCGTTTGAACGCTGCAGGGAGACTGCCAGTGAGGCCGCCAAGGTCGAGCCATTGCCCGTTGTCATGGTTGAGAGTTATCTGTCTGGATCGAACCTGTTCAGGAGGGATACCTGCATCCTGAGCCCATCGGCGGATCACCTGGTCATCGTTGCTGGTACCGACGATGAATAGATCGAAATCGGTTCCCGCTGTGAGCAAGGTGGCCACCGCTTCTTCACAGCTGCTACAGGATGGAGAGACGAATACCAAAAGCCGTCCGGTTGTCATGTCGGGCTGGATCGGCTGGGTCAGGTTTGTCGTGCTCGAGGCGATGGGCAGGAGATCCGGATAAAGTCGAATCCAGGCAGCATCGTATTCGCGCTGAAACGCCAGCTCTTGTTCAACTCGCTGCTTCTCAATGCGAACTAGCAGCTCGGCGTATCGTCGCCGTTGCGCATCGGTTTCAGCGTTTAAGCCGAGACTTGTTATTGGATCGAGCCCGGGTGACCAGATGCCGCGGGGGCCGGCCTGGATCTGCTTGTATTGGCGCCATTCCGATTCGTCCAGGTTCCAGGCTTTGGCCGTGGCAGCCTCCTGAGAGGTCGATTCAATTTTAGTTACTTCGGGCTTGGTGCTGTCCGCTATAGCATTGCCGACTATGAGAGCCGGTAGCATGAGTGCAATACGCAATACTGTTCTGGGCATGTTTATTCCTAGTTACCGAACGCTGACCACTCGCTCTTCCCCACTTGCAAGGAATGCGGCTGAGTTGTTATCCAGGCGAATCAACTTCCAGTTCTGATAGGCCTCGCCTGCACGTAGGAGCTGAATCTCGTCCAGACTGGCTGCGCCTTCCCGGGCAACCGACGCGAATGCTTCACCGGCACGGGTCTCAATGCCGAGTAGTACGAAGGGGGGTGGTGCTGGAATAGGCTTTGACGGCTGCTTGGCAACGCGAGCCGAGGCCGCAGGAACTGGGCGTTTTTGAGGCTGAACTACAGGCTTGGGAGAAGGAGAGGTGGCCTTCTTCAGTCTGATGAAGTCCTCGGTGAGCTGCTCAAGTTGCGCTGCAATCACTACGCGCAGCTCTGAGGTGTCAGCTTGCGACCGGCCGAGAGAGCGTGTTGTCGCCTCTACCTCTGAGAGGCGCGCCTCTACGGATCCAAGTTGGGCGTTGTTGGCATTTGCGGTCTCGAGGGATTGCTTCAGGTCAGCCTGTGTAGATTCCAATGCATCGATGCTGCTGGAAAACCCTTCGACCTGGTTCATTATTCGGTCTGCCGACTTGGTGCTGTTCCAAGTGGCGTACTGCATCGCTGAAAGCCATGCAAACTGGCCAAGTTGCAGTACAACCAGTACGCCCATGCCAATCTTGAAATTACGTGATGCCATGTCCCTTACCGCCCATCGAATCGGTTGCGATCGATAGGCTGCGGCAGGAGAGAGGAGCGCTCAATGGGAATTCAAAATTCCGGTGGCGAGGATTTATGGTGAGCGAGGTTGTGAGCCAAGGGCAGGGCTCAGTTGACGACCACAATTGCGCCCTCAGGCACTACGGCAGGCAGGGATATGTTGGTGGTTCCGGCTTTTAGGGAGACCAGAACACCCGCTTTGCTCACCCCTATTGATACGGACTCAGTACGCTCTAGCAGAGCTGCGGCTAGTCCGGGGGTAGGAGTGGAGTAATAGGTATAGGTTGCGCCCCCGAGGATCGAGGCATGCAGCCCGGCAGGCTTGTGGTACCAGGCGGGGAAGGATAGAGCCGCATCATTCGGAGTGCCGGTGAAGGCGGGATTCAGTCGAGCATACTCAGCTGCTGCGGATCGATAGACGAGTAGGCTTCTGCTAAGGGCATCGATGCTGGCCTGCTCGGATGTCACCACATCCTGGTACTGAACATGAGAGAGAATTCCGGCAGAGATGACCAGGAAGGTCAGCACAATCCAGTGGAAATACATTGGAAAGCCTAGATTTATTGGGGAAGACCTTCGGACGGTATATTGATGACACTATTCAGTGCCATAACAATTCATATTCTAGCGCTCGGCTGATTTGCTGACGCACCGAAACAAGGCTTTCGGCTGTATGTTGAGCGAGCTCCGCAACAACGAAATTCCAACCGATTGTTTTATAATCTACCAGATAACTGCCGTCGGAAGTGAGAATGTCGCCTGCTTAGGCGTATATAGGTTTGCCACCCGAGCACGTCAGTTAGCGGCCAGGTCTATGGATTTAGGTCTCAATACGGCCAAAAGGCACATCAACACCACCTTTGCGAAGGTCAGGATCCTTACTACTCCTGCCCGTCAAGCTACCGCCGAACCCTCTTGTTCCAGGATGAGCGAGACCAACTATTCTTGTGTGTCCTTCTAGCTTGCGAATTACCACGGAGTTGGTCGGTACAGATGCAGTTGCCCGCAAGTATGTATGGGATGCGCAGGAATATTCAATTACTGCTTAAAGCAGTCCATGTAACCGTAAGCGGGTACTCCGGGCCATTGGCCGTTGTAAAACCGGCATTGATCACTACCCTCATAGGTAGCGCCGAAGTAGCGATCAGCGCGTTTGTCATCCATTGACATATGACTACAACCCAGCCGTTTGTAGCCGGCCGGGCATGTAAGGACGGATTGAGTATAAAAGGTTGTACTTAGTTGGATCGTTTCGAGGCCTGCAGAGGGTCCTTTCCACACACCGGATTGGCAAGAAGAGGTGAGGCACTGACAGCTCAGGGGAGCACCTAGACTATTTTTCGATTGCAGGCCGATTTTGGGGCACGCGGCCCCTTCGCTGGCAACACTCCCGATATCTAAATATTCACCGATGGATGCTCTACCGTCGGTTTGTATTGTCCCAGCACTGATACGACCGCCAGTGGCGAGCCCCTTATCGTTATAGATCCGCACAAATTCCGCGTCCGACTGATAGAACCCTCCGCCCCACTTCTCGCTGTACCAACCGGTATCACCACGGGTTCTGAACCAGCCGCCCGTGTAAGTTTCCCCCGTCACATCTGCTGTTGCAGTCTTGATTGTGTTGGTCGCGGTCAGGTTGCTAGTTGTTATGTCGCCGACGTTGCTTATATTGTTGCCGCCCATTCTGATTTCAGTCGACATGGTATTGAGTTCTGGGCGTCCAGGTACCGCGTGTCGGTAGAGGTAGTCATTCGCCAGCTCGCCATCCATCAGAAATAGGGCGCTGGCAGTATGACCAGCGCCTGGACTGATGGCGTAGTTGCTTAGTGTGACTTGCCAACCGCCTCGCACCCCCTGAATTACATTCGGCGCGGTTGACGAGATGAACCCTCCTGGCCCACCTAAGTTCTCAGCGATCGTTCTTATTCCAATCTCGGGGATGGCCTGGCCCCCTGTTGTGATAACAATGGCCTCCAGCTGATTTGGATTCGGCCTTCGGGCCAATCCGGTGATCGTTTGGCCGAAGAGGTTTGTTGCACTGAATCCACTGGGCAAGTAATTGGTATTGCGCAGCATTGAAACACTGATCTGTGCAGGAGCATTGGCGGTAGCGCTGCTAAGTACAGTGCTGTAGTTGTCCTTCAAATATTTTGATAGAGCCTCAGCGACGGTACGCTGCTGATCTGCAGCGATCCTGTAGTCCTGCTGATCCAGCATCCTGGTAGTCCAGGCAGTGGCCAGGCCAATGAGGATGGTAAGCACAATAAGCGCCATGACTGCATCCAGGCCAAGAAACCCTGCTTGTCTGCGTTTACTGATCATTCCAGAGGCTCCTTGAGGATTGATGCGCAATGTCTTGCTCGAGCGTGGCGATCTGGCCGGAACGAAGTTTTTCCCGGATGCCGGCGCCGTCGTGGCCGGTGAAGGAGAGGCACTGCAGCTTGAGGTGTTTGATTCCAGAGGGACTGGTGATCAGCGTCTGGTGGATCACGGCAATGAGCCCTTGAGCCAGAATGTGCCGCGCGTTCGGTAACTGGGGCTGGGCCAGGACGGCAAGCCGCTCGATACCCTGAATGACGTTGCCGGAGTGCCCGGTGCAGATGATCAGGTGACCGTTGATAGACGCCTGGACGACCTGGACTGCAGTGGGGGTATCGCGTACCTCGCCCACGAGCAGCAGCTCTGCGCGGGTGCGTAGCGCTCGGATCAGCGCTTCTTCGTAACCGCCATGCCGGCGCGACACCGGAATCTGTATGCAGCGGCCTGGGCCGTGTTCGCCATGCAGCAGCGGTTCGGGTGGGTCTTCGACGGTCAACGCGGTACCGCCGTGTGCCTCCAGCCTGGCTTTTATTATTGATGCGGCACTGGAGGTCTTGCCTGAACCCATCTCGCCGCAGATGAACACGAGCCCGCGGATGGACTCGTACATCAGCGAGGTATGCAGTTCTTCAGGCAGCCCCAGGTTATCCAGAGGAAGGATCTGCACCGAGGATTTATTGAGCACGAAGACTTGCTTGGCATTCACGTCCTGGAGCTGCGTGACGCGAAGAACCATACCGTTGACGATCAATGAGAACTCGGGCTCTTGAGTTGCGCTGAAGTGGTCGTTGCAACGCTGCAGCAGATCCTGCAGGTCGTTTTCCCAATCATCAGGTGCTCGTACGCGACGAGGCTGCCCAGGCAGCCCCTTTACGTCAGCAAAGCCGTCCCCAAGGTAAAGATCCACGAATTCAGCTTCGGCGATGACACTCACTGGAGGATCCTTCAGTAGGTGGTCCAGGCGATTGTGTTCGAATCAGAAGAGCAACTCGTGGTGGCGGCTGCTGCTTGAACTTCACCAGTTGTGGCGGAACCGCCGTTGATGGCTGTCGTTGTCTGACGATCTTTCGCAACTTTCGTGGCTAGGGTGATGCATGCGCTTTTAGGAATGGCCCTCTCTGTGATGGTAAAAGTCATTCCATTGCTGGCGATAGTCACTCCGCCGTTCCACTGGTTGAGCAGGGTGGTACCAGAAACGCCCATGGATCCCGTGCCTTCAATGGCAATGAGTGAAGGAACCAGGTTCTGTCCCGATGCCCCGTAGCCAGTCGACCCCTTGAGTTTTTTGGTGTTGGCGATCAGCGTACTGATGTTGCTCTGCTCGATCGCCACGTCGGAGCTGCCAAGCATTCTCCAACTCATCCAGAGAATGAACCCGAGAGCGACTACCACCAGCATGAGCCAGAACAGTCCGTCGATTGATAAGAAACCGCGTTGTTGCGAGTTGCTGCCAGAGACTTTCATGCCCCTTACCCCTTTAGTGTGGTGTTTAAAAATTTGCGGATTCGGTGGCATTGCCGGCCAACATGAAGACCCCGATGACGACCAGGATCATGAGGGCACCCATGCAGACTGAGGACAGAGCGATCAGTGACTTGGATATGGCATTTACGTGCTCCAGCATTTGCTTCAGCCAGCGGTTGGCGAATCGCTCCATTGACTCGGCGAAGCCTTTGCGCGGGGCGAGAACCTCCAGGAAGTGGATGGCCATCGTGTCGGGGAATTGATGGTTGGAGAGCTTCAGCGCCTGGCCGAAGTTCTTGCCGGAGCTGACGCCGTAGTGGATGGCATCCAGCCGCTCACGCAACCAGGGTGTTGCGCTTCGTTTAAGGGTGTCGAGCGCATCGAGCTGGTTGATGCCGGTGCGAAGCATCACCGACATGTTGAGCAGGAAGATCGACCCCTGAAGAGTCTTGTAGATTGACCATGGCGGAATGCCTTCAAGGCGTAGCCTCGCCGTTTGAAGGATCTTGCTCAGTTGGATCTTCCAACTGGGGCTTGTTGGCGTGACCTTGAGTCCGCAGAAGTAGGGCAATGTAAGTATCGAGGTGACAATCAGTGCCACGGCCGCGACTACGATGAACACTCCGTAGTGGGTGACCACATTTGACAGCAAGTACAGGAATGCTGGGATGCCAGTCCAGCTATCAGGGTCGCTACGCCGAGACATCGAAGGAACCAGCCACAGGGCGATCACGTACAGCAGTACCCACATGAGACTCCATGTGAGCGATGGCAGCGCGACAACTGAAAGAACCAAGCGTGATACTTGCTGGCGAACTTCGATAATGCGGACGCAATCGCGAAATGCTTGCACCAGGCCACCGGTTTCCTCCCCCGTCTCGATCAGTGACGTCTCGTCGTACGGGAATCTCGCCCGGCAAGCGTCAGCCAGCGTCTTACCGCCGCGAACACCCATGGCGACTTCAGCGCAGACAATTGACACCGGGTGGAGGTCGCGTCCACCGTTACTGAAAGCTTTCTCGACTGTCTCAAGTGCTTCCTCGATGGGAATACCGTCCTCGAGGACACCCATGAGGCTCTCGTAGAACTGTATGCGCTCCATCTTTCCAAACTGGGCAGCATAGAAACCCTCTACCTTTGCGCGCCACGCCTCACGCAGTCCATCATAGAAGTCCTGAACCTCAGCAAGCATGAGTGAGCTCCAGGATCTGCCGGTCGAAGTCCAGTGGGCCGATGACGGTTTCGGCATGCCGAGGATCGATGTCGCCGTTTCCGATTTTTGTGATGGCGTGGGCGATCTTGGTGATCCCGCCCATTTCCTTTACCCAGTGCCGGCGTGCAGCGCTGGCACCTTGTTCGGCGAACACCTTCATGAACATAAGGTCAGTCAGTAGCACCTCTGCGACCACGGTTCGACCAATTACACCAAGTCCCTTGCAGTGCTGGCAGCCATCGCCCCGCAGGTTGGTTTTGTCCAGGATCTGCAACTGCTCCAACCTGGCATGCAGCCCCGCGTCCAACTGGTCAAGATGATCTCCCGCCGGTACCCGACACTCAGGGCACAATACGGGGAGCAGGGATTGATTGATGATGCCGGTCATCAATGCTGGGTCGGTGATCAGGTACTGATCAACACCCATATCGCCCAGGCGCTGCAGCGAAGCAACAGCATTGTTGGTATGGAGGGTGGACCACACTAAGTGTCCGGTCATACCCCCGCGAAATGCTGCCTGAGCTGAGGCCAGGTCACGGATTTCCCCATACATAAGGGAGTCAGGGTCGAGGCGCATTGAGTTAGTGATGGCCTCATCCCAAGTCTCGCCGGTACCAAGTGGGGACTGGTTGGCGCGACAGCGATACTCGGGTGGATCCTCAACGGTAAGGATGTGCTTGGAGTTACGACATTCTTCATCCTGAAGGTCGATGTTCACCTGCAGGGTCTTCGACTTGCCCGAGCCGGTAGGCCCGGTGATAAGGTTCACGCCATAGGGCAGGCTACGCAGCCTGGCGAACTGCAGGATCTGCTCGGGTAGAAAACCCAGATCCTCCAGGCTCATCTTGGACTTGTCGTCGTACAGCAGCCGCATGACCATAAGCGGCCCCTCTACAAGAGGGCGTGTAGCGATACGCGCACCGAACAAGCCCAACTGCTCGACGAACTTGCGGCTCACCCGAGCATCCTGGGGAATTTGAGGCTGGAAGTGGTCTTTCGTCACGTCGCACATGCTGTTGTAAAGCGCTGCGCATAGTTCGCGCCCAACCGCGCTTTTCTCCTGGCCTGCTTCCCAGAGCAGGCCGTGGACACGGTATTTGATACGGGTGATTTCGTGGCCGACCACGATGTGTACGTCACTGGCGCCACGCTGGTGAGCGTCGGCCAAGATGGCTACCGCTTGGGCCTGGCGGTCGGTTTCTACCTGGGTAGAGGACAACACCAGATGCTCCGTGGACTGGTATATCGCTTTGATGTCGGTCATAGAACAGGTCGTGAGCTCGTACTCAACCCCTTCGTGCTCGAGCTGATCCATAAAGGCCATGATGTAGGGATCGGTACGGTGTTGAGCAGAAACGTGGAGTTTGCCGTCCACTGTCAGGGCGCAGAGTTGGCGTAGATCCGGCTTGAGTTCAAACCGTCCTCCAGGTGCTGTGAGTACCGAGCGGCGAGGAAACAGCTCCACCAGGGTTTCTGCTGCAGATGCTTCTGCGATGTTCGGCGTGTTTTCAACGATGGAAGTCATACTCGTATCCTCAATGCTCTGCAGGCGCCAGTCCGGGTATTGCCGGTGGTGTTGAGGCTGGGAGATAGCTGACGCTACTTGGAGCTCGCTCAGAGAAGCCCAAGAGAAAGCGCTTGCCGCTACGTTCCAGAACTACGGCTTCTAGCGTGATTTGGGCAACACGGAAGTCACCCGGTAGGTCGCGTGAGCCAGCAGTGACCTCTACCTCGATCCCCGAGCTGTACAGCAGCGTTGCGCGCAGCTTGTTGGACGACCCGGTAATGGCTTTGATGACCGGTAGGTCTTGTTGCCTTGGAGGCTGATCGGCCGACATGGGGGGGCTGGCCGGGATTTGGGCGGGGTAGCTGGATACTGGATTCGAACTGGCGGCGCCGCTACCGGCCGCCCGTTCTGCTTTCGCCCGTTCTGCCTGGGCATTGAAGAGGATGGTTTGGCTCTGCACGATGCCGAGCTCGCCGACATTGATACCGGATAGGTCTGCTTGGGCAGCCTCGACGTGCGTAGAGATGAATGAGGCCACCAGCAGTGCGGTGAGTAACGCTAGGTGAGGGCACCAGGGCTTTTTCAATTCAGGGTTATTTTGCATAGAGATCACCTGTTACAGACCACATGAGGAGCTCGGACTGGAGCTCTGTCTTTATTTCGCGCAGGCGTAGGCCCTGGGTCGGGGCGCCGTTGAGGGAGTCGAAGGGGAGGATGCCGGAGACGTAGTTCAGCTCGAACTGCTTCCATTGTGGCGGTGGTGGTGGTGGAGGCGCTGGTTCACCAGGTAGTGCTGCTTGTTGCGGCACAACGACTGGCACCTCTTTCAAGGTGGGTTCCTGGGCAAAGCCATGGAGCCAGGAGGAAAGGCTGGCCAGCGCATCAATTGCCTCGGCCAGCGGCTCGTCGCCGGCGGCAGGCAATGAGATATCGAACTTCAACGTTGCGGAGTTGCCATCGTCGAAGAATGCTGGTAGATCCGAGAAGTAGTCGGTTGTTGCGGCTATCAATTGATCGGCAGTGCTATTGCTTCCCGATCGTTTGTATGAGGCCAAAACCTGAGCGCCGTCGCATTGAGCATTAGCGAAGGCCCAACCGTGAATGTTGAGCGGCAACTGGTATATGACTTCGCTACAGCCTTTCACAAAGGTAGATACACCAGGGCGTTTCGCCCACGGATGTTCTAGCGCTTGCTCGGGTTGCTCGGCGCCGCTCTCTTCCTTCAGTCTGGCCAATTCCTCAAGGCGCTTCTGCTCTGCGGCAAGTCTGGCCTCGAGCTGGATCTTGTCCTGGTAGGCTTGCCACTGCATCCATCCAGTCAGCCCTGCGGCGAGTATCAATCCCACTACTATCAACTGTGCCAGCTCTGCTTTCGACAAGCCGAACATCAGTGGACGCAATCTATACTCGCGCTTCAGCTTCGAAGGGTGGAGCAGCTCATCGATGTCGGCCGCGGTGCCGCCCATGCCGAATTCAGGTGGCAGATACCAGTCATCAAACTCAATGCCGCGGCTGCGCTGCTGAGCCACACGTCGACGAATCTCGGCCTCTGTGCCTATCAGGTCGCAGCCCGGGATGATCCCCCCTTTGTGAACCGCAACAACCGCGAATCGATCTTCGACCAAGTCAACACGCCACGCAGCGATCCAGGAGTCACCCAACTGGCCCGCCAGAGTAGCGGCCAACGAATACATCCCCTTCGTGACACCGTCGCTACGGGAGACAAACCCGGCCTGGATGATGCCCGGTGTTCTGCGGATGGCCACGATATCGAGGTTGTTTTCCTTGCCGAACTGGCGGGCCTCCTTCATGTAACTCGTCACGCTTCCCAGCGGGTGCCAGCGCAGGCCGGTCACGAAAGATCGACCGCGATGGACGATAATCTGAGTGCGTGAGGTTCGAGGTGGTTGAAGCTGTTCAGTGCTCATTCGGCCCCCGTCAGAAGACCGAGCAAGCACGCAGAGGCTGTCTGCATGTCATGCGACTAGAGGGAAAAGCTTCGTTGGCGGCCATGCCTACCGCTGTGTGATAGGTGTCAGGCACGAACTGGATACTACCGGTGTTCAGGTTGTCAGGCTCCACCACAGGGGTGACCAATACGACCAGGACGCTATGCTCCGACGAGCTGACCCGCCCCCCGCCCAGGCCGAAGAACCTGGCGCTTCCGACACCAGTTCTGGAAGCGTCTTCACGATTCTCTTCGAACCCAGTCAACACGAGGGTCTGCCCGCTGCGTAGCTTTACTTTGGGAGCTGCGTTTTTAGTGTCGTAGTCGGCTGTTTGAACACTGGAGTCGTTACTGGTGAACGTTTGGAAGGTCGGCCTGCTGCTCATGCTTAGGTTGATCATCAACAGAAGGTTGTCGCGATCAATGACTTTGGGGAGCAACATCATGTTGAAGCCGCTGGTAATCGTTGCCTGATTGAGCGATGTGCTGGATCCAACCGATGCTGTCGTGGTGGTTGAACTGGAGGCGATATAGCTTTGCACGTTACCGATCTGAATCGGCGCCGGCTGCAAGTTCAATGTCGTGACGCTGGGGGTTCGGATGTTTGAAATCCGGCCTTGTTGGGCCAGCGCCTGCATAACGGCAGTCGAGCCGGCCCAAGGCGAATCGGCGGTATCAAGTATGCCGAATGATCCTGATACGGCCTCGTTGCTGATGCCTGCGACGGTGTTTGCGAGCGAGAAGCCCCAGTCACTCGAGATAGATTGGTAAACCGCAGACCAATCAACGGCGAGTTGGTGACGATCAGTCAGGCTAACTTCGAACACCGTTACGTTGAACACCACCTGACGAGTGATGCTGCTATTGATGCTTTTCAGGTAGGCGCTGACTCGGTTGAGTACGTCAGGGCGGTCACTTACCGTCAATGTTCCAGTGGTGCGGGACAAGAACATGCGCCCTGCAGGCTGGGTGCTCAGCATCGATTTGACGTTGTTCTCGATATCGCCGAGAAGCGACGTTTTGATAGTGACAGTTGTGCTCTGGCTGCTCCCCGACTCGCCTGTCGCGCCAGAACCCCCTGAGCCTCCGGTCGAGCTATCCCCAGATCCTGTCGCCGTAACCAGGCCGCTTTTGACTGTGCTCTCGATAACCTGGTCGTCACCGAATGCCCATACATCAAAGGTTCTGGTGTCGAAATTAGTGATCTTCACTCCCCGAATCTCTGGGGCGTATTGCCAGGAGAGACCCAGGCGGCCTGTGACTTGGTCAAGGAGTCCAGATACGGCGCCTGAGAATTTTATGCCGCTGACGCTGTATGGCAGGTTGAGGCTCATGCCGAAATTAGGGCTCGCGCCTGTTGCGCTGGCAGGGTACAGCCCCTCCAGGCTATTGGGAGAGATCGGGCTGATCGCAGGGGGAGCGATGCTGCTGCCAGCTGCTGCAGTCGTTGCATTGAGGATGCTTGGATCGACAGCATCTGGAGCTACAACAACCGGTAGTCCTGTTTCGGTTGTAATGTACTGCGCAACCTCTGTGATAGTTACCGAGCGCGCAGGGCGATAAGCAATGTGCTGGTTCAGAGCAGGTGGCAAGCCTCGCTTAGTTACCAGGGGCTGAGTTGAGACCCAGGGTTTCTCACTGAAGATGACAGTTTCTCGGGCTGTCTCTGCTCTTTGGTTTCGAAGAACAGAGGCGTACTGTCGTGCAGTCGCCCCAGCACGCTCTGCCCGGTCGACCGATTCGTCTACACGCTGTAGCGTGCAACTGCTCATCATCACCAGAGCGAAAGGTAGGATCACGCGAAGCAGGGTCATTTCTTCTTCCTCTCGGCGATGTGTACAAATCGTTGTGACGAGCTTCCATCGACGACGAATGATCGAGGAGCTTTGTCGTACAGCGGGAAAACCTGATCGATTGCCTCTTGGAATGACCCTTCAAACCGTAGCGGAGCCACGATGGGGTAGTTCAGATCGTCTTGTTCCCAGATCAATGTCCAACCAGCTTTCTCCGCCCAGGCCTCGACTGAGTCACGTAGGGTTGAGCCCGATTCCGCCGACCAGATTTGCGTAGGTGGTTTCGAGGCAGGCGCTGGAGGGGGAACACTCACGATGGCAGCCGTGGCTGAAGAAGCCGGAATAGGCGTAGCACCTGTGCTGCCACTTTTGGCAACTTCGACATCAAGGTGATCAGCCGAGGCAGTTGCTGTGACGGATGTACTGGGCGGTGCCGTCGAGATGATTACAGCCTTCGGTGGGCTTACGACAGGGGTTCCCGCGACCGCCGCAGGAGAACGGGGGCGTTGTTGCGCCGGTACCTGATAGCCTGGACGTAAGCTGAAAGCCACTTGGCGTGTGACTTCATCAACTTGAACCTTCCATGCCGGCCCTGCGAGCACTTGGAGAGTGTCGCGTAGCTTCATTGGTCCCAGGTTGTAGTGCGCAGCTGGCAGAGGGCGGCTGAAGAGAACTTTTGTGGTGTTATTGGGAGCCGTGAGTGCATATCCCGAGCGTGACAGGGCATGTTTGAGGGCATCCCCGACTGTCGGTTTCAACGACCCAGGAATCGTCACCTCGATGATCTGAGCCATCAGGTCTTCCTGGGCGATAGTAGGAGTGGTGCTCTTCAGCGTGTACCGGCCGTTCCTGACCAGATCCCCCTCGCGGTTCATCCCTAACTCTTTGTTCGCGTAGATGTCTGGAGTGATGAACACGGGATTGGCGGGAGCTTCTTCAGCCTCGGCTGGGACAGGTTGTCGCTGAACAGCACAACCTGCTGTCGCAATGACAAGCGTGAGCAGCAGGGGATGGCGCATTGGGGGATCTCCAACTTCGATAGGTGCATAGGGTTGCTCCCGCACGCCCTGGCAACAATGAAGAATCCA
Source organism: Pseudomonas sp. PA15(2017) (assembly GCF_001945395.1). GTDB lineage: Bacteria > Pseudomonadota > Gammaproteobacteria > Pseudomonadales > Pseudomonadaceae > Aquipseudomonas. The sequence goes on along the minus strand of NZ_MSXV01000052.1, from coordinate 75,918 downwards.
AATCCCAACGCCGAGAATTAATTTCGAGTCATAAAAAAGGCACCCGAAGGCGCCTGTGGTAGAGGTTGAATCATAGGACTCGAAACGGTTGTTGAGCCTTCCGTTCAAGCCGAGGTGCGTGGCAACGTAGTGCCGGCATACGAATGAGCTCCCGCAGAGGTTGGCCGAGGAAGCGAAATAGCTTGCCCAGGAACACTCCCGAGTAAGAGCCGATCCAGCCGATGCTGAAAATCAGACTGTCGACCGCATAGTCGGACTTGAAAGCCCACAATGCGAGGAAGAGCAGTCCAATCACCCACCACCAGGTGCGAAATGACATCCAGCGAGTATTCCCTTGGGAAAGACCCGGCAGGATGGCTTCGTACTGCTCGCACTTGTAAGTGAGAGCCTGGATCTGGCTATCCGCCCAGTCCTTCTCGTGTTGCAGCTTGGCACGTTGGGTTTCCACTTCGCGCTGCAACTGCTCGATCTTGAGTAGAGATTGGTTGTGGATCTGCAGCTCGGCCTGCAGACGCTCTGCTTGCATCTGCGTGTGCAGTGCAACCAGGTGGTCAGCGAGCTCGTCGACTGTTAGGTGAAGCACCGACCCATCAAGGTCGTATTGCTCGAGTACAGCGCTATCGACTTCCAGGAACTGTCCGGAACGGGCAGCGGCAAGGAAAGCAACGAGGTTTGCAGTTTTCATCGTGATTCTCCAGGAAGCGGAGAATCACTTGTCCCTAGCGGGATAGTGATTCCCGCGAGGTACTTGGAAGTGTGAGCTGTGTGTTTCTAGTTGATCAGTTTGATGACCGCTATGAACACACCTGCCATTGTTAAGGTTTGAAGCAACATGGCTTGGTACAGCAAGGCTTTGAAGTCACTTTTCAGCGATTCTCCAAGTCCAAGCAGATCTTGCTTGGTGGCCAGGTTTTCCATGTCTTTCTCCCAGGCTTCAACCACGTCCTTGGCCTTATCGGTTGGGACATTGGCGGAAACCAGCGCGTCATACAGCGTAATTGCTGCTTTCATCATAGACCTCCAGAAATTAAACGGGAGGCCTCCTTCGTGAAGCTCCCGAAGGGGTGGTTGTTTAGCGGGCATCCATCGCCAATGGCGATCACCTGTCCTACCGGATGCGAAACAGGTTTGGGCTTGGGATGAACCACTGCCAGGGGCAGCGCTGCATTACAGGTTCGAGCAGCTTGGGCAGGTGCCATCAACGATGGCGCACTGTGTTAATGATCTTAGCCCTTTAGATCGTAAATTGGCAGATCCTGCAGCCGATCCGCATCAGGGTCAAAGACCAGGAAGCGCACGTCTGCGGCAGCTGCCTGGTGGAGCAGCTCGATCAGATTCAGGTGGAGTCCATTATCCAGATGTTCCTGGCGCAGCTTTTCAGCTGTTAGCCCAAGACCGGCAAGATTCTCGTCGCTCCAGGGTGTCATGAACAGCTTGCACCCAACACCATCGCAGCCAGGCAATAAGAAGAACTCTACAAGTTGGCCGCTGGGAATTTCGAAACCGGCCAACCGTTGGGCGTGTTCAAGAGCTTTCTCGGGCAGATGAAGACTGCTGATTTCCCAGGCGCGGCTGAAGTGCCCCGTTCTGAACGTCAGCTGCTCGCTGATGGCCATGGCCAGGGCGAAGTTGTCGTAGTCGCCGAGGAAGATCGATGTGGATTCCCGGTGTCCGAACAACGAGTAGGTGACTCTGCAGGCGACACCGCTGCCATGGAAGTGCTCCTCGAGCTCGGGTGTAATTTCCTGTCCCTCAGTTACAAGCGCGAAGTCACACGAGTAGATACAGGGGTGGCGATTGACCATCTCATCCGTCAGGTTTCCCTGACTGGGGTGGAGTGGGCGGAAGATCGTCGGCTGATCGGCTTCCCGAAATATCTGCAGCTGACGTTCGATCGTGAAGCTGTAAAAGCCGCGGAGGAATGGGTTGGGGAAATGGGACATGGGCTGCTCCATTGTAGAGCCAGGAGCAATTACCCAAGGGGCATTGCCCCAGGTGGGAAAAGTCAGGGCGCCAGAGGCGCCCGGCTGTCGATTTAGCTATCCATCAGATGTATCGCTGTCCGCGACGCAACTTCGGGGCATTGTGCAGATCAGCCACACTCAAAGGTGGATTGAGAGGGTAGGGCGATCATTCGAACACCTCGAAAAGCTCAAGAGCGGCATCGTCATAGTCACAACCAGTTGCTTCGCAGGCAGTGCGGCGTGCTTCCTGCTCAGATTGGGCACGAACAGAAAGGCAATAGGCGCCTTCAAGATACACATCGAATTTGCGGATCATGCGATCACCTCATAGGCAAGCCAGCGGATCGGTGTGTACAGGCACTGCGAGTCGCCATCGAGCATCAAAGCGCGGACATTGACGTAACGAGGCGCGAAATAGCAGCCGTTAGCAGCAAGCACTGTGAGTTTGTAGACAGTGCGAAGGGTCATGCCGAAGCCCTTAGAGTCAAAAGCGTCCTCAGTGGATTTGTTGCGAGTAGATTTCTGGAGCAGGGCTACAGTGGCCATATGGACTCCTAAGCGAAGAAGACAAAGGCACCCGAAGGTGCCTTGAGGTCAGACATTAAGCGGCCAGGACGGCCCATGCGTACTCGCAGAACTGCTCGTTATCGAGCAGGGCCTCGAGGGCGTCACTTTCGGAAATCTCGGTGACTTCCGGCAGAGCAGGCAGTTCTACAGCTTGGATGTTGGCGTTATTCATGATGATTCTCCAAAAGGGATTTTTGGAGAACACCAAGCCCGCCAGCGGGGGGATGGTGCCCCCCGGATGGGTTAGCTGAGTTGAGTGGTGGCCCTCAGAGAGGGCCGGTGGTTCAGAAGCTGGCAGCTTCAGGTGTTTCCTGGGAGCTGCTTTGTGCGGGTTGTTGCGGCTCTGCAGCGGGCTGCTGAGCTTGTTGTGGTTGTTCTGCATCACCTTTCGGCTCTGCCTTGTAGACCATTTCGCCGTCGACCTTGATCCAGCTGACGAACAGCAGGCGGGCTTTCAGGCTGACACCGGGTTGACCTTTCTTCTCGCCACCTTGGTAGGTGAAGAGATCGGGGGTCAGGTCGCCGAGTCGGAAGCCGATGAGGACTTTCTTTTCGGCTGCTACGGCTGCCATGCAACGACGGATCAGCTTGTCAGCTTCACCGCCAGAGACTTTGCAGTCGAACCGGGTTTTTTCAGGAGCGCTAGCATCACCATGGAGGGCGACGATATCGCAGGCCAGGAAGGGGTCACCCTTGCGGATGGGCACTTCGCGGATGCGATTCAGGTAGCCGAAGCCAGTGATGTGGAGGTCGAAGTAGCTTTTTTGAGCGTTGGTAGTAGTCATGGTGGTTCTCCAGATTCCAGGTACGGGAAAGCGGAGAAACACGTATCCCTTGCGGGAGTGTGTTTCCCGCAAGGGTGAGTAGATGTTTGGAAGAGAGGGCATCCATCGCCGGGGGCGATTGTCCGTACTACCGGATGCGAAACGGACTGGGGAGGTGGATCACCGCAACAGCGGACGCAGCTTGAAGATCCTCGCTGCCTGGGCATGTTGCTGACAACGTCAGCGGCATACGACTAAAAATATGTGAGCAATCGAGATTGTTGTCAAGCCCTGTTTAGCCACCGTTGATGGGGGCATGGAACAGGTCAGTATTCGATTGGAAGAGATTGTGCGGCGTTGTGCATTGCCTGGGCGAAAGACCGCGCTGTTGGAAAGTTCGAAATGCGCTGTTCGTACGCATCGGTAAACCCAACTTGAAGGGTCATCCATCTCAAGTCAGTCGGATCAAACGCGGCAACCACGACTCGATTTCCGTGAGGGTTCAGAGCACCACCGCAGCGTCCACCGCCTATGTGAAGTCTGCCATTCTTGGTGTCAAGGTTAACAGTCCATCCGAGCTCAGCCATGCAAGCGAGAATGGTGTTGTGCTGATCCGCCAGATCCAGCAGTGGTTCGTCGTACAGGTGGCCATATGGGGTCATGGTTGTTCTCCAGCTTTGATAGCGGAGAGCCCATTCCCATGGGAAGGAGCTTCCCGCATGGGTTGATTTGTAAGCATGTCGATCAGGAGGCCTTCGAGGAACCGAACCGAGCATTAAAGGTGAGGTGTTCAAGAGCCCGCCAGGCTAGATCATGGCTATGCCGCTCTGAATTCGAGCAGGCTGGGCAGTGGTTGAAAATATCGCGCAGACGGCTTTCCAGACCTGGCGCTGCGCGAATGAGCAGCATGCGATCCGGTATGGCTGGTCTAAGCAGATCTGCTTCCTCTTCGAAGCCAGCCTCACGCAGTAGTGCGATTGCCAGCATCAGTTTATTGGTCGGCATAGCCATGTGAGCCAACAGCTCGTCCACGATGGCTGCAAACCTGTCCACTACTGCAGACTCAGGCTGCTGCAGGTTGAGCTGTAGTAAGTCGATCGCTTGCTCGCGGATCGCAGATGGATCTGAGTGCATGGCGATTGCTTCGTCGAGAATATCCTGCACCAGGTGCAGCTCAGTGGTAGGCAGTGATAGGGCTTTGTTGAGGAACATGTCGTATCTCCTATTAGGATAGGAGCGCCCCCAACAGGAGAGCGCCCTGTTAGGGTTGAGGTTAAGAAGCATCCATCGCCAACGGCGACCGCCTGTTCTGCCGGATGCGTGACAGGCTTGGGAAGTTGCTGTCGACGACAGCAGCTTGGAATTCTTGCCAGACTCTATGCCGCTGGCGGGCGGTGATAACGAACAGATTGCTGCGCGTTTTAGGGCGCAGCGAAGTGCAGAATGGTCACCATGCAGGTTTGTGCCCCTCGCAAGATCACGTTTCCCACATCCGACCCTCGTCGTGACCTAAGGCCGGCAAATACAAGCATGCATCCGCACACAAACGGATCCCAGTGTTCGCCGGCGGGCACCGGCAATGAGTATGGCCGCAAGCGCGGTTGTCGTGGAGCACCAGTAAGAGGTGATCCACGACAACCGACTCACGACGCTGTGTAAAAAAGGAAGGGGCGGAACACCAGACCGACCCGTAGAAGAGGAAACTCAGAACCCGGAAGTTGGAGGCTTCGTGTGCACGGAGGCAGGGTTCGCACGCGCTTCCCTGAGTGATGGCGTGCTTGGGTTAGGACATAACGGCCGGCGAGTGTCAGTCGGGAGCCGTCTGCCCAAGGGCACAACTGAGACGCCAGTTGCCAGCGGGTGAAATCGTTGATTCGGATTATCGTCACGTGTTGACAGCAGTTCAACTGCTCAAGCGAAATAAACCTGCTTAAACGCTGGGATTTGTCCTTTCTCGGTCAGTCTGACTGCACCAGTGTGTTGCGGTTGTAGATACTGCAGCATTTTCTGATCGATCTTTAGACGCCGAGCTGCACTGTCCCAGATGGTTGGCGACAAGTTCAAGAGCAGCAATGTCCCTGCACTCGATAGAAACTCCTCACTCATGTGAGTAGGCGACTGTCCGGCCTGCAGCAGTGCCAAACCGAACTTGCGCATCTGGGTCGCAATGACGTTGATCGGGTTGCTCCGAGACTCGTCGTTGAACAATACACACTCGTCGACAACAACCAGTCGGCGGATCCGCCCGTGTGCTTCGCCGCGTTGCATTTCTTCGCGAATGATCGCCTGCAGGCGGAAGTGGACAAACATGCGTAGCTCATCCTCGGACTGAGCCAATGGCTTGATGTTGTAGCGACGAATCCTCGCATTGCCGAACGGGGGAGGATTGCTGTTGAAGATCCCGATGGCCTGCAGGTTCTCAAGACGGTTGATCACGCTCAGCAGCACGTCCTTCGAGTTGTATTTCACCACCTCTTCGAACTCACGGCCTGACTGCATGCGTTCCAGGAACGTCCCGAAACCGTCCAGGGCACGCATCTTGATGCTACCCAATTTGCTGTCGAGCTGTGCCAGTTCCGTGTCGTCGGATGCTTGGCTGGCGTTCTTCATCCTGCGCTGATTCAAGGTAGCCATCACCCGGCAGAACTCGTCGAAGGCAGTCAGCACCTGGCGTCCTTCGTCTTTGTCCTCGATGCCCATCCAAAGAGCCTTGAGCTTCCTTCTGGCCAAGGTGGTGACATCATGAAGCGTTGGGTAAACCTGACGCAGGCCAGCCCAGTCCTGTTGCTCGATGAGGCGATGTATCTGTTCGTCGGTGGCTTCGTTCCGGTACCAAGTTGAGGGATTGGTTGCGGATATCCCCTTGAGCGAATAAGCATCGGTTAGAAGGTTCCGAAGTACACTTTCCTGGTTGGTGCCTAAAGCGCGTGAGGTATTGCCGATAGCTGCGATCACGTCATTGACTGCCCGTCTAACGCCGCCGTAATCGGGATCTGGGTTCAACACCAGCGGATTGAAGCCGTACTTCGTCGATTCACTGAAAAGCACGGTCTTGGCGCCTGGAACCTCGATATCGCCGTGGTAGTCAAAAATGTCGACTTCCACATCATCGGACTGTCCTTCGATGAAGTTGCGGATCCAATGGGTCTTACCTGCCCCAGGTGCTCCAGCGATGCCGACATGATGATTTGCCAGCCGTTCTGGATTCCACTGCACGCGCTCTTCGACCTGGTCGCGCCTGCGGCGCCAGTAGTCGTAACCAATCAGTACGGCTGATGCGTATGTCATGCGTTGATCTCACTCACACACGTGTAGGCCGCTTCTGGCCGGGCTTACCCTCTACGTCCGGCAACGATGCTTTGCACCCCGCTTCCTTGAAGCCCGAGCACGACCAGAACGGGCCGAACTTGCCTTTCGGGTTCAGGTACATGGGGCGACCGCATTCGGGACATGGAAAAGACTTTGCAGCTGCGATCTGCACGCCATCGAGCTCGCGGACAATACGGTTGTAGAAGCTCCTCACAACCGGGATGTATTCCATTTTTGTGGTCGAGATAGCGTCGAGTAATTCCTCCATTTTCTTGGTGAAGTCCACCTGCATGAAGCTGAACTGTTTCACCAGGCTGGCGACCACGACTAGTCCCAACTCGGTTACGTGGAAATATCCTTTCTTGTCGACCTGGACGTAATCGCGCTTCTGGATGTTGGTGATGATCGCCGAGTAGGTGCTGGGGCGGCCGATCCCGAGGTTCTCCAATGCCTTGATTAGTGACGCCTCGGTGAACAGCTTTGGCGGTGACGTTTCGAGCTCAAGCAGGTGGCCAGACAGCGGTTGAAGACGCTGGCCGGCATCGAGCTCCGGAACGGGGTTTTTCATTTCCTCCTGCTCTTGACCATCGTCTTCAACTCCGACCTGCAACAACCTTCTCCACCCGGGCCTGGTGAGAACCTTGCCGGTAGCAGAGAACTGGATCATTTCACCGTCCAGAGCATCAAGTGCCTGCAGGCTGGCAGTGCGAACGTTCCAGACTGCACTCTCCAGTTGTGAGCCGACCGCATGCCGCCAGATTAAGTGGTAAAGCGCCTGCTGCGCGCTATCTGCTCCAGCCTCCAGCAGTTGGAAGTCGGTCGGACGAATTGCCTCATGCGCCTCTTGCGCCATCTCCTTTGCGTTCCAGAGTCGCTGTTGGTCTACCACTGGCAGGTTATGCGCCCTGCAATAGTCCGTAATCGCAGCGAAGGCTGTGCCTGATAGGTTGGGGCTGTCTGTCCGGTGGTAGGTGATCAGCCCAGCATCAAATAGCTTCTGCGCTGCCGCCATCGTGGCAGAGCTCTTGAGTTTCAGTTCGCTGGAGGCCCGCTGCATCATCGTTGCGGTCGTTAGTGCTGCAGGCGGATTCTCATTGCGATTCCTGTCATCACATGTAAGAACTTTGAACTGAGATAGGGCGGCGACTCGGTGTGCGAAGTCCTGGTCAAACCAGTAGTCGCCAAGGTTGCGTTGCTGCAGGATCGGTTTCGATTGCCACTTGGCTTTCCACACCCCTCCGGGGCCTGCGAACTCGACCTCGGCGCCGAAGTGCGAAATGGGTTGGAACCGCCGAACGCGGTCGCAGAGTTCCGCGATCAGTCGCAACGTGACACTCTGCACCCTCCCAGCGGACAGTTTCTGTCCACGCAGTTGCGAGATTCGTTGGCTGACCAGCCACCCGACGATGCGATCTATCAGGCGCCTGGCTTGCTGTGCATTGACCCTCGCCATATCGATCTGGCGAACGTCCTTGACGGCTGCGCGCAGCGCATCGGGCGTTACCTCGCTGTAGACCATCCTCTGTGGGTTTTTCAGTTTAAGCGCCGTTGCCAGGTGCCAGGCAATGGCTTCGCCCTCGCGATCAAGGTCGGTGGCGATGATGACATCTGACGCCGCTGCAGCGCGTTGCTTCAGCCCGTCGATTACCTTCTTCTTGCCAGGCAACGTGACGTATCGAGCCTGAAAGGTTTCGAGGTCGATGCCGAACTCTTTCTCAGGAAGGTCACGTATGTGGCCGACACTGGCTCTTACGTCATACCCCGATCCGAGGTACTTCTGGATGGTCTTCGCCTTGATCGGCGACTCCACGATAACGAGAACGGTCATGCGCATGCTTCCAGATCTGTGCTGGATGCATGGTCAAGCCCGAGTCAGGCCCAGTTCAATGGAAAGGTCTTTTTTGGTCACAGGGGAATTATGCTGTTTGCCTGAAAAGGTGAAGGTATCGATGGCGTTAACGCAGCAGCTCCCCCAGCATCTCGTTGGCCAGCGAGACCAGTTCCATCCGTCGCGTCCCTCTACCCTCCGGTATGCGAATAAGCCGCTCGAACTCCTCGTAATCGAATTCGAGCACCTGCCGGTAAATTTCACGAATGTCCTGTCTCTCTCGAAGCGAAAACACCATCGTCATGGTCTCCGACAAGCCACCATCATCGTCGGTCTTGCTGACCCGATGGTGAATGAAACAATGCTTCAGGTCGAAGAATGGGGCTTTGGTTCCATCGGGAAGTAATTGGGAAACCACCCGCCCATCAGCACTAATGTCCGCTCCAGGAACCGAAGCCAGAATGACTTCTTGCAAAGGTGCGATCAGACGTTGGCCGAACAGATCGGTGGCATCTGACATATAAGCGAAAATCCACGGCACATTCCGTAGCGTCGCCCCGGTGTACATGAAGCCGCGCTCCCCCTTGTACCGCCGGAGCATTCCTTTCAGTGCGTTCTGGGACAGCGTCACCCCGGTCTGTTTTTGCAGCAGGTACACCACGCGATCAAACTGCTCGATGAGCAGTTGCACTATCTTCCTGGGTGTACCGTCGAAGCGAACTTTACGGGCAGCTTTTTCGTGCTGACGCGGCTTGAAATAGGGGCAGTTCTCTCGGGCTTCAGAGTCCACCAGCCCCAGGCCCTCGACACTCTTGACCGCGTGCTTACCAAATGGCTGACGGACATTGGCTGGCAGCTCGTACAAGCCTATCAACTGAACAGGGTTGTCGCAGGCAGGGCAAACCGCGAACTGAGAACTACGTCCGGATGCCCCAATCTGATACCAAGGTTTCTGCCGCTGGGTGTCTGCCTCGAATTTCTCGCGTTCGATGCGATGGCCACCAACATGCTCCGGCCTGAGTTTGTAGACATCCATGCGCAACACCTTCTACCTCTGGTTGTTACTGAGATGATATCTGCCCCGTACTGCAATCCACCAGTCTTCGGGCAGCGCTGGTATCGCTCCTTGGGCTTCGGCAAATCGAAGGCACTCTAGAACCGTGGAAATACCCAACGAAAAGTCATGATGGCGATCTCGCAGAGCGAAGATCAGGTGATTGTCGCAGCACTGTCCGCTGGTTTCCTGAACAGGCTCCGAAGACAACTCGGCTCGGTTTTCTAGGATCTCGTCATGATTCATATTGGCCTCTCTGTCATGCTCGGGTGAGTTACTGCGCAGAGCTTTCACCAGGGCGTCAGCTAGAACCACAGATAATCCTTACTCCGAGAACAACGGAATTTGCTTTCCAGCAGTGAAGCCTTTGAGCCAGGTGTTTCTCAATGGCGGATGTCGATGCGGACAAGTGTGCACAGGTAACCCTGATAGGGCTGCCTGCAGGCCGGCATCATAGATTGCCCGATGTGGATTGTTGAATCTGCGCCCATCGGTACAGGTGCTGGATTTCGTCATGGATGCCTGCTCCACGAAAAATAAGTCCCAGACTTTACTGGGACTTCAAGATGGAGGCGATTTGCCCCTCAGAACGGTATATCGTCATCAAAGCTGTCGTAGTCCTGAGCCGGCTGCTGTGGCTTCTGCTGCTGCGGAGCGGACTGGCGCGGAGCCGGTTGTTGCGGCTCGCTCTTCGGTGCTGGACGCGATTGGCGCGTTGCGGAATCACCACCGCCAGCGTTGTCCGGACGGCCGCCAAGCAGTTGCATCGTGCCTTGCATGTCGACAATGATTTCGGTGGTGTAGCGCTTGACGCCGTCCTTTTCCCACTCCCGGGTCTGCAGCTTGCCTTCAATGTAGACCTGCGAACCCTTGCGCAGATACTCACCGGCGATTTCCGCGATCTTGCCGAACAGCGATACACGGTGCCACTCGGTCTTCTCGACGCGCTGACCGCTTTGCTTATCCGTCCACTGCTCATTGGTCGCCAGACTCAGGTTGGTGACCGCGTTGCCATTGGGCATGTAGCGTGTATCAGGATCCTGTCCGCAGGTACCGACCAAAATGACTTTGTTAACCCCACGTGCCATAACGTGCTCCTTAGCTTTAGCTTGATTTAGAACTAGTGCTGATTGATGCTGCGGTGGTCAGTTGCTTGGCCATGATCTGCCGCCCACTCCCTATCGTCGCGCCCATCTTTTCCATCCGGCTATTTTCAGTGCGTGGATTGGTTCGTGTAGGGCCTGTGAGCAGCGCGGCTAGCAATATAGCCAAGCAGGTCGCGGGCCTGACGAGATGTCTCGGCGAGTTTGTCGGCCATGTGCTTCTTAAATGCCTCACTGGCCAACTTCTCTATGCCGCTGTCGTAGAGCGAATTGAATAGCAACTCGGCGTCGTGCGAGGAGCGCAGTAGGCCGTACAGAAGATCCTTGGTGATGGAGCTGCCAGCTATACCAGGCAGGGATTTAGCGGCTGCACCCTCTCCGATGATCTGCCCCTGCAGGAAAGCAATAGCCTGTACCATCTGCTCGGCAGTGGCTTGCTCCAGCGACTTGAGGTTCAGGTAGTTCTGCACCACCTGCTCGGTGCTTGGCCGCGGGGGATGATTAGCCGCGCGGTCTCGCATGAGCTCAAGGGTCTTGAGTGCGAATTGCAACAGGTGGCGATTGCTCAGGATGGCTGGTTGCTCAATCAGCAGTTGCTCCATCTGGTTAAAGGCATTGATGTACGCCTCCTTCCACCTTGCCGCCTCCTTACCGGTGAATCCCATGCACAGGAAGGTGAAGCCATCGCGGGTCATGCGGTAGTACGGCTCAGGCTTGTTGTTCGAGCCAGGCCGAGTACACGGCGCAAAATTGCGCTGTGTGAACTCATGAGAACAATCTAGGTTAGAGATTCGCTTGAGGACATCTTTGTGGTGTTTGCCGAAGTGGGTAGCGACATCAAGGCTGGTGGTTGTGGTTTTGCCATCGAATATCTCCACAGAGATTTCAGTGGAGGCTGACACGGTGTGAGTGGATGGGATTTTGCCGTTCATAGGTATTTCTCCTGCGCTATCTAGCCAACTGCTTGCTGAGCCAACTGAACCTTGCCGGAGCAGTCCGAGGCTTGGCGGATGACGTACTGCAGGACAGATGCCTGCATGTTCAGAGCGATCCGCTGTTGCTCCAGGATCAGTAGGTTTTGCCGAGTTTGAGGGCCAGTCAGAGGATCGTTGACCACCGCTTTCCAGAGCATGAAGCCCATGGACTGATCCACCGCATGTCTGAGGGTTCTCCAGCGCAGGTAGCCCTGGCCAGACTTCGCTTTATGCAGCCGGAGCACTATGTTTTTGTGAGACACGTGCTGGTGTTCAGTCAGAGTCACCAAACGCTGCATCATCAAGTTCAGCTTATCCAAAGCCCCCCTCGCGCCTTCCTCCAACTCGCTGTAGTCCCTATTACCCTTAAAGGGTTTTAAAAGGCCTTTTAGGGAGGACTCGTGCGCCATGCGTCGATAGAGGTCGTGCGCCTCATTTGGGGAGAGGTCATGCGCCACTGGTGGTGTCCTCAGCATCGATCACAGCACTCTGCTCCAGCACAGAATCATCGACCGCCACGTGCTCTGCGGCAGCATCCGACCCATCACGTAGCTGCGGCAGCGCCGGTGCGTAGTTCGAACGTAAAGTGCCGTCCAACACGCCCTGGGGCAGAGGGCCAAACTTCTCGAGCGCTTCGCGGGCTCGGGCATTGTTTGCGGCCATATCATCGCGGGTGACTCCGGCATGGCGGTACTGCTGTGCCAGTCCATAGCAACTGCGGATCTCATGCGCACCCTGATCCAGCCACTGCTCCATCTGCTTGCGCCCGATCATCCCGACGTGATGTGACAGCAGGACACGTCGAGCGAGTGTGTCGTACTCGGTCAGCATGTAGATGCCAATGAAGCCCAATTGGCAGCCGATATAAAGCGGGAGCTTGATGGGCTGGATGTTGATGTTGTCTTCGATGGAGATCGCTGGCGGAACCTGGCTTAGCAGATGGTCAACGTGATCTTGGAGCGATGAGATGGTCTCGCGTGCTTTCTCCAGCCGCTCTTCCATGCGTATGAGCCAGTGGTCTGCATAGGGATCGTTCTGCGCGGAGGCATTCTTCATCTGATCCATGATCATGATGAAGCGCGGCATGCCGATGATGGCGTGGCTATTTTGGGGGTTGTCCTGGTTCTTCCGGCGCCCGAACCAGAGCCAGGCTGCGCGATGAGTGTGCATGGTGATGCTCATCGCACTGCGCAGGCTTCCAAGGTTGAGTTCGAAGTTATCGGCCACGTGGCCTCCTAAAGGTAGCGAGAGGGTGTGCGCCGATGGTCGATGCAGCCGGGGTAGCTGCTCAACGGGAAATCGAAATTGGGGAAGGGGGGAATTACTGAACATCCCTGTTCAGGCTATCTACAGCGGGAGTGGGTGATAGCTCAGCTCTGTCCTCAAGCTCCGCTAGCAACTCGTCATGGTCGACACCAGGACCGTTCTCCTTGAACTCATCCTGCCGGGTGTCCATATCTTCCTCGCAGGTTTCGGCCGCACGCTTCAGGCGCCCCTGCAGCAGTTCCCTGGCATGCTCGATCGTCTTCACCGAGAGTTCTTCGCGGGTGACTCGAGTGACGCCGAAGGCGGTAACAATGATTTCTTTGATCTCTGCCGCGGTGCAGCGATCCAGTGCAGCACCAAGTTCTTTCAGCGGGAGGCTGCAATCATCTGGTAGATAGTGCTGAGCACAGGCAGCAGCGGCTTTACGCCTGAAGGCGCCTACTGAGATAACACGGTCGATACGCCCTGGCCGCTTGAGGATCCTTTCGTCAATAGCCTTCGGGTAGTTGGTCGAGAAAATGACGTAGGTACCACCAACGTTCCTGGGCGTCTTGATCCCATCTAGGAAGCTGAGGATGCCCGAATCGGCTCTGCCCCTGTAGAGATGGTCGACCTCTTCCGCAATAACAATCGTGGGAGTTGAGCGTCGGGCTGCCTCGTAGCACACGTCCTTGAACGTGTAGCCGTCAGCTTGAATGAATGCGTACTTATTGCAGTGGTTGGCTGCCAGCACACGAGCCAGAGTCGTCTTGCCGGTTCCAGGCGGGCCTGCCATCAGAACCTTACGCATGCCTGCCTGACCGTATCGTGTGTAAAACTCGATGTCCTCAAAGAACTGGTTGAAGTCAGCTTCGAGAGCTTCATATTGAGGGTGGCCGGAAAAAGCCATGGCCTCCTTTACGACAGAGGGCTTGGGTCTTTGGTAGACCAGGCCGCTATCTTTTTCGCAGTCCCACAGTCCTTTTTTCGGGAGTGTGCGGCGCAGATTTCGCGATCCGGTTCGACAGAGGTTGTGAAGCTGCAGCATCGCGCTTTGCCGGCCAACCGCATACTCGATGCTGAGTTTGGTGTTTAACCTGCAGCGAACGATATGGACGCATTCCTCCTTACTCAGGCGGACGCGAAATGCACCCGATGCATCCTTGAACATGAGTCGGTTACCGCCCTTGGCACGGACAACGACCGGATCGCTGCGTGAGACCATGAGGGTGGATTCGATGGGCTCGATGTCCAGATAGCTGAAGGCTTTCTGAGTGCGGCGGGTTATCAGCAGGTTGGCCAAAATGGGGTAGTAGTGCTCGTCCTTCACCACCACACCGAAGTCATCGGGGTACATGTCTTTATGGAAATTCAGGGCTTGTTTCCACATGGGGAGCTTAGCTGTCATGGATTGTTCTTCCCTCCAGGATGTCTGTGTTGAATCTCGCTGGTTTGGGAAGCTTCTTTCTATAGATAAGCCGATCTCCAGCGGCGGCAAATCCTGGTTCCTGGTGATGAAGGCTTCATCACTGTCTGGTCGTTGCCCAGGTGGTGAAGGCTTCACCACTGCCAGGTCGTTGCCCAGGTGGTGGAGGCTCCACCACTGCCAGGTCGTTGCCCAGGTGGTGGAGGCTTCACCACTGCCAGGCTGTTGCCCAGGTGGTGAAGGCTTCACCACTGCCAGGCCGTTGCCCAGGTGGTGAAGGCTTCACCACTGCCAGGCCGTTGCCCAGGTGTTGCGGCCCGCAACACTGCCGGAGCTATGCGGCCCGCATAGGTGCCAGGCCGATGCTCTGGTGATGGAGGCTCCACCACTGCCGGAGCTATGAAGCCTTCATAGGTGGTGGAGGTTCCACCACTTCCGTGGCGCTGCCCCGGGTGATGCGGTCTGCATCACTGCCAGAGCTATGAAGCCTTCATAGGTGGTGAAGGCTTCACCTCTGCCAGGTCGTTGCCCAGGTGGTGAAGGCTTCACCACTGCCAGGCCGTTGCCCAGGTGGTGAAGGCTTCACCACTGCCAGGTCGTTGCCCAGGTGGTGAAGGCTTCACCACTGCCAGGTCGTTGCCCAGGTGGTGAAGGCTTCACCACTGCCGGAGCTGTGGAGGCTCCACAGGTGCCAGGTCGTTGCCCAGGTGGTGGAGGCTCCACCACTGCCGGAGCTGTGGAGGCTCCACAGGTGCCAGGCCTTGCCCAGGTGGTGAAGGCTTCATCACTTCCATGGCGCTGCCCTGGGTGATGCGGCCCGCATCACTGCCGGAGCTGTGAAGGCTCCACAGGTGCCAGGCCTTGCCCAGGTGGTGAAGGCTTCATCACTTCCATGGCGCTGCCCTGGGTGATGCGGCCCGCATCACTGCCGGAGCTGTGAAGGCTCCACAGGTGCCAGGTCGTTGCCCAGGTGGTGGAGGCTCCACCACTGCCGGAGCTGTGGAGGCTCCACAGGTGCCAGGTCGTTGCCCAGGTGGTGGAGGCTCCACCACTGCCGGAGCTGTGGAGGCTCCACAGGTGCCAGGTCGCTGCCCAGGTGGTGCGGCCCGCACCACTGCCGGAGCTATGCGGCCCGCATAGGTGCCAGGCCATATTGGTTGCTTCCTATCAGTGAAGACTCCAGTATCGGCCAGCAGCTTTGGTGGAGGCCGTATGCAAATATTGTCGAGGTTATTAGGGGGTGGGCGGAGGAAGCCTCACTCCGATATATCCCCTATGGGGTGCCTGCTCAGTTGGGCTGATCAGCTTGTCGAGCAAGGGAATGAGACAGGTCTGCGAGATCTGATGAAGATAGTGCTGCGTCCCATACAAGCTTTGCATCTATCAGATGCCTATCTCAAACCAGCCCATGCCGGTATAGAAGAGCTTTGGTGGTTGGATTCAATGGGGCTAATTGGGCATATACCTACTTTGAGCGAGAGGATAGAAACATACATCCTCAAGCAGTGCGTCAGAGAAGGAACTGAAAATGAGAAAATAAGCTTGGCATCCGACATGGTCTTGCCTACTGGGTGGCATCCAAATAGCCTCATCGATACCCTGGGTAGAATAGGAAAGGGACTACCTTGTGGTGAATTCAAACAATCGATTAACCATAAAGTTACGTCTATGCCCGCGCTCTGCATTGGATGGGTCAGTGGAGGAAACCACTCCATCGCCCAAGCGATCATTCGCGGAGATGGCTGGCTTATTCCAAGGGAGGTAATTGATGTACTCCCTCTCATTCCATATGTGCGTTTTGACGGTCGAAAGTGGCGTTGCATCGAAACTGGGGCTTGTGTTGGTGAGCCGCGTTACGAAGCTTTTGGCTGGGTATGGGAGCTAGCTCGTCGTATAGAGCACCTCAAACAAAGCAGTAATAGTTCATGACCTGTAGCGGATCTTCTGCTGCTCGCTGTATTGACGGAAGTCGGGACTGATCTTCTCAAGCTGCTCAATTAGGTCGGTCATCCAAATGGACTGCCCTTTGATCCAACTGATGACCCACGGTTTTTCCTGGATCAGCTCAGGTATTTCCTCGTGTAGAAAAGTCTCGAGCTCGCGAAGCTCATCAAGACGTTTGTATATACCACGGCAGCTGTGAGTTACGGTTCGCAGTGTTTGGCTGGCATTCATCAGATCAGCCTGACGGGATCGCACGTAACGACGATAGAACCAGGACGCAGCGATGAAGGTCGTTATAAGTGCAAGTATGAAGGTGCTGATCACAAGCCCAAGTAGATCGTTGTTCATTGGTAAGCTCCTGCTCGGATTCTGATAAGGCAATTCCCGTTGGTGATGAAGGCTTCATCACTTCCAGGTCGTTGCTCTGGTGACGCGGCCCGCACCACTGCTGGATCTATGCCACCCGCATAGCTGCCATGCCGTTGCCCTGGTGGTGATCAGGATCGAATCACTGTGATAGTTTCACTGCCTCGTCTTACGTGGGAGGCCTTATGCGGTCATTTGTTGTTATTGCTGTTGTGCTTGCCGGGTTGTTTCTCTTGGCAGTCACTATGATGTGGTCGACAGGACTTTTCGGGAAGGGCTCCATCATTGTTCCACATGCCTTGCGCGGATTCTTTGGGTAGGGGGGTAGAGAGTAAAAGATGACCGACTAACCACTGTTGGTACCCTAGATGTAAACCCACGACGCAGACGAAATTGGTTATCAGCCCTATATCAGGAAGTAGAAGGCGGCGATCACCCTGAATGTCGAAAAGTGCTGTCGATGTGATGATGCTCAAGAAGGACGCTAGCAAGCACAACGCACACAATAGCAATACGGCCAGATAGTATGCCTTGGCCGTTGTTGCAGCCTTGAGCCGCTTTCGAGTGAGCTCAACGCTGATCCTGATTGCTGTAAATGAGGCAGCAAGAACTAGACTGGCGGCTACCCAGCTCATCCAGAAACCACCATGCTCCAAGAAAAGGTCGCGATAACCAGTGAGTACGAAGGCAGTGAACAGTACCCACTGGAACAGCAATCCGATCCCCAATGCCTGTAGCGTAGTTTTCATCGCCATCACCCTGCGTCCGCAACTGGAGAGGGCAGCAGCTGCGGCTGTATGGCCAGAGCCAATTGGCGAATATCCTCGCGCTCATGCTGTGTCGAAGCGTCGACAAGTGCAGGGTAGTCAGGGTCGAGTCGCATGACTTCTTTGATCGAAGCTACTTCGTCGTGAATACCGTACAAGCTACTGCCCGCCACGGACTCGCCGCATCGAGTTATCCAGCGGCCCAGGCGCAACTTGATCAATACATCCTGGAGCGGTTCCATTCGATTGGGGTCGTTGTAGAGCATCTGAGCCAACTGAGAGCAGGTTTCAAGGTCGTGGACGCGGTTGTGTTCGCTTAGCACCTTCACCGCCATCCAGCAGATCTTTTCCTCATGGGTGAGCGTCGAGGCTGCAATCAGTCGGCGCGGAATGACTTCCATGGGGTTGCCGAAGAACAGCACTGCCCCGATCTCATGGTCATGGCTACTCATTGGTCTGTGTCTCCTTAGGGGGAGGGAGTGACGTCGGTTTGGCACCAACTAGCCCCCGAATCGCTTGCAGTTCGGCGGATATATCAACGGGCTTACCGAGCGGGTGAACACGTCTGCCCTCGGCTGATGGCGGTGGGGAAGACGGGGGCTGAACTTGTCGCGTATCAGGCGGCGCGTCGATGACAGGTGGCCTGGTGGCTGTCGTAAGTTTCAGTTCGCCGACCTTCGCTTTATCGATCAGGCCAATCAGGTAAGCGCTCATGTTGCGGACGGATTTGATGCGCGCAGCGGCCTCATCGATGATGGCTTGGTGGAGCTCCACAGGTACTCCGCTCATGTAGCGCGTGATGCCCTGTTGCTCATCAGTGTTCAGCGTCAGCTTCGACCAATCGAGTGGCCCAGTACGTACCTTTACAAGAACAGGTTTTTGTATAGTACGTACTGTATATGAGTTTGAATTTGAGACTCTGGGAGCAGGCCCAGTGTTTTCAACTGAGTTCGATTTTGTTCCGCTAAGCGCCGGATCTGGCTGATTTTCGAACTCAGGGCTTTCAGCCAGGGTTTGATTTTGTTCTTCACCTGGTTCGATATTCGAACTCGGTGAGTTCCGCTCAGTCCGATTTTCGAACCCTGCATCCAGCTTTCTGGTCTGCCGGGTTCGATTTTGTTTAGCGCTTGATCGTGGACGTGGTTTGTTCAGCTCATGATCACGTAGCCGCTCTTCGAACAAGCCCAGGCGCGTCATCAAGTAACGGACCATCGTGTCCTCTGCCAGCTCTTCGAAGACCAGGCTGGCGACTTTGCGTACTGCCTGGTTACCGTGCTTGCGACAGCGACCGACGAATGCAATGTAATCAGTGTCGATACTGGCCGCATCGACGATCGGAACCGGCTCGTCATGCAAGGCATAGATGTTGCCGACCATGCGACCGTTGGCCGTATTCCTGGCCTGGTGGCACAGGCTGAGCCAACGGGTAAGGCGTAGGATGTAAATCACCCGGTTGACCGTGCTCTTGCTAGCCTGGCTGCCATCGGCCCTGGACGAGAGTAGGCGCTGCAGTGAGTCGTAGCTTGGGAATGAGGTTTCTCGATCCTTCGAAGCCATCATTCGGAAAGCCATCCAGCCGATCTTGTCGACGGGCGATAGACGTTCGTCCAGGAGTAAGCGCCTCGGCGTCGTTTCCATGGGGTTGCCGAAGAACAGCAGGCCACCCAGATCATCGTCGTCTGAGAGGCCGGCTGCACGATTAGCCGCACGCTGCGTCAGTTGCCCGCACGCTCGACCAACCAGTGCCGACAGGTCGCTCATCGAGCTGCCTCCTGTCTACTGGGCGATGGTTGAGACACGATGGCTGCTGCAGGTTTCTTCCTAGGTGTTTTCGGTTTACCTTTGGTGGACTTCTTCAGCATTTCTCGAACGTCGGCTTCCCATTCTCGAATCAGCTTCCAGATGATTGACAGGGGATGACCTGTCTCTTCGGCGAGTATCATCATCACGCCAAGCGCAGCTGTGGGATCGGTTTGGTCAATCTTGGCGCTGTTCTCGGCAATGAGCTTCTGCCAACGATTCCAGAGTTGGTGCATTTCCTCGACTTCAGGCATCTGTGGTCTACCGGGCTTGATATTGATGCCCATGAAACGTCTTCGGCCGCTGACCTCTTCGGAGGTGATGCCGAACAACGAGTTCAGCATCTCGAGGCTTGCACCAAGTTTTATCGCCCGTTGAATCATTTGCTGCCGCAAGGCTTCTTCTTGTAAGCGACCAAGCGCACGCCCCAGCAGGTCGTGGTTCACCGTGATTTCAATAAACCTCACGGGCGTTCGCGTCAGTTCACTGATATCGCTGAATGAAAGTTGATTGAGCTGCACCAGCTCCTCTTGATCGAAGCCCATCTCCAAGCAGCGCCGAAAGTTTCCGTCGCGCAGGTGGGTCATCACTTGGTACAGAACAGCTGTATTCAATGAACTATCGGTCATCTCACTTCTCCCCGGTCAGTTCCTTTGCTCGGCGTGCCAGGCGGATCATGCGAAAGGCCTTGATGACTAGGTCATCAGGAAGATGCTGAATCAGCAGCTCGGCAAGATCGTCTGGAGCAACAGGTTGAATCTCCTCTGCAGGCGAGTTACCAGACAGGCTCGCCAGCAGTTGCCAGGTCGTCTCCGATGCTGCCGAGGTGAAGGTCTCAGGCCGGCGCAGCGTGAAACCCAGTCCCTGATCCTGGGTAGAGCGCATGAAGTCGATGACGCCGGCCCAGGTCGCGATCTCCAAGGCGAGCAGATCTGCCAGATTGCGGATTGCCGCAATGCTGTCCTGCTGAGGGTAGATCGCCCAGATATCGCTGACCGGTGCCAAACCACCAGCCTGAACCGGAATTGAAACGACAGTGCTCCCAGGTTCGTTGTTGACGGCAGTGAGAACTGGTACCTGTTTCAGGACTTGTTCCTGTGGGGGAGTAGGCGACTTGCCGACGGTTGCACTTCCAGCACGACCACCGGTATTCCCCGCGGGGGGGAGCGGATGCTGGGTTGACGGCGGTATGTGTGTCTCTTGTACCTGGCCTGGCACAATGCTTGGTGGCTGTGTTTCTGGCGTGCTGGTCGGTGCGACGGTTGCGAGCGGGCGAGCCTGCCTGGGATCTTGAGCTACCTCAATCTCGAACAGGATGAGCTCATAGCTCACGCCGTTCTCTCGAAGTGCATCTGTCATCGCGCCGAGGAGGTCATCCTTGAAGTGGTTGAAGACATAACCACCAGGCTCTTCGTCGTAGACGCAGAGGGTGTTGCTGAAAACCTGGTCGAAGTCGATGCCATTGGCCGGCACGCCTTTCTCCTGGACTAGTTTGTTCCAGGCTTTTTCAGCGTTCGAGCGGAAGGTCAACAGCGTACGTACACCGTCCACCCCCATGCCGTTCCACAGCACATTGGGAATGAAGGGAAAGAGGTGCAGCAGGGTTTGTTCCATCCGGCTGATGTGCGATCGATCTATCGGGTAGCCATCCGTTGCTAGACGTCGGGACAGTTCGCTCTGCGAGATGTCCTTGCCGCCATCCTCTTCCTTGTAGAACTCTTTCGCCTTGGCCACGCCCAAGCAGCGCTCGATCCACAACAGGTTGCCGCGAATGTCGTTCTCGGCCATATGGCCAGTGAGCGCGACGATATCGCCTCGCTTTGGCCACGGTTTGAACAGGCAATGAATCTTGAAATACTTTTCGTCGCGGGTTTCCTGCCACAGTTCATTCAACGCTGTCAGGCGGGTGTTGCCGCCATTACTGACGATGAAGTGCTGCTCACCTGGTCTGCGAGTGATCGGAGGAGGGCTGTCGAGTCCGCGGTTGCGGATCGACTCCTTGATCTCCTCGTATTTCTCGTTCTTGGTAACCCGGGGGTTGTGCTCATAAGGGCGCAACTCGTCTAGTGTCCGCACCATCTGCACGGGTTCCAGAGGGTCACTAAGAGCTGATAGTTGTGGCGATGTCGTACCGAACTGGCCAACGAGAAGCTTATCGCGTAAGGAGCTGTTGTCTGCGGCCTTGACGGGCTTCATACGAGTGCTCCCTGTTCCTGAAACATCGATGGTTGGTGTTGAGCGAGTTCTTTTCTGAGGAAGCGATTCAATTCCAGCGCGCTGTCGAGCGCCGCTTCCAGGCGGCGGATGTCATCTTCAGCCTCGAAGCTGCAGCTCAGACGATGGATGATTTCCATGTTCATGGAGCGCTGAGCGGTTTTGGCTTTCTTAGAAATGCGCTCGCGCATGCCGTCCGGCAAACGGACAAGGTACTTGGGTTTATCGATACGACCTTTGCGCTGAACCTGTTGATGGCTCATGTATTACCTCCAATAACGTTTGAGCCCGATTGCTTGCCATGAGGAACTGTCACTGTCCTCACCGGTCATACATCTCGGCGCCGTCCAATCTGCTCCCCGCATCGGGCTGGTGTTTGAAGAGCAGATACGGATGGCGCCGTTTCTTGTCAGGTTCCTGGCGGTCTTGTGGGCTGGAGCCCTGAACCTTCTCTAATCGCCTCGCGTGCTAAGTTCTGCATCAGGTCAATCCAGTCGTGAAAGATCGCGGGTGCTTCGCTGTAAGCCGCCATTTGTCTGATTCGCTCATACACCTCTACCTCCCGCTGTTTTCCACTCGTAACCAGAGCCTCGAACCTGTCCCGGGGAAGAGTTACGGTATCGGTATGCTCACGCTTCAATTTGGTCAGGTAGCCTTCCAAGGCAATGTGATCCAGGGGGGCGGGGGCCGAGTTGGCGTCCAGAACATCGACGGCATAGATGGCGTATGCCAGGCCCTGAATGAGGGCTGCTCGGGATAGCTTCTGGTCTGCTTCACTGCTGGCAGAACCAGGTTGATCGCCCACCGCCTTATCTAGGTGGCTGGTTGCTCCAAAAATGAGTTGTTGTAGAGCGACCACTGTTCCTGCGCTCCAAAGCTCATGCCCGGTCAGCGTCTCCTGCAGGCGCAGCCGTTGAGCCTGTGCCTCGGTTGCTACGCGGCCGAGCACCAGCTCCGCACTGGGGGGCTCTAGTTCGGACATCCATGTATCAACTGCATGAGGATCCAGATCGCCTGTACAAGCGCTGGACAGTAGCTCGCCTGCACATTCAATCCGGGATAACAGGGCATCGATCTGGCGATATGCCGTAGCGCGTAGCACCAGTTGCTCGTCATGGGACTGGCGCAGCATTCCAACCTCCTCAAGCAACTTCTTCAGGCGCTGAAACATTCCGCCGATGACGAAGGGCGGCAGCATGGATGGCTGGCTCAGCCAGAGGCTGTACCAGACCAGGAAGTCATTGCCGCTGAGCGGTGGCCATGGCCCCTCTGTCGTCGTTTCTCCGGCTTTCAGCATGGCCTTGAAGGCACATGACAGCGCTGCTGCAGGTGAGCTGCCTTGAGCTGCTGCAGCCTTCTGAGCGCGCAGACCTGCATCAACCATTTCGGTAGTCAGCCAACTTGACGATGGGGGAGGGGGCTCTTTGTGGAGAAGATCGGTACTCACGATTTCACCTCGGGAAGAGACGCAGGCTTGAACAAATGATCCGCACCAATGAATACCTCGTCAGGCACGTCCTCCCATTCGTTCCGCAACGCATCGAAGTTGCCTTCATGCCAGCACCGAAGAAACGTAATGGGGTCGTCGTTGCCCAAGGCATATTCAATGGCAGCGACCGCTGCGTTGGGCCTCTGATCCTCAATCCTCGTGCCCCCATCGGTGTCCTGGTTGCGCTGCAGACGGTTGCCCACATGGATCGCAATGATCTCGGGGGTGCGGTCGGGATACTTGCAGCAGAGATCGCTCAGAAACTGCCGGGTTTCTTCGCGAGCTCCCGGTACACGAAACACCACGGTGCAGTGTTGTGAGCCTCCCTGATCGGGGACGTGGGGAAGCACCGCGACCTTCAGCGAACGATCGAGCAGGTGCCGGGGTACCCATATCGACCAGAAATAGGCGGACAGAAGACCTGTTGGACATAGCCTGGTCACAGCCAATGTTTCGTGATTGGTAGGCTCCAGGTCGATGTAGCCCTGCTCCTGTAGGGATCGCAGATCCTCCTGCAGGAGCAGGGGGGCAACGGTGCTCTTGTCCCGGCTCAAGCGGTTGATCACCAGCGCCATGGCATCCAGTTCGACGGCGTTGACGCCCACCTGGTTGGCGTAGACCAAGGCTGACTGTTGGAATGACGCCGATGCCGGAATGCACGGGATCGGCTGAGTGCTACTGTTCATCACCGCACTCCTCGAGCTCGTCGAGCTCAGTGGTGAAGCAGATCGGGCAGGCGGGGAGATCCTCGCCGCTGGCAAGGGCCTGGATGGACAACTGCGAGTGGGATCCGCAGTGCCGGCAGCAATGCGTGTGCAAGAGGAGGAGGGTCATATATAGACTCCATCTGCCAGTGACCTGGCTGACAGGTTCGCGAACCTGGTTTCTTTGCCGATGAATGCGGTGCGAACAGTGGTGGTTGGGCCGTTGCGGAACTTCCCGAAGATGAGCTCGGCGACGCCTTTGTCTTCGGTGTTGGGGTGGTAAACCTCGTCGCGGTACACGAACATGATGATGTCCGCGTCCTGCTCGATCGCTCCGGACTCGCGCAGGTCGGCATTCACCGGTCGTTTGTTGGGGCGCTGCTCAACTGCTCGGTTCAATTGCGAGAGGGCAATAACGGGGCAGTTGAACTCCTTCGCTACGCCCTTCAGGGCGCCGCTGATCTCCGCGATCTCGAGATTGCGGTTCTCTCGTCCGGTCACACGCATCATCTGCAGGTAGTCGACCATGATCGCGGCGGGTGTGCCGAACTTACGGGCGGCACGGCGTGCTCGAGCACGAAGCGCAGTCGGGGAGAGGCCTGCCTCATCGTCGATAACCAAACGGCCTTCAAGCTGCTTCAGCGTCTGTACAGCAGAGGTGAGTCTGGGCCAATCCTCGTCAGCCAGCTTGCCCTTCATCAGGACATTTCCGTCCAGGTGCCCAAGCAGCGCGAGCATCCTGTACAGCAGCAGCCTGGCAGGCATTTCCAGGCTGTAGAACTGCACGGTTTTGTTCGGTTCTGCATCCAGGATCGGCTTGATCCAATTCAACACCAGAGAGGTTTTGCCCATAGAGGGTCGGCCTGCCACGATGATGAGGTCGGCGGGCTGGAAACCAGCCGTTAACGCATCCAGATCCTCTAGACCGGATGGCACGCCAGTCATGCTTGTGTCGCTGTTGAAATTGCGGTCGATCTCATCGACCACGCCCATAAGTGCCTGGGCGATATCAACGAACTCGGACTTCGAGTTGGACTGACTTAGGGCAAACAAACGACCTTCACAGGCCTCATGGACAGCCTCAACGTCTGCATCTGGCTCGTAGGCCAGGCGCGCCGTATCGTTGCCGAGGGTAATCAGCTTGCGCAAATGAGCTCGCTTCGCCACCACGTTTGCGTAGGAGACGATGTTGGCCACCGATGGTGTGTTCTTCGCCAGTTCGCCCAGATAGGCGAGCCCGATCTCATCGGTGTATTTGCACAGCTCTTCGGCAATGGTCACCACGTCGAAGGGGTCACCATGATCAGCCAGGCTGTTGATTGCCTGGAAAATCTTTCGGTGTTCCGAGCGGTAGAAATCGTCGGCGCCGACGATATCGGCAATCAGATCCCAGGTGGCGTTGTCCAGCATTAGACCCCCGAGAACCGATTGCTCGGCCTCGATGGAGTGGGGGGGGAGGTATGGGGTCATTAGGCTCCCCCCAACGTAGGTTGCTGTGCTCGAGCAACGCCGCGGTGCAACTGAGCATTGCGTCCTTCCGCCCAACCATGGCTGGAAGCCTTGGCGTCATGCACGCGCTGCGCTTCGACTCGCAGCAGGCCTGTAGTGATTGCATCCGGGAAGTGCTTGGTTTTGTAGGCCAACAGCGCTGCTGCAGTGCTTTCGTCAGTCCCTGCAAACTGCCTTACCTTCAGAGACACTGCATCGATCCAGCCTTGCGCGAACAGATCACCACGTCGACGCTTCGTAGCGAGCTTGCAGCGACTCTGGGTGCATACGAATGCCTTCCTGGCCTTGATCAGTTGGTGATGGAGCATCGAGTACGCATAGCTGGATAGCTGGCTGGAGACGCCAATACCATAGAAGCGGAAGTACCAGCCTCGGGCGCAAAAGCCGTACGCCACGACATTGCAACCGAAGGCATCAGCACAAACGTTGGCCAGGCGGTGCATCCAGGTGGTCGGTTTGGACTTCGTGCCGCAACGTACCTGGTGCTCGGCTACGCCGGCAGCGAGCACGTCCCCTTGGCCCACGTGATACTTATCCATCAATGCCCTGGCTTGGCGCAGTGCGGTTTCAGCCTCGTGCTGTGAGTCCGTACCCTGTGCACGAGCCAGGCATTTGAGGATCTTGTCGAGTGCTTTCTGCTGATCCATCAGCCGGCCCTCCGAAGGTCGCGGACACCGTCCAAGATCATGCCGACCGAGTCCAGGTTTTCACCGGCGACAGCAAGCAAGATCAGCTCCCTGCCTGAGTCCAGGCTGAGGTGCACCAAGTCAAATACATCGGTGCTGACCCTCTCGGCCGAGTCAACCAACTGCTGAATGGTGGTTTGCTCGAAGTTGGATCTACTGATCAGAGACATGCTGGTCGCCCTCCAGGATCGGTGAGATCAACCACTTACTGTCGATGCGTCCTTCCCGGACGCAGGGCAACTGTCCGACCTGGCACTGATGGTCAGGGAAGAGCTTTCGAGCCAGTGCGTGCACCGGGTACTCGGCGCTGTGGGTGCAAGAGACCTTGAAGCCCCGGATGGAACTGGTGACGTAACCATCACCGTCCAGGCGAACAGTAACCTCCACGGGGGCGACAGGGATCACGGCTTTGATCGGGTACCGAATGCTCCCGTCTTCGCCGAAGCGATTGTGGTGAACCAGATCGCCGGCTTTCAGCTTGGTGAGGTTGGTGATCTGCAGTCCGGCCCAGACATCTTTCTGGAATGGCCAAGAGCCTGTCACGACGCCGGTTGCGTCGACTTGCCAGCGAAGAAAGTCCTGCCCTTGATCCTGGAAATGGATGATGACTTGGGACATCAGTCATGCCCTCCTTTTCCAGTGGAAAGGAGGGCGGCTTCACTCTTCTCCCCAGATCCTTCGAGCGATATGAGTGTTCCAAGAACTCCGGTGAGCACCCCGACGAGGAAGAAAATGGGGAGGTTTGGGAGTGTTTGGAAGAAAAGGTCATCCGGCTGGATCTGGGAGAAAACTGCAGCCTTGGCCCAGCCACCCATTAACCAGGTTGCGTAGTGCGAGCCTGCCATTGCCAGTAGAGCCAGCAGGCCTATCACGACGGTTAACATATTTAGAGGCTTGCGCTTCATAGCTGGGCCTCCGGTTCAACGTCTGCAGAGAGTGCTTCCGACCAGATACGGATGGTTTCAATCGCCATAGGATCGTCGAGTAGACGTTGGCGGGCGATATAGACCTGCGACCGAAGGCCGTCGAGCTGTTCCTGGACGCTGAGGTTGTGCAGTTCACCAGTGATTGCACTCTGAATGTTTTCCAGCATCTCGCGTCGACGGGACGTGATCTGGTCAAGTCTCCATTTAGGTTGTGTCCAGAAGCCGTTCTGCGGAAACTCTGTAGCGCCCTTTCGGAGATCCCTATGGAATTCCTGCGTTGACATAAAACCCAGATAAAGGCGCAGCGGGTTGAGCGCCATGGCCAGCCTGATGATCTCCAGCTTTTGCTCGAGGGTTTCATGCGGCAAAGGAAACGCCTGCTCACTCAGTAGACGGGCTTCCTGCTTGCGTTGCTTCCGCCACTTGGCCTTCGCGTCCTCGGTGCGTTTTTTCCGCTCTTTAGCATGCATGATGTTGTCGTTGACCGAGTCGATCAACTGCGCCGCATCTTTGAGGAGTTGACGCTGTTCAAGGGACAGCTTCTCGCCGATCCGCCCCTGTAACGTGCGGCTGTTTGCCAGCGCACGGATTGCGCGGGCTGTACCCGTGAACTTGGATTGAACCGAACGGAGTTCGTTGGAGCTGTAGAACTGACTCAGCTCGACGACAACATCGGCGGTGATGCCGTCTGCTTTGGTGAGGGAAGGCTTCTTGGTCATGAGTCATACCCCCTCGAAGCGTTGCTTCCAGTGCGGCCAGACCTCGCAGGCCACTTGCTGCATCGTTTGGAGAGCTGAAGCCGCTCGACGACTTGAGGGTTTGGTGCGTTCAAGGTGGTGGGCTGGAATGCCTTGTGAGGCTGCAACGCGATAAGTCACTAGGGCAGGGATATGGGTTTCGAGCACCTTTACGCTGTCATCCATCGTGCCGAGCATGTCCCTGATCTCGAATGCGATGTCTCGAGCATCGTTCGAGTTGTCCTGACGGTTGAACACCACATTCAACGGCAGCTCGTCGAGGCCAAGCGTGCGACGGAGGTTGTTGACCCCCTGGAACAGCTGCAGCGTGCCCCGGTGGAACTCCCGTGCAGCCAACATTTCCGGGTAGAGTGGGGAGATGACGTTGTTGGCAGCGACAAGAGCCATCTCCACCGTCACGGCGGCGGTACCCTTGGTATCGATGATGACCAGGTCATAGTCGTTGGGCAGGCGGGTTAGGAGGCTCCGTAGCCGCAGCCTTCCATCGGGAGCATGAAGAAGCAGAGTTTCGAGCTGGTTGTGCGGGTCGTTGGACAGAATGATGTCCAGATTGGGGATCCGCGTGCGCGAGATGACCTTGTCCGCATCCACGATATTGTGGACGAGAAGATCGTAGACGCCCCCAGGGGCGGTGTAGTCGAGTTGGAAATAGCTTGAGAGGGTTGGCTGACTGGTGTCGAGATCGATCAGCAGGGTGCGTAGACCCGCATCGGCCGACAACGCGCCAAGGTTGGAAGAACCGGTGGTTTTACCGGTACCACCTTTAGTCGAAAGGGTAGCTGTAGTTTGCATGACACTCGCCTCGTTTGATGGATCAAACGAGAACTCGGGCCAACGTACCCTGAAAGGGGCGTTACACGATTTCTGCGAGTGGAGATGTAAAACAACGTAAGTCGTTGATTTATATGGTGCCGGCACCAGGAGTCGAACCCGGGACCTACTGATTACAAGTCAGTTGCTCTACCAGCTGAGCTATACCGGCTTTTGAGGGCCGCCATTATATCCATTCGTTTGCATGAGTAAAGCGGCGCGACGCAGCTTTTTTGCGGGTATTTCAACCGCTCTGGCTGGGGCCTATGCACAAATGGGTAGCGGCTGGAGGCTTTTTAGAGAATTTCTATGCAGCCTTTCACAGTTTTGGCAAGCGTCTGTTTTATATGGATTTTTACTGCGGTTAAAAAATGATCAGATTTTGTCGCGTGTTATGGGTGCTGGGCTGGCGTGGTTTGCCCAGCTTCTGTGAACAGAGTTATCCACAGATAGTGTGCGCAACTCAGGCGCGCTCGGCGAGCAGCAGCAGGTTGCGCGGGGTCAGGTGCGCGGCGCAGAACTGGCCGAGGCGTATCTCAAAGCCCCGTTCTTGCAGATAGAGCGCGCGGTCGAGCACCAGCCAGAGTTCCAGGGGACGGCGGAACAGGCCGCGCAGCAATTCCAGGTTGCGCACCTCGGCCAGGCGTTGCCAGCCGGTTGTTTCCAGGCGCTGCCAATCCTGCGTACCAGGGGCGGGCAGGTCTTTGAGTCCTGCGAGGTCGCGGCAATAGTCGGAGAAAGGCTTCTTCAGCCAGGCGGGCGGCAGCGAGGGCGTGGGCAGGTAGGCGTCCACGCCGCGCAGCTCGCGCTGCAGCAGGTCGAACGCCAAACGCCAGGCCATGGACTGGTCGCGCTGCTGGCGCACGCGGTTGCCGGCCGTCACGGTTTCGCTCATGGGCAGGGCCAGGTCGTCCAGCGAGAGGCGCAGCGGCGAGCCCTGGGCGGCTGTGGATAACGGCTGGTAGTCGGCTGCTGCCACTCGGTTGTAGCAGCAGGGCGCGATGGCCAGCTGGCGGCAGCCTGCGGCGCTGGCCAGGTGTATCAGGCGCACGTGCAGGTCGCCGCAGGCGTGCAGGGCGACGGGGCTGTGTTCGGCGTGCAGCTGGGTGGCAGCGTCAGCGGCGAGTACGTCCTGCTCGATATGTTGAGCGGTTATCCCCAGGCGTTGGCTCAGTTCGGCGCCGCTGGCCACCAGGGCCGGGTCGTATTCCAGGCAGGTCAGCTTCTGGCCGCCGTGGGCGAGTACGCGGCCGAGGTGGCCCTTGCCGGCGCACCAGTCCAGCCAGTGCTGCGGAGCTTGGGTGAAGCCCAGGCTGTCGCCGAACGCGCGTATCTGCTGCCATTTGCGACCGGGAACGTCCACCGAGAAGCGCGGCGGCAGGTCAGCCGAAGTCTGCTGGGGCAGGTCGCCGACCTGGCTCAAACGGTCAGCCTGCAAGGCCAGTTCGGGGAAGGGTGCTGGTGCGCCGTCCAGCGCCGTTGGCTGGTTGTGGCTGGCCTCGGCCTGCTCCAGGGTGCGGCCGCGCAGCCAGGCGGCCAGTTCGGGATGCTGGCTTTCCCAGGGCAGTGTCTGGTAGGTGAATGGCCGGGGTTTCCACAGCGCCTGGTGGGCGACGAGAAAGGCGTCCAGCGCCTGGAAGCGTTGGAGCAGTTCGGCACCAGTGAGCGGCGGGAGAAAGTCGGAGGTCATCAGAAACAGCGACGGGGCTTGCACCCCGTCGTCACCCTAGCGGCCCTGGCAGGCGTCGACGCGCAGCCAGCGTTCCAGAAGCTTGAAGGCATTGATCAGCACGAAGGTGATCAGCAGGTAGAACACCCCGGCAGCGAAGAAGCCCTCGACCGGCAGGTAGGTGCGTGCGTTCATGGTGCGCGCCATGCCGGTCAGCTCCAGCAGGGTCACGGTGCTGGCCAGGGCGCTGGCCTTGAGCATCAGAATCACTTCGTTGCTGTACGCCGGCAGGCCGATGCGCGCCGCCCGGGGCAGGACGATGTGCAGCATCGCCTGGGGCCGCGACATGCCCAGTGCCCGCGCCGCTTCGATTTCACCCGGCGGAACGGCCTGGATGGCGCCGCGCAGGATCTCGGCGATGTAGGCGGTGGTGTGCAGGGTCATGGTGATCACCGCGCACCAATACGGGTCGCGCAGGTATGGCCACAGCGGGCCCTGGCGCACGGCGTCGAACTGCGCCAGGCCGTAGTAGACCAGAAACAGCTGCACCAGCAGCGGTGTGCCGCGGAAGAAGAAGATGTAGCCGTAAGGCACGGCGCGCACGTACCAGTGGCGCGAAGCGCGGGCGATGCCGGTGGGGATGGCCAGGATCAGGCCGGTGACGACCGCTACGGCGACCAGCTCGATGGTCAGCAGGGCGCCTTGGACCAGGCGCGGCAGCCAGGTGATGATGACGTCCCAGTTCATGCCGCACTCCGCTTGAAGCCGCGGTTGGCGCGCTTCTCGAGGAAGTGCAGGCCAATCATGGCAATGATGGTCAGGCCCAGGTAGATGAACGCGGCGACCATGTAGAACGTGAAGGGCTCCTTGCTGGCGGTCACCGCGATCTGCGAACGGCGCATCAGCTCATTGAGGCCGATCACCGATACCAGCGCGGTGTCCTTCATCAGGATCATGAACAGGTTGCCCAGGCCGGGCAGGGCGATGCGCCACATCTGCGGCATCACCAGGCGCCACAGGATGCGCCCCTTGGACAGGCCCAGGGCCTGGCCGGCTTCACGGTGGCCCTTGGGGATGGCCAGGATCGCGCCGCGGAACACTTCGGTGGCGTAGGCGCCGAAGCACAGGCCGAGGGCGATAACGCCGGCGGCGAAGGGCGACAGCTCGAGGCTCTCGACGCCGAGCAATTCGGCGAGGCCGCGCATCAGGCCCACGGTGCCGAAATAGATCAGCAGTACCCAGAGCAGTTCGGGCACGCCGCGAACCAGGGTGGAATAGGTGCCGCCAAGCCACTGCAGCGGCTTGTAGGGCGAAGTCTTGGCGAAGGCGCCGAGCAGGCCGAGCACCAGGCCGACGCAAAGGGCGCTGAGCGCCAGCTGGACGGTCATCAGGGTGCCGGCGGCCAGGGCCGGGCCGAATCCGGAAAGATCGAAATTCATGGAAACTCAAGCGCCCGCGCCGCCAGGGGCGACGCGGGCAGGCTGCTTAGTAGATGCTGAAAGGGAAGTACTTGTCGTTGATCTTCTTGTAGGTGCCGTCGGCAACGATTTCCTCGAGTGCCTTGTTCAGGCGCTCACGCAGGGCATCGCCCTTGCGCACGGCGATGCCGATCTTGTCGTTGTCGAATACCGGGTCGCCCTTGAATTCGAAGTCCTTGCCGGCGTCGCTCTTGAGCCACTCCCAGTTCACGAAGGTATCGGCCAGCACGCCGTCGACGCGGCCGGAGGACAGATCCAGGTAGGCGTTTTCCTGGGTGTCGTAGAGTTTCACGTCAACCACGCCGTCCATGTTGTCTTCCAGCCAGGTGCCGGCGATGGTCGCGCGCTGGGCGCCGATGACCTTGCCTTTGAGGCTGTCCTTGTCGGTTTTGAAGTCACTGCTCTTGGGGGCGATGAACTGCAGTTTGTTGGTGTAGTACGGGTTGGTGAAGTCCACGGCCTGCTTGCGCTCGTCGGTGATCGACATGGAGGCGATCAGGAAGTCGAACTTCTTGGCGTTCAAGGCCGGGATGATGCCGTCCCAGTCGGAGGTGACCACTTCGCACTCGGCCTTCATCTTGGCGCACAGGGCCTGACCGATTTCCACGTCGAAGCCGCCGACCTGGCCGCTGGCGTCGATGAGGTTGAAAGGCGGGTAGGCGCCTTCGGTGCCGATCTTGAGTTTGTCAGCAGCGACGGCACTGGTGCCGAAAGCCAGGGTGGCGGCAGCTGCCAGCAGAATCTTTTTATAGCTATGCATGCGTGATTGCTCCGTGTTTAACGATTGCTGGACATGAATTGTTTGCAGCGCGCCGACGTCGGGTTGTCGAACACCTGGTCGGGCGTCCCCTGTTCCTCCACCACACCCTGATGCAGGAACACCACCTGGTTGGAGACCTGGCGAGCGAAGCTCATTTCGTGGGTCACCAGCAGCATGGTGCGGCCTTCGTCAGCGAGCGCGCGGATAACCGTAAGCACTTCTTGTACCATTTCCGGGTCGAGCGCCGAAGTCGGCTCGTCGAACAGAATTACCTTGGGCTGCATCGCCAGGGTGCGGGCGATGGCGGCGCGTTGCTGCTGGCCACCGGAGAGCTGGTTCGGGTAGGCGTGACGCTTGTCGGCGATACCGACCTTGGCGAGCAGCGCCTCGGCGATCTCGCGGGCTTCGGCCTTGCTCTTGCCGAGCACGCGGCGCGGGGCTTCGGTGATGTTGTCCAGCACGGTCATGTGCGGCCAGAGGTTGAAGTTCTGGAACACGAAGCCGATTTCGCTGCGCAGGCGGTTGATCTGGCGGTTGTCGGCCGCGATCAGTTCACCGTTCTTCTGGGCCTTGAGCTTGAGTTCTTCGCCGGCCACGATGATCTGGCCCTGATGGGGATTTTCCAGCAGGTTGACGCAGCGTAGAAAGGTCGACTTGCCCGAGCCGGACGAGCCGAGAATGGAGATCACGTCACCGTCGCGTGCCGTGAGGGAAATGCCCTTGAGCACTTCGAGGTCGCCATAGCGTTTGTGCAGATTCCGGATTTCCAGCGCGGGCGTGGCCTCGGCCATCGAGCAGTCCTCTTGATTCTTATGCGGATGAATCCGTGTTCGGCGGGGCTGTGGGCAGCAAACCTAGCATAGGCACCTGGGGGCGCCAAGGTCGCTACTGGCCCATTGCCGTCACGGTCGCAGGGGTGTCGCATCATCGCAGTCTCTTGTCGCCACGCCGCAAAAACGCGGGCAAGCAGGCTGCAGGGTAAAAAAGACGCGCACCCTACTCATATCCGCTTCGCAATTCCAGTGCCAGTCGGCCATTTGGCCGATACGAGGCCGCTCGTGTCAGTTGCCAAGCATGCTCTGCACCTTGTCACGCAGTGCGTCGAGTGAAAACGGCTTGCCGATGATCGAGGTGCGGCTGGCCGGCTCGCTCTTGTCGATCTCGACGCTCTCGGCATAACCGCTGGCAAACAGCACCTTGAGGTCGGGGCGCAACTGGCGTGCGGCAACGGCCAGTTCCTGGCCGCTCATGCCGGGCAGGCCGATGTCGGTCATCAGCAGGTCGATGTGCTCGTCGCTGCGCAGAACCTGCAGCGCCTGCTGCGCTTCGGCCGCTTCGATCACGCGGTAGTCGAGCTCTTCGAGCACTTCCACGGTAAGCATGCGCACCACGTCGGAGTCTTCCACGAGAAGGATGCGCTGGCCGGCGGTCGATGCGCCTGGAGCTAGTTCTGACAACGACGTTACCTCGATAAAGGATGGTGAAATGGCTGATCGTCTCGGCAGGCGGTTGGCCGGCCGGCGCGAAGCATTTCAGGGCCGCGTTAACGGCAGGCCGGCTAGCATGGCACGAATCTGGTGCGAGGGCTGCATCGCGAGCGTGCCGCCCGGCTGAAAAATGCCCATTGCTGGCTTGCCGTGAGACGTTGCCTGCAAGCCGGAAAAATAACTCGAACCCTGGGCGGCCTGCCGCGATCCAAGCGCGCGGACGAATGAGTGCTGATCGTTGGATTAACGACAGGCGGCGCATTACCATCCGCCGTCCGCCACGATAACCATACCTATAACCATCTGCCGCCACACAGCCAGGGATCTGCGATGACCAACAGTTCGATCGACGAGAACAGCTTCAAGCGTATTCTCAGGCGCAACGTCGCCTTGCCGCTTGGCGTGGGCGTCATCAGCGCGATCTTCTTCGTGGCGCTAATCGGTTATCTGCTCAACGTGCTCGGCTGGGTGCAGCACACCGACCGGGTGCTGAACAACGCCAGCGAAGGGCTGAAACTGTCGATCGACCAGGAAACCGGCTTCCGCGGTTACCTGCTGTCCGGCGACGTGCGTTTTCTGCAGCCCTACGAAGTCGCCAAGCCGCGCATCCGCGCGGAGATGGAGATTCTCAACGAACTGGTGGCTGACAACCCCACGCAGGTCGATCGGCTACGCACCGTCGTGGCGTTGCAGGACGAATGGACCGCTTTCGCGCAGAGTGCCATTGCCGCCAAGCGCGATGGTGGCAACTATCTCGATCCGGTGCGTGACGGCCGCGGCAAGCAATTGACCGATGCCATCCGCGCCGAGTACGCGGACTTCATCGCCCACGAGCAGCGCCTGCGCAAGGAGCGCAATGACGCAGCCAGCAATACCGCGACGCTCACCATCGGTCTGTTCCTGTTGTTCACGCTGGTATTCAGTGCCGGCCTGGCGATTTTCGGCCGGCGTGAACTGCTGCGCCTGACGGACACCTACGGCGCCATCCTCAGGAAGCAGGACGAGCACAACGAGCGCCTGCAGGCCCAGGCCTGGCTGCGCAACGGCCAGACCCAGATGGCCGAGCGCCTGATCGGCCAGCAGGCTCTGCCGGTGCTGGGGCGCAACAGCCTGGAATTTCTCGCCAGCCATCTCGGTGCAGCGGTCGGCGCCCTGTACGTGCGCGAGGAGCACGGCAACCTGCGCCGCGTCGCCACCTACGGCTTCTCCCGTGAGCTGGAAAATACCGAGCAGTCGTTCTACAGCACCGAAGGCCTGGTCGGTCAGGTGGCCCATGATCGCCGCCTGCTGATCCTTGGCGATCTGCCTGCCGACTACCTGAAGGTCAGTTCCGGTCTGGGCCATGGCGACCCGCTGACGGTGGCGCTGCTGCCGATCAGCAACGACGGCGACGTCAATGGTGTGATCGAACTGGGTTTCCTGCGCCCGCTGAGCGAGCGTGACGGCGAGTTTCTCCAGCAGGTCGCGTCGAACATCGGTGCCTCGGTCGAGGCGGCCCGCTACCGTCATCGCCTGCAGGAAATTCTCGCCGAGACCCAGCAGCTCAACGAAGAGCTGCAGGTTCAGCAGGAGGAGCTGAAGACCGCCAACGAGGAACTGGAAGAGCAGTCGCGGGCGCTCAAGGAATCCCAGGCGCACCTGGAGACCCAGCAGGCCGAGCTGGAGCAGAGCAACGAGCAGTTGTCGATGCAGCGCGATGCCCTCGACGACCGCAACAACGCCCTGCGCGAGGCGCAGCAACAGCTCGAAGAGCGCGCCGAGGAGCTGCAGCGGGCCAGCCGCTACAAGTCGGAATTCCTCGCCAACATGTCCCACGAGCTGCGCACGCCGCTCAACAGCTCGCTGATTCTCGCCAAGCTCTTGGCCGACAACCCCAAGGGCAACCTGGACGCCGAGCAGGTGAAGTTCGCCGACTCCATCTATTCGGCCGGCAACGACCTGCTCAACCTGATCAACGACATCCTCGACATTTCCAAGGTCGAGGCCGGCAAGCTCGACCTGCGCCCGGAGAACGCCAACGTGGTGCGCCTGGCCCAGAGCCTGGAGAGCACCTTCCAGCCGGTGGCCGGCGAGAAGCAATTGGGCTTCAGCGTCGAGGTCGCCGACGACGTACCGCGCTCGCTGTACACCGACCGCCTGCGCGTCGAGCAGATCCTCAAGAACCTGCTGTCCAACGCCATCAAGTTCACCGAGCAGGGCCAGGTCAGCCTGAGCGTCGGCCGGGTCGACGACGGCGTGGCGTTCGCCGTGCGCGACAGCGGCATCGGCATCGCCAAGGAGCAGCAAGAGTACATCTTCGAAGCATTCCGCCAGGCCGATGGCACCACCAACCGGCGCTTTGGCGGTACCGGCCTGGGCCTGTCGATTTCCCGCGACCTGGCGGCGCTGCTCGGCGGCTCGATCAGCGTCACCAGCACGCCGGGCGAGGGCAGCGTGTTCACCCTGGTGCTGCCGCTGACCTATTCGCCGGGCGAGGAAGAGAGCCTGCTGCCCGTGGTCGAAACTGCCGGTGTGGTGCGCAGCGTGGCGCCGGCCATCGTCAAGGCGCCGGTGCAGGAAGAGGCAGCGCCTGTGGTGCCGACCTTCCCGGACGACCGCGGCATGTCGGTGCTCGGTGGCCGCAGTGTGCTGGTGATCGAGGACGAGCCGCAGTTCGCTCATATCCTCTATGACCTGGCCCACGAGCTGGACTACCGCTGCCTGGTGGCCCATAGCGCCGAAGACGGCCTGGAATTGGCCACCTCGCATCACCCTGACGCCATCCTGCTGGACATGCGTCTGCCCGATGGCTCCGGGCTGTCGGTGCTGCAGCGTCTCAAGGAAAATCCCGGCACCCGGCACATCCCGGTGCACGTGATTTCCGTCGAGGACATGGCCGAGACCGCCCTGCACATGGGCGCGGTAGGGTACGCCCAGAAGCCCGCGACCCGCGACCAGCTCAAGGGCGTGTTCGGCAAGCTCGAGGCGCGCCTGACCCAGAAGATGCGCCGCGTGCTGGTGGTCGAGGACGACAAGTTGCAGCGCGACAGCATCGCCCGGCTGATCGGCGACGACGACATCGAGATCGTCGCCGTCGAGTTCGGCGAGCAGGCACTGGAGCAACTGCGCCACCATATCTTCGACTGCATGATCATCGACCTGAAACTGCCGGACATGCAGGGCGACGAGCTGCTGGCGCGCATGGGCAGCGAGCAGATCCGTTCCTTCCCGCCGGTGATCGTCTATACCGGCCGCAACCTGACGCGCGCCGAGGAAGCCGAGCTGCTCAAGTACTCGCGCTCGATCATCATCAAGGGCGCGCGCTCGCCGGAGCGTCTGCTCGACGAAGTGACGCTGTTCCTGCACATGGTCGAGTCGGAGCTGTCCAGCGAGCGGCAGAGCATGCTCAAGACCGCGCGCAGCCGCGACCGCGTGTTCGAAGGAAGGCGCCTGCTGCTGGTCGACGACGACGTGCGCAACATCTTTGCCCTCACCAGCGCTCTGGAACACAAGGGTGCCCAGGTGGAGGTCGCGCGCAACGGCCGTGAGGCCATCGAGAAGCTCGAGGCGGTGGGCGACATCGATCTGGTGCTGATGGACGTGATGATGCCCGAGATGGACGGCTACGAAGCCACCCGGCGCATCCGCGAGAACCCGCGCTGGCGCAAGCTGCCGATCATCGCGGTGACCGCCAAGGCCATGAAGGACGATCAGGACCTGTGCATGAAGGCCGGCGCCAACGATTACCTGGCCAAGCCCATCGACCTGGATCGGCTGTTCTCGCTGATCCGCGTGTGGCTGCCGAAGCTGGAGCGCATCTGACATGTCCGACCGTACGCAGGATATCGAGCTGCGTCTGCTGATCGAGGCGATCTACCTGCAGTACAGCTACGATTTTCGCGACTACTCCGGTTCTTCCCTGAAGCGCCGGATCGTGCACGCCATGGGCCAGTTCGACTGCGCGAGCATCTCCGAGCTGCAGGCGCGGATCATCCACGACGCCACGGCGTTCATGAAGCTGCTGCAGTTCCTCACCATTCCGGTCAGCGAGATGTTCCGCGACCCCAGCTACTTCCTGGCGCTGCGCCAGGAGGTGGTGCCGTTCCTGCGCACCTACCCGTCGCTCAAGCTGTGGGTGGCCGGCTGCAGCACGGGCGAGGAAGTCTATTCCCTGGCCATCCTGTTGCACGAAGAGGGCTTGCTGGAGCGCTCGATCATCTACGCGACGGACATCAATCCGCATTCGCTGGAGAAGGCCAAGCGCGGCATCTTTCCCATCGACAACATGCGCCTGTATAGCGAGAACTATCAACGCGCCGGCGGCAAGGGCTCACTGTCCGACTACTACACAGCGGCCTATGACGGGGCGCTGTTCGAGCGTTTCCTGTGCGCCAACGTGACCTTTGCCGACCACAGCCTGGCCACCGACAGCGTGTTTTCGGAGACCCAGTTCATCTCCTGTCGCAATGTGCTGATCTACTTCAACAAGACCCTGCAGGATCGCGCCTTCGGGCTGTTCCACGAGTCCCTCGGGCACCGTGCCTTCCTGGGGCTGGGCAGCAAGGAGAGCCTGGACTTCTCGGCCTACGCCGGACGTTTCGAGGCGCTGAACCGGCAGGAACGGGTGTTTCGCAAGTTATGAAAGCGCCACTTCGCAAGCTCGATGCGGTAGTGATTGGCGCTTCAGCTGGTGGCGTGGAAGCGCTGCTGAGCCTGTTCGAAGGTTTGCCGGCGAACTACGGTTTACCGCTGGTGGTGGTGCTGCATCTGCCGGAAGGCCGTGAAAGCCTGTTGGCGGATCTGTTCGCCCGGCGCCTGGCGCTACGGGTCAAGGAGGCGCAGGACAAGGAAGCGCTGCAGGCTGGTACGTTGTACTTCGCGGCGCCGGGCTATCACCTGTGCATCGAGGCCGATCGCAGCTTTTCCTATAGTCGTGAGGAGCCGCTGCATTTTTCTCGCCCCTCGATCGACTATCTGTTCGAGTCGGCTGCCGATGCCTACGGCAAGCAGTTGCTGGGCATATTGCTGACCGGTGCCAATCAGGATGGCGCCGCCGGGCTGTACACAATAAAACAGCGGGGCGGAGTGACCGTGGTGCAGGACCCGCAGGAGGCGCAGGTTCCGACCATGCCCGAAGCGGCCCTGGCGCTGCACCAACCCGATTATATTCTTCCTTTGCGGGGCGTTCTCGCATTGCTAGCCGAACTGGACTCACGCCCATGTTGAGTAGCACTGGATGCAAACTGTTGATCGTCGATGACCTGCCGGAGAACCTGCTGGCGCTGGAGGCATTGATCCGCCGCGATGATCGCGAGGTGTTCAAGGCGCAATGCGCCGACGATGCTCTGGTACTGTTGCTCGAGCACGAGTTCGCCCTGGCCATTCTCGATGTGCAGATGCCCGGCATGAACGGCTTCGAGCTCGCCGAGCTGATGCGTGGCACGGAAAAGACCAAGCACATCCCCATCGTCTTCGTCAGCGCCGCCGGGCGCGAGATGAACTACGCGTTCAAGGGTTACGAAAGCGGTGCCGTGGACTTTCTCTACAAGCCGCTGGATATCCAGGCGGTGCAGAGCAAGGTGGCAGTGTTCGTCGACCTGTACCGCCAGCGCAAGGTCATGGCCCAGCAGCTCGAAGCGCTGGAGCGCGCGCGCCAGGAGCAGGACGCACTGCTCGCCGAACTGCGTTCGACCCAGGGCGAGCTGCAGCATGCGGTGCGCATGCGCGATGACTTCATGTCCATCGTCTCCCACGAGCTGCGCACACCGCTCAACGGGCTGATTCTCGACACCCAGCTGCGCAAGATGCACCTGGCCAAGGGCAACCTCACCGCGTTCAGCGAAGACAAGCTCGGCGCCATGTTCGACCGCGACGAACGGCAGATCCACAGCCTCATCCGCCTCATCGAGGACATGCTCGACGTATCGCGCATCCGCACCGGCAAGCTGTCGATTCGTCCGGTGGAGTTCGACCTGGCGCAGACGGTGCGCAACGTCGCCGAGAATTTCGCCCAGCAGATGGCCGTGGCCGGTTGCGACCTGCAGTTGGACTGCACCGACGTGCTGCACGGCAGCTGGGACCAGTTCCGTATCGAACAGGTGATCAGCAACCTGCTCAGCAACGCCCTGCGCTATGGCGCCGGGCGGCCCATCGAAGTGCGTGCCCGTGCCGACGAGGGCGGGGTGCGCGTCGAGGTGCGTGACCACGGCATCGGTATTTCCCTGGAAAACCAGCACCGCATCTTCCAGCAGTTCGAGCGCGCGGTGGGCAGCGAATCGGTGGCCGGGTTGGGCCTTGGGTTGTTCATTTCCGACCAGATCGTCAAGGCCCATGGCGGGCGCATCGACGTGCAGAGCAGTCTGGGCCAGGGCTCGCTGTTCAGCGTCTGGCTGCCGCGCGGCAAACGCGTAGAGATAGGTTGAACTCGGGGCATGGCAAGGGTCGAAGCGAAGGTGCAGAAACAGGCAGGAGCAGGGCTATGAGCGATGTGAAACGAACCGTACTGATCGTCGAGGACGATCCGCTGCTGCTCATGCTGTTGGCCGAATACCTGCAGGGCGAGGGCTACAACGTGCTGCAGTCCGACTGCGCCGCCGACGCCTTCGCCATCCTTGCCACCAAACCGCACCTGGATCTGCTGATCACCGACTTCCGTTTGCCCGGCGGCGTTTCCGGCGTGCGTATCGCCGAGCCGGCATTGCTGCTGCGCCCGGACCTCAAGGTGATCTTCATCAGCGGCCACCCCGCCGAAGTGCGCGAGACCGGCAGCGCATTGCTCGACTCCGCGCCGTTGCTGAGCAAGCCCTTCACGCTGGAAACCCTGAGCACGCAGATCGATCATTTGCTCGACTGAGGCCAGGGAGACGTCTGGTTGCACCTACCGAATGCGGAGCGTGCTGGGGCGTCTGGTTCATACCCTAGAATTTCGCGGGCATGGCCCGCTCCCTCAATTACTGATTTTGATCGCGCAGCCCTGAGCTTAAACAGTTATCGACAGTAGACATCCGTGGGAGCGCGCCATGCGCGCGAACGATGGTGGGGCGCCGTTGCTGGAGTGGCCGGCGCATAGGATGGACGAAGACGGTGCCCAGTCAACGTCCGGCGTACGTCTTCAAACGCCGTAACCCCTCAAGCAGCCCAGCGACCACACGAACGCCCTATATGGAATGCGAACCCAGGTAGTGCTCCGCTCAACCTGTCTACGGGGCAGTGGGAGCGGGCCATGCCCGCGAACTCGCCAATTCAGCGCTTATCCGGCGCAGGCGTCCCCGGTTCCTCGATGGGACGCTGCGGGCTGAAGGGGCTATCCGGGTCGTCGACGATGGAGCCGGGGTCTTCGTTGCCCGGATCGTTGATCGGCGTCTCGTGCGGCTCGGCTGGCGGCTGTTTCGGGTCGTTGGCGGCGTTCAGGGCGATATCGACGTGCATGGCTGGCTCCCGCTGCATGAGGCCCGCTGTAGTCGGTGCGGGCAATGTCATGTGGAGCGCGCAGAGAGGGCGGTCGTTCAGCGTATCCGCCAGGCGGAGGTGGGCTCGTCTATTTACGTTTGTAGCTCTTGGTGCCGCTGCGCGTCATGCAGTACTGCCCGCCTCGCGGGCCGGTGCAGAGCGTAGCGCTGCCGCAAGGACAGTCGCTGGGGGCGTTGCCGGTGGCGCGCAGCGCAGAGCTGCCTGCGCCGCGGTGCTCGGCGCTGCAATCGCGCTTGCTGCCGCTGATGGAACCGTCGTTACAGAGAAACAGCGGGCCGTCACAGCGGGCGATACCGCCCTTGCTACCCGAGCAGGGCGTGTTGGCGGCATTGCCGAGTATTGGCAGCGTCAGCAGGAGCACCAACAATCCGATCGGTCGAATGCTCATGCGCGCGGCTCCTGCCTTGAAGCGCCAGGGGAGTGGATAAATTGCAGGCATTAAAAAACCGGCGCTAGGCCGGTTCTTTAATTCTCGAATGGTGCATGCACACCTGAGTAGAAGGTGGCAGGGACGGAATCGAACCTTTGGTCGTACCTTCCTATTAATCTGTGTATGTGCAGTGGCGGCTATTTCGATACCCCCAGAAATACCCCCAAAACGAAAATCACCTGGGTGCCAGACCGGGAATTACCTCGAATTCGAGGTATTTGGGCTATGGCCCCACCTGCCAGGCGACGTGATCGGACGTCTGCCCGGCTCGCAGATGGCGCCGGGCTGCGCTGGTGAGTTCGGCTCGCGCGCGTGCTTCAAATTCAGCGGCCAGCGACGCGGCCTTGCGGTTGATCTGTGCCGTCAGGTGCTGAGGGATTACCAGCGGCGCGCGCCGGCGGTCGTAGTCGTCCAGGTAGTCGCAATCGATAGCGCTCATGGCCATCACCTCAGTGTGTTCTGACGCCTTCCATTATCGCCGGCGCGGGCCGGGGGCGTGGCCTTCCGTCCAATTCTCATAACCTCGGAATTTTCAAATCAGAATTTTGACCGTGCGAAAAAATGGCTCCCCCCGTCGTTCGGGCGTCGCGCATCTCCAGGGTTTTACCCCGCCCCTGCTGCCGCTGTTGGCTAGGCTCGACCATTCTCCCGATAAGGCCCTATACGTGCGATTAATCGCCAGACGCATTGAAAATAGCAATGATAGAACCGATAATGGATACGTCACCGGCGTAAGCCGGCAGGAGTCTGGCTCCCTTTCGGGGTTGAGCCAGCGGCGCAGAAGGGCGATGCAAGCTCCACTGCGTGTCGATTGAGGCCGCCTTCGGGCGGCCTTGCTTTTATGGGGTTCAAGGATTGCCTCTCTACTACCATCCAAAGCAGGGTGACGTGCTGTTGTGTGACTTCACGCGGGGCTTTGTTGCTCCCGAGATGGTGAAAGTCCGCAAAGTTATCGTCATCTCTCCGGCGTCCACGCATACCCGGAAACTCTGCACAGTAGTCCCGATCTCCTCAACTGCGCCAGAGGTTGAGCAGGACTGGCACTATATCCTCCAAACAAACCCACTCCCTTCTGACGGCTATCGCCAGCTCTGGGCCAAGTGCGACATGCTTTACACCGTTAGCTTTGACCGGCTCGATAAGCTCCACAAGAAGACCAGACGCGGCGGTCGGGAGTATTTCGTGCCCCACCTATCTGCACAGGATCTGGCGGGAGTGCTCGCGGGCGTTAAAGCC
The DNA here is from genome assembly GCF_001945395.1 of Pseudomonas sp. PA15(2017). Taxonomy (GTDB): domain Bacteria; phylum Pseudomonadota; class Gammaproteobacteria; order Pseudomonadales; family Pseudomonadaceae; genus Aquipseudomonas. The sequence continues at coordinate 33,202 of NZ_MSXV01000052.1, read as the reverse complement.
TATCTGCCTATCTGACTGTGTTTTCTTGGGGGCCAGTTCCGGTTTCTGTTCCCCACCAAAGCCCAGTAGCCACGCGACTTTCGCTGGAAACAGGAACCGGCACCGGAACCGCTCCGAAAAAGTTCGTGTATAGCGTTTGGTCGGGGCCCGAATTACCCGCAAGGCATCCCCGGCCGGGAAGAACCTAGAGGGTGGGGGGGCCCTCTCCAGCTTAATCCTGTCCTGCTTTTGTCCGCTTCCGGTGCGGACGCTTCTCGGAAATGTTCAGCTGTTGCGCCTGTCGCCGTGGCACGGAGCCAGGCGCCCAGGCTGTTCTATCGATAGAGCGGCGGCCTTTGACGCCGTGCCTTGTAGCCGTTCAACGAAACAACAACCAACCACCGAAAATCCGCCATACATATTTGGCGCGCGGGGCCCGAATTACCCGCAGGGCCCCGGTGTCCGGGAGTACCTTTGGTTTTTTTACGGTGTCGCTATGCGCCCTGTCTGCCTAAAACCTGAGCCGTGGCTCAGGCTTCACCGCTACTGCAGGCACCCCACCCAGGCGTTCAACCAATGGCGCTCGCAGGACTTTGGGGCGCCCGTCACCTCCAATCAGGTAAGGGACTTTATGGGAGTCGAGCCAGCGGATCTGAGCTGATGGACGTTGGTAACCGGTGAGTTCAATTACTTCAGCCTGGGTTAGGAGCATGGTGCACCCCGCTTGTAACGTTTCAGAAGATCGTGGCAGCTAGTAGAGCAGGGTTAAACCTGTCTCGAGACAGCTTTGGGCCTAGCCAACAGGTGACTGAGGGCCGCATGTAAAAGTGATCCTGGCTCACTTTACCCTTCCTGCACCCTCTCCACGTGGAAATGCAAGAAAACGCTACAGGCCTCGCAATTACTGGGCTTGAGCAAAAGCGCAGAAATGCAGGAAGGGCACTATTTCGGTAAAGGCGACAGCAGAAGTGACCCGGCTTCAAACCGGACAGCCGCCCCGAATTAGCAGCGGTTCAGGCCAGCGCCAGCGGCAAATACCCGGGAAAGCGGGGAATATCACCCACAGCGTTTCAGGGCGTGCTGGGAGTAACGCCTGGGTAACGGTGGCAGCGTTACCTTAGCGCTGTTGATCGTCCGAAAATCGGACTTCAGTCGCGCTTGCGGCCTCGGGACTGGTACCGATTCATTCGGTACTTTCACCAGCACGCCGGCGCCGAGGTCACGGCGGTGTCACGGTGTGGGCGTGACAAGGGAAGTACCTGCCCATAAATACCCGGGAATCCGGGTATTCACCTGGCCGCCGATAAGCCACTGATTTCCCTGAACCGGCAGGCTGCAGTTGGCGTTTGGCGGTCAGGTGCCGAGGGGGGAGGTCGGCACCTGCCGAAGGATCAGGGCCTAATGCCCCGCAATGGTGGGATTTTCACACCCTTCAGCCGTACTGATAATTCCTCGGATGTGAGGGAATTCCAGGCTGATCAGTTGCGGTGTCCCGACTGGTAGCTGCCGCGCACGCATCCGCGGCTGTCGTAGCCGACAGAGGTCTGGTCCAGATACTTGTCGTTCCAGTAAGTGCTCGCGCCAGCGCCACGGGCGTGGCCGTCTCGGTTGGGCTTGCCGTACATCGACTCCACGTCCTTGCGGGACATGCCCGGCACTATCTCTCCACGGACCTTGGCGGTGCGCAGGTCACGATCAGACAGGCCGGTGCTGCATGGGGCTCGCTCGGCAGACCCTCCCACCACGGTCACGCCTCGGCTCTGCTGAGCGGGTTGCTGTGTGTATCGCTCGGCGGATCGATATTGCGTTGCCTGGCGTGCAGGCTCTGCCATTCGGCTAGGAGCACTGGTACCGCTGGGCGCTTGGTTACGAGCCGATACCACGTCATCGAGCGCATGGTTGTCTGGGCAGTTTTGCTGGGTGAACGTCACCTTACCTTTGGCGTCGACGCATTTGAAAACGGACGCGGCGCTGGCCATGTTCGTGGCGCCAGCCAGCAGGCACAGCAGGAAAAGCGATCTAAGCATGGGGTTCCCTCCCTGGTATTTGCTGCGGCAATTTACCAGCACTCTGCCATTACAAAAAGTGCTGATCGCTTCAACAAAAAAGCCCCGAAGGATCGGGGCTAGCAGCATATGAGAGAAGGGAAGTCACTGCTGCTCTGTAGTCCCATTCTCGGCTGGAGCATAGATCGGCAGGGTGACAACGCAGATTTCCCCTTGCTTATCACCGCCCGCCTCCTGATCTCTGGAGCGCCGCAGCCAGAGCGCTTTCGTTTCTGCCTTGGCGTAGTCGCTGGTGTCGAGGTGCCTTCTGACCACGATCCAGCGAGGTGAGCCCTGTATGAGCCCGATTTCATCGGGAGGACATCCGATTTTTTCGGCCAATGTGTGGGCATAGTCTGTCGTGATTCGTTCGTCGTGCATCTCTAGGATTTCGATCACGCTGTACGGCTCCACTTGCCCCAGAGTTGACGCCAAGGAGTGGCGGGCGTGATCAATCCTTTCGTTGATCGACTCCCCGGGTGTTGCCCCAATTGCCTTGGCAGATGGCTCGTAGATCCGCAGAGACGCCGACGGATATAGAGCCTGCAACTGATCCAGCGCCGCGCCGGCCTCTGTAGCCGTCGGGAATGGGCCGATGCCTTGCTGCATCTTGAGAACGGGGTGGCTGGCTGCAACCCCGTAGTAGTGCTGTTTCGTGGTCATTCTTGCTGCTCCTTCAGTGATCTAGCCCTTGGTGCCACCAAACTTCATGGCAAGTCGGCGAAGGCTGTCGGCTGCAGGCCTTTTCGCCAGTACTTCGTAGCTTCCGTGGCTGCCCAGGTCGAGTGCTACACGCCCCCAGTCCGACAGGTCTGGCCCTTGGGCCGCCTCTACTGTCGTCGCCAGGTTGCTAGCTATCATAGGCACCGCGGGAGCCAGTGCGCTGCTCACCAGTCCGTCGTCAGCGAACTTGGGCAACTGCCGGGTGTTGATCTGCTGCAGCAGCTGTGCGCCGTAGTGCTTGACTGCAGCAGCGCGCATGACGAACTCGCCGTTCGATAGGCGGGCCAGGATGCTGTCGCTGGTACCTGTGCCAGGGCCGTTGATGAGGCCGCCGCTGGCGAATCCAGGTGGCGTTACTTCAGCTGGTGCGCCTCCTGCGGACGTGACCGGCGTGACCGGAATAACCAGCTCCCGCTTCAGGCTCTGCGCCAGCGCTGCGAGCTGATGTTGCACTTGGGTTGATGCTTCTTGGTCAACCTGCAGCTCCACATCTACCGGTGGCAGGTTGGTGAAGCTGTTGTCTCCATCCTGGCGGATGCCCTTTGGTAGAACGTCCACGGGCACTGCCGGAAGGTTGGTGAAGCTGTTTTCACCATCTTGGCGAATGCCTTTTGGTAGCACGTCCACGGGCACAGCAGGCATGTTGGTGAAGCTATTTTCGCCATCCTGGCGAATGCCTTTCGGCAATACATCTACCGGTACCGGCGGCAGATTCGTCCAGCTGTTGGGGCCATCCTGGCGGATACCCTGCGGTGCTATGTCCACAGGGACAGTAGGCAGGCCGGTGTTGGTTCCAGGCGAGGCGCGTGGTGCGCCTGGTGATTGCTGAGTCTGCCCTGCGGAGGACGGCACTTGCTGAGAGGAAGGGCGAGGGGCGCTTGTATTGCTCGCCGCCGGGTTGCGCACTTCAACGGGCAGTACGGTGTTACCACCAGCCAACGCCACAAGTGCATTGATCTGGTCCCGTGCCTTGGCCAGGGCCTCGTCGTCCATCTTCACGCTGATGGTGGTGGTCTTGATGCTCTCGAGCAGCTCTTTCAGGTCTACGGCCTTCTGCTTGGCCTGATCAAGTCCGGACTGTGCCTTATCGACGTTGATCTGATCAGCTTGATCCTCGATCGCCTTCAGGCTTTTGATGAAACCGGCGAATCCGTAGGTATTGGCGCCAGCCTCTGCAAGATCCTGCAGCACCTTGAGTGCCGCCTGCGCGTTGTCCTTGGCGCTTTGAAGGTCGCCGGCACGCAGTGCTTGATTGGCAGCGTTCTTGTACGCCATGGCGTCGATAAAGGTGCCTGGCCCTGAGCCGCCCCCCTGAAGAGCTTTCAACGCATCGCTGTAACGCTTCTGCGTATCGAGCTGTGCCTTCTTGGCCTCGGCCAGATCCTTGCTGGCCTTCTTTTCGGCCGAGGTCATCGCCTTGAGCGCTTTCTCGGCGTGAGCAACCGCCTCATCCTGCTTGGCCTTCATCTCGCTTACATACCGGCTGTATCCGGCGTACCGCTCGTTCTCTATCTGCTCCTGTTCCTGGGCTGCGGCCTGTTGTGACTCGGTGTTGGCGGTGGCGCTCTCCCTTGCCTTCCGGTACGCCTCGAGCGTCATGCCGGCAATGCGAGCGTTCATCGCATCGATCTTTCCTTCCAGCTCCTTGATCCAGGCGTCGAGCTGCGTGTTGTCCATGAAGAAGGTTGCCGTCGGCCGGCCAATCAAGCTGCCGCCGTTCCTGGCCTGCTTCACACGCTTGAGTGTTTCCTCCAGCTTGGTCAGCTCGTCGAGGTTGCCGCTGGCTTGTGCAGCGGCATAGGCCAGTTCCTTGGCGAAGGCGGAGAACTCCGCTGCCAGGGTTACCGCCCAGCCTGCCAGTGTTGCCATGCCGGCTGCGAGATCCGTCAGCCCCTGCACTGTTTGAGGGTCTGTCAGCAGCGTTCTGAGCTGTGTGATCGCCTCGATCAGCCCAGAGGTGTCGCCCTGGCCAAAGGACTTGAGCAGGTCATTGCGCAGGCGGGTCAGCGCGCCGTCGACGGTATCCGGCAGCTTGCTGGCAGCCTCGGTTAGGTCGGGCAACGCCTTTACAACCAAGTCTGTGATTACCTCGGCGGTGAGCAGCCCCTCGGCCGCCATTCCGCGCAGCGCGCCGGTTGGCACATTGAGGCCTGATGCCAAGGCTCGCAGCAGAGGCGGGGCAGCCTCAGCGATAGAGTTGAATTCCTCACCCCGCAGCACGCCAGAGGCCATAGCCTGCGAAAACTGCAGCAGCGTCGAAGCCGACTCCGCGGTGGTGGAACCGTTGATGCGGAGCGCCTTGGTGAGCGCGTCCACAACCTTGGCGGCGTCACCTTTGCGGCCGATCTCATCCAAGGCCGGCACCAAGCGTGCGTAGGTGGAGACGATCTCTTCGACTGGCGCTTGGTTGGCCTGGGCGATGCCGAATGTATCGGCCTGGGCGCGGTTGAACTCTTCCTGAGAACTGGTCACCAGCCGCAACTGCGCGTCCATCTTCTTGGCGCTGTCGGTGATATCGGTGTACGCCCGCAACGCGTTGACGGCGCTGTACCCGGCGCCAGCTACCGCAGCTACATTCATCAGGCCACCTGATCGGCCAATGCGGCTCTGATCGCCGGCCATGCCCGCCAGCTCTCGGCGGGTTTCACGAATGCGGGTGGCAAGAGTCTGCTGTGCGATCACCAGCTCACGGCCTGTAAGCGCGCCGCTCGAGCGCAGCAGGTCATATTGCCCGCGCAGCCGTGTCAGCTCGGCGCTGACCGCGCGATAGCGTTCTACGCCAAGGTCCTTGGTTGCTGCCTGCAGTGCCTGGCCACGTGCGCCAGCTTGCTTTCCCTGCGCCAGCGCTGTTTGCAGGCGCTGCTGCTCGGCGGCCAGGTTGCGGGTATCAACGCCCGCAGCTTTCAGCTCGGCGCGCTGCTCTCTAACCCTCGATTTCTGGAACTCAAACGCTCGAGAGGTTGAGCCGAGGGCATGCTCTGCGTTACGCAGGTCACGCTCAATCAGCCTTACCGGCTCAGAGGCCTGCCGGTAGGCCTCGCCCAGTTCCTTGACGCTACGCCGGCTATCGGCAAGCTGGCTGCGCTGTTCACGAAGCGCGATTCGCTGGCGCTCAAGCTCTGCAAGGGCGCCGGTCAAGCCGCTCTTTGCTCCAGCCACCTCGGCCTTGGTTGCGCCGCCCTGTGCCATGGATGCCCTCAAGGCGTCATACGCTGTACGGGCTTGCTGCACAGCCAGGCGCTGCTCATCGAGCTTTCGCTTCTGGCGCTCAATGGCAGAGCTGGCGCTATCGATCTGTTTCTGCGCCGCACCCAACGACTTGCCCAGTGCATCCGACGGGCCGCGTACCTTGGCCAAGGCATCACGCAAGGAATCGACCTTGCCGCGGGCTGCGAAAAACTCTGCCGCCGCGCTCTTGGCGCTTTCCTGCGTTTTCTGCAGTCCGTCGATTTGCCGGAGTGGCTTCTCGATTGACTTCACCAGCTCCTGGTACTGCTTTCGGAAGCCGCTGACGTTCCGAGTTGCCTCGTCCAAGTCGGCGGTAATTCGCAGCTCTACCTCTGACATCACTTACCTCCAGTGGCCTTCATGGCGGCCAGAAAGAACTTCCACGGGTAGTAAGGCGCATGGGCATGCCCCAGCCTCACCATTGCCGCAATGCACTGATCCAGCTCTTTCAAGCTGTGGCGGCCGCCGGCTTCACCAGGCGACCCATGAACCCGAAAAAATCGGGGTTCATCTCCTTGCATAGCGCGATCACTTGGCGCAGCTCCGAAGGGCGCAGTTGGTCGATCTGTTCGCGTGTGAGGCTCGTCATTCGCTGCACGTCTTCCAGTGAGCAGTCACTGAACAGCACCTGATCGACAATATCTGGCTGGCCATTCGGGCTGATTGTCTCGGCCAGCCAGGTGCGCACTTGCAGCACTGTCAGTTCACGGACGATTACCGAGACTTCACCGAGCATCAGCTCTTTGGAATTGGTCGTGGTTGGGGTCATGCGGTGTTACTCCTTTGGTGTTGGTACTCGACTGATTACCAGGTGTGGTTCTGCCAGGCGGGTCACTGGTGCGGCCCGCCGGGAGGTTGTGGGGTGGTTGTGGTATTCGCTTGCAGCGCGCTTGGGGCGTCCGCAAGCGCGGCGTCAGGCCAGAGCGCGCGTATGGTCGCCAGCGCTTCTTCTCTGGTGATCGGGCCGGAGATCATCACGAACGGTTTGTGAGTCGGGTGCTGCACTCGCCAATAACTGCGGCGCTCCTGGCCATCGTTCGCGGCGAGCTCGGCGATCAGCTCAAGGCGGTGAGCCTTGATGTATTTGCGGACGTCATCGGTCAGTCGGCTGGCGGGGGACACCACCAGTCGCTTGCCGGAGACCTTGGCCGAAAAGCCCTTTTCGGTGAGGTAGTCGATGGCAGCCATCACACTTCCTCCGCGTCCGATTCGTCGAAGGTAGGGGCGGGAGAATTTCCCAAGATGCTCATTTTTTCCCCAAGGTGCTCACGCTCAGAGAGTGAGCACCTTGGGCTTTCGATGAGCACCTTGGGGGAGCGCTGAGCACCTTCAGCGGATAACTGCCATGACCATCCTTCTTTCACTCCGCCTTTTTTAGCGACAGCTCCGACCGCTTTCTGAGCGCGCCTTACGGTCGCCCAAGACAGGCCGGCACCAGATGCATCAGCCTTGATCTGCTGGGTTGGTACCGGGCCATTTCTGAGCGTGTCGCGGAGAAAGTCGCAGGCCTCTTCAAACTCGGTCTTGTGATCTTCGTCAGAGGTCAATTGCTCTGCATCCGCCAAGATCTCGCGAGCGCTGCCATCGATCACGTCGCCCCAGGTCGCGACCACCGTGTCGATACCACCATCGATAGTCACAGGGCGAATCGTGTAGGTGCAGCCGCCATCGTCGGCGCTGATGTTCGACTTGGCCCGCGCCAACACCCGGTCTTCTTCACCCTCGCGCTTGGCACTCACCAGAACCATGCGCGCCAGCGCTGTGAATGCCTGGCTGCCCAACACGCGATCTGCCGGGCTACTCGCCTGGCTGCCTTTGGCAAAGTGAGAAATTCCCACTACGGCGGCGCCGTGCTGCTCGGCCAGGTTCACCAGCGGCTGCAGCGAGCGGCGTACGTCGTTGGCGCGGTGCATGTCGCCACTCACCGCGGCGACTATCGGGTCGATCATGATCAGGCCGGCGCCGCCGATGCGATCCAGTTCACGTGCCAGCAGGTCGCAGTCGCGGGACGGATCGAACGGCTCCAGTTCGCCCAGGTCGTTGATACGCCCTTGCATGACGAACACGCGATTGAGGTCAGCGCCGGAGGCAATCAGCCTGGGGATGATCGTGTGCTCGGCCGAGTCTTCGCTGGAGAAGATCACCGCGTTCTGCTTCTCGATGCAGAAGCTGCCATCCGGCCAGCGACCTCCGCTGGTCATGGTGGCGATCAGGCCCAGGGTTAGGGTGGTCTTCCCGTCACCGCCGGCGCCCGCAAGGATGGTGAGCATCCCGCGCGGCAGCCATTGTGGCCAAAGCCACTGCGCTGCCTTCGGCTTGATGGTGGCCGCCGATACCAAGTTGGCCCGCCAGGCCGGAGACATGGGTGGTGGTACCAGGGTAATAACGCTCTTCTCGCTCATGGCTGTGCCTCCCGGCTTTGCCATTGCTGCAGGTCGTTGAAGTCGCTCAGTGCCAATGGCGCATCGGTCGGCCATTCAGGAAAGGTGAAGAGGGCGCCAGCGGCCTGCGCCGCTTCGATCGCGGACTTGCGCCCCGGGTTGCCCTCCGTTTGGCGATCATCATCACCGGCAATGATCAGTTGAGCCGAGGGATACTTTGCCCGTAGAGCCAGGGCCACAGGCTTGAGGTTGCCGGCATTCATGGCGCAGGCCACGGCAGCGCCGCTGTGCTGGTGCAAGGTTGCGCCAGTGGCCCAGCCTTCGCAGACATACAGCGGATTGTCGGCCGTGATGACACCCAGCGGTGAATAGCAGCCCTTCACCTGACCACCTTTGGTGAACAGCTTTTCACCAGTGCTGCTGATGCTTTGCAAGTTCACCAGTTGCCCGGCGCAGTACAGCGGCACAAGCAGGCGGTCACGGTGCTGGCGCAGCCCGTGCGGCCGCACCTGTTTGGCGATCAAGTAGGCGTGAGCCGGGTCTGCGCGGCGAGCATCTCTCCACCGTCGTTGGACATAATTGGCCGCCTCTTGCCGGCGTTGTTGCTGCTCTGCCTCACGCTGCAGGCGCGGCTGTTGGATACGCTGGCGCAACTGATCCGCCTCTAGCGCGCTGCTCGGCTGGCGGCTGCACCAAGTGTGTGTGTCGCCAGTCTTCCAGCTACCGAAGCTGCCAGAGCTGATGCCATCGAGGAACAACACGTACCAGCCGTTGCTGCTGCCGGCGCGGTCGCTTGGCACGTGGAAGCGATGGATCTTTCCATCCGCAAGCGGCAGCCAGTCCAGCGCACCAAACACATTCTGCAGGGCGTCTCTGAAAGCGATTTCAGCTTTCTGCAGGCAAGCCGATCCCGTCGGCGCAAATGCGCCGTTTTTTGCGTTCATGGGTTACTCCTTGGCTAGCTGGTCGGGTACTGCTTGGCGGGCCAGCGTTTCGAGGTCTTCAAGGCCTGACCAGGTGGCGTCAATTACGGCCTTTGCCTGGTCGACGATGATGGCGATGGCGAAAGCCGTGTTCTGATCTACGCCGTTGCCTGAAGTAGCAGCAGACAGAAGGCCCTGTATCACGCTCAGCGAGCATGAGGCCGACTCAAGCGCAACCGCAGCTGGGACGCCGGCATTGATGCTCAGTAGTGGCTGGTGAGCGTAATCACCTGCATTCGAGCAGTAGTGGGCGCTGTTGGTGGCTGGGCTGCTCATGGCTGCCCCTCCTGATCTTGGCTGCCACATGGCAAGGCCTCCTGATCTTCTTCGCAGACCTCCCAAAGATCGTTGCCCAAACCATAAATCAGCTTGCCGAGGGCCAGCACTGCATTGGCCAAGCCGTGCTGCATGTCTGAATCGATGAAGTGCTCGGAGGCATCAGCGCCGAGCAAGTCACCGATAGTGGAAAGCCCAATACCTGCGGCACTGATAGCGCCTGACCGGCTGCGTACAAACTGTCGCGTGCGGCGTAGCGAGCCTTCCGCGTTATTGGCAGCATTGATGGCGGCCTCGATTGCGACGGCTGATGTGCGAGTGTTCATTGCACACCCCCTTGGCCTTCCAGGCTGCGAGCAATGGCCATATGGCTGTTGTAGCGGGCCAGGCGGACGGAAAGGGAAGATTTGGCGCGAAGGGCGCTCAGTGCCATACGGCGGTGAGCAATTGCGCGGATTTTGGACGCATTGAGGGTGTGCATGGGTGGAACTCCTACTTTCGAGTTGGAGCTACCACGATCCTTCCTACGGGATTGGGTGGCAGCTGTGCACGGGGTAGGAATACCGGGATAGTAGGCACCCGGCCAGGCCGAAGCCTGCCCGCACACAGCCGCCATAACACGAAACTGCGGACGAAAAAAAACGCCTGCAGTTGTGATCTGGGCGCTGTTGCGCCTACTAATTTCCGGGTTCCTACGCCCGGCCGCTGAATTTGCAGCGACGGTCGAACCATAGCGCGGAGGATTATGGAGCGCAAGCGTGATCATGCTGCCTCCTCGCTGCCGGCCGACGGCTGCGCTGTGATGTAGTACGTCGCCACCTTGGGATGTCGGCGCCCCTGATCGTCCTCGAGCGTGCCGAGGTGGGTCTTGATCATGTGCCCGGCAGCGCGCAGCTCAGCGATTCGAGCGCCTGGGCGCAGGATGTTCAGCTGGCGCATAGCCTGGAATGTATTCACCGAGCCATGTGTAAGCATGTGATCGAGTAGCCGGATACGTTGCGCGTTACTGCTGGTATCATTGACGTGCGTATTTTTAGGGCTGGCCTGTTGGTCGGCCTTTTTCTTGTCTGTCATTTAGGCAGCCTCCCCTCGGCAGGCGGCAATGCGCGCCTCACACCAGGCCAAGACTTCGGCTTCGATCCAAACAGCAGATTTCGGGCCGAGCATCACTTGGCGCGGGAATTTGCCTGCGGCGATTCGGCGGTAAATCTCAGAGGTCGAAAGGGTTGTCTGCGCTTTGACCTCGCGCAGCTTGATAAAACGGCGGGTTTGTTCCGGCATTACTTGCGCTGGGGCGACCATATCGTGTGCCTCTCGGGCTTTGTTGAACACGATTGGCATTGAATACATCTGCCTTGGCGGGAAAAATCTACTCGCGCAATGGATAAGGAGTTATTCGCGACGGATAAGGGGTTATCCGTATCGCTTAGAGGGTTTTTCTAGGGCGGCCACCTTTGCGGGCATAGTCCGGAGCGATGTCTTTTATCCATTCTTTGATGCGATCAGCGCTCTCTGGGAGCGAATCTACATAGCCCTCTTTGGCTAACTCCCTGTATACGTAGTCGGCCATACCGCCTAATCGGATCGTTTTATCTATATCGGTGCGCCAGTGCTCAAGGGCAATTTTCTGAGCACGATCACGTACTGTCCCCTTTGCCTTGTTCACTGCTGCTAATCCCGTGAGCCTTTTGGCGTCGCCTTGGATCTTATTAACCGCCACGCCGTTTGCTGCCGCCAGCCCTGCAGCGAAAGCGAAACTGACCGCGCGCATTGCAGCTGATGCGGCATCTGAATGCGATATGGATAAGAGCTCTATACGTGCAGCGCCGGCCATTTCAGCTGCGGTCTCATAGGACTGGCGATCCTGGCACAGCAGCAGAACCATTGATGCCATGTCCAGGACGCCGTCTATGCTCTCGGTAGGCGTTATGTCATTTGCAGCCCTTCGGCATTCGTTCAACCGCTCTTGTAATGGCCTGCTAAGGACATAATCGATTTCGTCCATTGCGCGCCCTCCCAGGCACCCCACCATCCAAATAAGTCGGCCTGCCAGGCGGGTGGGAAGTCCGCTTTTCGCCCCGTCGGGCTAGGCTGGCCGAGTAACTGTTATGCCTGGCGCTTGATGCTCACCACGTTGGCGCCGGCGCATAGCGCATCCACCGAGTCAGCCCAGGCCTGCATCATTTCCCGTCGCTGATCGAGGTAGTTGGCATGGTTGTAGGTGTCGCGGATCTCGTCCTGATCACCGTGGGCTAGCTGGCGCTCGATCCAGTCGCGGTTATAGCCGCGGCCATTCAGCTCGGTGCTGAGCAAATGGCGGAAGCCGTGGCCGGTCTGCCGGCCTTCGTAGCCAATCAGGCGCAGCGCTTTGTTGATGGTGTTCTCGCTCATCGGTCGCTCGATGTTCTGCTGACCCGGGAACAGCAGGGTGTAGTCTCCGGTTATCTCCTTGAGCTGGCGCAGCATGGCCACGGCCTGGCGGGGCAGGGGAACCACGTGGGGCCGGCGCGCCTTCATCCGCTCCTTGGGGATAGTCCAGGTGGCTTTCTCCAGGTCGAACTCTGCCCAGGGCGCTGCGCGCAGTTCGCCGGGCCGCACCGCGGTGAGGACCAGCAGGCGGATCGCCCAGCGGGTGAGGTTGCTCAGGCGGCCGGCCTCCAGTTTCTCGAGCAGTTCTGGTAGTTCCGCCAGCGGCACGTGCGGGTGATGGCGGCGGGTCTTGGGCGGCGCGGCCACCACGTCCAGATCAGTGGCGGGGTTATGCTCGACTGCGCCCTTGGCCAAGCCATAGCGAAAGATCTGGTGCAGCCACTGGCGGATCTTGCCGGCGGCGTTCAGCGTGCCGCGTGCCTCCACCTTGCGAACCAGCTCCACCAGGTCGGGCCGTGTGATGCGTGAGACAGGTCGGGAACCGATATTGGGGATCAGGTCATTGTCGAGATACAGCTTTGCCTTATAGGCGGTGCTCTCTGCCCAGCGTGGAGCGTTGTAGGCGTACCACTCGAGGGCCAGCGTCTCGAATGTCAGGCCTTCTGCTTTCTGGGCAACCTTCACGGCCTTCTTGTGTTCGCCCGGGTCGATGCCCTCAGCCAATTGCTGGCGAGCGCCGTCACGTAACTGGCGGGCTTGCTGAAGGCTCACGATCGGATAGACGCCAAAGGCTAGGCCCTTCTCCTTGCCCGCCACTCTGTACTTCAGGCGCCACAGTTTCGACCCATTCGGATTGATGAGCAGGTACAGGCCGTGAGCATCGCTCAGCTTGTAGGGCTTTTCCTTGGGCTTGGCGGTCTTGATCGCGCTGTCAGTGAGCGGCATACCTGGCGCCCTCCAGGTCGTTCAGTCGCAGTGACGGTGCCGCCTCTAGGTGCTGGGCGGGGAGAGGGAGGGGCTGGCGATCCTGCGCGGTACTGCTTTGGGGGATCGCTGCGAGCGCCGTAGCGCCTAGGGTAGGGCACATTTTGGGGGTATCGCCTATGACCGAACTGAGCGTTCCCCCAGATATACCCCCATTCGTTTGGGCTTACAAGAGAACCATCAGGAATCATGGACAACAAAAAGCCCGCTCGAGGCGGGCTTTTTGTTGGCTTTCAGGTGGTTTTGGCACCACCTGAAAACGAAAGGTGGTGCCCAGGGACGGAATCGAACCGCCGACACGGGGATTTTCAATCCCCTGCTCTACCGACTGAGCTACCTGGGCAACGGCGCGTATTAAACGGTTTTAGCCTTGGGGTGTCAAACCTTTTTTGGAAAATATTTAAATATTCCGGGCGCTTACGTCTCAGGCCGCTTATTCGCTAGGCGGCACGTAGCCTTCGGCCTGGGCGTAATCCTCGCCGGAGAGGAACTTGTCCATCTCGGCCTGCAGGAATTTGCGGTCTTCGGCGTTCATCATGTTCAGGCGACGCTCGTTGATCAGCAGGGTCTGGTGCTTCTGCCATTCGTCCCAGGCTTGCCTGGAGACGTTCTGGAAGATGTCTTCGCCCTTGGCGCCAGGGTAGGGCGCGCGGTCGAGGCCGGGGAGTTGCTGTTTGTGCTTGCGGCACATCACGGTGCGGGTCATGCCATTTCTCCTGTATGCAGTGCGTCGGCCGCGCGTTTGAGCAGCTTCTTGACCGGGGCGGCGAGGCCCAGGCGCGGCGGGGTGGCGAGGTTATACCAGAGCCAGTCGGCCTCGGCCACGTAGCCGGGCACGCCGTCGACCTCGATCAGCCAGGGGTCGATGGACAGTTGGAAGTGGCTGAAGGTATGGGTGATTTGCTCGAGCTGACGGCGCTCGCCAAGACGTAGCTGGTGCTGTGCAGCAAGTGCGTCCAGGGCGTCGAGGTCATCGAGTTCCGGCAGGCTCCACAAACCGCCCCAGAGCCCGGTGGAAGGCCGCCGGTAGAGCAGCACGGCGCCGTCGCGGCTGACCAGCATGGGCATCAGGGCGCGTTTCTGCGGCAGTTCCTTGCGCGGCTTGGCCACCGGGTAGCGGATCTCCAGGCCGAGCAGGTGCGCCTCGCAGCCGCTCTGCACAGGGCAGAGCAGGCAGGTGGGCTTGCTGCGTGTGCAGAGCGTGGCGCCCAGGTCCATCATCGCCTGGGTGTAATGATTGACGCGCTCCTCGGGCAGGAAGCGCTCGGCCACGGCCCATAGCTGCTTGGCTACCTTGGGCTCGCCCGGATAGCCTTCCTGGGCGACGAAGCGGGCCAGCACGCGCTTGACGTTGCCGTCGAGAATCGGCGCGCGCAGGCCCATGCTCAGGCTGGCGATGGCGCCTGCCGTCGAGCGGCCGATGCCGGGTAGTTCGGTGAGGGCTTCGACGCTGCGCGGGAATTCGCCGCCGTGCTCGGCCATGATGATCTGCGCGGTCTTCTGCAGGTTGCGGGCGCGGGTGTAGTAACCCAGGCCGGTCCATAGGTGCAGCACTTCGTCTTCCGGCGCTTCGGCCAGGTCGCGCACGGTCGGCAGGGCGGCCATGAAACGGTCGAAGTAGCCGAGCACGGTGCTGACCTGGGTCTGCTGCAGCATGATCTCCGAGACCCACACGCGGTAGGGCGTGATGTTCTGCTGCCAGGGCAGATCCTTGCGGCCGTGCGCGTCGTACCAGCGCAGTACGGCGCTGGAGAATTGCTCGGGGGTCATCGCTTGAACAGGCCCTTGAGTGCGTCTTTGAGTTCCGGGCTGACCTTGTCGCCGAGCTTTTCTTCGAGTTTTTCGTTGATGCGATCGCCGGCCAGCCTGGCGGCCACCTTGCCCATGCCGTCCTGATCCAGGCGGCAGGCCTTGGCGCCCAGCTCCAGCGGGCCGCGGCAGTGCAGCGGCCAGGCGATGCCGACGTAGCGGCGGTTGATCTCGCAAGCTGGGTCCGGCATCTCGCGCTGGTCGCCTTCGATGGTGATGCCGACGCGGTAGTCCAGGCCCAATACGCGCAGGTCGACGTCACCATTACCGGCCACGCTCAGGCCAGGGATGCGGGCCTGCAGGTCGGGGTTGTTGGCCACGCCGTTGCGGATGCTCAGGCTGCCTTGCAGGCGTTCGAAGGGCGTGTCCTTGCTGCGCGGCTCGCCGCTCAACTGTTTGCGGTTGAGGGTGGAGATACCGCGGCACAGTTGCTGCTCCAGATTGGCGTCGACCAGCACACCATCCTTGAGCATGAAGCTGGCGGTGCCATTGAGGGCGTCGATCCAGGCTTTCTGGCTGTTGCCGCTGGTGGTCAGGTCGCTGTTCAGGTCGAGCAGGCCTTTAAGAGGGGAAGGGCGCTGTTCGTCCTTGAGGAACGGCTCCACCGGAATGCCGCTCAGTTGAGTGTGCAGGCTGAGCACCGGCACGGCGGGGCGCACGTCGGCGTCGGCCTTGATGGCGAAGCTGCCGTTGCCGAGCTTGCCGCGCAGCTCTTCCAGGTTCAGTGCGCCGCCCTGGCCGCGAGCCTTGAGGCTGACGTTGCTGAGCGCCTGCTTCTGCAGGGTCAGCTGGTCAAGGGTCAGGTTGGCCTGCACATCGAGTTTGCGCAGGGTCGCGATCGGCAGCACCTCGCTGGAACTCCAGGCTTGCTGAGTTGGTGCGTTGGGCACTGGCGTGGTGCCGGCCTGGCCGGCGTTGGCGACGGTTTCACGTACCTCGGCCTTGCGTGCCGAGTCGGCGTCTTTCTTGTCCTTGCCGGCGGGCGGCAGGTAGCGGTCGAGGTCGAGCTTGTCGCCTTTGAGCTGCACGCGCAGTGCCTGCTTGGCGAAGTCGGCCACGGCGAGCTTGCCGGTGAAGGTGCTGTCGTCGAGCTTGAGGGTCAGCTCGTTCAGCGACAGGCTGTTGGCTGTACCCCCCAGTTGGGTGACCAGCTCGAATTGCGATAGGGTTTTCTCGTCGCTCATCGGCGGCAGCTTCTGGCCGAGGCTGGCGAGGAACTCGCGCAGGTTGACCGGCGCCACGGACAGGCCGCCGGACAGCTTTGGCTCGCTCTGCAGGTCACGCACCTTCACTTCGCCGAGGGCGCGCAGTTGGTTGGCCGACAATTTCAGGCCGTTCCATTCGGCGACCTGCGCCGCCAGGTCGACCAGCAGCTGGCCCTGGGCCGCATAGGTCAGCGTCTGGCCATTGAACGGCTCGCCGGACGCCTCGCCGGACAGGCGTGCATCTTCGAGCTGGTAGCGCTTCAGAACGCGGTCGAAGCGCAGCTCGCCCTGCAGTTCGGTGCGCGCGCGCATCACCGGCTTGTTGCTGCCGAAGAAGGCGCTAAGCTTGATCGGCACGCCAGCGCCTTCGCGGATCGCGCCGGTGGTGAGCTGGATGCTCTCGGCGCTGAACTGCTGGCCCTTCTGGGCATCGCGGTAATCCACCCGGGCGCCGTTGACGATCAGGCTGTCGATGTCCAGTTTGATCGGCTGGCCTGGGCTTTCCTGGGCGGGCTCGCCTGGCGACTGCGGTGCATCATTGCCGGCAGTCTGCTCGGCTGGTGTTTCGCCCGGTTTGGCGGCCGGGCGGCCGACGTCTTCCCAGTTGCCGTGGCCCTTTTCGTCGCGCTGCAGGTCAAGGTTAAGGCCGTCGACCCGGATGTCGCTCATCTGCACTTCCTTGCGCAGCAGCGGCAATACACGCACCGACAGGCCGAGCAGGCGCAGATTGGCGAACGGTTTGTCCGGTGTGCTGGCGCTGGCCAGGGTGGCGTCGGTCAGCTCCAGGCCCAGCCAGGGGAACAGGCTCCAGCCGATATCGCCGTTGAGCGTCAGCTCGAGGTTGGCCTTGTCCCGCGCCAGTTGGCGGATTTCATCCTTGTAATCGTTGGGGTCGAACAGGTGAGTCAGGGCAAAGCCCAACGCCACGATGATCAGCAGTAGTCCGAGGAAGAACAGACCCAGGATTTTGCCGAGCGCTTTCATGGACGAGTCCTATGCAGTGACGAGAAATTGGAATCCGCGAGTATAACGCCCACGGCGCACCCGCGGCTAAAGGCTTCGGGCAACGTGTTCGACGATGGCCAGGCTGGCTGTCAGCCCTGGTGCTTTGCCGCCGAATGGATTCACCCGTTCAGGTAGACCACGATCGGCGGCCGTTTGCAGCACAAAATCTTCGCGCCTTGGCGGTGCACGCCAGCCCCAATGCCTGGGGGCCAATGATGTTTCTGTCTCCTGGTGGCGCAACCCGGCTTTGCGCAATGCAATCGTCATGGCCAGTCGCTAGGTGCGTGCTCGCGGCGGAGTGGCCAGCGTGCGTTGGTACGGTGGACCGATGACCGGTCGTCGCCAAAAGCGGTAGGCAAAGGTGAGAAATGGGCGACAGATCCATAAAAGAGCGACCTGGAAGGTTGCGCAATCACTATGGCGATGTGACACAATGCCGCGGGGGAGCTAGCGGTCAGCTAGAGCAAATGGATTCTCCCCGTACTCACTTGTTGTTTGGAGGCGCTTCTCGTTGATGCGTCGCCAGTAAATACCTGTTTGCCAACCTAATCAGAGAAGAAAACATGACTGACGCCACCGTGCAAAACGGTGCTTCAGCGACGCCTGCTTTCCTGTCTAAGGAACGCATCATCGCTAAGCCCGGTTTCAACCGCTGGCTGGTTCCGCCAGCTGCCCTCGCCATCCACCTGTGCATCGGCATGGCCTACGGGTTCTCCGTATTCTGGCTGCCGCTGTCCAAGGCCATTGGTATCACCGCGCCAGTCGCGTGTGCGCCGGACATTGGTTTCTTCGAACAGATCTTCGCCAGCAACTGCGACTGGCAGATCTCCATGCTGGGCTGGATCTACACCCTGTTCTTCGTGTTCCTGGGTTGTGCGGCTGCCGTATGGGGTGGCTGGCTGGAACATGCTGGCCCGCGTAAGGCTGGCCTGGTGTCGGCCGTGTGCTGGTGTGGCGGTCTGCTGATCTCCGCGCTAGGTATCTACACCCACCAGATCTGGCTGATGTGGGTCGGTTCCGGCGTGATCGGCGGTATCGGTCTGGGCCTGGGCTACATCTCCCCGGTGTCGACGCTGATCAAGTGGTTCCCGGACAAGCGCGGCATGGCCACCGGTATGGCCATCATGGGCTTCGGTGGCGGCGCGATGGTCGGTGCTCCCCTGGCCGCGGCGCTGATGGGCCACTTCGCCAACGAAACTGGCGTCGGTGTATGGCAGAGCTTCGTGGTCATGGCGGTGATCTACTTCATCTTCATGGTCGGTGGCGCACTGGCCTACCGCGTTCCGCCAACCGGCTGGAAGCCTGCTGGCTGGGTCGCTCCGGCTGCCAAGGCCAACAATGCGATGATCACCAAGGGCCACGTCCATGTGAACACCGCGTGGAAAACCCCGCAATTCTGGCTGGTCTGGGCCGTACTGTGCCTGAACGTCTCGGCCGGTATCGGCATAATCGGCATGGCCTCGCCCATGCTGCAGGAAGTTTTCGGCGGCAAGCTGATCGGCCTGAACGTGCCATTCAGTGAGCTGAGCGCTGCACAGCTGGGCCAGATCGCCGCGATCGCGGCCGGCTTCACCGGCCTGCTGAGCCTGTTCAACATCGGTGGCCGCTTCTTCTGGGCTTCGTTCTCCGACCTGATCGGCCGCAAGGCGACCTACTTCGTGTTCTTCGCGCTGGGCTTCACCCTGTATGCGCTGGTGCCGTGGACCGGTCACCTGGGCAGCATCGCCCTGTTCGTGTTCGCCTTCTGCCTGATCCTGTCCATGTACGGTGGTGGTTTCGCGACCGTTCCGGCTTACCTGGCCGACCTGTTCGGCACCCAGATGGTCGGTGCGATCCACGGTCGTCTGCTGACCGCCTGGGCCTTCGCGGGCGTGCTGGGTCCGGTGCTGGTCAACTACCTGCGTGAGTATCAGCTGAGCATCGGCGTCGAGCGCGCTGCCGCTTACGACATCACCCTGTACATCCTCGCTGGCCTGCTGGTGCTGGGCTTCATCTGCAACCTGCTGGTCCGCCCTGTGGATCCCAAGTACTTCATGACCGAGGCAGAGCTGGCCGCCGAGCGCGCCCATGGCGAAAAATCCAAGCCGTCCGCTACCGAACTGGAGTGGGCTGCCGATCCGTCGAGCAAGCCGCTGGTGATCGCTGCCTGGTTGGCCGTGGGTATCCCGCTGGCCTGGGGTGTCTGGATTACCCTGCAGAAGACTGCCGTACTGTTCCAGTAACGGTCTGATGCCTTGAGAATCCCGCTGGCGCCCGGTGCGTCAGCGGGATTTTTTATGCCCGCGATTTGGCGGCGCAGGAGCGAGCGTCTTGCCACGTCGTGATGCGGCTTGCGCCTTCGCGGCATTTTTGCCGGACGGCTTTATAGCTTTGCTGCTTATCAGCCTATAATGTTCGCCCTTTCGCCCAACGATTTTGTGGAGCAGGTGATGGCCGAACGTACGGCATCCGTCGAGCGCAACACCCTGGAGACCCAGATCAAGGTCTCGATCAATCTGGATGGCACCGGCAAGGCCACCTTCGATACCGGCGTGCCGTTCTTCGAGCACATGCTCGACCAGATCGCCCGCCATGGCCTGATCGACCTGGACATCTTCTGCAAGGGCGACCTGCACATCGACGATCACCACACCGTCGAAGACGTCGGCATCACCCTCGGCCAGGCCTTTGCCAAGGCCGTCGGCGACAAGAAAGGCATGACCCGTTACGGCCACTCCTACGTGCCGCTGGACGAAGCGCTGTCGCGCGTGGTGATCGACTTTTCCGGTCGCCCCGGCCTGCAGATGCACGTGCCGTTCACTCGTGCGGTGGTTGGCGGCTTCGATGTCGACCTTTTCCAGGAGTTCTTCCAGGGCTTCGTCAACCATGCCCAGGTCAGCCTGCACATCGATAACCTGCGTGGCGTGAACACCCACCACCAGATCGAGACCGTGTTCAAGGCCTTCGGTCGCGCTCTGCGCATGGCGGTCGAGCTCGACCCGCGCATGGCCGGGCAGATGCCATCGACCAAGGGCGTGCTCTGATGCAGACGGTAGCCGTCATCGATTACGGCATGGGCAACCTGCACTCGGTGTCCAAGGCGCTGGAGCATGTAGGCGCCGGCCGTGTGCTGGTAACCAGCGATGCTCAGGTGATTCGCGAGGCCGACCGTGTGGTGTTTCCCGGCGTCGGCGCGATCCGCGATTGCATGGCCGAGATCCGCCGCCTGGGCTTCGACGAGCTGGTTCGCGAAGTCAGCCAGGATCGTCCGTTTCTCGGTATCTGCGTGGGCATGCAGGCGCTGCTCGAGCGCAGCGAAGAGAACGACGGCGTCGACTGCATCGGTCTGTTCCCCGGCCAGGTGCGCTTCTTCGGCAAGAGCATGGTCGAGAACGGTGAGCCGCTGAAAGTCCCGCACATGGGCTGGAACGAGGTGAGCCAGGCGGTCAAGCATCCGCTGTGGCACAACATCCCCGAGCAGGCGCGCTTCTACTTCGTACACAGCTACTACATCGAGGCGGCCAAGGCGCAACAGGTGGTTGGCCGTGGTCACTACGGCAAGGATTTCGCCGCGGCCCTGGCCGATGGTTCGCGCTTCGCCGTGCAGTTCCATCCGGAGAAGAGCCACACCCACGGCCTGCAGCTGCTGCAGAACTTCGCCGCCTGGGATGGTCGCTGGTAGATGGCACGGCTCAAGAGCCCGATCCTGACGCTCACGCCCGAGCAGGAAAGCGATGCGGTGCACAAGCTGCAGCGCTTTCTGGGCGACCGTTTCGAGCTGGAGCTGGGCTCCTTCGAGGTGTTGGAGCTGCTCGAACTGTTCGGGCGCGACATCGCCCCGCATTACTACAACCGAGCGATCACCGATGCGCACAGTTTGCTGCGCGAGCGCTTTGAGAGCCTCGAAGTCGACCTGTGGGCGCTCGAGAAAGATTGATTCCGGCCCCGGCCGGCTGAACTAGACAAGGTGCTGCAGATGCTGATTATCCCCGCTATCGACCTCAAGGACGGCGCCTGCGTACGCCTGCGCCAGGGCCGCATGGAAGATTCCACGGTGTTCTCCGATGACCCGGTGAGCATGGCCGCCAAGTGGGTCGAGGGCGGCTGCCGTCGTCTGCACCTGGTCGACCTCAACGGCGCCTTCGAGGGCCAGCCGGTCAATGGTGAAGTGGTTACCGCCATCGCCAAGCGCTACCCGAACCTGCCGATCCAGATCGGCGGCGGCATCCGGTCGCTGGAAACCATCGAGCACTACGTCAAGGCCGGCGTCAGCTACGTGATCATCGGCACCAAGGCCGTCAAGGATCCGCAGTTCGTCACCGACGCCTGCAAGGCCTTCCCGGGCAAGGTCATCGTCGGCCTGGACGCCAAGGATGGCTTCGTCGCCACCGACGGCTGGGCTGAAGTCAGCACCGTGCAGGCCACCGATCTGGCCAGGCGCTTCGAGGCCGACGGCGTCTCGGCGATCGTCTACACCGATATCGCCAAGGACGGCATGATGCAGGGCTGCAACGTCGAGGCCACCGCTGCCCTGGCCGCTGCCAGCAGCATCCCGGTGATCGCCTCCGGCGGCATCCACAACCTGGGCGATATCGAGAAGCTGTTGCTGGCCCGCTCGCCAGGCATCGTCGGCGCCATCACCGGCCGCGCGATCTACGAAGGCACTCTGGACGTGGCTGAAGCGCAGGCATTGTGCGATGCAGCGACAAGCGGCAAGCCACAAGCAGCAAGATAAAGCGCTGCCCGCTCAGGCTTCTGCTTGAAGCCTGAGGCTTGCAGCTTGCAGCTCTTTTTCGGAGAAAAAGCATGGCATTGGCCAAACGCATCATTCCTTGCCTGGACGTGGACAACGGCCGCGTGGTCAAGGGTGTCAAGTTCGAGAACATCCGCGATGCCGGCGACCCGGTGGAAATCGCCCGTCGCTACGACGAGCAGGGCGCCGACGAGATCACCTTCCTGGACATCACCGCCAGCGTCGATGGCCGCGATACCACGCTGCACACCGTCGAGCGCATGGCCAGCCAGGTGTTCATCCCGCTGACCGTGGGCGGTGGCGTGCGCAGCGTGGCGGACATCCGCAACCTGCTCAATGCCGGTGCCGACAAGGTGTCGATCAATACCGCTGCGGTGTTCACCCCCGAGTTCGTCGGCGAGGCGGCCTCGCGCTTCGGCTCGCAGTGCATCGTCGTGGCCATCGACGCCAAGAAGGTGTCCGGCCCGGGCGAGGCGCCACGCTGGGAAATCTTCACCCACGGTGGCCGCAAGCCGACCGGCCTCGATGCCGTGCAGTGGGCGATGAAGATGGAAGGCCTGGGCGCTGGCGAGATCCTGCTCACCAGCATGGATCAGGACGGCGTGAAGAGCGGCTACGACCTTGGCGTGACCCGTGCCATCAGCGAAGCGGTGGGCATCCCGGTGATCGCCTCCGGCGGCGTCGGCAACCTGCAGCACTTGGCCGACGGCATCATCGAAGGCAAGGCCGCCGCGGTGCTGGCGGCGAGCATCTTCCACTTCGGCGAGTACACCGTGCCCGAGGCAAAGGCCTACATGGCCAGCCGCGGTATCGTGGTGCGTTGAGCCGCCGCATCGTGAGCGTTGCGCCCAAGCTGGTGCAATTGGCCTTTTGGATGCCCGCTAATGGCGCTAAGCTAGCACCCGTGTGACAAGGATCGGGTCAAGCCAGAGCGTCTAGCTCGCTGTTTCTGCCCAGACGCCCGGTCACGCCGGGCGCTACCTTTCCGGCCGCCCGTCAACGCTTCGAATGACAGGTAGTCCAGTACATGTGCAAACGTCTGTGGTTGGCAGCGGCAAGTGCCCTGCTCTTGATGGCATCGGTGGCGCGCGCCGAAATCGACCCGAACTACAACGTGGTGTTGCTGACGGAAAACTTCCCGCCGTACAACATGGCGATCAATGGCAAGAACTTCGCCCAGGAAGACAGCATCGACGGGATCGCCGTCGACGTGGTGCGCGAAATGTTCAAGCGCGCTGACATCAAGTACAGCCTCACCCTGCGCTTCCCCTGGGATCGCATCTACAAGCTCGCCCTCGAGAAGCCCGGCTACGGCGTGTTCGTGACCGCGCGGCTGCCCGAGCGCGAGGCGCTGTTCAAGTGGGTCGGCCCCATCGGTCCGGACGACTGGGTGCTGCTGGCACGCGGTGACAGCAAGCTGGTGGTCAAGAACCTGCAGCAGGCCAAGCAATATCGGATTGGCGCCTACAAAGGCGACGCCATCGCCGAGCACCTCGAAAAGGAAGGCCTGCAGCCCGTGGCCTCGCTGCGTGACCAGGAGAATGCCAAGAAGCTGATGGCCGGGCAGATCGATCTGTGGGCCACCGGTGACCCGGCAGGGCGTTACCTGGCGCGCCAGGAAGGTGTCAGCGGCCTGAAGACCGTGCTGCGTTTCAATAGCGCGCAGCTCTATCTGGCGCTGAACAAGGACACCCCGGACGAGGTGGTACAGAAGCTGCAGTCGGAACTGGACAAGATGCGCGCTGAGGGGATCGTCGACAGCATTCTCAACAGCTATCTTTAGCCCTGAAAGTCGTATGAGGGGCACGTCGAGGCGCTGAGGGAGCGCTGGCGTGGCGATGATTCGGCGTTCTGCTGCCGTGTGCCTTGTGCGCACGGCAGCCATTGCCAGGACGGTGGTGGTGCGAAGTTCGGCAGGAGGCCGCCAACCATAATCATAACCACGTGGCGGGGACGACAGATGTTGAGCAGTTTGAAGAGCATTGCACTACTTGGGCTTACCTTGATCGCCTGTACGGCCAGGGCCGAGCTGCCAGCCGACTACAAGATGGTATTGCTGACCGAGAACTTCCCGCCGTTCAACATGGCGGTGGACGACAAGAACTTCGCCCGTGACGACGGCATCGATGGCATCAATGCCGAGATCGTCCGTGAGATGTTCAAGCGTGCCGGCATCAAGTACAGCCTGACCCTGCGCTTCCCCTGGGATCGCCTCTACAAGCTGACCCTCGACAAGCCCAACTACGGGCTGTTCTCCACCACCTTCACGCCCGAGCGCCAGCCGCTGTTCAAATGGGTCGGCCCGCTGGCCAAGACCGGCTGGGTGCTGCTCTCGGCGCCAGGCAACGAAATGACCGTGAAGAGTCTCAAGGATGCGGGCCAGTACACCATCGGTGCCTACAAGAACGATGCGGTGAGCCAGCATCTGGAGAGCCAGGGCCTGGCGCCGGTCAACGCGCTGCGTGACCAGGAGAACGTCAAGAAGCTTACCGGCGGCAAGATCGACCTGTGGGCCACCACCGACCCGGTCGGCCGCTATCTGGCCAAGCAGGAGGGCGTCTCGGGGCTCAATACCGTGCTGCGGTTCAACGAGGCGGAACTGTACCTGGCCTTGAACAAGGACACCCCGGACGAGGTGGTGCAGCGCCTGCAGAAGGCGCTCGACGAAATGCGCAATGACGGCTTCATCGACGAGATGACCAATAATTACTTGTGACGGTTGCCTGTTCGCCGCGATCCCGCGCAGTTCACCGACCGCGTAGGATCGCCGACCTCCGATACCGGCAGGAACCGGCCAGCGTGTTGTTCTATCAAGACCTACGCCGCCCATGCCATCGCCTTCGCGCGCATGGCGCGCTTCCACATTTTTCCGTGGTCAGCCCCGGGTGTCGCTGCGCTCGACCCGGGCTACTCCACTGAGCATGAGTGATGCGCGGCTGGGCTTTGTGGGAGCGGGTCGTGCCCGCGATTCAGGCATCACCGATACCGGCAGGAACCGGCCACCGTATTGATCCATCAAGACCTGCGCCGCTCATACCATCGCTTTCGCGCGCATGGCGCGCTCCCTCATTTGTCTGTGGGAAGCCCCGGGTGTCGCTGCGCTCGACCCGGGCTACCCCGCTGAGCATGAGTAATGGGCGGCTGGGCTTTGTGGGAGCGGGTCGTGCCCGCGATACGATCACCGCCGACAACAGCAGTAACCAGCTACCGTGTTGGTCTATAAAGACCTGCGCCGCCCATACCATCGCTTTCGCGCGCGTGGCGCACTCCCACATTTGTCTGTGGGAAGCCCCGGGTGTCGCTGCGCTCGACCCGGGCTACTCCACTGAGCATGAGTGATGTGCGGCTGGGCCTTGTGGGAGCGGGCCGTGCCCGCGATTCAGGCACCGCCGATACCGGCAGGAACCAGCCACCGTGTTGGTCCATCAAGACCTGCGCCGCCCATACCATCGCTTTCGCGCGCATGGCGCGCTCCCACATTTGTCCGTGAGCAGCCCCGGGTGTCGCTGCGCTCGACCCGGGCTACTGCGCTGAGCATGAGTGATGTGCGGCTGGGCTTTGTGGGAGCGGGCCGTGCCCGCGATTCAGTCGCCACCGATACCGGCAGGAACCGGCCAGCGTATTGATCCATCAAGACCGGCGCCGCTCATGCCATCGCTTTCGCGCGCATGGCGCGCTCCCACACTTTTCCATGGACAGCCCCGGGTGTCGCTGCGCTCGACCCGGGCTACTGCGCTGAGCATGAGTGATGGGCGGCTGGGCTTTGTGGGAGCGGGCCGTGCCCGCGATTCAGTCGCCACCGATACCGGCAGGAACCGGCCAGCGTATTGATCCATCAAGACCTGCGCTGTCCATACCGTCGCTGCGCCAATAAAAAGCCCCGGTGCAGTTGCCTGCGCCGGGGCTTTTGATGGCGGCCGATGTTCAGTCGGCGCGGGTAACGTTCAGGCCCTTGAGCAGATTCAGTGCCTGGCTCAGCTGGTAGTCGTCGTCCTGCGGGCGGGCTGCCTTGCCAGGCACGCCCCGGCTCGGGCGATCGGCGCCGCCGTTGCCATTGCCGAGGTGGCCTTGCAGGTCGGCTTCCTTGAGGGTCGGGTCGTCGCTCTCGCGGGTCAGCCTGGCGCGTGCCACTTCCACATCCGGCACGATGCCCTGGGCCTGGATCGAGCGGCCATTGGGCGTGAAGTACAGCGCCGTGGTGATCTTCAGGGCGCGATCGTTGTTCAACGGCAGCACGGTCTGCACCGAGCCCTTGCCGAAGCTGTCGGTGCCCATGACGATGCCGCGCTTGTGGTCCTGCAGGGCGCCGGCGACGATCTCCGAGGCCGAAGCGCTGCCACCGTTGATCAGCACCACCAGCGGCACGCCTTCGCTGGCGTCCAGCGGGTCGGCGGAGAAGCGCAGTTCCGAGTTGGGGATGCGCCCCTTGGTGTAGACGATCAGGCCCTTCTTGAGGAAGTGGTCGGCCACTTCCACGGCCGACTGCAGCACGCCGCCGGGGTTGTTGCGCAGGTCGAGCACCAGGCCGCTGAGCTTCTTGCCGTTTTCCTTGCGCAGCTTGTTCAGGGCCTTGCCGACTTCCTCGCCGGTGTTGATCTGGAACTGGGTGACGCGGATGTAGCCGTAGCCCGGATCGATCATCTGGCTGCGTACGCTGGTGACCTTGATCACCGCGCGGGTCAGCTCGACGTCGAACGGCTTGCCGCCTTCGCGCACCAGAGTCAGGACGATCTTGCTGCCGGCCTTGCCGCGCATCCTCTCGACGGCTTCCATCATCGACTGGCCCTTGGTGGGCTTGCCGTCGATCTTGACGATCAGGTCGCCGGGGTGGATGCCCGCCTTGGAGGCCGGGGTGTCGTCGATGGGCGAGACCACTTTGATGAACCCGTCCTCGGTACCGACTTCGATGCCCAGGCCGCCGAACTCGCCGCTGGTGCTTTCCTGCAGCTCGGCGAAGGCTTTCGGGTCGAGGTAGGCCGAATGCGGGTCGAGGTTGCTGAGCATGCCTTTGATGGCGTTTTCCAGCAGTTCCTTGTCGGTGACCGGCTCGACGTAGGCGGCCTTGATGCGGTCCATCACCTCGGCGAAGGTACGCAGCTCGTCCAGGGGCAGCGGCGCTGCATTCTGGTCGACGGCCGGCGGCGCGGTGATCGGAGCCTGGTCGGCATGCAGCACAGGTGCGCCACCGAGCAGGGCAATCGCCAGGGCCAGGGAGGTGAGGCGGGACAGATGCGGCATTCGAACTAACTCCTACGACAATGAGATGGCGCTTATCCTTGCGCCCGACACCATTGGGCCGGATCGCTGGCGCGGCCCTGCTGGCGAATCGCGAAATACAGCGCTGGGGTGTCCTGGCCGCCGCTGGTACCGACGGTGGCGATGGGCTCCCCGGCCTTGACGATGTCTCCGGCGTCCTTGAGCAGGCTCTGGTTGTGCCCGTAAAGGGTCAGGTAACCATTGCCATGGTCGAGAATGACCAGAAGCCCGGAACCGCGCAACCAGTCTGCGAAAACCACTCGACCGCCATGCACGGCGCGTACCTGACTGCCGGCGGTGGCGCCAATCAGCACGCCGTCCCACTTAGTCCGAGCATCTTCGCCCCGCGGGGTTCCATATCTTGCAACAACACGGCCATTGACTGGCCATGGCAGCTTGCCCTTGGCATTGGCGAATGGCCCGCCGTAGGCGGCGCCGGAGCTGACCAGCGGGCCGCTTTCGGCGCGCTTGCCGGTCGCTGCCGGAGCGCTGGGCTTCTCGCGCGCAGCGGCGAGTTCGCGCTGGCGCTGCGCCTCTGCTTCACGGGCCTGGCGGGCGAGGGTTTGCTCGATGGTCTTGAGCACCCGGCCGAGTTCGGCCTGCTCCTGCTCGCGGGCCTTGAGGCGCTGGTCGCGGGCGGCGTAATCCTTGTTCAGCTTGGCCAGTGCCTGCTGGCGCTCCTTGCGCACCTCGGCCAGCTGGGCGCTGCGGCTGTCCAGCTCGCCTTTCTGCACCTGCAATTGCTGCTGGTGATGGCTGATGTCCTGCTCGACGTTGGCCAGCTGGCGCAGCGTCTCGTTAAAGGCCGTCAGCTGACCCATGCGCGCTTCGGCGAGGTAATCGTAGTAGGTCAGGGTGCGGGAGAATTTTTCCGGGTTCTGCTGGTTGAGCAAAAGCTTGAGGTACTCCTGGCGCCCGCCCTGATAGGCCGCACGGGCCTGGATGCCGATCAGCCGTTGCTGTTCAAGGCGCGCGCCCTGGAGTTTTTTTTTCTCCTGATCGAGGCGTTTGAGCTCTTGCTCGCTGTCCTGCAGCTCTTCGCGCAGGCCCTTGACCTGATTCTCCAGCTCGCCCATTTCGGTTTCGGTGGTCTTGAGCTGCTTCTGTACACCGGATTTTTCCTGCTGCAGTTGCTCCAGCAGTTTCTTCAATTCGCTGACGTCGGCACGTGCCGCATCCAGCTGCTTCTGCGTGTCGGCTTTCTGATCGGCGAAAACCGGTGCCAGCAGGCTGGTCATGAGGATAAAGGTGAGGACACGGAGCATGGTGCAGGCGGTACCTGGCGGGGAACCGGCTTAGTATGCCCTTGGTTCCGGGTAAAAAAAACGTCTCTGGTGCAGATGCCGACCCGAGGTGGCAGGCGGTCGACCGGTGGGGCAGCGCTGCTGCGCCGCCCCGAGCCGTCACCTAAGGTCAGCCGAGGGTGACGATGCTGGTGCCGGTCATTTCCTGGGGAATCGGCAGGCCCATCAGCGTCAGCAGGGTGGGTGCCACATCCGCCAGCACGCCGCCTTCGCGGATGCTCACTTTGCGCTTGCCGACGTAGATGAACGGTACCGGTTCGCAGGTGTGCGCGGTGTGCGCCTGGCCAGTGCATTCGTCCTGCATCTGCTCGACATTGCCGTGGTCGGCGGTGATCAGTGCTTCGCCACCGACCTTGTCGAGGGCCTCGACGATGCGCCCCATGCAGGTGTCCAGGCACTCCACCGCGGCGACCGCCGCCTCGAACACACCAGTGTGGCCGACCATGTCGCCGTTGGCGTAGTTGACCACGATCACATCGAAGCGCTGATTCTCGATGGCGTCGACGATCTTGTCGGTCACCTCGGGGGCGTTCATCTGCGGCTGCAGATCATAGGTGGCGACGTTCGGCGACGGGATCAGGATACGCTCTTCGCCCGTGAACGGCTCTTCGCGGCCGCCGGAGAAGAAGAAGGTGACGTGGGCGTACTTCTCGGTCTCGGCGATGCGCAGCTGGGTCTTGCCGTTGTTGGCCAGGTACTCGCCGAACACGTTGACCAGCGGCTCGGGCTTGAAGGCGCTGGGCGTGTCGATGCTCGCCGCGTACTGGGTGAGCATGATGAAGCCGGCGGTCTGCGGCACCCGGGCCCGCTCGAAGGCGTCGAAGCCCTGCTCGACGAAAGCGCGGGTCAGCTCGCGGGCGCGGTCGGCACGGAAGTTCATGAACACCACGGCGTCGCCGTCCTCGACCCGGACCGGCTCGCCGATGCTGGTGGCTTTCACGAACTCGTCGCTTTCCTCGCGGGCATAGGCGGCTTGCAGGCCGGCCACGGCGGTATCCGCCTGGAACTGGCTGTTGCCATCGGCGATCAGGTTGTAGGCCTGGGCCACGCGATCCCAACGGTTGTCGCGATCCATGGCGAAGTAGCGGCCGATCAGCGAAGCGATGCGGCCCTTGCCGAGTTTGGCGAAGGTGGCGTCGAGCAGCTCGATGGAACTCTGGGCGCTTTTCGGCGCGGTGTCGCGACCGTCGAGAAAGGCGTGCAGGTAAATCTTCTCGGCGCCACGGCGCGCGGCCAGCTCGACCATCGCCACCAGGTGATCCTGGTGGCTGTGCACGCCGCCGTCGGACAGCAGGCCGAGGATGTGCACGGCCTTGCCGGCGCCCGCAGCCTTGTCCACGGCGCCGGTGATGGCCGGGTTCTCGAAGAACTCGCCGTCGCGGATCGCCTTGGTCACTCGGGTGAAGTCCTGATACACCACGCGGCCGGCACCGAGATTCATGTGGCCAACCTCGGAGTTGCCCATCTGGCCATCCGGCAAGCCGACGTCCATGCCGCTGCCGGAAATCAGCCCGTGGGGCTGGGTGGCACGCAGACGGTCATAGACTGGCGTGCTGGCGGCGAAAATGGCATTGTGCTCGGGAGTTTCGCTGTGGCCGAAGCCGTCGAGAATGACCAGAACCAGGGGTTTGGGCGCTGCGCTCATACGGGGCTCGCTCTGCTGAGGGGAAGCAATTAATGCCGGCGGCGAGCACATGCTCGCTCGCGGCGGTCCGGAGGCGGTCGCCCGGGGAGGCGACCCACTGAAATCGCTCTGACATTCTACGGCCTCGGAAAGATCCCGTCACCGCCGTGCGGCCTTTGGTGGACTCACCGGGCTGTGTATACTGGCCGGCATTTTACCGTCCCGGAACCGCGTGATGCTTGCCAACCTCATTGAATTTGCCACCAACCACTTCATCCTCAGCGGCCTGTTCGTCATCATTCTTTCGCTGTTGATCTTCACCGAACTGAGCAAGGGCGGCAAAAGCCTGAGCAGCCGTGAAGTGACGGCGCTGATCAACCGCGACGAAGGCGTGGTGGTCGATATTCGCAGCAAGAAGGATTTCGACACCGGCCATATCGTCGGTGCCCTGAACATCCCCAACGACAAGCTGGCCTCGCGCCTGGCCGAGCTGGAAAAGCATAAGGCCAAGACCATCATCGTGGTCGATGCCCTGGGCCAGCAGGCCGGCACCGCCGCCCGTGAATTGCAGAAGGCCGGCTTCACCGCCGCGCGCCTGGGCGGCGGTATCGCCACCTGGCGTGGCGACAGCCTGCCCGTGGTGAAGTGACATGGCCAAGGTCGTCATCTACTCCAGCGACTGGTGCCCCTACTGCATCCGCGCCAAGCAGCTGTTGACCAGCAAAAGCGTGCCGTTCGACGAGATCCGAGTCGACGGCAAGCCGGACGTGCGCGCCGAGATGACGCGCAAGGCCGGCCGCACCTCGGTGCCGCAAATATGGATCGGTGAAACCCATGTGGGTGGCTGCGACGACCTGTTTGCCCTGGAACGGGCCGGCAAGCTCGATGCGCTGCTCGATGCCTGATCGATTTAGAACCTTCCTTTACGTCCATACAGCAGAAGGCTTTGCCCCATGACCGAACAAGCTACCGGTGCCGTCCAAGACGAGCAGACTCCCCAGTTCTCCCTGCAGCGCATCTATGTGCGTGACCTGTCCTTCGAAGCGCCGAAGAGCCCCGAGATCTTCCGCCAGGAGTGGACGCCGAGCGTCTCGATGGACCTCAACACCCGTCAGAAAGCCCTGGAAGGCGACTTCCACGAGGTGGTGCTGACCCTGTCGGTGACCGTGAAGAACGGCGAAGAAACTGCCTTCATCGCCGAAGTGCAGCAGGCTGGCATCTTCCTGATCAAAGGCCTGGACGCCGCTTCCATGAGCCACACCCTGGGTGCGTTCTGCCCGAACATCCTGTTCCCGTATGCCCGTGAAACCCTGGACAGCCTGGTGGTGCGCGGCTCGTTCCCGGCGCTGATGCTGGCCCCGGTGAACTTCGACGCCCTGTACGCCCAGGAGCTGCAGCGCCAGCAGGCCAACTGAGCCTGCGGTCTCCGCATGAAAAAACGCCCTTCGGGGCGTTTTTTTTGGGCCTGTCCCGGCCTCGTAGCCTGCAGTTGAGTGCAGCGATACCCAGGGATGGCCTGCCCCGGGTATCGCTGCGCTCAACGCCGGGCTACAGAATCGCAGTACCGCCTTTCAACTAACGGCGAAGCCGTTCTGGCGCCAGGCTTCATACACTGCGACGGCCACGGTATTGGACAGGTTCAGGCTGCGGCAGCCTTCGCGCATCGGCAGGCGCACGCGCTGCGACTCGGGCAGGGCATCGCGAATCTCGGCCGGCAGGCCGCGGCTCTCCGGGCCGAACAGGAAGGCATCGCCCGGCTGGTAGGCCACTTCATGGAAAGGCTGCGAGCCCTTGGTGGTGAAGGCGAACACCCGTGGCTGGCCGAGGCTTTCCAGGCAGGCCTCGAGGCTGGCGTGGCGCTTGAGCGGCGCGTACTCGTGATAATCCAGCCCGGCGCGGCGCAGGCGCTTGTCGTCCAGTTCGAAGCCAAGCGGCTCGACCAGGTGCAGGTGGCAACCGCTGTTGGCGCAAAGCCTGATAACGTTGCCGGTGTTGGGCGGAATTTCCGGTTGAAAAAGGATTACATGAAACATGCGCGGCTCCAGGCCAGAAGACGGGCGCCATTCTACGCCGGATAAGCCGCCAAGGCCGCGTCCGTGGCTGCGCGTGATCGGCTCGCTGGCGATCTTCGGTTTTCTGGTCGGCCTGATGATCGGCCGGCTGTTCCACCCGGATGCCATGCACCTCAGGGACATCGAGGTTCAGGACGACCGCTTGCTGCTGTGGTTCAACGTCGAGCCACACGTGCAGGTCAGCGACGCTCACGGCACCTTCGCGCTGCGCTTCGAGGGGCTGGGCCGGGAGCGCCAGGGCCAGTTGCAGATCGCCGGGCGCGCCGCCAACTGGCGCGTGGTGCGTGATGGGCGTGAGCTGGAGGTGCGCGTGGTGGCGGCTCGCCCGCTGCGCGCTGAAATGAATGCCGTGGAGGTGCAGGGCCGCTGGCGCCTGACGGTTCGTCTGGCGCCGCGTCAGGAGTAAAAGAGGGAGTTCCCGGCCTGCCTGTACCAGGGCTCCCGAAGAAAAGGGGGATTATCTGATCTGCCTGTATCAGAGTCCCCGAAGAAAGAAGGGAGGTCCCGGCCTGCCTGTACCGAGGCTCCCAAAGAAAGAGGGGAATCCCCGGCCTGCCTGTACCAAGGTCCCCGAAACTGGGTTGTCAGTGCCATTGCAGGTGGCGTGCCAGTTTTCATGATTCTTCTGCAGGGCCCGTAGTTGCTGGGCGCTGGCGGCCATGGTCAAGTTTCTGTCCGTGTGGCGTTGCCTTGCGAATGTTCTGCTCGGGTGCATGAGTGCACCTGTCGTGCGCTGATGGCGTGCATTCTTCGGGTGAAGAGAGGTATCAGCGCTGCCACATAAGCAAATGTGGGAGCGCGCCATGCGCGCGAAAGCGATGGTATGGGCGGCGCAGGTCTTTATAGACCAACACGGAGGCTGGTTCCTGCCGGTATCGGCGGTGCCTACATCGCGGGCATGGCCCGCTCCCACAAGGCCCAGCCGCCCATCACCCATGCTCAGTGGAGTAGCCCGGGTCGAGCGCAGCGACACCTGGGGCTTCCCACAGACAAATGTGGGAGCGCGCCATGCGCGCGAAAGCGATGGTGTGGACGGCAAAGGTCCTGATGGATCAATACGCTGGCCGGTTCCTGCCGGTAATCGGCGGTGCCTGAATCGCGGGCACGGCTAGCTGTGATCTCTCAGTAGGTTGTTCATCCGGGGCGTTCCCGGAATTCTGGAAGCGCGACCAACACAGCCTTCCAGGAGCCCCGGATGAACTTGCATAAACATGCCCGTCTTACCC
>NZ_MSXV01000051.1:59871-64712 GCF_001945395.1 Pseudomonas sp. PA15(2017) | reverse complement strand
CACTCAGCTGCGCACCGCTGATGGCGGTATCTCGGCCACTGGTGAAGTTCAGGCGATCGCCGGCATACAGATAGGCTTCCTGCTGGCGCTGACCTTCGCGTTCAAGATCGCCCTTGCCGACGTTGACGCTGACATACACACCGACGCCTTCGGAGCCGAAGGTAAAGCCAACTTCGCCGCCGCCGCTGCGGCGAGTGCTCTCACTTTCACTGGCATTTTGGGCAGCACTGATCTTAAGGTCGTTGCCGGCGTTGAGATCGATATCGCGCCCTGCTTGAACCTGCGTACCGATCAGGTTCAGGTCATTGCGGGCGTTGAGATTGACATCACGTTCGGCATTGAGCACCGCGGCACTGGCGGTTCCCTGGCTGCCCTCTTCACCGGCTACGCCACGGCTGCCGCCGATACCAACCTTGAAGCCACCGCTGGTGCCGCCGACGATCCCGCCTTTACCCTGGCTCTGCTGACTGTCATAGCTCTGCTCGCCCCGGGCGACATCGAGAACGATGTCCCGGCCACTGACATTGATGTCACGTCCAGACTGGAACTGAGCGCCACGTACCTGAACGTCATTACCTGCGTCCAGGTTGATGTCGTTACCCGCTTGCAACGTCGAAGCGCGATTTCCAACCACGGTCTGGCTGACGTTCTGGTGTTGGCTGGTACTGCCGAAGTGCGCATCGAACGTCGGCCCGGCCAGGAATTGGCTAATGGAGTCCGCAGCCTTGAAAAATCAATGACTCTGACCCCGTTGATTCCCTGCTCTTTAAGAGGTTTGCCAGTAAATCAATAGGGTCAGAGTCATTGATTTAGCTGCATGAACGAATCAATGACTCTGACCCCATCGATTCTCGGGCGTCGGTGTGCTTGGCGACTACCAAACTGCCGACTCATGCAGGCATCTTCAAGCTATCCGACTGATCTGTATGGATATTTTTGGGGATTCTTCAGAATCTGTCCCCTTTTCCCTGATAGGGTCATCCCCGGCATCAAGCTAAGCGGCTACTGGCTGCAACGGGCCGGGTTCGAGGTCAACGAGAAGATACGGATTCGGATTCGGGTCATGCAGGGATGTTTGGTGATTACGGCGGAGTGAAACAAATAGCCCCGGCAGTGCCGGGGCTATTTCTATTCAGGTGAACTCTATCTTGCATTCCGACAGGGCTACTCCTCAATCAACCCAAGCGCCTCACCCAAACTTTCCACGAACTCTGCCTACTCATCTGAATATTCCATTGCAATATTTTCAAACTGCGAACACAAAGATGATTTAGTTTCTGAGTCCGCCATTTGCAATGTCGAAGCCAATTGTTCAAGTGCTTGCACCGCAGCATCCGGATTTATTGCCTCCTC
Organism: Pseudomonas sp. PA15(2017); assembly: GCF_001945395.1. GTDB lineage: Bacteria > Pseudomonadota > Gammaproteobacteria > Pseudomonadales > Pseudomonadaceae > Aquipseudomonas. Next base: position 63,359 of record NZ_MSXV01000051.1, on the reverse strand, counting down.
TCCCGAAAACTCAAGGAATACAGCAATCTCAGCAATAGCTTGCGCAATGTGCTTATTAATTTCCTGGCTCACGAATCACCCTCACTGAAATGTTTTTAATTCCAAGTTCATCAAACATTTTCTGAGCTCTGTTTGCCTGAGCTTGAGTAGGTACTTCCCAGCGCGCAGAAAAAAGGGGACAGATTTATTTATTCAGCCGTTGCCATAGACTAAAAATAAATCTGTCCCCTTTTCCGCTTGGACGAGTGGAGCCGCGAGCACTCAAACGAAGGCCAAAACCCTATGCACTACTGACCCGAGCGCGCCAAGTGGAACGCACGGAAATTCAGAAAAAGGGACATCCAAGAAGGGCTAAGTAAGTGCCATTCAAATCTGTCCCATTTTTTGTAATTCTGTGTCCGGGAATTGTTGATCACTACAAGTTAACCAAGCACTACCTTATTGAACTCATCCAATTGTGATGCGTTAACATCTTGGTATTCTTGCTCCAACCCAGAACCGCAAACAAAACCAATGCCCTCACTATAGGCAGCATACACCGAGCCGGAACCCTCAACTGAGGAAAAGACATCTAGAGAAGGACTACACAGCTCCGACCCACACCAAGAGATAAGTGCTCCATTTTCGATAAACCACCTTAGTGACCGCTCAACATATGACAACCATTTGAGATTATCGGGCCACATATCCATTTTCACCTCAGCAGAAAGGTTGCTCATGCCTTTGCCTTCCCACTTCCGAAATTTCACATCAGCACAACCTTGCCAGATAGTTTCAAACAAGGTTTTATTGTTAACAATCTCGTTACCCCCCCCCTCACGCCAATACCCATAGAATACTACCCCACCCACCTCGTCTTGATAAATCTCGCCACTAGCTTCATCTATAAATGACCAGTAAATACCAAGGCTTTCAATAGTTTTCATAATCCGAAGTTCTTCATTTGCTGAGCGGAAGGCTTAATTGCTGTTACGATATCTCCAGCCGCTATCTTTCCACGAGGCTCTTTCGCTACAAAAATCACAACATCACTTCCATTAACTTTCCCATAAAAACCTTTTACAGCTTGCCCGCCTTGGGTCATCACATGATCAAAAGTCTTTGTAGGGTTAGTCAGAATAGCCTGCCCAATTTCGTGAAATGCTTGCCGAGCGGCTTTGGATCCAGAATTCGCGGTGATTATACCTGCATCAATCAAGTGTCTGGCAGAGTGATCAACGCGACCAACATTGGAAAGCGCTGACTTTGCGGCATCATCGGAGAACCCTACAAATCCTTTTGGTCCGCCCTCCGGAGCAGCGGCATGAATCGAACAGCTCCCATTGTTACAACTGGCACATGGTCCAATATTGTGCACCCATGTCCCAAGCTTGCCAACGTAGAAGGTATGCCCAACGTCCACCGTCAGGTTGTAGGTCTGCCCCTGCGTCTGATACAGCGTGATGGATTCCACGGTGATGGAGCTACCATCACCCACGCCATCTCCTAAGGACTGCAAACGATCCCCGGGTTTCAGGTCGATAACTGGTACGAAGCCTTTGTGACGAGGCACATAGAAGGGGTGCCCAGGTGTAACCTCCAGGGCTTCTGAAGCGATAGCACCATCTACGGTGTCTTTCTTCAGTACCACCTTGTAGATGGGCTGATCCGTGCGAGTGTGAGTAGCAGTGACGGCAGCAGCGAACGGCTCTCCACCACCTTCGGGCTTGCTCCAAACAATATCACCAACTTTCAAAGACTCAATTGCGCGCTCGCCATCCGGGGTAGCAACCAAAGTGCCTGCTGCGAAGCAGCATGGTTTGTAACCCTCTTTCTGAGCCTGCGCTTGCGTGATGGTCTTAGTCGATGGGCTACTTTGCGATGAACCTCCGCTGATAACTTTACCTTCGGTTTTTCGCCCAAACCCACCAACGCTACCCATCGCAACATCTAATAGAAATTCAGAGCCAATGACGAAGGCGACACCATCATTAACTTCTTCACCAGCTGCATGCCGTTCTTTATTTTTCTGATGTTCTCGGGCCAAATCTTCCAACTGAGCCGGAAGTAGCTGATCAGCAATTTTTAGAGCGAGGTCACCTTTTACCTTTTCAATCTGATCACCAAATAGACTGGCGATTAATTGATTGCCGGCCAAGCCCACAGCCGCCTTTGCCGGCCCCATCAGGGCTTGTACCCCCAGCATCAGCAATTGCGCTTGTTCCAGTTCCAAACCCGACACATATTTTTTCAGCTTGTAAGATTGAAGCAGGAGCTTTTCGCCCGCAGTCAGCGGGACAGTATCATCTGAACGTGGAACTTTCTCACCGTATTCATTAACTACATTAGTCGACTGCGAGCCTAAACCAGTCGAAGGAGATCTACACCCACCGCTTGCCTGACATTTAGCTTGCTCATAATTAAATTCCCCATAAACCTGTGCAAACTTTGCTAGAACTATAAGATCGTTTTCGCCAAAATTATTAATGACGTCGGAGTTTAGTCCATTGCGCACCATATTCTTAGCAACTGCCAGGGCCTGCTCGTCTCCTAACTGCGCACGCAGTGCTGGGGAAACCTTATCCAGAGAAACTTGTTGTGCTTGTATTTCTCGCCAACTTTGCTGAGCAAACTTACCAACACCAGAAACTAAACCGACTGCGTCATCCAATGCATCTAGGCTTCTTTCAGGATATTCCTGAACATCCTTCTTCCATTGATTTAACGTCTCAATCGGACTCGCCACAGCCTCCACAGACGACTTGGTCACATACAGATCCGTACGTTCCTCATCGTCACGAGTGATCTCATAGGCGTTGCTCACATCACGATTGAGGCCCTCTGTGGAGTCCTGCCCAGTCTGTGCATCCCCGCGCACGACAATCTCGCCCTCGCCAACGGTAGCCCGCACGATCTGCTGGCGATCCTTCTCGTACTCGTAACCCTCGACGCTCCAGCCCGTCTTGCCCTTTTCGCCTTTACCCTCTTGGCTTTTGTCCTGCTGGGTGTCTTTTGCATCGTTCTTGCCGTACGAACCGCCGACATTCAGGTAATAACTGTGCTCCTTGTCGTGTCCCGCGATATCGCTGAAGCCCAGGGTGCCGGTATCCAATTTGAGGTTGCCAGTATTGGAGGCAATCAGTGCGCCATCGAGCTGCGTGTGCTCTTCAGTGCGAATGTCCAAGCGATCACGCGCAACGATACGGGTTTGATTTTCCACCCACTCGGTAGAGCCCGTGGTTTCGCCGTAGCCAACCGAAGCACTGAAACCGGCTCCGGGGCCGAATGTAGCGGTAGCGCTGACATCGAATTCCCGACCTTTGACTTTCCCCGTATCAGCGAGTGAGGTCACAGTCAGATCACGCCCTACGCGGCCGGTTATTTCGTCGCCACTCAGCTGCGCACCGCTGATGGCGGTATCTCGGCCACTGGTGAAGTTCAGGCGATCGCCGGCATACAGATAGGCTTCCTGCTGGCGCTGACCTTCGCGTTCAAGATCGCCCTTGCCT
>NZ_MSXV01000051.1:57035-59861 GCF_001945395.1 Pseudomonas sp. PA15(2017) | reverse complement strand
TCGTTGCCGGCGTTGAGATCGATATCGCGCCCTGCTTGAACCTGCGTACCGATCAGGTTCAGGTCATTGCGGGCGTTGAGATTGACATCACGTTCGGCATTGAGCACCGCGGCACTGGTAGTTCCCTGGCTGCCCTCTTCACCGGCTACGCCACGGCTGCCGCCGATACCAACCTTGAAGCCACCGCTGGTGCCGCCGACTATCCCGCCTTTACCCTGGCTCTGCTGGCTATCATAGCTCTGCTCGCCCCGGGCGACATCGAGAACGATGTCCCGGCCACTGACATTGATGTCACGTCCAGACTGGAACTGAGCGCCGCGTACCTGAACGTCATTACCTGCTTCCAGGTTGATGTCGTTACCCGCTTGCAACGTCGAAGCGCGATTTCCAACCACGGTCTGGCTGACGCTCTGGCGTTGGCTGGTACTGCCGAAGTGCGCATCGAACGTCGGCCCGGCCAGGAACTGACTGACGGAGTCCACTGCCTTGAGCGTGCTCGAGGCCTGGCTGACAGAGTTCTCACCTTTGCCAGCACCACTTACCGCATCTTTAGTACGCTCGAAGTTGTGATTAACCGTGACGCCTAAACCACTACGCTTCTGGCTCTGCTCTCGCTCGATGCTCGACGCTTCCCCCGCTGAGTCGACGACGATGTCGCGCCCGGCCCTCATGTTCAGGTCGTAGCCGGCCTGCATGTCCGAACCTTGCTGCCGGATATCGCGCCCGGCCCGTACATCCAGGTCCAAACCGGCATTGATCTGGCTGGCCGCCGCAGTCTGCTCAGAGGTACGGGTCTTATCCTTGAGCGACTCGGCTCCGGCAAAGGCACTCACACCATTGCCATCTGCGCTATGCATGAGGCCCACGGTCTTGGTGTTCTTCCACGACGTGACCTGTTCGCTGCTGCTACCTGCAACGACGTTTACATCACGCCCGGCATCGAGCAGCACGTTACGACCCGCACTGACGCCACTGCCCACTACATTGATATCGCGCTCAGCGATCAGCGAAGCATCACGCTCGGCGTTGACCTGGCTGCCTGCGTTGGTGGAGCGGATGATTTCCTGGCCGCTCTTCTTGGCACTGGAGATGGCAATGTCACCACCCCAGCTTGGCGTACCCACGGCTAACCCGACAGCGTCGCTGCCTGGCAGGCCAAACTTCTTCTTGTACGACTCGCTGCGGCTATAGGCCTCGTCATTGGCCGACACCAGGTTGATGTCCCCGGTGTCTTTTACCAGGCCTGCGCGCAGCTCGACGTCGTTACCGGCATCGGTGGTGCTGGCGCGCAGACGAATGTCGTTGCCTGCCGCGATGACCACGTCGTTGCCCGCTTCCAGTTCGCTGGCGACCTGGGTGGCGCTGGTCTTGAGCTGGCTGCTGCCGCTCTTCGAGAGGCCGAGGAAACCGGACTTGGTTTTCTTGGAGTAAGAGCCGTGCTCCTCGACACCGGACAGCACGGCCACATCACCTGCGCCACCAACAAGCAGGTCGTTACCTGCGCTGAGCTGGCTGCCGATGACGGTGACGTCGCGACCACCGTCGAGATTCAGGGCGCCATTGGCAGCCTTGCTGGTGTTGACAGTGAGGTCGTTGCCCGCCTCGATAACCGAGGCGATGTTGGTGCTGTTATAGCTCTCCTGCTGTTTGCTGCTGCTACGCCCGAAGGAGCCTTTCTTCTTCTTGAAGTAGTAGGAGGCACTTTCGTCCTGGGCCGATAGGATGTTGATGTCCTGCCCGGCATCGATGTCGACATCGTTGCCCGCCTGTACGCGGCTAGCGATCACACTGAGGTCATTGCCAGCCCCAAGGCTGATGTCACGACCGGCCTGGATCTCGCTGGATTGCTGGGTGATCTGATCACGGCTTTGGGTGACTTTCTTGCTGCGTGAAAGGAGGTGGCTCTCGTCTGCGGCGCTGGAGAGCACTAGATCACGCTCGGCACCGAGGTCAATATCGCGGCCTGCCGTAACGCGGCTGGCCACCACACCCAGATCGCGCCCGGCGGCGATATCCAGATCACGCCCAGCGCTCACTTCAGCGCCCACCTGGGTTACCCGTTCATTGACGAACCAGTTGCCGCGGGTCTGGTACTGACCCTCCTGCACGGAAGCGACGGTAACGTCGCGGCCAGCCTGGATGCTCAGGTCGCCGCGGCTGTCGAGCACGCTGCCGAGGTTGCTCACGTCGCGCCCAGCCGCCAGGCTGAGGCTGTCGGCGGCTTCGATGCGGGCAGCGTTGTCGACGTAGGTCTGCCCCCAGCGATGGGAGCCTATGCTGGCCGCATGTTGAGTGACGCTACGCTCATTGACGATGTCGCCTTCACGGGCAATGAGACTGACATCGCGCCCGGCGATGATGCCGCCCTGGGCGTTGCGGATGCTGTCGGTCGCCAGCAGTTGCAGGCGCTCGTTGGCCTGCATGAGGCCGCTATTGGCGATGTTCGCAGCCTGTAGCTGAAGATCGCCGCTGGCGCGCAGGGTGCCCTGGTTGTTCAGCTCGCCACCGCTGATCAACGCCACGTCGCGGCCTTGGATCAACGCGCCGTTGGGCGCCAGGCGCCCATTGGCCTGGGCCAGGTAGAGCACCGGCACCAGCACCCTCTCGCCCGCCACCTCGTGCTCTTCGAGCCAGACGATATCGTGAGTCAGCGCCGCTACCTGCTCGCTGCTCAGGCTCACCCCTAGCGCCAGATTCAACGCTTGTTTGCTGGCGATGGCGTTGTTCATCAGGTGGCGGAACATCGCCTCGTCGCTGTGCAGGCCAGCGAGGAAGCGCTGGCCGGTGCGGGCCGTGATGGCTTCGCGAATCAGCCGCTGCTCATAG
>NZ_MSXV01000051.1:53956-57025 GCF_001945395.1 Pseudomonas sp. PA15(2017) | reverse complement strand
TCTTGTTCCAGATCCTTCACACCCTCGAAGGCGATCTGGCCTGCGCTGGACACTGTCAGGTCGGCGCCGCTCTCCAGCCGCGCCGCCTGGTAGGTCTGATCACCGCCACTGAGCAGTGCCAGGTCGCCACCGGCCTGGATGTCGCTGCCGACATGGGTGACGTCGGTGGTTTCGTTGCGTTTGAAGCTATTGCGCCCGAAGCTGCCTTTTTTCTTTTTCTGGTACAGCGCGTAGTCGGAGTCCTGGGCAGCCAGCAGTGCCAGCTCGCCACCGGCCACCAGGTAGGCTTGTTCGCCGGCCGTGACGCGGCTGGCGATCACGGCCAGGTCGCCGCCGGCGCTGATGTCGAGGTCGCCCTCTGCGCTGAGGGTCGCGGCTCGCTGGGTGACACGATCCTTCTGGTCGGTGACCCGCTTGGTGTGCCACAGCGCGTGGCTTTCATCCGCGGCCGAGGCTACGGTCAGGTCGTGCTCTGCCCGCAGGGCGAGGTGGCGACCGGCACTGAGGTCGCTGGCGGTCACGCTCAGGTCACGGCCGGCGCTGATGGTCAGGTCACGGCCAGCACTCACCTCGCCACCTAGCTGCGTCACGCGCTCGTCGAGGAACCAGTTGCCCCGTGAGTGGTGCTGTACGTCCTGCACCGAGGCAAGGTTGACATCGCGGCCCGCCTGGATTGCCAGGTCGCTCCGGCTGTCCAGTACGCCGCCCAGGTTACTCAGGTCGCGGCCAGCGGCCAGGCTCAGGTGGTCGCTCGCTTCGATACGCGCCGCGCTGTCGATATGGCTGCGTATCCAGGTGCGATCGTTCAGGTTGCTGTGGGTGGCGGTGACCGTGCGCTCATTGAGGATGTCGCCGTCACGGGCGGTCAGGCTGACGTCGCGCCCGGCAATGATGCCACCCTGGGCGTTGCGAATGCTGTCGGTCGCCAGCAATTGCAGGCGCTCGTTGGCCTGCATCACGCCGCTGTTGGTGATGTTCGCAGCCTGTAGCTGAAGATCGCCGCTGGCGCGCAGGGTGCCCTGGTTGTTCAGCTCGCCACCGCTGATCAACGCCACGTCGCGACCTTGGATCAACGCGCCGTTGGGCGCCAGGCGCCCGTTGGCCTGGGCCAGGTAGAGCACCGGCACCAGCACCCTCTCACCCGCCACCTCGTGCTCTTCGAGCCAGACGATATCATGAGTCAGCGCCGCTACCTGCTCGCTGCTCAGGCTCACCCCTAGCGCCAGATTCAATGCTTGTTTGCTGGCGATGGCGTTGTTCATCAGGTGGCGGAACATCGCCTCGTCGCTGTGCAGGCCAGCGAGGAAGCGCTGGCCGATGCGGGCCGTGATGGCTTCGCGGATCAGCCGCTGCTCGTAAAGGCCATCACCCAGGCGCTTTTGGGCCTGGTCGGGGTCGAAGCCCAGTTTGCCCAGCAGGTAGTCGGAACTGAGAAACGGGGTCAGTTCGGTCAGCGCGGGGTTGGTTTCGATCAGGTAGCGATGTGCGGCAGGCGTTGCGCTAGCGGCCATGGCTTGGACACGGGGCACGAAGCGTGCGTCCTCACCAACCGCAGTAGCTGGCTCCTGGCTGAGTGCAACCGCCAGTGGAGCTGGCGTCTTGAGGGCCTCGCGTAGCACCGCTGTGTACGGCGCGCTGATCTCAACCGTAGTGACAGGTGTAGCGGCCGCAGGTGCTCTGGCCAGCGATTCGCTCGCCGGGGTAGCCAACGGCGGGTTATATAGCTGCACGCTGCTCCCCGGCGCTGGCAAGAGAGCCTGCTGTTCGCGCTCTGCGAGTTGCAGCGGCAGGCTGCCCAGCTCGAGCGGGTCGAGCTGCAGGGGTACGCTGGCATGGCCGATATGACCGATATGGCCGCTGAGAGCCAGGCCCGGCGATGCAGTGCCGGCAGACAGCTGACCCACGTTGACCGCCGAGCCACGGGCGGGCAGTCCGCTTGCGCCATCGCGCTCGGCGACCTGCCACTGCCCGTCGCCAATAGCGACTGCACCCAAGGGGTCGATGCGCACCACGCTGCCCTGGGCAACGGGGCCGACCGTGTCGCGCGGTACCGAGCCGAGAACGGTTTGCCCAAGGGTCCAGCCTTGACGGGTGGCGGCGCCGCGCACCTGGCTTTGGCTGCCGCTCTGGCCACTCAGGCGGAACAAGCCGTTCTGCCCGGTGGGCAGACTGAAGCCAGGCAGGGCCAGGGGGTTGACTTGCTGCTGGGCGAGGTCAGGGGGGAGTTGGGGGTTGAGGGAAATAGATACGAACGAACTCGCCGCCCCTACGCTGGTCGAGCCGCTGCGGTTACCGCTAACTACGTGTGTAGAATCAGGGCGCTTGACGCCGTTGCCAATCCTTTCCTCAGCATTGATGGTAACGTTGCCAGCCGCTTGGATGATTCCCGCATAACGTTGGTCACCTTGCCATAAAATGGTACGGCTGCCATAGCTATGAAGCTCCTGCTCAAAGTCACCATCGCTGATGATGCGGTTAATGGCGCCGACGATCTCCCCGGTGCGCTGCTCATCATAAGCGGCGCTCTCGTGCCAATATTGCCTGGTGAATTCCCGCGCATTGTTCTGGTGGCGAACGATGTACTTACCGTTCATGCGCGTCAGCCGAAACATGCGCGTGGTCTGGATCTCCCCCTCCTCTACACCAGTGTTGTCCAACGTGCGGAGTACGGCCGAAAAATCGCCGCCAGCACTAATCAGGCTACTGGCATTGTTCAGCACGTCACCATAAATACGTAGGTCACCAGCTGACGCGATCTGCGACATGGTACTGGCCTCGGTGACATGTAGCCGATCCAGTTGCGTTACCTCGAACCAGGAACTTCGTTTTCCCCTGCAGTCGATCCCAGGCTGAACACAGAATCGTTCGTCGATGCGCGCACTGTATATGCTTGGTTCGACGGTCAGGCGATCGCGAGCGTTATTGAGTATGCCGACGCTCAACGTCGTATGACCGGCAGCTTCCAAGGTCGCGGAGAGATTATCCAGGCGGCTGGCCAAGGCCCCAGAAACATCTCTGGCCAAGAGAATACTCCCCAGGCTATACACATCCGCATAGCGGTTGGTGAAG
>NZ_MSXV01000051.1:51906-53946 GCF_001945395.1 Pseudomonas sp. PA15(2017) | reverse complement strand
GCGCTAGCGGCCATGGCTTGGACACGGGGCACGAAGCGTGCGTCCTCACCAACCGCAGTAGCTGGCTCCTGGCTGAGTGCAACCGCCAGTGGAGCTGGCGTCTTGAGGGCCTCGCGTAACACCAATGTGTACGGCGCACTGATCTCAACCGTGGTGAAAGGTGTGGCGGCCACTGGTGCTCTGGCCAGCGATTCGCTCGCCAGGGTAGCCAACGGCGGGTTATATAGCTGCACGCTGCTCCCCGGCTCTGGCAAGAGAGCCAGCTGTTCGCGCTCTGCGAGTTGCAGCGGCAGGCTGCCCAGCTCGAGCGGGTCGAGCTGCAGGGGTACGCCGGCATGGCCACTATGACCGCTGAGAGCCAGGCCCGGCGATGCAGTGCCGGCAGGAAGCTGGCCCACGCTGACCGCCGAGCCACGGGCGGACAGTCCGCTTGCGCCATCGCGCTCGGCGACCTGCCACTGCCCGTCGCCAATAGCGACTGCACCCAAGGGGTCGATGCGCATCGCGCTGCCCTGGGCAACGGGGCCGACCGTGTCGCGCGGTACCGAGCCGAGAACGGTTTGCCCAAGGGTCCAGCCTTGACTGGTTGCGGCGTCCCGCACCTGGCTTTGGCTGCCGCTCTGGCCGCTCAGGCGGAACAAGCCGTTCTGCCCGGTGGGCAGACTGAAGCCAGGCAGAGCCAGGGGGTTGACTTGCTGCTGGGCGAGGTCGGGAGGGAGTTGCGGGTTGAGGCGAACGACGGTGGTCGAGCCCCCGCCAACGTTGGTATTGCCTGCTCGCGAGGTACCGGGAGCGATGTTCTGGCCATTTCGACGAACACCGTTTTCGATGATGTTCGCGCTCTGCACGGTGACATTGCCACCAGCCTGGATCACCGCCCCCGCTGCAACGCCAGTCGAGGTGACGGTATCGACCGAATCGACGAGGCTATAGGTGCTGAAGATGGATGGAACCGGGTATTGAGCTCCGGGGTTGTAATAGCGATTTGGCGTCCTAGTAACTTGGCGGTCAGGCCTCAGATAGACATCCGGTTCGCGGGCCTGCCTGATGACATAAGTGTGCTCGTATATCGCGTTATGCCGGTTGTATTGGTAAATATCACCATTTGTTCTGATGAGACTCTCGAAAACAGCTCGCCGCTCGGAATCGACCGGATTGCGGTACAGGCGATAGCGACTCACACTTTCCGTGGAAGAGCCGAGGTTAGATACTTCATCGCCGACAATCAAAATATTGCCAGATGCGGACACGGTACTATGGCTATTTTCGATCTTGCGACCGGTAAGCTCGAGATTGCCGCCGGCCTGTATCAAGGAAGCCGGTGAGTCGGAGACGACGGTTCGCTCTATTTGCTCTCTGAGGAAGTAATAGAGATCGAAATGACGCCCCTTACAATCGATGCAGTCATAGGTGATGCTCCCGGATACGAGCCGTTCGGAAACGGCAAAGGCATCCTTGCGGTTGATGATGTCCCGGGCGTTGACAGTAAGGTTCCTGCCGCTCTCGACGGTACTGGATACGTTTTCGAAACGACTGGACTGCTTGCCCACCTGATCACCTTCGATCAGCAACGCCCCCAGGCTATACACATCCGCATAGCGGTTGGTGAACGTATCGACATAGAGCGCCATGTCGTCGCCACTGAAGATCAGGCCGTTTTCGTTGAGCAGCGTCGGGGTGGTCAGGGTGGTGCGGCCAGAGGCGCCCAGGGTGCCCTGATTGGTGATGCCGCTGGCATCGATGCGCAGGTCGCCGACGGCGGTCAGGCGCCCCTGATTGAGCAGGGGTCCGCCCAGGGTAAAGGTACCCCGGCCTCCGGTGGTGATGCGCGCCGCATCAGGCAGTTCGAGACGGGCAGCCGCCAGGCTCAGGTCACCCAAGCTGGTGAGTTGGCCGGTACCGGTGTAGGCGCCACTCAGTCGTAGGTCTAGGGTGCCGTCGCTGGCGATCAGGCCGTGGTTGGTCCAGTTGCCGCCGGTGCCGATCAGCGACTGGCTGGCCAGCAGTTGGCCGCTGGCGGTCTGGGTGAAGGTGCCGATC
>NZ_MSXV01000051.1:45105-51896 GCF_001945395.1 Pseudomonas sp. PA15(2017) | reverse complement strand
GTAGGTCTAGGGTGCCGTCGCTGGCGATCAGGCCGTGGTTGGTCCAGTTGCCGCCGGTGCCGATCAGCGACTGGCTGGCCAGCAGTTGGCCGCTGGCGGTCTGGGTGAAGGTGCCGATGTCCAGAATCAGTCGCCCGGCCTGCAAGGTGCTGCTGTTGGTCCAGTCGGCGGCCCTCAGGCTAAGTTCGCCTTGGGTAACGATGCTCCCGCCCGCGGCGCTGACCTGCGGCAGGGCAATGGAGAATGCACCCGCGCCCGCGTGCAAGAGGGTACCGCCCTGGTTGGCCAGCGCGCCCAACTGCAGGTCGAGGTGAGCGTTGGCCGTTTCCAGGGTGCCGTTGCGGTTGTCGAGCAGGCCACCAAGGGCGAAGAAGGTGCTGCCATCGGTGCCCAGGGCTCGCAACTGGCCACCCTGGTTGTCCAGGCTGGCACCTGTGACACGCAGTACGTCTCGGCTTTCTATCAGGCCCTGGCGGTTGTCCAGTGCCGCCCCGGCGGTGTGCTGCAGGTCGATGCCGGCGGCGCCGATTTTGCCGCCCAGGTTACTCAGCGCGCCGCCGTGCAGCAGCAAGCTGCCGCGGGCATGCAGAACGCCCTCCCGGTTGTCGAAGGTCGCTGCCTGCAAGGTGGCATCGCCGCCCACGGCGTGGATGCGGCCGCTGGCGTTGAACAGGCTGCCAGCGGCTTGCAAATCCAGGTGCGTGCCCTGTATGAGCCCGCCCTGGTCAAGGCTGCCATTGTGCAGCCAGCCGCCCAGGCGGGTGCGCACCCAACCCTCAAGGCTGGCGACGGTTCCCTGGCGGTTGTCGAGGTTGAGGGCTTCGAGGACGAGGTTGCCACTAAGGCTTTGCAGGGTGCCGCCTTGGTTGAGCAGGTCGCCGTGGCTGCTGACGTTCAGGTGGCTGTGCCCCTGAATGGCGCCGGCCTGGTTGTTCAAGCTGCCGGTGGCCAGGTCGACGCTCGCATCGCGGCTGTAGATCAGGCCATCGGCGCTGTTATCGATGGCCTGCGTGGCCTGAAGGCTGAGTTGTGCGTTGGCCGCCAGAGTGCCGCCGGCACTGTTGTCGAACGTCGTCGTTTGCAGGTTGGCGCGGGTCTGGCTGGCCAGGGTGCCGCTGCGGTTGTCCACTGCGGCGGAGTGGACGAGCATATCGCCCGCGCTGGCCAGTTGGCCGGCGACGTTGTGCAAGTTGCCGCGCAGGTGCAGGTTGGCGGCGCCGACGGCGCTGATGCGTCCTGCAGCGTTGTCCAGGCTATCGGCTTCGAGGACCAGATCCTGCTGGGCGAGCAGCGATCCGCTGCCGTTGAGCAATGCGCCACTGCCAACCACCAAGGCTTGGCCTGCATCGATCTGCCCGCCGCTATTGTCCAGTGTGTGGGTGATGACAAGGCGCTGTTCGCCACCACTCGACAAGACGCCACGCTCGCGGTTGTCGAGGTTGGCGGCACGGGTATCGAGCCGTCCGCTGGCCACCAGGGCGCCCTCGCCGCTATTGAGCAGCGAGCCGCTGAGCTGCAGGTCGAGGTCACCCTCACGGCTCGAGAGAGTACCTGCTTGGCGATTGTCCAGGCTAACGCCCGCCAGGCTCAGGCCTTGCCAGCCGGAAAGCAGGCCAGCGCGGTTGTCGGTACTGCCCAGGGCCAGGCGTAACCAGTGCCGGGCAATCAATCGGCCGCCCTGGTTGTCCAGGCTGCTGGCGGCCAGATGCAGCACGCCCAGGCTGGAGAGTTCGCCGCTGCGGTTGTCCAGTGCGCCGAGGTTGTCCAGGGTGAGCGGGCCATTGCTGGCGATCAGGCCAGCGTAGTTGTCCAGGTTGCCGCCCGCCAGATCGACCTGTATCGCCCCCTCGCTGACGAGTCGGCCCCGGCGCTGAGTCAGGCTTTCGAGGCTCAGTGTGATATCGCCCTTGGCCGAGACTTCACCTCCCTCGCTGGCGTCCAACGCGGCAGCTGCCAGGGTCAGATCGCCCTGGGCATTGACGACACCGGCGGAGCGGTTGTCCACCTCCTGCTCGACATGCGCCTGCAAAGCCCCCTCAGCGAGCAGGTAGCCGCCGCGATTGTCAAGCCGACCGCCGGTCAGCAGCAACGCCTGGCCGGCCTGCAGAAGGCCATTACCGCTGTTATCGAGCACGCCACTGACGCCAAGGTCGAGATCGCGTTGCGCCGAGACCTTGCCCTCGGCATTGGCCAGGCTGGCACTGCGCAGGTGCACTTGCTGGGCACTGATCAGGCCACGAAGGTTGGACAGCGCTGCTTGCACGCGCAGGTGCAGTTGCTGATTGGACAGCAACCGCCCGCCCTCATTGTCCAGGCGTGCGGCTGCCAGGGTGAAGCTCTGGGCACTGGAGATTTCCCCGCCGCGGTTGCTCACCGCGCCAAGGTTGTCCAGACGCAGTTCGTTGGGTGCATGCACAAGGCCTGCGTCGTTGTCCAGTACACCACCCTGCAGGTCGAGGGTGAGGCGGCTCTGGCTGAACAGCTCGCCTCCGGCTTGGCTCAGGCCCTTGGCAGTCAGCAGCAGCGGCCCAGCGGCGGCGATGCGACCACCGACGTTACCGACCTGCTGCGCGCCAAGATTCAGGCCAGCGCTACTGATCAGGCGCCCCTGGTTGTTCTCGAGGTCGCCGGTGGTGAGTTCGAGCGGGCCGCTGGCCGATATCTGCCCACCGCTGTTGTCCAGGCCTGTGCTGCGCATTAGCAGGCCGGCCTCCGTCACCACGCGTGCGTCCTGGTTGAGCCACAGGCCATGCGAGCGGACATCCAGCGTGCCCGCACTGGACAGCTTGCCGTTGCGGTTGTCGACGCTGTTGGCCACCAGCGTCAGGGTGCCTTCACTGACCAGCAGGCCGCTGTCATTGAGCAGCCGACCATCGGCATCGGCGGCGCCCACTACGCTGCCAAGCGCTACATTCAGGGCCTGGTCACTGGCCAGGGTGCCGCCACGGTTGTCCAGCAAGCCCGCCTCGGTGTGCTGGCTGATGCGCCCCAGCAGTAGACCTCGGTCACGGTTCAGAAGGCGTTCGGCAACCACACTCAGGTGCGCCGCCAGCAGTCGACCACCATCGCTGTTGTCCAGGTACTGGCCGTTGCTGGTCAGGTGCGTGCCAGCCGATATCTCACCTTCGCGGTTGTCCACGACATCTACGGCCAGCTGGGCTGCGTGGTTGGCGGCGATCAGCCCCTGGCGGTTGTCCAGGCTGGTGCCGCGCACGGCTAGATTGCCCTCGGCAAGCAGTTTGCCGCCAACCTGGTTGAGCCGACCGATTTGTGCATCGATATCGCCACGACTGGCCACTTGCCCAGCGCTGTTGTCCAGTTGCGCCGCCTGCAAATCGAGGCGACCTTCGGCGACCAGGGCTCCTCCCTGGTTGGCCAGCGCGCCGCTGAGCCTCGCCTCCAGCGTGTCGCGGCTACGCAGCAGGCCGTCATCGCGGTTGTCCAGAGCCGCTGCGGTAAGCGCTAGCTGGTGGGCGGCCAGGCTGCCGCCCCGATTATCGAGTTGCCCGTCGAGTGTCACGCTCAGGCGCTGCTCGGTGAGCAATTTGCCGCGAGTATTGTCCAGGCTGCTGGCCGACAGGGCGAAGCTCTGGTGACTGGAAATCTCCCCGCCCTGGTTGCTTACCGCCCCGAGGCCGTGCAGCAGCAAGGTACCGGGTGCATTGATGAATCCGTCGTCGTTGCTCAAGGCGCCGCCCTGGAGGTCGACAGTCAGGCGGTCTCGGCTAAACAGTTCGCCACCTTGCTGGGCCAGCCCCGTGGCCTTTAGCGACAGCGCACCAGCGGCAGCGATGCGCCCACCAGTATTGTCGACCTGTGCGGCGTCGACAGTGAGCGCAGCGCTGCTGGTCAGGCGGCCGTGTGCGTTATCGAGGCCACCGGTCACCAGGTCGAACGCACCCGCAGCACTCAGGTGACCATCACGGTTGTCCAGACCGGCGCTGCGCAGCAGGAGCCCGGCGTCGGTGCGCATGCGCCCTGCCTGGTTGAGCAACTGGCCATGGCTGACGACGGCAATGGCCGCAGCGCTGGACAGGTCGCCTGAGCGGTTGTCGATGTGCTCGGCCGTGAGGTCCAGCCGACCTTCGCTGCTCAGCAACCCGGAATGGTTGATCAGCCCGCCGTCGCGCTCGGTGTCGTCGGCTGCAGCGGCCAGTTGGACATCGAGCCAGGTGTCGCTGGTCAGGGTGCCACTCGTATTGTCCAGGTGGCTGCCGCGCAAGCGGTTGCTGTCCCAACCATAGACCAGACCCTTGTCACGATTGAGCAGGCGCTCAGCGGTCACGTCCAGGTGCGCGGCGAGCAGTTGGCCGCCGCTGTTGTCCAGTTGCTCGACGCGCAGCGTGGCCTGGTTCTGGCTGGACAGCTCGCCGCCGCGGTTATCCATCTGCGCGGCGGTGATCTCGAGGTCACCATTGGCGGCGATCAACCCCTCGCGGTTATCCAGGCTGGTACCTTGCAGGCGCAAGGCAGCCTCGGCGACCAGTTCGCCGCCAACCTGGCTGAGGCTGTCGGTGTGGGCCAGCAGATCACCCCGGCTGGCAATGCGGCCATCGGTATTTTCCAGGCGCAGGGCCGCCAGATCCAGACCATTGGCGCTGATCAGCCCGGCCAAGTTGCCAAGCACGCCTTGCACGCGAACCGCGAGGTTCTGCTGGGACAGCAGCTTGCCCTGCGCGTTGTCCAGGGCGTTGGCCGCCAGGGTGAAACCCTGTTGGCTGGAAATCTCCCCGCTGCGGTTGCTGACTGCACCCAGGTTGGTGAGCAGCAACGCACCGGGGGTGTTGAGCAAGCCGCCGTCGTTGTTCAACGCGCCACCTTGCAGATCGAGGTTGAGGCTGTCCTGACCGAACAACTCGCCGTTGTGCTGCTGCAGTCCGCTGGCACGCAGCGCAAGTGGGCCGCTGGCAGCAATCCGCCCGGACGTATTGTCGATGTGACCTGCGACCAGGCCCAGGCGATCCAGGCCGACAATCCGCCCTGTGTGGTTGTCCAGATCGTCCGTGGCCAGGCTCAGCGCACCCTGCCCTTCGATACGGCCCTGCCGGTTGTTCAGGGCTCCAGACACGATGGCCAGTCGGCCGTCACTGGAAAGCGTGCCACCGGTATTGAGCAGTTGTCCGTCAGCCACGGGCACGCCCGCCAGCGCGGTCACGTCCAGATCGAGCACATGGTCGCTACTGATAATACCCGCTGCGTTATCGAGGTGGCGGGTGCGCAAGCGATTGCTGTCCCAGCCATAGACCAGGCCGTTATCACGATTGAGCAGGCGCCCAGCGGTCACGTCCAGGTGCGCGGCGAGCAGTTGGCCGCCGCTGTTGTCCAGTTGCTCGGCGCGCAGCGTGGCCTGGTTCTGGCTGGACAGCTCGCCGCCGCGGTTATCCATCTGCGCGGCGGTGATCTCGAGATCACCATTGGCGGCGATCAACCCCTCGCGGTTATCCAGGCTGGTACCTTGCAGGCGCAAGGCAGCCTCGGCGACCAGTTCGCCGCCAACCTGGCTGAGGCTGTCGGTGTGGGCCAGCAGATCACCCCGGCTGGCGATGCGGCCATCGGCGTTTTCCAGGCGCAGGGCCGCCAGGTCCAGGCCATTGGCGCTGATCAGCCCGGCCAGGTTGGCGAGCACGCCTTGCACGCGAACCGCCAGGCTCTGCCTGGACAGCAGCTTGCCCTGCGCGTTGTCCAGGCTGTTGGCCGCCAGGGTGAAACCCTGTTGGCTGGAAATCTCTCCGCTGCGGTTGCTCACCGTGCCCAGATTGGCGAGCAGCAACGCGCCGGGGGCATTGAGCAGGCCGCCATCGTTATTCAATGCGCCGCCTTGCAGGTCGAGGCTCAACTCACCCTGACTGAACAACTTGCCACTCTGCTGCTGCAAGCCACGGGCACTGAGATGCAGGCCAGAGCCGGCGGCTATGTTGCCGGAGCGGTTGTCGATCAGGCCGGCCGTCAGGTCGAGACGCTCGGCGGCGATCAGGCGCCCGCCATCGTTGTCGAGGTCGGCACTGTCGATGCTCAGTCCGGCAGCCGACTGAATGCGCCCGTCCCGGTTGCTCAGCCCCGCACTGCGCAGCGAAACATCGGCATCGCCCAGAATAGAGCCGCCCTGATTGGTGAGCGCTGCGCGGGTGTCCAGTTGTAGCAGAGCAGTGCTGGAAATCCGCCCCGTGTCGTTATCCAGGGTTTCGGCACGCAACGTCAGGTTGCCGTCGCTGCCAATCAGACCCGCACCATTGAGCAATGCCCCGTCACGCCTGCTATCGCCAGCTTGGCTGATGAGCAGGATGTCGAGCAGCCTGTCACTGTGCAGTGTGCCCGACCGGTTATCCAGGTGGCTGCCGCGCAGGCGGTTGCTGTCCCAGCCATAGACCAGGCCGTTATCACGGTTGAGCAGGCGCTCGGCGGTCACATCCAGGTGTGCGGCCAGCAGTTGGCCGTCGCTGTTGTCCAGTTGCTCGACGCGCAACGTGGCCTGTTTCTGGCTGGACAGCTCGCCGCCGCGGTTATCCAGCTGCGCTGCGGTGAGCTCGAGGTCACCATTGGCGGCGATCAACCCCTCGCGGTTATCCAGGCTGGCACCTTGCAAGCGCAAGACGGCCTCGGCGACCAGTTCGCCGCCAACCTGGCTCAGGCTGTCGGTGTGGGCCAGCAGATCACCTCGGCTTGCGATGCGGCCATCGGTGTTTTCCAGACGCAGGGCTGCCAGGTCCAGACCATTGGCGCTGATCAGCCCGGCCAGGTTGCCGAGCACGCCTTGCACGCGAACCGCAAGATTCTGCTGGGACAGCAACTTA
>NZ_MSXV01000051.1:0-45095 GCF_001945395.1 Pseudomonas sp. PA15(2017) | reverse complement strand
TTGGCTGGAAATCTCCCCGCTGCGGTTGCTGACTGCACCCAGGTTGGTGAGCAGCAACGCACCGGGGGTGTTGAGCAAGCCGCCGTCGTTGTTCAACGCGCCACCTTGCAGATCGAGGCTGAGGCTGTCCTGACTGGAGAGTTCACCGCCTTGCTGTACCAGACTCGTTGCCTTGAGCAGCAGCGGTCCTTGGGCAGTGATATACCCCCCCGTACCATCGACCTGAGCGGCTTGCAGACTCAGGCTCTGTGCGCCGAACAGCCGCCCCTGGCGATTGTCCAGTTGACCGACCTGCAGGTCGAGCGCCCCCCTCGCCTCGATACGGCCCTGATGGTTGAACGCATGGCCCGTGCTGCCCTGCAACCGCTCGCCAGCGGAAAGCACGCCCTGCTCGTTGCGCAGCGTGCCCTCACCGAAGCGCCCGGCCTGCAAGCCCAGCGTCAAGTCGGTATTGGCGATGAGGCGTCCTGCGCTGTTGTCCAAGTGCTGGCCACTCACCGCAACGACCGTTTGCCCGGCTACTTCACCACCACGATTGTCGATACGTTCGACCATCAGGGTCAGGTCATCATTAGCAGTGATCCGACCGTTACGATTGTCCAGCACGTTGCCGCTGAGGCTCAGCCCCCGCTCCGCCGACAACGCACCGCCCTGCTGATCCAATTGCTCGACCCGGGCATTCAACCCGGCCTGGCTGAGCAGGCGTCCCGCTGCGTTATCCAGGCGACTCGCGGACAGTTCCAGGCCCCTGGCGCTGACCAATCCCGCGAGATTGAGCAGGGTGCCTTGAATGCGGAGCACGAGTCCCTGCTCCGAAAGCAACCGGCCGCCACTGTTGTCCAGGCGTTCGGCTGCCAGGGTGAAGCCCTGGGCGCTGGAGATTTCCCCGCTGCGGTTGCTGACTGCACCCAGGTTGGCGAGCAACAACGCGCCGGGGGTATTGAGCAGGCCGCCGTCGTTGTTCAACGCGCCGCCTTGCAGATCGAGGCTGAGGCTTTTTTGCCCCGCCAACACGCCGTCGTGCTGGTCAAGGCCGCTGGCGTTGAGCAGCAATGCACCCTCGGTCAGAATCCTGCCCTGGCGATTGAGCACCTGTCGGGCACCGATATCCAGTATTGTGCCGGCCGAGAGCAGGCCCTGCTCGTTGCTCAGGTCGGCGCTGCGCAGGTGCAGATCGACATCGCTCAGAATGCGTCCACCCTGATTGCCCAGCGTACCTTCGCTGGACAGCTGCAGGCTGTGGCCGGACACCTCGCCCTGACGGTTATCGATACGTGTGGCGCCGATTGCCAAACGGCCGTCACTGCCGATTACCCCCCCGACATTGTCCAGGCTACCGTCGAACGTGGCATTGCCTTGTCGCGCTGCCAGCTCGACATGCAGATCGCCAGCACTGGAAAGCCTGCCGCCACTGTTATCCACCTGGCCGCCATCGAGGCGCACGCTGCGTTCGCCATGTACCTGCCCTTGGGCGCGGTTGAGCAGTTGCCCGGCATCGAGGCGCAAATCACCAGCCAGCAGCCGGCCGCCATCGCTATTGTCCACAGTTTGGCTATCGATACGTGCCGTGGTGAGGCTGGAAATGTTCCCGGCCCGGTTATCCAGGCTATCGGCTTGCAGATGCAGCGCGGCATTGGCAGCCACTTGGCCAGTACGATTATCCAGAGCCCCGGCCGCCAGGCGCTGAGCGCCCTCAGCGAGCAGCCTACCGCTGCGGTTGTCCACACCATCGCTGCCGATGGTCAGGTCACGTCGCGCCAGCAGGCGACCGTCACGGTTATCCAGCAAGCCTTTGGCATCTACCTGCAGATCACGGTTTGCAACCACGCTGCCCGCGTTACGTATCTGCTTGCCCGCGAGCACGACGCTGCCCACGTCATTGCGGCTGTCGTCGCCATTCACGCCCGCTTCGACATGCCCCTCGTTGGTCAAGCTGGCGCTGCCAGTCAGCTCGACCCGATCGCGAGCAGCCAGGCTACCGCGGTTCACTAGGCTCTCCCTGGCCTGAACATCGAGCTGGGTCCCGGCGTACACCGGCCCCTGGGTTTCAACGCTCTTGGCGCGTGCCACGATCTGCCCGCTGGCCGCCGCATTATTGAGGGTCAACTGCCCGTTGGCATCTATCTGAATATCCCCGGCACTGGTCGCCATGTCGCCCGCCAGTTTCACGCCCACGCCCGCTTCGGTACCCATCAAGCGGATCGCGCCCGCATACATGCCGCCCAGTGCAGAGCTGTCGATGGCCAACTGGGGCTGCGTGGAACCGTCATCGGCCTTGGCAGTGGCCTGCAGGGTGGCGATGTCCACTTCATTGCGACCGGCGATGACGTTCAGGCGTTTGGCGTGGATTTCGGCATTGATCTGCGCGCTGCGAGTGATCAGGTCGAACTGGTCGACATTACTGGCATTGAGGCCGGCGCCTTGGATGGCGATGTCGCCGCCATTGACGTCGAAGCCCTGTAAACGGCCGTTGTTTACAACTGGAGCGCCGCTGCTCAGGGTCGCGCGCGGGGTGTTGATAAAGCCACAACCGTCGCAGGTGATGCCGTGGGGGTTGGCAACGATGACATGTGCAGCCTGCCCGGCCACTTCCGTGTAGCCCTGGAGCTGGCTGCGGTTGCTGCCGGTCACTTCGTTGAGGATGACGCCTGCCGCACTCCCTTGCAGATTAGGGTTGCCGACGATGATGCCGCCCTGCTGGGTACTCTGCAGCCGCTCGGTGGCGTTGTTGAGGATCAGCCCCTGCCCGCCGACGTTGTAGTCGGTGAATTTGTTGTGCGACAGGCCACTGCCAGTGGGCGTGGCGATGTTGACGATGGGCACGCCATTGCCGGCCCGGTCGAGGCTGGTATTGCCGCCCGCCTGGGCGTCGACGGTCAGTTGCGCCGCGGTGGCCGCGATGGGGTTGAGAAACATCACGCCGGCGAGGATCAGGGCAATGTTCTGGAAGAAGGGGCTGCGAACGTCCATGTCGGGGTGCTCCAGGGCGTAACGAATCAGAAGAACAGGTCAACGCGGAAATACACCGGGCGCTCACGCTCGGCGATGATGCCGGGGCGTTCCAGGGCGTGGGCGAAGGTCACGCTGGCGGCCAGATGCTCACCGCGGGCGCTGAGCTCCAGGGCGTGGCCGCTCAGGCGGCCACTGGCACCGGGGTTGTGCTCATCGTGGCTGATCACGCCAACGTCATAGGCCAGGGCGGCGCCGTATTGCTGCACGAAGGGTTGCACCGGCGCCCAGGTGACCGGCCGGGTCCAGCGCAGCTGGTTGCGCCAGTAACCGCCGCTGCTGCCAGAAAGATTCTGGTCCTTGAAGGCGCGCACCGAGTTGAGCCCACCGATGCTGATGCGCTGGGAGCTGAACAACTCGTCTTCGCTCTTCTGGCCGGTGGCCAGGCTGTCGAAGCTGAAGCGCTCGCCCCATAGGCTGAAAGGCTGCAGGTAACTCAAGGTCAGGCTGTATTTGTTGTAGCGCGCCACGGGCTGGTCGCCCCGGGGGTCGCCGTTGCTCTGGGCATCGAAGGCGCCGATGCCGCGCTGCCAGCCGATGTCGGCGTTGACGAAGGCGCTGCCGACACGCCGGCCATGGTTGAAGCCCAACTGCCATTCGCTCAAGCGGTTGCTGGAGGGATCGATGCGGCTGCCAAGGATGAAGTTGTTGGTACGGATATGGCTCAGGCCGGTATTGAAGGCGGTCTTGCTGACGCTGTCGCGGTGCAGCACGCGCTCGGCGCGCAGGGCATGCTGCTGGCTGTCGCCATCGGTCTCGAAGGGAAAACCGTTGCTCTGCGCCTGGGTGCGGTAATAGCTCTGGCTGTAACTATAGTCCACGCGCCACCAGCCATAGGGGATGCTGTAGGACAGGCTCTGGGCGTGGGAGTGGCGGTAGCGGTCACTGACCCCGTCGCGGCTGGCGCGCAGGCTCAGCTGGTCGGCCAGGCCCAGCGGGCTGTCCCAGGTCAGGCCCAGGCCCCACTGCTGCTCACCGGTGCTGCGCTGGCCATCGTTGTGGCGGTTGAGGTTGGCGTGCCAGGGCTTGCTGCGCTCGCCCTTGAGGCCGACGCGGCTACCGCCTACCTGCTCACCCGGCACCAATTCCAACTGGGCCGGGCGCGACGGCAGACGGTTGAGGTTGTCGACCAGTTGCTCCAGCTCGCGCAGGTTGAGGACCTCGCCGGGCTCGCCCGGAAAGCTCATGGCCAGCTCGCGGTCACTGGCCAGGGCGGAACTGTCGAGGCCTTCGAGGCGCCCTTCGACCACGGTGATTTTCAGGGTACGGGCCGACAGGTCCTGCTGCGGCAGGTAGGCGCGAGTGGTCACGTAACCACGGTCGACGTAATGGTTGGTGATCGCCTTGAGCAGCTCGTTGAGCTGGCTGACGCCCAGGCAACTGTCGGCGAATGGCGCGAGAATGGTTGCGCGGTCAGCCTCGGACAGCAGGCTGGCGCCGCTGATCTCGATCTGTTCGATGGCGAAGCAGCGCTCGCCCTCGGGTGCCGGTGGCGCCGCCGGCTCGGCGCGCTTGCCTGGTAGCTGCTGGAGTTCCTGCAGGCGCTGCTGCTGCTCGTCGAGCAGACGTTCCTGGCGATCGCGGATCAGGTCCTGGCTCAGGGGCGTCTGGCGGTTGCCGGGCAGGTCAATGGGGGGGGTCTGCGCCGATACGGCCAGCGACAGAGCAGACAGACAGAGGCATACCGCCGCAGGTCCATTGCGGAAAAACATAGGGTCGTCCCTGAAAAAAGCATGTCGTTTGAGAGCACGAATTAAAACATATGGCACCTAGCCATCAAAGACCGTTCGGCGGAAGCGGGTCCCACTGTCAAAGCTCGCCGCTACCGCTAATCCTGCTTTATTAGAATCTGTTCATAATCTTTAAGCCCAGATTCGTCGACTTTGGCGCCAAATGGCGGGAGTAGTCATCGGCGGAGCATTTGTGGGAGCGGGCGGGAACGCCTGTCCATGCCCACGATTTTTCGCGCGCATGGCGCGCTCCCAAACTGGACCGGCGAACGGCCGCCTCTGCCTTGTAGTTGCCACTTCATGCGCATACAAGACGTTGAACAGGCTCTCAGGGATGTTTCTAGAGCCGAGCTGATTCAGTCCGTTGCGAGGATCTGTTCCCGTTTCGGCGCGGCCGTGCGTGAAACGGGAACAGACCCTAGCAGCCCCTCAACTCGATCCGATAGAAATCCCGCGAATTGCGCCAGAAGAAGCCATCGCGCTGCGCCTCGTCGTAGTCTGCGAGGATCGTCTGCAGCGCCGTGACCAGCTCCCCATAGCCGATGCGCAGGCCGGCCACTGGGTAGTTGCTGGCGAACAGGCAGCGCTCGATGCCAAACAACGCGAGGGTTTCTTCGATCACCCCGCGGTTGCCTTCCAGCGTCCAGGGTTGATCCCGCAGCCCCAACTCGGAAACCTTCACGCTGACATTCGGCTGCGCCGCCAGCGCGGCCATGCCGGCGCGCCAGCCGTCGAGCCCGGCCGGGCTGCGGTCCCAGGGGAAGCCCAGGTGGTTGAGCACGATGGGCACCCTGGGAAAAGCCGCCGCTACCTCGGCGGCTTCCTGCAGGTGCCAGTAGGGCACGCGTAAATCCCAGGACAGCCCGTGCCTGGCCAGCAGCTCGAAGCCGCGCAGCCAGGCCTCGTCCTGCATGCTGCCACACTGGCCGCGCACGCTGGCGGCCAGCTCGGGGCGCGGTGCCGTCAGCGGCTTGCTGCGAATGCCACGCAGCAGTGGATATTCCAGATGCCGGCCAAGCACCTCCTCGCATTCCGGGCGATGCAGCCAGACGTGGGCGACCACCGCATTGGGAAAGCCGTAGCGCCCATGTTGCTCGTGTATCCAGCGGGTTTCCGCCACCTGATCGGCGCGGTCGTGCTCGGCCTCGCAATGCACCGTGGCCAGCATCCGCTGGCCGGCGCTGTCGGCCAGGTAATCTTCGGGCAGGTAGTTGCGCCGCAGGGCGCTGTAGTCGCCAAGAAAGAAACCCGGGTCGACCTCGTCCTGCAGCCAGGGGTAGCGGTGGCTGTCGAGATTCCACAGATGGTGATGGGCATCGATCAGCCGCTGCCCGCCTGGCGCGTACGGCAGACCAAGGCGCTGGTGCAGGCACTCGGGCATTTCAGTTGGCTCCACGCAGACGCTGCAGTTCGGCCTGCCAGGCGCTGAAGAACCCGGCGTCGATGCTGCCGCTCACCTGTTCGATGACCACCTTGGCCTGATCGACGAAGCGCTGGCGCTGCTCGTCGCTCAGCGCATTGACCTGCATGCCGCTGTCCCTGAGTTCGGCGAGTTTCTCGTTGTTGGCCTGGCGCGCCAGTTGACGCTGCTCTGCTCGTGCCTGTTCGGCGGCCTTGCGCACCTGGGTGCGCTGGGCGTCGTCGAGCGAGTCCCAGGTCTTCTTGCTCGTCAGCAGCACGTAAGCGGTGTAGATGTGCTCGCTGAGGGTCAGGTACTTCTGCACTTCGTTGTAGCGCTGGGTGGCGATCAGCGAGATGGGATTTTCCTGGCCGTCGATGGCATGCATCTCAAGGGCACTGAACACTTCGTTGATCGGCATCGGCTGAGCATTGGCGCCCAGGTGATCGAAGAAGGTGCGAAACACCGGGCTCTGCACGGTACGGATCTTCAGGCCCTCGAGGTCTTCCCACTTGTCGATGGGGCGCTTGCTGTTGGTCAGGTTGCGAAAGCCGATCTCCCAGAAACCCAGGCCGACCAGCCCCTTGGCCTCCAGCTTGGCCAACAGCTGCTGGCCCATCGGCCCGTCGAGCATGGTGTCCACCTCGGCGCTGGAATTGAACTGGTAAGGCAGGTCCAGCACGCCGAACTCCTTGACCAGCCCGACCAGTGTCGGCGCGCCCACCAGGGCGAACTCGATGGTGCCGGCCGGCAGAGCGCCGAGCATCTGTACATCGTTGCCAAGCATGGCTGACGGGAACACCTTGACGTTCAGCGCTCCGCCGCTGCCCTGCTTCAGATGTTCGGCGAACAGCTTGGCGCCTTGTGGCCCGGGGGCGTCGATGGGGTCACCGGCGCTGAGCTTGAGGCTGCGCACGTCGGCATGGGCGGCCAGCCCTGGCAGCAGCAGGGCCAGACCGAGCGCGGCCAGGGTACGAGTGAGTGCGTTGTTCATCTTGTTCTCCGAAAGCTCGGAACCTCAGCGCACGATGACCTGGGAAACATCAGGCTCGAGCAGGGTGTGGAAGTAACGCTGGAAGGTGAAGGTGTCGAGATCAAGCATGCCGACGCGCTGATCCTTGAGGGTGACGAAGGCCAGGTCACGGGTCGGGTGCAGGCTCATGGCGATGGCATGGGTGTCGAGCTCGATGCGCTGGATTTCCTCGAGATCGGCGTTGAATACCGAGATCGAGTGTTCGGCGTAGTTGGTCACGAACAGGCGACCCTGGCGGTCGCGGTAGATACGCGTCGGGTCGGCGCCGGTGCGGCCGCGGCGGGTCACCTGCAGGGTCTCGACATCCACAGCGACGATGCTGTTGTCGCCGCGGGTGGCGACGTACAGGGTGCGTTCGTCGGCGCTGAAGCAGTTACCCTCGGGCATGCTGCCAGGCTGCACCGGCACTGGCGCGATGGTCGGGTCCTGCGGCTTGAGGCGGGTGATGGTGTTGCTCAGCAGGTTGAGGGCGAAGGCGGTCTCGCCGCTGCGGGTCAGTGCCACCAGGTGGCTTTTGTAGCCGCCGGACGGAATGGCCCGATCCGCGGTGTCCTTGAGGTGCGGCTGGTCGAATATCAGCAGGGTCGAATTGCCTTCGCTGAGCACGTAGAGGCGATCCTGGTCGTCCATCGCCAAGCCGTGGGGACGGCGGAACGGCCAGATGCTCAGGGTGCGCACGTGCTCGGCCTTTTCCAGATCGATGACGAATACCGAGCAGCCACCCTCGCCTTCATGGCTGGAGGTTTCGATACCGTAGTGACCGACGTAGGCGAAGCGGTTCTGCGAATCCACCACGAACTCGTGGGGGAACTCCGGCAGGCGGATGTGCTTGATGGCGTTGCCGCTTTGCACGTCATAGAAGCTGAAGGTATGGGCGCATTTCTGCACCAGCAACAGAATTTCCTGACTCATGATCTCGATTCCTTGAAGCGGCGCTCGACGCGCCGACGGGTTGATAACTCAGCGCAGGGCGTCGATGGCTTCGAGCAGTTCGCTGCCGTGCTGTTTTGCAAAGGCCTCGCGCACCGGCGCGGACACCACTTCGCGGAAGGCCTCGCGGTCGACTTCCGGCTCGATCTGCATGCCCTTCTCGGCCAGCTCGACGAGGAACTTGCTGTCGTTCTCGGTATTCAGGCGGCGCTGAGTAGCGCCTGCGGCGCGGGCGGCGTCTACCAGCAGCGTCTGCTGCTCGGCTGGCAGCGCGTCGAACTTCTTCTTGTTCATCACCACCACCAGGGCGGTGTAGGCGTGGTGGGTCTGCGACAGGTATTTCTGCACTTCGTAGAAGCCTGACGACCAGGTGATGCTCAGCGGGTGCTCCTGGGCGTCAACCGCCCTCATTTCCAGGGCGTTGTACAGCTCGGCCAGCGGCAGCGGCTGCGGATTGGCGCCGAGCAGACGGAAGGCTTCGATCTGCGCCGGGTTGCTGGACGTGCGGATCTTCAGGCCCTTGACGTCATCGGGCACGCGCACCGGTTTGCGCGAGTTGGTGATATCGCGAAACCCCACTTCCCAGTAGGCCAGGCCCTTGAGGTTGTAGGCAGCAAGATCGTCGAGCAGCTGCTGACCGATTTCGCCGTCCAGCACGCGGTAGGCATGGGCGCTGTCGGCGAACACGAAGGGCAGATCGAGCACCGACATGCGCGGCGTCAGGCCGCTGAAGTTGGGCGTGCCGGACATCTCCATCTCGATGGTGCCGCCGCGCACGCCAGCGATCATCGCCTGGTCGTTGCCCAGCATGCTGTTGCCGTAAGGGCGCACCAGCAACTCACCCTTGGAGCCATCCTTGACCCGCTGCGCGAATTCCTTGGCCGCCAGGCTCTGGGTGTCGCTGTCCGAGCCAGCGAAACCGAAGCGCAGGGTGGTGGCCGCCTCGGCCTGCAGCAGCGAACAGCTCAGCAGAAACAGGCAGCCCAGGGTGCGTAAGGTGTTCTTGTTGTTTTTCATCGTTACATCCTTGCAGTGAGGGAAAACGGATTCAGGGCAGGAACCAGCGCATCGGTGTCATCACCAGTTCCGGGAAAATGATCAGCAGCGCCAGCACGCCCAGGTGCGCGAACAGGAAGGGGGTCACGCCGCGCATCACGCCATCGAGCGGCACCTTGCCGACGCCGCTCATGACGCTGAGCACGTTGCCGATCGGCGGGGTGATCAGGCCGATGGAGGTGTTGAGGATGAACAGGATGCCGAAGTACACCGGGTCGATACCGGCCATCTTGATCACCGGCATGAACACCGGAGTGAGGATCAGCACGATGGGCATCAGGTCCATGGTGGTGCCGACCAGCAGCACGATGACCATGATCACCACCAGCAGCAATTGCGGGCGATCGATCAGCGGTTCGAGCAAGCCGCTGACCAGCATTGGCAGCTCGGCGATGGTCATCAGCCAGGACGACACCAGCGCCGCGGCCACCAGGAACATCACCACCGCGCTGGTGCGCCCGGCATCGAGAAACACCTTGAACAGGTCGCGGATCTTCAGCTCGCGGTACACGAACAGCGAAACGAACAGCGCATACATCGCCGCCACGGCCGCGGCCTCGGTTGGCGTGAAGATGCCCATCTTCAGACCACCGATGATCAGCACCGGCAGCAGCAAGGCCCAGATACCGTCGAGGAAGGCTCTCCAGACTTCACTGAACGGCGCCTTCTCGCCACAAGGCAGATCACTCTTGCGCGCCAGCCACCACCAGGTCATCCACAGCGCCAGACCCATCATCAGCCCCGGTACGATGCCGGCCATGAACAGCTTGGTGATCGATACGCCGCCGGCGACCCCGAACACCACCAGGGGAATCGACGGCGGGATCACCGGCGCGATGATGCCGCCAGCGGCGATCAACCCAGCCGAGCGGTTGGGGTCGTAGCCGGCTTTGCGCATCATCGGCATCAGCATCGCCGCCACGGCGGCGGTGTCGGCCACCGCCGAGCCGGACAGCGACGCCATCACCATGGCCGCAATGATCGCCACGAAACCCAGGCCACCGCGCTTGTGACCGACCAGTGCCATGGGTAGGGCGACGATACGCCGCGACAGGCCACCAGCATTCATCAGCTCGCCCGCGAGCATGAAGAACGGAATGGCCAGCAGCGGGAAACTGTCGGCGCCGCTGATCAGGTTCTGGGCGAGAATCTGCGCGTCGAAGGTGTCGAGCTGGATCATCAGCGCGACGCCGGCCACCAACAGCGCGAAGGCCACCGGAATACGCATCGCCATGGCACCCAGCAGGGAGCCGAGAAATACCATGATGGTCATTTCGACACCTCGGAAATCGGCGCGTCTTCAGGGTTCTGCGGCATCACCCGATCCGGGTCGATATGGCGGAACAACAACAGGTACAGGCGCTGGATCATGATTGCCGCCATGCCCAGGCTACACACCACGCCGGCGGCGTACATCAGGCCCAGCGGCAGCCCCGCCACTGGCGACAGGTTGTCCATGTTGATCACGGTCTGCTTGTAGCTGCCGACCAGAAACAGGCCGCAGCAGAACAGCATCATCAACTCGGCGAGCACCGCGCAGATGCGCTGGCCGAGGGCCGGCAGGCGGCGGTAGAGCAGGTCGATGCCCAGGTGGGCGTTGTCGCGCAGGGCGACCACCGCACCGATGAAGGTCAGCCACACGAACAGGTAGCGCGCGCCTTCGTCGGACAGCGCGATGCCCGAGTTGAAGCCGTAGCGCAGCACCACGTTGCAGAACACCAGGATCACCATGGTGCCCATGCACAACACCACGATGCTTTCGAACAGCCGCGACAGCAGCAAGGTCAGCAGACGCATGGCCGTGCCCTCCCCTTCAACCCCTTGACGCCGCCCATGGGGCAGCCCATCGATGGCCGCAAGGGCCGCCAACTGTTGTGAACGTCCATGACTGGCTCCTCTTTATTGTTGTTCTAGGCAAGAAGGTGCGATCAGCTCCGTTGCCGGCTGCCCATGCGGCAGGCGATCTCGAAGGCCTGACGGGTCGCGCCAACGTTGGCCCTGCCCTGCCCGGCGATGTCGAAGGCGGTGCCGTGGGCCGGCGTGGTGATCGGGATCGGCAGGCCGCCCTGCACCGTCACGCCGCGGGAGAAGCCCATCAGCTTGATGGCGATCTGGCCCTGGTCGTGGTACATGGTCACCACCGCGTCGAAGGCCTGGCTGTCGCCCTGCACCTTGAGAAAGATGGTGTCGCCCGGATACGGGCCGATGGCGTCGATTCCCTGCCCACGGGCGCGCTCCACTGCAGGGCCGATGATGTCCAGTTCCTCGCGCCCGAAACTGCCGTTGTCGCCGTTGTGCGGATTGAGGCCGCAGACGCCGATGCGCGGCTTTTCCAGGCCATTGCGTTTGAGTGCGGTGTCGATCAGGCGGATCGCCTCGATCACTCGATCCTGACTGAGCATGCCCGGCACGTCGGCCAATGCCACGTGGGAGGTCACCCGCGAGGTCCACAGGTTGTCGAGCACGTTGAATTCGCAGAACGGACCATCGAAACCCAGGTATTCGGCGAACCAGTGCAGCTCGTCGCTGTGGCCCATGCCGGCCATGTGCAGCGAAGTCTTGTTCAGCGGGCCGAACAGAATGGCGTCGGTCGTACCGTCGGCGGTCAGGCGCAGGGCCTGCTCGAGGGTGTCGAGGCAGTACTGGCCGCCGATCACGCTGGCTTCGCTGCGCGGGAAATCGCCCTCGGCGCGGCCGCGAAACGGCAGTAGCAGCGGTGTGTCGTCAGCGAAACTCAGATTGTCGGTCGAGTCGATCACGCGGTACGGGAACGACTGACCGGCGATGTCCATGCCGCGGCGCACCTCGGCTTCGTCGGCGATCAGCAGCACCTGGGCCTTGCCGCGGACCTGTGGCTCGGCGAGCAGGCGAGCGATCAGCTCGGGGCCGATGCCGGCGGGATCACCCAGCACCATGGCCAGGCGGGGAAGCGTCGAGTTGCTCATGCGGTTGTCCTCAGGTCAGAAGCTGCGTCCGGGATGCGAACGACATCGGGCACGGTGCGCCGTGCGTTACGGTAGAAACGGGCCACCTGCTGCGCAGGCAATGACCCGGTGGCTATGGGTTGGCAGCCACCGTTGCTGAAAGAAGGAGAGAACTGCCACCACGCGGCAGCCAGAGGCAGGCTGCAAAGCATCAGCGCCTGCACGCTGGGCGGGGTGCCAGCCACTGCGCCAAGAGCGAGCAGGATGATCGCCCCAAAAACGATGACGGCGAAGACGATACGTCGGTGTGCGCCGCAGGGTCTGCCTGTCAGGGCCTGATTCAGGGAAGCGTGCACCGGCAGGGCGCCAGGTTGAGCCTGAGCCATGGGGACTACCTCTGCAATGTTGTTCTTGTAGTACCGAGCGACGAGCGGTCAGCCGGCTGAGCAAACTATCTGCCCGGCCAACGATAACCGTCTAATCAAAGCTTCTCATACGGACATAGCCTGGAGTTATCACTGCGCACGGATGCCAGGCATAACCTGAGGCTATCGGAGTATCAGTTCTTTTGAGTGGACGCTTATCGACACCCTTCGCACACTCCAGGCAACCCACAAGAACGACAACAATGAGGTAGCCCCATGTACAGCCCCCGTACGCGTCATTTTCCGGCCCTGCTTACCGCACTGCTCTGCGCTGCGCCCCTGGCTGCGGTAGCGGACTGGAAACCCGAAAAGAACGTGGAGATCGTGGTGGCCGGCGGCCCCGGTGGCGGCACCGACCAGCTCGGCCGGGTGATCCAGTCGGCGATCACCCAGCACAAGCTGCTCGACGTCAACACCGTGGTGCTCAACAAGGGTGGCGGCAACGGTGCCGAAGCCTTCCTGGAGATGAAGCTCGCCGAAGGCGATGCCAACAAGCTGGTGATCGGCACCAATAACATCTATCTGCTGCCACTGGTGGCCAAGCTGGGTTACCAGTGGACGGACCTGACGCCGGTCGCGGCGGTGGCCGAGGATGACTTCATTCTCTGGACCTACCAGGGTTCGCCCTGGAAGGATGCCGCCGCGTTCAAGGCCGACCTGGCCAAGAACACCACCAAGATGCGCATCGGTGGCAGCCAGTCCAAGGACGTCGACCAGACCCTGTCGCTGCTGCTCGGTCAGCAGGCAGGCGCGAAGATCACCTACATCCCCTTCAAGAGCGGCAGCGAGGCGTCCACGCAACTGGCCGGCAAGCACATCGCCGCCAACTTCAACAACCCGGCCGAAAGCGTCAGCCAGTGGCGCGGTGGCCAGGTGGTGCCGCTGTGCGTATTCAGCGAGTCGCGCATGGGCTACACCCGGAAAGTCACCGAGGCCCAGTCCTGGGCCGACGTGCCGACCTGCAAGGAGCAGGGCCTGGGCATCGACCAGTACCGTTTCCCGCGCACCGTGTTCCTGCCTGGTGGCGTCAGCGACGAGCAGCGCGCGTTCTACGTCGAGCTGATGCGCAAGGTCAGCCAGACGCCGGAGTTCAAGGCCTACGTGGAGCGCTCGGCCCTGGCGCCGACCTTCCTTTCCGGTGATGAGCTGGTGAGCTACATCGAGAAGGATCGTGAGCGCGTGACACCTGTGTTCAAGCAGGCCGGCTGGCTGCGCGAGTAGCCCACGCGCTGATCGGGTCCGGCGTGCCATGCGGCCGTCGGACAGCCCTGCACTCAGGAGAAAATACCCATGTCCAACACCACGGATACGCCGCTGGTCGCCACCCGCTGGGTGGAGATCGGCTTGGCATCGTTCACCGCTGCCCTGGGCGGCATCGTCATGTTCGGCGCCATCGAGATCGGCATCGGCTGGGGCGACGCCGGCCCGCAAGCCGGTTACTTCCCCTTCTACATCGGTCTGCTGATGAGCGCCGCCAGCGTCGGCAACCTGATCCTGGCCCTTTTGCGCACGCCGGCGATGAGCGCCGCGTTCGTCAGCCGCCAGGCGTTCGGCCAGGTGCTGGCGGTGTTCGTGCCGATCGCCCTGTACGTGATCGCCATGCCCTTCACCGGCATCTACCTGGCCTCGGCGGTGTTCATCGCCTGGTTCATGTGGCGCGATCGCCAGCGCAGCAAACCCTACGGCATTGTCACCGTGGCAGCGTTTTCCTGCGGGGCGGCACTGGCCAGTTACCTGATCTTCGCGCTGTGGTTCAAGGTGCCACTGGACAGCGGCGTGCTCGGCGACCTGGTGGCCGTTGCCGGAGGGGCATTGCGATGAGCGAAATCGACTCCCTGATGCAGGGCATGGCGCTGATCCTGACCCCGCACCACATCGGCCTGATGGTCATCGGCGTGCTACTCGGCATTCTCGTCGGCGTGCTGCCCGGCCTCGGCGCCCCCAACGGCGTGGCGCTGCTGCTGCCGCTGACCTTCACCATGGAACCGGTGTCGGCGATCATCCTGCTCTCGTGCATGTACTGGGGCGCACTGTTCGGCGGCTCGATCACCTCGATCCTGTTCAACATTCCCGGCGAACCCTCGTCGGTGGCGACCACCTTCGACGGCTACCCCATGGCCCGCAACGGCCAGGCCGGCGAAGCGCTGACCGCGGCCTTCACCTCGGCGCTGCTCGGTGCGCTGGTCGGCGTGCTGCTGCTGACCTTCCTGTCGACGCGCATCGCCGAGTTCGCCAT
Organism: Pseudomonas sp. PA15(2017); assembly: GCF_001945395.1. Classification (GTDB taxonomy): domain Bacteria; phylum Pseudomonadota; class Gammaproteobacteria; order Pseudomonadales; family Pseudomonadaceae; genus Aquipseudomonas. Next base: position 30,353 of record NZ_MSXV01000051.1, on the reverse strand, counting down.
GGAATTCAGCTCACCGGAGTTCTTTGCCGTCTACCTGCTGGCGTTCTGCACCTTCATCGGCATGAGCAAGAACCCGCCGCTGAAAACCGTGGTGGCGATGATGATCGGCTTCGCCATGGCCGCCGTCGGCATGGACACCGTGTCCGGCGAACTGCGCCTGACCTACGACCAGCCCTGGCTGCTCTCGGGCCTGAGCTTCGAGGTGGCGGTGATCGGCCTGTTCGGTATCGGCGAGATTCTCTGCACCGTCGAGGAAGGCCTGGTGTTTCGTGGCGAACGCGCACGCATCACACCGATGACCATCCTGCGTACCTGGGCCAGGCTGCCGCGCTACTGGCTGACCTGGCTGCGCAGCGCCCTGGTAGGCTGCTGGATGGGGGTGACGCCCGGCGGGCCGACTGCCGCCTCGTTCATGAGCTACAGCCTGGCGCGGCGCTTCTCGAAGAACCGCGACAACTTCGGCAAGGGCGAAGTGGAAGGCGTGATCGCCCCGGAAACCGCCGACCACAGCGCCGGCACCAGCGCCCTGCTACCGATGCTGACCCTCGGCATCCCCGGCTCGGCGACCGCCGCAGTGATGCTCGGCGGCCTGATGATCTGGGGCCTGCACCCGGGGCCGACGCTGTTCGTCGAGCAGCACGACTTCGTCTGGGGCCTGATCGCCAGCATGTACCTGGGCAACGTGGTGAGCCTGATCGTGGTGCTGGCCACCGTGCCGCTGTTCGCCTCGGTCCTGCGCATTCCGTTCTCGATCATCGCGCCGATCATCATCATGGTCTGCTCGATCGGCGCCTATTCGGTGCACAACTCGATGTTCGACGTTGGCCTGATGCTGATCTTCGGTGCCCTGGGTTACCTGTTCAAGAAGCTCGGCTACCCCATCGCCCCGCTGATCCTCGCTGCGGTGCTGGGCGACAAGGCCGAGGATGCGTTCCGCCAGTCGATGCTGTTCTCCGACGGCCAGCTGTCGATCTTCTGGTCCAACCCACTGGTCGGCAGCCTGACCACCGCCGCGCTGCTGATGCTGTTCTGGCCGCTGCTGGCCCGTGGCCTCAAGGCGCTGTTCGGCGCACGCCAGGGGCAGGCCCGTCATGTCTCGTAATCGCCAGCAGGCCGGGCTGTTCCTGGCCACGGCCACGGGGCGCTCGCTGCTGACTGGCGAGCGCCGCGATTTCTTGTCACCCTTGGCCGATTCCCCTGCCACGAGCCGCGCCATGTCCCGCATTCCTGACGCCAGCATCATCCACAGCCGCCTGCGCTTGCGGCAGTTGCGCCTGATGCTGGCCCTGCAGGAGTTCGGCTCGCTGCGCCGGGCCGCCGAGGAGATCGGCATGACCCAGCCGGCGGCGACCAAGATGCTCCACGAAGCGGAAAGCCTGCTTGGCGTCGAGCTGTTCGAGCGCCTGCCGCGCGGCATGCGTGCCACGGCGTTCGGTGAAACGGCGATCTACTACGCCAAGATGATCTTCGCCGAGCTGTCGGGCATGCGCGAGGAATTCGCCGCGCTGGAATCGGGCAACCTCGGTCGGGTCACCATCGGCGCCATTCCGGCCCTGGCCTCGGGCCTGCTGACGCGCACCATCGCCACCCTCAAGCAGAGCCACCCGCGGCTGTCGATGAGCATCCAGGTCGACACCAGCGACGTGCTGGTGCAGGCCCTGCAGCAGGACCAACTGGACGTGGTGCTGGGGCGGATTCCCGATGGCGCGCGCACCGATGACCTGCTGTTCGACAGCCTCGGCGAGGAAACCCTGTGCGTGGTGGCCGGCGCCCAGCACCCCATGGCCGGCGCCAGCAAGCTGACCTGGCACGAGCTGCAGGACCTGACCTGGGTGCTGCAGCAGCACCCCAGCCCGATGCGCACCATCATCAACCAGGCGTTTCACAACGCACGGGTCGACATTCCCAGCAGCATCGTCGAAACCACCTCGATCATGACCCTGCTGTCGCTGTTGCAGCAGACCGACATGATCGGCGTGACCCCGGTGTCGGTGATCAACGACTACCCCGGCAAGCACCTGCTCAAGATCCTGCCGATCACCTTCGAGCCACGCCTGCCGCCCTATGGCCTGATCACCCGCCGCCACCGCATCCAGTCGTCGGCCATGCAGGCGTTCATCGACGCGGTGAAGGAAGAACACGCTGCGGACTAGAACGCCCCGGAAGGGTCGGCCCACCGAGGCTACGCGGACCGAACCCTCCAAGTTACAACGCCGGCCGTACTTCCAGGCGATACAGCGAGGTGCTGGCGACGATGAACAGGTAGCGACCATTCGCACCACCGAACGTCAGGTTGCCGACCTTCTCGGGAACAGGAACGTGCGCCAGCCGGGTTCCATCCGGATGATAGACCTGTACCCCATCGGCACTGCTGATGAACAGCCAACCGCGGGCATCGACACGAAAGCCGTCCGGCAGCCCAGGCTCGATCACCGCGAAGACTCTGGGATTGGCCAGCACCCGTCCGCCCAGCACATCGAAGGCGATGACCTGATGATTGCCATTCGCACGCCGTGCCGCCGAGGTATCGGAAACGTAGAGCACCCGCTCATCCGGTGAGAATGCCAGGCCGTTGGGCTCTTCCAGCAGGTCGCTGGCGATCTCCAGCGCACCGATGACCGGATCGAAACGAAATACATGGTTGTGCCGCTGCTCGGGCTCGGCCCTGTACCCTTCTCGATCAGAAAGAATGCCGTAAGGTGGATCGGTGAACCACAAGGAACCGTCACCCTTGACCACGATATCGTTGGGCGAATTCAGACGTCGCCCCTGATAGTGGCTGACCACCAGTTCGTCGTCGGCCAGCGGCTGCGAACGCCCGTTGCCGAGGCGAGTACGCAGAATCGCCCTGAGCCCGTGGGAGCAGTGCAGCAACGAGCCATCCAGATCCAGCGTATGGCCATTGCAGAACTCGGCACCCGTTCGCCACACGCTGAGCCCCTGCTCCTCGTTCCAGCGCAATATGCGGTCATTGGGTATGTCGCTCCACAGCAGGGCGGCCTGGTCCTCGATCCATACCGGCCCTTCGCCCCAGGTTGCACCACTGGCCAGTCGCTGCACGACAGCGCCCGGAGGAAACAGCTCGGCCGCTCGTGCGTCGAAAATTTCAGGTGTTGCCTGCAACGGTTGGTCACTCATGTTTCGAATCTCCTGAAAAAGACCGATCCCGCCAGGCTCAGACCCACGGCCAAACCAGCAGGATGAGAATCAGCGCAACGAAACCACCCACGGTGGTAAGCGGTGTCCAGGTGCGCAAGCCATCGGCCACGCTCAGCCCGAGCATGCGCGTGACGATCCAGAACCCCGGATCGTTGACATGGGAGAGCGCCATGCCGCCGGCCCCCATGGCCAAGCCGAGAAGTGCCAGCTGGCTGGCGCTCAGGGATGCCTCCACGATCAGCGGCGCAATGATGCCAGCGGTGGTCATCAGGGCTACCGTCGTGGGCCCCTGGGCGGCACGCAGCAACAGGGTGACGGAGAAGGCCAGCAGCAGCAGCGGCAGGCCGGTGGATTGCAGCGCCTCGGCCAACGCGCCGCCGATGCCCGTGGACACCAGAACCCTGGCGAAGGCGCCTCCGGCACCGGTTACCAGAATCACCATGGCTACACCCGGAATCGCCGAACCAAGCACGTCGCTCACCGTCGCCAGCGGCATACCTCTGCGAATGCCCAGCAGATAGGCGCAGGCCAGCACACCCACCATCAGCGCGACGTAGGGAATACCCAGGAACATCAACAGGGAACGCCCCATCGCGTTTTCCGGCATGAGCATCGAGGCCAGGGTACCGAGCATGATCAGTGCGATGGGCAGCGCGATCAGGCTGGCGACAAGCCTTGCCCGTGGCAGCGCCGGGCTTTCGTTGCTGACGGTGCTAGTGGCGTTCGTCAGGCTGGCGGCAACATCGTCGCTGATGGCGAAATCACGACGGGTCAGCACATTGCTGGCGAGGAATACCGCGACGCTGGTCAGCCCGGCAATCGGCAGGCCAAGCATCAGCATCCTGCCGATATCGATACCCAGCTCCCCCGCCACCGCGACCATGCCAGGGTGTGGTGGCAGCAACGCATGTACCACCAGCAGCACCATGCACATGGGCAGGGCCAGCGATACCAGGCGCAAACCGCGCGAGCGTGCCAGGCCGTAGGCCAGCGGCATCAACATGATCACACCGACCTCGAAGAACACCGGAATACCCACCCCGAAGGCCGTGAACATCATGGCCACCGGTACGCGTCGCTGGCCGAAGCGGCGCACCATGTAACCGGCGAGCGCTTCTGCACCACCGGACAGTTCGACCATGCGCCCGATCATCGCCCCCAGAGCGATGATCACCGCAATGTGCCCCAGGGTTTTTCCCAGCCCTCCTTCGATGGCTTCGGTCAGTTGCTCGACAGGCACGCCTGCCGCCAGGGCCAGGCCGGTAGCCACCAGTAGCAGGGCCACGAACGGCGGAATGCGAACCACGAGAATCAAGAGAAGAAGAATGCTCAGGGCACCCGCGCCCAGCATCAGCAGCGTCAACATTTCCATGAAGGTAATCTCCTTGTTGTGGTCTGGCAGCGCCAGTCAGTCTCCAGACAAGCGACGTATCCCCCAGCCGATAGGCCGACGGCGATTACCTGGGTGGGTAGGGGCAGGCCCCCAGATGGCCTGGTAGGTATCGATGCAGCGGCCTGCACGCTGCAGCAACAGGCCGACCATGAACAACGCGGCCCACCAGGCGGCGATTGACAATGCCATCCAGCGCGGCGCATCGACCATGGTGATACCTATCAGGGTGGCGGCCAGCGCCAGCAGCAACGCCAACCAGCCAATGCTCTTGTGCAGCCGTTCGAAACGCACCCGGTGCGAAGTCATCTGGTAGTGATCGCCCTGCCATTGCTCACAGGTTGGCCCGCCCTTGGAGCCGCGCAAAAAACCGCTGACCAGTTGGACGCACGCGCACAGCATCACCAGCCAGCCGCACAACGCATGCCACTGCGCCAACGTCGTCTGCCGGGTTGCCATCCCCAGTACCAGCAGCACACCCAGCACCCCGGCCAGGCTGCCGCCCACCTGCAGCCACAGATGCATTCGCCACCAGCGCTTGTTATCCAGCACCGCAGGCCAGCCCTGCCCCGGCATGACCTTGAAGTAGCGTGCCGCGAGCACGCCGAGGGGGAGCATCACGCTCCAGCTCACCACCATCACGCGTCCATGCCAGGCGGCCCGCATATCGATTCGATGCTCATCGCTGCCAGACAGCGGCAGGCGCAGCCAGTCCCAGTGCTCGGTCACTGCCCATCCGGCCAGGGAGCAGAGAAACAGCGCCAGGCCAAGCCCGGCAATCCACCGCACGCCGTTCATGAGACGCCGCCACGCAGCAGTGGCAGCCCGCGTGGGGGAAACCCGACGGATTGCTCAATCGACGGGCGATCGTTGCGGGCGCAGATGGGCTGGTGGAGCGCAGGTGTGGGCAGTGGCGGGCACTGCGGGGCTGAGGTGTACAGCGAATCTACTGCAGGGGAAGCACACAAGGCCCATGGCGGACCGGCGCTGCGCGGACAATCCGCGACTGTAATTCGGACAAGGCGAGCTGCTGCCATGACCCTTCCTCTTTCTTGTCTTTCTCAACGTTCGAGCACGTTGATTGCATTCGCGTACCCCGATAGTCGGACAGAGGCATGATCATCGTCTAATAGAGGTTTCTTATCCGGATATTCATCAGGGTTATAGCAGCGGCCCACCACGACGCGCACCAGACCGCGCTCACCGTCGTGTGGAACGATGGGGTCCTGGCACTTGGATGACGGCTGAGCAAGGGCTTGAAGCGTGTGCTGCAGGGTCGATTTCAGCCCACCAAAACCAACGGCGAGCGCTTCAAGGCCGCTCGTATAGCTCCCGCAAGGCTTCCAGCCTCGATGTTGCGGATGTCCTTCGCATTGCAGACCACGCCCGCCATTTACCGGGTCGTTGGCGATCGCCACCCTGGCCCATGGCGCTTCGCGCGGGACTGCCTCGTGCCCCAGCAGGTAGTTGTCAAATGAACTTTTCGCGACGAAACGCCAACTTTTACAAGATTTTGCCGACAGGGCGGCGATCCGGCACACTAGCGGCCCCGAGCTACGGCTCGTCGCCGCAGCCAGATTTTGTATGACCCGCTCCCCGCTTCGCCGCCTTGCCTTCGGTACCCTGCGCCGCCTGCTGTACCTGTGGGTGCGCTCGGAAACCATCAACCAGTCGGCCTTCCCCCTCAAGCTCGACCGCAGCAAGCCGGTGTTCTACGTGCTGCAGCAGCCTTCGGTGAGCGACCTGGCGGTGCTCGATCACGAATGCACCAAGGCCAATCTACCGCGCCCGGTGCTGCCCGTGGCGGTGGGCGACCTCATCGAACCGGCGGCGTTCTTCTACCTGACGCCGGAGCCAGACTGGCTCGGCCGCCAGGACAAGCGCGGCATTTCGCCGACCCTGCAGCGCATGGTCGAAGCCCTGGGCAAGGACCCTGCCGAGCAGGCGCAGATCATCCCGGTCAGCGTGTTCTGGGGGCAGTCGCCGAACCGCGAAACCAGCGCCTGGAAACTGCTGTTCGCCGATAGCTGGGCAGTGACCGGCCGCCTGCGCCGGCTGGTGAGCATCCTGATTCTGGGCCGCACGACCCGCGTGCAGTTTTCCACGCCCATTCAGCTGCGCGACCTGATCGAGCAGAACAAGGGCCAGGAGCGCACCCTGCGCATGGTGCATCGCATCCTGCGGGTGCACTTTCGCAACCAGAAGGCCGCGGTCATAGGCCCCGACGTGTCGCATCGCCGCAATCTGGTCAAGGGCCTGGTGCACGGCCCGCAGGTACGCCAGGCGATCACCGAGGAAGCCGCCCGCGACAACATTTCCGTCGACAAGGCCGAGGCCCTGGCGCTGCGCTACGGCAACGAGATCGCCTCGGATTACACCTACACGGCGATCCGTTTTCTCGAACTGATCCTGTCGTGGTTCTGGAACAAGATCTACGACGGCATCAAGGTCAACCACATCGAAGGCGTGCAGGACATCGCCCAGGGCAACGAAGTGATCTACGTGCCCTGCCACCGCAGCCACATCGACTACCTGCTGCTCTCCTACCTGCTGTTTCGCAACGGCCTGACGCCACCGCACATCGCCGCCGGCATCAACCTCAACATGCCGATCATCGGCGGCCTGCTGCGCCGCGGCGGCGCCTTCTTCATGCGCCGCACCTTCAAGGGCAACCCGCTGTACACCGCGGTGTTCAACGAATACCTGCACACCTTGATCCGCAAGGGCTATCCGGTGGAATACTTCGTCGAAGGCGGCCGTTCGCGCACCGGGCGCATGCTGCGGCCGAAAACCGGCATGCTCGCCATTACCCTGCGCAGCTACCTGCAGAGCCACCGCCTGCCGGTGGTGTTCGTGCCGGTATACATCGGCTACGAGCGCGTGCTGGAAGGCCGCACCTACCTGGGCGAACTGCGCGGGGCGAGCAAGAAGAAGGAGTCGATCTTCGACATCTTCAAGGTTATCGGCGCGCTCAAGCAGCGCTTCGGCCACGTGTGGGTCAACTTCGGCGAACCGATCAAGCTCGACGCCTTTCTCGATGCCCAACAGCCCGACTGGCGCGCCCAGGAACTGGGCCCGGACTTCCGCCCGGCGTGGCTCAACGAAACCACCAACCGCCTCGGCGAGCGGGTGGCCCAGCGCCTCAACGAGGCCGCGGCGATCAACCCGGTCAACCTGGTGGCCCTGGCACTGCTGTCCACCAGCAAACTGGCGCTGGACGAGCGTGGCCTGGTGCGCATTCTCGACCTTTACCAGAGCCTGCTGCGCCGGGTGCCTTACTCGCCGCACACCACGGTGCCGGAGGGTGATGGCCTGGCGCTGATCGAGCACGTGCGCGGTATGCAACTGCTCTGCGAACAGAAGGATGCCCTGGGGCGCATCCTCTATCTGGATGAGCAGAACGCGGTGCTGATGACCTACTACCGCAACAACGTCCTGCACATCTTCGCCCTGCCCGGCCTGATCGCCAGCTTCTTCCAGAGCAGCGGGCGGATGAGCCGCGAGCAGATCCTGCGTTTCGTCCACGCGCTCTACCCCTACCTGCAATCCGAGCTGTACATCCGCTGGACCGACGAGGAGCTCGACGAGGTGGTCGGCCAGTGGCTCGACGCCTTCGTCGAGCAGGGCCTGCTCAGGCAGGAGAACGACCTCTACGTGCGCCCGGCGCCAAGCTCGCGCAACTTCGTGTTGCTGACCCTGCTGTCGCGGGCCATCGCTCAGACGCTGCAACGCTTCTACATGGCCAGCGCCCTGCTGCTCAACGCCGGGCAGAACACCATCAGCGCCGAGGAGCTGGAGGACCTGTGTACGGTCATGGCCCAGCGCCTGTCGATCCTGCACGGGCTCAACGCACCGGAGTTCTTCGACAAGAGCCTGTTCCGCCACTTCATCCAGACGTTGCTCGACCAGGGCGTGCTACGTCAGGACGAAGCCGGCAAGCTCAGCCATCCGCCAGCCTTCGCCGAACTGGCCGAAGGCGCGGCCAAGCGCGTACTGCCGGCCGAGATTCGCCTGTCGATCCGCCAGGTGACCATGGCGCGCAGCGAGGAACTGCTCGACGGGCTCTGACACGCCGGCCATCTCCAGGAAGGGCAGAGTGCGGCGGGCGTTATTGAGCTTTGCCGCCACAGCCCCTAAGATGCGTCGTTGGGGCCACTTAGGGCAGGGATTTTCGTGCGTTATCACACCATTCTAGGATCACTGGCGATCGTGGTTTCCGGTTGCGCCATGCAACCGTCCGCATCGACCACTAACGAAGAAAAGCCGGCGCAACCGGCTCCAGTCTCAGAACAGACCGCACCCGCCGCCGCTCAGCCGACAGCACAACCAGCGGCTGCCGCGTCGCCGAGCACCCAGGTCCAGGCACCTGCCGCTGCGCCGGCAGCCCGCGAGCCCCAGGAATACGAAATCCAGCCGGGCCAGTGCTGGGTACATGCCCAGGTTCGCCCACGCCCGGTGCAGAGCACCCAGGAAGTGGTGGTCAAGGACTCGGTCAACAAGATCACCGTCACCCCTGCCGAGCTCGAAAAGGGCTTCAAGCAGGTGGTCAGCCGTGAAGGCACCAAGACCTATCGTATCGAGCCGCCGACCTACCGCGTGGTCTCCGAGCAGGTGAAGATTCGCCCGGAAGTGAAACGCTACATCGTGGTGCCGGCCGTCTACGAGGACGTCAGGGAAACCGTGACCCTCGAAGAAGCCAAGACCGTGCTCGACCAGTGCCGCGCTGCCGGTACCCGTTATTCGAGCGGCACCGGCGCCATGTCGTTCTGCGCGCGCCAGGTGCCAGCCAAGCAGGAAGTGGTCAAGGTCAAGAAGCTGGTCTCGCCGGAAACCGTGCGAGTGGAAACCGACCCCGCCCAGTACAAGAGCGTGACCCGCTGGATCGTCGACAAGCCAGCCCAGGCGGTGGAAGTCACCCTCGACCCGGAGTACACCAAGGTCGCCTCCACAGAAGTGGTTCGCCCGGTCGAAGCCAACCAGATCATCCTGCCGGAAGAAAAACGCCAGCTGCAGGTGACCCGTTTCGAAGGCAACGCACGCATCGTTTCCCGGCAGACCATCTGCGATCCGGACATCAACGACGACCTGGTCACTCGCCTGCAACAGAGCCTGGTCAAGCGCGGCTTCAACCCGGGCAGCATCGACGGCAAGCTCGGCAAGCGCACCCTCGACGCGCTCACCGAATTCCAGACCGCCAATGGCCTGGCCGTCGGCGCCCTGACCCTGGAAAGCCTCACCGCCCTGCAAGTTCGGTAACGCCGAAGCGGCACGCCCTTCACGGGCGTGCCACGCTCCCCGCCCCTGCGTTGCCTCAACCTTCGCCGCGCCGCCGCCAGCCTGCTAAGCTCGCTGCCTATCTCCACCGCTCGAAGGTTACTGCCATGCTCCGCATCCCCGTTCTCGTCGCCGGCCTGCTGCTGTCCGCCAACGTGTTCGCCCTGTCGCTCTCCGACCTCAGCCAGCAGGACGCCAGCGGCGGCCTCAAGGATGCCCTCACCCAGGGCGCCAAGGTGGCCGTACAACAGCTCGGCAAGCCCGGCGGTTTCAGCAGCAATCCCGAAGTACGCATCGAGCTGCCCGGTAAACTCGGCAAGGCCGCCAAGACCATGAAGATGATGGGCATGGGCGCCCAGGTCGATCAGCTGGAAACCAGCATGAACAAGGCCGCGGAGGCCGCCGTGCCCCAGGCCCAGGCGCTGCTGGTCGACGCCGTGAAGAAGATGACCGTGCAGGACGCCAAGAGCATCCTCGCAGGCCCGCAGGACTCGGCCACCCAGTACCTGAACAAGAGCAGCCGCGAGCAGATTCGCGCCAAGTTCCTGCCCATCGTCAAGCAGGCCACCGACCAGGTCGGCCTCGCCAAGCAGTACAACAGCTTCGCCGGCCAGGCGGCGACCTTCGGGGTGCTCGACGCCAAGAGCGCCAACATCGAAAGCTACGTGACCGAGCAGGCCCTCGACGGCCTGTTCGACATGATCGCCAAGCAGGAGGCCGGCATTCGCGAAAACCCCGCCGCAGCGGCTACCAGCCTGGCGAAAAAGGTGTTTGGCGCGCTGTAACTGATAGCCTGCAAAAAAGGGGCTGGCGCGTTGTCTGCCTGCCCCTTTTTTCTGCGCGCGAGACGGATGAAGCGTCGCCCACCTTACGACCGTGATGGCTGGAAAGTGGCGGGAGCGGCCGGTGAGCGGAATACTTGTAGGAGGGGCTTTAGCCCCGAGCTCTTTGCACCCTCATAAACTAGAAGGTGCCGCGAGCGGCCATCAGCGGAGTATTTGTGGGAGCGGGCGGGGACGCCCAGTCCATGCCCGCGATTTTTCGCGCGCATGGCGCGCTCCCACAGTGGATCGGCGAACGGCTGCTATTGCCTTTTAGCAACATTCCCTAGGGTCTGTTCCCGTTTCAGCGCGAGCCGCGTTGCCGCGAGAAATGGCCTCCGGTTAGGCGCAGGACGCAGGGAATGGACTAGCCGTCCGCGTTCTCCCTCGCCAAGTCCTGCAACGACAGCGGAGGCCATTTCCCGCGCAACCCGAGGGGCCGGGCCAGTTTTTGTGCGATGCGGCGTTACTCGATGGCTCATTTGGCCCGCCAAACTTCGCATCTGTGTGCCCCACATGGATGTGGGAAATGCCGCAAGCCCGCCTGGAGCGGGCGCGGCCCTTGCCTCGCACAAAAACTGGCTCCGGCGCGGCCGTGCGTGAAACGGGAACAGACCCTAGCAACACGGGTTCTCAAAGCCCAATCAGGTTCCTAACTGTCACCCTCAGCATGCGCCCTGTCGCTCGGCTTTACCCTGAACCACGCCGCATACAGCGCCGGCAAGAACAGCAGGGTCAGCGCGGTGGCCACCACCAGCCCACCCATGATCGCCACGGCCATCGGCCCGAAGAACACGCTGCGCGACAACGGGATCATCGCCAGCACCGCGGCCAGCGCGGTCAGCACGATGGGCCGGAAGCGCCGCACGGTGGCTTCGACGATGGCGTTCCAGCTGTCCAGCCCCGCCTCGCGGTCCTGCTCGATCTGGTCGACCAGAATCACCGAGTTGCGCATGATCATCCCCGACAGCGCGATGGTGCCGAGCATCGCCACGAAGCCGAACGGCTGGCCGAACAGCAGCAGGAACAGGGTCACCCCGATCAGCCCCAGCGGCGCGGTGAGAAACACCATGGTCATGCGCGAGAAGCTCTTGAGCTGCAGCATCAGCAGGGTCAGCACCACCACCACGAACAATGGCACGCCGGCCACCACCGAGGCCTGGCCCTTGGAGGAATCCTCCACCGAGCCGCCGACTTCCAGCAGGTAGCCATCCGGCAGGCTGGCGCGGATGTCGGCCAGGCTCGGCAGGATCTGCCTGGTCAGCGTGGCCGGCTGCTGGGGCCCATAGATATCGGCGCGCACGGTGACGGTCGGCAGTCGGTTACGATGCCAGATCACCCCTTCCTCGAAGCCGTATTCCAGGGTGGCGATCTGCGCCAGCGCCACGCTCTTGCCGCTGTCGGTGGGCACCGCCAGGCTCGGTAGCAGCCGCAGCGCCTGGCGCTCCGCCGAGGTGCCGCGCAGGAGGATTTCGATCAGCTCGTTGTCTTCGCGGTAATCGCTGACCGACGAGCCATTGAGCGAGCTGCGCAGGAACCTGGCCACATCGGCGGTGCTCACGCCCAGAGCCCGGGCGCGCTCCTGGTCGATGTTCAGGTACACCACCTTGCTCGGTTCCTGCCAATCCAGATGCACGTTGACCACGTCGGGGTTGGCACGCACCTTGTCGGCGACCTGACGGGCCAACGCACGCACCTCTGCGATATGCTCGCCGGAGACCCGGAACTGCACCGGGTAGCCAACCGGTGGGCCATTCTCCAGGCGCGAGATGCGCGTGCGCAGGCTCGGGAATTCATCGCGCAACACGTCGATCAGCCAGGCGCGTACGGCCTCGCGCTCCTCGATGGTTTTGGCCAGCACCACGATCTGCGCAAAGCTGGTGGCCGGCAGCTGCTGGTCCAGCGGCAGGTAGAAGCGCGGCGAGCCGGTGCCGACATAGGCCACGTAGTTGTCCACACCCGGGTGGCCCGCCAGGCGCTGTTCCAGGCGGCGCACCTCGGCCTCGGTGGCGATCAGCGAAGCGCCTTCGGCCAGTTTGAAATCGACCATCAGCTCCAAGCGCCCCGACGCGGGGAAGAACTGCTGCGGCACGAACCTGAACAGAAAGATCGAGCCGACGAACAACGCCAGGGTCAGCACGATGACCGTCTTGCGCCAACGCACGCACCCGTCGACGAGACGGCGAACGCGCTGATAGAAAGGCGTGGCATAGGGGTCGTGGCCATGGCTGCTACCGTGCTTTTCGGCCGCGCGCTTAGCCAGGTCCGGCAACAGGCGCGCGCCCAGGTACGGCACGAACATCACCGCCGCCACCCAGGACATCAACAGGGCAATGGTCACCACCTGGAAGATCGAGCGGGTGTATTCGCCGGTGCCCGACTGCGCGGTGGCGATCGGCAAAAAGCCCGCCGCGGTGATCAACGTGCCGGTGAGCATCGGAAAGGCCGTGCTGGTCCAGGCGAAGCTCGCCGCCTTGAGGCGGTCGTAGCCCTGTTCCATCTTGATCGCCATGATCTCCACGGCAATGATCGCGTCGTCCACCAGCAGGCCCAGCGCCAGCACCAGGGCGCCGAGGGATATCTTGTGCAGGCCGATGTTCAGGTAGTACATGGCGGCGAAGGTCATCGCCAGCACCAGGGGAATCGACAGCGCCACCACCAGCCCGGTGCGCAACCCGAGGGAGAAGAAGCTGACCAGCAGCACGATGATCAGCGCCTCGGTGAGCACCTTGACGAATTCGCCGACGCCGGTCTTCACCGCCGCTGGCTGGTCCGACACCTTGCGCAGTTGCATGCCGGCCGGCAGGTTGTTCTGCAGGCGGGTGAACTCGCTTTCCAGTGCCTTGCCGAGCACCAGGATGTCACCGCCCGGCTTCATGGAAACCGCCAGCCCAATGGCATCCTCGCCCATGAAACGCATGCGCGGCGCCGGTGGATCATTGAAGCCGCGGCTGATTTCGGCCACGTCGCCGATGCGCAAGGTGCGGTCGGCCACGCGGATGGGGAAATCGCGGATCTGCTCGACCGTCTCGAAGTTGCCGCTGACACGCAATTGCACCCGGTCGGTGTCGGTCTCGAAGAAGCCGGCCACGGGCATGGCGTTCTGCTGCTCGAGAGCCTGCTGCACGGCGGCGAGCGGCAGGCCGAGGGTGGCGAGCTTGGTGTTGGACAGCTCGATCCAGATTTTCTCGTCCTGCAGACCGACCAGCTCGACCTTGCCGACATCCCTGACCCGCTGCAGCTGCAGTTGCACGCGGTCGGCGTAATCCTTGAGTACCGCGTAGTCGAAACCGTTGCCGGTCAGCGCGTAGATGTTGCCGAAGGTGGTGCCGAATTCGTCGTTGAAGAACGGCCCCTGGATACCGGCGGGCAGCGTATGGCGAATGTCGCCGATCTTCTTGCGCAGCTGGTACCAGAGCTCGGGAATCTCGTTGGAGTGCATCGAGTCGCGGGCCATGAAGGTGACCTGGGATTCGCCGGGCCGCGAGAACGACACGATGCGCTCGTACTCGCCGGTCTCCATCAGTTTCTTCTCGATGCGCTCGGTGACCTGGCGCGACACCTGCTCGGCGGTGGCGCCCGGCCAGTTGGTCTTCACCACCATGGCCTTGAAGGTGAACGGCGGGTCCTCGCTCTGCCCCAGCTTGGTGTAGGACAGTGCGCCAACGACGCCGAGCAGCAGCATGAGGTAAAGCACGATCTGGCGGTGCTGCAGCGCCCAGGCGGACAGGTTGAACGACATCGGCGCTTACTCCTTGGCAACCAGATCGACGGCGCGGTTCTGCCGATCCACCGGGCGCACCTGCTGGCCGTCGAGCAGCACCTGTACACCGGCCACCACCACCCAGTCGCTGGCTTTCAGGCCGTCGAGTACCGGCACGGTCTTCTCGCCATAGGCGCCGACCCGCACGGCGGTGCGCTTGAGCGTGGAAGTCTGCGGGTCGACCACCCAGACGTAGGGCTGGCCCTGTTCCGCGCTCAGTGCCGACAGCGGCACTGCCAGCGGCACGTCGCCATTGCGGGCGATGAACACCCGGGCGCTCTGGCCGAGTTCGACCTGCGCATCGGACGCCTGCAGCGCCACCCGGGCGGCGTAGGTACGCGAGCGCGAATCAGCCGCGGGCGACAGTTCACGCACGCGACCGGCCAGCCGCTCGCCAGGCTGCGACCACAGCTCGACGGCGACCTCCTGGCCGATGGCGAGGTGCCTGATCACCTGTTCAGGCAGGTCGATCAGCACCTCGCGCTCGCCATCGGCGGCCAGCACGAACACCGTCTGCCCGGCCGCCAGCACCTGCCCGACCTCGGCACGGCGCTGCACGATCACCCCGCTCTGCGGGGCTTTCAGCACGGCGTAGCCGGCCTGGTTGTCGGCGACGCTGAGCTCGGCGCGTACCTGACGCAGGCGCGCTTCGGCGGCGCGAAAGGTGTTTTCGGCGTTGTCGCCCAGGGATTTGCTGATCATTCCGCGCTGCTGCAGGGTGCGGTAGCGGTCGCGCTCGGCGCGCGCCAATTGCAGGTTGGATTCGGCCGATTGCAGTTGGGCGCGGGAGGCATCGAGCTGCAGGCGCACGTCCTGCGGGTCCAGCTCGGCCAGTGGCGCATCCTTGGCAACCCGCTGGCCCACTTCAACCAGCCGCCGGGTCACCTTGCCGCCAATGCGAAAGGCCAGCTCCGGCTCCAGCCGCGCCCTTATCTCGCCCGGATAGCTGTCCACCTGCTCCGCCGACAGCTGCGGCTGCGCGACCATGGCCGGACGAATGCCCGGCTGCGGCGCCTGCGCGTCGCTGCAGGCAACCAGGGACAGAGCCAGGCACAGGGGCGCAAGGCGATACAGAGCATGGCAGAACATGATGAGCGTCCTTTCAGCGGGAACTTTTTAATATTTGTACTGCCGAGTATATTAAAAATAGCGTACTCGGCAGTCCAGTATTAAAATCGCCCGATGTCAGACACTTCACTGCAGTCCAGCGGCCCCGGTCGCCCCAAAGACCTCGCCAAGCGCGAAGCCATTCTCGAAGCGGCCAAATGCCTGTTTTTGCGCTACGGCTACGCCGGCAGCAGCATGGACGCCATCGCCGCCCACGCCGGGGTTTCCAAGCTCACGGTGTACAGCCACTTCAACGACAAGGAGACGCTGTTCTGCGCCGCGGTGAAGGCCCGCTGCGAAGAGCAGTTGCCCGAATTGTTCTTCGAGTTTCCCGCTGGTGCGACCGTGCATAACGTGCTGCTCAACATCGCCCGCGGCTTCAGCCAGTTGCTCAACAGCAGCGAGTCCGTCGACCTGCATCGCCTGATGAGCAGCCTTGGCGCCCAGGACCCGCAACTGGCGAAGATTTTCTACGAGGCCGGGCCGCAGCGCTTGCTCGCCGAAATGGAGCGCCTGCTGGGCAAGATGAATCAGAGCGGCCAGTTGCGTATCGAATCGCCGAAGCTTGCCGCCGATCAATTCTTCTCCCTGCTCAAGGGCTGTGCCAATTTCCGCCTGCTGATCGGCTGCGGCGAGCCAGAAACCGAGGCTCAGCAGGAGCAACACGCCCGTGCCACCGTCGAGATGTTCCTGCGCGCCTACCGGCCCTGACTCGCCAAGCGCTCGCCTGCTGCTATGGTTTCTGCGGTGAGCCTGCAGGAGGTGCGGCATGGATCCATTCACCGGTGGCTGCCTGTGCGGCCAGGTCCGACTCTCAGCGGCAGGCCAGCCTGAGCGAGTCGGCAT
The DNA here is from genome assembly GCF_001945395.1 of Pseudomonas sp. PA15(2017). Lineage (GTDB taxonomy): Bacteria > Pseudomonadota > Gammaproteobacteria > Pseudomonadales > Pseudomonadaceae > Aquipseudomonas. The sequence continues at coordinate 13,993 of NZ_MSXV01000051.1, read as the reverse complement.
CTGTCATTGCCTCGACTGCCGCAAGCACCATGGCGCGCTGTTCTACGCCGCGGCGATCTTCCTCCACAACGCCGTGACGGTCAGCGGCGCAACCCATAGCTACGCCGGGCGCCACTTCTGTCCGCTTTGCGGCTCCTCGCTGTTCGCCCACAGCGGCGATGAAATCGAAATCCACCTGGGCGCCCTCGACGCACCCGATCAGCTGCAGCCCACCTACGAATGCTGGACGAGCCGGCGCGAAGCCTGGTTGCCGGCCTTCCCTCTCGCCAAGCGCTATCCCCGGGATCGCTCCTGAGTCGTCTTCCAGCCACAAAAATGTATATACATATATAACGGAAAAAGCCCGTATATATGCCGATAATATCGCGTAGGGCTTGACCATCTGAGGCCTTTCGCTTAATTGTATATACATTACAAAAAAGGCGATCTTCAATGGCTTCCTCTCAGTCCACTCCCCTGCTCTGGCGCAACGTCACCCTGTTCGATGGCCTCGAACAACTCCCCGAGCCGATGGCCGTGAAGGTCGAGCATGGGCGTATTGCCGGTCTGTGGCCGGAGAGCGAGTTCGCCCCGAGCCTGGCCGGTGGCGCCAAGGAAGCGGCCAGCGGCGGCGTGATGACGCCCGGCCTGGTCGATTGCCATAGCCACCTGGTGTATACCGGTGACCGTGCCGGCGAGTTCGAACAGCGCCTCGAAGGCGTCAGCTACGAAACCATCGCCCGCAACGGCGGCGGCATTCTCAGCACCGTGCGGGCCACCCGCGCCGCGAGCGAGGACGAGCTGATCGCAGCCAGCCTGCCGCGCCTGGATGCCCTGCTGGCCGATGGCGTCACCACCCTGGAGATCAAATCCGGCTATGGCCTGACCCTGCACGACGAGCTGAAGATGTTGCGCGTGGCGCTGCGCCTGGCCACCTTGCGGCCGGTGCGCATCAGTACCACGCTGCTCGGCGCCCACGCCCTGCCGCCGGAATACGCCGGCGATGCCGATGGCTATATCGAGCTGGTCTGCGAGCAGATGATTCCGACCGCCGCCAGCCAGCGCCTGGCCGACGCAGTGGACGTGTTCTGCGAAGGCATCGCCTTCTCCCCGGCCCAGTGCGAGCGGGTTTTCCAGGCTGCCCAGCGCCACGGCCTGGCGATCAAGGCCCATGCCGAGCAGCTTTCCAATCTGGGCGGCAGCGCGCTGGCCGCCCGCTATGGCGCCTGGTCCGCGGACCATGTCGAGTACCTGGACGAGGACGGCGTGCGCGCCATGGCCGAGGCCGGGACCGTTGCCGTGCTGCTGCCCGGCGCCTTTCACGTGCTGCGCGAAACCCGTCTGCCGCCCATCGACCTGCTGCGCCGCCACGGCGTGCCCATGGCAGTGGCCAGCGATGCCAACCCCGGCACTTCGCCGATCTGCCTGCCCACGCTGATGGCCAACCTGGCCTGCACCCTGTTTCGCCTGACCCCGCGCGAAGCCCTGGCCGGCATGACCGCCCATGCGGCGCGCGCCCTCGGCCGCCCGGAGCTGGGCCGCATCGCGATTGGCGCGGTCGCCGATCTGTGCCTGTGGGACGTTCGCCAACCAGCCGAGCTGGCCTATGCCGTGCAGGCCGGGCGCCTGCGCCAGCGCGTCTTCAATGGAGTCATCAGCCATGCACGCTGACCGTTTCACCATGGCCCCGTGGACCGGCCGCGTCGACCCCGAACCGGACAGCGCCCGCTGGCACCAGCGCATCCAGCCGCTGCACGCCGGTGCCGAGCCTGGCATCGCCTTGCTCGGCTTCGCCTGTGACGAAGGCGTGCAGCGCAACCACGGCCGCGTGGGTGCCGCGGGCGGCCCCGCAGCGCTGCGCAAGGCACTGGCCAACCTGGCCTGGCATCGCGACGCGCCGGCCTTCGAAGCCGGCGATATCGTTTGCGAAGACGGCGACCTGGAGGCCGCCCAGACGCGCCTGGCCAACGGCGTGTGCGCGCTGCTCGACAGCGGACACCTGCCGCTGGTACTCGGCGGCGGACACGAAGTGGCCTACGGCAGTTGGTCCGGGCTGGCCGGACACCTGGAAAAACGAGCCGATGCGCGGAAGGCCGCCCCGCGCATCGGCATCATCAATTTCGATGCCCATTTCGACCTGCGCGACCCGGCGCACGTGCACTCCTCGGGCACGCCCTTCGCGCAGATTGCCGAACAGTGCACCGCGCGTGGCTGGCTCTTCAACTACGCCTGCCTGGGCATCAGCCGCGCCAGCAACACGCGCGCGCTGTTCGAGCGCGCCGCCGAACTGAACGTGCTGGTGCGCGAAGACCGCGACATTCGCGAGGCCACCCTGGAGGCCATCGGCCGCGACCTGGACGCCTTCGTCGCCGGCTGCGACCTGCTTTACCTGACCCTGGACATCGACGTACTGCCGGCCTGCGAAGCGCCCGGCGTCAGCGCCCCAGCCGCCCGCGGCGTGCCCCTGGCGCTGCTCGAACCCCTGCTGCTGCGCCTGAAGGCCAGCGGCAAGCTGCGGTTGATCGACGTCGCCGAGGTCAACCCACAGCACGACATCGACAACCGCACCGCCCGTGCTGCCGCCCGGCTGCTGCATCTGCTCACGATGAGCGAATGAGCGCTCGCTGCCCACTTCTCCCATAACAACAAGCACGGAGATTGCCATGCTCATCAAAGCCCTGACCACGCCAGCCGACGCGTCGAGATGACCAGCGCAACGCCCCTGAGTGCCCCGGTGGCCATCGCGCGCCTGCTCGGCTACAGCCTGGTCGGCATCCTGCTGTTCTTCGTGCCGATGGAACTGGCCGGGCGCTCCAGCCTGCTGCTCGACCACGCCGCCTCGGCCCTGCAAACCCATGCACGGCCGCTGGTGATCATCTGCGCCCTGCTGTTCATGCTCTACGGCGCAGTGATGCCCTGGTTCGACGGCTCCTGGCGCAACAGCGTGACCACTATCCTATTCAGCGTGCTCAGAAGCCTCGGCCTGCTGGTGGGCATCGCCTACCTGCTCGAGCTCGGCCCGGCGGCGCTGTATCAGCCGGACATGCTGCCCTTTCTGTTCGAGAAGCTGGTGCTGAGCCTGGCGGTGATCGTGCCCCTGGGCGCCCTGGCGCTGGTGTTTCTGATCGGCTTCGGGCTGCTGGAGCTGGTCGGCGTACTCATGCAGCCGGTGATGCGCCCGCTGTGGCGCACCCCGGGCAAATCGGCGATCGATGCCATCGCCTCGTTCGCCGGCAGTTACTCGGTGGGGCTGCTGATCACCGACCGTATGTACCGCGAAGGCCAGTACAGCCTGCGCGACGCGGCGATCATCGCCACTGGTTTTTCCACCGTGTCGGTGCCGTTTCTGGTGGTGGTGGCCAGGACCCTGGACCTGATGGAGCACTGGAACCTGTATTTCTGGAGCACGCTGCTGATCACCTTTCTGGTCACATCGGTCACGGCCCGCCTCTATCCATTGGCTTCACTGTCTGCCGAGCGCCTGCCGGAAGCCGAACTAGAGCAAGGCGAGAACCGCTTCGCCAGTGCCTGGCGCGCCGGGGTGGCGCGGGCCGCCTGCGCGCCCTCGCTGCACGTGTCGCTGTGGGGCACCTTCATCGATGGCTTGCGCATGACCGCGTACATCCTGCCGAGCATCCTGGCCGTCGGGCTGTTGGGCCTGCTGGCCGCCAAGTACACCCCGTTGTTCGACGCCATCGGCCTGCTGCTCTACCCGCTGACCTGGCTGTTCGGCCTGGAGCAGCCGATGCAGGTGGCCAGCGCCTTGGCTTCGGGCCTGGCGGAAATGTTCCTGCCAGTAATCCTGCTCAAGGACGCCGACCAACTGGTGCGTTTCGTGACCGCCATCGTTTCGGTTAGCAGCGTGCTGTTCTTCTCCGCCTCCATCCCCTGCATGCTCGCCACCCGCATTCCCCTGCGCCTGCGCGACCTGCTGCTGGTCTGGCTGCAACGCTGTCTGCTGAGCCTGCTGTTCAGCCTGCCGCTCGGCCACCTGGCCCTTTACCTGGGGTGGCTGTGATGCCGCCCGCCCCTACTGCCCCTGCAATCGAGGAACCCGCCATGACCACCTTTCGCGATACCGTCATCCGCACCCCGCGTGGCACTCAGCTCACCGCCAAGAGCTGGCTGACCGAAGCGCCGCTGCGCATGCTGATGAACAACCTCGACCCCGAGGTGGCGGAAAATCCCAAGGAGCTGGTGGTCTATGGCGGCATCGGCCGGGCAGCGCGCAACTGGGAATGCTTCGATGCCATCGTCGAGAGCCTCAAGCAGTTGAACGACGACGAGACCCTGCTGGTGCAATCCGGCAAGCCGGTGGGCGTGTTCAAGACCCACGCCAATGCGCCGCGGGTACTGATCGCCAATTCCAACCTGGTGCCGCACTGGGCGACCTGGGAGCACTTCAACGAGCTGGATGCCAAGGGTCTGGCCATGTACGGGCAGATGACCGCCGGTTCGTGGATCTACATCGGCAGCCAGGGCATCGTCCAGGGCACCTATGAAACCTTCGTCGAAGCCGGGCGCCAGCACTACGGCGGCGACCTCAAGGGCCGCTGGGTGCTCACCGCCGGGCTCGGCGGCATGGGCGGCGCGCAGCCACTGGCCGCCACCCTGGCCGGCGCCTGCTCGCTGAATATCGAGTGCCAGCAGAGCCGCATCGATTTCCGCCTGCGTACCCGCTACGTCGACGAGCAGGCAGAAGACCTGGACGACGCCTTGGCGCGCATCGGTAAGTACACCGCCGAAGGCAAGGCGATCTCCATCGCCCTGCACGGCAATGCCGCCGAGATCCTCCCCGAGCTGGTGCGCCGTGGCGTGCGCCCGGACATGGTCACCGACCAGACCAGCGCCCACGACCCGCTCAACGGCTACCTGCCGGCCGGCTGGACCTGGGAGCAGTACCGCGACCGCGCCGCGACCCAGCCGGCCGAGGTGGTCAAGGCCGCCAAGCAGTCCATGGCCGTGCACGTGCAAGCCATGCTCGACTTCCAGAAGATGGGCGTGCCGACCTTCGACTACGGCAACAACATCCGCCAGATGGCCCAGGACGAAGGCGTCGCCGATGCCTTCGGTTTCCCCGGTTTCGTGCCGGCCTACATCCGCCCGCTGTTCTGCCGCGGCATAGGCCCGTTCCGCTGGGTGGCGCTGTCGGGTGATCCGCAGGACATCTACAAGACCGACGCCAAGGTCAAGGAACTGATCGCCGACGACGCCCACCTGCACCGCTGGCTGGACATGGCTCGCGAGCGCATCGCCTTCCAGGGCCTGCCGGCGCGCATCTGCTGGGTCGGCCTGGGCCAGCGCGCCAAGCTGGGCCTGGCCTTCAACGAGATGGTGCGCAGCGGCGAGCTGTCGGCGCCGGTGGTGATCGGCCGCGACCATCTGGACTCCGGCTCCGTGGCCAGCCCCAACCGCGAGACCGAAGCGATGATGGATGGCTCCGACGCGGTATCCGACTGGCCGCTGCTCAACGCCCTGCTCAACACCGCTGGCGGCGCCACCTGGGTGTCGCTGCACCATGGCGGCGGCGTGGGCATGGGCTTTTCCCAGCACTCGGGGGTGGTGATCGTCTGCGATGGCAGCGACGAGGCTGCCGAGCGCATCGCCCGCGTACTGACCAACGACCCGGCCAGCGGCGTGATGCGCCATGCTGACGCCGGCTACCCAATCGCCATAGAGTGCGCCCATGAGCAGGGCCTGAACCTGCCGATGATCACCCGAGGAGCCTGATTGATGACCACCCTGAACCTCAAACCGGGCGCGCTGACCCTGGCCCAGCTGCGCGCCGTGTACCTGCAGCCGGTCAACGTCACGCTCGACGCCAGCGCCCATGCCGGCATCGACGCCAGCGTCGCCTGTGTCGAGCAGATACTCGCCGAAGGCCGCACCGCTTACGGCATCAACACCGGCTTCGGCCTCCTGGCTTCGACGCGCATCGCCCCGGACGATCTGGAAAAGCTGCAGCGCTCGCTGGTGCTGTCCCACGCCGCCGGTGTCGGCGAGGCGCTGTACGACGCCATGGTGCGGCTGATCATGCTGCTCAAGGTCAACAGCCTGGCGCGCGGCTTCTCGGCCATTCGCCGCACGGTGATCGATGCGTTGATCGCGCTGATCAACGCCGAGGTCTATCCGCACATTCCGCTCAAGGGCTCGGTGGGTGCTTCCGGCGACCTGGCACCGCTGGCGCACATGTCGCTGCTGCTGCTCGGCGAGAGCCAGGCGCGCCACAAGGGCCAGTGGCTGCCGGCAAATGAAGCACTGGCGGTGGCCGGCCTGCAGCCACTGACCCTGGCCGCCAAGGAAGGCCTGGCCTTGCTCAACGGCACCCAGGTATCGACCGCCTACGCCCTGCGCGGGCTGTTCGAGGGCGAAGACCTGTTCGCCGCGGCCACCGTGTGCGGCGCCTTGAGCGTGGAGGCCATGCTCGGCTCGCGGGCCCCCTTCGATGCGCGCATCCATGCCGCCCGCGGCCAGCACGGGCAGATCGATGTGGCGGCGGCCTACCGCGACCTGCTCGGCGACAGCAGTGAAGTGGCGCGCTCCCACGCCAACTGCGACAAGGTGCAGGACCCCTATTCGCTGCGCTGCCAGCCCCAGGTCATGGGCGCCTGCCTGACCCAACTGCGCCAGGCCGCCGACGTGCTGCAGATCGAGGCCAACGCGGTGTCCGACAACCCGCTGGTGTTCGCCGAACAGGGCGACGTGATCTCCGGCGGCAACTTCCACGCCGAGCCGGTGGCCATGGCCGCCGATAACCTGGCCCTGGCCATCGCGGAAATCGGTGCCCTGTCGGAGCGCCGCATCTCGCTGATGATGGACCGTCACATGTCGCAACTGCCGCCTTTCCTGGTCGAGAACGGCGGGGTCAACTCGGGCTTCATGATCGCCCAGGTCACGGCCGCGGCCCTGGCCAGCGACAACAAGGCCCTGGCCCACCCGCACAGCGTCGACAGCCTGCCGACCTCGGCCAATCAGGAAGATCACGTGTCCATGGCACCGAACGCTGGCAAGCGCCTGTGGCCAATGGCCGAGAACGTACGCGGCATACTCGCCATCGAATGGCTGGGCGCCTGCCAGGGCCTGGACTTCCGCCATGGCCTGAAGAGCTCGGCGAAACTGGAACGCGCGCGCCAGACGCTGCGCGCCAAGGTGCCCTACTACGTCGAGGATCGCTTCTTCGCCCCGGACATCGCCGCCGCCGATGAACTGCTGGCCGAACGCGTGCTGACGCCGTTGCTGCCGACCGGCTTGCTGCCGTCGGTTGGCTGAGCCGAGCCAGGGTCTTTGTAGGGGCCGCGCGTCGCGGCGAATGATGGACACACCGCAGGTTGTGCTCCGCTTCGCCCCGGGGCGGGGCTCCTACAGAGCGAATCGCGCGCTATCATCCGCGCACCCGGTCTTGCCAAGGAGCTTTCGTGACCACCACCCCGCGCTACAAGGCCATCGAGGATTTTCTGCTCGAGCGCATCGGCAACGGTGACTACTCGCTGCATCACCAGATCCCCCCCGAAGAGCAGCTGGCCAGGGATTTTTCGGTCAGCCGGATGACCGCCAACAAGGCCATCAACAACCTGGTACAGCAGGGTTACCTGATCCGCCAGGCGGGCCTGGGCACCTTCGTCACCGACCGCAAGTCCGAGTCGTCACTGCACGAGGTGATGAACATCGCCGCCGAAGTGCGCGCCCGCGGCCATGTCTATTCCAATCGCATCCTGCGCAGTGAAGCGCTGGCCGCCGATGACGAGGTGGCGCTGCGCCTGGGCCTGCGCATCGGTGCCGAGGTGTTTCACAGCATCCTCGTGCATCTGGAAGACGGCGTGCCGATCCAGCTCGAAGATCGCTTCGTCAATCCCCGCTGGGTGCCCCATTACCTGAGCAGCGACTTTTCCAGGCAGACGCCCAACGAAGTGCTGGTCGCCAGTTGCCCGATCAGCGACGTGGAGCATGTGGTCGAGGCCGTGCATGCCGACGCCCGCACCGCCGAATGGCTGGACATCGCCAACGGCGCCGCGTGCCTGTCAATGATCCGCCGTACCTGGTCGGACGAGCACCTGATCAGCTACGTGCGCCTGACTCACCCGGGCGAACGCTACAAACTGCGCTCGAGTACCAAGCACCGCTGATCACAGCCGAAAGTGCTGATGAATGGCCTGGGCCAACAGCTCCAGGGCCTCGTCGTGCTGCGCCTGGGCCGAGCGCAGGAACATCACCTCGTGCTCGGCAGCCTGGGGTAGCTCCTCGACGATGCGCATGGCGCTGCTCATCTTCGCGCGATCCATCAGGGTGATCGCCAGGCCCGATTCGACGCAGGCCCTGATGGCCTGGCTGGACGGGCTTTCCAGCACCACCCGCCAGGTGTGCCCCGCCGCCTTCAGCGACTCCAGCATCAGGCTGCGGTAGGGGCAGTCGGCCGCGTGGATGGCCAGTGGCAGCGTCTCTTTCCAGGCCTGGGGATAGACCGCCGCCGCTACCCACACCGGCGTGGTGGCGACCAGCACCTGGGCTCTCGGCTCGCGCTGCCCCAACGGCAGGGTGAGCATCGCGCCGTGCAGCTTGCCGGCCTGCACCTGGTCGCGCAGCGTATAGCTGGGGGCGGTCTTCACCTCCAGCACCACGTTGGGCCAGGCCGCGGCGAAGATCGGCAGGATGTCGCGGATCACGTGGGCGGCGTACTCATCGGGTATTCCCAGGCGGATGCGCCCGACCAGCCTTGGGCCATGCAGCTCGGCGAGCACCCGGTCATGGGTGCTGAGCAGTTCGCCTGTCGAGCGCAGCAGCCGCTTGCCCAGCGCGGTCAGCGCCACCGCCTGGTTGTCGCGATCGAACAGCCGGCCGCCGGCGACTGCCTCCAGGCGCTGGATATGCACGCTGATTGCTGCCGGACTCTTGTGCAACTGTTCGGCAGCCGCCTTGAAGCGCCCACCACGCGCCACGGCGTGAAAGGTGCGGATCAACTCGATGTCGAGCACGGCACTCATTATTCAATAACTCCGAACGACTGATTCGATAAATTTTGATTTATTAGATTACGCCACCTTCGTAGGCTGGACCTACACCCTTCATCCGGTTTGCCGCCATGTCCGCTCGACTGACTCCCTGCCTCTGGCCCGTCGCGATTCCCCTGCTGCTGCTCGAAGCGGCATTGGTGGTGATCTGGAGCTCAGGCTTCATCGGCGCGCGGTTCTCCATCGAGCATGCGCCGGCCATGCTGGTGGTGTTCTGGCGCAGCCTGCTGTTCGCGCTGCTGCTGGCCCCCTGGGCGCTGCCCCGCCTGCGCAACGCCTCGCCAGCCACCCTGCTGCGCCACGCCGGTATCGGCTTGCTGGCGATGGGCGGCTACCTCGCCGGCGTGGTTCAGGGCATCGCCCTTGGCGTACCTGCCGGGCTCGCCGCCCTGCTGGCCGACCTGCTGCCCATCGGCGTCGCTCTGCTCAGCGTGCTGGTATTCCAGCAGCACCTGGGCTGGCGCACCTGGCTCGGCCTGACCGTCGGCCTGACGGGCGTGGTGCTGGTCACCTCGGACGCACTGGCCTGGGGCGATGCGCCGTTGTGGGTTTATGGTCTGCCGCTGCTGGGGATGTTCTCGCTGGCGGTCGCGACGCTGTGGCAGAAACGCACCAAGGCCACGGCATCACTCGACCTGCTCGGCAATCTGTGGCTGCAGTGCTGCATCTGCTGCGTGCCGTTCGCGTTGCTGGCCGCGATGGACGGCAGCCTGATGCCGGTGCCCTCAAGCGGCTTCGCCCTGAGCGTGTTGTGGACGAGCGTCTCCACCATCGGTGGCTACGGCTTGTACTGGCTGTGCCTGAAGCGCTCGACGCCGACCCGGGTGGCCAGCGTGCTGTACCTGAGCCCCGCGCTGACATTGGTATGGGCCTCGGCGATGTTCGGCGAGCCGCTGTCCTGGCTGATGGGCCTGGGCACACTGATTTCGGGGCTGGGAATCTGGCTGGTGATACGTAACGAACCGAAGAGGCGCGACGACGGGCCCGCGCTGGCGAACCCGTCATCGGCAACCGTCAGAGCAGCTTGTCGAGGGTGATCGGCAATTGGCGGATGCGCTTGCCAGTGGCGTGGTAGACCGCATTGGCGACCGCCGCGGCAACGCCGACGATACCGATCTCGCCCACACCCTTGGAGCCCAGCGGGTTGATGATGGTGTCGTTTTCTTCGACGAAGATCACCTCGATATCGCCGATATCGGCTTGCACCGGCAGGTGATAGTCGGCCAGGTTGTGGTTCATGCAGCGCCCCAGGCCGTGGTCGATCATCGCCTCCTCGTGCAGGGCCATGCCGATGCCCCACACCACACCGCCGAGAATCTGGCTGCGTGCGGTTTTCGGGTTGATCACCCGGCCCGCGGCGATGGCGCTGACCACCCGAGTGACGCGTACCGTGCCCAGCGCTTCGTCCACCTGCACCTCGACGAACACCGCCGAATGGCTGGCACTGGCGTAGCGCTCGCGCTGCTTGCCGGGCTGCGCCTGCACCTCGGCCTCCAGGCTGCCGTGCCGAGCGAGCAGCGCGCTCAGTTCGACCGCACGGCAGGCATCCTCGCCCTGCTGCACGCGGCCCGCGCTGAAGCGCAGCGCCGCCCCGTCGCTGAACGGCGCTTCGGGCCATTGTCGCGCCGCCTCACAGAGCTTGTCGGCCAGTGCCAGGCACGCCTCGCGTACCGCACTGCCCACCGACGACACGGTGAACGAGCCGCCCTGCAGCGGCGCCTTGGGCAGGCTGGAGTCGCCGAGGCGAAACTCCACCTGGGAGGGATCCATGCCCAGCACGTCGGCAGCGATCTGGATCATCACCGTGGCGGTGCCCGGGCCGATGTCACAGGTTGCGCTGGCGACGATCAAGCGGCCGTCCGCCGTGAAGCTGGCGCGGGCGCTGGCCGGCATCTGCATGGCCTCCCACACGCCAGTCGCCATGCCGTAGCCAATCAGCTGATGGCCCTCGCGCATGCCCCGTGGCTGCGGGCTGCGCCGGCTCCAGCCGAAGGCCTCGGCGCCCTGCTGGTAACAGGCGCGCAGCTCCTTGCTGGAATACGGCTTGCCCTCGTTCTGGTTGGTTTCGGCGTAGTTGGTCAGGCGCAGCTGCACGGGATCGACACCCGCCGCCCAGGCCAGCTCGTCCATCGCCGACTCCAGGGCGTAGAGGCCGGTGGCAGCACCCGGCGCGCGCATGTCCAGCGGCGTGTAGACGTCCAGCGGCGCCAGTCGATAAGCCAGGCGCACGTGATCGCAGTGGTAGAGCATCCCCGACCATTCGGCGACGTGCTCGGTAAAGTCTTCGAAGCGCGAAGTCTGGGCGATCACTTCGTGCACCAGGCCCTGCAACTTGCCATTCTCATCGGCGCCGAGTTGCAGGTGCTGCATAGCCCGTGGTCGGTAGCCAAAGGTGAACATCTGCTGGCGAGTCAGGGTCACGCGCACCGATTGCTTGAGCTTCAACGCCGCCATGGCGGCCAGCGGCAACTGGTATTGCGGGCGCAGGCCGGAACCAAAGGCGCCACCCACGAAGGAAGACTTGATGCGCACGCGGCCAGGCTCGAGTTTGAGCACATCGGCCAGATACCGCTGGCTGTTCTGCGGGCCCTGGGTCTTGTCGTGCACCAGCAGGCTGCCATCGGCCTGGTAGATTACCGTCGATGCATGGGGCTCCATCGGGTGGTGATACTCGCACGGCAGCTCGTATTCCAGCTCCAGGCGCAGCGGCGCACCAGCGATCACCCCATCGGCATCGCCGCGAGGCTTGGGCAATTCGGCCGGCGCGGCATGGGCCTCGCTGAGGGCTTCGCGCAGGTCGGTGGCATGGGGCTGCTGCTCGTAGCTGATGCGCACCAGCGAGCCGGCATGACGGGCCAGCTCCAGGGTGTCGGCGACCACCAGCGCCACCGGCTGACCGCTGTAGCGGATACGCGCGTTGAACAGCGGGCGAAAGGGTGAGCCGTCGGCGGCATCGTCATCCTCGTAGCTCTCGTCGTCCTGGGCCATGGGCGGACGATTGAGGTGGCTGAGTACCAGCTTGACGCCAGGCAGCGCCAGGGCAGCCGAGCCGTCGATGGCAGTGATGCGGCCGCGGGCGATCACGCTGCAGATCACGCTGCCGTGCAGCAGGTCATCGGCCGGATGCTCGGCGGCATAACGCGCCTGGCCGCTGACTTTCAGCGGGCCGTCGACGCGGTCCAGGGGTTGGCCGAGGGTTCGCGCGTTCATGGGCGGGCTCCTCTTGCGGCGGTAGACAGGGCACGAACCACGGCGCGACGCGCCAGTTCGACCTTGAAGGCGTTGTGGCCCAGCGGCTGGGCATCTGCCAACAGCAGCTCAGCGGCAGCCTCGAAATGCTCCGGCGTGGCGGCCTGGCCGACCAGGCTGGCCTCCACATCCGCTCGCCGCCACGGTTTGTGGGCCACACCGCCCAGGGCGATGCGGGCCTGGCGAATCTGCCCGTTTTCATCCAGTTGCAGCGCTGCGGCCACCGACACCAGGGCGAAGGCGAACGAGGCGCGGTCACGCAGCTTGAGGTAGGCGTGATGACTGGCGAAATCTTCAGCCGGCAGCTCGATGGCAAGGATCAGTTCGCCTGGCTCCAGCACCGTGTCGCGCTGCGGGGTATCGCCCGGCAGGCGGTGAAAGTCGCTCATGGCCACGCGGCGCTCGCCTTGCGGGCCGGTGATCACCACCTGAGCGTCCAGGGCAGCCAGGGCCACGCAGAAGTCCGACGGGTGCACCGCCACGCAATGCTCGCTGGCGCCGAACAGCGCATGGTTGCGGTTCAGCCCCTCGCGAGCCGGGCAGCCGCTGCCTGGCTCGCGCTTGTTGCACGGCACCTGGGCGTCGTAGAAGTAATGGCAGCGGGTACGCTGCAGCAGGTTGCCGCCGGCGCTGGCCATGTTGCGCACCTGGGGCGATGCACCGGACAGCAGTGCCTGGGCGAGCAGCGGATAACGTCGCTCGATCTCCGGGTGCCAGGCCAGTTCGGCGTTGCCGGCCAGGGCGCCGATGCGCAGGCCGCCGTCGGCGGTGACGGTCACGTCACGCAGCGGCAACGCATTGATATCGATGAGGCGCTTGGGCCGTACCAGGTTTTCCTTCATCAGGTCGACCAGGTTGGTGCCGCCGGCGATGAACAGGCTGTCGGGCCCGGCCAGGCGCACCGCTTCGTCGATGGCCGCAGGCTTGCTATAGGCGAAGGGGGTCATGGGCGCACCGCCTGTTCGCTCTCGGGCAGCGCCTCTTCGATGGCGGCCAGGATGTTGCTGTAGGCGCCGCAACGGCACAGGTTACCGCTCATGCGCTCGCGGATGTCGGCAGCGTCGCCGACCCGCCCCTCATTGGCCAGGCCGACCGCCGAGCAGATCTGCCCTGGCGTGCAATAGCCGCACTGGAAAGCGTCGTGCTTGACGAAGGCGCGCTGCATCGGGTGCAGTTCGTCGCCGCCGGCCAGGCCTTCGATGGTGGTCAGTTGACGACCGTCGAGCATGACCGCCAGGGTCAGGCAGGCGTTGACCCGCCGGCCGTCCACCAGCACCGTGCAGGCGCCGCATTGGCCGTGGTCGCAACCTTTCTTGGTACCGATCAGGTCGAGCTGTTCACGCAGCAGGTCGAGGGCGGTGATCCACGGGTACACCTCGACTTGAGTAGGGCTGCCGTTCAACGACAGGGAAATCGTCCGGCGCTCAGCGCCAGCTGTGATGGTCTCGCTCATGGGGCTACCTCGGTTCGCTCGGATGTCTCGTGCATCCGTTCAAAATCTGAGGTGAGGCCCGCCAAAAACGTTCAGGTTGGATCACGACCGTAGAGCGGTTCGTCGAAAGACCTGGTCACGGTCTTTTTCGGCGACATTGGTGAGGCGGTTACAAGGCAGGAGCGGCCATCGTTGCTTCACCTGTGGGAACGGGCGGGGACGCCTAGTTGTGTAAACCCAGTACGTTGTTCAGTGGCAATGGAGCCCGACTGATTGGTGGTTTGTAGTTGAGACTGCTGTGCGGCCTGTGCCAGTTGTAGTGGTGCAG
>NZ_MSXV01000011.1 GCF_001945395.1 Pseudomonas sp. PA15(2017) | reverse complement strand
CTGCTCACTTGAAAGGTTGGTCGCGACCTTTCGAATCGTACAAAAGCAAACGCCCCGAACAATGTCGGGGCGTCTGATGGGATCACTACCTGCATCAGCGACTTTTCACACGCTCTGTCTGAGCCGGCGTTTTCGTTTCTGGGCCCAGGCCGAGCCTGGGACTGCCGTCACTCGCTATCGCGGTTGCGAGTCAGCAGGGCAGGTTTTTCACCACGCGGTCGGCTGCTCGGCAACTGATCGAGCTGTTCGGCGGTTGGCAGACGGTCGCTGCGCGAAGCCTTGTGCATGATGATCGGCTGCTTCTCGGGGGCGTCGCGACGCGGGCCTTCACGGCGTGGCAGCTCGTCGCGGTTCAGCGACGTGACGACGTTGTCACGCGCGCCACGGCTACGGTTGTCGCCGCCACGGCCACGACCGCCGCCTTGACCCTGGCCCTGACGTTTGCCGCCGCCATTAGCGCTGCCGCCACCGCCGGTGCGTGGGCCCTTGCCCTGACCGCGCGGTGCCTGACCGGCGCCGCCAGTATTCTGGCCGCCGCCCTGGCGACGGCCACGGCCCTGGGGCTTGTTCTGGGTCGGTACGTAGTCGACACGGTTGCCGAAATTGTCGATATCGTCGTCGCGGAATTCATCCGGGGCGCGATCCGGTGGCAGGGCGGGAGCGCCTGCAGCCGGTGCCGGGCGTGCCTGGCTGCGCGGCTGCTGACCGCGGGCCGGCTTGGCTTTGGCCTGGGGCTGGCTCTTCGCCTTGCCGCCATCCTTGCCCTTGTCGCGACGGCCCCCATTCTGGCGCTCGCCTTCGGCCTTGGCGCCGCGCGGTTGGCGCGGCTTCTGCGGCTCGCGTACTTCCGGACGCTCGGCCTCGACCTTGCTGGCATCGAAGCCCATCAGATCGCCGTCCGGGATCTTCTGCTTGGTCATGCGCTCGATGCTCTTGAGCAGCTTCTCCTCGTCAGGCGCGACCAGCGAGATGGCTTCGCCGCTACGACCGGCACGACCGGTACGGCCGATGCGGTGCACGTAGTCTTCCTCGACGTTGGGCAGCTCGAAGTTGACCACATGGGGCAGTTGGTCGATGTCCAGGCCGCGGGCGGCGATGTCGGTGGCGACCAGGATGCGCACCTTGTTGGCCTTGAAGTCGGCCAGGGCCTTGGTGCGCGCGTTCTGGCTCTTGTTGCCGTGAATCGCGGCAGCGGTCAGGCCGTGCTTTTCCAGGTACTCGGCCAGGCGGTTGGCGCCGTGCTTGGTGCGAGTGAACACCAGCACTTGTTCCCAGGCACCGGCGGTGACCAGGTGAGCGAGCAGGGCACGCTTGTGGCTGGCCTGCAGGCGGAATACGCGCTGTTCGATGCGCTCGACCGTGGTATTCGGCGGCGTCACCTCGATGCGCTCGGGGTCATGCAGCAGCTTGCTGGCGAGGTCGGTGATGTCCTTGGAGAAGGTCGCCGAGAACAGCAGGTTCTGACGCTTGGCCGGCAGGCGGGCGAGGACTTTCTTCACATCGTGGATGAAGCCCATGTCGAGCATGCGGTCGGCTTCGTCCAGCACGAGGATTTCCACGTGGGACAGATCGACGCTGCCTTGCCCGGCCAGGTCGAGCAGGCGACCCGGGCAGGCGACCAGGACGTCGACGCCCTTGGCCAGGGCCTGCACCTGCGGGTTCATGCCAACGCCGCCGAAAATGCAGGCGCTGACGAATTTCAGATCGCGGGCATACAGCTTGAAGCTGTCATGCACCTGGGCAGCCAGTTCGCGTGTGGGTGTGAGCACCAGCACGCGGGGCTGTTTCGGGCCGTGGCGCTGTTCGCGATCCGGGTGGCCGTTAGGGAACAGCCGCTCGAGGATCGGCAGGGCGAAGCCGCCTGTCTTACCTGTACCCGTCTGGGCCGCCACCATCAGGTCGCGACCTTGCAACGCGGCGGGGATGGCCCGCTGTTGCACCGGAGTGGGCTGGGTGTAACCGGCGGCTTCGACCGCGCGGACCAAAGCCTCGGAGAGACCGAGGGAGGCAAAGGACATGTGCAATCCTGTCTGGTGAGGGCGTGGCCCTATAGGTGTAGTGCCTGGCTTGAATCACACGTGGGGCGTGCAATCCCGTCCGGTACTGCTGGCCACTGGGGGCAGCATCCGGGCGCAAGCCTGGCGGGAAGTCCCGAGTGTAACAGGATTGGCAGCGTTGGGCACAACTTGGCGCCAATCGGTGTTGCGCTATCCCTTGTCACTCGGGGGTTACAGCGACTGGCCGGTGGCCTGGCGATCACTCGCCCTGCGCCTCGGCGTCCTCGCGTTTGACGGTTTTGTGCTGATCTTCGCTACTGCCCAGCTTCCAGTAACTGGAAATGTACAGATCCTTGCGGTCGACCTTCCGCTGCTCGCGAAAATGCTGGCGCAGCGCGCGCATGCCGCTGAACTCACAGGCCGCCCAGATGCTCGGGCGCCCTGGCAGCCATTCCAGTTGACGCACATGATCGACCAGCAATTGGCTGTTCTCGCCGGGATGCGGGTTGACCAGCCAGTGCAGCTCGACGCCAGCGGGGTGGCGCAGTGCCTGGATATCCTTGCCGTCGATCACCTCGATGACGGCGTGGCCAAGGGCATCGGCGGGTAGCTGTTCGAGGTTCACGCTGATCGCCGGCAGGGCGGTCATGTCGCCGATCACCAGAAACCAGTCGGCGCTGTTGTCGACCAGTTTCTTCGGTCCCGGCCCGCCGACGAGGATGCTGTCGCCGGGCCTGGCGGCCATGGCCCACTGCGAGGCCGGGCCGGCATCCTCGTGCAGCACGAAGTCGACGTCGAACTGGTCGGCGCGCTGCTGGCGCACGGTGTAGGTGCGTACCAGGTTCTGGTCCCTGCCGGGGGCAGTGAACATCAGCTTGATGTAGGCGCTTTCCTGATCCGCTGGAAAGCTGTCGATCTCGCCACCGCCCAGGGTCACGCGCAGCATGTGCGGGGTGACCGGGGTGGACGCGATGACCTGGAGAGTACGGGGTGCTGGGCGTGCCATCGGATACTCCTGTCTGGACGGCCGGTTGGCCGAAGCGGCGAGAAGCGCAGGCTCCCCGCGCTCAACGATTTAGCTGACCACGCGATAGCAGGGTACGTAAGCCGAGCCACCCGGCAGCTTCATGCGGTGCTGCTCGACGAAGGCCTGCAGCAGGCGATCCAGGGGCTGCATGATGCTCTTGTCACCGCGCAGCTCGTAAGGGCCGTGCTCTTCGATCAGCTGGATGCCATGGGCCTTGACGTTGCCGGCGACGATACCGGAGAAGGCGCGGCGCAGGTTGGCGGCCAGCTCGTGGGTCGGCTGCTCGCGGGTCAGGTTGAGGCTGGCCATGGCTTCGTGGGTCGGTTCGAACGGGTGTTGGAAGCTCTCGTCGATCTTCAGCAGCCAGTTGAAATGGAAGGCGTCGTTGCGCTCGCGGCGGAACTGCTTGACCGCCTTGATGCCGGCTGCCATGTGGCGCGCCACGGCAGCCGGGTCGTTGGGGATCAGCACGTAGCGGTTCTGCGCTTCGCGGCCCAGGGTGGCGCCGATGAAGTCGTGCAGCTGCTGCAAATAGGGCTCGGCGCTCTTCGGGCCGGTGAGCACCAGCGGGAAGGGCAGCTCGGCGTTGTCCGGGTGCATGAGGATGCCCAGCAGGTACAGGAATTCCTCCGCCGTACCGGCGCCGCCCGGAAAGATGATGATGCCGTGGCCGAGGCGCACGAAGGCTTCCAGACGCTTTTCGATGTCCGGCAGGATGACCAGTTCGTTGACGATCGGGTTCGGCGCCTCGGCAGCGATGATGCCCGGCTCGGTCAGGCCCAGGTAGCGGGCGCCGACGATGCGCTGCTTGGCATGGGAAATGGTGGCGCCCTTCATCGGCCCCTTCATCACGCCCGGGCCGCAACCGGTGCACACGTCCAGAGCACGCAGGCCCAGTTCGTGGCCGACCCGCTTGGTGTACTTGTATTCCTCGGTGCTGATCGAGTGGCCACCCCAGCACACCACCATCTTCGGCTCGGCGCCGGCGCGCAGGGTGCGGGCGTTGCGCAGCAGGTGGAACACGTAGTCGGTGAGGCCACTGGAGCTGTCCACGTCGACCCGCTTGTTCTCCAGCTCGCTCTGGGTGTAGACGATGTCGCGCAGGGCGCTGAACAGCATCTCGCGGGTGCTGGCGATCATCTCGCCATCGACGAAGGCATCGGCCGGCGCGTTGATCAGTTCCAGGCGGATGCCGCGGTCCTGCTGGTGGATCTTCACTTCGAAGTCCGGGTAGGCCTCGAGGATGGTCTTGGCGTTGTCGCTGTGCGAACCGGTATTGAGGATCGCCAGGGCGCACTGGCGAAACAGCGCGTAGACGCTGCCCGAGCCGGTCTCGCGCAGTTGCTGGACTTCACGCTGGGAGAGGGTTTCCAGGCTGCCTTTCGGCGACACCGAGGCGTTGATTTTCTGGCGAGTGAGCATGCAGGCATCCCGTGGTAGCGCGACAACTCGAGCCGATCCTGGCTGATCGCGCATTGGTGAATTCGTCCCGGCAGTCATGCCCCCAGTTGGGGCATCCGGGCGCCTGTACTGTCGACCAGCAGGGGCTTCGGGTCAACGGGTACGCGGCTGACAGGTTAATCCAACTGGCTGGTGCAGTGGATTTCGTCGCCTTTAGGAAAGAAAAAGGCCGCGAAAGTTCGGTCTTTCGCGGCCTCCGCGGCCGGTATCAGCCCTGCAGGTTTTTCCACACCGCCAGGCTGGGGGCGGCCTGGTTGAGGGTGTAGAAGTGCAGGCCGGGAGCACCACCTTCGATCAGGCGTTCGCACAGGCCGGTGATCATCTCTTCGCCGAAGCGCTGGATGCTCTGGGTGTCGTCGCCGTAGGCTTCCAGTTGCTTGCGCACCCAGCGTGGCAACTCGGCGCCGCAGGCGTCGGAGAAGCGCGCCAGCTTGCTGTAGTTGGTGATCGGCATGATGCCCGGGATTACCGGGATATCGACGCCCAGCTTGCGTACGCGCTCGACGAAGTAGAAGTAGCAGTCGGCGTTGAAGAAGTACTGGGTGATCGCACTGTCGGCGCCGGCCTTGGCCTTGCGCACGAAGTTGGCGATATCGTCCTCGAAATTGCGGGCCTGGGGATGCATTTCCGGGTAGGCCGCCACTTCGATATGGAAGTGATCACCGGTTTCCGTGCGAATCAGCTCGACCAGGTCATTGGCGTGGCGCAACTCACCGCTGGACATGCCCATGCCTGACGGCAGGTCGCCGCGCAGGGCGACGATGCGCTTGATGCCCTTGCTCTTGTACAGGTTGAGCAGCTCGATCAGTTCAGCCTTGCTGTCGCCAACGCACGACAGGTGCGGTGCGGTCGGCACCTTCACTTCGCTGTCGAGCTGCAGCACGGTATTGAGGGTACGGTCGCGGGTCGAACCACCGGCGCCGTAGGTGCAGGAGAAGAAGTCCGGGCTGTAGCCGGCCAGCTCTCGTGCGGTGTTCAGCAGTTTCTCGTGTCCGGCATCGGTCTTCGTCGGGAAGAACTCGAAGCTGACGTTGGGGCGTTTCTGAGACATGACGATTCCTTCGGGCTACGCGGCGCGGACCTTGGGCCCGCGCCGCGTACCGCCTATCAGTAGCGGTAGCTGTCCGGTTTGAACGGACCTTCGACAGTCACGCCGATATAGTCGGCCTGCTGCTTGGTCAGCTGGGTGACGACGCCACCGAAGCCCTTGACCATTTCCAGGGCGACTTCTTCGTCCAGCTTCTTGGGCAGCACTTCGACGGTCAGGCGCTCGGCTTTCTTCTCGGCTTCGAGGTCGGCGAACTTCTGCTCGAACAGGAAGATCTGCGCCAGTACCTGGTTGGCGAACGAGCCGTCCATGATGCGGCTCGGGTGGCCGGTGGCATTGCCCAGGTTGACCAGGCGGCCTTCGGCCAGCAGGATCAGGTAATCGTCGTTGGCGGCGTCGAAGCTGCCAGCGCCGGTGCGGTGGATCTTGTGCACCTGCGGCTTGACCTCTTCCCATGCCCAGTTCTTGCGCATGAAGGCAGTGTCGATCTCGTTGTCGAAGTGCCCGATGTTACAGACCACGGCGCGCTTCTTCAGGGCCTTGAGCATGCCGGCGTCACAGACGTTGGCGTTGCCGGTGGTGGTGACGATCAGGTCGATCTTGCCCAGCAGTGCCTTGTCGATGCAGGCGTCGGTACCGTCGTTACGGCCGTCGATGTACGGCGAAACCAGCTCGTAACCGTCCATGCAGGTCTGCATGGCGCAGATCGGGTCGATCTCGGAAACCTTGACGATCATGCCTTCCTGGCGCAGCGAAGCGGCCGAGCCCTTGCCCACGTCGCCGTAGCCGATGACCAGCGCCTGCTTGCCCGACAGCAGGTGATCGGTACCGCGTTTGATGGCGTCGTTGAGGCTGTGACGGCAGCCGTACTTGTTGTCGTTCTTGCTCTTGGTGACCGCGTCGTTGACGTTGATCGCCGGGACTTTCAGGGTGCCGGCCTTGAGCATGTCGAGCAGACGGTGCACGCCTGTGGTGGTCTCCTCGGTCACGCCGTGGATGCGCTCGAGCATCTGTGGGTACTTCTTGTGCAGGATCTCGGTCAGGTCACCGCCGTCGTCCAGCACCATGTTGGCGTCCCACGGCTGGCCGTCCTTGAGGATGGTCTGCTCGATGCACCATTCGTACTCCTGCTCGGTCTCGCCTTTCCAGGCGAATACCGGGATGCCGGCGGCGGCGATGGCGGCAGCGGCCTGATCCTGGGTGGAGAAGATGTTGCAGGACGACCAGCGCACTTCGGCGCCCAGGGCGGTCAGCGTCTCGATCAGCACGCCGGTCTGGATGGTCATGTGGATGCAGCCGAGGATCCTGGCGCCCTTGAGCGGCTGGCTGGCGGCGTACTTGCGGCGCAGGCCCATCAGTGCCGGCATCTCGGACTCGGCGATGATCAGCTCGCGGCGGCCCCAGTCGGCCAGGGAAATGTCGGCGACCTTGTAGTCGTTGAAAGCAGCGCTCATGCAGTAACTCTCCATTAGGTTGTCTGCTGTCGACAGGTGCAACCTTGCCAGCGTCGGATGACGCGCAGGTGTCACACGATTGTCGAGTGGGCGCCGTTGATGCGTTTGCTAAACGCCCCATCCGAGCCTGACAGCCTGAAAGGTTGATTCGAATCTGCCCCTAAGCATTGTGGGAATACAGGGCTTGGGAATTCGAAACAAATCTTTCAGGTTGCTGCAGCGCCCCTCGGACAGGTGGCGGGAACGCCCGGTAGGCCCGGGCGTTTGTAACTGAGCGATTATAGCCGTGCCGGCGCGCGAGCCCAAGGCTTTCCATCGCGGCTATCGGCGTTTCTCGGCGGATGCCGACAGGCGTGGCGCACGTTCGCCACCCACCTTGCCGAACCTGGCCTGATAGCTTGTGTCGATAACCATTATCGATAGCGCGGCAATGATCCGCTCGCCAATCTTTGCGATCATTACCGCCAATGGAACGACGGACAGGAGGGTGCATGAACTTTCATACACGCAAGTGGGTAAAGCCAGAAGACCTCAACCCCAACGGCACGCTGTTCGGTGGCAGCCTGCTCAAGTGGATCGACGAGGAGGCGGCGATTTACGCCATCATCCAGCTGGGCAGCCAGCGGGTGGTAACCAAGCTGATTTCCGAGATCAACTTCGTGTCCTCGGCGCGGCAGAGCGACATCATCGAACTGGGCATCACTGCCACCGATTTCGGCCGCACCTCGATCACCCTGCGCTGCGAAGTGCGTAACAAGATCACCCGCAAGAGCATCCTGACCATCGACAAGATGGTCTTCGTGAACCTTGGCGAGAACGGTCAGCCGGCGCCCCATGGCAAGACCGAAATCACTTACATCAAGGATCAATTCAAGGATTGAGCCCGTGTTCACCCGCTGCTGATCGACGCCCCATGGCAAGGCTGGCGGTGTCGGTCAGCCAGCGCTTTCGCCGCTACTGGAAGCCCGCCACGCCCGCTTCGCGCAACTGCTCGGCCAGCGCGATCATGTCCTCGTGCTGAAAAAACGCTTGTAGCTGGGCCGCGCGGGTCGGGCCGATGCCGGGCAATGCCTGCCACTGCGCCAGGCTGCGCTGCTGCAACTGCATCCAGCTGTCCGCAGCCAGACCGTCCGGATTGATCGGCGCACCGAGCGCCCGCAACCAATCGTGAAACGGACGCTGCCGAGCCTCGGCGAAACGTTGGCTCAACATCGTGGCGCTTTGCGGGCCGATGCCCGGCACCGTCCGTAATTGTTCTTCGCCAAGCTGCAGCCAGTCGAGCAGCCCGTCGAGATGCTGCGTCTCGAGCAGTTTCTGCCAGGTTCCAGCCCCGATGCCGTGCAGGTTCAACGCCCGCTTGCCGCTGAGCCAGGTGAGGCGGGCGTGGAACTGGCTGGTGCAGGCGGGCGAGGCGCGCAGGCAGCTCAGGGCGTGGTAGTCATTGTTATCGGGGATTTCCAGTGGCGAGCGCAGGGCGCTCTGCAGCACCACGCTTTCCAGCTTGGGAATGGTCTGCCCGGCCAGGCGGATGGCGATCTGGTCGCCGGGGCGAATGTCCAGTTGCCGCCAACGTTGCAGTGAGCCCGCGCTGACCACCTGGATGGTGCGGTCGTCGAGCTTCACCGGCTGCAAGCGCAGCAACGGGGTGATGCGCCCGGTACGGCCAATGCTGAACTCGACCGCCTCGACCAGCGCGAGCGCTTCGCTGGCCGGATATTTCCAGGCCGCTGCCCAGTGCGGCGGTTCGGCGCGCCAGCGGTCGCTGCTGGGGCGCCGGCTCTGGCGCAGCACCACGCCGTCGGTGGCGAAGGGCAGGGGGCTGCGGTACCACTGTTCTCGCCAGCGCTGTGCGGCGGTGGGGCTGGCGACGGGCTGGCTGTAGGTCCGGCTGTCCTGGAGGCCCATGCGCGCCAGGCGATCGAGGCGCTGCTGGATGTCGGCCGGCCCATTTGGCCAGTCCCAGACGAACAGGCCGATGCTGGCCGCCTGCTGCTCCTGCAATTCCTGGCGAGCCATGAAGCCTGCCACGGTGCTGCGCGCCGCGGCGCCACCCTCGCTGGCCTGCACATGGCCCGGCCGCTGCAGATAGAGTTCGCCTTGCAGAATCAGTGTGCCGCCTTCGTTCAACTGCTTGGGGATAGCATCGATGCGTGCCGCCTGTGGCGTCCAGTCCTGGCCGCTGCTGCCGTCGCCGCGGCTGATCACCTGCTGCAGGGTGCCGCCTTCGTAGTGCAGGGTTACCGCCACACCATCGACCTTGGGCTGGATCCACAGGTCATCGCGGTTCGCCATCCACTGCGCGACGGCGCGCTCATCCGCCAGCTTGCGCAGCCCGGTCTGCGCCACGGGGTGCTGGACGTCGCCTTGCGTACCGCGCAGAGGGTCGTTGCGGGTGACTTCGTCGCTGCAGCGTTGCCAATGTTCGAGGCGTGCGCGGGCCTGGTCGTAGAGTTCGTCGCTGATCAGCGAGCGACCCTGGCGGTGGTAGGCGTCGTCCCAGTGGGCGACCTGGGTCGCCAGTTCGGCGGCCTGCCGAGCATGGGCGGGAGTCTGCGCCGGGCAGTCGTCGGCCAGGGCGATGGCGGGTACTGGCAGGAAGATACAGGCAGCGATCCAGGCTTTCATGGGCGGAGCATCCTTGCTCGGGCGATGAATTGTCGAGGCGGCACGTCGGCGCCTGGGGAAGAGTTTTTCAGACTAGATGTCGATCCTGGTCGCGGCAAATCGACTGGTGCCTGTGAAACAAAAAGGCCCCGCCAGAATCTGGCGGGGCCTTGGCTGCTGCGTAAGGGCTTACAGGCCGGCGGCGGCGCGCAGGTCCGCAGCCTTGTCGGTCTTCTCCCAGGTGAAGCTGGTGAAGCTGTCGGCGCCGACGGTCAGTTGCTGCGGCTCGCGGCCGAAGTGGCCGTAGGCGGCAGTCGGCTGGTACATCGGGTGCAGCAGGTCGAGCATCTTGGTGATGGCGTACGGACGCAGGTCGAAGACGTCGCGCACCAGCTTGATGATGGTCTCTTCCGCCACCTTGTTGGTGCCGAAGGTGTTGATCGAGATGGAGGTCGGCTGGGCCACGCCGATGGCGTAGGACACCTGGATCTCGCAGCGCTCGGCCAGGCCGGCAGCGACGATGTTCTTGGCCACGTAGCGGCCGGCGTAGGCTGCCGAGCGGTCGACCTTGGACGGGTCCTTGCCGGAGAATGCGCCGCCGCCATGGCGGGCCATGCCGCCGTAGCTGTCGACGATGATCTTGCGGCCGGTCAGGCCACAGTCGCCCACCGGGCCGCCGATCACGAAGTTGCCGGTCGGGTTGATGTGGAACTGGGTGTCCTTGTGCAGCAGTTCGGACGGCAGGGTGTGCTTGATCACCAGCTCCATCACCGCTTCACGCAGGTCGGACAGCGATACGTCCGGGTTGTGCTGGGTGGACAGCACCACGGCGTCGATGCCGACTACCTTGCCGTTCTCGTAACGGCAGGTGACCTGGGATTTGGCGTCCGGGCGCAGCCACGGCAGCAGGCCGGATTTGCGCGCTTCGGCCTGGCGCTCGACCAGGGCGTGGGAGAAGCGGATCGGCGCCGGCATCAGCACGTCGGTTTCGTTGCTGGCATAGCCGAACATCAGGCCCTGGTCGCCGGCGCCCTGGTCTTCCGGCTTGGCACGGTCGACACCCTGGTTGATGTCCGGGGACTGCTTGCCGATGATGTTCATCACACCGCAGGTGGCACCGTCGAAGCCGACGTCCGAGCTGGTGTAGCCGATGTTGCAGATCACATCGCGGACGATCTGTTCCAGGTCGACCCAGGCGCTGGTGGTCACTTCACCGGCGATGATCGCCACGCCGGTCTTGACCAGGGTTTCCACGGCCACACGGGCGTGCTTGTCCTGGGTGATGATGGCGTCGAGTACGGCATCGGAAATCTGGTCGGCAATCTTGTCCGGGTGCCCTTCGGACACGGACTCGGAGGTAAACAGGGAGTATTCGCTCATCTATCGGTTGTCCTGGCGAGTGAGGGCCTCTCGGCCACGTGCGTGAGTGGAAGGGTGCGCTGGAAATGCCGCACCTGAATTTGAAAACCATTGCGCAGGCCGACATACAGGCTTTCGCCTGGCGTCAGGCCGGCGGCGATTGCCCAGTGGGCGAGATCGTCCTGTTCGAAGCCTAGCCAGAGATCGCCGCAGGTGTCGCGGGCCCAGCTCTGACCGTGGCTGCACAGTTCAGTGATCAGCAGGCTGCCGCCCGGGTTCACCTGTTCGGCCAGTTTGCACAGGGCCTGGGCCGGCGCAGCGAAGTGATGCAGCACCATGTTCAGCACCACGCAGTCGGCGCCGGGGTAGGCGTCCTGCAGGGCATCGGCCAGGTGCAGCTGCACGTTGTCCAGGCCCTCTTGCTGGCAGCGCTGGCGAGCGAGTTCGAGCATCGCCGCGCTGTTGTCCAGAGCGGTCACACGGCTGAAGCGGCGCGCCAGCTCCGGCAGGAAGCCGCCATCGCCAGGGCCGATTTCCAGCGCGCTGGCATGGGCCGGCAAGTCCAGCGAGTCGAGCAGCGCCACGACGCTGTCGCGGTACTGTGGCAGGCCGGCGATCAGATCTTGCTGAGCCTGGAAGCGCTCGGCGCTGCGGGCGAAGAAATCGCGGCTGGCAGCGGCCCGCTGCTGATGCACCTGGGCCACGCGCTGGCGCACTTCGGCGGGCAGTTCCAGGTTGTCGACTTCCTGCAGCAGCGCTGCATGCAAGGCGCCGCCGGGGCTTTCGACATGGGCGAGGGCGCGGCGATAGAAAATCGCGTTGCCTTCCCGGCGTGTCGCCACCAGGCCGGCCTGGGCCAGCACCTTGAGGTGATGGCTCATGCCCGACTGGCCGATGGCGAATATCTGCGCCAGCTCCAGCACGCCAAACGAGTCGTTGCTCAGCGCACGCAGGACGTTGAGGCGCAAGCCGTCGCCCGCGGCCTTGCACAGGGCGGACAGCAGGTCGGTGGGCTCGAAATCGAGTGAGGGCGCGCGCAGGGTCATGGCGCGCAGTCTAGTCGGTCGTTTTTCAGCCAGCAACCGCAATATCAAAAAGTTTTGATATTGCGGTTGCTGTGTTCCCGGCGGCTTTTTGCGTGGCGCAGGCGCCGCCATGGATAAAAAGCGCTGCAATATCGTCGCGGACAGACCATCTGTCATTGCCCCGATGGTGCTCGCTGGGCGAAAATGGGCGCCTTTTTCGTCCAAGCTGCTTCGGCAGTCACCCCGCAGGAGATTCAGCGATGCCCAGCCGTCGTGAGCGTGCCAATGCCATTCGTGCCCTGAGCATGGATGCCGTGCAAAAAGCCAACAGCGGCCACCCCGGTGCCCCCATGGGGATGGCGGATATCGCCGAAGTGCTGTGGCGTGACTACCTGAAGCACAATCCGGCCAACCCGAATTTCGCCGACCGTGACCGTTTCGTGCTGTCCAACGGTCATGGCTCGATGCTGATCTACTCGCTGCTGCACCTGACCGGCTACGACCTGTCCATCGACGACCTGAAGAACTTTCGCCAATTGCACAGCAAGACGCCGGGCCACCCGGAATACGGCTATGCACCAGGTGTCGAGACCACCACCGGCCCGCTCGGCCAGGGTATCGCCAACGCCGTGGGCTTCGCCCTGGCGGAAAAGATCATGGCGGCGCAGTTCAACCGCGAAGGCCACAACATCGTCGATCACCATACCTACGCGTTCCTCGGCGACGGCTGCATGATGGAAGGCATCAGCCATGAAGTCTGCTCCCTCGCCGGCACCCTGGGCCTGGGCAAGCTGATCGCCTTTTACGACGACAACGGCATCTCCATCGATGGCGAGGTTCACGGCTGGTTCACCGATGACACCCCGGCGCGCTTCGAAGCTTACGGCTGGCAGGTGATCCGTAATGTCGACGGCCACGATGCCGAAGAAATCAAGATGGCCATCGACACCGCACGCAAGTCCAGCGATCGTCCGACGCTGATCTGCTGCAAGACCATCATCGGTTTTGGCTCGCCGAACAAACAGGGCAAGGAAGAGTCCCACGGCGCCGCCCTGGGTCACGACGAAATCGCCCTGACCCGCGCCGCCCTGAACTGGAACCACGCACCGTTCGAAGTCCCGGCCGATATCTACGCCGAGTGGAATGCCAAGGAAGCCGGCCTGGCTGCCGAAGCCGAGTGGGATCAGCGCTTCGCCGCCTACTCCGCGGCCCATCCAGAACTGGCCAACGAATTCGTGCGCCGCATGGCAGGCGAGCTGCCGGCCGACTTCTCCGAAAAGGCCAGCGCGTTCATCCGCGGCGTGGCCGAGAAGGGCGAAACCATCGCCAGCCGCAAGGCCAGCCAGAACTGCCTGAATGCCTTCGGCCCGCTGCTGCCGGAGCTGCTCGGCGGCTCGGCGGACCTCGCCGGTTCCAACCTGACCCTGTGGAAGGGCTGCAAGCCGGTAGTCGCCGAAGATGCTTCGGGTAACTACATGTACTACGGCGTGCGCGAGTTCGGCATGAGCGCGATCATGAACGGCGTCGCCCTGCACGGTGGTCTGATCCCTTACGGCGCGACCTTCCTGATGTTCATGGAGTACGCCCGCAACGCGGTGCGCATGTCGGCGCTGATGAAGCTGCGCGTGCTCTACGTGTTCACCCACGACTCCATCGGCCTCGGTGAAGACGGCCCGACCCACCAGCCGGTCGAGCAACTGACCAGCCTGCGCACCACGCCGAACCTGGACACCTGGCGACCGGCGGATACCGTCGAAGCCGCGGTGGCCTGGAAACACTCGGTCGAGCGCAAGGACGGCCCGAGCGCGCTGATCTTCTCGCGCCAGAACCTGCCGCATAACCTGCGCGACCATGAAACCGAAGCGGCCATCAGCCGTGGCGGCTACGTGCTCAAGGACTGCGCCGGCGAGCCTGAGCTGATTCTGATCGCCACCGGTTCGGAAGTCGGCCTGGCCATTCAGGCGGCTGACAAGCTGACCGAGCAGGGCCGCAAGGTTCGCGTGGTGTCGATGCCGTCGACCAACGTCTTCGACCAGCAGGACGCTGGCTACAAGCAGTCGGTACTGCCGCTGGAGGTCACCGCGCGGATCGCCATCGAAGCTGCCCATGCGGACTTCTGGTACAAGTACGTCGGCCTCGAAGGCCGCGTGATCGGCATGGAAAGCTACGGTGAGTCGGCGCCCGCCGGCCAGCTGTTCGAGCACTTCGGGTTCACCGTCGAGAACATCATCGGCACCGCCGAAGAGCTGCTCGACGCTTAAGTGAGAACGACGCTGTAACGGTGGATCGGAGCGCGCGACCGACGCTCCTCTCATCCATCGTTACAGCGCCCGGTGGATCGGTAAAGCGTGATCCACCCTACGGGTTCATCCGAGATAGCCGATGTCCTATCGTACCTACCGCGTTGCCCTGAACGGCTATGGCCGTATCGGTCGTTGCGTTTTGCGTGCGCTGCATGAGCGGGCAGGCGAGGCTCGGCTGGAAATCGTCGCGCTCAACGACCTGGCCGACCAGGCCAGCATCGAATACCTGACCCGTTTCGACTCCACCCACGGGCGTTTCCCCGGCGAGGTGAAAGTCGCCGGGGACCATCTGCATATCAACGGCAAACCGCTCAAGGTGCTGCGCCTGCGCGAACCCGAGAGCGTCGACTGGCGTGCGCTGGATATCGATCTGTTGCTCGAATGCTCCGGCCAGTACACCACGCGCGAGCAGGCCGAGCGCTTCGTGCGTGCAGGCGCGCCGCGGGTGCTGCTGTCGCAGCCGATGGCCAGTGAGAGCGATGTCGACGCCACGGTGGTGTACGGCGTCAATCAGCAGTGCCTGACGGGCAGCGAGCGCCTGGTCTCCAACGCATCCTGTACCACCAACTGCGGGGTGCCGCTGCTCAAGCTGCTCGACGAGGCGGTGGGGCTGGAGTACGTCTCCATCACCACCATCCACTCGGCGATGAACGACCAGCCGGTGATCGATGCCTATCACGACGAGGACCTGCGCCGTACGCGCTCGGCCTTCCAGTCGGTGATTCCGGTGTCCACGGGCCTCGCGCGGGGCATCGAGCGGTTGCTCCCGGAACTTGCCGGGCGAATCCAGGCCAAAGCCATTCGGGTGCCGACGGTCAACGTGTCCTGCCTGGATATCACCTTGCAGACCGCCCGCGACACCAGTGCCGAGGAGATCAACCGGATCCTGCGCCAGGCCGCCGAACAGGGGCCATTGCAGGGCCTGCTGGCGTACACTGAATTGCCGCACGCCAGTTGCGACTTCAATCATGATCCCCATTCGGCCATCGTCGACGGCAGTCAGACACGGGTTTCCGGGCCTCGCCTGGTCAACCTGCTGGCCTGGTTCGACAACGAATGGGGCTTCGCCAATCGTATGCTCGACATGGCCGTGCATTATCTGGATGCCGCCGCTCACCTATCACCAGCCCCTGTTAAGGACTGATTCAATGACCCTGAACATCGCGAAAATGGCCGACCTTGATCTGCAAGGTAAGCGCGTGCTGATCCGTGAAGACCTCAACGTGCCGGTCAAGGACGGCGTTGTGAAGAGTGATGCGCGCATTCTCGCCGCGCTGCCGACCATCAAGCAGGCCCTGGAAAAAGGCGCCGCGGTAATGGTTTGCTCGCACCTGGGCCGCCCGACCGAAGGCGAGTTCAGCGAAGAGAACAGCCTGGCGCCGGTGGCTGCCTACCTGAGCAAGGCCCTGGGCCGCGAGGTACCGCTGATCAAGGACTACCTGAACGGTGTCGAACTGAAGGCCGGTGAGCTGGTGCTGTTCGAGAACGTTCGTTTCAACAAGGGCGAAAAGAAGAACGCCGACGAGCTGGCCCAGCAATACGCCGCCCTGTGCGACGTGTTCGTGATGGACGCCTTCGGCACTGCCCACCGCGCCGAGGGCTCGACCCACGGCGTTGCCAAGTTCGCCAAGGTCGCCGCGGCCGGTCCGCTGCTGGCCGCCGAGCTGGATGCGTTGGGCAAGGCCCTGGGCGCGCCGGCCAAGCCGATGGCGGCAATCGTCGCCGGCTCCAAGGTGTCGACCAAGTTGGACGTGTTGAACAGCCTGAGCGGCATCTGCGATCAGCTGATCGTCGGTGGTGGCATCGCCAACACCTTCCTGGCCGCGGCCGGTTTTCCGGTCGGCAAGTCGCTGTACGAGGCTGACCTGGTCGACACTGCCAAGGCCATCGCCGCCAAGGTCAACGTGCCGCTGCCGGTCGACGTGGTGGTCGCCAAGGAGTTCTCCGAGTCCGCCGCCGCAACCGTCAAGGCGGTCGCCGAGGTGGCCGACGACGACATGATTCTCGACATCGGCCCGCAAACCGCCAAGCAGTTCGCCGAATTGTTGAAAGCGTCGAAGACCATCCTGTGGAACGGCCCGGTCGGCGTGTTCGAGTTCGATCAGTTCGGTGAAGGCACCAAGGCCCTGGCCCTGGCCATTGCCGAAAGCCCGGCGTTCTCCATCGCTGGCGGCGGCGATACCCTGGCGGCCATCGACAAGTACGACGTCGCCTCGCGCATCTCCTATATCTCCACCGGCGGCGGCGCTTTCCTCGAGTTCGTCGAGGGCAAGGTACTGCCGGCAGTGGAAATCCTGCACAAGCGTGCAGCCGAGTAATTGACTGCAGACGGTGGGGGTCGGTGCGGGCCATTTGGTACAGACCCTAAACCTTGGCGGGCCGCGGTGGTCATTACCCTTGTATGGAAATCAGCCAGCAAGGAGTGACCCCTATGCGTAACGCGGCCGTGGTACTGATGATGTGTGTGGTTCTTGGCGGATGCGCAGGTGGCGGATCGCCACGCGACGACGCTTGCCGTGTCTTGAGCCCGGCGGAGATCGATCTGCCGACCACGCGCGAAGATCAGCGCATCGAAGGACAGAGCACAGGTGACTCGACGCCGCCTGTAGGCGAACAGAACTGCTAAGGCAAGGAGATTGCGATGAACCGTTATAAATACGCTGCTGCATTGCTTGGGTTGGCCATGTTGGCCGGTTGTGCCGGCAAGGACTACGCCGATAGCCAACAATGGAACCGCTGGGTCTGTGACAGCCAGGCCGAGGTGTTCTGGCGTTACGCCGACCCGGCTCACGAACAGGTCGATCTGCGCATGGGCGGCAGCGATATCGTTCACCGACTGAGCCTGGAGCCGTCCGGCTCCGGTGAGCTGTACAGCGACGGCACGCTGTCCTTCCATGCCAAGGGTGAAGAAGGTCTGGTCTACCGCACCGCCAATGACGATTTGCTCGGGCGCGGCTGCAAGGCGCCCTGAATGACCCGCGAGCGGGCTGCCCCACTCGCGCAAACTTGAATAGCGCCTGCCACTGCGGCAGGCTTGCACGATCAACGAGCCCTATCGGGAGATAGCAAAACATGGCACTTATCAGCATGCGCCAGATGCTCGACCACGCCGCCGAATTCGGCTATGGCGTGCCGGCCTTCAACGTCAACAACCTCGAGCAGATGCGCGCCATCATGGAAGCTGCCGACAAGACCGATTCGCCGGTTATCGTCCAGGCCTCCGCGGGTGCCCGTAAGTACGCCGGTGCGCCGTTCCTGCGCCACCTGATCCTCGCTGCGATCGAAGAATTCCCGCACATCCCGGTGTGCATGCACCAGGATCACGGCACCAGCCCGGACGTTTGCCAGCGCTCCATCCAGCTGGGTTTCAGCTCGGTGATGATGGACGGCTCGCTCAAGGAAGACGGCAAGACCCCCGCCGACTACGACTACAACGTACGTGTCACCCAGCAGACCGTTGCCTTCGCCCACGCCTGCGGCGTTTCGGTCGAGGGTGAGCTGGGCTGCCTGGGTAGCCTGGAAACCGGCATGGCCGGCGAAGAAGATGGCGTTGGCGCCGAAGGCGTACTCGATCACAGCCAGCTGCTGACCGACCCGGAAGAAGCCGCGGCCTTCGTCAAGGCCACTCAGGTCGACGCTCTGGCCATCGCCATCGGCACCAGCCACGGTGCCTACAAATTCACCAAGCCACCAACTGGCGATGTGCTGTCCATCGAGCGCATCAAGGAAATTCACAAGCGCATCCCCAACACTCACCTGGTGATGCACGGCTCCAGCTCGGTGCCACAGGATTGGCTGGCGATCATCAACGAGTACGGTGGTGACATCAAGGAAACCTACGGCGTGCCGGTCGAGGAAATCGTCGAGGGCATCAAGTACGGCGTCCGCAAGGTCAATATCGACACCGATCTGCGTCTGGCCTCCACGGGTGCGATCCGTCGTTTCATGGCACAGAATCCGGCCGAGTTCGACCCGCGCAAATATTTCGCCAAGACTGTGGAAGCCATGCGTGACGTCTGCATCGCCCGCTACGAAGCCTTCGGCACCGCCGGCAATGCGTCCAGGATCAAGCCGATCTCCCTGGAAGGCATGTTCCAGCGTTATGCCAAGGGTGAGCTGACCGCCAAGGTCAACTGATCGCAGCGCCTGGCAATTGCCCCGAAAGCCGCCTGCCCGTGATGGGCAGGCGGCTTTTCTGCATTTGGCCGGGGCGATTTCACGGCGGTGTTTTTGCCGTAAATGTGCGGTCGCGGATAATCGTTGCCTCACGAAAAACTATGTAAAACTCCTGATCCGTCATCTCGTAGGCGCTGCGCCATACTGGCGCCTCGTGTTTCAGGATGTTGGCTCCCATGCCTCAAAACTATCGCCCGTGGCTGCCATTCGGGTTGGCCGTGCTGGTTGCCACCGTGCTCGGCAGCATCGTTCAAACCCAGTTCAACCTTGCCGCCCTGCAGCAACTCGGCGCCGATATTCCTCCAGGCATTCGCCTGAGAACCACGGCCCATGATCTGCTGGGGTTCAGCCCCACCCTCGCGGCTTTGGTGGTCGCTGCCTTCCTCGTCGCCTTGCCGCTGACTTCCTGGCTCGCACCCGCCCAGGGTGTGCTGCGCTGGCTGGCCTTTCTGCTTGCTGGCGCTCTGGCGATGTTGCTGGCGCTGATCTTCGCAAATGCCGTGGCGCCAATGCCAACCTTGATCGGCGCCAATCGCTCCCTGGCCGGGACGCTTTCGCTGATGTTCTGCAGCAGCCTGGGCAGCCTGGTGTTCGCACGTTTCAGCGGCGCCGCCCGCTGATGGTCTCTTCTACAATCAAGGGTGTGATGGTGAAAGCTCTTTTGCTGGTAGTGGGCATCTGCGCAGGTGCGCTGGCCCACGCCGATTATCGGATCGAAACCGTTACTGGCGGGCTGGCACATCCCTGGGCCATGGCATTTCTGCCGGATGGGCGCATGCTGGTGACCGAGCGTACCGGGCAGCTGCGCCTGATCGATGCCCAGGGCAAATTACAGGCCGAACCGATCAAGGGGCTGCCGACACCCTTCGTGGACACTCAAGCGGGGTTGATGGAAGTGGTGCTGGACCCGCACTTCGCCAACGATCCGTGGATTTACCTCAGCTACGCCCATGGCGAGCTCGATGCCAACAACACGCGGCTGGCCCGCGCTCGCTTGGTCGACGGCGAGCTGCGCGATTTTCAGGTACTGTTCACCGCTCAGCCGGCCAAGGCGGGCGCCTCCCATTATGGCGGTCGAATCGCTTTCCTGCCCGATGACACCCTGCTACTGACCTTGGGCGATGGCTTCGACCAGCGTGAGCAGGCGCAGAACCCGGCCAACCATTTGGGCAAGACGGTGCGTTTGAACCGCGACGGCAGCGTTCCGCAGGACAACCCGCTGCGTGGCCAATCGGGTGCTGCCGAGGAAATCTACAGCCTGGGGCACCGCAACATTCAAGGCGTCGTCTACGATCATCAGCATGAGCGCCTTTACATCCACGAGCACGGCCCCGAAGGTGGTGACGAGCTGAACCTGCTGCAGCCCGGTGGCAACTACGGCTGGCCGCTGACCTCCTTTGGCGTCGATTACACCGGGGCGATGGTCACGCCATTCACCGAACTCCCGGGTTATCTGCCGCCTGAACTGCACTGGACACCATCGGTGGCGCCGTCCGGGCTGGCGTTGTACACCGGTGACCGCTTCCCGCACTGGAAAGGCGATCTGTTCGTCTCCACCCTTGCCGAAAAGAGCGTGCGCCGGGTACGGCTCGATGCGGGCCGTTTGGCTGGCGAGGACATCCTTTTCGAAGAGCTGGAGGAGCGCATACGCGGGGTCTACGATGGCCCGGACGGCGCGCTGTATCTGCTCACCGACAACGAAGAGGGCCGGTTGCTGCGCGTGGTACCGCTGTAGGTTGAGGCATAATCAGCCGCCAGCCCCTCCATCGTGAACGCCCATGACGCCGCTGAAGTACCTCCAGGGTTATCCCGCTTCCTTGCAGGAACAGGTTCGCCAGATGATCACCGGCGAGCGCCTCGGTGATTATCTGGCGCAACGCTATCAGGGTCGCCATGCGATCCAGAGTGACAAGGCCCTGTATGCCTACGTAATGGCGCTCAAGCAGGAGCACCTGAAGAATGCGCCGGCCATCGACAAGGTGCTGTTCGACAATCGCCTCGATCTGACCCACCGTGCCCTCGGCCTGCATACCGCCATCTCCCGGGTGCAGGGCGGCAAGCTCAAGGCCAAGAAGGAGATTCGCGTCGCGTCGCTGTTTCGCGAGGCGGCGCCGCAGTTCCTGCAGATGATCGTGGTGCACGAGTTGGCACACCTGAAGGAAAGCGACCACA
This sequence comes from Pseudomonas sp. PA15(2017), assembly GCF_001945395.1. Classification (GTDB taxonomy): domain Bacteria; phylum Pseudomonadota; class Gammaproteobacteria; order Pseudomonadales; family Pseudomonadaceae; genus Aquipseudomonas. The sequence goes on along the minus strand of NZ_MSXV01000011.1, from coordinate 157,081 downwards.
ACAAGGCGTTCTACAAACTCTGCGAATACATGCTGCCGGACTACCAGCAACTGGAGTTCGACCTGCGCCTGTACCTGACCTGGCGCGACCTGCAGGCCGCTGCGCCAGGTCAAGTTCAGTAGGCGTCGATGATCGCGTGGTGCTGCGAGCGTCCGGCTACGGTCAGCTCGACCTCGTCACCGACATGTCGCCCTAGCAGACGCTGGCCTAGCGGCGCATCGGGGCTCAGCACGAGAATCGTGCGCTGCCCGACCTGCACCTTGATCGCCGCCCCCTCCGGGCCGAGAAACAGCCATTGCTGCTGGTCGTTATCGTCGGCCAGCAGTACCAGGCTGGTCAGCCGAATGCCATGGGTAGCGTCATAGGCGCGCACCTGCAACTGGCGCCAGACGCGCAGGCGCAGGCCGATCTCTTCCACGCGGCGAGCCTGTCCGGCTGCCAGGTAGGCAGCTTCCAGCCCGAGGGTGTCGTATTTGTTCTCGGCGATGTTCTCTTCGTGGGTGGCCGTTTCATGGGCGACCCGCGCCGCCTGTTCGGCGGCATGCAGCTCGAGGCCGAGCCGCTCGATGACCTGCTGCACGATGGCGTGCTTATCCATGGTGATCAGACTCCGCTTACCGACTTTTCGCGGTTCTTGAGCAGGTGCGCCGCCAGCGTGCGCAGCGGGCCGAGCTGTCGGGCAATCAGCGAGAGCTGGGTTTGCACCAGGCGCTGAGCGTCGTCCAGGTCATCGGGTATCTGCTCCAGGCAGCTGGCGAGGTGCTCTTCATGATCGCTCTGGATCGCGACGGGTGTCTGTTCGCTCAGGCCGCGGGCAATCTCGTCGAGGCTGTCGGCCAGGCGCAGGGCGCTGGCCGGCAGCTCGTTCTGCTCGTCGGCCAGCAGGGCTTCGCCACGATGGGCGCCCAGGCCTGACAGGTAGCTGAGCAAGGTGTGGGAGAGCACCAGGAAGCGGAAGCCGATATCCGCCTCCTTACGAAAGTGCCCTGGCTCCATCAACATATTGCCCAGGGTGGTCGACAGCGCCGCGTCGGCGTTGTGGGCATTGCGCCGGGCCAGACGATAGGCGAGGTCGTCGCGCTTGCCTTCGGCGTACTGGCGCATGATCTGTCGCAGGTAGGTGCTGTTGCAGCTGAGGGTGTTGGCCACTACGCGATTGAGCCTGCGGCCCTGCCAGTCCGGCAGGATCAAGAACACCGCCAGGCCGGCGATCAGGCTGCCGAGCAGGGTATCGAACAGACGCGGCAGGATCAGCCCGTAACCGTCGCCCACCTGGTTGAAGCAGAGCAGCACCAGCAGGGTGATGGCCGCCGTGGCCACGGTGTAGCGACTGGAGCGGGTGGCGAAGAACACCACGCCGGCAGCGACGGCGAAGAAGGCCTGGATCAGCTGCGCCGGGAACAGGTCGATCAGCGCCCAGCCCAGCAGCAGGCCCAGTACGGTGCCGACGATGCGCTGCACCAGCTTCATGCGCGTGGCGCCATAGTTGGGTTGGCAGACGAACAGGGTGGTCAGCAGGATCCAGTAGCCCTGGGTCGGGTGAATCCAGTGCAGTACACCGTAACCGGCAGCCAGGGCGATGGACAGGCGCAGGGCATGGCGGAACAGCAGCGACGTCGGGGTGAGCTGCAGGCGGATGCGCTCCCATACATCGCGCAGCGATTGCGGCTCGCGGTCGAGTAGCGAGCTGTCCTGCTCCTCGGCCAGGGCATCAGGGTTGCTGGCGCTGCCGAGCAGGCGGTCGAGTGTGCCGAGGTTACCGGCCAGGGCGCCGAGCGAGCGCAGCAGATGGCGCCACGCCGGGTTGCTCTGGATACGCAGGTGCTCCAGCGACGCCTGCAGGTCGGCCTGGGCCTGGCTGTAGTGCTCGCCGTACTCGAATGGCTGGCGCAGCTCGATGGCCTGGGCCAGGGCATGACAGGCCTTGCCGTGCAGGCGCAACAGACGCTGGCAGCGGAACATCACGTCGCTGTGGAAGAAGGCTTCGGCCAGGGCGTTGTAGGGATAGTGCGAAGAGCTGGCGCGCTCGTGAATGTCCTGGGCGAGAAAGTACAGTTTCAGATAGCGGCTGACCTTGGGGCCGGGGCGGCCATTGCCGACGCGGTGCAGAATGATTTCCTTGGTGGCATTGAGCGCTGCCACCACCCGGCCATTCTGTTTGGCCAGGTCCAGACGCCGCGCTTCCACATCCAGCTGGCGCAGCGGCTCGAATAGTGCTGCCTTGAGTTTGAGGTACAGCCCCAGCTCACGGAACAACCGGGCCAGGCTCTGCTGCACCGGTTGGTGGGCGAACAAGGCATGCCAGAGCACCGACAGCACGCCATACCAGGCGGCGCCTGCCACCAGCAGCAAGGGTTCCAGCCACAGGCCGGCAATGCCACCGCGCTGTTCCACGCCGATCATGCTGTACACCGCCAGGATCAGCGTGGCCGAGCCGAGCGTGGCGAAACGCTCGCCCAGGGCGCCGAGCATGGTCAGGAAAAAGGCCGACAGCGCCAGGGCGCTGACGAACAGCCAGGGATAGGGGAACAGGAACTCGACCGTATAGGCCGCGGCGCTGAAGCAGCCCAAGGTGACCAGCAACGCGGTAAGCCGGCCCTGCCAGCTGTCATCGATCTCCGCCAGGGCGCTGGCGATCACGCCGAGGAACAGCGGAATCAGGCTGTGCATCCAGCCCTGATGCCAGCACAGCGCCAGGCTGCCGCCCAGGGCAATGAACACCCGCAGGCTGTAGCTGAACTTGTCCAATGCCCAGAGGCGACGCAGCGAGTGGCGCAAAGAGGGGGACGGCATCCGGATCGCGACCTTTAGGGAAAATGACTGACACGCTGCTCAACGCGGCGTTTCGATTGTGCCTTGCCTGCATCGTTCAGTGCGAGCGGCCGATTGCGCATTCGAAGCGCATGCTGGACGCCGCCACCGTCCAGTGGGTCACCGCGGCTGAACTCTGCGCGCGGCGCCCGGCTCCAAGATTCATGCATCGCCTCCGGCGCCGGCAGGCCCCGCCATCACTCGACAGGAGCGCCCCATGATCGATCTCCATTACTGGACGACCCCCAACGGCCACAAGATCAGCATCTTTCTCGAGGAAAGTGGGCTGGATTACCACATGCATCCGGTCAATATCGGCGAGGGCCAGCAATTCGAGCCGGCGTTTCTGAAGATCTCGCCGAACAACCGGATCCCGGCCATCGTCGACAACAATCCCACTGACGGCGGCGAGCCGATCTCGGTGTTCGAGTCCGGTGCGATTCTCGAGTACCTGACCGACAAGATCGGGCGCTTCATGCCGCTGCAACCGCGTTTGCGCGTGCAGGTCCAGCAATGGCTGCACTGGCAGATGGGCGGGCTGGGGCCAATGGCCGGGCAGAACCACCACTTCGTACGCTTCGCGCCGGAACAGATTCCCTACGCCATCGACCGCTACGTGAAGGAGACGGCGCGCCTGTATGGCGTACTGGACCGTCAGTTGGAGCGGCGTGAGTACGTGGCCGGCGACTATTCGATCGCCGACATGGCCATCTATCCTTGGGCCAAGGGTTGGGAACTGCAGCGCCAACGTCTCGAGGACTTCCCCAACATGGCCGCCTGGCTGGCGCGCATGGGTAAGAGGCCAGCGGTGCAGCGTGCGTATCAGGTTGCCGAAGCCGTTGCTCAGCGCCCCGAGCAAGTCCTGACCAGCGAGGCGCGCAAGGCGCTGTTCTAAAGCGCCTGGTCAAAGTCCTGTATGCGCATGCAGCGCCAACTACAAGGCAAACGCTGCCATCGTAGCTTTAGCTGTGGGAACGGGTGGGTACGCCCAGTCCATACCCGTTATTTTTTCCGGGCATGGCCCGCTCCCACAGATAGTTGCCAGTCCATCTTATGGGAACAATCGGCCGCTCACGCCCCACTTAGCCGTCAAAGTCGATGAATCTGGGCTGAAAGATTGAACAGGTTCTAAAACCGACGGCTGGCGGGGCGTTGCTCACGCCAGCTGCAGATCCTGCGCGGCAACCGGGCGGCCGATGAAGTACCCCTGAACATAGTCGCAGCCCAGTTGGCGCAGGTGCTCCAGCTGCTCGGCACGCTCTACGCCTTCGGCCAACACCTTCATTTCCATGCTGTGCGCCAGGGCGATGACCGCGCGGGTGATCGCCAGGTCGTCCTTGTCATGGGGCAGGCCGGCCACGAAGCTCTGGTCGAGCTTGAGCTTGTGCACCGGCAGGCGTTTCAAGCGCGCCAGCGAGCTGTAGCCGGTGCCGAAGTCGTCGATCGCCAGGCGCACGCCCAGGGCGCGCAGGCGTTCGAGCAGGGCCTGGGCCTGATCCGGGTCGTCCATCACCGCGCTTTCCGTCACTTCCAGTTCCAGGCAGCTTGCCGGCAGACCGGTGTTGGCCAGCACCTGGGCGACGCGCTGATCCAGCTCGCCGCGGCTGAACAGACGGCTGGAAATGTTCACCGCGACGAACTGCAGATGGTGCCCGGCGCCGCGCCAGGCGACCATCTGCCGGCACGCCTGTTCGAGTACCCAGGCGTCGATGGCGCTGATCATGCCGCTGTCTTCGGCGATCGGGATGAATTCACCGGGCGGCACCAAGCCACGCTGCGGGTGCTGCCAGCGCACCAGGGCTTCGACCCCTATCAGTCGGTTGTCGGTCAGGCTGTGCAGGGGTTGGTAATGCACGCGAAGTTCGTCGTTCTCGATGGCGTGACGCATGCCGGCGATCAGCTCCACGCGCTGGCGGGCGTACTCGGTCTGTTCCTGATCGTAGAACGCGAAGCCCTCGCGGCCACTGCTCTTGGCCTTGAACAGCGCCGAGTCGGCGTTGCGCAGCACGTCATCGACGGTTTTCGCGTCGTCGGGATACAGGCAGATACCGACGCTGGCCGAGATGAACAGCTCTTGGCCATCGAGCAGAAACGGCGCGTTCAGGCAGTCGATCAGCGATTGCGCCAAGTGCGCAGCCTGCTCGGCCTGGGTGCAGTCTTCGCTGAGCACGGCGAACTCGTCGCCACCGAGGCGGGCGAGGGTACTGCCGCTGCCGAGCCTGCTGGCCAGCCGCTCACCGGTAGCCTTGAGCAACAGGTCGCCGACGTTGTGGCCAAGGCTTTCGTTGATGTGCTTGAAGTGATCCAGGTCCACGACCAGCACGGCGCCGCGATCATCGTCGCGTCGGGCGCGCTGCAGGGCATGCTCGACACGCTCGCTGAACAGCAGGCGGTTGGGCAGGTTGCTCAGCGCATCGTGGTGGGCGAGGTGGTCGAGTTCCTGCTGTGAATGCTTGAGCACGCTGATGTCGGAAAACACCGCCACGTAGTGGCTGAGCAGGCCGTGATCTCCGCGGACGGCGCGGATGCACTGCCACTGTGGATAGATTTCGCCGTTCTTGCGGCGGTTCCATACCTCGCCGCTCCAGATGCCCTGGGTCTGCAGCGTGTGCCAGAGATGCTGGTAGAACGCGGCGTCGTGACGGCCCGACTTGAGCAGGGTCGGGTGCTTGCCGAGGATTTCCGCCTCGCTGTAACCGGTGATCCGGCTGAATGCCGGATTGATGTGCACGATGGTCTGCTGTGCATCGGTGACGAGCACGCCTTCCTGGGTCGATTCGAACACCGCCGCCGCCTGGCGCAAGCTGTCGGCATCGGCGCGGCGCTGGGTGATGTCCTTGACGGTGCCGATGAAGCGCTCGGGTCGACCCTGGGCATCGAGTTGCAGGCGGCCGCGCGACAACACCCAGCGGTAGCTGCCGTCGCGGTGGCGCAGGCGATAGCTGTTTTCGTAGGCGGTGTCTTCGCTCGCCTGCATCAGTTCGTCGAGGGCTCGCTGATAAGCCGGGCGATCCTCAGGGTGCAGCAATTGCAGCCACTGGTCGCGATCATCGCTCAGCTCGCCATCGCGCATGCCCAGCAGCGCGTGGTAACCCGGCGAGTAGTACACGCTCTGGCGGCGTAGGTCCCAGTCCCAGAGGCCGTCTTCGGTGGCCGACAAGGCCAGGCTGAGGCGTTCTTCGCTGGCGCGCAGCGCCGTGCCGATTCGCGCCTGGCGGCCGAGATGGCGGCTGATCGTCAGGTACAGCAGGGCGCTTGTCAGCAACACGAATACCAGGCCTTTCCAGACCTGAACCTGCTCCGTCTGTCGGGCCGTGAGTTCGAGCGATGCCAGCAGCAAGTCGCTGAACACGATCCACAGGCCGGCGGCTATCAGGTAGTTCAAAGTCAGGCGTAATGCGCCTTGCCGAGTGCTCATGGGCAGATAAGGGCTTCCCTTTCGCTGGAAAAGATCATCGCTGGGGCCAACCTTGTAACATCCTTAGTCAAAAGACCAAGTGGTTTTCCAGCAGACGATGTTGATAATGGGGTCGCGGCACTTTGTTCGCATCGCTTTTTCTCTGCAAGAGGTACCCCTGCCTATGTGGTACAACGGTTTTCTCGACTTGCCGGTCTGGCAGCTCATTGTCGTCACCCTGCTGCTGACCCACGTCACCATCGTCGCTGTGACGGTCTACCTGCACCGTTACTCGGCCCATCGCTCCCTGGAGCTGAACCCCGCGCTCAAGCACTTTTTCCGTTTCTGGCTGTGGCTGACCACAGGCATGAACACCCGCGAGTGGACGGCCATCCACCGCAAGCACCACGCCAAATGTGAAACCGCCGATGACCCCCACAGCCCAGTGGTGAAGGGGCTCGGTACGGTGATGCGCAAAGGCGCCGAATTGTATGCCGAAGAGGCGAAGAACGAAGACACCCTGCGCATCTACGGCAAGAACTGTCCGGATGACTGGATCGAGCGTAACGTCTACTCGCGCTTCCCGATTGGCGGTGTGTCGCTGATGCTGATCATCGATGTGCTGCTCTTTGGCGCGCTTGGCCTGACCGTGTGGGCCGTGCAGATGATCTGGATTCCCTTCTGGGCGGCTGGAGTCATCAATGGGCTGGGTCATGCCATCGGTTACCGCAATTTCGAGTGCCGCGACGCGGCCACCAATCTGGTGCCCTGGGGCATCATCGTTGGCGGCGAGGAGCTGCATAACAACCATCACACCTATCCCAACTCCGCCAAGCTGTCGGTCAAACGCTGGGAGTTCGACATGGGCTGGGCGTGGATCAAACTGTTCAGCTTCCTGGGGCTCGCCAAGGTTCAGCGCGTTGCGCCGATCGCTCACCGGGTGCCGGGCAAGGGGATTCTGGACATGGACACCGCCATGGCCATCCTCAACAACCGCTTCCAGATCATGGCCCAGTACCGCAAGCTGGTGATCGGCCCGCTGGTCAAACAGGAGCTGGCCAAAGCCGATGAGTCCGTCCGTCACCAGTTCCGCCGGGCCAAGCGCCTGCTCTCCCGTGAGCCGAGCCTGCTGCATGACAAGCAACAGGTGCGTATCGATGCCATGTTGGCGCACAGCCAGGCGCTCAAGGTGATTTACGAGAAGCGCCTGGCTCTTCAGCAAATCTGGGCGCGAACCAGTGCCAATGGTCACGACATGCTCGAGGCCATCAAGCACTGGGTGCACGACGCCGAGGCGAGTGGCATTCAGTCCCTGCGCGACTTCGCCGAGCAATTGAAGACGTATTCGCTGCGGCCTGTCGCTGCATGACGTAGCGCACAAAGCCGGGCGGTCGGTGAACCGCCCTCTGCAGCGATGGTCATAGCTCTGACCTGGTTGCCACACAAAAGCCCGCCATTCGGCGGGCTTTTTCGATCCTCATTGGCAACCCCCACCCTTAGCAAAAGGCCAATGTTCTGGATCGGTATATGGATGAACTTGCTGCTATCGACCTGGAAGAGCTGACCCTCGCGCTGCTGCACAGCCGTGCCGAGGGCACCCGGCTGCGTGAGCGCGAGCAACTGTTCAGCACCCTGTTGGGGAGCGTGAACGCCGTCCTCTGGGCGTTCGACTGGGAGGCTCAGCAGATCATCTACGTCAGCCCGGCCTACGAGCTGGTTTTCGGCCGCTCGGCCGGCTTGCTGCTGGCCGACTATGGCGAGTGGCGCAACAGCATCTATCCGGATGATCTGGAATACGCCGCCGAAAGCATGGCCAAAGTATTGGAGACTGGCGCCGTGGAAGCTCGCGAGTACCGGATCATCCGCGCCGATGGCGAAATCCGCTGGCTCAGCGACAAATGCTTTATCGGTCGGCAGAGCGAGACCCAGGCCTCACCGATCATCTTTGGTATCGCCGAAGACATCACCGAGAAGAAGCAGCTCGAAGGCGAATTGCATCGCCTGGCCACTACCGACGTGCTGACGCAGAGCAGCAACCGCCGGCATTTCTTCGAGTGTGCGCAAAGTGAATTCGAGTTGGCGCGCAATCAGGGCCAGCCCCTGGCTTTTCTCTTGCTCGATCTGGATGACTTCAAGCACATCAATGACACCTACGGTCATCAGGTGGGCGACCAGGTGCTGCAGCAACTGGCCAGTTGCGCAAGTTCCGTCCTGCGGCGTGGCGATCTGTTCGGGCGGATCGGTGGTGAAGAGTTCGCGGCGCTTTTCCCGGGGTGTGAGCCGGAGCTGGCCTCGCAAATCGCCCAGCGTCTGCAGCGGGAGATTCAGCGCTTGTCGCTCAGCCACGAAGGCACGACTTTCGGCATCACCGTCAGTCAGGGTTTAACTTCCCTGCGCAGCGGCGACCCTGGGCTCGATGTGCTTTACGCACGTGCCGACGCCGCCATGTATCAGGCCAAGCGCCAGGGCAAGAACCAGATCGTCACCAGCTGATCTGGCGGAAAATCGCCTTATCCCCTCTATAGTTCGGCGGATAATCGCTCATTTTTCTCGATGAGCGACCTCCCCGTTCTATCACTTTGCCAGTAACATATTGAAATGTTGGCTGTTATGCGACTTTGGTCGTCCATGGCACGTTACCTGCTGTGCTAAATTCACAGCAATGGCCCTCCAGGGCCGAAAATAATAATGCCGAGAATCAGACGATGCCTTTTGCCTGTCGCCTTAGCAGCCAGACCAACCTGTTTCACCTTTGCCCCTAAGTTTTCGTATTGCCGTACCCGTAGCTGTGGCGCCCTTCGGCTGCCTGCTACCTCACGGTCGTACCCGAATTCGGCTGGCTGCGCGCCTAGAAGGCGGAACCTTCCAGACCGATGTGCAGCACCAATAAAAGAACAGAACACTGGAGAGATCACGATGAAAAAAGCTTCCCTGGCGCTGGCCGTAGCCGCCGGCACTCTGGGTCTGACCCTGGGCAACGTTGCCAACGCTGCCTTTATCGAAGACAGCACGGCCAAGCTGGATCTGCGTAACTTCTATTTCGACAACGACAACCGTGAAAGCCAGGGCGACGTGGGTGTTGCCAATGCCCACAGTGGCCAGGTGCGTGAGTGGGGCCAGGCGTTCCAGCTGAACCTGCAGTCGGGCTTTACCGAAGGCACTATCGGTGTTGGTGTTGACGCTATTGGGCTGTTGGGCGTGCGACTGGATGGCGGTGGCCGCGCGGGCAAAGTCGGGCAGGATCGTAACCCGAGTGCTCTGTTCCCGCTGGAAAGCGATGGCAGCGCTCGTGACGAGTTCAGCAGCCTGGGCCTGACCGGCAAGATCCGTTTCTCCAAGACCGTTGCCCATGTTGGCACCCTGCAGCCGAAACTGCCGGTGGTGACTTTCAACGACGGTCGTCTGATCCCGCAGACCTTCGAAGGTGCGCAGATCACCTCCAACGAGATCGACAACCTGACCCTGATTGCCGGTCAGCTGGAGCACGCCAAGGGCCGTACTTCCAGTAACGCCGACTCGCTGGCTATCGCTGGCGCCGGTGCGGGTGCCGACAGCAACAAGTTCTACTACGGCGGCGCTGACTACAAGATCAACAAGGATCTGCTGGTTCAGTACTACTACGGCAACTTGGATGACTTCTACAAGCAACACTTCCTGGGTCTGACTCATACCCTGGCGCTGGGTGCTGGCTCGCTGAAATCCGACCTGCGCTATTTCGATACCAGCTCCGACGGCAAGAATGGCAGTGCCGCTGGTCGTGCTGATGGTTACCTGGGTTCGGGTTACTACGGCCGCAATGCTGCTGGTAACGGCATCACTACCGGTGAAGTCGACAACCGTACCTGGAGTGCGTTCTTCACCTACAGCCTGGAAGGCCACGCGCTGAGCGCCGGTTACCAGCAGGTTTCCGGTGACAGCAACTTCATCCAGCTGAATCAGGGTTCGATCCCAGGCCAGGGTGGTTCTACCACCTACCTGATCACCGACCGTCAGATCAGCAACTTCGGCCGTGCCGGCGAGCGTACCTGGATCACTCAGTACGGCTACGACTTCGGGAAGATCGGCGTACCGGGCCTGACCGCCAACGTGCTTTATATGAAAGGCGACAACATCAAGTCGGCAAGGGGCGATCTGAAAGAGTGGGAACGCGACCTGACCATCAGCTACGTGGTACAGGAAGGCGCTGCCAAGGGTCTGGGCTTCGCCTGGCGTAACGCTTCGCTGCGTTCGGAAGTTGCCAACGCCGACGCCGACCAGAACCGCCTGATCGTCAGCTACAGCATCCCGCTGCTCTAAGCTGCGTTGATGGGCCGCGCCACGCGGCGGCCCGTTCAAATGCAAAAGCCCGGACTGGTTCCGGGCTTTTGCATTTCCGCTGGTCTGCAGAGCGCTGCAGTCAGCGGGCGGTCGCCACCGGCTGCTGCTGGGTGATGCAGTGAATATTACCGCCCCCCAGCAGGATTTCCCGGCCTGGCACCATCACCACGCGGTGATCCGGGAACAGGCGCTCGAGAATGGCCTTGGCCTCCTGATCCTTGGCATCGTCGAAGCTGGGCGCGACAATACCGCCGTTGACGATCAGAAAATTCACGTAGGAGCCGGCCAGGCGCACGTCCGGGCTGCGCTCCTGGCTGCCGAGCACGCGATCGACACCGGCACATTCTGCTTCGGTGGCGTACAGAGGTCCGGGAATCGGAATCTTGTGCACGATCAGCTTGCGACCCTTGGCGTCGCGCGCGTTTTCCAGTACCGCCATGGCTTCCTGGCAGCGGTTGTAGTTGGGGTTTTGCGGATCGTCGGTCCAGGCCAGCAGTACTTCGCCGGGGCGCACGTAGCAGCAGAAGTTGTCGACGTGGCCGTCGGTCTCGTCGTTATAGAGCCCGTGGGGCAGCCAGATTACGGTGTCGATGGCCAGGTTATCGGCCAGCACCGCTTCGATCTGTTCGCGGTTCAGGTGCGGGTTGCGGTTGTGGTTGAGCAGGCATTCTTCGGTGGTGATCAGGGTGCCTTCGCCGTCGACGTGAATCGAACCGCCCTCGAGCACGAAGCCTTCGGTGCGATAACGGTCGCGGCCTTCGATGTTGAGGATCTTGCTGGCGACCTGATCGTCGCGCAGCCATGGGAAGTACAGGCCGCCCTCGAGGCCACCCCAGGCATTGAAACCCCAGTCCACGCCGCGCAACTCGCCCTGGGCATCTGTCACGAAGGTCGGGCCGGTATCGCGTACCCAGGCATCGTCAGTGGTCATTTCGACGACCCGGATGCGTTCGTGCTGCAGGTGCGCGAAGGCGTTCTCGTACTGCGCGGCGGAGGCGCACACGGTCACGGCTTCGAATTCGGCGATCGCCCTGGCGACGGCAGTGAATGCATGCTGGGCCGGCTTGCCGCCCAGGCGCCAGTTGTCCGGCCGCTCCGGCCACACCATCCAGGTCTGGCTATGGGGTTCCCATTCTGCCGGCATGCGGAAGCCATCGGCGCGGGGTGTGGAGGTCAGCGTGGTCATGGAAGTGCTCCATTACTGAAATCGTTCGAGGAGTCAGGAGGCGATTGAGCCATCCGGGATTCAAGGGCATGGGAGATATGGATACTGCTCACCGAGCTTCCCCTATACGGGTTCACATCCGATCGCTGATCTTATAGTCGATAAATATCGGCTATCAAAGCGAATTTTCAGCAGCTACTAAATTGGTTGAGCATAATTAACGGATAGGTATTTGTGTTAATCGGGTCGGCCCATTCGCGCCCACGGCTCGGATTGCCGCCACCCACGGCCAAGCCGGCCATTCTTCAGTTCCTGGTACGTTTGCGGAGTAAGGGTGGCAGATACAGCCCCAGATAGGCTTCGAATACCCGCAAGCTCTCCTCGGCGAAGCGTGGCGTGATTTCGCCGTGTTGGTGAATCGAGCGTGCGTAGACGCGGTCGCCTAGCTCCATCGCCAGGGCGAAAACATCGATATCGTCCGGTAAGGTCGGCAGTTCGAAATACTGGTCGAACAGCGCTCGGGTCTGCTGGCTCAGCTCGATATCGTGCTGGCGGTCGGCCTGGGTCACTTCGCTGAGGCCGTGCTGGACGAGAATCAGTTGCCGGGCCGCGGCATCGCCTGCATAGATGCTCAGCATACGCTGCTCGATGAGGCGAGATAGGTCGCGCCAGCAACGCAGTGGGCCAGCATCGATGGGGGCCTGCAGGCAAGCGCGGAAGGCCCGGTGGACGTCCGCCGTCAAGGCCTGGAACAGGGCGGGAACGCTGGGAAAGAAGTGGTAGACCGACGACGGCGCGATGCCGGCTCGTTCGGCCACGGTGTAGATCGACAGCGCCGCCACACCCTGTTCGGTCAACAGCGTGCGGGCCGCGGCAAGAATCTGTCCGATGCGTGCCTGGCTGCTGGCGCGGGGCTTGCGAGCGCTCACTCAGGCGTCCTCTGCTGCAGGCAGGCTATGAGATGGGTATGCGGGGCCAATGCTGGAAAAACCGCTGGGCAGTGAATCAATGTACTCGTCCTGATTGGCGATGGCGGCGCTACCACATTGTCGGCGCGCTGCTCGGTGCCGAATCATAACGCCGATCACGCCTGTGAGAACGCCGGCTTTCGCCAGCGTTTTGCGTTCACACGGTGTGCAGGTACCAGTTGTACTCAAGATCGGAGATGGTCGTCTCGAACTCCTGCAGTTCGGCTTCCTTGCAGGCGACGAAGATGTCGATGTAGTCCGGGCTGATGTACTTGTTGAGCACCTCGCTGTCGTCCAGCTCGCGCAGGGCATCGCGCAGGTTGTTCGGCAGGCTCTGCTCCAGCTGCTCGTAGGAGTTGCCTTCGATGGGCTCGCCCGGATCCAGCCTGTTGGTCAGGCCGTGATGTATGCCGGCCAGGATGGCTGCCATCATCAGGTACGGGTTGGCATCAGCACCGGCGACACGGTGCTCGATGCGAATCGCATCGCTGCTGCCAGTCGGCACGCGCACGGCCACGGTACGGTTGTCCAGGCCCCAACTCGGCGCGTTGGGCACGTAGAACTGCGCGCCGAAACGGCGATAGGAGTTGACGTTCGGGCACAGGAACGCCATCGACGCCGGCATGGTGTCGAGGATCCCGGCGGTGGCGTGGCGCAGCGGTGCGTGCTGCTCCGGCTCGTCGGTGGCGAAGATGTTCTGGCCGGTTTTCTTGTCGAGCAGCGAAATGTGCACGTGCAAGCCATTGCCCGCCTGGCCCGGGTAGGGCTTGGCCATGAAGGTGGAATCCATTTCATGGTCGTAAGCGATGTTCTTGATCAGGCGCTTGAGCAACAGTGCATGGTCGCAGGCCTTGAGCGCATCCTTGGTGTGGTGCAGGTTGACCTCGAACTGCGCTGGCGCGCTTTCCTTGACGATGGCGTCGGCGGGCAGCGCTTGTTCCTTGGCGGCTTCGAGCATGTCCTGCAGGCAATCGACGTACTCGTCGAGGTCGTCGATCAGGTAGACCTGGGTGGAGTGCGGACGCTTGCCGGAAATCGGCGATCGCGGCGGTTGCGGACGGCCATTCACGTTCTCCTGATCGATCAGGTAGAACTCCAGTTCGAAGGCCGCGCAGATGGTCAGGCCAAGTTCGTCGAACTTCTGCACCACCTGACGCAATACCTCACGGGGATCGGCAAAGAAGGGGCTGCCGTCCAGTTCGTGCATGGTCATCAGCAGTTGCGCGGTCGGTCGCTTCTGCCAGGGTTCCTTGCACAGGGTATCGGGGATGGGGAAGCAGATACGGTCGGCATCGCCGATGTCCAGGCCAAGGCCCGTGCTTTCGACGGTGGCGCCATTGATGTCCAGGGCGAACAGCGAAGCGGGCAGGTTGATGCCCTTTTCATACACCTTGTGGAGGCTGGCGCGTTCGATGCGCTTGCCGCGCACGACGCCATTCATATCTGCAATCAGAAGGTCGACGAACTGAACCTCAGGATGTTCCTTGAGGAACGCGTTCGCTTCATTGAGCTGAACGGCACGCGGGGGTACCGACATGATGCAACACCTATGTTGTTAAAAATATCAATCAATTGCTGACACACCGGGAGTCAATCCCAAACGCCAGACACTGTCAAGACAGCTCAATGCTGCCCCAATGCAGAGCATGACGGCCATTTTTAGGGCGTTTCAGGGCATTTCAAAGAAAAAACATTGCACCGTTTCAGACATTGATCTCGAGCTTCCGGCCGTCGAAATAGACGGGTTGTGTAAAAAAATGAACAAGGCTAAGCTCGAAGAAAGTCCAGATAATCCAACAATACGGGTGTTTCATGAGCTGCATGTCGCTCTTCGGCGTCATTGCCAGTCCCGCATGGTTCGCGGCATTGCCGGCTATGGCAGAAGTCATTCGAGCCTCGCGCGTAATCCTCGCAGAGCGCTTCGTGCGGCAATTGCTTATAGAGATGCCCTCGCGTCGAATCGCTCGAAAATCTGCACACTCCGTCAGCTTCCCTCTGTTCTCCCTGTCTATGCTGTTCTGTCGACCGGCGCTGCTTCGCGCGTCCAAACGATGTGCTTTTGCGTGGGTGATCGATCGCGCGTGGCGATGCCTGACAGGGACGGCGCGCGCTTTGCAAAGGCATCTGGCGCTGTCGAGTGCAACAAAGGTCGGTTACAGTCGTGGGCGATGCGGTGGCACGCCGCTATGGGCATGCAAGGCTCTGGCTGGTACGCCTGGAGGCGCTGTCGGGCGGTTGCCCGCGACGACGTGAACACCCTGGATTATCCCGTGCGCTGGTGGTGGGCGGCCAAGCCCGCTGCCAGGCTCGGGGCATGTCGAGCCGGCCGAGGATGCCGGTTTCAAAAAACCTGAGGTCTCTATGAGCACCAAATTGGACCAGCTCTCCAGCTGGTTGAAAGAACGCAAGATCACCGAAGTCGAATGTCTGGTCAGCGACCTGACGGGGATTGCCCGGGGCAAGATCTCGCCGACCAACAAATTCCTCGACGAAAAAGGCATGCGCTTGCCCGAGAGCGTACTGCTGCAGACCGTCACCGGCGATTACGTCGAGGACGATGTGTACTACGACCTGCTCGATCCGGCCGATATCGACATGTTCTGCCGTCCGGACGAGAACGCCGTGTTCATCGTGCCCTGGGCCATCGAGCCCACCGCTCAGGTGATTCACGACACTTACGACAAGCAGGGCAACCCCATCGAGCTGTCGCCGCGCAACATCCTCAAGAAAGTGCTGCGCCTCTACACCGACAAGGGCTGGCAGCCGATCGTGGCGCCGGAGATGGAGTTCTACCTGACCAAGCGCAACAGCGACCCGGACTTCCCGCTGGTGGCACCGATGGGCCGCTCCGGCCGCCCGGAAACCGGCCGGCAGAGCTTCTCGATCGACGCGGCCAACGAATTCGACCCGCTGTTCGAAGACATGTACGACTGGTGCGAGTTGCAGGGGCTGGATCTGGACACCCTGATCCACGAAGAAGGCCCGGCGCAGATGGAGATCAATTTCCGTCACGGCGAGGCGCTGCACTTGGCCGACCAGATTCTGGTGTTCAAGCGCACCATGCGCGAGGCCGCGCTCAAGCACGACGTGGCCGCGACCTTCATGGCCAAGCCGATCACTGATGAGCCAGGCAGCGCCATGCACCTGCACCAGAGCATCATCGACCTGAAGACCGGCAAGAACATCTTCTCCAACGAAGACGGTTCGATGAGCCAATTGTTCATGCACCACATCGGTGGCCTGCAGAAGTACATCCCCGAAGTGCTGCCGCTGTTCGCCCCCAACGTCAACTCGTTCCGCCGCTTCCTGCCCGATACTTCGGCGCCGGTGAATGTCGAGTGGGGCGAGGAGAACCGTACCGTCGGCCTGCGCGTGCCGGATGCCACGCCGCAGAACCGCCGGGTGGAAAACCGCCTGGCCGGCGCCGATGCCAACCCATACCTCGCCCTGGCAGCCAGCCTGCTGTGCGGCTACATCGGCATGGTCGAAGGCATCGAACCGAGCGCACCGGTGGTCGGGCGGGGCTACGAGCGCCGCAACCTGCGCCTGCCGCTGACCCTGGAAGCGGCTCTGGAGCGCATGGAAACCTGCCAGGTCGTGGAACAGTACCTGGGTCACAAGTTCGTCAGTGGCTACGTGGCGGTCAAGCGTGCCGAGCACGAGAACTTCAAGCGCGTGATCAGTTCCTGGGAGCGCGAGTTCCTGCTGCTCTCGGTCTGATTCAGCCGGGGCTGGCGCGCGATCCGCACGGCCCCGCATTCATAAAGAGGTGAACATGACGGCAAACAATGCGAACACCCAGCAATGGCAGGCCATGAGCCGCGACCATCACCTGGCGCCTTTCAGCGATTTCAAGCAGCTGGCCGAGAAAGGTCCGCGCATCATCACCCGTGGTGAGGGCGTACACCTGTGGGACAGCGAAGGCAACAAGATCCTCGATGGCATGGCCGGGCTGTGGTGCCTGGCCGTCGGCTACGGCCGCGAAGAGCTGGTCGAGGCAGCCAGCAAGCAGATGCGCGAGTTGCCTTTCTACAACACCTTCTTCCAGACCGCGCACCCGCCGGTGCTGGAGCTGGCCAAGGCACTTGCCGAGGTGACCCCCGCCGGCATGAACCACGTGTTCTTCACCGGCTCGGGCTCGGAAGGCAACGACACCATGCTGCGCATGGTTCGCCATTACTGGGCGCTCAAGGGCAAACCAGGCAAGAAGGTGGTGATCGCTCGCGAGAATGGTTACCACGGTTCTACCGTCGCCGGCGCCAGCCTGGGCGGCATGAAGGGCATGCACGAGCAGGGCGACCTGCCGATTCCGGGTATCGTGCACATCGCCCAGCCATACTGGTTCGGCGAGGGCGGCGACATGACCCCGGAAGCCTTCGGCATCTGGGCCGCCGATGAGCTGGAAAAGAAGATTCTCGACGTTGGCGAAGACAATGTCGCCGCCTTCCTGGCCGAGCCGATCCAGGGCGCCGGCGGCGTGATCATTCCGCCGGATAGTTACTGGCCTCGTGTGCGCGAGATTCTCGCCAAGTACGACATCCTGTTCGTCGCCGACGAGGTGATCTGTGGTTTCGGCCGGACCGGCGAGTGGTTCGGCAGCGATTACTACGGTAACACGCCGGACATGATGACCATCGCCAAGGGCCTGACGTCCGGCTACGTGCCGATGGGCGGCCTGGTGGTGCGCGACGAGATCGTCAAGGTGCTCAATGAAGGCGGCGATTTCAACCACGGTTTCACCTATTCCGGGCATCCGGTGGCGGCTGCAGTGGCGCTGGAAAACATTCGAATTCTGCGCGAAGAAAAGATCGTCGAGCGGGTCAGAGAGGAAACGGCACCTTATTTGCAAAAACGACTGCGCGAACTGGCCGATCACCCGTTGGTCGGTGAGGTGCGCGGAGTGGGCATGCTGGGCGCCATCGAGCTGGTGAAGGACAAACAGACCCGCGCGCGTTATCCGAGCGACAAGTCGGTGGGTATGATCTGCCGCGGTCACTGTTTCGAGAACGGACTGATCATGCGCGCCGTGGGCGACACCATGATCATTTCGCCGCCGTTGGTGATCAGCGAGAGCGAGATCGACGAGCTGGTGGAAAAGGCCCGCAAATGCCTGGATCTCACCGCCCGTGCTTTACTGGCCTGACGGCTGCTGCAGCGCTTTCGCAGGCGGCGACGGTCGGGCGTGATCAATTGCCTGTCAGGGCTTGAGCGATGGGGCTGTTATCGCCAGACTTGCCGGCCAAAAAATGGGTCCCGCCGCGTAGAACGGCGGCCCGGTTAATCGACATCATATGAGGGAGCTGAACCGCATGATCAAGACTTTCGGCAAGACTCTGCTGGCGGTGACGCTGGCCGGCGCCGTGGCCGGTATGGCGCAGGCAGATGGCAAGGTATTGAACGTCTACAACTGGTCGGACTATATCGCCCCGGACACCATCGAGAAGTTCACCAAGGAGACCGGCATCAAGGTCACCTATGACGTCTTCGATTCCAACGAAACCCTGGAAGCCAAGCTGTTCGCCGGCAAATCGGGTTACGACATCGTGGTCCCGTCCAACAGCTTCCTGGCCAAGCAGATCAAGGCCAATGTCTATCAGCCGCTGGACAAGTCCAAGCTGCCGAACTGGGAAAATCTGGACAAGAACCTGCTGAGAACCGTCGAGATCAGCGACCCGGGCAACAAGTACTCCTTCCCGTACATGTGGGGCACGGTCGGCATCGGCTTCAACCCGGAAAAGGTCAAGGCTGCGCTGGGCGAGAACGCTCCGGTGGATTCCTGGGACCTGCTGTTCAAGCCCGAGAACATCGAGAAGCTGAAGGCCTGCGGCGTGTCGTTCCTCGACTCGCCAACCGAGATCCTGCCGATCGCCATGCAGTACCTGGGCTATGAGCCGACCAGCACCGATCCGAAGCAGCTCAAGGAAGCCGAAGCGCTGTTCATGAAGCTCCGCCCGTCGGTCACCTATTTCCACTCCTCCAAGTACATCTCCGACCTGGCCAACGGCAACCTCTGCGTGGCCGTGGGTTACTCGGGTGACATCTATCAGGCCAAGTCGCGTGCCGAAGAGGCCGGTGGCAAGGTCAAGGTTTCCTACAACATTCCCAAGCAAGGTGCTGGCGCCTTCTTCGACATGGTCGCCATTCCGGCCGATGCGGAAAACGTCGAGTCCGCCCATGCCTTCCTGAATTTCCTGCTGAAGCCGGAAATCATGGCCGAGATCACCAACGAAGTGCACTTCCCGAACGGCAACGCAAAAGCCACGCCGCTGGTCGATGACGCCATCCGTAACGACCCGGGCGTGTACCCGACCCAGGAGACCATGGGCAAGCTGTACGCCTTCCCGGATCTGCCGCCGGCCGCCCAGCGCGCCATTACCCGCAGCTGGACGAAGATCAAGTCCGGTCGCTGATCGCCTGCTGACCGCGATGCCTGGCACCGCGGTTTGCGTTTATGGGCAGAGGGTGGATCGCCACCCGCCGAGCGCCGCGGTATTGCCGTGGCGCTCTCCTGAATCGCGATACGTCACCAGTCGGTGATGAGCCACAAGAAGAGGACGACCTGTGCATTTTTCCCTGGGCAAGATCCTGACAACGACCGCGCTTTCGGTTGGCTTGGCAACCCTGGCACATGCGGACGGTACCGTGCATATCTACAACTGGAGCGACTACATCGGCGAGGACACCCTGGCCGAATTCCAGAAGGCCACGGGCATCAAACCGGTCTACGACGTCTTCGACTCCAACGAAACCCTGGAAGGCAAACTGCTCGCCGGCCGTAGCGGCTACGACGTGGTGGTGCCGTCCAATCATTTTCTCGGCAAGCAGATCAAGGCGGGTGCGTTCCAGAAGCTCGACCGTTCGCTGCTGCCGAACTGGAACAACCTCGATCCCGCGCTGCTCAAACAGCTGGAAACCAACGACCCGGGTAACCAGTACGCCGTGCCTTATCTGTGGGGCACCAATGGCATTGGCTACAACGTTGCCAAGGTCAAGGAAGTGCTGGGCGTCGACAAGATCGACTCCTGGGCCGTGCTGTTCGAGCCGCAGAACATGAAGAAACTCGCCAGCTGCGGCGTATCCTTCATGGATTCGGCGGACGAGATGATCCCCTCGGTGCTCAACTACCTGGGCCTGGACCCGAACAGCCAGAGCGCCGACGACTTCGCCAAGGCCGAAGCCAAGCTGATGGAAGTACGGCCCTATGTGAGCTACTTCCACTCCTCGAAATACATCTCCGACCTCGCCAACGGCAACATCTGTGTGGCGTTCGGCTACTCGGGTGATGTCTTGCAGGCATCCGACCGTGCCGCGGAGGCCGGAAAGGGCGTCGAAATCGCCTATGCGATTCCCAAGGAAGGCGCCAATCTATGGTTCGACATGCTCGCCATCCCCAAGGATGCCAGCAACGTCGAGCAGGCCCATGCCTTCATCAACTACCTCCTCGATCCCAAGGTGATCGCCGGGGTCAGTGACTATGTCGGCTACGCCAACCCCAACGTCAAGGCGGGGGAGCTGATGGACCAGGACATTCGCCAGGACGAGTCGGTGTACCCACCGCAGGCCGTGCTGGACAAGTTGTACGTGATGGCCGAACTGCCGCCCACGGCGCAACGCCTGATGACACGAAGCTGGACCAAGATAAAGTCCGGAAGATAAACCCACGACCAGGCTGTTGAAAAAGTACCTAAGTTGTTGCTGCTTCGGCTACGTTTTTCAACGGCCTGTTTAGCGCCTGGCCCTCGCCAGGCGCCATTTTTACTGCGGGAGTTTGGTAATGGCAGTTGCTTCCAGTACCTATAAGAAGGTCATCGAGGGCAGCCAGCAACCTAAAGAGGTGTTGGTAAAGATCGAGCGCGTAACCAAGAAATTCGACGAAACCGTCGCGGTCGACGATGTTTCGCTGACCATCAACAAGGGCGAGATCTTCGCCCTGCTCGGTGGCTCCGGCTCGGGCAAGTCGACCCTGCTGCGCATGCTCGCCGGCTTCGAGCGGCCCACCGAGGGGCGCATCTTCCTCGATGGCCAGGACATCACCGAACTGCCGCCCTACGATCGACCGATCAACATGATGTTCCAGTCCTACGCGCTGTTCCCGCACATGAGCGTGGCTGACAACATCGCCTTCGGCCTCAAGCAGGACAAGATGTCCAAGGCCGAGATCGACGAGCGTGTGGCCGAGATGCTCAAACTGGTGCACATGACCCAGTACGCCAAGCGCAAGCCGCACCAGCTTTCCGGCGGTCAGCGCCAGCGCGTGGCCCTGGCCCGCTCCCTGGCCAAGCGCCCCAAGCTGCTGCTGCTCGACGAGCCTATGGGCGCACTGGACAAGAAGCTGCGTTCGCAGATGCAGCTCGAACTGGTGGAAATCATCGAGCGCGTCGGCGTGACCTGCGTGATGGTGACCCACGACCAGGAAGAGGCCATGACCATGGCCCAGCGCATCGCCATCATGCACCTGGGCTGGATCGCCCAGATCGGCAGCCCGATCGATGTCTACGAGACGCCAGCCAGTCGTCTGGTCTGCGAGTTCATCGGCAACGTCAACCTGTTCGATGGGCAGATCGTCCATGACGACACCGACCACGCCGTGATCGACTGCCCGCAGCTGGACAAGCCGATCTACATCGGTCACGGCATCAGTACCCGCGCCCAGGAAACCCAGGTCACCTATGCCCTGCGTCCGGAGAAGCTGCTGATGGCCACCCAACTGCCGGCCGACCACGAGCATCCTGACTACAACTGGAGCCACGGCATCGTTCACGACATCGCCTACCTGGGCGGCCACTCGGTCTATTACGTCAAGCTGACCTCCGGGCAGATCGTGCAGTGCTTCATCGCCAACGCCGAGCGCCGCGGCAAGCGGCCGACCTGGGATGACCCGGTGGTGGTGTTCTGGGAAGACGACAGCGGCGTGGTATTGCAATCATGAAGATGAGCAGCCTGACCAAGCGTATGCCTAACGGCCGACACCTGGTGATCGGCATTCCGTTCATCTGGCTGTTCCTGTTCTTCCTGCTGCCGTTCATCATCGTCCTGAAGATCAGCTTCGCCGAAGCCGATGTGGCGATCCCGCCGTACACGGAAATCTACACCTGGGTCGATAACACCCTGCAGGTGGTGCTGAACCTGGGCAATTACATCTTTCTTACCGAGGATGAGCTGTACCTGGCCGCTTACCTGGGGTCGCTGAAGATTGCCTTCATCAGCACCCTGGCCTGCCTGGTCATCGGCTATCCGATGGCCTATGCCATCGCCCGGGCCAGGAAGGAAACCCAGACCGTTCTGCTGCTGCTGGTGATGATGCCGACCTGGACCGCGATCCTGATCCGCGTCTACGCGTGGATGGGCATTCTCAGCAACAACGGCCTGCTCAACGGCTTTCTGCAGACCATCGGCCTGATCGACGCACCGCTGCAGATCCTCAACACCAACACCGCGGTGTACATCGGCATCGTCTACTCGTACCTGCCGTTCATGATTCTGCCGCTGTTCGCCAACCTAGTGAAGCACGACCAGAGCCTGCTCGAAGCGGCTTCGGACCTCGGTTCGAGCAACTTCAACAGCTTCTGGAAGATCACCGTGCCGCTGTCCAAGAACGGCATCATCGCCGGTTGCATGCTGGTGTTCATCCCGGTGGTTGGCGAGTTCGTGATTCCCGAGCTGCTCGGCGGGCCGGAAACCCTGATGATCGGCAAGGTGCTGTGGCAGGAGTTCTTCAACAACCGCGACTGGCCGGTAGCCTCGGCACTGGCGGTGGTGATGCTGGCGATCCTGCTGATTCCGATCATTCTGTTCAACCGCAACCAGGCCAAAGAGCTGGAGGGTCGTGTATGACGCGGTACAGCGCACAGCACCGATCAGTCTATTCAACCGGCTCTTCATCCACAGGCCGAGCCAGACAGCTGGAGGCACGGGTATGAAGAATTTCCGTTTCTCCACGCTGATGCTGTGGGTCGGCCTGTTGTTCATCTACCTGCCGATGGTCATTTTGGTGATCTACTCGTTCAACGCCTCGCGCCTGGTAACGGTGTGGGGCGGCTGGTCGACCAAGTGGTACGTGAGCTTGCTCGACGACCGCCAACTGATGGGCGCCGTCTGGCGCTCTCTGGAAATCGCCCTCTACACGGCGGTCGCCGCAGTGGCGCTGGGGACGCTGGCTGCCTTCGTGCTGACCCGCATCAGCCGTTTCAAGGGCCGCACGCTGTTCGGCGGCCTGGTCACCGCCCCGCTGGTGATGCCGGAGGTGATCACTGGTCTGTCGCTGCTCTTGCTGTTCGTCGCCATGGCTCAGCTGATCGGCTGGCCGGCGGAGCGCGGCATGATGACCATCTGGATCGCCCACACCACGTTCTGCTCGGCCTACGTGGCCGTGGTGGTATCGGCGCGTCTGCGCGAGCTGGATCTGTCCATCGAAGAGGCCGCCATGGATCTCGGCGCTCGGCCGTGGAAGGTGTTCTTTCTGATCACCATCCCGATGATCGCGCCCTCGCTGATGGCGGGCGGCATGATGTCCTTCGCCCTGTCGCTGGATGACCTGGTATTGGCCAGCTTCGTATCCGGCCCTGGCGCCACCACACTGCCGATGGAAGTCTTCTCCAAGGTGCGCCTGGGCGTGACGCCGGCTATCAACGCCATTGCCAGCCTGATCCTGTTGGCCGTGTCGCTGGCGACCTTTCTGGTGTGGTTCTTCAGCCACCGTGCCGAGGAGCGCCGCCGCAAGGCGATCCAGCAGGTCATGGAAGAAAGCCAGAACGCCATCGGTGCCCGTCCTGAGGCCAAGCCGGTGCACTGAGGCAACCAGGCTGGAAGACGCTGCCCGCCACTGCGCAAGCAGGGCGGGCATTTTCATTTCCGGCAATGGCATGCCGATGCCTGCATCATCCGTCAGAGTCTATTCACGAGCGTTTTGGGCGACATTAGAAAGACTGCTGCAAGGCAGAAGCGGACATTGATGCAGTATTTGTGGAAGCGGGCGTCCCCGCCCGCTTCCACAGTAGCTCAGCGAACGGCTGCTGCCTTTTGCGGGCAACGCGCTGAAAGTCGAGCCGAAAGGTCGTGGACGGGCTCTTGGAGAGGCTGTCGACTTCGCACCCTGGCGGTCATCGCTCGCCACGCATTCGTCATGCTGCGCCTGGCCAACCGTCAGCGCTGGTTGCCCAGCAGAGGCAAGGAAAGGCAGATATAAAAACGCCCGGGCTATCACGGCCCGGGCGTTTTCGTTACTGCAGAATTTAACGCGTCAGATGCAGGAAGTGCATGTGGCGCTCGTACTGGTCGAGGATGTCGCCGATCACTTCTTCACGGTTCCAGCCCATCACGTCGTAATCCTGGCCGCCCTCGTTGAGGTGAACCTCGGCGCGGAAGTACTTGCGCTCTTCGCTGGAGTCGTCGCGGGTGTCACGCAAGGCGAAACTCGGCTGGATCAGGGCACGGGGGCGTACCTGATACTGGAAGTCCGCTTCGGCACCATGGCTGACCGACAGGGTGACGCGACCATCTTCACCGCTCTCGACTTGCGCCTCGCGGCCCTGCTTGCGCATTTCATCGGCCACCTGCTGGCAGGCGGGTAGCACGGTCTCGGCGATGAAGCGATTCACGTGAGAGCGGCGCGGCAGCATCACCATGCTGCGCAGGCGACGTTGCCAGCCGCCAGGGGTCGATGCACCACGGGGGCTGAGCGCGACCTGATCGCGCAGATTGCGTTTGGCTCCGTCGATCTGCAGGGCACGCAGCAGGCCCCACATCGAAGCCATCAGGGCGATCACGAAGGGCAGGGCGCTGGCAATGGTCGCTGTCTGCAGCGCCTTGAGGCCGTCGGCGAGCAGCAGCGACGCCGCTACCACCGCCATCAGGGCGGCCCAGAAGATGCGCTGCCACGCCGGGGTCTGGTCCTGGCCGCCGGAGGCGAGCATGTCCACCACCATGGCGCCGGAGTCCGCCGAGGTGACGAAGAACACCACGATCATCAGCACCGCGATCTGCGACAGGATCATCGACAGCGGGAAGTGCTCGAGGAAGGCGAACAAGGCCAGGGAGCTATCCTGATTGACGGCTTCAGCGAGGTCGGTAATGCCGTCGACAAGGATCATGTGAATCGCGGTATCGCCGAATACCGTCATCCACAGCAGGGTAAAACCGGCCGGTACTACCAGCACGCCACTGATGAACTGGCGGATGGTGCGGCCACGGGAAATACGCGCGATGAACAGGCCGACGAAGGGCGACCAGGACAGCCACCAGCCCCAGTAGAATAGGGTCCAGCCGCCGATCCAGTCGGTCGGCTCGTAGGCGTACAGATTGAAGGTCTTGCTGACGATCTCCGACAGGTAACCGCCGGTGTTTTGCACGAAGGTCTGCATGATGAACACGGTCGGGCCGAGTACCAGCACGATCAGCAGCAGCCCGACGGCCAACAGCATGTTGAGCTCGGAGAGGCGGCGGATGCCCTTGTCCAGGCCGCTGACCACGGAGATGGTCGCCAGCAGCATGGTGAAGACCAGCAGGCCGATCTGCACCGTGGTGGTGGTCGGCAGACCATAGAGGTGATTGAGCCCGGTGTTGATCTGCAGCACGCCGTAGCCCAGCGAAGTGGCCACGCCGAGCACGGTACCGATAACCGCGAAGATGTCCACCGCATGGCCGATGGGGCCGTAGATGCGATCGCCGATCAGCGGGTACAGCGCCGAGCGCAGGGTCAGCGGCAGGTTATGCCGGAAGGCGAAGTAAGCCAGGATCAGCGCGACGATGGCGTAGATCGCCCAGGCGTGCAGGCCCCAGTGGAAGAAAGTCAGCTTCATCGCCTCCTTTGCCGCAGTGACCGTCTGCGGGTCGCCCACTGGCGGGTCGATGAAGTGCATCACCGGCTCGGCAACGCCGAAGAACATCAAACCGATGCCCATGCCCGCACAGAACAGCATGGAGAACCAGGTGGTGTTGTTGTATTCGGGCTCGCTGTGGTCAGGACCCAGCTTGATATCGCCGAAACGACTCATGGCCAGGAACACCACGAACATCAGAATCAGCGCGACGGCAAGGATGTAGACCCAACTGGCATTCTCGATGATCCACGCCTGCGTGGCGCCGAACACGCGCTGGGCATTGTCCTTGAATACCGTGCTGTAGATCACCAGGCAGGCGATCAGAAAGGTCGAGCCGAAGAACACCGGCGGGTTGAGGGTGGAGCGGGAAGACAGGTTTGCCCCCATTGAGCTAGCTCTCCTTGGTCAGAGTCAGTCCACGACATGCACATTCCCGGAGCAGCGTAGGCTGTATCGGGACAATGGTGGGATGGAAATGCGACTCGGTTTTTCGGATGGCCGCCAAAAGCGGAAGGCCCGCGATTGTAGCATCTCCGGTAGTCGGATTATTGGCCATGCATGCTATCGATAAGCCACTAGCCGTTTCGTTCAGCTTATTTGCGCAGGCTCACAGGCTGGTGCGGTATTGCAAGGCCTCGGCCAGGTGCTGACGGCTGATGCGCTCCTCGGCCTGCAGGTCGGCCAGGGTTCTCGCCACTTTCAGCACGCGGTGGGCGGAGCGCAGCGACAGCGTGAGGCGCTCGCAGGCGTGCTCCAGCCACTGGCGATCGGCATCGGCCAAATGACAATGGGTGCGCAGTCCGGGCAGGTCGAGAAAGGCGTTGGCGGTGCCTTGGCGCTGCAGCTGGATATCCCGTGCTGCGGCAACGCGGCCGGCAGCCGCCTCGCTGGTTTCGCCGTTTTCTGCAGGGGCATCGAGCTGGGTGCTCTCGCGGGCCACGGTAATGTGCAGGTCGATGCGGTCGAGCAAGGGCCCGGAGAGCTTGCCGCGATAACGCTGGATCTGATCCGGGCTGCAGCGACAGCGTCCGCTAGGATCGCCGAGAAACCCGCAAGGGCAGGGGTTCATGGCCGCCACCAGTTGGAAGCGGGCAGGGAAACTGACCTTGTCGCGGGCGCGGGCAATCACGATATGGCCGCTTTCCAGGGGCTCGCGAAGCACTTCCAATACGCGGCGGTCGAACTCCGGTAACTCGTCCAGAAACAGGACGCCATGATGGGCCAGCGTGATTTCTCCTGGCTGCGGGCGACTGCCACCTCCCACCAGCGCCGGGCCGGATGCACTGTGGTGCGGATGCCGGAATGGCCGTTGCGGCCAGTTATGTAACGGCGTGTGGCTCGCCACCGAGCGAATCGCGGCGACTTGCAGGGCTTCTTCTTCGGTCAGCGGCGGCAGCAGGCCTGGCAGGCGACTCGCCAGCAGGGTTTTGCCAGTACCGGGCGGCCCGCTCAGCAGCAGGTTATGGCCGCCTGCGGCAGCGACCAGCAAGGCACGTTTGGCGGCAATCTGGCCCTGCACGTCGGCGAGGTCCGGATAGGGCTGGGTATGACGTAGCAGGCCTTGGGCCTGGTAAGGCGCCAGCGGCGTCTGGCCGTTCAGGTGCGCCACCAGCTCCAGCAGATGATCGACCGCCAGCACGGTGAGGCCGGTAGCCAGGCTGGCTTCCTCGGCGTTTTCCTTCGGCACCACCAGAGTGCGCCCGGCGTGCCGGGCCGCCAGTGCTGCAGGCAGCACACCCTGTACCGGGCGGATTGCGCCGGACAAGGCGAGTTCGCCAAGGCATTCGAGGCTGGTGAGGGATTCGGCAGGCAGCTGGCCGCTGGCGGCTAGAATGCCCAGCGCGATGGCCAGATCGAAGCGGCCGCCATCCTTGGGCAGATCCGCAGGGGCGAGATTCAGGGTGATACGGCGGGGCGGGAAATCCAGCGCGCAGTTGAGGATGGCACTGCGTACGCGATCCTTGGATTCCTTGACCGCGGTTTCCGGTAGCCCGACCAGGGCCAGAGAGGGCAGGCCGTTGGCCAAGTGGGCTTCGACGGTGACGCTGGGGGCATCGACGCCGACCTGGGCGCGGCTATGGACTATCGCCAGTGACATCGATCCACTCCCTGATCACGCCTGGCCGGGCAAACTACTCGACCGGTGCCTGCTGCGTCGTTGCGGTGCGCGTTTCGAACTCGGCAACCTTGGCTTCCAGGGCTTCGAGGCGGGCACGGGTACGGGCCAGCACGACCATCTGGCTGTCGAACTCTTCGCGGCTGACCAGATCCAGTTTACTGAAGCTGCTCTGCAGCAGCGCCTTGAGCTGGCTTTCGATTTCACTGCGGGGCAGCGGGTTATCGCCGCTGAGCAGGCGGCTGGCCTGGCTGCTGAGGGCATCGAGCAACGCTTTGGGTGGCAGCATGGGAACCTTCCAGAATGAGTTGGCGGCAGTGTAGCACGGGGATTTTTTCGCGGCCGGCGTGCCGCATTCGCACTAAATGTGTGCATGGGTTGGTGCGGTTTGGCGCTCTTCTGGTGCGGCTGCTTTGGTCCAAATTCGTTCACGGTCGCCTGCAGGCCCATAAGTGCCTGAAAAGCGGCGTTTTGCCGGTATTGGCAAGATTTCTGCTTAGACGCTCATGACCCATGCACCGATGCGGTTCGGTTGTCACGAACGGGCGGCAAGGGTTCGCCGCGAACAGTTGGTCAGCCCGTCTTGGCAACCGATGCATACAAAAGCCAGACACTGAGCTTAGACTTGAGCCGGGGTAACAATTCCTGGGGCAAGTCCACCTTACACGGGAGAGAGTTTCATGAAACTAGTCACTGCCATCATCAAGCCGTTCAAGCTGGACGACGTCCGCGAATCACTGTCGGAAATCGGTGTGCAAGGCATCACCGTCACCGAAGTGAAAGGCTTCGGCCGCCAGAAGGGCCACACCGAGCTGTACCGCGGCGCTGAATATGTCGTCGATTTCCTGCCCAAGGTGAAGATCGACGTCGCCATTGCCGACGATCAGCTGGACCGCGTCATCGAGGCCATCACCAAAGCTGCCAACACCGGCAAGATCGGTGACGGCAAGATTTTCGTCGTAAACCTGGAACAGGCGATCCGCATCCGTACCGGCGAAACCGATACCGACGCGATCTAAAGCTCCGCCCCCACCCCCAAATCGTCCCAGGAGTTAAATCATGACTCTGCGAAAAATCGCAGGGCTTGGAGCCCTTTCGTCCCTGTTTTTCCCAGGCCTGGTCATGGCTCAGGAGAAAACGCTTAATTCCGGTGACACGGCCTGGATGCTGACCGCTACCGCCCTGGTGCTGTTCATGACCATTCCAGGCCTGGCACTGTTCTATGCCGGCATGGTGCGTGCCAAGAACGTGCTGTCGGTCATGATGCAGTGCTTCGCCATCACCGCGCTGATGAGCCTGCTGTGGTTCGCCTATGGTTACAGCCTGGCGTTCGACACCACCGGGATGGAAGCCGGTGTCACCAACTTCAGCTCCTTCGTGGGCGGCCTGGGCAACATGTTCCTCGGCAACCTGACCAAGGAATCGCTGACGGCGGCCTTCCCGGAAAGCGTGTTCATCACCTTCCAGATGACCTTCGCGATCATCACCCCGGCGCTGATCGTCGGTGCGTTCGCCGAGCGCATGAAGTTTTCCGCGATGCTGGTGTTCATGACCGTGTGGTTCACCCTGGTCTACGCGCCGATCGCGCACATGGTCTGGGGTGGCGACGGTGCCCTGATGTGGGACTGGGGCGTGCTCGACTTCGCAGGCGGCACCGTGGTGCACATCAACGCCGGTATCGCCGGCCTGGTGGCGTGCATCGTGCTGGGCAAGCGCAAGGGTTACCCGAGCGTGGCCATGGCGCCGCACAACCTGGGCTACACCCTGATCGGCGCGGCGATGCTGTGGGTCGGCTGGTTCGGCTTCAACGCCGGCTCCGCTGCCGCCGCTGACCAGACCGCTGGTATGGCCATGCTGGTCACCCAGATCGCCACTGCCGCCGCGGCGCTGGCCTGGATGTTCGCCGAGTGGATCACTCACGGCAAACCCAGCGCGCTGGGCATCGCCTCTGGCGTGGTCGCTGGCCTGATCGGCATCACCCCGGCTGCCGGCACCGTCGGCCCGATGGGGGCGATGATCATTGGCCTGTCGGCGGGCGTGATCTGCTTCTTCTGCGCCACCAGCCTGAAGCGCAAGCTGGGCTACGACGACTCGCTTGACGTGTTCGGTGTACACGGCGTGGGTGGCATCGTCGGCGCGCTGCTGACCGGGGTGTTCGCAGCACCAGCCCTGGGTGGCTTCGGTGAGGTCGAGAACATCGGCCTGCAACTGTGGATCCAGTTCAAGGGCGTAGCCGTCACCGTGATCTACACCGCCATCGTCACCTTCGTGATCCTCAAGGTCATCGATGCCGTGATGGGCCTGCGTGTCAGCGAAGAAGAAGAGTCGGTCGG
Source organism: Pseudomonas sp. PA15(2017) (assembly GCF_001945395.1). Lineage (GTDB taxonomy): Bacteria > Pseudomonadota > Gammaproteobacteria > Pseudomonadales > Pseudomonadaceae > Aquipseudomonas. The sequence continues at coordinate 127,156 of NZ_MSXV01000011.1, read as the reverse complement.
CCTCGACCTGGCTCAGCACAACGAGCGTGGCTACATCCTGTAAGTACCAGCGGCCCGCTTTCCAGGGCGGGCCGACAGCACACGGAGTGCGCCCGGAGCCAACCCGGGCGCCTCGACCGCACAGCGCACCCCGTGCGCAACGGCCAGAGGTGATAAAAATGGATAACACAGCACTGACTGCTCTGCAGTACGGTTTCGATACCTTCTACTTCCTGATCTGTGGCGCCCTCGTCATGTGGATGGCCGCCGGCTTCGCCATGCTCGAAGCAGGCCTGGTACGAGCCAAGAACACCACCGAGATTCTCGCCAAGAACGTGGCGCTGTTCGCTATCGCCTGCATCATGTATCTGCTGATCGGCTACTACATCATGTATTCCAGCCCCGAGGGCGGCATCCTGCCGAGCTTCGGTTTTCTGATCGGTGACGAAAACACCGTCGAGTCGGTACTGGCCGGTGGCGAAGATGCCCCGTACTACGCCGCCCGCTCGGACTTCTTCTTCCAGATCGTGTTCGCCGCCACCTGCATGTCGATCGTCTCCGGCGCGGTGGCCGAGCGCATGAAACTCTGGTCGTTCATCGCCTTCGCGGTGGTGATGACCGCGGTCATCTATCCGATCCAGGGCTTCTGGAAATGGGGCGGTGGCTTCCTCGACGCGGCCGGTTTCCTCGACTTCGCCGGTTCCAGTGTCGTGCACATGGCTGGCGCCGCTGCAGCCCTGGCCGGGGTGATCCTGCTCGGGGCGCGCAAGGGCAAGTACGGCGCCAATGGCCAGGTAAACGCCATTCCGGGTGCCAACCTGCCGCTGGCGACCTTGGGCATGTTCATCCTGTGGATGGGCTGGTTCGGCTTCAACGGTGGTTCGCAGTTGAAGATGAGCACCATCGAAGACGCCAACGCCGTGGCCCAGGTGTTCGTCAATACCAACATGGCTGCGGCCGGCGGCCTGATCGCCGCGCTAATCGTGGCACGTATCCTGTTCGGCAAGGCCGACCTGACCATGGCCATCAATGGTGCGCTGGCTGGCCTGGTGTCGATCACCGCCGAGCCGCTGACCCCGACCGCGCTGCAGGCCACCCTGATCGGCGGCGTGGGTGGCGTGCTGGTGGTATTCGCCATCCTCGGCTTCGACAAGATCAAGATCGATGACCCGGTCGGTGCCATCTCCGTGCATGGTGCGGCAGGCATCTGGGGCACCCTGGCGGTCTGCCTGACCAATCCGGAATCGAGCCTGGGCGCTCAGCTGCTGGGTATCGCCTGCATCTTCGCCTGGGTGTTCATCGCCAGCCTGATCGTCTGGAGCATCATCAAGGCAGCCGTCGGCCTGCGGGTTTCCGAGGAAGAAGAATACGACGGCGTCGATCTGGTCGAGTGCGGGATGGAGGCTTACCCCGAGTTCACCGGCAAGAAATGATAGGGAAGGCGCAGGGCGCCGACCATCATCGGTAAAAATGATGGTCAACACCGGCAAAAGGGCGCTCAGGCGCCCTTTGTTTTTTTGTCCGGCACGCTAGAATGCGCGCGTTGAAAAACGAGGGCGACGAGCATGTGGCAGCAACGGCTGATCACCCTGCGGCCGCGGGAACGAGGCTTCCACCTGGTGACCGATGAACTGCTGGATGCATTACCGGAACTGGCGAGCTACAGGGTGGGTCTGTTACACCTGTGGCTGCAGCATACGTCGGCGTCGTTGACCGTCAACGAGAATGCCGATCCGGCAGTGCGTCGTGACTTCGAGCGCTTCTTTCGCCGCCTCGTGCCCGAGGATGCGACAGGTTACGAGCACTGTGACGAAGGCCCGGACGATCTGCCGGCGCATTTCAAGTCGAGCCTGCTCGGCGTTCAGTTGCAGCTACCCGTGAGTAACGGACGCTTGGCGCTGGGCACCTGGCAAGGGATTTACCTGGGCGAACACCGCGAACACGGTGGCGCCCGCCGTGTGCTAGCAACCTTGCAAGGTACGGCAAATTGAATTTTTTCCAGGCGTTCGGCAACGTCGTACGACTGGGCTATAACTAACCTGCTTTTCGCAAGTCATGAGGCTGAACATGAGCGACGAAGAACTGGAACAAGACGAACTGGAAGGCGCAGACGAGGACGATGGCGAGGAGCTGGCGGCCGCTGATGGTGATGTTGCCGATGACGACAGCGAGTCCGATAGCGCAGCGCCCGCCAAGGGCAAAGCCAAGAAGGCCGTTGAAGTCGAGGAGCTGCCGAGCGTAGAAGCCAAGCAGAAGGAACGCGATGCGCTGGCGCGCGCCATGGAAGAGTTCTTGTCCCGTGGTGGCAAGGTTCAGGAAGTGGAGCCCAACGTCGTATCCGATCCGCCCAAGAAGCCTGACAGCAAGTACGGCAGTCGCCCCATCTGACGCGAACGCTGGATTTGAATGCAAAAGCCCGCCTCTTCCAGGCGGGCTTTTGCGTTTGTGGCGGCTGCCATGTTCAGGGAAAACACGAGCTGAACGAGCAGGCGATGTGGGAGCGGCTTCAGCCGCGATCAATGTTGAAGAGACCGAAAGCCTCGCGGCTGAAGCCGCTCCCACGAGTTTGTCTCCCGTCACAGCACCTTTACGCAGGCTCGACGACCCGGTGCACATCAGTGCCGAAATCAGTCGATTGGGCTTTGCCCAACCCTTCTCAAGTCATCGAGGCCCAGCGCTGCAGCAGCGCCGGCAGCTCACCCAGGCTGCGAATCTGCGCGTCGGCTTCTTTCTCACCGGCCCAGGTCTTGCCCTCGGGGTTGAACCACACCGCACGCCAGCCGGCAGTCTGGGCGCCGGCAATATCGTCGCCGGGGTGGTCGCCGATATGCACTGCCTGTTCGGCACGCATGCCTGAGCGGGCGAGTGCTTCCTGGAATGGTTTGGCGTCAGGTTTGCCAACGCCCAGTTCTTCGGCGCAGAGGATGAAGCTGAAGTAGTCCGCCAGGCCGAGGCGACGCACGTCGGCGTTGCCGTTGGTGATCACGCCCAGGCTGTACTGGTTGGCCAACAGCTCCAGGGTGGTCACGGTATCGCTGAAGAAGGTGATGGCGTGGCGTGCCTCGAGCATCACCTGGAAGGCGCCTTCGGCCAGCTGCGCCGCATCGTCTGGGCTATGGCCGACGCCTTCCAGCGCGTGGCGCAGGGTGCGTCGGCGCAGCTCGCTGAGGCGATACTTCAGGTTGGGTTCGGCCTCCAGCAGGCGACCGCGAACCTGCCCCAGGTGATCCACCGGCTGGCTCGCCAGACGCGGTGCGTGGGCGCTGATCCAGTCACGCATGGCGGCCTCGGCAGCGAGAATCACCGGGCGGTTGTCCCACAGCGTATCGTCGAGGTCGAAGGTGATCAGGCGAATGCTCATGAGTCCTGTTCCTTGCGGCGCTTGGCCCGTGGGTGAGCACTGTCGTAGACCTTGCTCAGGTGCTGGAAGTCCAGATGGGTATAGACCTGCGTGGTGGCGATGTCGGCATGGCCGAGCAGTTCCTGTACCGCACGCAGATCCTGGGACGACTCGAGCATATGGCTGGCGAACGAATGGCGCAGCATGTGCGGATGAATGTGCTGGCCGAGCTCGCTGACGCCCGCCTGGCGTACCCGCAACTGCACGGCGCGGGCACCGATGCGCCGGCCCTGGCGGCTGATGAATACCGCGCCATCGGCCGGGTTGGCCAATGCCCGCAGCGGCAGCCATTGTTGCAGGGCTTCACGGGCCTTGCTGCCCACTGGCAGCTCGCGCACCTTGCTGCCCTTGCCGGTGACGCGCACCAGGCCGGCGGGCAGATCGAGCCAGTCGAGGTTCAGCGCGACCAACTCCGAGAGGCGCAAGCCGGATGAATAGAACAACTCGAGCATGGCGTGATCGCGGCGGGCGATGAAGTCGTCTTCCTGGGCGCCGTCGAGCAATTGGGTGGCGCGGTCCACGTCCAGCACCCTGGGTAGCTTGCGCTCGCCCTTGGGCGGCGTCAGGCCGGTTGCCGGGTCGTGGTGGCAATGGCCTTCGCGAATCAGGTAACGGTACAGGCCGCGGGTGGCCGAGAGCAGGCGTGCGAGGCTGCGTGCCGACTGGCCATCCTTGTACAGGCGGGCCACCTGGCGGCGCAGGCGGGCGGTGTCGAGCGCCGCCCAGTCGGCCAGCCCTTCCTGCTCACAATAGGCGAGCAGCTTGGCAAGATCGCGGCGGTAGCCATCCAGGGTATGAGCCGACACCTGCCGTTCGCTGCGCAGGTGTTCGAGGTAGGCGGATAAAGCGGTTTCAAGCTGCAGGCTGCAGGCGTTGGGCACAAGCGTCATATCTCCAATGCCTCATCGTTTCGGGCCTGCCGCCTGTAGTCTGCGGCTCACCGCTGCTTCTAGCGTACCGAGCGCAGCGGCGCAGAGAAGCGTGGCAGCACGCGCGACAGTACTTCGGCGATGTAGCCGAGGAACAGCGTGCCCAAGGAACTCTTGTAATGCTGCGCATCGGCGCTGCCAATCGCCAGCACGCCGTGCAGCCCCTGATGGGACAGGCCAACCACCGCCGCGGAGCCGACGTCCGCACCGGCTTCGCCGAACAGGAATTTCAGCTCGTGCTCGCGCAGCACGCCGCAGATGGTCTTGCCACCGGCCAGCAGGCCGCCGATGGCCTGGTGCGCCTCGGCGCTGTTGACGCTACGGCCGACCGGCAGCGGCGTATCGCTGAACAGGATCAGCCCCACGAACGGCACCTGGAACTCGCGGCGCAGGCTGTCTTCCACGCAGCTGACCACTTCCTCGAGGCTGCTGGCGTCCATCAGGTCGAGCACCAGCCGGCGAGTCTTGTCGAATAGCCGGTCGTTGTCGCGGGCCACATCCATCAGGTGCGACAGGCGCTGGCGCATCTCGATGTTGCGCTCGCGCAGCAGTTTGACCTGACGCTCGACCAGCGACACGGTATCGCCGCGCTGGTGCGGAATGCGCAGTTCAGGAATCAGCTCGTCATGGTCGATGAAGAACTCGGGGTGCAGGCGCAGGTAGGCCGCGACCGTTTCCGAGTCCAGGGGCTTGGGCGAATCCTGCTGGTCAGTCATAGGCGAACCTGTCCTTCGTACACGCGCACGGCGGGGCCGGTCATCATAACGGGCTGGCCGGGGCCTGCCCACTCGATGTGCAGCTTGCCGCCGGGCAGCTCCAGCTGCACGGGCGAGTTCATCCAGCCTTGGCGGATCGCCGCGACGGCGGCGGCGCAGGCACCGGTGCCGCAGGCCTGGGTTTCCCCGGCGCCGCGTTCCCATACACGCAGGCGGCCACGCTGAAGGTCGATCACCTGCAGAAAGCCGACGTTGACCCGTTGCGTAAAGCGCGGATGGTGTTCCAGCTTCGCGCCCAGCTCGTGCACCGGCGCGTTGTCGACATCATCGACGCGCAGCACCGCATGGGGGTTGCCCATGGATACCGCGGCCAGCTGGTGATTCTTGCCGTCGACCTCGACGGCATAGCTCAGCGCTTCGCCATCGGCCTGGAAGGGGATCTGCTCGGGCACCAGGCGCGGCGCGCCCATGTCCACGGTGATCAAACCGTCGGCACGCACGTTGAGCTCGATGATGCCGCCCTTGGTTTCCACGCGGATGTTCTTCTTCACCGTCAGGCGCTTGTCCAGCACGAAGCGGGCGAAGCAGCGCGCGCCATTGCCGCACTGTTCCACTTCGCTGCCGTCGGCGTTGAAGATGCGGTAGCGGAAATCCACGTCCGGGCGCTGCGGCGGCTCGACCAGCAACAGCTGATCGAAGCCGATGCCGGTGTGGCGGTCGCCCCACTGCTTGGCGTGCTTGGGCTGGATGTGGGCATGCTGGCTGACCAGGTCGAGAACCATGAAGTCGTTACCCAGGCCATGCATCTTGGTAAAGCGCAATAACATGGGCATCACTCCGGCAGGCGGCTTTCGCCCGCGAAGAGCTCGTCCAGAGTTTCGCGGCGACGCACCTCAAAGGCCTGCTCGCCGTCCACCATCACCTCGGCGGCGCGGCCGCGGGTATTGTAGTTGGAACTCATCACGAAGCCGTAGGCGCCGGCCGAACGCACGGCCAGCAGGTCACCCTCTTCGAGCACCAGCTGACGCTCCTTGGCCAGGAAATCGCCGGTCTCGCAGATCGGCCCGACCAGGTCGTAATGGCGCGCTTCGCCTTCACGGGGCTGCACCGCCGAGACTTCCATCCAGGCCTGGTAGAGGGCCGGGCGGATCAGGTCGTTCATCGCCGCATCGATGATGGCGAAGTCCTTGTGTTCGGTATGCTTGAGGTATTCCACCTGGGTCAGCAGCACGCCGCCATTGGCGACGATGAAACGGCCCGGCTCGAACACCAGGGCCAGGTCACGGCCTGCCAGGCGCTGGCGCACGGCGGCGATGTAGTCGCCAGCCTGCGGTGGTTGCTCGTCGCGGTATTGCACGCCGAGGCCGCCGCCCAGATCCAGGTGCTTGATGAAAATGCCCCGCGCGGCCAGCTTGTCGACCAGCAGCAACAGGCGATCCAGGGCATCGAGGAACGGCTCGAGGGTGGTCAGCTGCGAGCCGATGTGGCAGTCGACGCCGATCACCTCAAGGTTCGGCAGTTCGGCGGCGCGAGCATAGACCGCCTCGGCCTTCTCGATATCAATGCCGAATTTGTTCTCCTTGAGACCGGTGGAGATGTACGGGTGGGTGCCGGCGTCCACGTCCGGGTTGACGCGCAGCGAGACGGGCGCCGTGACGTCCATTTCCGCGGCAACCTTCTGCAGACGCTCCAGCTCGACGCTGGACTCGACGTTGAAGCAGTGCACGCCGACTTCCAGGGCGCGGCGCATGTCGTCGCGGCTCTTGCCAACACCGGAGAAGACGATCCGGCTCGGCTCGCCACCGGCCGCCAGCACGCGCTCCAGCTCACCGCTGGAAACGATGTCGAAGCCGGCGCCAAGGCGCGCCAGCACGTTCAGCACGCCAATGTTGGAGTTGGCCTTGACCGCGAAACACACCAGGTGCGGCATGCCGGCCAGCGCATCGGCGTAGGCGCGGTACTGCGCCTCGATATGAGCGCGCGAGTAGACGTAGGTGGGCGTGCCGAAGCGCTGGGCAATGGCGGACAGCGCCACACCTTCCGCGAACAGCGAACCGTCGCGGTATTCGAAGGTGTTCATGGGCGGCCCTTATCTGTCTTGCGAGGAGGCGGACTGGTTATCATCCGGCAGGTACAGCGGGCCTTTCTGGCCGCAGCCGCCGAGCAGGGTGGTAACGGCGACGAGCGCGATGAGGGCAGTGAACAGCCGCTTCATGGTCAAATCCTTGTAATAAAGCATAATTGCCCCCGAGTATACCGACCCCCCGGCATGTTGCCTATGCGCCGGGGTTCCCGTCCGGCGGGCCTTTGCCCTGGCCTGCCGGCATGCGCTGGCAACGACGCGCCCATGCTTTGCGTCGCTCCGATGCAACTGAATTTTTCATGAGGTAAGTGCAATGAGTTTGAGCGAAGCCCGTTTTCACGACCTGGTCGATGCCGTGCAGCAGGCGCTGGAAGACATCTTCGACGACAGTGACCTGGACATCGATCTGGAGAACTCCGCAGGCGTGCTGACGGTGCGTTTCGACAATGGTTCGCAACTGATCTTCAGCCGCCAGCCGGCGCTGCGTCAGCTGTGGCTGGCGGCCCGCTCCGGCGGGTTCCATTTCGATTATGACGAGGACAACCAGCGCTGGATCTGCGACAGCAGCGACGAACTGCTGAGCGAGATGCTCGAGCGCATCGTCGCTGAACAGGCCGGCGCCGAACTCGAGTTCGATGAAATCTGAAGATAGCGATGAGCCGTCGTCGGGCGCCGTTGCGGTGGCCTCGCCCTGCCGCCGGCGCTGTTGCCTGAACGAGGCCGAGCGCTGCCTGGGCTGCGGGCGGCTGTTGGCGGAAATCCTCGAATGGGGCAACGCCAGCGACGAGCGCCGGCGTGCCATCCGCGCCCTGGCCGAGCAGCGTCTGGCCCTCGACTGACCCGGCTCTTGTTTATTTGGGTGGCTGTGTTACGGTCGGCTTGGCTTCTGCAAAAACAGTTTCTGCAAAACCCCGTCGTCTCGATGGGGTTTTGCTTTTTTGGCGTCCAGCAAAGGAGATATGCCCGCACCATGGCCAGCACACCGTCCATCACCATTACCCGTCTCGATCTGCAGCGCCTCGAGCAGCTGCTCGATGACCTCGATGATTTCGGTCCGACCGCCGAGGCCCTGCAGACCGAGCTGGATCGCGCCGAAGTGGTTGGTCACGACCAGATTCCGGCCGGCGTGGTGACCATGAATTCGCGCGTGCATTGCCGAGAGGAAGGAAGTGGCAAGGACTACCACCTGACCCTGGTCTATCCCCAGGACGCTGGTGGCGAGGGCAAGGTATCGGTCCTTGCGCCGGTGGGTGCAGCCCTGCTGGGCCTGAGCGTCGGCCAGCACATCGATTGGCCGGTTCCTGGCGGCAAGGAACTCAAGCTGACCCTGCTGGCAGTCGAATACCAGCCCGAAGCCGCTGGCGAATACGCTCGCTGAAGCGGCGCGACTCGGCGCTGGTTCCGCTGCCGAGTCGCTTCTCGATTGACCGGGCCTCGCACAACGAGGCCCGCAATCCGCTCAGGCCGTGGTCGCGTCCCGTACCAATGGCTTGCATGCGGCCCCACACTTCTGCAAATCGATACTGCGCTCGAACAGGCGTTGCACCGCCGGCTGATGGCTGACGCCGATCAGCGTGCAGCCTGGCAGGCGTTCGCGTAGTCGCGTGAGGAGCCCGCAGGCGGCCTGCTCGTCGAGCTGGTTGGTGGCCTCGTCGAGGTACAGGGTATCGGGCCGGTAGAGCAGCGCGCGGGCCACGGCCAGGCGCTGCTGCTCACCGCCGGAAAGTTCACGCCCCCACTCGGCTTCCCGTTCCAGTTCGCTAGTCAGATGGCCGAGGCCGACATCCTGCAGGGCGCCAATCAATTCCAGGGTGTTCGGCACCAGCGCCGCGGGGTAGGCCAATGCTTCATCCAGCCGGCCGCTGGCCAGGTAGGGCTTTTGCGGCAGCAGCAGGCTGCGCCCGCCGGGCAGTTGCCAGCTGCCACGGTGGTGCGGCCAAAGGCCCATCAGGGTACGCAGCAGGGTGGTCTTGCCCAGGCCGCTGGCACCGGCCAGGCGCAGCCATTCGCCGGGACGCGCCTGCAGGGCCAGGCCGCACAACAGCGGCTCGCCGTTGGGCCGCAGCACGTCAAGCCCGCAGGTGCTGAGGGTTTCGCCGTGCTGGAGGTCGATCGGTTGCAGGTGCTCCATGGCCTGCTGGAACTGGCCGAGGCGCTGCACCGTGGCACTCCATTCAGCCAGGTCGCGGTAGGAGAAGATGAACCAGCTCAGCGAGCCCTGGACGGCGGTGAAAGCGCTGCGAATCTGCATCAGCCCGCCGAGGGTGATGGTTTTGGCGAGAAACAGCGGCAGGGCGATGAAGACCGGCACGATATTGCTGACACGGCTGTAACCCGCGGTGAAGATCCCCAGCTTCAGTTCCCGGCGCATCAGCCCGCGCCAGTTGTCGGCGATGGCCGCAAAGCGCAGCCCCAGACTTTTCCGCTCGGCGTTTTCGCCGGCATACAAAGCAATTTGCTCGGCATGTTCGCGCTTGCGCATCAGGTCGGTACGAAAGGCCGCCTCGCTGCGCTGGCGTTCGTAGTTCAGGCCGTGCAGCGGATGTCCCAGCCAGTGGGTGAGCAGGGTACCGACGGCGGTGTATAGCAGCGCGGCCCAAACCAGATAACCGTCCATGGTCAGCTCATGGCCGGCGATGGTGAAGGTCTGGGTGCCGGACAATTGCCAGAGGATGCTGACAAAGGCACCGATCTGCAGGCTGTTGATAAACAGCGAGACGACAATGCCCACGGTCTTCTCGGTCAGCAGGTAGGCGTCCTCGGCGATGCGTTGATCCGGGTGATCCGGTTCGCCGCCAAGGCCCAGGCGATAGTAGCGGCGCTCGCCCAGCCAGCGTTCCAGCAGGTGATCGTTGAGGTGCTGACGCCAGCGCAGCATCAGCGCCTTGTTGAACCAGTCCTTGGCGACGATGGCGCCGATCAGTACGCCGATGGCGATCGCGTACTGGCCCATGAGGCCGATCAGGGCCTTGCCGTCGAAGGTCGCCAGGGTGTCGTAGAAGGTCTTGCTCCATTCGTTGATGTACACGTTGACCTGCACCAGGCCGGCGCCCATGGCCAATGCCAGCGCCAATAACGCCCAGCCCGGCCAGCCGGCGCGGCTGCCCCAGAACGGCCTGGCCAGCTTGAAGAACAGGCGCAAGGTGTTCACGAGCCGGCGCCCTCGGCGGGCAATACCTGCATGCGTACTTCATTGGCCGGCGGGAAGATCTGCCGGGCCAGGCGTTGCATCGCCGCTGTTTCCAGCGCAGCAGGCAATTGCGCTTGCTCGCTGAGGTAGCGTGGGTCGCCCCAGGCCCGCTCGCTGAGCACCAGCCGGTGCAGTTGGGTGCCCGGGTCTTCGCGACGCTGGGTTTCCTTGCGCGTCAGTTCCTGGCGCAGGACCATCACGCGCTGTTCGGTGACCGCCTCCGGCAACGCCGCCAGGGTTTCCCGAGCCAGCTGCCAGAGCTCGTCGGCCCGTTGTGGGGCGCTGCTGAAATGCAGCTCGCTGTCGATGCGCTGCTGCTCGGGGCTCAGTTCGCTGTCGAAGCGCAGGCGGTAGATGCCGGTGGCATCGCCGCGCAGGCGTTGCTTGAGTTCGGCGTTGGCGATTTCACGCAGGGCGGCAATGCGTGCGGCATCGGCGGGGTTCCAGGCGTGGGGCTTGAAACTGCTGGCATACAGGCTGGCGCGTGGCTCCAGGGCGATGGCCAGCGAGGCCTGGCGCTGACCGGGTTGGCGCGCCAGGGGCGTGGCGTTCAAGGCATCGCCCCGCGGGATGGCGGCCAGGTAGCGGCTGACCAGCGCCTGCAGCTCGGCGGCGGGCAGGTCGGCCATCAGGTAGTAGGTCACCGGGGCGGCGGCCTGGCGCTGCCAGTCGGCCTCCAGCTGGCTGCGGCGCAACGCGCTCAGCGCCTCGGCGGTGGGTGCCTGCCAGTCGTCCTGGCCCTGCTTGAGGCGTCGCCAGGTGGCGTCCTGCTCGCTGCGCACATTGTCGCGCTGGCGCTGCAACTGATCGCGCAGTTGTTCGACGCTGTCGCGATAGGCCTGCTCGTCCAGGGTGGTGCGCGTCTGTCGTGCCTGGTAGAGGGCCAGCAGGCTGGCCAGTCGCTGTGGCTCGGTACTGCCCTGGGCTTGCAGGCGGCTGGCCTGCTGGTCGAAGGACAGCTGCACGCCTTCACGTTTCTTCCAGGCGCTCAGCTGTTCATCGCTCCAGCCGCTCGGCGCGGTCTGCAGGGCCAACTGGCTGGCGATCTGGGCGCGCCAGGGCAGCCCGCCCTGGTAACGAAAGCCGGCACTGGAGTCGACCCGCAGCTGCACCTTGCCGTCGGCGCCGGGGCGGCGCAGCCATACCAGGCGGTCACCGTTGCTCAGTTGCCAGTGCTCGACCCGCTCGGCGGCGAAGCGGCGCCGTTCGAGGATCAGGCCCGGGGGCAGGGCGCTGGTCAGCGTGGGGATCACGACATCTGCCTGGGCGGCAGGTGGCAGCGGCGCGGCCAGTTCACTGGTAGACAAGGTCAACCACTGCTGGCGCACGCTGGCGGCAGTCGGCATCGTCAGCGCCGTTCCGCCTGGCGCACTGAGCTGCAGCACGCGATCCGGGCTGGCCAGCCAACCATGGATGCGCCGCTGCAGATCGTCCGCGTCGATGACTTCCAGGTTGGCCAGGGTAATACGAGCGATGGCTTCGGGTTCCTGCAGCACGCGCTCGGCGATGGTCGCGTCATTGAGCTGGCGTACCCAGCCATCGAAATCCCGCGGCGCCGGATCGCTCAGCATGCGCTCGGCGATGCGGCGGATATCGTCCTTCACGGCCTGTACGTCGGCGGCGTGCAACGGGTGGCGATCGATCCGCTGCAGCTCGCGCAGCAGGGTCTGCAGCGATTGCTCATGGTGCTGGCCCTTGACCGCTGCGGCGATGGCCAACACGCCAGTACCCCGGCCGATCTGGGTCTTCACGGCGGTAAGGCTGCTGGTCTGGTTTTGATCCAGCGGCTGGCGACGTAGCTGACGTGACAGTACGCTGAGCGCGAGACGGTCGATCAGTCGATCACGACTGCCAGCACGGGTTTGCTCGCGGCTGTCGAGCTGGCTGAAGCGAAACAGCAGGGCGACCTGGTTGCTGCCGCTCTGGCTGTCCTGTGCGCGAAACACCTTCAGCCTGTCGTCCAGTGGCAGCTCCAGGTGCTCGCGACTCGGCACGTCGCCGCGTTGGGGCTTGGCGAGCGCCTGCTCGATCTGCGCGATCAGCTGCTGCGGCTCGAAGTCGCCAACGACGTTCAGCACCATGTTGTTCGGCAGGTACCAGCGCTGCTGAAAGGCCTGCAGCGCCTCCAGCTGCGCCTGCTCGATGGCCTTGCGGTTGCCGATGGTGCGGTGCGCGGGGTAGCGCGAGCCGGTGCGCTGGGCGGCGGTGCGCTTGGCGTTCATGCGCTGCGCCACACCCAGGCCGCCGCGCCATTCCTCGATGACGATGGGACGCTCGCGTTGCAGGTCCTCTGCGGTGAAATCCGCAGCGAAGGCCATGTTCGCCAAGGTTTGCAGCGCCAGCTCGCTGCTGCGCACGCCGTCGGGCGGGCTGAGCAGGTATTGGGTACGGTCGTAGCTGGTCATCGCATTGAAGTGGCGCCCCTGCTGCCAGCCGGCCTTCTGCAGGCGCTGGCGTACATCGAGCGGTTCACCGCCATGGCTGTAGAAGACCAGGTGCTCGAGCAAATGGGCGACACCAACCTGATCGTCGGCCTCGTCCACCGAGCCGGCGTGCACCGTCAGGCGCATATCCAGCCGGCCCCTTTGCTCGTCGACGGGGATCAGGTTGTAGCGCAGGCCGTTGGGCAGCTCGCCACGAATGACCATGGGGTGCCACTGCAGCGGCGTATCGCCAGCAGGCAGGGACGTACAGGCACCGAGCAGCAGCGCTGCCAGTGCCGTGAAAAGGGTTTTCACGGGATGCATGGGCGCGAGCCTTCTTAGAATTGGTAGCCGACTTCGAGCCAGTATTGGCGGCCGACTTCGTAACTGACAGTGCCGTTAGTATCGCTGACAATACTGTTGACCTTGTCTGCCACGTTGGTGATGTCTAAGGCGACGTAAGCCGACTGCTCCCGATAGGTAGGTATTTCCCATTTGACGCGTGTATCCCAGGTGGGCGCGCCAGCTACTCGTTTATTTGTGTAAGCGGCGTAGACGTCACCGTCGATGGTTATGTTGTTGGTCGAGTAGATCTGCTCGTAAGCGCCCCGATAACGGAAGAAGTTGCTCCACGTAAGGTTGAGCACCGGGATGTTGGTAACGGTGTTCAGACGTGCGGTCCAGGGACGGTTGAAGTTGTCTGCTGGCAGTTCGCTGTACGGTATGAGCTTGCCGTCGTAGTACACATCGTTGTCGGCGAGCTGGTCCACCGTGAGCACCGCTTCATAGGTGGACTGAGGGCTTTTCGTACGGCTCCAGTCGAAGCCCAGTTGGGCGTTGGTTAGGGTGCCTGCCACACGCAGAAACTCCTGTGGCGTAATCGTCAGCGTTATGGTCTGGTTGTTGCTTTTTCCGGCATTGGTGTAGGTGTAGTAATCGGCGATCGTATCGGCTCCATTGCCCGGTATCAGGCCAAGACGGCTGGCGCGACTGCGAACCACTTGATCCTTGCCATCGCGGTGTACGTACTTGAGATCGAAGCGTGCGCCAGCCAGCAGTTGCGAGAAGCCCAGCATCAGTTCGTCGTCGTAGGGCATGTCGATCTTGCGGAACGCCGATTCATCGACTCCCCAATTGATGGCTTCGCCGAAATCGCTGATGGTATTTCCGGTCGCCACGGCCCTGTTCATGCGCCAGCGCAGCGACTCCCGGCCATCGGCAAGGCGATATTTGAACAGGTTGCGGCCGTAGTAACGGTTCGCACCGCCGCTGAGTACGCTGCTGCTGTCACCAAAGAGGTCGTAGCTGGCTGCAAAACGCGGCGCTACGGTTTTCTTGTCCATATAGTTGTCGGCATCGAATCGCAAGCCAGGGCGCAGGTTGAGCTGGCCTATCTGGATGTCGTCCTGCGCATACAGGCTGTAATCGGTCTGCGTGGCTTCGATCTTGCCAGCCTGCACATAGTTGATCTGGCGAAAGAACTGGCGTGTGCGCTCACCAGCGGCATTGTTGGCGATAGAGCACAGGGTGATATCCTGCCGACCGCTTGCCGTCACGCAGGAGCTACTGGCATTGGCCGCTCTGGTCGCCAGTAATCCTGCTGCATAGGTATCCTCGAGAACCTCGTAGGATGCCTTTTGTCGGCTGATATCCGCGCCGAATGTCAGTTTGTGTTCTGTACCAAATAGATCGATTTTGTGCAGATCCGCCTTGAACCCGTACTCGAAGCCAGTTTGCTGCTGTTCCAGATCGCCCATGCCCCCATCGGCACTTACCGCCCTGGCATCGCGCACACCGTTACGAAACGGGTTTCCCCAGTTCTTTTCATCGGACCAGCGCCAAGGCACATAAAAGGCTGAGTCCGCGTCACGGGAGCTCTGTACCATCCTGTAGGAAAGTTTGTTGGTGTAGGTCGCCTGGTCACCCCGCCAGACAGTTTTGAGTTGTGCCGTACGCCCACCCTGATCGACGCGGAAGCCCGAATTTCGCGTGTTTTGTCTGAAATATTCGTTCTCTGCAGGGGCATTTATCAGCGTGAAACTCAGATCCAGGCGATCATCGGGCGTCCAGAAACCCTTGATCATGGCGTTCTCTATTTCTCGCGTCTGGTTTCGTTTGACGGGCTCGCTGGCACTGGCGAAGCCCCCCTCGAAGGTATACAGCGGTATCTCAGAGGTCTTGCGTACGAAGTTGCCGATAAGCCCGAAGTTTTCCGTCAGGTGACCTTCCAGCATTACCCGGGTGGTGAGTTTCTTGAATTCCGGTTGGTTGGCGTAGGTGCTGGAGTATTTGAATTCCTCGTCGCTAATGACCTCACCGTTGATATGGTATTTGGTCCACTCCGAACGGGTCATGCTGGCCGAGACTTTGCCGTGGAAGTCTTCGCTGGGGCGCCTGGTAATGGCGTCAACTACCCCGCCGTTGAACTTGCCGTATTCGGCAGGCACGTTACTGTCGTAGACACGTACCTCTTCCAATAGGTCTGCGTCGATAGCGATACCAAAGGCATTGCTGGGCAGTCCGTATTGATTATGCACGTTGTTCCGGGAGCCGCTACTCGCCGCCGGATCGAGGTCATTGTTTATACTGATGCCATCGATCATGAAATTATTTTGGTAGAATTTCGCGCCGTTGATGCTTATATCTGCCGGGTTGAGTTCACCTGGAGTGTTGGAACTCTGCTGGCTAGTATCGAAACGTACACTAGGGTGCATTTTGAGCATGCTGGTCAGGTCGCCATTGGCGCCCGCGAAGTTTTCGATGGCTTGCCGGTCAATCACCGCCTCGCCCTGGAAGGTGTTCTCCGGCCTGCCCAGAACTATCGTGTTGCTCAGTTCGATAGCGTCGTTCTGGCTCGCCAACTGATGAAAGATCACCACCTGCTGGCTGTATTGCCAGCCCACGTTGCTGCCATCCAGCAGGCGTGAAAGCGCCTGTTCGCTACTCATCTGCCCTTTGATCGCCTTGCTGCGCAGGTGGCCGACCAGCTGTTGCTCGGCGCTGACCTGCAAGCCGCTCTGCTGTGCGAAGGCAATCAAGGCGTCGGCCAGGGGCTGGGCGGGCACGTTGAAGGTATGCTGTTGCTGCAACAGCGCGCTGGCGGCGTCTTGCGCCATGGCTGTGCTGACGCTGATTGGCAGCGCGCTGCACAGGCCGAGCAGGCCCAGGCTGATGGCTCTACCCAGTGTCCTGGCATGTATGGCGGGATGCGACTGCTTGTTCATACCTTCCCCGAACGGGCCAGAGGCCCAGCTGAAAGCTAATACGAATCCGTATCGATTCGTGTTCGAGGCAATGACGTGCCCGCGCTGAAAATTTTCAGAGAAATTCGAATTATTTTTTCGAGATTAGAAAAAGCCGCTCGCAAGCGGCTCAAACCCTAGCGGTCGACGATTCGCAGCCAGGCCGTCCAGGTGCTGACTCGCCCCTGATAGGGCTGGATGACGGCGCGCAGGGCGGCATCCGGATTGCGCAGATCGTAGACACCGGTGACGCGCTTGTCGCCCAGCTCGGCGTCACGCAGCGCCAGCTTGCCAGGCAGGTAGGGGCGCAATTCGTCGAGCACCTCGGCGATGCGAGCGTCGCGCACCACCAGTCGGCCTTGCTGCCAGGCGGCTATCTGGCTGACTGGGAGCGTGTCGCGCAGTACCTGGCCGCTGCCGCGCCATTGCAGCCGGTCGCCTGGGTGCAGCGCATCGGCCAAAGTCTCGCTGCCCTCGGCCACTCGCACCGAACCATGCTGCACGGCGATTGCCAATTGGCTGGGGCGCATGGCCACGTTGAACGCGGTGCCGGTGACGGTGATCTGCAGGTCGTCCGCGTCGACCGTGAAGGGACGGCTTTTGTCCGGGGTTACCTCGAAGAACGCCTGGCCGCTGAGCAGGCGTACCTCGCGGCGCTTGCCGTCGAATGCCACGGCGATCGCCGACTGGCTGTCGAGCTGTACGCGGCTGCCATCGTCCAGTTCGATGCTGCGCTGCTGACCAGCGCCCGTGCGGTAGTCGCTCTGGTAGCGCAGATAGGCGTCCGGGGTCATCACCACCAGCAGGCAGGCGGCCAGCGAACCCGCCAACAGGGCTGGCCAGCGACGTCGGCGTGGGCGGTGCGGGCGCGCAGCAGGAGCCGCTGCTGCCGCGAGGTCGGCGGTCGTTGCGCGGGGGTGTTCGATGGCCGGCGGGCTTGTCGCTGCCTGGGCCATGCCGGTCAACTGCCAGACCCGCTGGGCCTTGCGGTAGGCCTCCACATGGCGGCTGTCGATGGCCAGCCAGGCGGCCAGCTCGGTACGCAGCGCGGCATCCTCGGGGCTCTGCTGGATGCGTAGCAGCCAGTCCAGTGCAGTGTGGGTGAGGGTGCCGGTCATGGTCGTTTCGGATCGTCCTGAAAGGTGGGCAAGGTTCGCACACACGTGCCCCTACGAGCAAAGGACGGCTCAGCCGCGCGAATTTTCAGATCAGCCATTGGCCTGCTCCAGCCGGTCGGCGCAATGACACAACGCCTGGTGCACCAACTGGTGGGCGAGGCCTACGGAGATGTTCAGGGCGGCGGCGATGTGCTGCAGGGTGTGGCCTTCCAGCCGATGCATCTCGAAGGCACGCTGCACCCTAGGTGCCAGCTCTGCCAGGGCGGCGTTGACGATACGCAGTTCGGCGCTGGTGCTGGCCTGTTGCTCAGGCCCCGGCTTGTCGTCGGAGAGCGTCTCGAGTAGGTCATCGCCGTCGGGTTGGCGCCGCTCGGTGGCGTCGCGGCGGCTCAGGTCGAAAGCCAGATTACGGACGATCCGGTAGAGATAGCCGACTGGCTGCTCGATCACGGCGTCGACGCTGTCGCGGCTGCTGAAGCGCAGCCAGGCTTCCTGCACGACATCTTCAGCCTGGGCGCGGCAACTGAGCAGCGAGGCGGCGTAGTCCACCAAGGCGAGCCGATGGGTGAGGTACAGGTCGAGTTTGGGGTTGGGTGTCGAAGGCACGATTGGCACTGCCGCAAGCCGTGCACAGCGGGCGTGCTACGGCGAGCGAGCATGTTAGCTCATTATGAGAATTGTTATCAATAAGGTCTGGGCGCGCTCAGTGTGCCGTTCAGCGCGTCCTCGAGGCTGGCCTTGTAGCGCAGGTAATGAACCACCGACGGCTGCCGGTCGCCGAGTAGTGCGGAAAGATCGAGGTCAGTGATGTAACACGGATACGGTTGCTGCTCGCTGCGCTGGGCGAGGATGTGTCGGGCCACGTTGGCGAACAGCTGCTCACCGTGTTCGAGCTCGGAAAACTCCCGATGGTTGCAGAACAGGCTGATGTAGGCACGCTGGCCGTTGCCCGGCTCGACGATGGCCTGAACGTCATAGAACGGCAGGCTGGCTTCGCTCAACGGCGCCGGCCTGGGCTCCAGACGCTGCGCACGCAGTGGGGCGGCCGGCAGCAGTTGGTGGTAGAGGATCTCCAGCGGTTGCTGCGGGCCTTCGAGGGCCTGGGCGGTGCCGCGCCGGTACAGCAGCGATTGCAGGAAGCGGTGCAGCGGCGTGAGCAGGCTGGTTTCGTTATGGAACGGCGCCTGGCTGCGCCATAGCGCGCCGCACTCGTCGAGCACGCTGATCTGCGCCAGGCCTTCCGTTTCATGCAGGCGGTAGAACACCTGGATGCACGCCGGGCGTCCGGCTTCAAGGATCAACGCCAGGTCGTCGCCTTCCAGCGTATTGTGGTCCAGGCGCAGTGCGCTGTACTCGGCGCGATCCTGGGCGAGGTGCTCGAACAGCGCGGGCATATCCTCCAGCACGCTGTGCCGGACGTTGCCGGGTGACAGGTCGAGCAGGTGGTAGCGACGGGCGATCTGCAGCAGGTAGCGCGACCGCTCGCCGCTGTCGAGGCAGTCGATCAGCTCGTCCAGCAGGCCTTCGACGCGCTCGACGATGGTCGCGGCGCGGTTGCGGCAATAGCAGAACACACGCGGGCCCGCGCGCTCACCGCGAGCGGGGCGTGCGTTGAGCACGTCGCTCAGACAGTCGAGCAGGGCGGTGGCGCCTTCGTAACGCTCGACCAGCAACTCGTTCCAGCTGTTTAGGGTGATCCGGTCTAGGGTCAGCACCAGGTTGTCACGCACGCCCGAATAGCCCAGCGGATCGGTGCGCTCGCTGGTCATGTGCACGTTCATCTGGCTGTGCTGCTTGAGCGGGTCGAGGCCGACGTTGACCAGCAGCAGTTCCTCGACAGGCCGGCGCGGTCGCGCCAGGGCCACCTCGCTCGCACTGGTCAGCGGCATCGGCAGGGCCTGGGCCAGGCAGCCGAGCAGCTGGCTGAGTTCGAACTCGGTAAGGTCGCTGTCGCCCGGATACAGCGACAGGTGCGTACCGCTGTCGATCACACCGTTGCGATGGCTCCAGGCAAGCAGTTCGATCAGGCTGCGGGCCTGGCGCAATGGTGCGAAATCGTGCCATTCCTGGGCGCCCAGGCTGCCGTTGTAGAGCGCCCAGCGCTCGCCCTTGGGCGTAGGGTTATGCACCAGGGTCAGGGTGTCTTCGCCCAGTTCCGGGGCGATGCCCGGGTTGATGAATTCCACCTTGCCGGCCCGGCGTTCGAAGGCGGCGTACAGGCGCCGACCCAGCACGGCCAGGTCGCGGCTATCGGCGGCCACGCCCTTGGGGCGATTGCGCGCGAACATCGACAGAAAGCGATAGCTGTAGTTGAGTTCGTTGACCAGCGCCTGGCGTTCGGCGACGACCTGGCGGACTTTCCATTGGCTGCGGCTGTCGAGCAGGATCAGCTGGCGTTCGCCCCAGCCCCACTCGCCGGTCAGCCGCTCGAGCAGCAGGCGCTGCCAGCTCTTTTCGCGGCGGCGCGGCGGCTTGCTGATCTTCTTGTTCACCTTCAGGTACAGGCAGCGCCTGACCAGTTCCAGGCGCTCGGTTTCGCCGCGCGCCTGCAGGTATTCCTCCAGGCGGCGGTAGATCAGCACGTAGGGGTCCAGCTTGTCGAGGTCGAGCAGACCGTCGTAGACCGACTGCTTGAAGCGCAGCGACAGGCAGCGCACCTGGGGATGCTCACTGGCGTACACCTCGGTGAGCAGTAACTTGAGTGCCGATTTGTAGGGCGACTCGATGCCCTTGAACAGCTGCCACATGCCGGCGCCGAGAAACTCACCGGCCGGTACCTGGGCCAGGTGGCCGAGGTCGAGCACGTCCTCGGCGCGGATGAAGCGCTTGCTCAGCAAGGCTTCGGTCACATGGGTGTAGCGATGCTCGTCGCTGGGCGGAACCAGCCACCACAGCGGCATGCGCCCGCCCAGCCAGATCGCCGTGCGGTAGAACTCGTCGAGGAGCAGGAAATGCTGGGTGGTGCCGCAGTCGTCCGAGGTCAGTCGTGCTTCACGGGCGCCGCTGCGAAAGCGCTCGGGGTCTATCAGGAAGAAGTGCGCTTCGGCGCCCTGGCTGGCCGCCCAGCGCTTCAGCAGGTCGCATTTGCGTTGCAGTGCTGCGCGGGCGCCCGCGTCGAGATCGTCGGCGTGGCAGACCCACAGGTCCATGTCGCTCTGCTCGGCCTGGGCCACGGTACCCAGGCTGCCCATCAGGAACAGGCCATGGATGGGCGTGGGCGCCGGAGCGCGCGACGGCTTGTAGGCGAAGGAGCGGGTCAGGCGCTGGGCTTCGGCCAGCAGCTCGGCCGAGGGTTCGAAGCCGGCCAGCCCGGCCGGCGTCTGCGCCGAGACGTAGCCGGGCAGCAACGGATGATTGACGTGAAACAGCAGCGGCAACAGCGTCAGCACCCGTTGCTGGCGGGTCGACAGGGCTTGCATGGCGCGCTGCTGGCGACCGTGGTTGACGCGCATGAAGCGCGCGCGCAGCTGCGTCAGCACCTTGCGGTCGATGCCGTCATCGATATCGGGTCGCAGGGGAAGGTGGCGCGTCATGCTCGGGCTCGGCCGGGTGATAGGCAAGCCTACAGGCGCGTGGTGTCTGCTCGCAATGGCCGTCGGGAAAGGACCTGCCGCGTCATGCGGCAGGCGTGGTCAAACGGTCAGAGCGCTTTGGCGGTGGTGAGGATGGTTCGCAGGCTTTGCGCGTGTTCGGCAGCTTCGTGGCCCAGTCGGGTGAGATAGCCGCCGTCGGGGAGGGTGATCAGACCTTTGTCGTGCAGGCGCCCGGCAGCGGCGACCGCGGAGGATGCGGCGTCATGGTGAATCTTCAGGCCCTCCTGGCCGTTATCTAGATTGAACAGCAAAAGAATTTCCAGTTCGGCGACCAGATCGGCGTTAAAGACCATGGTGACTCCTGCCTGTTGTTGTCGTGCACGGCGTTGGCCGTGGGTCGCGGGGCTGGCCCGCAGGCGAAGTGTAGTCAAGCTGGCGACAGTTCGCCGGAGCGTGCTGCCAGCGCTCGAGAATCTTCTGGTAGCGACCATCCTTGCGCAGGCTGCGCATGCCCTGGTCGAAGCGCTTCAGCAGGTCGGCGGCCGCCGGGTCGCGCCGCGAGAAGCTCAGGTAGAGCGTCGGGCTGTGGAGGGTTTCCAACGCCACGAACTGTCCTTCCAATTGCGGGTTCTCGCGGAACAGCGCCTGGGCGGTGCCGCGGTAAGCGGCCACGAAGTCCACCCGACCGCGCTGCAGCATGAGAAAGCCGCTGAGGTCGCGTCGCACGGGAATGCGGATCACCTGCTGGTCGTTGTCCAGGCGAGCGCCGTATTCGTAGCCGATGGTCACGGCCACCTTGCGGCCGGCAAGATTTTGCGGTTCGCCGTCGGGCGGCGCCGTATCGCGGCGGGTCCAGAGCAGGATGTCGTCACTGAACAGCGGCTCGTCGGGAATCAGATAATCGGCGCTGATGCGCTCATCCGGTGCGGTGTTGAAACAGGCTGCCAGAGAGCCCTCGTGGGTCATCCGCATGCAGCGTGAATACGGGTAGGGCACCAGTTCCACCGGCGTATTGCTGGCCGCGAAGGCCGCCTCGACGATATCCACCGACAGGCCCTGGATCCTGCCGTCGCGGTAGGCGGTGTACGGATACCAGTCGTCCTCGGCGCCAATGCGCAGCACCTGCTCGGCCCGCGTCATGGCGCTGAGGGCGAACAACAGGAGCAGGAGCAGGCGGGTGGAAGCGCGCATCCAGGCTGATCCCCAGGGGCTTCGAGCAACCATAGCAGCGCCCTGGGCAGGAAAGAAGACGGTTGGCTGTCGCGGCGCGTCAGGCTTCGTCTGGCAAGGTCGGCAGGGCGCGCAGCAGGCGCTCGTAGTTCTCGGCATCGAAGGGGCGGTCGTCGCGCAGCATGGCGTCCACTTCGTGGGCCAGCACCATGGCCATCATCTGCACGCTTTCCTCACGCTCGTGGCCGACCAGGGTCAGCTTGTTCAGCACCGCCTGGGCGAAAGCCGGCTCGCCGGATTCCAGCTGATTCTCGATGGCCTGAACCAGCGTGTTCTCGGTGAAGGTGTCGTCGTCGTGCTCGTCGGCGCTGCTCATGGGACGTTCCAGATATCGGGATAAAGCGCCAGTGTAGACAGGCCGGTCGGCTGCTGACCACGACAATCGCGTTGCACCAGTTTGTCCTGATATATGGGAGTGTGTTTCTCATATTGAGAATTGAGTTCGACGCGGCTACAGTCGGCCGTCTGGAGAACCTCATGCCCGATCACTACGATAAACAGGCGCCAGCAGGCGCCCAGGCGCTGTTCCGCGGTCTCGCCGTCATTGATGCGGTCGCCCAGGGCGCCAGTAGCCTGGCCGACATCGGTGCGACCATCGGCTGTACGCGCAGTACCACTCATCGCCTGATCGCCGCCCTGGTGCAGGCCGGTTACCTGCGCGCCCTGGGCGGCAGCAGCGGCGGCTATCAGCTCGGTTCCCGGCTCATTGAGCTGGGCTACAAGGCACGTGGGCAAATGCCGCTGGCCAAGCGCGCGCAGCCACACCTGGAGCGATTGGCGCGCCATACCCAGGACACCGTGCACCTGGGCGTGCGTGACGGCGCCGAGGTGCTGTACATCGATAAACTGCCGGGCAGCCGTGGCCTGGAAATGCGCTCGCGCATCGGCCTGCGCATGCCGTTGGCGCTGACCGGCATCGGCAAGTCGCTGATGCTCGACCTGCCGGAGAGCGAGTGGCTGATGCTCTACAAGCAGCGACCGCAGCCTGACGATGCGCTGCCTTGGGCGACCTTCCGCGAGCAGATGTGCGACTACGCCAGCGGTGGTTTCAGTTTCGATCTCGAAGAGAACGAGCTGGGGATTCGCTGCGTCGCTGCACCCATACGCGAAGCCGGCGGGCAGATCGTCGCTGCCCTGAGCGTTGCCAGTGCCGTGCCCTACATGCCCGAGGTTCGGTTGCAGGCCTTGCGCCCAGAGGTGATCACCTGCGCCCAGGCCATCTCGGCCGAGCTGGGTTGGCGATCGCCATGAACAATGCGTCTGGCGGTCATCATCGCCCAGGCGCCATCACGCCCCGAGGAGGGTCTGCAATGTCCGATGCGTACCTGCAGCAACTGCCCCTGATCGCCATCCTGCGCGGCGTGACGCCCCAGGAAATCGTCCCCGTGGGGCTGGCGCTCCACGAGGCCGGCTTCCGGGTGATCGAGATCCCGCTGAACTCGCCCGAGCCGCTGCACAGCATCGCCCTGCTAGCCGCCGAGCTGGGCGATCGCGCGTTGATCGGCGCCGGCACCGTGCTCAGCACAGAGCAGGTCGCGGCGGTGGCGCAGGCGGGCGGTCGGCTGGTGGTGTCGCCGAACTGCAATGCGCAGGTGATCCAGGCGAGCCGGCGTGCCGGGCTGTTCAGTGCGCCGGGCGTGGCCACGCCCAGTGAGGGATTCGCCGCGCTGGAGGCAGGCGCCGATGTGCTCAAGTTGTTCCCGGCCGAGCAGTTCAGCCCGCAGATCGTCAAGGCATGGCGCGCGGTGTTCGCCAAGGACGTCGCGTTGTTGCCGGTGGGGGGTATCACGCCAGCGAACATGGCCGACTACGTAGCGGCGGGGGCCAGCGGCTTCGGGCTGGGCTCGGCGCTGTACAAGCCCGGCATGAGCGTTGGCGAAGTGGCTGACAATGCCGGCGCATTCGTCGCAGCCTGGCAGGCGATCCAGCGCTGAGCCGAGTCGCCTGCCTTGCACCTGAAGTCAGGGACGGTTGGCGATCTTTTGCAGATTCTCGTGGATCTTGAACAGCACGATCATCAGCTCGCAGCCGATCCGTGCGCCGATCACCCCGCCGATCAGGGTGCCCAGGCCGCCGAGAAAGCTGCCGTAGGCGCCGAACATCATCGTCAGGCTGCTCACGGCCACGCTGAGCAGCATCAGCCAGTAAACGAACGTGATGATTTTCGGGGTGAGCATTGCGTCGAAGAAGAACAGATTCTTCATGGGAGAAACTCCAGTCCATGGGTTGGTAAAGGCCGGGTCGCAGGCGTCGCCACGCATCGTCGGCGACGTCGGGCGGGCGCAGGGTAGCAGTCGTAATGGGTGGCGGCCAGTTGTCCGAAAATGCCCCTGGCGGCCTGTGGACAATGCCGCTAGCGTGTAACCCTGACCGAGCCCGGTCTGCCTACCAGAGGAAACGTATCCATGCTCAGGCTCCATGGTTTCGCCGTCAGCAACTACTACAACATGGTCAAGCTCGCCCTGCTGGAAAAGGGTCTGCCGTTCGAGGAAGTGCAGGTCTTCGCATCCCGTGACGAGGCCTTCCTGGCGATCAGCCCGCGCGGCAAGGTGCCGGTGCTGCAATGCGAGCACGGCTACATCAGCGAGACTTCCGCGATCCTCGAATACCTCGAGGCGCTGGGCCAGGGCTCATCGCTGCTACCTAGCGATGCTTACGAGCAGGCGCGGGTACGCGAGCTGGCCAGGCACATCGAGCTGTACATTGAACTGCCGGCCCGTGCCTGCTATGCCCAGGCATTCTTCGGTCTGCAGGTCGACCCGGCGATCCAGGCCAAGACCCGTGAAGAACTGCTGGCCGGTATCGACTCGCTGAAGCGTCTCGGCACCTTCTCGCCCTATGTGGCGGGCGACCGCCTGAGCCTGGCCGACCTGTATCTCCTGTACAGCGTCGACCTGGCTGCCGCCGTGGCTCACAAGATGTTCGCCATCGACCTCTTGAGTGATTTCCCCGAGGCCAGGGCGCTGCTCGAACGCTTCGCAGGCAACCCCCACGTGCAGCGCATCGCGGCCGATAAGGACGCGTTGATGGGGCCGTTCCTGGCTCACATGAAGGCGCGTTTCGGCGGTTGAGTCAGCCAGCGGCGAAGCTCGTCAGGGCTTCGCCGGTCAGGCGATAGCCGATCCACTCGTTCTGCGGCCTGGCGCCGATCGATTCGTAGAACTCGATGGCGGGCGTGTTCCAGTCCAGCACGGACCATTCGAAGCGGCCGCAACCGCGGGCCACCGCGAGCGTGGCCAGGTGGCGCAGCAGCGCCTTGCCGGCACCGACGCCGCGCTGCTGCGGGGTGACGTACAGGTCTTCCAGGTACAGGCCGTGCTTGCCCAGCCAGGTCGAGTAGTTGAAGAAATACACGGCGTAGCCGATCGGCTCGCCGTTCAGTTCGCCGATCAGACCGTGGGCGGTGCTGCCCTCGCCGAACAGGCTGTTCTCGATGCCGGCGACATCGGTTTTCACCTCGTGCTCGGCCTTCTCGTAGATGGCCAGGTCAGTGATGAAACGCAGGATCAGCGCGGCGTCTTCGCGTACGGCAGGGCGGATGTTCAGGGTCATGAAAGTCTTCCGATATAGAAATTTAACGGTGCGGCAAGCTGGCCAGAAAATTCTCGACGGCGTGGCGTGAGTCCAGGCGCAGGTAGGTGCAGGACGGTGGCGCGTTGCGCATTTCTTCGCTGTAGCGCTGCCGGTACACCGGGTGTCGCGTCCAGGCCCAGGCCAGAATGGATTGGCTCGGGTTGAGTTTGAAGAGATTGCCCCAGCGCTCGCGATTGCCGTTCCACAGCTCCTCGCGCGTCGCGAGCCGGCGCAAGGTGCGCCAGATCACCTGGCGCATGACTTCGTGGCGCGGCAGATCGAGCCAGATGACCATGTCCGAGCGCTCGCGTACCAGAGGACGCACCGCCGAATAGTTGCCTTCGGCGATCCAGCCGTCACCGTGCAGCGCGTCACGCGTTGCCTGCTGGAATTGCTCGGTGGGCAACGGTTGCCAGTTGGGCTGATGGAACAGCGCATCGAGCTCGATATGCCGGTAGCCCAGCTGCCGTGCCAGTTGGCGCGACAGTGTGCTCTTGCCCGCCCCGGAGCAGCCGACCACCGAAATCCGGCGGCCGGGAACGCTCATCGTGTGGCCAGCAGGTTCTGGCCGCGTGCCACCGCCGCACGCACCTGGGCCGGTGCGGTGCCGCCGATGTGGTTACGAGCATTCACCGAGCCTTCCAGAGTCAGCACGGCGAATACGTCCTGCTCGATCTGGTCGCTGAACTGGCGCAGCTCGTCGAGGCTCATTTCGGCCAGGTCCTTGCCGCTGTCGACGCCGTACTTCACGGCATGGCCGACGATTTCGTGGCAGTCGCGAAACGGCAGGCCCTTGCGCACCAGATAGTCGGCCAGGTCGGTGGCGGTGGAGAAACCGCGCAGCGCCGCTTCACGCATGATGGCGTGCTTGGGCTTGATCGCCGGGATCATGTCGGCGAAAGCGCGCAACGAATCACGCAGGGTGTCGGCGGCGTCGAACAGCGGTTCCTTGTCTTCCTGGTTGTCCTTGTTGTAGGCCAGCGGTTGGCCTTTCATCAGGGTCAACAGGCCGGTCAGAGCGCCGAACACGCGGCCGGTCTTGCCGCGTACCAGCTCGGGCACGTCGGGGTTCTTCTTCTGCGGCATGATCGAGGAGCCGGTGCAGAAACGATCCGGCAGATCGATGAACTGGAACTGCGCGCTGGTCCACAGCACCAGCTCTTCGGAGAAGCGCGACAGGTGCATCATCGCCAGCGACGCGGCGGCGCAGAATTCGATGGCGAAGTCGCGATCCGACACACCGTCCAGGGAGTTGCCGCCCACGGCGTCGAAGCCCAGCAGCTCGGCGGTGATCTCGCGCTGGATCGGGTAGGTGGTGCCGGCCAGTGCAGCGCTACCCAACGGCATGCGGTTGGTGCGCTTGCGACAGTCGACCAGGCGCTCGTGGTCACGCGAAAGCATTTCGAACCAGGCCAGCAGATGGTGGCCGAAGGTCACCGGCTGGGCAGTCTGCAGGTGGGTGAAGCCGGGCATGATGGTCTCGGCTTCGCGCTCGGCCTGTTCCAGCAGGCCCTGCTGCAGGCGGGTGATTTCGGCCAGGATCAGGTCGATCTCGTCACGCAGCCACAGACGGATGTCGGTGGCCACCTGATCGTTGCGCGAGCGGCCGGTATGCAGCTTCTTGCCGGTCACGCCGATGCGGTCGGTCAGGCGTGCTTCGATGTTCATGTGCACGTCTTCCAGGTCGACGCGCCAGTCGAAGCTGCCAGCTTCGATCTCGCCCTGGATTTGCTCGAGGCCATCGATGATCGCATCGCGTTCGGCGTCGGTCAGCACGCCGACCTTGGCCAGCATGGTGGCGTGGGCGATGGAACCCATGATGTCGTGACGGTACAGGCGCTTGTCGAATTCCACCGAGGCGGTGAAGCGGGCGACGAAGGCGTCGACGGGCTCGCTGAAGCGACCGCCCCAGGACTGATTGGTTTTTTCTTGGCTCATGAGTGTGGCTCGGCTGTAGGCGTGTTCGGACGGATCAAGGCTGCCCGTCATGGCGGAAAAGTGTACCGATGATAACAGACCCGGCACCCCGCGCAGTGGCCGGTGCGAGTGTCGCCTGGGTCACAGTTTCATCCCTTCGCCATGGGTTTACGCGGCTTATTTCGCTCGCCTGCGCTGGCCTCTCTTGCCCGTTGCGCAGCGCCCGCCGACACTGCCGTGATGAACGATAAACGCAAGACCTCGCCCCCCCAGGCGCCGAACGATTTCTTCGTGCCCGAACTGTGCCAGCCCGAAGCGCTGCTCAGCACCGTGCTGCTCGCCGAATTACTGGTGCTGGTACTGGTGCTCGCCGAACCGATGTTGCCCGGTTTCGACTGGGTGCGCCTGGCGCTGACCTCGCTGTTCGTGCAGTGGATCGTGCTGCTGTCCTCGGCGCTGCTGTGCCGGCTGCGGCCGCTGCTCGCCAGGTTGCGCGCGATGTGGGCGGGGGCGGCCTGCTGCGCCCTGGTGGTCGGGCTGACGCTGGGCTGCACGGCGGTGGCCGATTACTACGATCTGGGCGGGCCGCTGCCCCACGACGGCGAGGTCAACCTGTACCTGCGCCATGCGCTGATCAGCCTGATCATGTCGGCCTTGTTGCTGCGCTATTTCTATCTGCAGAGCCAGTGGCGGCGTCAGGAGCAGGCCGAGCTGCGCGCGCGCATCGAATCGCTGCAGGCGCGTATCCGCCCGCACTTCCTGTTCAACAGTTTGAACAGCATCGCGAGCCTGGTTGTCACAGATTCTGCCAGGGCGGAACAGGCGGTGCTGGATCTTTCCGACCTGTTCCGGGCAAGCCTGGCCAAGCCCGGTAGCCTCGTCAGTTGGAGCGAGGAACTGGAACTGGCACGGCGGTACCTGTCGATCGAGCAATATCGGCTTGGTGAACGACTACAGTTGCAGTGGGATGTCGACGATGTTCCCGCTGACCTGCCGATTCCCCAGCTGACCCTTCAGCCGCTGCTGGAGAACGCTCTGATCTATGGAATCCAGCCACGTATCGAGGGGGGACTGGTGCAGATATCAGCCACATACAACGATGGTGTATTCCATCTCAGCGTCTGCAATCCCTATGAGGAGGGCGGCGCACCCATGGTCTCGCGCGGCACGCACCAGGCGCTGGCCAATATCGATGCGCGGCTTGCGGCACTTTTCGGCTCGCAGGCCAATCTGAGTGTGGAACGCCGCGATGGCCTTCACTACACCCGTCTCCGCTATCCATGTGCAAGACCCATGCAGGAAGCCAGATCATTATGAATGTCTTGATCGTTGATGACGAACCCCTTGCCCGTGAGCGCCTGAGCCGAATGGTGGCCGCGCTCGATGGCTATCGTGTGGTCGAGCCCTCTGCGAGCAATGGCGAAGAGGCGTTGGCGCTTGTGGAGAGCCTCAAGCCCGACGTAGTGCTGCTCGACATCCGCATGCCGGGCCTCGACGGCCTGCAGGCCGCCGCCAGACTTTGCGAGCGCGAAGCGCCGCCGGCGGTGATCTTCTGCACCGCCCATGATGAGTTTGCCGTGGAGGCCTTTCAGGTCAGTGCGGTGGGCTATCTGGTCAAGCCCGTGCGTCCTGAGCACCTTGAAGATGCACTGAAGAAAGCCGAGCGCCTCAACCGTGTGCAACTGGCCGCGCTGACCCGTCCTGCCGCCGAAAGCGGGGTCGGCCCGCGCAGCCATATCAGTGCGCGGACTCGCAAAGGTATCGAACTCATTCCCCTGGACGATGTGATCTATTTCATCGCCGATCACAAGTACGTGACGCTGCGTCATGACGGTGGTGAAGTACTGCTCGACGAGCCGCTCAAGGCGCTCGAAGACGAATTCGGTGATCGTTTCGTGCGCATCCATCGCAACGCCCTGGTGGCGCGCGAACGTATCGAGCGCCTGCAGCGCACTCCGCTGGGCCACTTCCAGCTCTTCCTCAAGGGGCTCAATGGTGACGCGCTGGTAGTCAGCCGCCGTCATGTCGCGGGTGTGCGCAAGCTGATGAACCAGATCTAGCAAGTCCGTTGCCGCGTCGCAGCCGGCTTCGGGCCGGCGGCCTGCGAGCCTGTTATCATCCGCGGCAACTGGTTTTCTGGAACGTGCAAATGCCCCGCGAAATTCGCATCGCCACCCGCAAGAGTGCCCTGGCCCTGTGGCAGGCCGAATACGTCAAGGCCCGCCTCGAACAGGCCCACCCAGGCTTGCGGGTGAGCCTGGTGCCGATGGTCAGCCGTGGCGACAAGCTGCTCGATGCACCGCTGGCCAAGATCGGTGGCAAGGGCCTGTTCGTCAAGGAGCTGGAAACCGCGTTGCTGGACGACCAGGCTGACATCGCCGTCCACTCGATGAAAGACGTGCCGATGGATTTCCCCGAAGGCCTGGGCCTGTTCTGCATCTGCGAGCGTGAAGACCCGCGTGATGCGTTCGTCTCCAATACCTACGATAGCCTCGACGTGTTGCCGGCCGGCAGCGTGGTCGGCACCTCCAGCCTGCGTCGCCAGGCTCAGCTGCTGGCGCGCCGGCCCGACCTGAAAATCCATTTCCTGCGTGGCAACGTCAACACCCGTCTGGCCAAACTGGATGCCGGTGAATACGACGCCATCATCCTGGCTGCCGCGGGCCTGATTCGTCTCGGTTTCGAAGATCGTATCCGCGCCTCCATCGGTGTCGAGCACAGCCTGCCGGCTGGCGGCCAGGGCGCCGTCGGCATCGAATGCCGGGTTGGCGATGCCGAGCTGCAGCAACTGCTGGTGCCGCTCAACCACACCGAGACCGCATTGCGCGTGACGGCCGAGCGCGCCATGAACAAACGCCTCAACGGCGGCTGCCAGGTGCCGATTGCCTGCTACGCCATTCTCGAGGGCGAGCAGCTGTGGCTGCGTGGCCTTGTCGGTGAGCCGGATGGCAGCCGCCTGTTGCGCGCCGAACAACGCGGTTCGGCTGAGGACGCCGAGCGCCTCGGCATCGACGTCGCCGAAACACTGCTGGCCCAGGGCGCGGGTGAAATCCTCAAAGCCATCTACAGCGAGGCCATTGCCGAGTGAGTGCCTGGCGCCTGCTGCTGACCCGCCCCGAGCAGGAGTGCCAGGCGCTGGCCCAGATGCTCGCCGGCAAAGGCATCCACGGCGCCTGCCTGCCCCTGCTGGGCATCGAGCAACTGCTGGAAACGCCCCAGCACGGCGCGACCATCTGTGACCTGCACCGCTACACGGCAGTGATCGTGGTGAGTAAACCTGCGGCCCGCTTCGGCCTCGAGCTGCTCGATCGCTACTGGCCACAGCCGCTCGCCGAGCAGCCCTGGTTCAGCGTCGGCGCCGGCACCGGACAGATTCTTGCTGACTATGGCCTGACGGTGTTCTGGCCGAAACACGGCGACGACAGCGAGGCCCTGCTGGATCTGCCCGAGCTGCAGGCGCCGCTCAAGAACGCGATGTTCCCGCGGGTGCTGATCATCCGTGGCGAGGATGGCCGCACTCTGCTGGCCGAGCGCTTGCAGGCGCAAGG
This sequence comes from Pseudomonas sp. PA15(2017), assembly GCF_001945395.1. Lineage (GTDB taxonomy): Bacteria > Pseudomonadota > Gammaproteobacteria > Pseudomonadales > Pseudomonadaceae > Aquipseudomonas. The sequence continues at coordinate 96,275 of NZ_MSXV01000011.1, read as the reverse complement.
CGTCGAGGTGGACTATCTGCCGGTCTACCGCCGCGTACTGCCAGCCTACCCCGCCGGTGCGCTGCAGCAACTGATACAGGTGGAACGCTTGAATGGCCTGGTGGTCAGCAGTGGGCAGGGCCTGACGCATCTGCAGCAACTGGCGGCGGATGACTGGCCCACGCTGGCGCAGCTACCCTTGTTCGTGCCCAGCCCGCGCGTCGCCGAAATGGCCCGCGAGCTGGGTGCGGTTGATGTTGTGGATTGCCGTGGTGCCGACACCACGGCGTTGTTGGCGGCCTTGCGTGCGCAGGCTTCGCCCGACTCTTGAAGCAAAGGATGGATACGTGAGCGAAGCGACTCCCCCCAAAGAGCAGGAACAGCCTGTGCTGGCCGCCCCCGAATCGTCCCCAGCCGCTGCCGAGGCCAAGCCGGCTGCGCGCGGCTCGGCGATTGCTGCCGTGGCCTTGCTGGTCGCCGCCGTCGGTGTTGGCGTCGGCGGCTGGAGTGCCTGGCAATTGCGCGCGTTGCAGAGCGAAGCGAAGCAGCAGTCCGCTCAGCTAGAGCAGGCGCGCAGCCAGGCCCAGGCGTTGACGCAGCGCACCGAAAGCCTGAATGGCCGTTTTGAGCAACTGCCCAGCGTGCAGGCGCTCGAGGAGCGTCGCCAACTGGTGGCGCAACTGCAGGGTGACCAACAACTGCTCAATCGCCGCCTGGAAACCGTCCTGGGTGCCAGCCGCCAGGACTGGCGCCTGGCCGAGGCCGAGCACCTGCTGCGCCTGGCCAGCCTGCGTCTGTCGGCGTTGCAGGACATCAACAGCGCCACTGCGCTGGTTCAGGCGGCCGATGAAATTCTCCGTGACCAGGACGATCCGGCAGCCTTTGCCGCCCGCGAGCAACTGGCCAAGAGCCTGGAAGCCTTGCGCGCCACCGACAACCCCGATCGCACCGGCCTGTTCCTGCAGCTCGGCGCGCTGCGTGAGCAGGCTTCGCAGCTCAACTCGCTGAATCCCAAGTTCGTCGCTGACGGTGGCGTGCTTGGCGAGCTGGCGGCCGAAAGTGAGCCGGGCACCTGGTGGGGGCAGAGCCTGCACAAGCTCTCCCAGTATTTCCGTCTCGATTTCAACGCCGATCAGAACGTGCGTCCGCTACTGGCCGGGCAGAGCCTGACGCAAGTGCGCCTTGCCCTGAGCCTGGCGCTCGAGCAGGCACAATGGGCTGCACTGCATGGCCAGACCCAGGTCTATCGGCAGGCACTGCAGCAGGCGGCTGAGGTGCTGGACGCCAACTTCAATCGTGACAACCCCGACAGCCGCGCCCTGCGCACCCGCGTCGGCGAACTGGTCGACCAGCCTATCGAGATCAAGGCGCCCGAACTCGGCGAATCACTCAACGCCGTGCAGGCCTATATCGAGCACAAGCAGTCAGCGCGCGAACGGCTCAAGGATGCACCCGGCGAGGACAGCGCGGAGGAGCGCCCATGAAGCGCGGTTACCTGCTGTTGCTCACCGTACTGGTGATCGGCGGGCTGGCGCTGCTGGGCCTGGCCATCTCCGAACATCAGGGCTATGTGCTGTTCGCCTACAAGGGGTTCCGTTACGAGTCGACCCTGTGGGCGTTCGTGCTGCTGATCGTGGCGGTCTGCCTGGCGCTGTGGTTGATGCGCCTGCTGGCTCGCGCACTACTCACCTCGGTCGGGCTGATCAACCCCTGGTCAAGCCTGCACCGCGAGCGCCGGGTGCGCAGTGCCTCCGAACACGGCTTTCAGGAGCTGATCGAGGGGCGCTGGCGCAAGGCGCAGACGCACTTGAGCCGCATCGCGCGCAACGAGCCGCGGCCCCTGATCCATTACCTGGGCGCCGCCCGTGCCGCTCATAACCTCGAACACTATCAGCAAAGCGATGCCCTGCTCGAGGAGGCGCTGCAGCGCCAGCCCAACGCCGAACTGGCGATCGCCCTGACCCACGCCGAGCTGCAGCTGGCGCGTGGTGAAACCGACGACGCCCAACAAACCCTGCAGGTGATGCACGAACGCCATCCGCATAACCCGCAGGTGCTGCGCCAGCTGCAGCAGCTCTACGTGACCCGTGGTGACTGGCAGGCGCTGCTCAAGCTGCTACCGGTGCTGCGCAAGGAAAAGGCCATGGCGCCGGCCGAGCTGATGGCGCTGGAGCGACGCGCCTGGCGTGAATACCTGCTCGGTCTGGATTTCAATGAAGCGGGCGACGGCGCGCTGCCGTCGTTGGCCCAGGCCTGGGAGCGCCTGTCTCCCAACCTGCGTGGCGAGCCCGAGCTGCTGGCGGTGTATGCCGATCGTCTGCGTGCACTGGGTGCCGAGCCAGGCGCCGAGGAGCTGCTCAACAAGGCTTTGAACCGCGAGTACGACAGCCGCCTGGCGCGCCTTTACGGTCTGCTGCGTGGCCGTCATCCAGCCAAACAATTGCAGGCTGCCGAAGGCTGGCTCAAGCAGCATCCCGATGATGCCGGGCTGTTGCTCACCCTGGGCCGTCTGAGCCTGCACAACCAGCTATGGGGCAAGGCCCGAGATTACTTCGAGGCCAGCCTGACGCTCGAGCGCCACCCTGAAACCTGCGCGGAGTTGGCGCGCCTGCTGGCGCAACTGGGCGAAGTGGAACGCAGTAACCGCTTGTTTCAGGAAGGCCTGGGTCTGCTCGACCGTCGCCTGAGTGGCCGGGCAGTCGTAGCCACTCCCGTTGAGCCTGCGCGCACGCCGCCGCTGGGCTGAGCTGCATCCGTTTGCGCCGGCTCTAGGCCGGCGACGCGTTGCCCCCTTGAAGGGTGATCAGAGCAGGCATAACCTCAGACGAAATGAGAGGTCGGACTGCAAACAGAATCATGCTAGTGTCCGGACTCGGCTGCACGTTCAAGGATCGACTCGTGGTGCGTTGCCGTCGCTGCCCTCCATGGGCCGCAGCGACTTCCGGCCAGTGGGATACTGCCAGGTGACCAGCCAACTTCCGATTCCCGGCGAAGACAGGTTGAACGATGATCTGAGCCCGGATGCCTACAGGACTTAACTCATAAGGGAGCGGATCACCATGCTCGAAAGTTGCCAGAATGCGCAGGAGCGGTGGGGCGGCGTACACCTGATGATCGACCGTTGGCTGCAGGAACGTGCCGAACTGATCAAGGCCTATGCGGCCATCGACGACGTCAGCGACAAGGCGGTTATGCAGCGCTTCTGCGAATACCTCGTCGACTACGTCTCCGCCGGCCATTTCGAGGTTTACCAGCAGCTCACCGAAGAGGCCCGGGCGTTTGGCGATCAGCGTGGCCTTGAGCTGGCCAAGCAGATTTATTCGCGTATCGAGGTGATCACCGAAGCGGCCCTGGCCTTCAACGATCGTTGTGATGAAGGCGATTGTGGCGATGTCGACTCGGTGAGCGCCGAGCTCAAGCGCCTGGGGCAGATGCTGCACGAGCGCTTCGAACTCGAGGACTGCCTGATCGAGGTTCTGCACACCGCCCATAAACAGCAGGCCACCGCCGCCGCTGTATGAGCCACGACGCCGCGATCAACCGCGGCGTCGTCGTTTCAGGCCCCCGCCAAGCATATGCAGGTGCTTGCAAAGCGCCTCTGGCGGGCGCAAATTTCACCCACCTATGTATGGCTTTATCCCATCCGCCTGGAGGCGCGTCATGCCGGCCACAAAAAACCTGAAGAAGAAATCGGTCACCACCCCTTTGCATCTGCTGCAGCAACTGTCCGGAAGCTTGCTCGAGCACCTCGAGAATGCCTGCTCGCAAGCGCTGGTAGACGCTGAAAAGATTCTCGCCAAACTGGAAAAGCAGCGCGGTAGTGCGCAGGAAAAGCTGCACAAGGCCCGTGGCAAGCTGCAATCGGCAGTCGCCGATGGCAAGGCCAAGGCGCAGTCCAAGGCCAAGGCCGCAGTGGATGAGCTGGAGGGCGCGCTTGATGCGCTGCAGGCCCGCCAGACCGAAACCCGCCAGTACATCGTGCAGCTCAAGCGTGATGCCCAGGAAAGCCTGAAACTGGCCCAGGGCGTCGGCAAGGTGCGTGAGGCTGCCGGCAAGGCTCTGACCAGCCGTGACAAGGCCCAGGCCAAGCCGGCTGCCAGCAAGGCTGCAGCCAAGCCAGCGGTTGCCAAGCCAGCCGCCAAGGCTGCCGTCAAACCGGCTGCCAAGGCTGCTGCAAAACCTGCTGCCAGCAAAGCGGTGGTCAAAGCCGCAGTGAAACCAGCGGCCCGCGCTGCTGCCAAACCGGTGGCCAAGGCCGCAGCCAAGCCGGCTCCCAAGGCAGCCGCTAAGCCTGTTACCAAACCCGCTGCTCAAGCCGCCGCGAAACCGGCCAGTGCCAAGCCAGCTGCCAAATCTGCAGCTAGCAACGCTGCGGCCAAGCCAACGGTAGCCAAGTCCGCTGCCAAAGCGGCTGCGAAACCCACCGCTGCCAAGCCAGCGGCCAAGGCCGTTGCGAAGCCGGCTACCAAGCCCGCTAGCCAGGCCACTGCCAAGTCGGCCGCAGCCAAGCCTGCAGTCAAGCCCGCAGCTAAACCGGCTGCCAAGCCAGCCGCCAAAGCGGCCGCGAAGCCTGCCACCCAGGCTGCGGCGAAACCGGCTGCTGCCAAGTCGGCGACCAAGGCTGCCGCCAAACCGGCAACTGCCAAAGCCGCGGCCAAGCCTGCTGCCAAAGCCACGGCTGCAAAGCCGGTAGCCAAGCCTGAAGCCAGCAAGGCTGCCGCTGCACCGGCGAGCGAGCCAGCTGCATCCGCGCCTGCCACCAATGCTGCCAACGGCGCAACGCCGCCAGCCAGCAACTGATTGGCTCTTGAGCCTGCGAGCCTCGCGCTCGCAGGCTTGACCCGCACGCCCTTCGATGTCCGCATGCTCGCGCGATCCCTGCGCCGATTAGTATGCGCTTTCTAGTTTTGCCCTTTACGGTGTCTGGTAAGCCTGTGTCGTGCAGGCCATCTGCCAACCCACTGTGAGGTGCACCATGTCGAACGTTACCGTCAGCAGGCAACCGCTCATCTCCGCTCGCCGCTCTGCCCTGGGCGATCAACCGTCGCGAATCAGAAAGTTGTGGCTCGCCGGCCTGGGTGCTTATGCCAAGGTTGGCCAGGAAGGCCTGGAATATTTCCAGACGCTGGTGAACCTGGGGGAGCAAGCGGAACAGCGCGGCAGGAAACAGGTCAATGAACAAGTCGAGGCGGCCAATGGCCAGATCGACGAAGCCAGAAGCAGAGTGTCCGTTGTGAAGAACCAGGTCGCCGCGCGCATCGAAAAGATCGAGCGGGCCTTCGATTCACGCGTGGCTGGCGCACTGAACCGTCTTGGTATTCCCGCCCGACAGGATATCGAAGCCCTGTCTGCTAAGCTGGATGAGCTGAGCGCGTTGCTCGAGCGTGTCGCGCGTACTCAATAAGGAGAGCAGGATGGCTGTCAAAAAGAAAACCGAGAAACAGACCAGCTCGTGGATCGGCGAGGTTGAAAAGTACTCGCGGCAGATCTGGTTGGCAGGCCTGGGCGCTTACTCCAAGGTCAGCAAGGACGGCACCAAGCTGTTCGACACGCTGGTCAAGGATGGCGAAAAGGCCGAGAAGGCCGCCAAGAGCAACGTCGATAAGCAGGCCGATGCGGTGAAGTCGTCGGTCGATTCGTCCGTCAGCAGTGCGCGCTCGCGTGTCGACGAGGTGAAGGGCAGGGCGATCGGCAAGTGGAGCGAACTCGAGGAAGCGTTCGACAAGCGTCTCAACAATGCGATCTCGCGGCTGGGCGTGCCCAGTCGCAACGAGGTCAAGTCGCTCAATGACAAGGTCGATCTGCTGACCCGGCAACTGGAGACGCTAACGGGCGCGTCCAGCAAACCGACCGCCAAGCCAGCGGCGAAAAAGGCCGCTACCAAGTCGGCGGCCGCGAGCAAGGCGCCGGTCAACAAGGCAGCCAGCACGGCAGCAGCGAAGCCAGCCGCCAAGCCCGCTACGGCTAAACCGGCAGCAGCCAAGAAGACGCCGGCGAGCAAGGCGGCGAGTAAGCCAGCCTCCACCGCGAAAGCCCCGGCAAAAGCCGCAGCTAAACCAGCTGCCAAGCCGGCTGCCAAAGCCGTCAGTAAACCAGCGGCGAAGAAGCCAGCAGCCCGCAGGGCAACTACGGCAAAGGCAGCGGCGGCACAGGTAGCCACGCCAGCGGCCTCGACGACGCCGGCCGAGGCCCCTTCGACCTCTTCCGGCACGCAATCGTGAGTCGGTAAGTCGCCTGGAGAACGCCCGATCCCGTATCGGGCGTTTTTATTTTCAGCCGGCATTTTCGTGCAGGTAACTGTGGGCCAACAGTTCTGTTGTGTGGCGTGCTTCATCCTGCAGGTGCGGGGCGACCAGCATCATCACGTGGTAGACCACCAGGCGGCTGTCGGCCGGCTGGGCGACGATGCGCTGGTAATCCTGGGCGAACAGCAGGGTCAGCACGATTTGCTCGACCAGTTGCTGCAACACGTTGTCCTCGCTGATCAGTACCCGCCGGCCCTTCAGGTTCGCCAGTAGAGCCGTGAGCGTATGTCGCAGCCTGGCGAGCCAGTGGCGCATGCCGGTGGCCAGCTTGGGCAGGCGCCCGCTGAGGTTGGAAAGGTCCTGGAACAGGAAGCGGTACGCCGACATGCCTTCGGCGATCAGGTGCAGGAACAGCCAGTAGTCCTGAGCGTCGAGTTCGGCGTTGTCGGGCGGTGTGAGCAGTGGTGCCAGGGTCGCCTGGAACTGCTCGAAGAGCACCAGGGTCAACGGCTCCTTGCCATGGAAATGGTAGTAGAGATTGCCCGGGCTGATGTCCAGGCTGTTGGCGATTTCCAGGGTCGAGACGTTGGGTTCCCCGCGTTCGTTGAACAGCGCCAGTGTGGCGTTGAGAATGCGCTCGCGGGTCTTCATCGGTTCGGTGCGTCCTCACTCATTGCCATGTGTCTGGCCGTCACGGTTGTCCACGGCTCGCCGTCACGTTGTGCGGATGCATGACCGCCGGCTGCCGCTCTTCGGCGAGGAACTTCATGATGATGGGCGCCACCACCTCGGCACGGGTTACCAGGAACAGGTGGCCGTCGTCGATCACGTGCAATTCGGAGTTGGGGATGCGCCAGGCCAGCAGGCGCATGTTGAGCAGCGGGATGATCGGGTCGTCGTCGCCGGCCAGCACCAGGGTCGGCTGGCGGATCTTGTGCAGCCAGTGGATGCTCGTCCAGCCCATGCCGGCGAACAGCTGCCAGTAGTAGCCGAGCTTGCCGCCCGAGCGCACCTTGCTGACGTGAGACAGGGCGAGCTTGGGATCACGGCGAAAGGCCCCGCCGTAGATGTCGGCGGCGATATGCACGCCGTAGGAGGGTTGCAGGTAACGGCGCGGGCTGGCCATGCGCCAAAGTACCTTGGGCTTGCCCGGAATCATCACCGCGCCTGCCGAGGTCGCGGCCAGCACCAGCTTCTTGCAACGCTCGGGGTAATCACGGGCGAACTGCTGCGCCAGGGCGCCGCCCCAGGACACGCCGATGGCGTTGACCTGGCCGTAGTCGAGGTAATCGAGCATGCGCGCCGCCAGCTTGGCCAGGCCGGGAAAGCGATAGGGGATGCTCGGCGTGGAGGAGCCGCCGACGCCCGGCACATCGAAAGCGATAATTTCCTGATCCTTGTCCAGAGCGTTGACGAACGGCATCACCAGTTCCAGGTTGGCGCCGATGCCGTTGAAGATCAGCAGCGGCACCTTGTCCGGGCTGCCGGGGCGTACGGCGGTGCGGATCGTCTGTTGATCCAGGACGATGGTGCGAAACACGAAGGCTGATGACATGTGGCGCCCCTGTCGGTGGTCGTCGCGCGCTTAGCGCTCGTGCACGTAGGTGCCCGGCGCCGCCTGGGCTGCCGGGTAGCGCTTGTTGCCCAGCTTGGCGGGCGCCTTCTTGCTCTCCCCGGAGCGCGCGGTCAGCCATTTCTGCCAGTGCAGCCACCAGGAATCGGCGTGCTTGGTGGCGTCCTCCTGCCAGGCCTTCGGGTCGGCCGGCATCTCGGGGTTGGTCATGTAGCGCGCCTTGGGGTTGCCCGGCGGGTTGAGGATGCTCTGGATGTGCCCGCTGCTGGACAGCACGAACTCGCACTGCCCGCCGAACAGGCGCGCCGACTTGTAGCAGGACGTCCAGGGCGTGATGTGGTCGTTGCTGCCGGCCACCACGTAGTGGTCGCAGGTAACCTGCCTGAGGTCGATGGGTGTACCGCAGACTTCCAGCGCGCCGGCGCGGGTCAGCGGGTTGGTCTGGAACATCTCGATGAATTCGCCGTGCAGGGCAGCGGGCAGGCGGGTGGTGTCGTTGTTCCAGTAGAGGATGTCGAACACCGGCGGCTCGTTGCCGAGCAGGTAGTTGTTGACCCAGTAATTCCAGATCAGGTCGTTGGGGCGCATCCAGGCGAACACCTTGGCCATGTCGCTGCCTTCCAGTACGCCGGCCTGGTAGGAGCGGCGCTTGGCCGCTTCCAGGGTCTGCTCGTCGGCGAACAGCGCGTATTGGCTGTCCAGTTGAGTGTCCAGCACGCTGACCAGCAGCGTCTGGGCGTGCACCTTCTGTTCGTCGATGGCTGCGTAGTGACCGAGCAACGAGGCGGTGGTCGCGCCGCCGGAGCAGGCGCCCAGCACGTTGACATCGCTGCTGCCGGTGATCGCGCAAACCACCTCGACGGCTTCCTTGAGCGCTTCGATATAGGTCGACAGGCCCCATTCGCGCTGGGCCTTGGTCGGGTTGCGCCAGCTGACGATGAAGGTCTGCACCTGGCTGCGCAACAGAAAGCGTGCCAGGCTCTTTTCCGGGGACAGGTCGAATACGTAGTACTTGTTGATCTGCGGGGGCACCACCAGCAGCGGGCGCTTGAATACCTGCTCGGTGACCGGGGTGTACTGGATCAGCTCCAGCACCTCGTTGCGAAACACCACGGCGCCTTCGGTGGTAGCGACGCTGCGGCCCACCTCGAAGGCTTTCATGTCCACCTGGCTGGGCATGCCGCCGTTGTTCAGCAGATCCTTGGCCATGTGCGACAGACCGTCGAGCACGCTCTTGCCGCCAGTGTCGAAGATGCGCTTGAGCGCCGCCGGGTTGGCCAGGCTGTTGCTCGGCGCCATCGCCTCGGTCATCAGGTTGATGATGAAATGGCCGCGGCTGACGTCCTGCTCGGACAGCGAGCTGTGCTCGACCCAGTCGTGCAACTCCTTGCGCCAGGCCAGGTAGGTTTGCAGGTAGCGGCGGTAGAGCGGGTTCTGGCTCCAGGCCGGGTCGCTGAAGCGGCGGTCGTTGTCCTCGGCTGCAACCTGGACTGGCCGAGCAGCACGTTCTTCATTTCCAGCCCCAAGTGGGCGACGTGCCGGGCGCTGTGCAGCGGCTGGCGAATGGCCTGGGTCATTACCAGGCGGGCGGAATTCAGCAGATCCCTGCCACGTATACCGATGACCGGGTTGACCCCCATGGTGCTCTTGGTGGGGTTGTATTTCAGGTCATCGTTCTGCTTTTCACTCATCGACAACGCTCCCTTTGCCAGCGGCAGGCGGCCATTGATCGCGGGCAATGGCGCTGATCCTGTCGAGGCTTGCGATTGGCAGTGGTAGTGGCGCTTGCGGCATCCAGAGATGGCGGGTGAACCTGAAGTGCTCTGGTTACCCGAGTTTAGACGTTAGCGCAGGATCGGCCAGGCGGGAGCGGCGGTCGATGGCGTATCAGAGTATCAGGCGCACGACCGACTCGTCGGGGTCGCGCGATTGGCCGGCGGCGGCCAGGGCGTCCAGGTAATCACGCCACAGCTCATCCTGGCGCAGGGCCAGTTGTTGCAGATAATCCCAGCTGAACAGCCCACTGTCGTGGCCGTCGTCGAAGGTCAGCTTGAGGGCGTAGTTACCCGCCGGCTCGATACCGACCAGGGCGACGTTGAGTTTGCCGGTTTGCAGGATCGGTTTGCCGTGACCCTGCACTTCGGCGGAGGGCGAATGCACGCGCAGGAATTCGGCAGGCAAGCGGTAACTGGTGCTGCCGTAGTGCAGCTCCAGAATACGCGAGACCTTGTGCAGCTTGATCGCGGTGGGGATGAGCATGGGAAATTCCTGCTACAGGCTACAGGCTACAGGCTACAGGCTACAGGCCTTGCTTTGGCCTGCCGCCTGCCGCCTACAACGTAACTAGAGAATGTAGCGCGACAGGTCTTCGTCCTGCGCCAGCTCACCCAGGTGGCTGTTCACGTAAGCCGCGTCGATGCGAATGGTTTCGCCGCCCTGTTGACCGGCCAGATCGCCAGCGCTGAACGATACTTCTTCGAGCAGGCGCTCGAGCAGGGTATGCAGGCGACGAGCACCGATGTTCTCGGTCTTCTCGTTGACCTGCCAGGCGATCTCGGCGATACGCTTGATGCCCTCGTCGACGAACTCGACGCCTAGGCCCTCGGTCTGCAGCAGTGCCACGTACTGCTCGGTAAGCGACGCGTGGGGCTCGCTGAGGATACGCTCGAAATCCTGCGGGCTCAGCGCCTTGAGCTCGACACGAATCGGCAGGCGGCCCTGCAGCTCCGGCACCAGGTCGCTCGGCTTGCTGAGGTGGAAGGCGCCCGAGGCGATGAACAGGATATGGTCGGTCTTGACCATGCCCAGCTTGGTATTCACGGTGCAGCCTTCGATCAGCGGCAGCAGGTCGCGCTGCACGCCTTCTCGGGACACGTCAGCGCCACCCGCATTGGCGCGCTTGGCCACCTTGTCGATCTCGTCGATGAACACGATGCCGTGCTGTTCGACGGCTTCCAGGGCCTTGGCCTTGAGTTCTTCTTCGTTGACCAGGCGACCGGCTTCCTCGTCACGCACCAGTTTCAGGGCGTCCTTGACCTTGAGCTTGCGGCTCTTCTTCTTGCCTTTACCCATGTTAGAGAACAGGTTCTGCAACTGGCTGGTCATTTCTTCCATGCCGGGCGGGGTCATGATCTCGATGCCGGCCGGGTTTTCAGCCACTTCGATGTCGATTTCCTTGTCGTCCAGCTGGCCTTCGCGCAGGCGCTTGCGGAACAGCTGACGGGTGTTCGAGTCGCTGCCCGACGCCGCTTCCTCGGCGAAGCCGCTGCGTGCTGGAGGCAGCAAGGCATCGAGGATGCGGTCTTCGGCGGCGTCTTCGGCGCGGTGACGTACGCGGATGATTTCCTGCTCGCGCAACATCTTCAAGGCGGCATCGGCGAGGTCGCGGATGATCGACTCGACGTCACGGCCGACGTAGCCGACCTCGGTGAACTTGGTGGCTTCGACCTTGAGGAACGGCGCGTTGGCCAGCTTGGCCAGGCGACGGGCGATTTCGGTCTTGCCGACACCGGTGGGGCCGATCATCAGGATGTTCTTTGGCGTGACCTCGGCGCGCAGCTCGGCCGGCAGTTGCATGCGCCGCCAGCGGTTGCGCAGAGCGATGGCCACGGCGCGTTTGGCGTCGTCCTGGCCAATGATGTGGCGGTTGAGTTCGTGAACGATCTCGCGGGGTGTCATGGACATGAGCGGGCTCCGATCCGGACTGGCCTCAAAGGGCCGAGTCCAGCTCCTCGATGGTCAGGTTCTGGTTGGTGAACACGCAGATCGAGCCGGCGATGTTCAGCGCGGTTTCGGCGATCTCGCGGGCGCCGAGTTCGTCGCCGCCTTTCTGCAGCAGTGCCAGGGCCGCGGCCTGGGCAAAGCCACCACCGGAGCCCATGGCGATCAGGCCGTGCTCGGGTTCGACCACGTCGCCGTTGCCGGTGATGATCAGCGAGGCATCCTTGTTGGCTACGGCGAGCATGGCTTCCAGGCGGCTCAGGGAACGATCGGTACGCCAGTCCTTGGCCAGTTCGACGGCGGCGCGCACCAGATGGCCCTGGTGCTTCTCGAGCTGGGCTTCGAAGCGCTCGAACAGGGTGAAGGCGTCGGCGGTGGCACCGGCGAAGCCGGCGATCACCTGGCCGTGGTAAAGGCGACGAACCTTCTTGGCGTTGCCTTTCATCACGGTATTGCCGAGGGAAACCTGGCCGTCGCCACCCATGACGACTTTGCCATGGCGGCGGACTGAAACGATGGTGGTCAAGGGAGAGTCTCCACGCTGCGGGGCGAAATGGCCCTGATGACTCTCAGATGGGGGCCCGCCGCGGTTTTTCAACCGGCGGCGGGCGAAAGGGAATCAGCGTAGCTGGCGCTGTTGTAAAAGTAGGTTGCCGAACCCGCCGGCTGCCAGGGTCTTCTGGGCGCTGGCCAGTTGCTCGCGATTGGCGAAGGGGCCGACCAGTACGCGGTGCCAGGTCTTGTCCTGCACGGTGCCGGATTCCACACGCACGTTCTGGCCGAGCAGAATGATCTGCGCGCGCATGCTTTCGGCCTTGTCCTTGCTGGGGAACGAGCCGGCCTGCAGGAAGAACTGCGTGGTCAGCGGCGCTTGAGCGGCTTCGGCTGGTTTGCTCACGGGCGGTGCGGGCGGCGGGGTTTCGCCATTGAGCGCGGCCTGGGCGCGGGCGGCATCGATCTTGGCCGCCTCCTCCGGGGTGACTGGCTTCTGCTCGGGCGTGGGTGTTAGTGGGGTAGGCAGGGCATCGGGCGGCACGATCACTTCCGATTCGGGAAGCAGGGTGTAGAAATCGTACTTGGGCTTGCCCGGCTCCTGGCTGGTGGCCGAGGGGGTCGGTTTGGGCGTGGTACTGGCGCGCTCCGGCTGTGGCTTGTCGCGCTTGACCGCCTCGTCACCCGGTTTGAGGTTGAGCAGCAGGGTGACGAACACGCCTACGGCCAGGCCACAGGCGAGCCAAATCCAGCCGGGTACCGGGCGCTTGCTCGGGGCCTTGTAGCGGCTGGCGCCGCGCTTGGGTGCTGGCTTCTTGCGGGCTGCCACTTACATGCGCTCCAGGGTTTCCAGGCCCAGCAATTGCAGGCCTTGCTTGAGGGTGCGGCGAGTCAGGGCGGCGAGGCGCAGGCGGCTCTGGCGGGTGCCTTCGTGTTCGGCGCCAAGCACCGGGCAATGCTCGTAGAAGCTGGAGAACAGCCCGGCCACGTCGTAGAGATAAGCGCACAGCAGGTGCGGCGTGCCCTTGTCGGCGACACTGCTCAGCACTTCACCGAACTGCGCCAGCTTGCCGGCCAGTTCGATTTCCTGGGGCGCGTGAAGTTCGATGTGGCCGCCAATGTCCTCGATGCCCTTGCCCAGCTTGCGGAAGATGCTCGCGGTGCGCGTGTAGGCGTACAGCAGGTAGGGCGCGGTGTTGCCCTCGAAACTCAGCATCAGTTCGAAGTTGAAGCTGTAGTCGCTGGTGCGGTGCTTGGACAGGTCGGCGTACTTCACCGACGCGATGCCCACAACTCGCCCGATCTGGCGTAGCTCAGCTTCTTCGAATGGTGTTTCACCCTTCGCCGCACGTTGGTCGTTGCGCTCCTTGACCAGCTCGTAGGCACGCGATTCGGCTTCGTCGAGCAGGTCGATCAGCTTCACGGTGCCGCCGTCGCGGGTCTTGAACGGGCGGCCATCGGCGCCGTTCATGGTGCCGAAGCCCATGTGCTCCAGGTCCATGCCCTCGTGCACGAAACCGGCGCGGCGGGCGACTTCGAAAGCCATCTGGAAGTGCAGGGCCTGGCGCTGGTCGACGAAGTACAGTGCGCGGTCGGCCTTGAGCACCTGGCTGCGGTAACGCATGGCTGCCAGGTCGGTGGTCGAGTACAGGTAGCCGCCGCCGGCCTTCTGCACGATCACCGGCAGCGGGTTGCCCTCGGCGTTCTGGTACTCGTCGAGGAAGACGCACTGAGCGCCGTTGTCCTCGGTGAGCAGGCCCTTGCTGCGCAGGTCGGCGACCACGTTGGCGAGATCCGCGTTATAGGCGCTTTCGCCCTTGACGTCGGCCGGGGTCAGTTTGACGCCCAGGCGGTCGTAGGCCTTCTGGCAATGGCTCAGGGAAATGGCGTTGAAGCGGTTCCACAGGCGCATGCATTGCGGCTCGCCGGCCTGCAGCTCGACGACCAGGGCGCGCGCCCGTTCGGCGAATTCCGGGGACTCGTCGAAGCGCTTCTTGGCGGCGCGATAAAAGCCTTCAAGGTCGGCCAGCTCGCTTTCCGCGGCGGCCGGATTCTCTTCCATGAAAGCCAGCAGCATGCCGAACTGGGTGCCCCAGTCGCCGACGTGGTTCTGGCGGATCACCTCGTCACCAAGGAACTCCAGCACCCGCGCCACGGCGTCGCCGATGATGGTCGAGCGCAGGTGGCCGACGTGCATTTCCTTGGCCAGGTTCGGCGAGGACAGGTCGACGACCACGCGCTGCGTCGCGCCGTTCTTGCGCACGCCGAGGCGCTCGTCGGCCAGGGCCGCTTCCAGGCGCTCGGCCAGGGCGTCGCTGTTCTGGAAGAAATTCAGAAAGCCGGGGCCGGCGATCTCGACCTTGCTGATCTGCGCGTCGGCAGGCAGCGCGTCGATCAGCTTCTGGGCCAGGTCGCGGGGCTTCATGCCGGCCGGCTTTGCCAGCATCATGGCGATGTTGCTGGCAAAGTCACCGTGGGTCTTGTCCCGGGTGTTCTCCACCTGGATCGTCGGGCTCAGGCCGTCGGGCAGCACGCCTTCGGCGGTCAGGCGGGTCAGGGCTTGCTGGATCAGGTGGCGAATGCTGTCTTTCATACTCGGCTCGGGTTGCCTTGGGGCTTTGATCGAAAACTGCACATTATAGGAGTAGCGGCAGGTTGCAGGCCACAGGCTTCAGGCAAAGCGTATCTGCCTGTGACTTGCAGCTTGTGGCCTGCGGCCTAGAAAAGATCGATCGGGTCCACATCCAGCGACCAGCGCACCGCGCGGCCGCTGGGCAGGCTCTCCAGGATCAGCAGCCAGTGCGCCAGCAGCTTGTGCAGCGGTGCACGGGCGTTGCCCTGCAGCAGCAATTGCGCGCGGTAGCGCCCGGCGCGGCGCTCCATGGGCGCGGGCACCGGGCCCAGCAGTTCGATGCCGCTCAGCGCCAGTTCGTTCAGCAGGTGCTCGGCCTCGCTGCAAGCCTCGTCGAGAAAGCCTTCGGCCTGGCCGGGCTTGTGCGCCTCGGCACGCAGCAGCGCCAGGTGGCAGAACGGCGGCAGGCCGGCGGCGCGGCGTTCGCTCAGCGCCTGGTCGGCAAAGGCGAAATAACCTTGCTCGGTCAGCTGTACGAGCAGCGGGTGGTCGGCCAGATGGCTTTGAATGATCACTTTGCCCGGCTCCTCGGCGCGGCCTGCGCGGCCGGCCACCTGGACGATCAGCTGGGCCATGCGTTCGCTGGCGCGGAAGTCGGCGGAGAACAACCCGCCGTCGGCATCGAGGATCGCCGCCAGGGTGACACGCGGGAAGTGGTGACCTTTGGCGAGCATCTGGGTGCCGACCAGGATGCAGGGTTCGCCGCGCTGTACGGTGTTGAACAGCGTATTCATCGCCTCCTTGCGCGAGGTGCTGTCGCGGTCGACACGCAGCACCGGCACGTCCGGAAAGAGAATTTCCAGGCGTTCTTCGGCGCGCTCGGTGCCAGCGCCCACCGGGCGCAGGTCGACGTTGTTGCAGCTCGGGCAGTTGCTGGGCTGGCGCTCGGCGTGGCCGCAATGGTGACAGCGCAGCTCGCGGCTGCGCTGGTGCACGGTCATGCGCGCGTCGCAGCGCGGGCATTCGGACAGCCAGCCGCATTCGTGGCACAAGAGGGTCGGCGCGAAGCCGCGACGGTTGAGAAACACCAGCACCTGCTGGCCGGCTGCGAGAGTCTGGGTGATGGCCTGCTGCAGTGGCGGCGACATGCCGGCGTCGAGCGGGCGGCTCTTGATGTCCAGGCGCAGGAAGCGTGGTGGCTGGGCGCCGCCGGCGCGCTGGTTCATGCGCAGCAGGGCGTAGCGGCCGCTGTGGGCATTGTGCAGGCTTTCCAGCGAGGGCGTGGCCGAGCCGAGCACGATCGGCACGTTTTCCTGATGGGCGCGCACCACGGCCAGGTCGCGGGCGTGATAGCGCAGGCCTTCCTGCTGCTTGTAGGAGGCGTCGTGCTCCTCGTCGATGATGATCAGCCCAGGGCGCTTCATGGGCGTGAACAGCGCCGAGCGGGTGCCGATGATGATGTCGGCCTCGCCGTCGCGTGCCGCCAGCCAGGCGTCCAGGCGCTCGCGGTCGTTGACCGCCGAGTGCAGCAGGGCGATGCGGGCGTTGAAGCGGCGCTCGAAGCGCGCCAGGGTCTGTGGCCCCAGGTTGATCTCGGGAATCAGCACCAAGGCTTGCTTGCCGGCTTCCAGGGTTTCGCGGATCAGCTGCAGATAGACCTCGGTCTTGCCGCTGCCGGTCACGCCGGCCAGCAGAAAGGCGTTGAAGCCATCCAAGCCGGCGCGCACCGCCTCGGCCGCGGCGCGTTGCTCGGCATTGAGTGGCAACTCGGGCTGGGCCAGCCAGTTGGCGTGGCGCTCCGGGCTGCTCAGGCGGCGTACTTCGACGCGTACCAGGCCCTTCTCCTGCAGCAACTGCAGGCTGTCGCGGTTTATCTGCAGCTGGCTGAGCAGTTGGTGGGCGACGCCGTGAGGGTGTTGGGCGATGGTCTTCAGGGCTTCGCGTTGGCGTGGCGCGCGGGCCAGGCGCGGATCATCCAGGTGGGCGTCCTTGGCGATCAGCCAGAAACGCTCCTGGCGCGCTTCGGCGGCTTCGCCCTGGCGCAGCAGCACCGGCAGCGCCCAGCTCAGGGTATCGCCCAGGCTGTGCTGGTAATACTGGGCGGTCCATTGGCACAGGCGCATCAGCGCAGGCGGCACCGGGGGCTGCAGATCGAGCAGCTGCAGCGCGGGCTTGAGCTTGTCGGCCGGTACGTCGCTGTGATCGCTGACCTCGATCAGCACGCCGATCATCTCGCGGCGGCCAAAGGGTACGCGCAACCGTGCGCCGGGCTGCAGGTCGCGGGCCGATACGCCGGGCGGAGCGAGGTAGTCAAACAGCCGGCGCAATGGCGAGGGCAGGGCGAGTCGCAGGATGACGTCGGGCACGCAGAGGCTCCAGGCAGGCGAGGCGCAATAGTAACAGGCCATGTGCGACGGCCGGTAACAGCGAGTTGGTTGCATCATGGGCCGGCTCTGGTATGATCCGCGGCCAACCTAAGTGCGGTACCTGACAATAGTGTCGGGTGGCGGCACAAAACCTGAGGAAGAATCATGAAAGCCGATATCCATCCGGAATACGTCGCCATCGACGCCACCTGCAGCTGCGGTAACGTCATCAAGACCCGCTCCACGCTGGGCAAGCCGCTGAGCCTGGACGTCTGCTCCGAGTGCCACCCGTTCTACACCGGCAAGCAGAAGGTGCTGGACACCGGCGGCCGTATCGATCGCTTCAAGCAGCGCTTCGGTGTGTTCGGCGCCAAGTAAGCGACCGAGCAGCGAAAGAGGCCCACATGGCTGTTTTCGCATCATTGAAAAAGGCGTCCCTGGTGGGCGCCTTTTTCGTTTCTGTCTTTTGCCTGCCTGCCCACGCGCTGTGCCCGACGCCCGGCAAATTGCCTCTGGCCAAGGTTCAGCGTGTGGTCGATGGCGATACGGTGCGCCTGGCCGACGGCCGCAACGTCCGCCTGATCGGCCTCAATGCCCCCGAGCTGGCGCGCAAGGGCCGGCCGGCCGAGCCGTTCGCCGAGGCCGCTGGTAAGCGCCTTGCCGAACTGGTGGCTGCCAATGGCGGGCGGGTGGGCGTACAGGTGGGCGAGCAGAAAAAGGATCGCTACGGCCGGACTCTGGCCCATCTCTATGACAGCGCCGGCAGCAATCTGGAGGCGCAGCTGCTCTCCGAAGGGCTTGGGCAGTTGGTCGCAATCGCACCGAATGTGGCGCTGGTCGCCTGTCATCGCGAGGCCGAGCGTCAGGCGCGTGGCGCCCGGGCCGGGCTCTGGGCGCAATTGCGACCATTGCCGGCCCGCGCGGTACGCAGCAGTGGTTTCGTGCTGCTCGAAGGGCAGGTGCAGCGCGTCGAGCGCAATCGTGGCGGCGTCTGGATCGAGCTGGGTAATTCGGTGGTGCTGCGCATTGCGCCGCAGGTGCTGGATACCTTCGCCGCAGCGGATCTGCGCGATCTGCAAGGCAAGCGGATCGAGGCGCGGGGCTGGATGATCGACCGCTCCCGCGGCGGTGGACTCAGGGTTGGCCAGGCGCGCTGGATGTTGCCCCTGACCCATGGCGCCATGCTGGAGGTGCTGCGATGAAGTTGTTTCTGGTGGTTCTGATGCTGGCGACCCTGGCAGGCTGCGCGGTGAATCCGGCTACCGGGCGCACCGACTTCGTGATGATGAGCGAGGCCCAGGAGCTGTCCATCGGTCGTGATGCCCATCAGCAGATACTCAAGCAATACCCGCGCTACCCCGATGAAGCCCTGCAGGCCTATGTGCAGCAAGTCGGTGAGCGCGTCGCGCGGCACAGTCATCGCGGTCAGCTGGATTACCACTTCACCGTGATCGACAGCCCGGATATCAATGCCTTCGCCCTTCCGGGCGGCTACATCTATATCCATCGTGGGCTGATGGCTTACCTGAGTTCCGAGGCCGAACTGGCGGCCGTGCTTGGTCACGAAGTCGGCCACGTGACCGCCCGCCACGGCGTGCGCCAGCAAAGCCAGTCGACCGCCTGGGGCCTTCTCGGCCAGGCGGTGGCCATGGGCACCGGTGTGGGCGCCGCCGCCGACGTGACCGGGGTGTTGGGTAATGCCGTGGTACGCGGTTATGGCCGTGACATGGAACTGGAGGCCGACGGCCTGGGTGCCCAATACCTCGCCCGCGGTGGTTATGACCCGCAGGCGATGATCGAGGTGGTCAAGGTGCTCAAGCTGCAGGAGGACTTCGCCCGCGACCAGGCCGCGGCGCGCGGTGAGCAGCAGCCGGTCGGCAGCTACCACGGCCTTTTCGACACCCATCCGGATAACGACCGGCGCCTGCAGCAGGTGATCGGTCCGGCTCGAGCCTTGGTCGCCGGGCAGCAGGTGGTCAACCGCGACGCATTTCTACAGCGGTTGCAGGGCCTGCCGTTCGGCGATTCGGCCGAGAGCGGCATTCGCCGCGGCGAGCGCTTCTATCACCGTGATCTCGATTTCACCCTGGCCTTCGCCAAGGGCTGGAGCATCATCAACGGGCCGCAGCAACTGGTCGGCCAATCGCCGGACAAACAGGTGCTCGTCGCCATGACCCTGGAAGACAACCCCCGGCGCCTCGACGCCGCGACCCTGCTCAGGCAACGCATCGGTGGCCGCCGCCTGCTTGGTGGCGAGCCGCTGCAGCAGGCCGGGTTGCAGGGTTATACCGGCCTGATCGAGGGCGACGTGCCGCGCCGGGCGGCGGCGATTCTCAAGGGCGACAAAGCCTACCTGTTCGTTGGTGCGGCCAGGGGTCGCGCCGCCAGCGCAACGGAGGATGCCCAGATGCTCGCGACGATCGGCAGTTTCCGGCCATTGCAGGCTGCCGAGCGCAAGCTGGCCGAGCCATTGAGGTTGCAACTGGTGCGCGTGGCGGCAGGGCAGAGTGT
Source organism: Pseudomonas sp. PA15(2017) (assembly GCF_001945395.1). Classification (GTDB taxonomy): domain Bacteria; phylum Pseudomonadota; class Gammaproteobacteria; order Pseudomonadales; family Pseudomonadaceae; genus Aquipseudomonas. Next base: position 76,817 of record NZ_MSXV01000011.1, on the reverse strand, counting down.
CCGGTCACTGGCGGCCGCCAGTGGTTTGCCGAGTGATGCCGAGGCGACGCTGCGGCTGCTCAACAATCTTTATCCACAGGGCGAGCCTCGCCCTGGTGATTGGTTCAAGACGGTTCGCTGAGGCACGTTTGCAGGCTGACTGCATAGTCTTGTGCAGGCCCCCGCAGATTGCGTATCCTCGGCCGCCTGCCAGTCAACAGCCCAAAAAAGCGGAAATGCCACTATGTCTGATCTGAAAACTGCCGCTCTCGAATACCATGAGAAGCCCCGTCCGGGTAAGTTGAGCGTCGAGCTCACCAAGCCCACCGCCACTGCCCGTGACCTGTCGCTGGCCTACAGCCCGGGTGTTGCCGAGCCAGTGCGCGAGATCGCTCGCGATCCGGAGCTGGCCTACCGCTACACCGGTAAAGGTAACCTGGTGGCAGTTATTTCCGACGGCACCGCGATCCTCGGTCTGGGCGATCTCGGCCCGCTGGCCTCCAAGCCGGTCATGGAAGGCAAGGGCGTGCTGTTCAAGCGCTTCGCCGGCGTCGACGTGTTCGACATCGAAGTCGATGCCGAAAGCCCGCAGGCCTTCATCGACACCGTCAAGCGCATCTCCATCACCTTCGGTGGCATCAACCTGGAAGACATCAAGGCGCCCGAGTGCTTCGAAATCGAGCGCGCGCTGATCGAGCAGTGTGACATCCCGGTTTTCCACGATGACCAGCACGGCACCGCGATCGTCACCGCAGCCGGCATGCTCAACGCCCTGGAGATCGCCGGCAAGACCCTGCCAGAAGCCAAGATCGTCTGCCTGGGTGCCGGCGCTGCAGCCATCTCCTGCATGAAGCTGCTGGTGAGCATGGGTGCCAAGGTCGAGAACATCTACATGATCGACCGCAAGGGCGTGATCCACGCCGGCCGCGACGACCTGAACCAGTACAAGGCGGTGTTCGCCACCGAAACCGACAAGCGCACCCTGGATGACGCGCTGACCGGTGCCGACGTATTCGTCGGTCTGTCCGGTCCGGACCTGCTGAGCGCCGAAGGGCTCAAGCTGATGGCGCCGAACCCGATCGTCTTCGCCTGCTCGAACCCTGATCCGGAAATCAAGCCGGAGCTGGCCCACGCCACCCGCAATGACGTGATCATGGCCACCGGTCGTTCCGACTACCCGAACCAGGTCAACAACGTACTGGGCTTCCCGTTCATCTTCCGCGGTGCGCTGGATGTTCGCGCGACTCGCATCAACGAAGAGATGAAGATCGCGGCGGCCAACGCTCTGCGCGACCTGGCCAAGCTGCCGGTTCCCCAGGACGTGTGCGACGCCTACGGCGGTATCAAGCTGGAGTTCGGCCGCGAGTACATCATTCCGAAGCCGATGGACGCTCGCCTGATCAACGTGGTGTGCGATGCCGTTGCCAAGGCGGCCATCGAGAGCGGCGTGGCGACCCTGCCGTATCCGAAGCACTACCCGCTGCAGTCGGTCAACGACGTGTTCAAGGGCTGAGTCGTCAGCCGGTAACAAAAAACCCGCTTCGGCGGGTTTTTTTATGGGCTTCTGGTTGGCTACAGGCTACAGGCTACAGGCTACAGGCTACAGGCTACAGGCTACAGGCTCTCGCCTGTCGCTTGCAGCTTGCAGCCTGTAGCTGTTTCTAGAACAGGTCGATCGGCGCGCTCTCGTCTGCCGGCAGTGGGCTGTTCGGTGCGCCCATGCCTGGGTCGAACTCGTTCATCGGCGGCGGTGAGTCTTCGCTCTTGAACAGCTCGAAGTACGCGTCCGGCGTTCCTGGGGCTGCGGCACGACCACTGTGCGGGTCGACGCGCAGGGTGAGAATGCCATCCGGTTCGGCGGGTGCGTGGGCGGGCTTGTCCTTGAGCGCGGCGCCCATGTAGCTCATCCAGATCGGCAGGGCAACGGTGCCACCGTATTCATGGCGGCCCAGGCTTTCCGGCTGATCGAAGCCGGCCCACACGGTGGTCACGTAGTCGGCGTTGTAGCCGGAGAACCAGCTGTCCTTGGAATCGTTGGTGGTACCGGTCTTGCCAGCCAGATCGGTGCGGCCCAGGGCCATGGCCCGGCGCCCGGTACCGCGCTTGATCACGTCCTGCAGCATGCTGGTCATGATGTAGGCAGTACGCTCATCGAGGATGCGCTCGGCGGCGGCCGGTTCCGGCGCCTCCGGCAACTGCTCGGGCGCTGCTTCGGCAGTGCTCATCACGCCTTCCTCGTTGACCGGCGGCGGCACGTCGGCCTTGGCTGCATTGGGCACGGTCGGCGGGTTGGCGATGAACAGCGGGTCGCCATGGCGGTTGTCGATGCGCTGGATCAGGTAGGGCTGAACCTTGTGGCCGCCATTGGCGAAGGCCGTCCAGCCGATGGCGATTTCCATCGGCGTCAGGTTGGCCGTGCCGAGCGCCAGGGACAGGTTGCGCGGCAGGTCCTGGCGGTTGAAGCCGAAGCGCTCGATGTAGTTCAGCGTTTTCTCGATGCCCATGGCCTGCAGCAGGCGGATCGACACCAGGTTGCGCGACTTGTAGAGCGCCTCGCGCAGGCGGATGGGGCCGAGGAAGGTATTGGTGTCGTTCTTCGGTCGCCAGACCTGATCCATGTAGTCATCGACGAACACGATCGGCGCGTCGTTGACCAGGCTGGAAGCGGTGTAGCCATTATCGAGCGCGGCACTGTAGATGAACGGCTTGAAGCTTGAGCCGGGCTGGCGCTTGGCTTGCACGGCGCGGTTGTAGTTGCTTTGTTCGAAGGAGAAACCACCGACCAGGGCGCGAATAGCACCGTTCTGCGGGTCGAGCGAGACTAAAGCACTCTGCGCGCTGGGCAGTTGCGCGAAGCGCAAGTTGCCATCGTCCTGGCGCTGCACGCGGATCAGGTCACCGATCTGCGCCACGTCCGCCGGCTGCTGCGGACGCGGCCCCAGGCTGTTGGTATTGAGGAACGGGCGGGCCCATTTCATGCTGTCCCATGACACCGCTTCCTCGTCGCCGCGCCGGGTCAGTACCAGGATGCCGCTCTTTTCGACCTGGGTGACGATCGCCGGCTCCAGACCGCCGCGCAGGCCTTGCTTGCTCAGTTCGGTCTGCCAGGTTTCCCGGGTCATGCCGGGCAGGCGGCTTTCCGGGCCGCGATAACCGTGGCGCTGGTCGTATTCGATCAGGCCGTCGCGCAGGGCCTTGTTGGCCATCACCTGCAGGTCGCTGGGTACCGTGGTGGTTACGTTGAAACCCTGGGTGTAGGCATCGCTGCCGTAGCGACCGACCATTTCGGCGCGGGCCATCTCGGCCACGTAGGGCGCCGGTACTTCGGGCGTGGGCACGTGATAGCTGGCGTCCACCGGCTCGGCCAGGGCGGTTTCGTAGCGCGCCTGGTCGATACGGCCCAGGCGATGCATGCGACCGAGGATCCAGTCGCGGCGCTCCTTGGCCCGGGTCGGGTTGGTCAGCGGGTTGAAGGCCGAAGGTGCCTTGGGAAGACCGGCTATCGTCGCAAGCTGCGAGAGGCTCAAGTCTCGGATGGATTTGCCGTAATAGACTTGGGCAGCGGCTTCGATGCCGTAGGCGCGGTGACCCAGATAGATTTTGTTGACGTACAGCTCGAGGATTTCGTTCTTGCTCAGCTCGCGCTCGATCTGCAGGGCGAGCAGAATCTCGGTGATCTTGCGCGAGAAGCTGCGCTCGCTGGTGAGGAAGAAATTCTTCGCCACCTGCATGGTGATCGTGCTGCCGCCGGACTGAATTTGACCTGTTTTCAATAATTGCGTGGCAGCGCGCATCAGGCTCGTAAGATCAACGCCATAATGATTTGCGAAGTTATCGTCTTCGGCAGCCAGCAGCGCGCTGGTGAAGTCGGGCGGTATGTCGGCGAAGGCGATGGGCGAGCGGCGCATCTCCCCGAATTCGGCGATGAGTTTTCCGTCGCTGCTGTACACGCGAAGCGGGATCTGCAGCTCTATACTGCGCAAGGCATCGACAGAGGGTAGGGTCGGGCTCAGGTAGAGGAAGGCACCACTGACGGCGAGTACCAGCGCACAAAAAACGGCGATGACGGACCAGCAGAAAAACTTCAGCAAACGCATCAAGATTTTTGGATTTCCAGATAAAAGAATGAGTTAAGCGGAAGACAAAATGAAAAGGCAAAAGCTGATCACATTATAAGCGTTTTTTTTGCCGAGGAGCCATTTGCGCTTCTGTCAAGTCTGCTATTTAATGTGGAAAAACATAAATCATCCGTAAGTTATGGATGTGAATAGGAAATCGGTCGTGCTAGGGCTCTTCAGTAAAAAAGCGAATACGCTTTTGGGGATCGATATAAGTTCGACCTCCGTCAAGCTCCTCGAATTGAGTCGCTCAGGTAGCCGCTACAAGGTAGAGGCCTACGCCGTCGAGCCGCTCCCCGCCAATGCCGTGGTCGAAAAGAACATTGCCGAGCTCGAGGGTGTCGGTCAGGCTCTGTCGCGTGTTCTCGCCAAGGCCAAGACCAGCGTGCGCTCGGTTTCCGTGGCCGTCGCCGGCTCGGCGGTGATCACCAAGACCGTCGAGATGGAAGCGGGCCTGTCGGACGACGAGCTGGAGAACCAGCTCAAGCTCGAGGCTGACCAGTACATTCCGTACCCTCTTGAAGAGGTGGCGATCGACTTCGAAGTTCAGGGCATTTCGCCGCGCAACCCCGAGCGGGTCGAAGTGCTGCTTGCAGCCTGCCGCAAGGAAAACGTCGAGGTGCGCGAGGCCGCCCTGGCCCTCGCCGGCTTGACCGCCAAGGTGGTGGATGTCGAAGCCTATGCCCTCGAACGTGCCTATGACCTGCTGGCCGAGCAGCTCGGTGGCGTGCACGACGAGCTGACCGTCGCAGTCGTCGATATCGGCGCGACCATGACCACGCTCAGCGTGCTGCACAACGGTCGCACCATCTACACCCGCGAACAGCTGTTCGGTGGCCGCCAGCTGACCGAGGAGATCCAGCGTCGCTATGGCCTTTCGGTCGACGAGGCCGGCCTCGCCAAGAAACAGGGCGGGCTGCCTGACGATTACGAAAGCGAAGTGCTGCAACCCTTCAAGGACGCCTTGGTGCAACAGGTGTCCCGCTCGCTGCAGTTCTTCTTCGCTGCCGGCCAATACAACGATGTGGATTACATCCTGCTGGCCGGTGGAACCGCTTCCATCCCGGATCTCGATCGCCTCATTCAACAGAAGATCGGCACCCAGACCCTGGTCGCCAACCCCTTCGCGGACATGGCCCTGAGCGGCAAGGTCAACGCGGGAGCGCTGGCCAGTGATGCACCGGCACTGATGATTGCCTGCGGCCTGGCGATGAGGAGTTTCGACTGATGGCGCGGATTAACCTCCTTCCCTGGCGCGAGCAGCTTCGCGAAGAGCGCAAGCAGCGTTTTCTGGTGTCGCTGGGCGGCCTTCTGGTCGCCGCTGCAGCACTGATTTTCCTGGGCGACCAGTACCTCAACGGTGAGATCGAGAATCAACAGGCCCGTAACGACTTCGTGCGCAAGGAAATTGCTGTGCTCGATACCCGCATCGCGGAAATCAGTGAGCTGCGCACGCGCCGCCAGCAACTGTTGGAGCGGATGAAGATCATTCAGGATCTACAGGGCAACCGCCCGATCATTGGCCATGTGTTCGACCAGTTGGTGAGAACGCTGCCTGACGGTGTGTACTTCACCGGGGTGAAAATGACCGACAAGACCATCGCCATCGTTGGCGCGGCCGAGTCGAATAGCCGGGTTTCCAAGCTGATGCGTGATATGGATGCTTCCGACTGGCTGACTGCGCCAAACCTGACCGAGGTCAAGGCCGTCACCGCTGGCGCAGTGGATCAGGCCAACACCTTCCAGCTGACCGTGCAGCAAGCCAAGCCCGTCAAGGAAGAAGCGGAGGTCAAGCCATGAGCCTGAATGATTCTCTGGCCAGCCTACGCAAGGTCGATATCAATGATCTCGATCTGAACAACATCGGTTCCTGGCCTGCCGCGGTCAAGGTGATCGCCGGCATTCTGGCCGTCGTGTTGGTTCTGGTGCTGGGCTATAACTTCCACCTGAAGGATCTGCAGGCCACGCTGGATCAGCAGCGTATGGATGAGGAAACGCTCAAGGAGCAGTTCTCTACCAAGGCGTTCCAGGCCGCCAATCTCGAGGCTTACCGTGAGCAGATGAAGGAGGCTGAAACGTCCTTCGGCGCTCTGCTCAAGCAGTTGCCCAGTGACACCGAAGTGCCGGGTCTGCTCGAAGATATCACCCGTATCGGCCTGGACAGCGGCCTGGAGTTCGAGGAGATCAAGTTGCTACCGGAAGTCACGCAGCCTTTCTATATCGAGCTACCTATCCAGATTCAGGTGGTCGGCGGCTATCATGACCTGGCGACCTTCGTCAGTGGCGTCGCCAGCCAGCCGCGCATCGTCACGTTGCACGATTTCGAGTTGGTGCCGGCCGAGCAGGGCAGTACCTCCAAGCTGCGCATGAAGGTTCTGGCCAAGACCTATCGGTACAACGACAAGGGGGCACACCAATGAAACGTGTCCTCGTACCTGGTCTGCTGCTGCTGACCCTGAGCGGTTGCGGCGGCGGCGACTTCAGCGACCTGCAAGCGTATATGGATGAAGTGCGGGCGCGGCCAAGGGGCCAGATCGAGCCCCTGCCGCAGCCTGAACCCTACGAAAGCTTCACCTACAGTGCTGCCGCCTTGCGCAGCCCATTCCAGCCGCCAGTGAAGATCGATATGGTCGCTCGGGCGAAAGGCAGCAAGGAAATCAAACCTGACGAGACGCGCGTGAAGCAGTTCCTCGAAGGGTTCAATATCGAGCTGTTCGAGATGGTCGGCACGCTGGCCAATGACAATGGTTCGTTCGCTCTGGTGAGCGGTGCGGGCGGGGTCCATCGCGTCAAGGTCGGGGATTACCTGGGACGCAATGAAGGCCGCATCGTCGCCATCGACAGCGCCAAGATCGATGTGGTCGAGATCGTCCCGGACGGTGATGGCGGCTGGCTCGAGCGTCCTCGTACCCTCACTCTGAAGGAACGCTCCTGAGGAGCGAGGTGAACCATGAACAGAAATAACCGGTCTGCCAAACGGAACCCAAGCATGAACAGCTCTCTTTCTCGCCTAAGCATCTCGCTGCTGGTGGCAATGCTCTCTCCTGCCGCTCTGGCTGCCAACCTGCAGGCGCTGGACGTGGCGGCTCTGCCGGGTGACCGTGTCGAGCTGAAACTGTCCTTCGACGAGCCGGTGGCAGCGCCGCGCGGCTATACCATCGAGCAGCCGGCGCGTATCGCGCTGGACCTGCCGGGGGTGTCCAACAAGCTGGGCGTGAAGAACCGTGAGCTGGGCATGGGTAACGCGCGCAGCGTTACCGTGGTCGAGGCCAAGGATCGCACGCGTCTGATCATCAACCTGACCAACCTGTCGTCCTACAATACCCGCACCGAAGGCAATAACCTGTTCGTGCAGGTCGGTGCCGGTGTAGCCACCTCGGCAACCACCACGGCGGCTGCGCCGGTAAGCGCGCCCGCACCAGCGGCGGCGCGCCCCGCTCAGGCGGCAACGCCGGTCGCGGCGCCGGCTGCACCGAAGGTGTTCGGCGCGGTCAACAAGTCGATCAGCAATATCGACTTCCAGCGCGGCGAGCAGGGCGAGGGCAACGTCGTCATCAACCTGTCCGATGCGTCTGTCAGCCCTGATATTCAGGAGCGTGGCGGCAAGATCATCCTGAATTTCAATCGCACCCAGCTGCCTGAAGCCCTGCGTGTGCGCCTGGACGTCAAGGACTTCGCGACCCCGGTGCAGTTCGTCAGTGCCAGTGGCACCGGTGACGATGCCAGCATCGTCATCGAGCCTGTTGGTGCCTTCGATTATCTGGCCTACCAGACCGAGAACAAGCTGACTCTCAGCGTCAAGCCGCTGACCCAGGAAGATGCCGACAAGCGTCAGGCCGAGCGCTTCGCCTATACCGGCGAGAAGCTGTCGCTGAACTTCCAGGATATCGACGTGCGCTCGGTGCTGCAGCTGATCGCCGACTTCACCGACCTGAACCTGGTCGCCAGTGACACGGTGGCGGGCAACATCACTCTGCGTCTGCAGAACGTGCCTTGGGACCAGGCGCTGGATCTGGTGCTGAAAACCAAGGGTTTGGACAAGCGTCAGGTCGGCAACGTGTTGTTGGTGGCGCCGGCTGAGGAAATTGCTGCCCGTGAGCGTCAGGAACTGGAGTCGCAGAAACAGATCGCCGAACTGGCCCCACTGCGTCGTGAGCTGATTCAGGTCAACTACGCCAAGGCGGCCGATATGGCCAAGCTGTTCCAGTCGGTGACCAGTGCGAATGGTGGCGTTGCCGATGATCGTGGCTCGATCACCGTCGATGAGCGTACCAACAGCATCATCGCTTACCAGACTCAGGAGCGGTTGGATGAGCTGCGTCGTATCGTTGCCCAGCTGGACGTGGCTGTACGCCAGGTGATGATCGAGGCACGTATCGTCGAGGCTAACGTCAACTATGACAAGGCACTGGGCGTGCGTTGGGGCGGGAGTGCAAGGCGAGGTGGTTGGGATGTAAGTGGCAAGGATGGTGCCCAGGCTTTTGATTCTGATACTGGGCAACGACTTGGTTTTGTAGGAACTGACCAAATTGGTGGCGGCACTGCCCTACAAGATGGATTGGCGCGTTTGCCCTTTGTCGACATGGGAGTAGCCAACAGTACATCTGGTATCGGCATTGGATTTCTGAGTAACAATGTCGTGCTTGATCTTCAGCTTTCTGCGATGGAGAGCTCAGGAAACGGTGAGATCGTTTCTCAGCCTAAGGTCGTCACCTCGGATAAAGAGACCGCAAAAATTTTGAAAGGCCAAGAGGTTCCTTATCAGGAAGCTAGCTCCAGTGGGGCAACGTCTACATCCTTCAAAGAAGCAGCCCTGTCTCTAGAGGTCACTCCTCAGATCACGCCGGATAATCGAATTATTATGGAGGTCAAGGTGACCAAGGATGCACCGGACTTCGGCCGGGTGCTCAATGGCGTTCCGCCGATTAACAAAAACGAAGTCAATGCAAAAGTTCTAGTTGCAGATGGTGAAACGATCGTGATCGGCGGTGTGTTTGAAAATACTCAAACCAAATCTACGGAAAAGGTCCCTTTCCTCGGTGATGTGCCCTATCTTGGACGCCTGTTCCGTCGCGACACGATCTCCGACAACAAGACCGAGTTGCTGGTTTTCATCACTCCGCGCATCATGAACACCTCTGCGGTGGCCGTGAGTCGGTAATTTGTGCGTAATCTGATCCTTGTCGGCCCGATGGGTGCTGGAAAAAGTACCATCGGGCGTTTGCTTGCCAAAGAGCTGCGGTTGCCATTCAAGGACTCCGACAAGGAGATCGAGCAGCGTACCGGTGCCGATATACCCTGGATTTTCGATGTCGAGGGCGAACAGGGTTTTCGTGAGCGCGAGCAGGCGGTGATCTGCTCGCTGTGCGAGGCTGATGGGCTGGTACTGGCTACTGGCGGTGGTGCCGTTTTGCGGACGCAGAATCGCCAGGCGCTGCGCGACAGTGGCCGGGTTGTGTATCTGCATGCTTCCGTGGAGCAGCAGATCGACCGCACGGCCCGTGATCGCAACCGACCTTTGCTGCGTGCCCCCAATCCGGGGCAGGTACTGGCCGATCTGCTGGCCATTCGTGATCCGCTTTACCGGGAAATCGCTGACGTGATCATCGAGACCGATGAGCGTCCGCCGCGAATGGTGGTTCAGGAAATTCTCGAGCGGCTGGAAGCGCTGGCGCCCCGTTAATGACAGGGCAGAACTGCGCTATCCTAGAGCCCTTTTTCAATCGGGGGCTCCATGCAAACACTTCATGTTGATCTCGCTGAGCGCAGCTACCCCATTCATATCGGGGCTGGCCTGCTGAGTCGTGCGGATCTGTTGGCGCCGCACATCATCGGACGCCAGGTGGCCATCGTCACCAACGAGACCATCGCGCCGCTGTACCTGCAAGCCCTGCAGGGCACGCTCGCCGATTACCGCGTCACCTCGATCGTGCTGCCCGATGGCGAAGCGTTCAAGAACTGGGAAACCCTGCAGACCATCTTCGATGGCTTGCTCGGCGCTCGCCATGACCGGCGCACGACCGTCCTGGCCCTGGGCGGCGGGGTGATCGGCGATATGGCCGGTTTCGCTGCAGCCTGCTATCAGCGTGGCGTGAACTTCATCCAGTTGCCGACTACGCTGCTGTCTCAGGTCGATTCCTCCGTAGGTGGCAAGACCGGAATCAATCATCCGCTGGGCAAGAACATGGTCGGTGCGTTCTACCAGCCGCAAGCGGTGCTGATCGATACGCGCAGCCTGGACACGCTGCCGCCGCGTGAGCTGTCGGCGGGCCTGGCTGAGGTGATCAAATACGGGCTTATCTGCGACGCGCCGTTCCTCGGTTGGCTCGAGGAGAACATGGTTGCCTTGCGCAGCTTGGATCAGGCCGCTTTGACCGAGGCCATCGAGCGCTCCTGTGCGGCCAAGGCTCGGGTGGTCGGTGCCGACGAGAAGGAAACCGGCGTGCGCGCCACCCTGAATCTGGGTCATACCTTCGGTCACGCCATCGAGACGCAGATGGGCTACGGCGTCTGGTTACATGGCGAAGCCGTGGCGGCAGGAACGGTGATGGCCCTGGAGATGTCCCATCGCCTGGGCTGGATCGATGCCGACGAGCGCGATCGTGGTATTCGTCTTTTCCAGGCTGCTGGCCTGCCTGTGGTACCGCCGCAGACGATGACGCCCGAGCAGTTCCTGGCGCACATGGCCGTGGACAAGAAGGTGCTGGATGGTCAATTGCGGCTGGTGCTGCTGCGCTCGCTCGGCGAGGCGGTGGTGACCAGCGATTACCCGGCAGACATATTGAGTGCCACCCTGGCCGCCGATTACCCGGCGCTGGTGGCCCGGCTTAACAATCAGTGAGTATTCAATGACCAGTTTGCACGCCGACGAAGCATTTCTCGATCATTACCAGTTCACCCACGACCCTTTCGCGGCGCGGGTGCCTGGATTCAAGTTCTTCCCGGCACAACGCAAGCCGGTGCTCGGGCAGTTGCATCACCTGGCGCGCTATAGCCAGTTGCTGCTGGTGGTCACCGGCCCAGAGGGCAGCGGCAAGACCCTGCTGCGTCAGGCACTGGTCGCCAGCACCAACAAGCAGGCCGTGCACAATGTGGTGGTTTCGGCCCAGGGCGCTGCCGATCCTGCGACCCTGATGCGCCACATCGCCCAGGGTTTGAATACGCAGCAGACCGACCGTGCCGCTCTGCTCGGCCAGGTCGGCCAGCTGTCGCTGACCGGGCAGGAAGTCTACCTGCTGATCGACGATGCCGAAGAACTCAGCGACGCGGCGATCGACGAGCTGCTGATACTGGCCCAGGGCAATGCCGAAGGACGCCCTCACGTTTTCCTGTTCTCCGATACCGATCTGATCGCCCGCCTGGATGCCCTGAGCAACGGTGAAGAGTCGTTCCACGTCATCGAACTCGAACCGTACAGCGAAGAAGAAACCCGTGAATACCTGGCTGTGCGCCTGGATGGTGCGGCTCAGGGCATCGAGTTGCTGTCCGATGAGCAGGTCGAGCTGATCCACGAGCGCTCCGGCGGCTGGCCTGGCGAGATCAACCGGGTCGCGCGCGAGGTGCTGATCGACGCCATGGCCGCCCGCCGCGGCGCGGTGAAGGGTGGCGGCTTCGCCTTCAAGCTGCCCAAGAAGCACCTGCTTGCGCTTGGCGTGGTGGTAGTCGGCGTGGCTGCAGCCCTGTTGATGCAAGGTCGCTCGGAGTCTACCGATACGCCGGCTGCGACCCAGGCTCAGTTGCCAATGGACAGTGCGCCGCCGCCTCAAACGGCGCCAAGCGCTCCGGCCGGTGCCGAGCAGGGCGCTGATGGCCGGCCGCCGATCGAGTTCGCGGGCAGCAATCAGCCGTTGCCGCTGCCCCTCGTGGGCCAATCCCAGCCGGTCATCCGTCAGCCGCTGGCCCAGGCCGCGGGCGAGACCGACGGTGAGGCAAGCGTGGAGCTGCCGGAGTCCACGCCAACCGCACCGGTCACTGTGCCGCCCACCGCCTCGCAGAATGTGCCTGCACCGACGCCTGCTCCGGCGCCGCAAGTCGCCACGCCGGCTACGCCGCAGCCCAAACCGGTTGAACAACCGAAGCCCGTGCAGCAGCCGAAACCGGCAGAGCAACCCAAGCCAGCGACGCCACCTGCCCAGGCAACTCGGCCTGCACCAGCGGCCCAGGCGCCAGCGACGGCTGGCGGCTCGCAAGCCAATGCCTGGTATGCGGCGCAGAACAAGGGCCACTACACCTTGCAGGTGCTGGGCACCAGCACGGAAGCCAGTGCGCGTTCCTTCGTCAGCCAGAACGGTGCGCAGTACCGCTACTTCAAGAAGATGCACCAGGGTAAGCCGCTTTTCGTCATCACTTATGGTAGCTTTGCCAGCCGCGATGCCGCCCAGGCTGCCGTGAAGACCCTGCCTGCCAAGGTTCAGGCCGGCAAGCCGTGGCCAAAGACCTTCGCCAGCGTCACCCAGGAAATGGCCAACTGATCGAAACAGCCCGTTACGCAGAAATTGATGTAACGGGCTCTTTCGTTTTTGCGACATTTTATTCCTGTTTTTCGTCACATTGTTCTTTGTGACGTCTATCTCGCTATGTACAATGCCCTCCGTTTGCCTGCGCAACGCGGCGTCTAGACCTGCGCGCGGATTAGAGAAAACGCCTGAGAAAGGCTGTCTGGTGAGAGTCCCTTATGAAAGCAGGTTTGTACCGTCCTGATGAGTTCAAGGATAACTGCGGCTTCGGCCTGATCGCCCACATGCAAGGTGAGGCCAGCCATCACCTGTTGCAGACGGCGATCGAAGCACTGACCTGCATGACCCACCGTGGTGGCATCAACGCCGATGGCAAGACCGGTGATGGTTGCGGTTTGCTGATTCAAAAGCCCGATCTGTTCCTGCGCGCCATCGCCAAGGACACCTTTGGCGTCGAGCTGCCCAGGCAATATGCCGTTGGCATGGTCTTCCTCAACCAGGATGACGCCAAGGCCAGCGCTGCCCGCGAGAACATGAACCGCGAGATCCAGGCTGCTGGCCTGAATCTGGTCGGCTGGCGCAAGGTGCCGCTGGATACCAGCGTGCTCGGCCAACTGGCGCTCGAGCGTCTGCCGCAGATCGAGCAGGTGTTCATCGGCGGTGAAGGCCTGAGCGACCAGGAATTCGCCATCAAGCTGTTCTGCGCCCGTCGTCGCTCTTCGGTGACCAATGCCGCCGACACCGAGCACTACATCTGCAGCTTTTCGCACAAGACCATCATCTACAAAGGCCTGATGATGCCGGCCGACCTGCAGCAGTTCTACCCGGACCTGGGTGACGAGCGCCTGCAGACTGCGATCTGCGTGTTCCACCAGCGCTTCTCCACCAACACCCTGCCGAAGTGGCCGCTGGCTCAGCCGTTCCGTTTCCTCGCCCACAACGGCGAGATCAACACCATCACCGGCAACCGCAACTGGGCCCAGGCGCGCCGTACCAAGTTCGAGAATGGCCAGATCCCGGCCCTCGACGAGTTCGGCCCGCTGGTCAACCGCGTCGGTTCGGACTCCTCGAGCATGGACAACATGCTCGAGCTGATGGTCACCGGCGGTATCGACCTGTTCCGCGGCGTGCGTATGATCATTCCGCCGGCCTGGCAGAACGTCGAGACCATGGACGCCGACCTGCGCGCGTTCTACGAATACAACTCCATGCACATGGAACCCTGGGACGGTCCGGCTGGCGTGGTGCTGACCGATGGTCGCCATGCCGTGTGCCTGCTCGACCGCAACGGCCTGCGCCCGGCGCGCTGGGTGACTACCACCAATGGCTACATCACCCTGGCTTCGGAAATCGGCGTGTGGAATTACCAGCCCGAAGACGTGGTCGCCAAGGGCCGTGTCGGCCCGGGCCAGATCCTCGCCGTGGACACCGAAACCGGCCAGGTGCTGACCACCGACGACATCGACAACCGCCTGAAGTCGCGTCATCCCTACAAGCAGTGGCTGCGCAAGAGTGCGCTGCGCGTGCGCGCGACCATGGAAGACAACGACCATGGCTCGGCCTTCTACGAGGCCGATCAGCTCAAGCAGTACATGAAGATGTTCCAGGTCACGTTCGAGGAGCGTGACCAGGTGCTGCGCCCGCTCGCCGAGCAGGGCCAGGAAGCGGTCGGCTCCATGGGCGACGATACGCCGATGGCCGTGCTGAGCCAGCGCGTGCGCTCGCCGTACGACTACTTCCGCCAGCAGTTCGCCCAGGTCACCAACCCGCCGATCGACCCGCTGCGTGAAGCCATCGTCATGTCGCTGGAGATCTGCCTCGGGGCCGAGCGCAACATCTTCGAGGAATCGCCCGAGCACGCCATTCGCGTCATTCTCAGCTCGCCGGTGATCTCTCCGGCCAAGTGGCGCACCTTGATGAACCTGGACCGTCCGGGTTTCGAGCGGCAGATCATCGACCTCAACTACGACGAGTCGATCGGTCTGGAAGCGGCCGTGCGCAACATGGCCGATCAGGCCGAAGAGGCCGTGCGTGCCGGTAAGGTCTTGCTGGTATTGAGCGACCGCCATATCGCCCCTGGCAAGCTGCCAGCCCACGCCGCACTGGTCACTGGCGCCGTGCATCACCGTCTGACCGAGACCGGCCTGCGTTGCGACTGCAACATCCTGGTGGAAACCGCTACCGCCCGTGACCCGCACCACTACGCGGTGCTGATCGGCTTCGGCGCGTCGGCGGTTTATCCGTTCCTGGCCTATGAAGTGCTCGGCGACCTGATCCGCACCGGCGAAGTGCTGGGCGATCTGTACGAAGTCTTCAAGTACTACCGCAAGGGCATCTCCAAGGGGCTCTTGAAGATTCTCTCGAAGATGGGTATTTCCACCGTCGGTTCCTACCGCGGCGCCCAGCTGTTCGAAGCCGTTGGCCTGGCCGACGAGGTCACCGGGCTGTGCTTCCGTGGCGTGCCGAGCCGCCTCAAGGGCGCACGTTTCGTCGACCTGGAAGCCGAGCAGAAGGCGCTGGCTGGCGAAGCCTGGAACAACCGCAAGGCGATCCAGCAGGGCGGTTTGCTCAAGTTCGTCTACGGCGGCGAATACCACGCCTACAACCCGGACGTGGTCAATACCCTGCAGGCGGCGGTGAAGCAGGGTAGCTACGAGAAATTCAAGGAATACACCGCGCTGGTGGATACCCGCCCGGTGTCGATGCTGCGCGATCTGTTGCAGGTCAAGCTGGCCGATCAGCCGCTGAGCCTGGACGAAGTCGAGCCGCTGGAGTCGATCTTCAAGCGTTTCGACGCTGCCGGCATTTCCCTCGGCGCGCTGTCGCCGGAGGCCCATGAAGCACTGGCCGAGGCGATGAACCGCCTGGGCGCGCGCTCCAACTCCGGTGAAGGCGGCGAAGACCCGGCGCGCTACGGCACCATCAAGAGCTCGAAGATCAAGCAGATCGCCACCGGCCGTTTCGGCGTGACCCCGGAATACCTGGTCAACGCCGAAGTGCTGCAGATCAAGGTCGCCCAGGGCGCGAAGCCGGGTGAGGGCGGGCAACTGCCAGGCGGCAAGGTCAATGGCCTGATCGCCAAGCTGCGCTATGCGGTGCCGGGGGTGACGCTGATCTCGCCACCGCCGCACCACGACATCTACTCCATCGAAGACCTGGCGCAGCTGATCTATGACCTCAAGCAGGTCAACCCCAGCGCCCTGGTCTCGGTGAAGCTGGTCTCCGAAGCCGGTGTCGGCACCATCGCCGCTGGTGTCGCCAAGGCCTACGCCGACCTGATCACCATCTCCGGCTATGACGGCGGTACTGGCGCTTCGCCGCTGACCTCCATCAAGTACGCCGGCGCACCCTGGGAACTGGGCCTGGCGGAAACCCACCAGACCCTGCGCGGCAACGACCTGCGCGGCAAGGTGCGGGTACAGACCGACGGTGGCCTGAAGACCGGCCTGGACGTGATCAAGGCCGCCATCCTCGGCGCCGAGAGCTTCGGCTTCGGCACCGCGCCGATGGTCGCTCTGGGTTGCAAGTACCTGCGCATCTGCCACCTGAACAACTGCGCCACCGGCGTGGCCACCCAGAACGACAAGCTGCGCAAGGATCACTTCATCGGCACCGTCGACATGGTGGTGAATTTCTTCACCTATGTGGCCGAGGAAACCCGCGAGTGGCTGGCCAAACTGGGCGTGCGCAGCCTCGGCGAGCTGATCGGGCGTACCGACCTGCTCGACGTGCTGCCGGGCGAAAGCGCCAAGCAGAACCACCTGGATCTGACCCCGCTGCTGGGTAGCGACCACATCCCGGCGGACAAGCCGCAGTTCTGCGAAGTCGACCGCAACCCGCCGTTCGACCAGGGTCTGCTGGCCGAGGAGATGCTGTCGATGGCCAAGTCGGCCATCGATGGCGCCACGGGCGGCGAGTTCGAACTCGACATCTGCAACTGCGACCGTTCCATCGGTGCCCGCGTGTCCGGGGAGATCGCCCGGGTGCATGGCAACCAGGGCATGGTCAAGGCGCCGATCACTTTCCGCTTCAAGGGCACTGCCGGGCAGAGCTTCGGCGTGTGGAACGCCGGCGGCCTGAACCTGTACCTCGAAGGCGACGCCAACGACTACGTCGGCAAGGGCATGACCGCTGGCAAGCTGGTGATCGTGCCGCCCAAGGGCAGCCCGTTCGCCACCCAGGACAGCGCCATCATCGGCAATACCTGCCTGTACGGCGCCACCGGCGGCAAGCTGTTCGCCGCCGGCACCGCGGGCGAGCGTTTCGCCGTGCGCAATTCCGGTGCCCATGCGGTGGTCGAGGGTGTGGGCGACCACTGCTGCGAGTACATGACTGGCGGTTTCGTCTGCGTGCTCGGCAAGACCGGCTACAACTTCGGTTCCGGCATGACCGGCGGCTTCGCCTACGTGCTCGATCTGGACAACAGCTTCTACGACCGCGTGAACCATGAGTTGGTGGAAATCCAGCGCATCAACAGCGAGTCCATGGAGTCGTACCGTAGCCACCTGGAGCGCGTGCTGGTCGAATACGTCGAGGAGACGTCAAGCGAGTGGGGCCGTAACCTGCTGGAAAACCTGGACGACTACCTGCGCAAGTTCTGGCTGGTCAAGCCCAAGGCCGCGAACCTCAAATCGCTGCTCTCCAGTATTCGCGCCAACCCGCAATAAGAACGCCGCAGGCGGCAGGCTCCAGGCAGAGCCGCTGCCAACCGATGCTAGCCTGCAGCTTGAGGCCTGAAGCCTGAAGCTGCTGTTAAGAGGTTTTGAAAATGGCTGAACGTCTGAATAACGACTTCCAGTTCATCGAAGTCGGGCGTAAAGACCCGAAGAAGAAGCTGCTGCGCCAGCGCAAGAAAGAGTTCGTCGAGATCTACGACACCTTCAAGCCGGCCCAGGCCAGCGACCAGGCGCATCGCTGCCTGGGTTGCGGCAACCCGTATTGCGAGTGGAAGTGCCCGGTGCACAACTTCATCCCCAACTGGTTGAAGCTGGTTTCCGAAGGCAACATCCTGGCCGCCGCCGAGCTGAGCCACCAGACCAACACGCTGCCGGAAGTCTGCGGCCGCGTATGCCCGCAGGATCGTCTCTGCGAGGGCGCCTGTACCCTCAACGACGGTTTCGGCGCGGTGACCATCGGCTCGGTGGAGAAGTACATCACCGATACCGCCTTCGCCATGGGCTGGCGCCCGGACATGTCCAAGGTCAAACCAACCGGCAAGCGCGTCGCGGTGATTGGCGCCGGCCCTGCCGGCCTGGGCTGTGCCGACGTGCTGGTGCGCAACGGCGTGACCCCGGTGGTGTTCGACAAGAACCCGGAAATCGGTGGCCTGCTGACCTTCGGCATCCCCGAGTTCAAGTTGGAAAAGAGCGTGCTCAGCAACCGCCGCGAAGTGTTCACCGGCATGGGCATCGAGTTCCGCCTGAACACCGAAGTGGGGCAGGACATCACCCTGCAGCAACTGCTGGACGAGTACGACGCCGTGTTCATGGGCATGGGCACCTACACCTACATGAAAGGCGGCTTCCCCGGTGAAGACCTGCCGGGCGTCCACGATGCCCTGGATTTCCTGATCGCCAACGTCAACCGCAACCTCGGTTTCGAGAAGTCGCCGGAAGACTTCGTCGACATGAAGGGCAAGCGCGTCGTGGTGCTCGGCGGTGGCGACACCGCGATGGACTGCAACCGCACCTCGATCCGCCAGGGCGCCAAGGCGGTGACCTGTGCCTACCGTCGCGACGAAGCGAACATGCCGGGCTCGCGCAAGGAAGTGAAGAACGCCAAGGAAGAGGGCGTGAAGTTCCTGTTCAACCGCCAGCCCATCGCCATCGTCGGCGAAGATCGGGTCGAAGGCGTCAAGGTCGTCGAGACCCGTCTTGGCGAGCCGGATGCCCGTGGCCGTCGCAGTCCTGAGCCGATCCCGGGCTCCGAGGAAATCATCCCGGCCGAAGCCGTGCTGATCGCTTTCGGCTTCCGCCCGAGCCCGGCGCCGTGGTTCGAGGAGTTCGATATCCGCATCGACACCCAGGGCCGCGTGGTTGCACCGGAAAAGGCCACCTTCAAGCACCAGACCAGCAACCCGAAAGTGTTCGCCGGCGGTGACATGGTGCGTGGCTCCGACCTGGTGGTCACCGCCATCTACGAAGGCCGCAATGCCGCCGAAGGGATTCTCGACTACCTCGGCGTGTGAATCTTTCGTGTCGTGACGAAGCCGGCCAAGTGCCGGCTTCGTCGTTCATGGCGCCTCGCTGACCTGGGGCAATGCGCCGTGCGATTGCTTGCCTCATCCTCCCGCGCCTGCGGCACGGCGTCCCATGCCGTGCCTTTTAAAGCCTGCTCTGCGACAATGTGCGCACTTTTTGCTCACCGCTTCTGCCCGGGAATACCCATGACTGCCCTGAAGAACGACCGCTTCCTTCGCGCCCTGCTCAAGCAGCCCGTAGACGTCACGCCGGTGTGGATGATGCGCCAGGCCGGTCGGTACCTGCCCGAATACCGCGCCAGCCGCGCCAAGGCCGGGGACTTCATGAGCCTGATGATGAACCCCGAGTTCGCCTGCGAAGTCACCCTGCAGCCGCTCGATCGCTACCCGCAACTGGATGCCGCGATCCTTTTTTCGGACATCCTCACCATTCCCCACGCCATGGGCCAGGGCTTGTATTTCGAGACCGGCGAGGGCCCGCGTTTCAAAAAGGTGATCAGCAGCGCTGCCGATATCGACGCACTGCCGATTCCCGATCCGGAAAAGGACCTGGGCTACGTGATGGATGCGGTGCGCACCATCAAGTCGGCCCTCAACGGCCGTGTTCCGCTGATCGGCTTTTCCGGCAGCCCCTGGACCCTGGCGACCTACATGGTCGAGGGCGGCTCGTCGAAGGACTTTCGCAAGTCCAAGGCGATGCTCTACGACAATCCCGAAGCCATGCACGCGCTGCTCGACAAGCTGGCCCGCTCGGTGACTGCCTACCTCAACGGGCAGATACAAGCGGGGGCCCAGGCCGTGCAGATCTTCGATACCTGGGGCGGCAACCTGTCGTCGGCGGCGTACCAGACGTTTTCCCTGGCCTACATGCAGAAGATCGTCGACGGGCTGATCCGCGAGCAGGATGGCCGCAAGATTCCGGTGATCCTGTTCACCAAGAATGGCGGCTTGTGGCTGGAGTCCATGGCCGCCACCGGCGCCGACGCGTTGGGCCTGGACTGGAGCTGCGACATTGGTGAGGCGCGTCGTCGCGTCGGCAGCCAGGTGGCCCTGCAGGGCAACATGGATCCGACCGTGCTATACGCCAAGCCGGCAGCGATCCGCGCCGAAGTCGCGCGTATTCTCGAAAGCTACGGCAGTGGCAGCGGCCATGTTTTCAACCTGGGCCATGGCATAACGCCGGAAGTCGACCCGGCTCACGCGGGTGCCTTCCTCGAGGCCGTTCACGAGCTGTCGGCCGCTTACCACAACTGATTACGGTCAGTCTGTCTGCGCCTTGCCGCGAGCTGGGTGCAGGCGGATATCGACCAGCGTGTCGTCCTCGCCATGCTCGAATGCGGCGGCCCGGGGTTTGGGTTTGCCTTTGAGTAGCATGGGGTTGTTGGAAAAACCCACGGGCTCCAGGGGAATGCCCCGCGGGCTCAGGTCGAGGTGGCCGTTGCCATTGCTGTCCTGGTAGAGCTGCAGGGCGAAACGCCCGGGCGGCACGTCCTTGAGGATCAACTGCGCACCTTCGCCCTGCAGTTCGCGAAGCATCGGCTGCCAGTCGTCCTGGCCGGCATCCACCAGGGCCAGATACAGCTTGGCCGGGCTGTGGTTGCCCTCGATCCGTATCAACAGATCCCCCGCCTGGGCCGATAAAGGGCCGAGCAAGAGAACCACTGCACAGCTTGCGCAGTATTTGGTTACGATTTGAAAAGGTCTCTGTGGCATAATCCACTCATTTTGCAGGGATTCGCGTTAAAAAATGCGTCAGGTTCTCGTCGTTCACTTTTCACAGACTGGCCAATTGAATCGCTTGGTGCAATCGGTCTGTGCGCCCTTGCAGGCGAGTGATGGGGTGCAGGTCGATTTTCTGGCCCTGCAACCGGCCCAGCCGTTTCCCTTTCCCTGGCCCTTTCTCGGCTTCTTCCGGATCTTCCCGGAAACCGTGCTGATGAAACCGCAGCCACTGCTACCGTTGGGCGTCGATCCCGGCAAGCGATACGACCTGATCATTCTCGCCTATCAGGTGTGGTTTCTGTCGCCCTCGCTGCCCTTCACCAGCTTTCTCGCCTCCCCCGAAGCCGCCCGACTGCTCAAGGGCACGCCGGTGGTGACCCTGATCGGCTGCCGCAACATGTGGCTGATGGCCCAGGAGAAGGTCAAGGCACGTCTGCAGGCGCTGGGCGCGCGGCTGGTCGACAACGTGGTGCTGACCGATGCCTGCGGCACGGCGGCCAGCTTTCTGGCCACCCCCCTGTGGATGTTCACCGGCCGGCAGAAGCCCTACAGCTGGGTGCCGCGCGCCGGTATCGACGACGACGAACTGGCGGCAGCCAGCCGATTTGGCGATGCCATGACGCGCTGCTTGTTGGCTGACGAGCGGCCCATCGAGCAGCCCATGCTCGCTGGCCTGGGCGCGGTGAAAGTGGATGAAAAACTGATCGCCAGCGAGAAGGTCGGCAATCGCAGCTTCACCCTGTGGAGCCGCCTGCTGTCGGCACTCGGGCCGCAGCAGAGCCGGCGCCGCGGTGCCGGGCTGGTGGTCTACATCGTTTTCCTGATCTGCCTGATCATCACCGTGGTGCCGATCACCGCGCTGCTGAAGAAGTTGCTGGCGCCGCTGTTCAAGGCGCGCGTCCAGCGTGAAAAGGCCTATTTCGCTGGCCCGTCCGGCGAGTGAAGCAGGCCGAGGATAATCCTTATGGCAACATCCGTATTCATCAATCGCATCAGTGCCTGCCTGCCCCATGAGCCCGTGGCCAACGAGCAGATGGAGTCGCGTCTCGGCATGGTCGGTGGCAAACCGTCACGGGCGCGCAAGCTGATCCTGCGGCGCAATGGCATCCAGCAGCGCCACTACGTCATCGACCCGCTCAGCGGCGAGCCGAGCATGACCAACGCGCAGCTCAGTGCCGAGGCAATTCGCGGCCTGGCCGGCGATGGCTTCACCCTGGACGAGCTGCAGTGCCTGGTCGCCAGCACCTCGTCGCCCGACCAGGTGATGCCCGGCCATGCGGTCATGGTGCACGGTGAGCTGGGCAACCCGCCCTGTGAGGTGGCAACCACCGCCGGCATCTGCGTATGCGGGATGACCGCCCTGAAATATGCGTGGATGAGCGTGGCCAGTGGGCAGAGCGGCAATGCCGTGGCCTGTGGCTCGGAAGTGGCTTCGGCGCTGATGCTGGCGCGCAACTTCAACGCCGAATACGAGAGCCGCGTCGACGAGCTGGAGAAGCATCCGGAGATCGCTTTCGAGAAGGACTTCCTGCGCTGGATGCTTTCCGATGGCGCTGGCGCCTTGCTGCTGCAGGATCGACCCAACCAGGCCGGCCTGAGCCTGCGCATCGATTGGTTGGACATCTACTCGTTCGCCGACCAGATGCCAGCATGCATGTATGCCGGCGCCGAGATGCAGGACGGTGCGCTGCGCGGCTGGAGCCGCTATGACGCCGACCAGCGCGCGCATCGCTCGGTGATGGCCATCAAGCAGGACGTCAAGCTGCTCAACGACAACATCGTCCGCTTCACCGTGATCGAGGCGCTGCGCCGCATCATGGTGCGCCGCGAGTTGCGCGTGGCGGACATCGACTGGTTCCTGCCGCACTACTCGTCCGAGTTCTTCCGCGAGCGCCTGGCGGCCGGCCTGGCCGAGGTCGACCTGCCGATTGCCATGACGCGCTGGTTCACCAACCTGACCAGCAAGGGCAATACCGGCGCCGCGTCGATCTTCATCATCCTCGAAGAGCTATTCAACGGCGGGCGCCTGCGCAGTGGCCAGAAGCTGCTCTGCTACGTGCCGGAAAGCGGGCGTTTCTCCAGTGCGTTCATGCACCTGACGGTGGTCGGCAATGAAGCTTGATGACGTTCCCCAAGACCCGGATTCCGCCTATGGCGGGCACAGCAAGCTGCTGTACGCCGTCGATGACAAGGGGCATTACCAGGGGGCGCAGAGCGCCGGCTGGGAGCCCGAGTCCTATTCCACCCAGCTGGCCGTCGCCGAGTTGCAGGCCCAGGAAGCCGAGGCCCATGCCGCCTGGCAGCATGGCGAGGCGTCGCCGCTCAAGTGCCTGATGTATCGCTATCGCATGGATGAGGCGGCGCTCGCGCAGATCGCCGGGCTCTGGCAGTGGCGCGTGCGTCGGCATTTCCGGCCCGAGGTCTACCGGCGCCTGAGCGATGCGCTGCTGGCTCGTTATGCCGAAGCTTTCGGCTTGTCCGTCGACGAGCTGCGCCGTTATCAGAAGGAACTGCCATGACCGCCTTCGAGCACCGCCAGAGCGCCCACTGCGAAAGTGGCGTGATGGCCAGCCTGCTGACCCACGCCGGCCTGCCGATGAGCGAGCCAATGGCGTTCGGTTTGGCTTCGGGCCTGGCGTTCGCCTACCTGCCGATCGTCAAGCTGGGCGGCATGCCCCTCATTGCCTACCGCATGCCGCCGCGGCACCTGATCAAGACCCTCAGCAAGCGCCTCGGATTACGCTTGACCAGCCGTACGTTCAGCAATCCCGAGCAGGGCCGTACTGCGCTGAATGCGGCGCTGGACAGTGGGCGCCTGGCTGGCCTGCAGAGCTCGGTGTTCTGGCTGCCGTACTTTCCGCCGGAAATGCGCTTTCACTTCAATGCCCATAACCTGCTGGCCTATGGGCGCGAGGGCGACGAATACCTGCTCAGCGACCCGGTGTTCGAAGCGCCGGTGCGCTGCGCCGCCGAGGACCTGCAAAAGGCCCGCTTCGCCAAAGGGGCGCTGGCCGCCAAGGGGTTGATGTATTACCTGGACGACGTGCCGCAGGAACAGGACTGGCAGCGGTTGATTCGCCAGAGCGTGCTGTCCACCTCGCGCATCCTCGACGGCATGCCACTGCCGTGGATCGGCATCCGCGGCATTCGCCACCTGGCCAAATGCGTCGAGTCGCTCGACCCGGCGCAGAGCAAGTACAACCGCCTGTACCTCACCCATATCGTGCGCATGCAGGAGGAGATCGGCACCGGCGGCGCCGGTTTTCGCTTCATGTACGCCAGCTTCCTGCAGGAGGCCGGCGAGAAGATTGGCGACGCCACGTTACGCGAGGCCTCGACACGCATGACCGCGGTGGGCGACGACTGGCGCCAGTTCGCCTCGGCCTGTGTGCGCGCCAGCCGCAGCAAGGGAGAAGCGCCAGATTTCCGGCCGATTGCCGAGATGCTGCGGGGGATTGCCGATCAGGAGCGGGTGTTGATGAAAGAGTTGGGCGCCTGGGCCAAGCGTAGGGGCTGAGGTAAGGCTGTAGGAGGGTCGGTGCGGAGCTTTTGTAGGATAGGCCGGGCGGCGATCCGCTTTAGCCTCGAGTTTTCTGAACAGCCCGCTTCACATGTTTGAGCTGTGATTTGCCAGAGTTATTGCATTGCTCTTGCGTTCGGTTCCGCTCTGACGAGCGGGTTACTTTTGGCGTTGCCCCAAAAGTAACCAAAAGGTCTAGCCCCGACATTCGGCCCCGGCTTCGCCGGGGTTCCCTCACTCCATCGTTGTTCCGGGGGCCGGCCTGGAAGGGCCATCCATGGCCCATCAGGCGGGGGCGCCTAGCCCTCTCGCCGCATCCATGCGGCTCGTCCCCCTGTACAACGACTCCATTCGGCCTCCTGAAGGGGCGATTTGTGTCGCCTGTTATTCCCGTGTAGGAGAAACATCAAAAAGTTAAAGCCAGCCAAACGCCCGCTGCGTTACAGCTGCAACTCCAGCACATCCACGCCCGCCGTCAGCCCGGCAAAATCAGTTGCCTGGCTTGATCCCTCGATCAACACCGCCTGAGCCTCGAAGGCCTGGTCTTCATCGATCAGTACCAATAGCGCCTGGCCGATCAGGCCGTCGGCCAGATCCAGCCCAGCCAATGCCTGCAGGTGCTTCCATACATTGGGGCCGGCGCCGATGAACAGGTTCGGCCCTTCCAGCCCCAGTTGCGCGGCGACGTGAAAGCCGGCGGCATTGCTGACGCTGTTGACGAATTCGAAGGGCTTGGGCTGCAGCTGGTGTACGCACACGCTGTCGAGCAGCGAGCCCATGGTGCCCCTCGCCGGGTGGCGCGAGGCCAGGTACAGGCCGCAGTCACGGCGCACCTTGGCCTTGAGCGGTGCGGTACACAGCAGGGCCTGCAGGATCAGCCGGTCGATTCGCCGTGGCGTGCTCGGCAGCCAGTTGATCAGCGCGGCCTTGAGGTCCTTGTCGGTGTTTTCCACATCCCCGCGTACGCTGCAGGCCGCGATGGCATGGCTCATGGCGCGTCTCCTGCGCAGCGTTGCAGCACCAGGCTGGCGTTGTTGCCGCCAAAGCCGAAGAAGTTGGCCAGCAGCAGGCTGCACTCGGCGACCGCCAGGGGCTGGTCGGGCAGGGGCAATAGGGCGTCCACGGCGTAGTCGCAGGCGGGCAGGTGGGCGAGGTTTTCCACCAACAGCAGGGTTTCGCTCAGGCCGCAGGCGCCCAGGGTATGGCCGAGCCAGGGCTTGAGCACGCAGAGGGGCGGCAGTGCTTCGCCGAACAGCAGGCGCACGCCGTTGCTTTCGGCGCGATCGTTGGCGCCAGTGGCCGTGCCATGGGGTTTGACCAGGTCGACCTGCGCGGCGTCGATGCCGGCACTGCGCAGGGCTTCGCGCATTACCCACTCGATGTGGCTGCCGTCTTCGCGGGTGTTGGTCAGGCTGCTGGTGTCGCAGGCACTGAAACCGCCCAGCAGGCGGGCCAGTGGCGCCGGGCCTGGCTCGAGTGCCAGCAGTGTGGCGGCATAGGCTTCGCCCAACACCAGGCCATCGCGCTGCGGGTGAAAGGGCCGGTACTCGCCACTCGGCGATACCAGGCCCAGGGCGCCGAAGCCTTGTTGAGCAATGGCACTGGGCGTTTCGAAGGCCAGCACCAGGGCCCGCTTGTACAGCCCGGTGCCGAGCAAGCGAGCCCCGTACAGCAGGCCATTGGCGGCGCTGGTGCAAGCGGTGTTGAGGGTGAAGGCATCGGCGAAGGCGAAGCGCACGCGCAGCCGTTCGGCGAGCAGGTCGAGGGAGGTCGAGTGACTTGGCTGGAAGCCGCCGTGCTGCGTGGCGAGCGCCTCCAGCTCGTCGATGTCCAGGCTGGTGCTGGCGACTATCAGCAGGCAGTCGTCCAGTGCGCCGGGGGTGTCGCCCAGGGTTTCGCGGATCAGCCGGTCGAAATGCTCGTCGGGGCTTTCATCGCCGGCCACGGCAAGGTACGGGCGCGGTTCCTGCAATTCATGCAGCAGCACGGTGCTCGCTTGCGGCTTCGCGCCGCTGCGCAGGGCTGTATTGGCGGCGCACAGGTCGGCGCCGAGGGCGCTGTGCAGGGCGCCTCGCTGCAGGTAAACGGGCGTCACTGCTGCTGCCTGATGAAGGCCGCGATACTGGCGATGCTGTTGAGAATGCGCCGACCGTCCTTGGCCCCTTCGATGCGCACACCGTAGTGCTGCTGCAGCGCCAGGGAGACCTGCAGGGCGTCCAGGCTGTCCATCTGGATACGGCTCTGCTGGCCGAAGAGCGGTTCGTCGTTGTCGATGCTTTGCCAGTCGATATCGTCTTCCTTGTCGCACTCGCGAATCAGCAATTGCTTGAGCTTTTTTTCTAGTAGTGTGTGGTCCATTGCGTTTGCTGTACTCGTTTGTGGAACAGGAACAAGCCGCTGACACCGGCCACCGCTGCAAACAGCAGCAGGCGAGCGCACCAGGGGGCTACGTCGTTCAGTGAGCCGTGGCCCACCAGCAGGGTAAGGAAGGCGTCCAGTGCCCAGCTCATCGGCGACACCTCTGCCAACTGGCGCATGGCCTCGGGCATCACGCTCTTGGGCACCATGATGCCGCCGATGGCTGCGAGGATGATATTGATCCCGCCGCCAAGCAATAGGGCTTGTTCACTACTGTGCGCCAGGGCGGCCAGCAACAGGCCCAGGCTGCTGGTGGCCAGGGCGATGCTGACGGCCAGCACGGCGTAGGCGAGCAGGCTGCCGTTGAGTTCCAGCGCGGGCAGGCCGGCCAGTGGCAGCCCGTGCACGCCGATCGCCAGCAGCACCGCGAACTGCACCAGGTTGATGGCCAGGTAGGGCAGTACCTTGCTCGCCGCCAGGGTGTCGAGCCCCAGGCCCAGGCAGCGGAAGCGCAGCAGCGCGCCGCTTTGCTGTTCGCGCTGGAAGCTGCCGGCCATCGGCAGCACCACGAAGAACATGCCGAAGATCAGCCAGGCCGGCACGCTCATCTGCGTGGCATTGGCCTGGGCGCTGAGGTCGCCACTGGCCAGGCGCTCCTGCTCGTCGATGCGGCTCTCGGTGCGCTGCTGGACCAGTTCGAGCTGCTCGTCGCGGCTGAGGCCTTGTTCCAGCGCGCCGCTGTCCTGCAGGTAGGCAAGCAGCCGGGTCTGCGCCAGGGCGATGGTCACCGCAGCGTGCAGGCGCTGGCGCGAAAGGCGATCGAACTGCGCAGGAAAGCTTAGCGCCGGGCCCTGGTGAGGGGTGTCCAGCAGCCTCTCGTCGAAATCCGCTGGCAGGCTGATGCGCGCCATTTGTGCCGGCCCATGGTCCAGCAGTTGGCTGTCGGGTAACCGTGCCTGCAGGGCGTCGTGGAAGAAACGGCTCGACTCGCTGGGCTGCGGGGTTTGCAGCACCAACTGCAGGGGCGGCAGGCGGTCCTGCAGGTAGCTGGACATGGCGCCGGCCATGATCACCAGAAACAGCGTCGGCATGATGAACAGCACGGCCAGCGCGTGGGGGTCGCGCACCAGCAGAAGGATTTCCTTGCGAACCAGGGCGCGCAGTCTCACAGGCGACCTCCGTTGAGGCGCAGGTACAGCTGCTCCAGGGACGGCCGACCGAAGCGCAGCAGGCTGGGCGTTTGCGGTTGTGCGGCGATGAAGCGGGTGATCGCCAGCAATTGCTCGACGTTCAGCGCGGCGATACGCAGGCCGTTGGGCGTGAACTCGGCGCTCAGGTGGAGTTCGGCCAGCAGCGCCGGCAACGCCTCGGGCACGCGCTCCGGCCATTCCAGAAACAGCCCTGGCTGGTCACCGAGCAACTGGTGCGTATCGACATCCAACTGCACGCGACCTTGGTGCAGCAGCAGGATGCGGTCGGCGACCTTTTCCACTTCGTCCAGGTAATGGCTGGTGTAGATCACCGCCTTGCCGTCGGCGGTCAGCTGCTGTACGGCGTCGAGCAGCAGCTGCCGGCTGGCGGCATCGACGCCCACCGTGGCCTCGTCAAACAGGTACAGATCGGCCGGTTGCAACAGACCGATGGCGAAGTTCAGGCGCCGCTGCTCGCCACCGGACAGGCGTTCGGCGCGGCGCTCGAGCTTGTCTGCCAGGGCCGTGCTGGCGATGCAGCGCTCCAGGCGCTGGCGCCGCTCGCTACCGCGTAACCGGTAAAGATCGGCGAACAGCGCGAGGTTCTCTCGCACCTTCAGCCCGGCGTAGAAGGCCAACTGCTGGGGCACCAGGCCCAGACTGCGCTCGCCGTGCCAGGCAATCTGCCCATCCAGCGGCTGCAGCACGCCGCTGAGCAGCGACAGCAAGGTGGTCTTGCCGGCGCCGTTACTGCCCAGCAGCCCGAGGCACTGGCCGGCCTGCAGGTGCAGGTCGATGGCGTGCAGCGCCGGTTGCGCGGCGCCAGGGTAGCGATAGGCGAGGCGGCTGAGTTCAAGCACGGACGAGCACCAGCAGCAGCTTGCCGTCCAGCAGCAGGCGCTCGCCTTCCTGTACGCTGAAACCGTAGAGGGCGCCGGCTGGGCTCAGGGCTTCCTGAGTCGCGCTGACCAGCAGGGCGCCTTCACGCCGGGTGGGGTGATAGTGCAACTGCAACTGGGAGAGTTTGCCGACCAGGGCCATTTCGATGGCGCTGTCATTGCCGTATAAGGCACCATGCGCAGCGCACAGCTGGGCAGCGGCCTCGAACAGCAGGCTCGGCGAGGCGTTCTCGCCCAGGTTGTGCAGATGCCGCCAGTCGCTCAGGCCGCGAATGCCGATGGCGTCGTGGTCGAGCAGGGCGTCCAGCCAGAGTGCCTGGCCCTGGTGCGGCAGCAGTGAGTGCAGTTGGGTGCGATCCATGGCGGGCGTCTGGCGGCGGGCTGCTAAGCGAGCGCAGCAGTGTAACAGAGGGTATTGGGGAGCAAGCGAGTGGGCGGTTGGCAATTACTGGTTTTCGTGGGGCTGAGCATCGCCCTGACGCTCGTCTCCTGGCGTTCGCTGGGCAACCCGCGCAGCCACGGTTTCTATCGCTACTTCGCCTGGGAGGTGATGCTGGTGATGCTGGTACTCAACGCGCCGTTCTGGTTCGAGGACCGCGCCGCCGTGCATCAACAAATTTCCTGGGTGTTGCTGACTTCGTCGCTGGCGGTGCTGTTCGCCGGCATCTACCAGATGCGCCGTTTCGGGCGTGCCGACGAGCGCCGTCAGGACGACGAGCTGTTCGCCTTCGAGCGTACCTCGCAACTGGTCACCAGCGGCATTTTCGCCTACATCCGCCACCCGATGTACTGCTCGCTGCTGCTGCTCGCCTGGGGTATCGCCTGGAAGCAGCCGACCACTCTTGTGATGCTGCTGGCGGTGGCGTCCAGCGTGCTGCTGTGGCTCGCCGCGCGCGTCGAGGAGCGTGAGTCGTTGGCCTATTTCGGCGACGCCTACCGCGCCTACATGGCGCGCAGCCGGATGTTTGTGCCCTATCTCTTCTGAAGACCCTTTTGAGTCTTTTGCTACAGATTCACCGATTCGGCAGCTAAGTGGGGCGCAAGCGGCCGTTCCCCGCTCCCACGGGTACTGCATCGATGGCCGCTTCTGCCTTGTAGTTGCCGCTTTCATGCGAGGATCTTGAACAGGTTCTGAGCCGACGCGCCGCAAGGCTGTGCTTGCGGCGCATCACGGGCTTACTTGACGCTCGCGTACTTACCCTTCAGCGCAACGCCCGCCATGATGGCGCCGGCGTGGCATTCGTACTTGCTGCTGTCGCGGTATTCCTTGTTCTTGTAGTTGCTGGCCAGGTCGACCACGGCGTTGGCGCCGGCGGCCTTGGCCGAGTTCTGCAGTTTGATCAGCGCCGATTGCAGCGCCCAGCTGCAGGCGGCTTCATCGGTCTTGTTGAAGGCGTTGGTCTTCTGGCTGGTGGTGACGTTGGCGTTGATGATCTTGGCGCCGGCCGGGGTCTTGTTCAGGTAGAACTTCACCGAACCATCGAGGCGTCCGGCCTGGGTGGCTTCGTTGACCACCGACTGGAAGTCCAGGAAGTGGGCGGTGTCACGGGCCTGGCTGACGGCAGGCAGCAGGGCGGCGGTGAGCAGTGCAGCAGCGGTCAAGCGTTTCGCGTTCATCGGGTATCTCCTGAGGTGTTACTGGGGCATGGGAAGGGAGGGGCTTTGCAGTTCCTGCTGGATACTGCGGTCGAGATTGCGGACCCACTTGTTGTAGTTGCGGTGGATCTTGCCTTTGCGGTAGTCGAGGTTGTGGCTGTCGCGGTAGCGGATCGAGTAGCCCGACGCGCTGTAGGGAATGGTGATTTCGGCCTGGTGGCTGCGGCGGGTGATCAGCGCCATGATCTGCCCGCGGTCGGCGCGCTCCACCGTCCACTGCCGACGTTGCAGGGCGGTGAGGATCGCCCGGCGCATGTCGTCCTCGTCTTTCACCACGGCGGGCGGGGCGCTGCTGGTGATGTTCAGCACCGGTTTCGAGGTACAGGCGGTAATGCCCAGCAGCAGTGCGGCAAGCAGGGCGAAGCGGTTGAAGCGAGACATCATCCTTGGTCCTTGTCTTGGGGGTCAGCGCCAGCGGCGAAAGATCAGCGACGTGTTGACCCCGCCGAAGGCAAAATTGTTGTTCATCACGTATTCGTGGCTCATCTCGCGGAACTCGCCGCGCAGGTAGTCCAGCTCGCCGCAGGCCGGGTCGATGTGATCCAGGTTGAGGGTGTGCACGTAACTGTCGCGGTTGAGCATCTCGATGCTGAACCACGACTCCAGCGCGCCGCAGGCACCCAGGGTGTGACCGAAGTAGCTCTTTTGCGAGCTGATCGGCATGCGCGGGCCGAACAGGCTGCTGGTGGCCTGGGTTTCGGCGACGTCACCCTGTTCGGTCGCAGTGCCGTGGCCGTTGACGTAGCCGATGGCCTCGGGCGTCAATGCGGCATCTTCCAGGGCCAGCTGCATGGCGCGGCGCATAGTGCTCTGCACCGGCTTGGTGGCGTGCTGACCATCGGCATTGCAGCCGAAGCCGACGATCTCGGCGTGGATGGTGGCGCCGCGCGCCAGGGCGTGTTCGAGCTCCTCGAGCACCAGCATGCCGGCGCCTTCACCGATCACCAGGCCGTCGCGGCCGCTGTCATAGGGGCGCGGGCTGGTGTGTGGCGCGTCGTTCTTGAGGCTGGTGGCGTACAGCGCGTCGAAGACCATCGCTTCGGTCGGGCACAGCTCCTCGGCGCCGCCGGCGAGCATCAGCGGCAGGCGGCCGAACTTGATCGCCTCGTATGCGTAGCCGATGCCCTGGCTACCGCTGGTGCAGGCGCTGGAGGTGGGGATCAGCCGGCCGGTGAGGCCGAAGAAGATGCTGATGTTGGCCGCCGTGGTGTGCGGCATCATGCGGATGTAGGAGTTGGCGTTGAGGCCGTCGGCCACCGAGTTGAGCAGCATGTTGCCGAACGCCTTGATCTCGTCGGTGCTGCCGGTGGACGAGCCGCAGGCCACGCCCATGCGCCCATCCTTGATGCTCTCGTCTTCGAGCAGGCCGGCGTGGGCCAGGGCGCGTTCGGCAGCGTACACCGACAGGCGCGATACGCGGCCCATGCTGCGCAGCTGCTTGCGGGTCCAGTGGGTGGGCACGACGAAGTCGTCCACCGGGCCGCCCAGGCGGGTGTTCAGCTCGCTGAAGCGATCCCACTCGTGCATCACGCGGATGCCGCTGCGGTTGGCGCGGAAATTCGCCGCGATGCTGTCCCAGCTGTCGCCCAGGGAGGTAATGCCGGCCATGCCGGTAACGACTACGCGTTTCATGCCACTTCGCTCTCTTTCAACACAGACCGCCATTGACGGCGATCACCTGGCGGGTGATGTACGCCGCCTCTTCGGACATCAGGAAATTCACCGTGCCGGCCACTTCCTCCGGGGTGCCCATGCGCGCGGCCGGCACCATCTTGAGAATCTCCTCGAGCGGTACGTGCTCGTCGAGAATCTCGGTGTCGATCAGCCCGGGGGCCACGCAGTTGACGGTGATCTTGCGTTTGCCCAGCTCGATTGCCAGGGCCTTGGCGGCGCCGATGATGCCGGCTTTCGAGGCGCTATAGTTGACCTGGCCGCGGTTGCCGATCAGCCCGGAAACCGAGGTGATGCAGACGATACGCCCTGGCTTGCGGCGACGCACCATCGGCATCGTCAGCGGGTGCAGCACGTTGTAGAAACCATCCAGATTTGTGCGCAGCACCACATCCCAGTCCTCCTCGCCGAGGGCCGGGAAGGCGCCGTCGCGGGTCAGCCCGGCGTTGCACACCACGCCGTAGTAAGCACCATGGCTTTCCACGTCGGCTTCCAGGGCGTTGCGGCAGGTTGCCCGGTCGGCCAGGTCGAACTGCAGGATGCGCGCCTTCTGGCCCATGGCCTCGATCTCGCGCTGCACCGCTTCGGCCTCGTCGCGGCGCGAGCGGCAATGCAGCACCAGGTCGAAACCGGCGCGCGCCAGGCGCAGGGCGATGGCACGGCCGATACCGCGGCTCGATCCGGTGACCAGAATGGTCTCGCTCATTGGGACGGCTCCTGAAGTGGGGGTTCTTGGATGTAGGTGGACACGTCGCGGGGCTGGAACACGTTGAGCCGCGCTTCGACCAGGATGCCCGGGCCTTCGAGGCGGCACTCGAACACGCACATGCCGTTGTCGTCCTGCAGCGATCGATTGGCGCGGATCAGCAGGGTGCTGCCAGCCGGGAAACGGTCCACGTTGCAGGTGTAATTGCGCGTCCCAAGCAGAAAGCCCAGCTCCACCGGCAGGCCTTGTTCACGGGCATGGCAGCCGGCGAACGCGGCCACGCTCTGGGCCATCAGCTCGATGCCCAGCGCAGCCGGCAGGCTGCCGTCGGCCTGGCTGAACAGGCCGCCAGGGCGTACCACCAGGCGGGTGTCGATATGGTCGGCGCCGAATGCCAGCACCTCGTCGATCAGAATCATGTCGCCAGCGTGGGGCACCAGCTCGGCGACGGGCCAGACACTCACGAAAGGTCTCCCAGGATCAAGGAAATGTTGTTGCCGCCAAAGGCGAACGAATTGCTCATCAGATAGCGCCGGCCGTGGCTCGGCAACTGCCGGTTGGCGTTCGCGCTGACCAGATCGAGTCGCGGCAGCTGCGGCTCGGCCTGGCCGTCCCAGATGTGCGGCGGCAGGCGATTGGCGGCGTTGTGGTCCGATAGCGTCAGCCAGCAGAAGGCCGCTTCCAGGGCACCGGCAGCGCCCAGGGTATGGCCGGTCAGCGGTTTGCTCGACGAACAGGCTACGCCCGCCGGGAACAGCGCCTGTACGGCCAGGCTCTCCATGGCGTCATTGTGCGTGGTGGCGGTGCCATGCAGGTTGAGGTAGCCGATCTGTTCGGCGGCCACCCCGGCGGCGGCCAGCGCCTGGCGCATCGCCTGCTGGGCGCCGAGGCCCTCGGGGTGCGGCGCGGAAATATGGTGCGCGTCGGATGTCGCGCCACCGCCGAGCAGGCCGATGCCGGGCCCCTGTTCGGCGCGGGTCATCAGGAACAACGCGGCAGCCTCGCCGATATTGATGCCGTGGCGGTTGACCGAGAACGGATTGCAGCGCTCGTCGGATACCGCCTCCAGGCTGGCGAAGCCGTTCAGGGTCAGTTTGCACAGGCTGTCCACGCCGCCGCACAGCACTGCATCACACACCCCCATGCTCAGCAGGCGCTGGGCGGCGAGCAGGGCGCGGCCGCTGGAGGTGCAGGCCGTGGACTGGCAATAGACCGGGCCGCTGAGGCCCAGCCAGTCAGCCAGGAAATTGGCTGGCGCGGCGATCTCCTGGCGGCTGTAGCGGTAGGCGGCCGGTAGCTCGCCGTCGTGCACGTACTCGGCGATATGCTCGCCGGCTTCGGCGATGCCCGAGGTACTGGTGCCGAGCACCACGGCGACGCGGCTGGCGCCGTATCGGGCGATGGCGGCGCGGATGTCGCCCTCGATTTCCTGGGCGGCGGCGAGCAGTAGGCGGTTGTTGCGGCTGTCGGCGTGCTCGAAGCCGGCGGGCATCTCCGGCAAGCTCGCCTCGACCGCACCGACGGTGACGCTGCGCTCGGGAATCCAGCCGGTCTGGCGGCGCATGCCACTGGTGTCGCCGGCGAACAGGGCGTCGGCCACCGCCTGCTTGCCCTGGCCAAGGGCGCAGATCACGCCGAGGGCGTCGAGTCGAGCGATCATGGTGGCGTCTCCAGCGGGCGCACCCGGTACTGCTGCGTGGCATTGCTGAGTTCGATGGCCTGCCCGGCGCTATAGCGGATGCGCCAGTCAGGTGCCAGCTGGCGCCCTTCGGCGCCTTGTCGCCAGCTTTTATCGGCGTAACTGCCGGCCAATTGCGCGTCCGGGGTGAGGGCGAACAGCAGGGCGGCGAACAGCTCGCGGGCCGCAGGGTTGGGTGGCAGCAGGCCGTCGTTGTGCCAGGCGCCGCCTGCCAGCGATTGCCGGGCCAGCGGCACGCCGAGCGGATCGAACAGCGACCAGCGCAGTGCCGCACCCTCGGCCTGGATTACCAGCAGCCAGTCCTGGCCATCGGCGGTGCTGATCTGCAGCGACATCGGCAGCGGCTGCGCCAGTTGCGGCGTGGCGGCAGGTAACGGCGTGCGGGCGGCACAGGCCGTCAGCAGCAGGATGCAGGCGAGGGTCAGCAGGTGTTTCATGCCGGCTCCAGCGGTTTGCGCACCGCGGCGTTGACCAGGGTCTCGTTGCGCTGGCCGAAGGGTTTGGCCTTGCGGATGCCCCAGCGCTCCAGCAGGCCGAAATCTTCCGAGCGGCTCCACCACAGGTACGGGTAGGAGACGTTGCGTTCGCTGAATTCGAAACCCTGCTGGTGCAGCATGGCCAGGTATTCATCGGCACTCTTCTGCACGTCCATGGGGTGGCGGAACAGCCAGCGAATCACCCAGGTGTCGATGTAGTACTTGGTCGACTCGGCGAACAGCAGCAGGCCACCGGGCTTGAGCACGCGCCAGAACTCGGCCAGCGCCTGCTCCTGCTCGACCAGATGATGAAAGGTCTGGTGGCAGAAGAGCATGTCCACGCTGGCATCGGGCAACTGGATCGCCGCGCAGTCGCTGGCGATCAATTGCACGTCGAGACCCAGGCGCTGAGCTTCGGCACGCGAGCAGTCGAGGCTGTGCGGGTCGGCATCCAGGCCGATGATTCGCGCCGGCGAAAACGCACGCTGCAGCAGCGAAAACGACTTGCCCTGGCCGCAGCCGGCATCCAGCACCACCGGTGCGACCGGCAGCGGGCCATCGATCAACCCGCGCAGGTCGTCGACGGCCACGCGCAGCACATGGTGCTGCCACACGTGGCTGCGCAGGAACCAGAAACCGAAACCGGTCTCTTCGACGTAGGTGGCGGCGGCGCGATCCATCGCGATCTCCTTAGGCACTGGCGCACAACTCGGCGAGCACCCGCAGGCGGCGCTTGGGTTCGGCGACATAGGGGTTGCGCGCGTCCCACGCATAGCCGGCGAGGATGGAGCTGATCATGGCGCGGATCTCGGGCGAGGCATTGGGGTAGTAGATGACGTCCTGGAAGCTGCCGTCGTACCAACCTTCGACGTACACGCGGAAGGTATCGACGCCGCGTTTGAGTGGAATCGCGAAGTCTTGTTCCCAATCCACGGTCTCGCCGCTCAACTGGCGGTGCAGCAGGTTGGCGGCCATGCTTGCCGAACGCATGGCGATGGTCACGCCCGAGCTGAATACCGGGTCGAGGAACTCGGCAGCGTTGCCCAGCAGCGCGAAGCCCTTGCCGTGCAGTGCCTTGACGTTGGCCGAGTAGCCCTTGATCTCGCGCACCGGGGTGTCCCACACGGCATTGCCCAGCACCTTGGCCAGGCTCGGCGTTTCGGCAACGAACTGCTTGAGCGCGGCGTCCATGTCGTCGGGGTAACCGCTGAAGCGCTCGGCCAGGCCGACCACGCCGAGGGAGCAACGGCCGTTGCTGAACGGAATGGTCCAGAACCACACGTCGCGCAGACTGGCGTGGGTGGTGATGAGGATCTTCTCGCGGTCGAAGGACGGATGATCGATGCGGTCTTCGATATGGGTGAACAGCGCCTTGCGCATCGGCAGGTTGGACGTCAGTTCGAGGTCAAGCAGGCGCGGCAGCAGGCGGCCATAGCCGCTGGCGTCGAGCACGAAGGCGCAGCGCACCTGATACTCGTGGCCGTCGGTCAGGCGGCGTACCGACAGCAACGGCTGCTCGCCGCTGAAGTCCACGGCGACGATTTCCTCTTCGTAGCGGATGGTCGCGCCCTGGCGCTCGGCGGCGTCGGCCAGCACCTTGTCGAAATCGGCGCGCTGCACCTGGTAGGTTGAGCCGAAGCTCTGCGTGAAGGTCTCGCGGAAATCGAAGTCGGTGTAGCGATCGCCCCAGGCGAAGGCTGCGCCGTGCTTGGTCTGGAAGCCCGCGGCACGCACCGCGTCGATCATCCCGGCTTCCTCGACGAAGTCCAGGCAGTGCGACAGCAGGCTCTCGCCGATCGAGAAGCGCGGGAAGCGCTGGCGCTCGAGGATCAGCACCTCGTGGCCCTTGCGCTTGAGGATGGCGGCGGCAATCGCGCCAGCCGGGCCGGCACCGGCTACGACGATCTGATGCTGTTGGACTTCAGGAGATTTCATAACGGCTTTTTGCCTCGCTCGGGTAAACGCGCCGACCCATCACGGCGGGCAGCAGGGTGGAGAACAGGCTCATCAGCAGCAGGCCGAAATACACCATGGCATCGATCAGCTGCAGTTGCAGAAGCAGGTTGAGAAAGACGATCTCGGTCAGGCCGCGAATGTTCAGCAGCAAACTTTCGTGCCACTTGATCCGCGCCGTGGCAGCGGGATCGGCCCAGTGCAGGCCCAGCCAGCTGCCGAGCACCTTGCTGAGCACCGGCGCCACCAGCAGCACGCCGACGGCGAACCAGGAGCCGGCCGCGCCGATGCCGTGAAAGTCCACGCGCAGCACGCCGCAGGTGAGGATCAGCGGTACCGCCAGGCCGTTCATCAGCAGCTTCCACTGGTGCTGCGGCAAAGGCAGCTGGAATGGCATGCGGATCGCCGCCAGGCACAACATGTAGGCGATGCCGAACACCAGGGCGTTGAGCTTGAGGTTGTGCAGCAGCACCATCAGGGCGAAGAACGGCAGGCTGTAGAACAGCGGGTGGCGCAGCCGCAGCAGGTTGAGCGCCAGCGGCAGCGCGGCGGCCAGCAGTGGCCACAGCAGGCTGGCCGGGTGGCTGCTGCCCTGTGCCAGGCCAAACAGGCTCCAGCACATGAAGTCCATGAGGATCGCCGCGTGCAGCAGGCGTTTGGTGGCCGCCGGCGGGTAGCCGATGCTCTGCAGGAACAGGTACAGCACCGGAATCGCGGTGATCGAGAACAGCAGGCCGATTCCGATCGCGCTCAGCCAACCGTAGTCCCCCGGCAGCACCCACAGGGCGCAGGCCAAACCGGCCAGCAGGGGCAGCAGAAAACTCGGCAGGGCGATCTTCAGGCACGCCGGGCTCAACTCCAGATCGATCACGTCGCTGAGGATGTAGCCCAGCAGCAGGGCGAAGCACAGGCCATAGGCCAGATCGACCCAGGTCGGCGCCAGCAGATCGGCCGCGCCAAGGTTCAGGTGCGGCTCTACCCAGCCGAGCAGTAGTGCGGGCACCGCCAGGCTGGCGACCAGCAACTGGCCGACGATGGGAATCAGTCGCCGGCCGCCGGCGATGCCGACCACGGCATAAGCGGCCAGGGCGACCAGCCAGAACGCGAGTACGCTCATGGGTGAGCCTCTTTGGCATACCGCGGAGCGGCCCAGGGTGAGAGCAGGAAGCAGAACATCAGGCCCAGGCTGATGGCCAGGCCGAAGTTGGCGATGGCGGGCGTCTGGCTGACCAGCAGCAGGCCGAACGACAGCCAGCTGGAGACCGCCGAAAGCAGGGTGCCGAGCAGGCTGACCGCCGGCCCGCCGATGTTCTCGCGCATCAGGATGGCGTAATCGACGCCGATGGCGGTGATCAGCAGCAAACCGAACAGGCTGAACAGCGTCAGCGGCTGGCCCAGCCAACCCAGGCAGGCCAGTGCCGCCAGCGCCGCCAGCAGCGGCAGGCAGACCACCCGCAAGGCGCCGCCAATGCCGAACGGCAGGCACAGCAGCAGGACGATGGCCAGGCAGGAGATCAGCTTGAGTTCGGCGGCGCTGACCTGGGTGGCGGCGAACAGGCCGTTCAGCTCGCCCAGGCGGTCGACCAGCTGCACGCCTTCCAGGCCATCCACCGCACCTTGCAGCACGGTGCTGTCGGTCTGCCCCTGCAGGCTGACGATGGCGGCCACACCCCGTTCGTCGCGG
The DNA here is from genome assembly GCF_001945395.1 of Pseudomonas sp. PA15(2017). Lineage (GTDB taxonomy): Bacteria > Pseudomonadota > Gammaproteobacteria > Pseudomonadales > Pseudomonadaceae > Aquipseudomonas. The sequence continues at coordinate 38,531 of NZ_MSXV01000011.1, read as the reverse complement.
CCCAGCCACAGCGCCCGCCAGGGCTCGGCCAGCGGGCTCGCCAGGGCCTGCTCCAGGCTTGCCTGGGGTTGTGCCAGTAGTTGCTGCAGCTCGGCCTGCAAGGCTTCGGCGGGGATGCCCAGCGCCAGGAGCGGTTGCCAGTAAGCGGGTAGCGCTCGCAACGCTTCGCGGGAGGCCTGCAGTCGATCGGCGGGAGCGAGCAGCTGATTGAGCGACAGGTAGCTGCGCAGCTGGCCGCCACTGGCCAGTGCGTCGAGCCGCACGCCGAGCGCCTGCTGGCGCTGCAGCAACTGCGCTTGGTCGTTGGCGCGCACCAGGAAGAACTGGCTGGTGGGCTGCTGCTCGGTGAGTTCGACGATGCGTTGCGACTGGGCAAACAGCGCCGGGTCCTTGCCCAGCCACTGACGCAGATCGTTCTGGCTGTGCAGTTGCCAGATGCCGGCGGCGCAGAACGCCAGGAACAGCGCCAGCAGCCAGTAGGTGCCGCTGCCCTGGCGCAGGCGACCGTGCCAGCTCATCGCCTGGGTCGCGATGGCCAGCAGGCGTGGCGCCGGGCGCAGGCGCATGCCGTTCAGCCAGGCCGGCAGCAGGCACACGGAGCACAGGTAGGCGCCGATCAGCCCGGCGGCGGAGAACGCGGCGATCTGGGTCAGTGCCGGGAATGGCGTGAAGGCCAGCGCCAGGTAGCCGATCAGGTTGGTGCCCAGGCTCAGGCTCAGGCCCGGCAGGGTGCTGCGTAGCGCGCTCCAGCTGCGCCACTCGGCGTGGCCCCAGCTCTTGCTCAGGTAATGCAGCGGATAGTCGGCGGCCACCCCGATGAGGCTGGCGCCGAGCACCAGGGTCAGGGCGTTGATCTGCCCGAAGATCAGCACGCAGGCGGCGCAACCGGCCACCAGCGCCACGCCGATGGGCAGCAGGCTGAGCAGCACCCGCGGGCGGCGAAAGCCGATCAGCAACAGCAACAGGGTGCCGAGGCTGGCCGCGCCGCCGATCAGGGTCATCTCGCTCATCGCCTTGTTCTGGCCGGCGGCGGCATACAGCGCGCCGCCAGTGGCGAGCAGCTGGCCGCCATCGGCCTCGACGATCTGGCGAGCCGCGTCGATGCCCTGGGCGATGACCAGTGGCGCCTGCATATCGAAGGCATCGCCACGGCTGCGCAGGTGCAGCACGGCCCAGCTCATGCCGGGCTCGTTGACCAGCAGGGTGCCGCTGGCCAGGTCCGGCTGCATCCGGCCGCCGAAATTCAGTGCCTGCTGGGCGCGGGCGCCCAGGCCGAGCCAGTCCTGCTCCGGCGGCAGCAGGCTGAACGAGGCGAAGGGGTCGAACAGCGCTGCGGCGCGTTGCTCGATGAAGGCGTCCGGTCGCTCGATCAGCAACTGGCGGTCGGTGGCAGGCAGCAGGTTCAGGCGGCTGTCGCGCAAGTGCTGGCGCAGGGCATCGAGGTCGCTGTCGAGCTGCCAGCGCACCTGCTCGAAGTGGCCACTGGCCTGCCATTGCCGCCCCAGTTCGGCTGCCAGGGCGACCGCCCGCTCGCGCTGCGGATGGCCGACCAGCACCAGCAGGTCGTGCTGAATCGGCTCCTGCATGCGTGCTTCGGCCTGTTGCAGGCGTGCGTCACCGGCGCCGCTGGGCAGCAGGGCGAGCATGCTGGCCGCTATCGGCGGGCCGTTGCGCCATTGCCAGGCGGTCAGCGCCAACAGCGCCACCAGCAGCACGGCGAACAGCCGCGGCAGGCGGCGTTCGATCAGGGTGTGCTCAGCGCGCAAAATCGCTGCGCTCCTGTTCGCTCAGGGCCTCGCCGGCGACGCTGGCGGGCATGCGCAGCAAGGTGCGGTCACCCTGGGTTTCGTGCAGCTCGATGCGCTCGACCAGTTCGCCACCGCCGATGTCGATACGGCTGAACACCTGCTTGAGCAGCAGCGAGGTCGGCGTCAGGGTCAGGGTCCAGGCCTTGGCATCGCCACTGAGCTGCAGCGCGAAATTGCGCGCCAGGCCGCTGTGGTTGCCCTTGAGCACGTCGAGAAACAACTTGCTCTGCTGAGCCGCCACGTCGCGCCCCGGTTGCATCTGCCAGCCCTCGGCGGTGCGCTTGGCGATGCCGTTGGTGTCGATGCGGTAAGCCTGCTCGAGCGGTTTCTCCAGCTTCCACATCAGGCCGGCATCGGCGGCCAGCACGAAGGTGCCGCTGCTGGTCAGCGGTTGCGGCAGGGCGCGCAGGTGCTTTTCCTGCACGAACGGGCCACGCACCACGGGGTGCTGCGACAGCTGCTGGCTCAGTTGATCCAGGGTCAGTGGCTCGGCCTGGCTGTTCAGCGCGCTGAGCAGCAGGCCGACCAGCAGGGAGAAACGCGCCAGGATTTTCATCCGATCACCCGCTGCACGGCATCGATGAAGACCTTGGGCGAGGCCAGCTGCATTTCGCGGGTGGCGATCTCCACCGCGACCTGCACGCTGCTGCCGCGGGTCATGCGTTCGCCGGTGGCGGTGTCGCTGATCAGGTAATGGATCTTCAGGCGGTTCTCCCATTCCACCAGGTCGGCGCACACGCTGATGCGCTGGCCGAAGGTGGCGCCGCGGATGTAGCGCAGCTGCAGGTCGATCACCGGCCAGGCGTAGCCGCTGTCGCGCATCTGCGGGTAGCCGTGGTCGAGCTTGTCGAGCAGGGCGCAGCGGGCCTGTTCGAAGTACTTGACGTAGTGGCCGTGCCAGACGATTTCCATCATGTCCACGTCGAAGAACGGCACGAGGATTTCCACCTCGGCCTGCAGAACGCCCTTAGCGCGCATGGGGAGCGTCCTTGAGAGCGATGGCTATCTCTGTGGGAGCGGGCCATGCCCGCGAATCGTGGGAATGCGGCGAATTACGCATACAGGCTCCAGTGCTGGGCGCGGATACGTTGCAGGCACAGGCGCAGTTCGCCTTCCAGGGCGCGATCCTCGACCAGCGGCGGGAAGTCTTCGCTCAGTTGCCCATGCATATCGGCCAGGGCGGCCGGCAGCACGGTGGCTTCGGCGCGCTGGCGCAGCCACACGCCCTGGTTGGCAGCGATCAGCGTGGCGGCCGCGACCTGCTCGGCCAGCTCCAGGCTGCGCAGGGCGTCGCGGGCGGCGATGGTGCCCATGCTCACCTTGTCCTGGTTGTGGCATTCGGTGGAGCGCGAGAACACGCTGGCCGGCATTGTGTTTTTCAGGGCTTCGGCCGTCCAGGCGCTGGCGCCGATCTGCACGGCCTTGAAACCGTGGTTGATCATCGCGGTTTCCACGGGGGCGCCGGACAGGTTGCTCGGCAGGCCGTGGTTGTAGCGGGTGTCGACCAGCAGGGCGAGCTGGCGGTCGAGCAGGTCGGCGAGGTTGCCGATGAGGTTCTTCAGGCTGTCCATGGCGAAGGCGATATGCCCACCGTAAAAGTGCCCACCGTGCAGCACGCGCTCCTCATCGGGGTCGATCAGCGGGTTGTCGTTGGCGCTGTTCAGTTCGTTCTCGATGAACTGGCGCAACAGCCCCAGGCTGTCGGCCAGTACGCCGAGCACGTGGGGTGCGCAGCGGATGGAATAACGATCCTGCAGGCGATGCAGCGGCGCGGTCGGCGCGTCGATGGCCAGGTCCTGGCGGATCCACGCGGCGACCTGATTCTGGCCCGGGTGCGGCTTGGCGGCGAACAGGCGCTCGTCGAAGTGCTCCGGGTTGCCCTGCAGGGCGATCACGTTCAGCGCGGTGATGCGCGTGGCCAGCTTGAGCAGGTAGTCGGCACGGGAATAGGCCTGGCAGGCCAGGGCGGTCATCACCGCGGTACCGTTCATCAGCGCCAGGGCTTCCTTGGGGCGCAGCACCAGCGGCGTCCAGCCCAGTTCGGCGTGTACGTCAGCGGCGCTACGGCGCTCGCCGCGATACATGACTTCACGCTCGCCACACAGGGTCGCGGCGATGTAGGACAGTGGCGTCAGGTCGCCGCTGGCGCCCACCGAACCTTCTTCCGGGATCAGCGGCAGCACATCGAATTCGATGAATGCCTGCAGGCGCTCGAGCAGTTCCAGGCGCACCCCGGACATGCCCTGGCAAAGCGACTGCAAGCGCGCGGCCAGCACCGCGCGGGTGGCTGGCGCGTCGAGCAGCTTGCCCAGGCCGCAGCCGTGAAAGGTGTACAGGTGACGCGGCAGCGCCTCGACCTGATGCAGCGGCACGGCCACCACACAGGAGTCGCCGTAGCCGGTGGTGATGCCGTAGATCATGCCTTCGCGGTCCAGCAGGCTGTCGACGAAGCGCGCACCGCGGGCGATGCGGTCGCGCCATGCGGGGCTCTCGTCCAGCGCGCCGTGGGCGGTGCGCTGGGCCAGGCTGACGATCTGTTCGAGACGCAGTGGCTGCGCGCCGAAGGTCACGGTTTCAGGCTGCTGTGTTGTCATGGTCGTTCCAGAACGGGTAGAAGTTGAACCACTGCTGCGGGGCTTGCAGGCAGCGTTGGGCCAGGTGATCGGCATAGCGTTGCGCCCAACCCTGGATCACCGCTTCGCGCTCGCTGCGCTTCCAGCGCACGGCATCGGTGAAGGGTTGCAACATGACCTGATAGCGGCCGTCGATCTTCAGGCAGTCGATCAGGTTGACCGGGCATTGCAGCAGCCCGGCCAGTAGCCAGGGGCCCTGGGGCAGGGGCGCCGAGTGGCCGAGAAAATTCACCTCGACGGTGCGTTCACCGTGGAGCGGCACGCGGTCGCCGGCGATCGCCAGCCACTCGCCGCGCTCCAGATACTCGGCCAGGCGCATCATCACCGCCGGGTCCAGCTCGCTGACCTGAATCAGCCGCAGGTTGTTGGCGCCACTTTCCCTGAGCAGGCGATTGAACTGCTCGGCGTGACGGGTATGCACCAGTACGTTCATGCGCACCTCGGCGCTCAGCTCGGCCAGGGCGCGGCACACCTCGAGATTGCCGAGGTGGGCGCCAACCAGCAGTTGCCCGCGCGTGCCGCTCATCTGCCCATGCAGGCCGTGAGGATCGATGAGGTCGACGTCGCTCAGGTGCAGGCGTCCGCTCCACACGTCGAGTTTGTCGAGCAGGCTGTCGGCAAAGGCCATGAACTGGGCGAACACCGAGCGGCGGGTCGGGCGCAGCCCAGGCCGCCCGCTCCAGCTCGCCAGGTTTTGCTGGTACTGGTCGATGGCGTGCCGCGCCTTGGCGCCGCACAGGAAGAAGTAGGCGACGATCAGGTACAGCAACGGGGTCAGCGCCCGGCGGCCAAGGTAGCGGGATGCCAGTGCGGTGAATTTCATCGCCGCGAAGCTGCCACGCTCGCGCTGGCCGGCCCAGTGCCTGCTCTGATCCATCAGCGCCACCGCCGGTAGAGCAGCACGGGCGCACGGCAGAGCATGCCGAAGAACAGTCTGGCGTGCATTTTCGAGATCAGCACGTTGTCCTGCCAGAGCCGGAAGTGCGAGACGCCGTCCTCAGGGTAGTGCACCCGGGTCGGCAGCCAGCGCATCGGTTGCCCGCGCCAGGACAGGCGCACGAGGATCTCCGAGTCGAAGTCCATGCGCTTGCCCAGTTTCGCCGAGTCGATCAGCGCCACGCTGGCGGCCAGCGGGTAGACCCGGAAGCCGCACATGGAGTCGCGAATCTCCAGCGACAGGCTGTTGATCCACACCCACACATGGGTCAGGTAACGCGCGTAGAGGCGGCCTTTGGGTACGCTGGCGTCGTACTGCGGGTAGCCGCAGACGATGGCCTCGGGGTGGGCACGGGATTCGTCGAGAAAGGTGTGCACCGACTGCAGGTCGTGCTGGCCGTCGGCGTCCACCTGCAGGGCGTGGGTGAAGCCCAGGCGTTGCGCTTCACGCAGGCCGGCCATCACTGCGCCGCCCTTGCCCTGGTTCTCCGCCAGGCGTAGCTGGTAAGTGTCAGCCACGCCGGCCAGGCGCTCGATCACCGCGGCGCAGGCTGGGCTGGAAGCGTCGTCGACCAGCAGGCACGGCAAGCCGGCGGCCAGCAAACTGGCGACCACGCCTGGCAATGGCCCCTCGTGGTTGTATACCGGGATCAGCGCACAGGGGCGGTGTTGCGCGGCAGTCATGGCGCTGCCTTGAGCAGGATGCGCCCGGACGAGCAATTGGCTTCGCCGCTGCGGAAGGTGAAGTACAGCTTGTCGCGTTCGGCATCGAAGCGCAGGGTCAGCTGCAGGCGATCGCCGGGGCGCACCAGCTGCTGGAACTTGAGCACTTCCATGCCGCCGAACAGCGGCGGCAGGTCCTCGATCAGGGCACGGGCCAGTTGCTGGGCCCAGTCGATCTGCACCACACCGGGCAGCACCGGGGTACCGGGAAAGTGCCCGCTGAAGTGCGCCAGATCGAGCGGCACGTCCAGCTCCAGATGCCACTCGCCGTTATCCTCACGGGCGCTGGCCGGCTCGACGCGGGTCGGGCGGGCGGCAGCCAGCAGGTCGTTGACCTGGGCCTGGCCCAACTTGCCCTGGCTGCTGTACGGCAGGTGCGGCAGCAGGCGCCAGCGACGCGGCAGGGCGATGGCTTCGCAGTGGCCGGCGAGGTGGCGGCGCAGGCCTTCGGTGAGGTGGCGGCGGCCCTGGTTACGCAGCACGTGCAGGCCCTCGGGCGACAGGGCCACCAGTGCGCCGAGAAAGGCGCGGCCCTGTTGCAGCACGCCCAGGCGCGCCTCGCTGACCCAGCTGTGCTGGGCCAGGGCCTGTTCGAGCAGGGGCAGGGAAATGCGTTTTTCTTCGAGTTTGACGATGCGGTCCAGGCGCGCGCCGAGGGTGAAGCGCCCGTCAGCATCGATCTGCACGGCGTCGGCCATCTGCTCCCAGTGCCCGACCGGCAGATAGGGCGAACTCAGGCGCAGGGCGCCTTGTTCGTCGACGTCGAGCTGTACCTCGGCGAATGGCTGCCAGTGCTCGCCACCCTGGCGCCAGGCGATGCCGCCGGTTTCCGAGCTGCCGTAAATTTCCGTCGGCCATTGGCCCAGGCGCTGCTGCACCGAGGCGGCGGCGCCGGCCGGCAGTGCGCCGCCGGAGGAGAACACCTGGCGTACGCGGCTCAGTGCCGGCCAATCGAGGTTGTCGCCCATGCGCTTGAGCAGCGCCGGGCTGGTGATCCAGGCGAAGGCCGGATGCGGCAGGCTGGCCAGCTGCAGGTCTTCGGGAAACGGCTGCGCCTGGGGCAGGAACATGCGGCCCGCGCACAGCGGCCAGAGCACGCGGAACAGCAGGCCGTAGATGTGCTGGGCGGCCACGCTGCCAATGATCAGCGCATCGCCGAGGCGCGCGCCCCACAGCGCTTCGAGCGCCTGCACTTCGTTGGCCAGCTGGCCGAGGCTCTTGTCGATCAGCTTGGGTTCGCCACTGGAGCCGGAGGTGCACAGGGTCAGGCGGCAGCGCTCGCGATCCAGCGCTCTGGCCTCGCGCGGCGCTGCGGCCATCGAATCGTCGAGCTGCTCGACCCACAGGTCGACTTGGGCGCCCAGGCGCTGACGGGTCTGTGGCTGAGCATCGGCGGGCAGCAGCACGTGGACATCGGCTTGCCAGGCAGCGAGCAGGGCGATGGCCAGCTCGGCGGCGTCCTGCAGGTGCAGGGCGACGCGCTGCACGCCGGCCGCCTGCCAGTGGGCGGCAAGACCCAGGGCACGCTGGCAGAGCTCGGCATGGTCGAGCGCAGGCGTCACCTGGCGGCTGGCATTGGGGGCCAGCAGCAGGTCTTCGAGGTTCAGCCAGCTCATGCGGTTCTCCTTACACGTTGACGTACCAACCATTCGCCGGCGAATAGCAGGCCCATCAGGAGGTAGGAAATCAGCCCGGTGTACAGCGCCCACCAGGACAGCGGTGCCCACAGGTTCAGCGCCACCACCAGCAGGCCATTGGTGAGCATGAAGGCGGCCCACACTTCGGTGACGCGGCGGGTGTAGCGCACCGCCACCGGTGGCAGCGCAGGTTCGCGCAGGCGGGCCAGGCGCTCGGCCATCGGCATGCCGATCTTCAGGCTGCTGGCGAACAGCAGGCCGAGCAGCACGCTGACCAGCACCGGATACCAGCGCAGCAGTGCCGGCTCATCGGCCAACGCCAACAGCAGGCAGAACACCAGCACCGCACCGGTCATGCGTCGGCTGTTGCGGTCACCCGGGTTGCTGAGCAACCGCGCCAGCCACAGGCCGCCGAGCAGGGCGGCGAACAGCGTTGGCGACAGATGACCGGCGCCGAAATACACGGCGAACGGGTAGGCCACGCTGACCAGTGCGACCAGCAGGCCGAACAGACGGCTCATGCGGGTTCCGCGTTGACCATCTGATACACCGCCTCGACCACGTCGCCGACGGTGCGCACCGATTTGAACGCTTCGGCGGCGATCTTCTTGCCGGTCTGGCGTTTGATGTGATCGATCAGGTCGACGGCGTCGATGCTGTCGATTTCCAGGTCTTCGTACAGGTTGGCGTCCAGGCTGACGCGCTCGGGGCTCAGTTCGAACAGCTCTACCAGGGCGTCGCGCAAGGTGTCGAAGATTTCCTCACGGGTTTGCATGCTCATCGTCCTCAGGCTGCCTGGCGGCTGGCAACGAAGGCTGCCAGGCTGGCCACGTTGGCGAAATGGGTGCGAGTGTCCTTGGCTTCGGCGTCGATCTTGATGCCGAAACGCTTCTGAATCGCCAGGCCGAGCTCCAGGGCATCGACCGAGTCCAGGCCCAGGCCTTCACCGAACAGGATCATGTCGTCGTCGATATCCTGGGCAGTGACGTCCTCCAGGCCGAGGGAGTCGATGATCAGGTTTTTGATCTCAAGCTGTAGAGCGCTCATCTTTGGCGAGCTCCTGTATGAAATGCTGATGCAGATGATCGTTGAGTTTGCGCGACGCGACCGGCGCCGCGCCCATGGCGGCGAAGTGCGCCGGGTCGATGTCTTCGCCGACGCGCAGGCGGATGTGGAAGCGCCGCGCGGGAATGCGGTACCAGGGCTCGGCCTTGGTCAGGGTGGTGGGCGATACGCTGATCACCACCGGGGTGATGATTCGCGCACCACGCAGGGCGATGGCCGCGGCGCCGCGATGGAACTCCGGCGGCTGGCCGGGCGTGGTGCGCGTGCCCTCCGGGAAGATCACCAGGGTCTGGCCCTGCTGCAGCGCGCCGGCGGCTTCGTCGAGCATGTCCATGCTGCCGCTGTTGCTGATGTAGCCGGCCGAACGGATCGGCCCGCGCATGCAGGGGTTGTCCCACAGGCTCTGCTTGACCACGCAGTTGGTGTCGCGGGTGAAGGCGATGGTCACCACCACATCGATCAGTGACGGATGGTTGGCGATGATCATCTGCCCGGGGCGGCCCAGGCGCTCGGCACCTTCGACCTGGTAGGTGAGCACGCCGCTGCGGTGCATGAATTCGACGAAGGTGCGAAAGGTCAGGCTGACCACGCGCCGCGCGCGGCGCTGGTGGGCGGCGGCGTCGCCAGGCAGCAGCGACAGCACCGGGAACACCAGGATGCGCAGCAGCACGCCGCCGATGCCGAACAGCGTGAAGCTGGCCGCCGTGGCGATCAGCCGCCACCAGTAGGGCGGGCTGTAGCGCTTCACAGGCTTTTGCGTGACCAGGTCCATTGACGCTCTTTCCAGGTGTGTTGGAGGGCGGCGCTGTGCAGGCACAGGCTCTGGATCAGGCTCAGCGGGTGCGGCCAGGCGCTGCGCGAGCCTGGCGCGTTGCTCAACGCCAGGCTCCAGTCATCGCCGGGTTTGAGCAGCAGGGCCAGCGCGTAGGGGAACGGCACGTCATCGATGAACGGCGCGTAGGGCTCTGGCTGGGCTTCCTCGCCGATCACCAGCAGCACGGCCGGCGCACCTTCGGCCAGAAAACTCAGGGCCTCGAGCATGGCCATTTCCAGACCATCGCCTTCGCCGGCCAGAGCGGTCATCTCGCTGGTGTCGCCACGCATGATCGACCACTGACCGATGATCGCGTTGTGCACGGAAAGGCTGAACTGTGTCGGCGACAGCGGTTCTTTAACTGCAAGATCCTTGAGGATCGCCAGATTGCGCGGGGTTTCGCCATGCCGCGACGCGAACACCAGGGGCAGCGCCGAGTGGCCTTCGGCCAGTGGCCAGGCAACCTGAAACACCATGCGTGCCAGGCGGCTCAGGCGGCGGCGTTGCAGGGCCGGCAGAAAGCCGACGTCGGGCTGCTGCCCGCCATCGAGCAGGCGTTCGGGTGCCTTGCTCCAGACGAGCCAGTCATCCGTACTGTTCAGGCCGGGAGCCCAGGCACGCCATTGATCGATCCTGAAATGCATTTCTAGATGAAACTCTGCTTGGCCCGCCGGGCATTTCCTTGTCTGTGCGACTTTCCTGTGCGACAAGAGCCTTGTCGATGGGGAGCGATGCTGCGCGGGCATTATCCGGGGGATGACAAGCCCCCGCAAACATTAAGTATCGATTTTCTGATGGATGACCCGTTTCGCTTGATTCCCGTGAATGTCATCAAGTTTTGCCTAGTATCAATGTACTAGTGGAGAGGGGAGGTTTCGGATGAGGCGCGTGGTTTTCAATCAGAAAGGTGGCGTGGGCAAGTCCAGCATTGCCTGCAATCTGGCTGCGGTCAGTGCGTCACAAGGGTACCGAACGTTGTTGGTCGACCTCGATGCCCAGGCCAATTCATCCCACTACCTGACCGGGCTGACGGGCGATGACATTCCCATGGGCATCGCCGATTTCTTCAAGCAGACGCTGTCCAGTGGGCCGTTCGCCAAGAAGGGTAAGGTGGATATCTACGAGACGCCCTTTGAAAACCTGCACGTGATTACCGCCACGCCCGAGCTGGCCGAGCTGCAACCCAAGCTCGAGCAGAAGCACAAGATCAACAAGCTACGCAAACTGCTCGAGGAATTGTCCGAGGACTACGAGCAGATCTACCTGGACACGCCGCCTGCACTGAATTTCTACACGGTATCTGCATTGATCGCTGCTGACCGTGTGCTGATTCCCTTCGATTGCGACACCTTTTCGCGCAATGCCTTGTACGGCCTGCTCCGCGAGATCGACGAGTTGAAGGAAGACCACAACGAAGCGCTGCAGGTCGAGGGCATCGTGGTCAACCAGTTCCAGCCCCGCGCCTCGCTGCCGCAGCAACTGCTCGACGAGCTGGTGGGTGAAGGCCTGCCGGTGCTGCCAGTCAACCTGATGAGCTCGGTGAAGATGCGCGAATCCCACCAGGCGTGCATGCCGCTGATCTATCTCGACCCGCGCCACAAGCTGACCCAGCAGTACGTCGAGTTGCACGACCTGCTGCAGCGCAGCTGATCAAAGCATCCCTGGGTATCGCTGCGCTCAACCGCAGGCTACGGCCTTATCCCTCTGTAGCCCGGTGTCGAGCGCAGCGATACCCGGGTTCGTTTTCAGCGCACCACGAACACGTCGCACGGCGCCTTGTGTAGGAAGTGCTGGGCCAGGCTGCCGAGCAGCGCCTGGCTCAGCGCACCGCGCCCATGGCTGCCGAGTACCAGCAGGTCGCTGCCGCGGGCCCTGAGCTGCTCCTGCAGGCAGCGCAGAATGCCGCCCTGATGGATGGCGTGGCTGATCGTCGGGCCCGCCGCCGGCAGTTTCTGCTTTTCGTCCGTCAGCAGTTGGTCGATCAGGGCCTGCTGAATCTGCAACTGGTTGTCGACGTGTTCGCGGCTGCCCTTGTCCGGCTCGAACACATGCACAGCGTGCAGCTCGGCGCCTTGCGGCAGCAGCCCGTGGGCGCCGGCCAGGGCGCTGCAGGCGCACAGCGAGAAGTCGAGGGCCGCTACCGCCTGGTGGTAGGCCCCCGGGCTCGGGTGGGCGACCAGCAACAGCGGCACCGAGCAGTTGAGCGCGATGCGATCCAGGCTGGTGCCGGAAAAGAACTCGTGGCGTTCCAGATGTCCGCCCAGCACCAGGTCGTAGTCGCTTTCCTGCAAATGCTGCAGCACCACTTCCGAAGGCTTGCCACTGCGTAGGTGCAGGGCGCTGCCGGCCGGTGCGAACTGGCTGATGCTGGCGTCCAGCAGCTGTCGTGACTGGTCGTGGGTCTGCTCGCTCGCGGCGGGGTCGAGCACGTGCAGCACGCTCAGGCGCGCGCCGTGCTGCTGCGCCAGTTGCGCCGCCCGGCGCAGCGCCAGGTCGGCCGTGCCCCGCAGGTCGTGGGCGATCAGAATGTGCTTGAACATGGCGCCTCCCGCCGTGTTGTTATCGGGCTTTACACCACGATGATCCTTCCTTGGATTAGTCGGCTTTTTGACCAGTGGCAAGGTCAGGTGTCAGCCGGCTCGCTGCGGCCCACTCAAACGCCTTGAGCGTTCAGCCAGGCGAGCAGCTGCGGCAGGGGCAGGGCGCCACTTTGCCTGGCGACTTCCTGGCCATTGCGAAACAGGATCAGGCTGGGAATCGAGCGGATGCCCAGCTGCGCAGACAATGGCTGATTGGCTTCGCTGTCCAGCTTGCCCAGGCGGCAGCGGGTACGCAGTTCGCCAGCCGCCTGAGTGAAGGTCGGCGCGAAGCCGCGGCACGGGCCGCACCAGGCGGCCCAGACATCGACCAGCAGCGGCAGGTCGCCCTTGAGCTGGCTGGCGAAATTGCCCTGGTCGAGCTCGAACGGTGTGCCCGGCAGTACCTCGGTCTTGCAGTGGCCGCAGCGCGGTACTTCGCCCAGGCGCGCGCCGGGAATGCGGTTGAGGCTGCTGCAACTGGGGCAGGGGATGATCGCTGAGTCGCTCATGACGGGCTCCGAACGCAAGGATGTCGGCCCGAAGCCTATGAGCTATGGCGTGCCATCGCAAGGTACGCACGATGGTGGACGGTGCCAGCGTTTTTGCCGGGCGGGGGTTATGATGAGTCGTTTACGGCGGCCCCGGAGGCGAGCATGAAGGCGGTGGAAAAAGGGTTGCGCCTGGGCGGCCTGGTGGTGGCGGTAATCGCGCTGACGTTCTTCGGCCTGCGTATCTACGACGCCCACAACAAACCGGATCTCGGCCCCTGGCACACCTTCGTGCCGCGCGAGCTGGGCGCCGATGAGCTCGATGCCGCCAGCTGGCAGGATTATCTGCTCGCCGAACAGGCCCTGTTCGCGGCGCTGCCCGGCAATGTCTACCAGCGCCTGGACGATGCCGAGCGAGTGCCGGATAACCGCTATTTCGCCGACAGCCCGCTCAACGCCTCGCGTTTCGAGTGGGACTGGAACCGTTCCTACGTGCTCGAGCCCGAGGGCAAGCCCAAAGGGGCTGCGGTGATGTTGCACGGGCTGACCGACTCGCCCTACAGCCTGCGGCACATCGCCCGGCTGTATCGCGATGCCGGCTTCGTGGTGGTCGGGCTGCGCCTGCCCGGGCATGGCACCACGCCCGGGGCGCTGACCCGCGTGACCTGGCAGGACTGGCTCGCCGCGACGCGCCTGGCGGTGCGCGAAGCGGCGCGGCTGACCGCGCCGGGCGACGAGCTGCAACTGGTCGGCTACTCGGCGGGAGGTGGCCTGGCGCTCAAGTACGCCCTCGATGCCCTGGGCAACGAGGAAATGGCCCGCCCGACGCGCCTGACGCTGATTTCGCCGATGATCGGCGTGGCCGGCTACGCCCGTTTCGCCGGGCTGGCCGGTTTGCCAGCGGTGTTCCCGGCATTCGCCAAGGCGGCCTGGCTGGATGTGCTGCCCGAGTACAACCCATTCAAATACAACTCCTTCGCCCTCAATGCGGCGCGGCAGTCGTACCTGTTCACCTCCGCGCTGCAGGAACAGATCGCCGTGCTCGCCGGGCGCAATGCCCTGAGCGAGCTGGCGCCGGTGCTCACCTTCCAGTCGTTGGTCGATTACACCGTGAGCACTCCAGCCGTGGTCGATGCCCTGTACGCAAGGCTGCCGGCCAATGGCAGCGAGCTGGTGCTGTTCGACCTCAACCGCTTCGTCGATTTCGGGCCGCTGCTGGGCGCCCATGCCAAGTCGCCGGACGACCTGCTGCCGGCTGCGCCACGGCGCTATCGCACCACGCTGATCGGCAATGTGTCACCCGACACCCTGGCCGCCGCTGCGCGCACTACCGAGGCCGGCGCCACCGAGCAGCAGCTCAGGCCCGTCGGCCTGGCCTTCCCACGTGAGGTGTTCTCGCTGTCCCACGTTGCCCTGCCATTTCCGCTGAGCGATTCGCTGTATGGGCTGCAGCCTGACGAGCCGGAGGATTACGGCGTGCACCTCGGCGCGCTGTCGGTGCGTGGCGAGCGCGGTGTGCTGCTGGTGAGCATGGAGGCGCTGCAGCGGGTGACCTCGAACCCGTTCTATCCCTACATGGTCGAGCGGTTGCGTGAGCATGGGAGATTGCGGGCGTATTAGCTGATTTATGGAGGAAAGCGATCTTCCCGTGGGAGCGGGCGGGGACGCCTAGCCCATGCGCGCGATTTTTTCGCGGGCATGGCCCGCTCCCACAATTACAGCGTTAACCTCGCCTCCCGCATTCAGCCATTTCTCGCCGCAACGCGGCTCGCGCTGAAACGGGAACAGACCCTAGAGCGGGGTATCAGGTGTTCGGCTGCTCCTCGGCCGCTTCACCCTTGTCCTTCTTTTCCTTGACCACGAAATAGAACTCTTCGCCGTGCTTCACCGCGCCGTAGAGCACGGCCTTCTCGATCAGCTCGCTGCCGCGCAGGTCGCGCAGCATCATCGGGTCCTTGCGCAGGTCGCGGTACAGGGCGATGCAGAGCAGGGCCATCACCACCACGAAGGGCAGCGCCACCACGATGGTCAGGTTCTGCAGGCCGGTAAGCGCCGCGCCCGGATCGCTCGGGTCGCCGATGGCCAGCATGATCGCCGCTACCGCGCCGGTCAGCGCACCCCAGAAGATCATGGTGCCACGCGAGGGCTCGGTGGTGCCGTGTTCGGACAGCGTGCCCATCACCAGCGACGCCGCGTCGGCGCCGGAGACGAAGAAGATGCCCACCAGAATCATCACCAGCACCGAGCTGATGGAGATGAACGGGTAGCTTTCCAGCAGCTCGTACAGGGCGATGTTGCTGTCTACCGCGCCGTTGGCCAGAGTGAACACGCCTTCGCGTAGCGCATCGATGCCGGCGCCGCCGAAGATCACGAACCACGCCAGGCTGACCAGGCTCGGTACCAGCAGCACACCGGTGACGAACTGGCGAATGGTGCGGCCGCGGCTGATGCGGGCGATGAACATGCCCACGAACGGCGTCCAGGAAATCCACCAGGCCCAGTAGAACACGGTCCAGCTGGACAGCCAGCTGTCCATGCTGTCGCCGCCGCTGGCATTGGTGCGCGCCATCATCTCCGGGAGCATGTTGATGTAGTCGCCTAGGGCGGTCGGCAGCAGGTTGAGCATCAGCAGGGTCGGGCCGGCGACGAACACGAAGGCCGCCAGCAGCAGGGCTAGCACCATGTTGGTGTTGGACAGCCACTGGATGCCCTTGTCGATGCCGGACACCGCCGAAGCCACGAAGGCGACGGTCAGCAGGGTGATCAGGCCGATGTAGAACAGCTTGCCGGGTTCCTCGACCCAGCCGTTGTACTCCAGCCCGCCGGCGATCTGCAGGGCTCCGAGGCCCAGCGAAGCGGCCGAGCCGAACAGCGTGGCGAAGATCGCCATCATGTCGATGGCGCGGCCGATCGGACCGTTGGCGTGTTCGCCCATCAGCGGCCGGAAGGCGGCGGAGATCAGCTGCGAGCGGCCGCGGCGAAAGGTGCCGTAGGCGATCGCCAGGCCGACGATGGCGTACATCGCCCAGGGATGCAGGCTCCAGTGGAACAACGTGGTCGCCATGGCCACCTGCATGGCGGCATTGGTCTGCGCCTCGGCGGTGCCCGGCGGCGGGCTGACGTAATGGGACAGCGGCTCGGCCACGCCAAAGAACATCAGGCCGATACCCATGCCGGCGCTGAACATCATGGCGATCCATGAGGTGGTGCGAAATTCCGGCTCTTCGCCGTCCTTGCCGAGGGGAATCTTGCCGTAGCGACTGGCCGCCAACCACAGCACGAAAACCACGAAGATGGTCGAGGTGAGCACGAAGAACCAGCCGAAATTGACGATGACCCAGCTCTGCGCCGTGGCGGCACTCTTCGCCAGGCTGGCCTGGTTGAGAAAGCCCCAGGCCACGAAGGCCAAAGCCAGCAGACTGGTGAAACCGAACACGATCCAGTCCAGCTTGCCTTCCAGGTAACGGTCTCGTCTGGCTTCCTCCGTCTGCGATGGATCGGTGATACCAAGCTCCGGTGTTTCATTGCCTTGGGTTGCCATGGCTGCTGAGTGCCCTCTATGGGTTCTTGTTGGTCTCGTCACGCAAGTTGAGGCATGCCCTGGCCTGTCGCGCTTGCACGGTGCGCGCGAGTTCGCGTGGACGATGATGCGTACCCACCACTCGCCGCCCCTGTCTGTTAACGCCCCGCGCCGTTCTTGTCACGACCTTTTGCTGTCGCAAAAACGAAGAAAGCACCCGAAGGTGCTTTTCTGTTGACGCTCGAGGCTGCGCTTATCGGCTGGCCAGGCCGGCCGCCCTGGCGCGCGCCGCGTGCAGCTTCTTGTAGCTGTCGATCAGGCGCTGGTGTTTGTCCAGGCCCTCCAGCTTCATGCTGGTGGGCGTCAGGCCGAAGAAGCGCACGCTGCCGTCTACCGAGCCGATCGCGGCATCGATGCGCGCGCTGCCGAACATGCGCCGGAAGTTGTGCTCGAAGTTGGCCAACTCCAGGTCGTCGTCCAGCTGCACTTCCAGCACGGCATTGACCGCCTGGTAGAACAGGCCGCGCTCGACGGTGTTGTCGTTGTACTGCAGGAAGGCCTCGACCAGCTCCTTGGCGTCGTCGTACTTGCTCAGCGCCAGGTTGATCAACAGCTTCAGCTCGAGAATGGTCAACTGGCCCCATACCGTGTTGTCGTCGAATTCGACGCCGATCAACGTGGTGATGTCGGTGTAGTCGTCGACCTCGGTGTTGTTGAGGTTACGCAGCAACGACTTCAGTTCGCGATCGCCCAGGGCGTGCAGATTGAGGATGTCCTTGCGGAACAGCAGGGCCTTGTTGGTGTTGTCCCAGACCAGGTCCTCGACCGGGTAGATCTCCGAATAGCCCGGCACCAGGATGCGGCAGGCGTTGGCGCCGAGGTCATCGTAGGTGGCGACGTAGACTTCCTTGCCCAGGTCTTCGAGGATGCCGAACAGGGTCGCGGCCTCCTGTTCGTTGGAATCTGCACCCTCGCCGGAGAAATCCCACTCGACGAATTCGAAGTCCGGCGTGGCGCCGAAGAAGCGCCAGGAGACCACGCCGCTGGAATCGATGAAATGCTCGACGAAGTTGTTCGGCTCGGTCAGCGCCAGGCTGTCGAAGGTCGGTTGCGGCAGGTCGTTGAGGCCCTCGAAGCTGCGGCCCTGGAGCAGCTCGGTGAGGCTGCGCTCCAGCGCCACTTCCAGGCTCGGGTGGGCGCCGAAGGAAGCGAAAACGCCGCCGGTGCGCGGGTTCATCAGGGTCACGCACATCACCGGGAATTCACCGCCCAGGGAGGCGTCCTTGACCAGCACCGGGAAGCCTTGCTCCTCCAGGCCCTGAATGCCGGCGACGATGCCCGGGTATTTGGCCAGCACGTCCTGCGGCACGTCCGGCAGGCACAGCTCGCCTTCGAGGATTTCGCGTTTGACCGCCCGCTCGAAAATCTCCGACAGGCACTGCACCTGGGCTTCGGCCAGGGTGTTGCCAGCGCTCATGCCGTTGGACAGGTACAGGTTCTCGATCAGGTTGGACGGGAAATACACCGTCTCGCCATCGCGCTGGCGCACGAAGGGCAGCGAGCAGATGCCGCGCAGGGTGTTGCCCGAATTGGTGTCGTACAGGTGCGAGCCGCGCAGCTCGCCGTCCGGGTTGTAGATGGCCAGGCAGTGCTCGTCGAGGATCTCCTCGGGCAGCGCATCTTTGGGCCCCGGCTTGAACCAGCGCTCGTTGGGGTAATGGACGAACTCGGCGACGGCGATGTCTTCGCCCCAGAACTGGTCGTTGTAGAAGAAGTTGCAGTTCAGCCGCTCGATGAACTCGCCCAGCGCCGAGGCCAGGGCGCTCTCCTTGGTTGCCCCCTTGCCGTTGGTGAAACACAGGTTCGACTGCGCATCGCGGATATGCAGGGACCAGACGTTGGGGACGATGTTGCGCCAGGAGGCGATCTCGATCTTCATGCCCAGATCCGCGAGCAGGCCCGACAGGGTGGCGATGGTCTGCTCCAGCGGCAGATCCTTGCCCGGGATGTAGGTGGTGGTATCGGATACCGGCATCAGCAGCGCCTGGGCATCGGCGTCGAGGTTTTCCACTTCCTCGATGATGAACTCGGGGCCTTGCTGCACCACTTTCTTCACGGTGCAGCGGTCAATGGAGCGCAGAATTCCCAGGCGATCCTTCTCGGAGATATCCGCCGGCAGTTCGACCTGGATCTTGAAGATCTGCGCATAGCGGTTTTCCGGGTCGACGATGTTGTTTTGCGACAGGCGGATGTTTTCGGTGGGAATGTCGCGCGTCTGGCAGTACAGCTTGACGAAGTACGCCGCGCACAACGCCGAAGAGGCCAGGAAATAGTCGAACGGCCCCGGCGCCGAGCCATCGCCCTTGTAGCGAATCGGCTGATCGGCGATCACCGTGAAGTCATCGAACTTGGCTTCGAGGCGAAGGTTGTCGAGAAAATTGACCTTGATTTCCATGGAGCGGCACCGGCAAGCAAAACGAATGGCCGGCATTATCCGGGTTTTCGCCAGGAAGTCTTGTGCAGGGCGGGCGCGCCGGCTGAGCGGTGGCCAGATAGCTGCTCGCGTCGAACGGTGCTTTACTCGGATTTTTTATGCGCATAGATTGTGCGCATTGCTCTGCGGGGAAATTCTCATGCTGCCTTCATACGATCTCAATGCGCCGAAACGAGCTGTCAACCTGCGCGTCAATGAGGATCTGCTCGCCGAGGCCAAGTCGCTCGACATCAACCTCTCTGCCACCCTGGAGAAGGCCTTGGCCCAGGCGCTGAAGGAGAAGCAGCGTGAGCAGTGGCTGGCGGATAACCGACAGGCCATCACTGCCTACAATGATCATGTAGAGACCAATGGCGTGTTCAGCGACGAATTGCGGAGCTTCTGATGCCGCAGTTTGCCGTTCACAAGAACATCAACCCTGCCACCAGGGCCGCCGTGCCCCTATTGCTCGATGTACAGAGCAACCTGCTCGCAGACCTTGCCACGCGGGTCGTGGTACCGCTCTATCCGGCGAGCAGCCTGCAGGGTAAACTGCTGAAAACCCTCACGCCACGATTTGAAATCGAGGGTGAGCCCTACGTGATGATGACGCCGCAAATGGCCGGTATTGCCAGCAAACAGTTGGGGCCCATGGTGGCGGACTTGACTGCGCGGCGTGACGAAATCATTGCGGCGCTCGATCTGCTCATCTCCGGCATCTGAGCGAAATGCGCGATCGTAGAGGGCGTGTGGGCTGAGGCCTCGATCCGCGTGACCAGGTGGATCATGGTGAACCATGGATTACGCCACCGGCCAATCCATCGGCTGATCGTCAGCCCTGCTCGAGTACCGCCGGCTCTGCCATCGCTGCACAAGGTAGTGATTCTCTCCCTCTGTGATCTCAGCAGGGTGTTCATCCGCCAAAATGGCACCGCCGAGGCCTGAAAAGCAGAACGCCCACACGAGTCTATCTGGATTATCAGCTCATGCATCCAGTTCGCGTTAAGTGGCGGATTATGCCTTCGGCTAGTCCACCCTACGGATCTTGCTCCTTCTTAACGCGTTGCCCTGTGAGCAACGTTTACTCGGTGAGTGGTTAGCGATTGCCTTCTGCGGCGAATGAGCGATCGGCAATGGCGATACCTTTTTCCCGGCCTTCTGCGGTCAGCCAAACAGACTTGCTCTTACCCCGGGGCTGGTCGATCAGGCCTTGCTGGTGCAGGGCGTTCATCACATCGAAGTCGTAGCCTTTCCAGGA
This sequence comes from Pseudomonas sp. PA15(2017), assembly GCF_001945395.1. Classification (GTDB taxonomy): domain Bacteria; phylum Pseudomonadota; class Gammaproteobacteria; order Pseudomonadales; family Pseudomonadaceae; genus Aquipseudomonas. Next base: position 18,597 of record NZ_MSXV01000011.1, on the reverse strand, counting down.
TCGGCCACCATCGAAGCTGAAGGTAGCAAGAAGTGCCAGCACGGTTTCTTCGATACGTTTTGGGTCGTATTCCACGGTTAGGTTCTCCCCTATGTAGCTAGTAAAATGGATGACGATTTTTTCATCCCCCATTGCGAGACTGGAGAAGCACGCAGCACTCACGAGAAGCCCTTTGCTGATAAGCGCGACACTGCTTTCAATCACGCACGAATAGCAAAACGCTCCCGACACTACGCCTCCAACTAGCACCCGTCTAGGTCATGCTCACAGCCGTCCTGGTTGCCCCATCCCGCCAATCCTTCCCATACTGCCTCCCTATGCCACCGACCAAGGGAGCCCCTATGTTCGCCATCAGCGAGACCCTGGAACGCCGCTTCACCGCCCTGCGTTCCACCGCCGATTTCTGGTCGCTGCGCCATGTGCGGGAGACCACCGAGCGCTATTGGGTGCGCCGTAATGTGGCGCGGGCGCCGTCGTTTGCGGACGATGCGGGGGCCATGCTCAGTGTGCGGGTGGCTGGGGTGGAGGCCTATGCGGCGACCAGCGATCTCAGCCAGGCCGGGTTGCAGGCGGCGCTCGACAAGGGCGAGCGGCTGGCGCGGCAGTTGGCGGGGCGCAATCTGCTCGATCTGCATGAGCTGCCGGTGCCCCATGGGCAGGCCGATGATGTGATGCCTGGCTACCAGCACACGCTGGCCAGCCCGGCGCACTGGTATGAACTGCTGGCGGCAGAATCGGCGCGGGTGCCGCGCGACGAGCGGTTGGTGGACTGGTACGCCGGGCTGACCTTTACCGCCACCGAGCAGATCTACCTGAACAGCGCCGGCGCTCGCCTACGCCGCGCTCAGCATTATGTTTTTCCGCAGTTGGCGGTTACCGCCAGCGATGGCACCGACAGCCAGAGCCGCAGCTTTGGCGGCACTCATCTGGCGCGCCAGGGCGGTGCCGAGGTGATCGACGAGCTGGGCGTGGTCGGCACCGCCAGCCGTATCGCCGACGAGGCGCTGCAATTGCTGCTGGCGCCCAATACGCCGAGCGGTCACCGCGACCTGCTGCTGATGCCGGACCAGATGATCCTGCAGATCCACGAGTCCATCGGCCATCCGCTGGAGCTGGATCGCATCCTGGGTGATGAGCGCAATTTTGCCGGCACCAGTTTTATCCACCAGGAGGATTTCGGCCGTTACCAATACGGCTCGTCGCTGCTCAACGTGACCTTCGACCCAACGGTATCGGGCGAGCTGGCCAGCTATCGCCATGACGACGACGGCACCCCGGCGCAGCGCGAATACCTGATCCGCGAGGGCATCCTGCAGCGGCCGCTCGGTGGCGCGCTGTCGCAGTGGCGCAGCGGGCTGGAGGGCGTCGCCAACAGCCGCGCCTGCAGTTGGAACCGCCCGACCCTGGACCGCATGGCCAACCTCAATGTCGAGCCCGGCAACCAGCGCCTGGAGCAGCTGATCGGCGGCATCGAACGCGGCGTTCTGATGAGCAACAACCGCTCCTGGTCGATCGATGACGCGCGCAACAAATTCCAGTTCGGCTGCGAGTGGGGCCGGCTGATCGACAACGGCGAGCTCAAGGGCGTGGTGAAGAACCCCAACTACCGCGGCATCTCCGCGCAGTTCTGGCGCAACCTCAAGGCGGTCGGCGACGCCAGTACCTTCGAGGTGCTGGGCACGCCGTATTGCGGCAAGGGCGAGCCGAACCAGGTGATCCGCGTCGGCCACGCCACGCCGGCGTGCGTGTTCGCCGATGTCGACGTATTTGGAGGGGCGGCCTGATGAACGCACGTCAACATTTCGAGGCGCTGCTCGCGCACCTGAACGCCGGGCTAAAGGCCGGTGAGGGTTTTACCCTGGAATACCAGGCCGAGGCCTCGGACTTCATCCGCTTCAACCACGCCCACGTACGCCAGGCCGGCCAGGTGCAGCAGGTATACGCCACCCTGGCGCTGTACCAGGGCGAGCGGCATGGCGACTTCGAGCTGGCCCTGAGCGGGCTGATCGACGACGACCGCCCGCGTCTCGACCAGGCACTGCAGCGCCTGCGCGCGGTATTGCCGACGCTCGCCGACGACCCTTATCTGCGCCTGAACCGTGAGGCCTGGCGCAGCGAAACCGCGGCAGGCGAAGCGGCTCAGCAGAGCGAGGCCGCCATCGCTCAGATCCATGAAGCCGCCGCCGGGCTGGATCTGGTCGGCTTCTACGCGGCCGGGCCGCAATACCAGGGCTTCGCCAGCTCCTGGGGCGCCTTCGGCTGGCACGGGGCGAGCAGCTTCAACTTCGAGTTCAGCCTGTTTCACGAAAACGGTCAAGCGGTGAAAAGCAGCTACGCCGGCGAGCAATGGGATGCACAGGCCTTCGCCCGCAAACTGGCGTTCGCCCGAGAGCAACTGGAGCATCTGGGCAAACCTGCCCATGAGTTGAAGCCGGGGGCTTATCGCGCCTACCTGACGCCAGCGGCACTGGAAGAGTTGTTCGGGTTGTTCGCCTGGGGCTTTTCCGCCGAAGCGCTGGCCACCGGTGGTAGCCCACTGCAGCGGCTCTTTGCCGGCAGCGCCAGCTTGAGCGACAAGGTGACACTCGACGAGCGCCTCGATGGCGGCCTGGCGCCGGCCTTCACCCGCGAAGGGCCACGCCAGCCGTTGCGCCTGGTCAGCCAGGGCAAGCCGGTTGAGCGCCTGGTCAGCTCGCGCAGCGCCGCCGAACACGGGCTGATCGCCAACGGCGCGGGCAGCGGCGAGTACCCGTTCTCGCTGCACCTGCATGGCGGCGAGCTGGAGGAGGGCGAGATTCTGCAGCGCCTCGGCACAGGGCTGTATATCGGCAACCTGTGGTACGCCAACTTCTCCGACCTGCCGGCCGGGCGCCTGACCGGCATGACCCGCTTCGCCACCTTCTGGGTCGAGGACGGTCGAATCCAGGCACCGGTCGACACCATGCGCTTCGACGACTCGCTGTTCGACTTCCTCGGCGCGAACCTGGAAGCCCTGACCCGAGAGCCGGAGCTGCTGCTGCCCAGTGGCACCTATGGCGCGCGACAAACCGGCTCGATGGCGCTGCCCGGCGCGCTGCTGTCGCGGTTTACCCTGACGTTGTAAGGACGGTATTCCTGGGTATCGCTGCGCTCGACCGCAGGCTACGTGTGATCTGTAGCCCGGTGTTGAGCGCAGCGATGCCCGGGAGCGATTGAGCTCACCCTGCCCAAGGCGCGGGCTGAAACCGAACTGTCATCCCTTCGTCGCGCGGCTGCCATCTGCGCCCGCTAAGTTGCTCGCCAATGAGATCGATCTCAAAGCGAGCGAGCATGACGGATCTGAAAGAGGTTGCCCTCAGGGCAGGCGTTTCGCGGGCTACCGCCGCGCGGGCATTCGCCTCGCCGGATATGGTGCGCCCGCATACCCGTGAGCAGGTGTTCGCCGCGGCGCGCCAGCTGGGTTTTCGCCCCAACCGCCTGGGCCGGCAGCTGCGTTTGCAGACCACCCAACTGATCGGCGTGGTGGTGCCCAACCTGCTCAACCCGGTGTTCGCCGAGCAATTCCAGGCCATGGAGCAGGCGGCGCGTGCGCGCGGCTACAACCTGCTGCTGGCTACCACCGACTACCAGGCCGAGCGCGAGAGCGACGTGGTCGAGGAACTGCTGCGCCAGCGCGTCGACGGCCTGGTGCTGACGGTGACCGATGCGCGCAGCAACCATGTGCTGCAGAGCCTGGCTCACGAGGACACACCCTTCGTGCTGGCCTACCACCAGCCCGAGGATGCCGAGTACGGCGCCGTATCGGTGGATAACCGCGCCGGCATGGCCCTGGCCACCCGGCATCTGCTGCAGGCCGGCCACAGGCGCATCGGCATGGTCGCCGGCTCGGCGCTGCAGTCCGACCGTGCGCGCTTGCGCTATGCCGGCTATCAGGACGCCATGCACGCGGCCGGGCTACCGGCGCTGCCGCTGATCGAGATGCCCGCCCACACCCAGGCCGACTTCGCCGCCATCGAGCCCTGGCTGCACGACCCGCAGGCGCCCAGCGCGCTGCTCTGTTCCAACGACCTGCTGGCCATCAGCCTGATCAACGTGCTGCGTCGCAATGGCTGGAGCGTGCCCCGCCAGCTCTCGGTGATGGGCTTCGACGGCATCGCCCTGGGCACGCAGATGCATCCGACGCTGTGCAGCGTGGTGCAACCCATCAGCGAACTTGCGCACAGGGTGATCGACCAGTTGCTGGCGCAGATCGCCGGTGCCAGCCCCGCTTCCCACTGCCTGCCATGCCATATCCGGCCAGGCGAGAGTATCCGCCCCCTCGAGGAGACGTCCGATGATCCGCTTGCGTAAAACCCTCGCGGCTCTGTTGCTGTGCGGTACCGCCAGCCTGAGCCACGCCGCCGAAACGGCGATCTGCTACAACTGCCCACCGGAGTGGGCGGATTGGGGCGCCCAGCTTCAAGCCATTGCCGCCGACACTGGTGTGAAGGTGCCGCTGGACAACAAGAATTCCGGCCAGGCCCTGGCGCAGCTGGTGGCCGAGCGCGCCGCGCCGATGGCCGACGTGGTCTATTACGGCGTGACCTTCGGCCTGCAGGCGCAGAACGCCGGGGTGGTCGGTACCTACAAGCCAAAGGGCTGGGACGACATTCCCGCTGGGTTGAAAGACCCTGAAGGGCACTGGTTCGCCATCCATTCCGGCACGCTGGGTATCATGGTCAACGTCGACGCGCTGGGCGGCCTGCCGGTGCCGCAAAGCTGGGCCGACCTGCTCAAACCCGAGTACAAGGGCATGGTCGGTTACCTGGACCCGTCCAGCGCTTTCGTTGGCTACGTGTCGGCAGTTGCGATCAACCGTGCCATGGGCGGCGACCTCGACGACTTCACCCCGGCCATCGACTATTTCAGGAAACTGGCCGGCAATTCGCCGATCGTGCCCAAACAGACCGCCTATGCGCGGGTGCTGTCCGGCGAGCTGCCGATCCTCGTCGACTACGACTTCAACGCCTACCGCGCGCGCTACAAGGACCAGGCCAACGTCGCCTTCGTGATTCCGAGCGAGGGCAGCATCAGCGTGCCCTACGTGATGAGCGTGGTGGAAAACGCTCCGCACCGGGCCAACGCCGAGAAGGTGCTGGACTTCGTATTGTCCGACAAGGGCCAGGCACTGTGGGCCAATGCCTACCTGCGGCCAGTGCGCCCGGTACAGATGCCCGCCGAGGTGGCGGCGCGCTTCCTGCCGGAAAGCGACTATGCCCGGGCTGGCGTGGTGGATTACCAGAAGATGGCCGCGGTGCAGGAAGCCTTTGCCGCGCGCTATCTGAAAGAGGTGCGCTGAGATGAGCCGTGCGTTGAGCAACCACGCCGCTGCGAGGGCCGACAGCCGGTTGCTGTGGCGTTGGCGACCTGGCGCGGCCGTGGCGCTGGTGCCGGCCGCCGCGGTGCTGCTGGCCTTCTGGCTGTTGCCGCTGGCCCACCTGGTGCTGCTCGGCGGTGAAAGTCGCAGTGAGGCGGGCAGTGGCTACTGGCAGGTGCTGAGCAGCGGCCAATATCTGAGCAGCCTGGCGCAGACCAGCGTGCTGGCCGCCACGGTGACCCTGGCGGCGTTGCTGGTGGGCAGCATCAGCGGCGTGTTTCTCGCCCGCCAGCGCTTCTTCGGCCGTTCGGCGCTGGTCGCCCTGCTGACCTTTCCCCTGGCCTTCCCCGGCGTGGTGGTGGGTTTTCTGGTGATTCTGCTGGCTGGCCGCCAGGGCGTGTTCGCCGCACTCGGCCTGGAGCTGGTCGGCGAGCGCTGGATCTTCGCCTATTCGCTGGCCGGGTTGTTTCTCGGCTACCTGTATTTCTCCATACCGCGGGTGATCCTCACCGTGATGGCCGCCAGCGAAAGCCTCGACGCCAGCCTGGAGGAGGCCGCCCGCTCGCTTGGCGCGAGCCATTGGCGGGTCACGTGGGACGTGATCGTGCCGGGGCTGATGCCGGCGCTGGTGTCCTGCGGGGCGATCTGCTTCGCCACCTCGATGGGCGCCTTCGGCACTGCCTTCACCCTGGGCACCCAGCTAAACGTCACGCCGGTGGCGATCTACAACGTGTTCACCAACTACGCGAACTTCAGTGTGGCAGCGGCGCTGTCGGTGATCCTCGGCGCGCTGACCTGGGCGGTGCTGCTGGTGGTCAGGAAGTGGGTGCGCCAGTCCGGAGGGCTGCTATGAAACGCTCGACGCTGTTTGCCGCGCAGTTGATCTTCACCTGCCTGGTCTGCGCCTTCATGCTGGTGCCGGTGCTGCTCTCGCTGCTCGCCGGGCTGACCCGCAATTATTTCCAGGGCCTTTCCAGCGGCCTGACCTTCGACTGGCTCTTGCAGGTCTGGCAGGCCTATTCGCCGACGGTGTGGCTGTCGCTGCAACTGGCGGTGGCCTGCGCCCTGTGCGTCTGCCTGATCGGCGTGCCAGCGGCCTATGCCCTGGTGCGCATGAACAACCGCTTCAGCCGCGCCTTCGAGGAACTGATGGTGCTGCCGGTGGCGATGCCCGGCCTGGCCAGTGCACTGGCGCTGCTGCTCACCTACGGGCATCTCGGCGGTTTTCGCGGCAGTTGGCTGTTCATTCTGGTCGGCCATGTGCTGTTCACCCTGCCGTTTCTGGTACGCCCGGTGATGGCGGTGATGCAGCGCCAGAACCTGCCGACCCTGGAAGATGCCGCTGCCAGCCTTGGCGCCGGCCCGTTGCGACGCTTCTTCACCGTGGTGGTGCCCAACTGCCGGGCCGGCATCCTCGCTGGCGTGCTGATGGTCGTCACCCTGTCGCTGGGCGAGTTCAACCTGACCTGGATGCTCCACACGCCCATGACCAAGACCCTGCCGGTGGGCCTGGCCGACAGCTACGCCTCGGCGCGGCTGGAAGTCGCCAGTGCCTACACCCTGCTGTTCCTGCTGATGATCGTGCCGCTGCTGATCGCCCTGCAGGCGATCAGCGCCCGGCTGTCCCGTGGAGACCAACGATGACCGCTACCTCCATTCGCCTGCACAACTGCCGCAAGGCGTTCGCCGACGGCACCGTCGCCGTGGACGACCTCAGCCTGGAGATCCAGGCCGGCGAAACCCTGGCCATCCTCGGCCCGTCCGGCTGCGGCAAGACCACCACATTACGCCTGATCGCCGGCCTCGAACGGCCGGATGCCGGGCAGGTGTCGTTCGCCGGGCAGGACGTCACCCAGTTGCCGATCGAGCGCCGTGACGTGGGCATGGTGTTCCAGAACTACGCGCTGTTTCCCAACCTCAACGTGGCCGACAACATCGTCTACGGCCTGAAGGTGCGCAAGATGCCCCGCGCCGAACGCGAACGGCGCTGCGCCGAGTTGCTCGAGCTGGTCGGCCTGCAAGGCTATGGCCACCGCGCCATCCATGAACTGTCCGGCGGCCAGCGCCAGCGCGTCGCCTTGGCCCGCGCCGTGGCGCCACGCCCGCGGGTGCTGCTGCTCGATGAACCGCTGGCTGCTCTGGATGCGCAATTGCGCGAGCGTCTGCGCAGCGAGCTGGGCCAGTTGCTGCGCGAGCTGGCCATCACCGCGGTGTTCGTCACCCATGACCAGGGCGAGGCCATGGCACTGGGCGATCGGATTCTGGTCATGGAGCGTGGCCGCATTGCCCAACTCGCCACACCGCGTGCCCTCTATCAGCAGCCCGCCAATGCCTTCGTGGCGAATTTCATCGGCACCCTGAACGCCTTCGCGGTGCTCGGCCGTACCGATAACGGCGTCCAGGTCAACGGCGGCGAGTTGCCGTGGAGTGCCAGCGAATTGCCGGGCACCTTGTATTGCCGCCCCGAGCATCTGCGGGTGACCAGCGCTCCAGGCCACGTGCGCGGGCGTCTGCTCGGGCAATTCTTCCAGGGCGCGCAGAGCCGCCTGTTGGTGGACGTGGGCGGCGCGCAGCCGTTGTCGGTGGACAGCCGCGACGACCGCCTGCACGCCCCTGGCGATTGGATCAACCTGGCCGTCGAGCCCCAACGTGTGTTCAGCCTCAATGCCTGATGTCATCCGCAACGCTTCGACTTTCCTGATCGCGCAGATCAGCGACCTGCACCTCAAGGCCGGTGGCAAGCTGAGTTACGGGGTGGTCGATACCCTGGCGGCGCTGCGCCGCGCGGTCGACCACCTCAACGCCAGCCAGCCGCGCCCGGATATCGTGCTCATCAGCGGTGACCTGGTGGACTTCGGCCACCCCGACGAGTACGCCGTGCTGCGCCCCGAACTCGAGCGCCTGGCCATGCCCTATTACCTGGTGCCCGGTAACCATGATGATCGTGCCCACCTGCTGGCGGCCTTCGCCGATCACGGCTACCTGCCGCCATCGCCCGATGCGCCGTTGGACTGGGTGGTCGACAGCCATCCGGTGCGCCTGATCGGCCTGGACACGACGATTCCCGGCAGCCACGGCGGGCAGCTACAGGACAGCCAGTTGCGCTGGCTGGATGTTCAGCTGGCGCTGCGCCCGCAGGTACCGACGGTGCTGGTTCTGCATCACCCGCCATTCATCAGCGGTATCGGCCACATGGACCGCGAGCCGTTTCGCAATGCGGCGGCGCTGGAATGGCTGATCGGCGGCCACCCGCAGGTGGAGCGACTGCTCTGCGGGCACCTGCATCGGTCGATCCAGCGGCGCTTCGCCGGCAGCCTCTGCTGCGTATGCCCCGGTGTTTCCCACCAGATCGTGCTGGACCTGCAGCCCAGCGCACCGGCGCACTTCAACCTGGAGCCACCTGGCTACCTGCTGCACCACTGGCACGTGGAGCATGGGCTGGTCACCCATACCGGCGTATTCGGTGAATACCCGGGGCCGTATCCGTTCTATGACGCCAACGGCCTGATCGACTGAGAGAAGGTGTTCCTGGGTATCGCTGCGTTCAACCGGCGGCTACGGGCCGCTCTGTTAGCCCGGGTCGAGCGAAGCGACTCCCGGGTTCATCTGGATCACTTGGTCGCCTTCAGCACCACGAACTTCGGCGTGGCCGCTACCTGCTCGACGCCGCGGAACAGCCGCGCCAGCTTGGCGTGGTAACCCAGGTGGCGGTTGCCGACGATCCACAGTTCGCCGCCGGTGACCAGTGCGCTGCGCGCCTGCTGGAACATGCGCCAGGCGAGAAAGTCGCCGACCACCTGCTGCTGGTGGAAGGGCGGGTTGCACAGCACCAGGTCCAGTGAGTCTGCAGGCTGCTCGGCCAGGCCGTCGCCCGCGCGCACGGCCACCGGGCGCTCGCCCAGGGCGGCCTGCCAGTTCTCGGCGGCGGATTGCACGGCCATGTAGGACTCATCCACCAGGGTCAGCTCGGCCTTTGGGCTGCCGAGGGCGTAGACGATGCCCAGCACGCCGTTGCCGCAGCCCAGGTCGGCCACCCTCCGGTTGTCCAGGTGGCGCGGCAGGTGCGGCAGGAAGGCGCGGGTGCCGATGTCCAGGCCTTCGCGGCAGAACAGATTGGCGTGGTTGCTCAGCTCCAGCGCCGGTTTGTCGAGGCGGTAGCGGGTCGGGTAGGGCGACTGCGCCGCTGGCCGAGCTTCGGGCGTGGCGTGCAGCAGACGGGCCTTTTTCACCGCCAGCGAAGCCTGCACCGGGCCGATGTACTTCTCCAGCAGGTCGCCAGCGGCGCGGGGCAGGTGCTTGATCATCGCGCCGGCGATCACCTGGGCGCCTGGCGCGAGCTGGCCGTGCAGGCGGATCAGCTGTTCTTCCAGCAGCGCCAGGGTTTTCGGGATGCGGATCAGCACCAGGTCGAACGGCCCGCTGGCCGCCTCGCTGGCCGGGATGAAGGTCACCGCGTCCTCGGCGAGGCCATTGCGCGCCAGGTTGAGGCGCAGCGCCAGGTGGCCGAGGTGCGAATCGCCGCTGCTGGTCACCCGGGCGCGGCCGGCGAGGGCGCAGGCCAGGGCGCCGAAGCTGTCGTTGAGCAGCAGCACATGTGCGTCGGCCGGCAGGGGCTGCACCTGTTCGAGCAGATAGGCATCGGCGGCATCGAAGGCCTGCAGCGGCATGCCGGGTTGCTCGGGCTGGCGCTGCAGGTCGAGGGTGGCGAACGGGGTGACGAAGGACGACGACATGCTGATCTCGTGGTGGGCGTGGCGGGCGCATTCTGCCACGGGAAATCTTCAGGTTGTGCGGCAGTTGGCGTATTTGCGGCTTGTTCGGCAGGTGCCAATGGCGAAGAATCGCGGCCGCTGCCCTGCCGGTCATTTGCCAACCCACCGGTCATATCCGCAGCCCCTCCAATAATAGTCGGCCCTTCCGCACCCGCTGCGGGCCCAGCCGACAACGCGTCACCAGCGCCTCGCCGAGGCCAGTCCAGATGAGTCCCTTTTTTCAGGTGGGTGCCCTGTGCGCCTGCCGTGCTGCCATTGCCAAGGTATCTGCATGTTCAAGTCCGTTGTCACCACTGTCCTGTCAGCCGCGCTGCTGATCTGCACGCCGGCCTTCGCCGCCGAGCCCATCGTCATCAAGTTCTCCCACGTGGTCGCCGAAGACACCCCGAAGGGCCGCGGTGCGCAGCTGTTCAAGGAGCTGGTTGAGCAGCGCCTGGGCGACAAGGTGAAGGTCGAGGTGTACCCCAACTCCACGCTGTTCGGTGACGAAGACGAGCTGCAGGCGCTGCGTGACGGCAAGGTGCAGTTGCTGGCGCCGTCGCTGTCCAAGTTCGATGCCTACACCAAGCAGCTGCAGGTGTTCGACCTGCCGTTCCTGTTCGACGACCTGGAGGCGGTGAAACGCTTCCAGAAACGCGAGAAGAGCCGCGAGCTGCTGCGCTCCATGGCCGGCCAGGACATCTACGGCCTGGCCTACTGGAACAACGGCATGAAGCAGCTTTCCGCCACCCGCGCGTTGAAGGTGCCGGCCGATGCCAAGGGCCTGAATTTCCGTATCCAGCCGTCGCCGGTACTGGAAGCGCAGTTCGCCCAGATTGGCGCCAGCACCAGCAAGCTGGCCTTCAGCGAAACCCTGGCGGCACTGCAGAAGGGCACCGTGCAAGGCGCGGAAAACCCCTGGTCGAACCTGGCCAGCCAGAAGCTCGACAGCGTTCAGCCGTTCATCACCGAAACCAACCACGGCTCGCTCAACTACATGCTGATCAGCAATTCCAAGTTCTGGGTCAGCATTCCCTACCAGGTGCGCACCCAGCTGGAAGCGATCATCGAGGAGGTCAGCTTCAAGGTGAATCAGGACGCCGAAGAGCTGAACCGCAAGAGCCGCGAGCAACTGGTCGCTGCCGGCCACGCGCAGATCATCACCCTCACCCACGAGCAGCGCGAAGCCTGGCGCGAAGCGATGCGCCCGGTGTGGCAGCACTTCGAGGCCGAGATCGGTGCTGACGTGCTGCGTGCAGCGCAGACGGTCAATCGGCGTTGACTGACTAAGCCGGACTGCCGCCGAAACCCTGTGGGAGCGGGCGGGGGCGCCCAGCCCATGGCCGCGACTTTTTTCGCGGGCATGGCCCGCTCCCACATTAGATATGCGCAATTCCGTAGGCCGTAGGCCGTAGGATGGGTGAAATCCATCGGGATTGACGGGTTTCACCTGCGCGGCCCGCCCCATCCTACAAAGCTAGCCACGACTACGAAGCGCGCAGCTCTTCGAGCAGCAGACGCGCTGGCGCCGATAGCGGCGAGCCGCGCCGGCTGATCACCCCATAGGGCTCGCTGCGCAGCGTCTGGGCAAGATCCAGGCACGCCAGTTGGCCGGCGCGCGCCACCGACTGGGCGGTTTCCCGCGGCATCAGCGCCACCAGGTTCGGGTCTTCCTGCAGCAGCATCAGGGTGGCGAAGGTCGACGCGGTTTCCAGCGGGTAGCGCGGGAACTCCAGCTCGGCGTCGCTGAAGGCCCGCTCCAGCACCAGGCGCATCGGCATGTTCGCTGGAAACACCACCCAACTGTAGACGGCCAGTTGCGTCAGGCTCAGGCCCGGCGTGCCCGCCAGGGGATGGGCAGGGCTGGCCACCACCTTCAGCTGTTCGTCATGCAGGCTCAGGCAGTCGTAGTCGTCCGGCCGGCGGCTCACGCTGGTGCGGCAGATCGCCAGGTCGACGCGGCCCTGGTCGATCAGGCTGAGCAGTCGCGCGCTGGTGTCCTCGACGATCTCCACCGACAACTCCGGCTGGCGCGCGCGCAAGCGTGACAGCGCGCGGGTCAGGTGCGGCACCGCTCCCATGATCACGCCCACCACCAGGCGGCCGCCCTGGCCCTGGAGGATGCCGAGCATTTCTTCGCGCAGGTGCGCCAGATCACTGTGGATAAGGCGCGCGTAGCGAATCGCGCAGCGCCCCAGGTCGTTGGCTTCCAGGCCCTGGCTGGTACGGGTGAACAGCCGCGTGCCGAACGCCGACTCGATTTCGTTGAGCGCCTTGGTCGCGCCTGGCTGGCTGATCGCCACGGCGTCGGCGGCCTTGTGCAGCGAGCCCTGCTCGTCGAGGGCGATCAGCAGGCGCAGCTGTTTCAGGCGCAGTCGGGAAACCAGGGCGGGCAGGGACGCGAGCATGGTGATAACCATCGGTTATTGCTTGATCAGAGCCTGTCATTAGGCAGGCTGGCGCGCAGTTCGTAAAGTCTGTCCTGTACCCGTTCGGGCAAGACTGACAAGAGAGATAAGCCATGCGACTGATCCAGTTCGAATCCACCAGCGGGCAGCGCCAGGTCGGCGTTGTCGAAGGCAATGCCATCCGGACCGTGCGTGGCGTGGCCAGCACCCGCGAATTGGCGCTGGCGGCGATCCGTGCCGGGCGCAGCCTGCAGCGCGAAGTCGAGAGCCGCGGCAGCGACGCCGGCCCGGCCTACGCCGAACTGCAGCAGGGTGGGCGCATCCTGCCGCCGCTGGATCATGAGGATTCGGCCCATTGCCTGATCAGCGGCACCGGTCTGACGCACCTGGGCAGCGCCTCGACCCGCGACAAGATGCACCAGCAAAAAGGCCAGGACGAAGCCACCCTGACCGACACCATGCGCATGTTCCGCTGGGGCCTGGAGGGCGGCAAGCCGGGTGCCGGCAACGTCGGCGCGCAGCCGGAGTGGTTCTACAAGGGCGATGGCAGCATCGTCGTGCGCCCTGGCGCCGAACTGCCGGTGCCGGTGTTCGCCGAAGACGGCGGCGAGGAGCCCGAGCTGGTCGGCCTGTACGTGATCGGTGACGACGGCAAGCCCTATCGCCTCGGTTACGCCCTGGGCAACGAATTTTCCGACCATGTACTGGAGCGCCGCAGCTACCTGTACCTGGCGCATTCCAAGCTGCGCGCCTGTGCCTACGGGCCGGAGCTGCGCGTCGGCGAGCTGCCGGCGCATCTGGCCGGCACCAGCCGCATTCACCGCGGCGGTGAGGTGATCTGGGAGAAGGAATTCCTCAGCGGCGAGGAGAACATGTGCCACAGCCTGGAAAACCTGGAATTCCATCACTTCAAGTACCAGCAGTTCCTGCGCCCGGGCGACGTGCACGTGCATTACTTCGGAACGGCTACGCTGTCCTATGCCGACGGTATCCGGGCACAGCCCGGCGACACCTTCGAGATCGAGATGAGCGAGTTCGGTGCGCCCTTGCGCAACGGGCTGGCGGCGGCCGATGAGCCGCTCGAGCCGGGTGGCGTGACCGCGCTTTAAAAACGTTCACCAGGCTTTAGCGCCTGTCACGATCTATTCGGCTCGATTTCAGCGCGTTGCCTGCAAGGTGGCCAGAATGGCCGTCCGGCAAAGTAGTTGTGGGAGCGAGCCATGCCCGCGATTTTTCGCGCGCATGGCGCGCTCCTACAATGAATCGGCGAACGGTCGCTTGTGCCTTGTGGCAGTCGCTTTGTATCGCCTAAAAAAGATCGTGAGCAGGCTCTCAGGGCCCGCTTGGTTTTCCACAGGAGGAAATATCCATGTCCGTCAACGGCCACAACATCATCGGCGGCGCCTACAGTGCCCGCGGCAGCGTGAAGCTGCAGAGCGTCGATGCCACCACGGGCGAAGCACTGCCCCACGACTTCGTCGAGGCCACAACCGAGGAAGTCGATGCCGCTGCCCAGGCCGCCGCTGCCGCCTACCCGGTTTATCGCAGCCTGCCGGCGAACCGGCGCGCCGAGTTTCTCGATGCCATCGCCGACGAGCTGGACGCCCTGGGCGAGGACTTCATCGCCGTCGTCTGCCGGGAAACCGCGCTGCCGGCCGGGCGTATCCAGGGCGAGCGCGGGCGTACCAGTGGGCAGATGCGCCTGTTCGCCCAGGTGCTGCGCCGCGGCGATTTCCTCGGCGCGCGCATCGACCGCGCCCTGCCTGATCGCCAGCCGCTGCCGCGCCCGGATCTGCGCCAGTACCGCATTGGCCTCGGCCCGGTCGCCGTGTTCGGCGCCAGCAACTTCCCGCTGGCGTTCTCGGCGGCGGGTGGTGACACCGCGTCGGCCCTGGCTGCCGGCTGCCCGGTGGTGTTCAAGGTCCACCCCGGCCACATGACCACCACCGCCCTGGTGGGCGCTGCGCTGCTGCGCGCAGCGGAGAAAACCGGCATGCCCAAAGGCGTGTTCAACATGATCTATGGCGGCATCGTCGGTGCCGCACTGGTCAAGCACCCGGCCATTCAGGCGGTCGGCTTCACCGGTTCGCTGCGTGGCGGTCGTGCCCTGTGCGACATGGCCGCGGCGCGCCCACAGCCGATCCCGGTGTTCGCCGAGATGAGCAGCATCAACCCGGTCATCTTCCTGCCCGAAGCCCTCAAGGCCCGTGGCGAGAAGGTTGCTGGCGAGTTGGCCGCATCGGTGGTGCTCGGCGCTGGGCAGTTCTGCACCAACCCTGGCCTGGTGCTTGGTATTCGCTCGCCGGAGTTCAGCGCCTTCCTGCACAGCCTGACCGCCAAGATGGCCGAGCAGCCGCCGCAGACGCTGCTCAATGCCGGCGGCCTGGAGGGCTATGGCAAAGGCATCGCTGCGCTCGCCGCACACCCGGGCATCACCCACCTGGCTGGTGCCGCGCAGGAAGGCAAGCAGGCGCGCCCGCAGCTGTTCAAGGCTGATGTCAGCCTGTTGCGCGATGGTGACGAGCGCCTGCAGGAAGAAGTCTTCGGGCCGACCACCATTGTCGTCGAGGTGGCCGACAAGGCCGAGCTGCTAAAGGCCATCGAGGGCTTGCACGGTCAGCTGACCGCCACGCTGATCACCGAACCGGACGACCTGGCCGGCAGTGAGGAGCTGTTCGCACTACTCGAACAGAAGGTCGGCCGCGTACTGTTCAACGGCTACCCGACCGGCGTGGAGGTCTGTGATGCCATGGTGCATGGCGGCCCGTACCCGGCAACATCCGACGCCCGCGGCACCTCGGTCGGCACCCTGGCCATCGACCGCTTCCTGCGCCCGGTGTGCTACCAGAACTGCCCGGACGCCTTGTTGCCCGACGCCCTGAAGAACGCCAACCCCCTGGGCGTCGCCCGCCTGGTGGACGGTGCCAGCAGCCGTGACGCGCTGTAAGCGACTGAACGCGCTGTAACGAAGAGCCGACTTCAGGGTCGGCTTTTTTGTGTGCGGTGGATCGGAGGTGATCGGTGCAGGTAGTCATCGGTTTGGGAGCGGGCCATGCCCGCGATTCGCGCGCATGGCGCGCTCCCACAGAAGTGCCGCGCAAGTGCCCTCTGCCGTGGCCCGTATTGAGCGAAGCGACACCGTGCATCGCCCATCGGTTGGATAACGCGAAGCTTATCCAGCAATCACATCGAGCCCGTGCACTCACCAATCCCGCCCAACCGTTTTCCCTGATCTTTACCGGTGTTTCCAGCTGCCGCTTTGCGCCACACTAGGCCCATGAGCCATGCTGGAGCCGCCGATGAGTAGCGAAGACAAATTCACCCGCCAGACCCTTCTCGACGTACAGACCCTTACGCCCACGCTGTTCACCCTGCGTACCACCCGTGATGCCGGGTTCCGGTTTCGCGCCGGGCAGTTCGTGCGTCTGGGTGTGGAGAAGGCCGATGGTTCGGTGGTCTGGCGCGCCTATTCGCTGGTCTCCGCGCCCCACGACGAGCACCTGGAGTTCTTTTCCATCGTGGTGCCCGGCGGTGAGTTCACCAGCGAACTGAGCCGCCTACGTGTCGGCGATACCCTGCTGGTGGAGAAGATGGCCACCGGTTACCTGACCCTGGATCGCTTCGTCGACGGCCGCGATCTGTGGTTGCTGGGCAGCGGCACCGGAATCGCGCCGTTCCTGTCGATGCTGCAGGATTTCGAGGTCTGGGAGCGCTTCGAGCGCATCGTACTGGTGTACAGCGCGCGCACGGTGGCCGAGCTGGCCTATCAGGACATGATCCACGGCTTCTCCGAGCTGGAGCACCTGGCTGAATTCACTCACAAGCTCACCTATCTGCCGGTGGTGACCCGCGAGCAGGCGCCCGGCTGCCTGAATGCGCGCATCACCGAGTTGCTCGACAATGGCGAGTTGGAACGTGCCGCTGGTCTGGAACTGACGCCCGAGCATTCGCGCCTGATGATCTGCGGCAACCCGCAGATGATCGATGATATCCGCCAACGCCTGAAGGCCCGCGGGTTGAATCTGAGCCTGACGCGGCGGCCCGGCCAGGTGGCCGTGGAGAACTACTGGTAAGGCTGCGAGCTGATGCTCACGCACGTCATGTAAAGCACGGTTACAAACTTGCTGCTTTCAGTGTGACTCGCGCTCCAGTAGATTGCGTGGTCTGTTTCCCACTATCCGGTCTTCATGGACAGCGACAGTAGACGATCGCCCTCGCCGTTATGGACGAGGGCGGTACTTCCCAAAGGCCACGCCGCCCGGCGTACGCCCAACGTGCAGCACGCAGCTGCGCCTCATTTCCGACAGCCGAGCTTCCACGCGCCTGCCTCTTGCATGCGTGGCGCATTCGGCCGTCTCTGTTTTCCCCTAGAGAGAGCTACACACTAAATGGAATGGATGGCTGATCCGACGGCCTGGCTGGGCCTGTTGACCCTGATCGTCTTGGAAATCGTCCTGGGCATCGACAACCTGGTGTTTATCGCCATTCTCGCCGACAAGCTGCCGCCCGAGCAGCGTGATCGCGCGCGGGTGATCGGCCTGAGCCTGGCGCTGATCATGCGCCTGGGTCTGCTGGCCAGCATGGCCTGGCTGGTAACCCTCACCGACCCATTGATCGAGGTATTCGGCAAGACCTTCTCCGGCCGTGACCTGATCATGCTGTTCGGCGGTGTGTTCCTGCTGTTCAAGGCCACCATGGAGCTGCACGAACGCCTGGAAGGGCGTGTGCATCAGCCCGGCGGCGCCCGTACCTACGCCAAGTTCTGGCCGGTGGTGGCGCAGATCATCGTGCTCGACGCGGTGTTCTCCCTGGACGCGGTCATCACCGCCGTCGGCATGGTCGAGCACCTGGAAGTGATGATGATCGCGGTGATCATCTCCATCGGCCTGATGATCGTCGCCAGCAAGCCGCTGACCGCCTTCGTCAACGCCCGCCCGACGGTGATCATGCTGTGCCTGGGCTTCCTGATGATGATCGGCTTCAGCCTGACCGCCGAAGGCCTGGGCTTCCACATCCCGAAAGGTTACCTGTACGCCGCCATCGGCTTCTCGATCCTTATCGAGCTGTTCAACCAGGTCGCCCGTTCGCGCCGCAAGCGCAGCCTGCAGGGCCAGCGTGGGCTGCGTGACCGCACCGCCCATGCGGTGATGCGCATGCTCGGCGGCAAGGTGCAGGCCGATGAAGTCGGCGAGGACATCGCCGACATGCTCGAAGGCGAGCAGGGCGAAGCCGCGCTGTTCGACCGCCGTGAGCGGGTGATGATCAGCGGTGTGCTGAACATGGCCGAAATGTCGATCCAGAAGGTCATGACCGATCGCATGGAAGTCGACCGCATCAACCTCGACGACGCGCCGGAGAAGATCCAGCAGGCGCTGCTCGACTCCCCGCACTCGCGTCTGGTGGTGACGCGCAATGATTCGCGTGACGAGCCCCTGGGCTACATCCACAAGAAGGAGCTGTTCAAGGAGCTGCTCAAGGGCCAGCAACCGGATATCGAGAGCCTGGTGCGGGCGCCGATCAACCTGCCGGACAGCTCCAGCGTGCTCAGCTCGCTCGAGCAGATGCGCCAGGGCTCGACCCACGTGGCCTTCGTGGTCAACGAGTTCGGCGGCTTCGAAGGCCTGCTGACCCTGACCGACATCCTCGAAGCGATTGCCGGCGAGTTGCCGGACGCCAGCGAAGTGGATGGCCCGGACGTCGAGGAAGTGGATGGTGGCTA
Source organism: Pseudomonas sp. PA15(2017) (assembly GCF_001945395.1). GTDB lineage: Bacteria > Pseudomonadota > Gammaproteobacteria > Pseudomonadales > Pseudomonadaceae > Aquipseudomonas. The sequence goes on along the minus strand of NZ_MSXV01000011.1, from coordinate 384 downwards.
CCGGGTCAACGGTGCGGTCAACCTGGCGGTGCTGCGCGAGCGGATGAACTTCGCGGCCAAGCCGACCGACGATTACCAGACCCTGGCCGGCCTGGCCATGAGCCTGCTCGACCGCCTGCCGCTGATCGGCGACAAGGTCGAGTACCTGGGCTGGGAGCTGACGGTGATCGAGGTCAAGGAGCGCCGCATCACCCGCGTGCTGCTCAAGCCGGGCAGCGAGTCGGCTGCGTAACGGCGCGGCAGTGAAACGAAAACGGCGCCCCTAGGCAGAGCGTGTGAAAAGTCGCTGATGCAGGTAGTGATCCCATCAGACGCCCCGACATTGTTCGGGGCGTTTGCTTTTGTACGATTCGAAAGGTCGCGACCAACCTTTCAGGTGAGCAG
>NZ_MSXV01000010.1:132345-206224 GCF_001945395.1 Pseudomonas sp. PA15(2017) | reverse complement strand
GATGCCGGCGCATTCTACTCGAATTCGCCGTCCGTGCAACCTTTATTTTAATCTAACTCGTTGATCTACAAGGAGTTTTCAGATCAGGCCGCGCCGGAAGTGGTGCGCATTATAGGCCCCCACGAGATCAGGTCAACCCCTTATTTACGCTTTTATTCAGTTTTTAGCGTAACCCGCGCGAAAGCCTTCTTGCCGGCCTGGCAAACGTGGGTAGCGCCCAGTTTGAACACGAAGCTGCGATCGACCACCTGGCCATCCACGCGCACACCACCGGAGCCGAGCAAATCGCGAGCGACCGCTGCGTTCTTCACCAGACCTGCTTTATTAAGCAATGCAGCGATCGGCATATCATCGCCAGCGGCCACCTCGACCTCTGGCAGGTCTTCAGGCAACTCGCCATCCTTCATGCGGTTACCGGCAGAACGGTGGGCACTAGCCGCCGCCTCCTCGCCATGGAAACGCGCGACGATTTCTTCAGCCAGCTTGATCTTGATATCACGCGGGTTCGCGCCGGCTTCCACGTCTTTCTTGAATTGCTCGATCTCGTCCATGGTGCGGAAGCTGAGCAATTCGAAGTAACGCCACATCAGCGCATCCGGCATGGACACCAGCTTGTTGTACATGACGCCCGGTGCTTCCTGGATACCGATGTAGTTGCCTAAGGATTTGGACATCTTCTTCACGCCGTCCAGCCCTTCGAGCAGCGGCATGGTGACGACGCACTGGGACGACTGCCCATAGGCGCGCTGCAGCTCGCGGCCCATCAGCAGGTTGAATTTCTGATCGGTGCCGCCGAGTTCGACATCGGCACGCAGCGCCACGGAGTCGTAGCCCTGTACGAGCGGGTAAAGGAACTCGTGGATGGCGATCGGCTGGTTGCCGGTGTAGCGCTTGTCGAAGTCATCGCGCTCGAGCATGCGCGCCACGGTGTACTGAGAGGCCAGGCGAATGAAGTCGGCCGGCGTCAGCTCGTTGATCCAGGTGGAGTTGAAGGCAACCTCGGTCTTGGCCGGATCGAGGATCTTGAATACCTGAGCCTTGTAGGTCTCGGCGTTCTCCAGTACCTGCTCACGGGTCAGCGGCGGGCGCGTGGCGCTCTTGCCGCTGGGGTCACCGATCATGCCGGTGAAGTCGCCGATCAGGAAGATCACCTGATGCCCCAGATCCTGGAACTGGCGCAGCTTATTAATAAGCACGGTGTGCCCCAGGTGCAGGTCCGGTGCAGTCGGGTCGAAGCCGGCCTTGATACGCAGCGGCTCACCGCGCTTGAGCTTCTCGATCAGCTCCGCTTCAACAAGGACTTCTTCTGCACCGCGCTTGATCAGCGCGAGCTGCTCTTCAACCGACTTCATAGGACTCACAGCCACCAGATTCAAAAGGGCTCCAACCATACAAGATCGCCAACAAATGACAAGTTCTGCCCTGCAATGCCCACTGCAGGTGCCGGCTATCACCTGCGGGGTTGCCTCGAGGTAGATTTGGTTATATTTTATACAGTTACTGCATATTCATCAGTTTCTTCTTTTTCCTCTTCATCTTTTCACTTCATCAAAAAGCAGCCCTTATGACCTCTACAACTAAAGCGCCGCCGCTCTACCCCAAGACACACATCATCGCAGCCAGCGGCGTCGCAGCCCTCCTAAGCCTTGCACTCCTGGTGTTTCCCTCCCGCGAAGTAGAAGCCAAGAAGACCTTCCTGAATCTGGACATGGACAACGGCTCCGAGCAGATTCAGCAGAACCTGCCCAGCAATCAGGCAGACGCCGCAGCCCAGGAAGACGTCGACTCGCCCTTCGCGCAGATAGAAAGCAACGATGATTCGCAGAATGCCGAGCTCGACGCAGAGCCGGAAATTGCCGAACAGCCGCCTGAAGATCCACATAACAAGACGGTCGCTGTAGAAAATGGCGACACGCTCTCCACGGTGTTCAGCAAAGTGGGCCTGAGCCCCAACACCCTGCATGAAGTGATCAACAGCAGCAAAGAAGCCAAGCAGCTGACTCGCCTCAAGGTTGGCCAGGAGCTGCAGTTCCAGCTGAGCGAAGATGGCCAGCTGCAAAGCCTGCACAGCCAGCTCAGCGACCTGGAAAGCGTCAGCCTGAGCAAGACCGACAGCGGCTATGACTTCAAGCGTGAGCTGGTCAAGCCGGACGTACACGAATCCTACGCCCACGGGGTGATCAACAGCTCGCTGTTCGTGGCGGCCAAGCGTGCCGGCCTGTCCCACAATCTGACCATGGACCTGGCCAACATCTTCGGTTACGACATCGACTTCGCCATGGATATTCGTGAAGGCGACGAGTTCGAGGTCATCTACCAGAACAAGAAGGTCGGCGACAAATCGGTCGGCACCGGCAACATTCTGTCCGCGCGCTTCACCAATCGTGGCAAGACCTTTACCGCCGTTCGCTATACCGACAAGCAGGGCAACGTCAGCTACTACGACGCCGATGGCAACAGTATGCGCAAGGCGTTCATTCGTACGCCGGTAGACTTCGCGCGCATCAGCTCGCGTTTCTCTAACGGCCGCAAGCACCCGATCCTCAACAAGATCCGCGCTCACAAAGGCGTCGACTATGCCGCACCGCGCGGTACGCCGATCAAGGCTGCCGGCGATGGCAAGGTGGTTCTGGCCGGCCGCAAAGGCGGTTACGGCAACACCATCGTATTGCAGCATGGCAGCCGCTACCGCACGCTCTATGCACACATGCAAGGTTTCGCCAAAGGTGTTCGCACTGGCGGCAGCGTGAAGCAGGGCCAGATCATCGGCTATATCGGCACCACCGGCCTGTCGACCGGCCCGCACTTGCACTACGAGTTCCAGGTCAACGGCACCCACGTCGATCCGCTGAGCCAGAAGCTGCCGATGTCCGATCCGATCGCCCGCCAGGAAAAGCAACGTTTCCTGCAGATGAGCAAACCGCTCATGGCGCGCATGGATCAGGAAAAGGCCACCATGCTCGCCCTCAACAAGCGCTGATCCCATGCTCTATCTCGGTGTGATGTCCGGTACCAGTCTCGACGGGCTGGACATCGCCCTTGTCGAGCAAGGCGAGCGCACTCGACTGCTCGCCCACCATTACCAAGCCCTGCCCGACTCGCTTCGCCAGCAATTGCTCGACTTGTGCAGCTCGGGTGCGGATGAACTCGCCCGTGCCGCTCTTGCCGAGCAAGCGTGGGCGCGGCTGGTTGCCGATGGCATCGACAGCCTGCTGCGCCAGCAGAACCTGCAACCCGCCGCCATTCGCGCCATCGGCAGCCACGGCCAGACCGTGCGTCACGAACCGGCCCGGGGCTTTACCATCCAGATCGGCAACCCTGCCCTGCTGGCCGAAATGACCGGCATCACCGTGGTGGCTGACTTTCGTCGTCGCGACGTGGCCGCCGGCGGCCAGGGCGCGCCCCTGGTGCCGGCCTTTCATGAGGCGCTTTTCGCCAGCCCCGGTTCCGCTCGGGCGATTCTCAACGTGGGTGGTTTCAGCAACCTCAGCCTGCTGGAAGAGGGAAAGCCCGCCAAGGGCTTCGATTGCGGTCCGGGCAACGTGCTGATGGATGCGTGGATTCACCATCACCGCGGCCAGGCTTATGACAAGGATGGCGCCTGGGCTGCCAGCGGTACCGTACAGCCCGAACTGCTGAAGGCCTTGCTAGCGGACCCGTTCTTCCAGACCACCGGACCGAAAAGCACCGGGCGCGAGCTGTTCAACCTGCCCTGGCTGACACGGCACCTGGAACAGCAGCCCGCCTGTCAGCCAGTAGACGTTCAAGCCACCCTCCTGGAACTGACGGCCATCAGCGTCGCGAACTCGTTGCGCAACGCGCAGCCGACGTGCAGGCAACTGCTGGTCTGCGGCGGCGGTGCACATAACAAGGAGCTGCTGGCCCGCTTGCAGGCGCTTTTGCCTGCTGCCGACGTGAGCAGCACCGACGACCATGGCGTGCCCGCCGACTGGGTGGAGGCCATGGCGTTCGCCTGGTTGGCCCACTGCTGCCTGAACGGCATCCCCGCCAATCGACCGGAAGTCACCGGGGCCAAAGGCCTGCGTATACTCGGCGCCATCTACCCGGCCTGAGCCTATGCGCTAATGAAACGCCGGGCACTTGCGCGGCGTTTTTGTTTGCGCAGACCTTGGAACCCCAACAACACGAGCAGACGGCTCTTCGGCGGCAAACGCAGGATGCAACGCTTCACACCGCGCCGCTTCAAATCGCTGCGGCAGCACTCAAACACCTCAAGGCTCTGAACGCTGCGCTCGGCGTCAGCCCCGAGCATCTACACTCGATGCATCACCTTCAAGGCCGCCAGCTTTCTTCTGCAGCGGCGCGGTCGCGCGGTTGACTCGCGTCTTGGCGCCGAAGAAGGCCATGCTGAGAACATGCAGCGGGCCAATCCGCTCCAGCACCAGCTTGAACGCCACCGGCAGGAACAGCCCCAGCAGCATGCTGACGGCGAAGACCAGCCATTGCTCCTCCACCTGCAGCCTGGTCAACACGATGCGCGCGCCCGCAGTGCCGAACACGTGGAACAGGTAGATCTCGAACGAGAAATAGCCCAGCCAGGCCAATGGCGTGAAATAGAAACGCCGGGCGATCAGCAGGCTGATGGCGGCCAGGCCCAACGCCGTGCCGACCACGGCCAAGTCAGCCTCGCCAAGGTCGATCAGCGCGAGCAGGTAGGCCTGGTCGATCCCCGCCAGGATCACCAACGCTGCGGCCATGGTGATGAGGCTGCTACGGGTGATCAGTTGCTCGCTGAAGCGATAAAGCCCCAGGCCCAGCAGGAAAAAGGGAAACAACTCCACCGCCCGGTCGAGACTCAACAGATTAGGGAAACCCTCCGACGTAAAAGACGCCGCCAGGGCCGCGGCGAACACCAGGCCGTAATTACGCAGGCTCAGCAGCAGGTCGGCCTTCTCCAGCAGGGCTATCACCACGAAGATGCAGAAGATCGCCTGCAAAAACCAAAAGTGCGCGTAGCTGAAAAAGTAGATGCTGAAGAGCTCGCTCAGCTGCGGCTTGTCGTTGGTGTTGGGCACGATCATCTGCAAGGCGAAGAACAGCGTCGAGACCGTCAGCAGCGGTATGCCGACGCGTTTGAACTTGCCCTTGTAGAAGCGCGAGAGGTCACTGCCGGTGTTCACCGGACGCAGTGCATAGACGTAGCCCGAGATGGCGGTGAACAACGGCATGCGAATGTAAACGAGGGAATCGTAAAGGTAGCGCAGCGCGGAGTCGTCCGGCACCTTCATGCCCAGGTCGGACGAACTGCCGATGACATGGCCCGCTACCATCAGAAACAGCGCCAGTCCGCGAATGGTCTCTACTCGCAGATCCTTTTCAGGCGTGATCTTGGTCATGCTGAGTCCTCTGTACTAGCTAAGCGAGACAGCGTTTCCACAGAGATAGGGAACGGATGCCGACGAATCGGTCATCTGAGCCCGTCGAGCTTCGACTAGTTCATTGGCGGCCTGGCGGCAGTAGCGCGATGGGATTTCAATAAGCGCGTCTTCCTCCGCCGTGCTCAGCAGCTACTTCGTTTCCCAACACAAGGATCGCCCGAGATCCCCGCCGGCATGCACCAGTAGCGGCAATCGAGAATGATCCGGCGCTGGACGATACAACATAACATTACTATATTGTCCGCCCTTTTTTGTCACCGGGCGGTGCGGCACTGGCCTCCTGCCTGTCTATCGGACTTGCCAAGGATCTGCCCATGCTGCTCAGCAAACGCCCTCGCCTTTCACTGCTCGCCAGTGCCCTCGCCGCCTGGCTGACGCTGACATCCGGCCACGTCGGCGCCGAAAATCGCGTGTTCGACGTGGTTGCGCCGTTCGAGATCGGTGGGCTGGATCCTGCGATCTCCGGCTTCATCTTCCAGCGCATGCAGATCACCGAAACCCTGCTCGAGGCCGATGCCAAAGGTCAGCCGCTGCCGGCACTGGCCGAGCGCTGGAGTGTGTCGGATGACGGCAAGCAATGGACCCTGTCGATCCGCCAGGGCGTGAAGTTTCACGACGGCAGCGACCTCACCGCGGCGGTCGCCGCCCATGCCCTGGAGGCGGCGCGCAAGAAGCCCGGCATGCTGCGTGACGCGCCGATCACCGCGATCAGTGCCAATGGCAATGATGTGCTGATTGCCCTGAGCAAGCCCTTCAAACCGCTGGCGGCGCTACTGGCTCATTCGTCCACCAACATCCTCGCCAGCGCAGCCTATGACGCCGATGGCAACGTCACACAGATCATCGCCACCGGCCCGTATCAACTGACCCTGCTGGAGCCGCCGCAGCGCCTCGCCGCCGAGCGCTTCGACGGCTATTGGGGGACAAAACCCAGTATCGAGAAGGCCACCTACCTGGGTGCCGGTCGTGGCGAAACCCGCTCGCTGATGGCCGAGAGCGGCGGTGCTGAACTGGTGTTCCAGCTCGACCCGCCAAGCATCGCGCGCCTGCAGCGCAATCCCAACGTGCAGGTGCTGATGGGCCCGGTGCCCCGCGTGCTGGTGCTGGCGGCGAACGCCGGCAGCGGTGCCACGGCGCCGGTCGAGGTGCGCCGGGCCCTGAGCCTGGCGATCAACCGTGAAGGCATCACCGCCGCCGTATTGCGCGCCCCCGGCACCGACGCTACGCAAATGTTCGCCGACAGCGTGCCAGCCTGGCACGACGCCAGCCTGCCACCGCTGAAGTACGACCCGCAGGCGGCCCGCGGGCTGCTCAAGGCCCAGGGCTGGGTTCCAGGCGCCGACGGCATCCTGGAAAAGGACGGCCAGCGCCTGCAGCTCAAACTGCTCACCTATTCCGACCGCCCGGAACTGCCGCTGATCGCTACCGCCCTGCAGGCGCAACTGCGCGATGTGGGCGTGGACGTGGAGGTTGCCGTGGGCAACGCCAGCGCGGTTCCCGCCGCCCATAACGACGGCACTCTGCAACTGGCCCTGTACGGACGCAACTACGCCCTGGTGCCCGACCCGCTGCTGACCCTGATGGCCGACTTCGGCAACGGTGGCGCCGAATGGGGTCCCCTGGGCTGGAACAACCCGCAGTTCGACCAGGCCCTGAGCAAACTGCTGGCCAGCAATGACCCAGTCGAGCAACAGCAATTGCGCAACGAGCTGATGGCCCTTGTACAGACAGACCTACCGTTGATTCCGATCGCCTGGTATCGCCAGTCCATCGCCGTGTCCAAGCAGGTCGAAGGCGCCGCCATCGACCCGTTCGAGCGCACCTTCGGCCTGAGCAGCATGCGGTGGCGCCCATGATCCGCTTGCTGGGCTTTCGCCTGCTGCAGGCGGTGATGGTCGCCGTGCTGATCGGCGCGCTGACCTTTCTGCTGATGAGCCTGCTGCCCGGCGATGCGGCCTACCGCATCGCCGCCGGGCGCTATGGCTATGACATGGTCAACAGCGCCGCCGCTGAAGCGGTGCGTGCCGAGCTGGGCCTGGATCAACCGGTACTGTGGCGTTTCACCGCATGGATCGGCGACCTGCTGACCCTCGACCTGGGTCACTCGCTGGTCACCGGCCGGCCGGTGATGGACATGGTCGCCCACGAACTGGGCAGTTCCGTACGTCTGGCTGTCGGCGCCGTGTTGCTGTCCTTCCTGATCGGCCCGCCCATCGGCATTTTCGCCGGCCTGCGGCCGGGCGGCATGCTGGACCGCGGCCTGCTGCTGCTCAGCACGGTCACTCGCGCCATCCCGCACTTCGTGCTCGGGGTGATTCTGGTGCTGATCTTCTCGGTGTGGCTGATGGTGCTGCCGTCGGCCGGCCATGGCAGCTTCACCCATACCATCCTGCCGACACTGACCCTGGCGCTGGGGCTCGCGGCGGTCTCCTCCCGGGTCGCTAGGGACGCTACCGTGGCGGTGGCATCGTCCGCCTACTTCGCCTTCGGCCGCCTCAAAGGGCTGAGTGGCGCCCAGGTGTTCATACGCCATGGCCTGCGCAATATCGGCGTGCCGGTAGTGACCTATCTGGGCGTGCAGTTGGTGTACCTGATCGAAGGCGTGGTGGTGGTCGAGACCCTGTTCGCCTGGCCGGGCATCGGCCATGGCCTGGTTCACGCCATCGTCCAGCGCGACGTGCCCATGGTGCAGGGTACCGCGTTGGCCATGGGGCTGATGTTCGTGCTGCTCAATACCGCCGTGGACCTGCTCAACCACCTGATCGACCCGCGCCGGAGAACCGCATGAGCCTGGAAACTGCTATCGCCGAGGCGGCGCCCGCACCGCGCGCGACCGTCCGTCTCATCGGCCTCGCCCTGCTCGCGGCGCTGGTCGCCTTCGCCATTGGCGTGCCGCTGCTATGGGGCGTAGACATCGCCAAGCAGGACTACAGCGCGATTCTCGCAGGCCAGAGCAGCGCACACCCGCTGGGTACCGATCACCTGGGCCGCGACATGCTCGCCCGCCTGGCCGCTGCCGTGCGCCTGTCCCTGGGCCTGGCGCTGGTCAGCGTCGCCACCGCAGCCATTCCCGGCGTGCTGCTGGGCATCCTGGCGGCCTGGAAAGGCGGCTGGGTCGACAAGGGCCTCGGGCTGCTGGCCGAGATGTTCCTGGCCCTGCCCGGCCTGCTGCTGGTGCTGCTGATCGTGGCCATTTACCCCGGCTCGTTTCTCGCTCTGTATGGCGCGGTGGCTCTGGTGCTGTGGATCGAATACTTCCGCATGACCCGCGCCCTGGCGCGCACCGTGCTGGCCTCCCCGGCGGTGGCGGCTTCACAGCTGCTGGGCTTCGGCCCGCTGTATATCATTCGGCGTCACCTGTTGCCGGAACTGGCCCCGCTGCTGATGACCATCGCCGCCTTTGGCGCGGCCGCGGCGATCATGGCCATCGCCGCCCTAGGCTTCGTCAGCGTCGGCGTCAAGCCGCCGACCGCCGAGCTGGGGCTGATGATCACCGAGCTGCTGCCGTACTTTGCCGAAGCGCCGTCGGTGATCGCCCTGCCGATCACCGTGATCTTTCTCATCGTTCTGTCATTGCTGCTGATTGCCGGGGGGCGCAAGCCATGAAACCACTGCTGAGCACCCGCGCCCTGGAAATCCGCACTGCCACCGCACAACTGGTCGAGCCCCTGTCCATCGACCTGTGGCCTGGCAGGGTGCTGACCATCATCGGCGAAACCGGCTCGGGCAAGAGCCTGTTCGCCCAGGGCATCGTCGGCAACCTGCCACCGGGCCTCGCCGCCCACGGCGAGATCGAACTGGCCGGCGGCCTGCGAGAACCCGGTCAGGCCAGCGGCCGTCGTGCCGCCTGGGGCCGCGAACTCGCCGTACTGCCCCAGGAACCCTGGCTGAGCCTGGATCCGACCATGCGCGCCCTCGACCAGGTCGCGGAAACCTACCGCTGCGTGGTCGGCAAAAGCGCTCAAGAATCCCGTCAACAAAGCCGTCAGGATCTGACGCAGTTGGGCATCGAACAGGCCGAGACGAAGTTTCCCTTCCAGCTCTCCGGCGGCATGGCCCAACGCCTGGCCTTCGCCGCCACCCACGCTGGCGGTGCCAAGGTGATGATCGCCGATGAGCCCACCAAGGGTCTCGACAGCGCGCGTATCGGCGAAGTGATCGGCCTGCTGCAGGCGGGTATTGCCGAAGGCGGCGCGCTGTTGATCATCACCCACGACATCGAGGTGGCGCGGCGGCTCGGTGGCCAGGTGATGATCATGCTCAAGGGCCGCGTCATCGAGAGCGGCAGCGCCGAGCAGGTGCTCGACGCGCCAACCCACGAATACACCCGCCGCCTGCTGAACGCCGATCCGGCGCGCTGGCCGCGCCATGCGCCGTCAGCGCTGGGCGACGAGCCGGTGGTGCAGGTCCACGACCTGGCCGTGGAGCGCGGCGAGCGGGTGCTGTTCGAGGGGCTGTCGTTCGATGCGCACCCTGGCGAAGTGGTCGGCGTGACCGGTCCCTCGGGCTGTGGCAAGTCGACCCTGGGCGACGTCATTCTCGGCCTGATGCAGGCACGCAGCGGCAGCGTGATCAAGCGTGGCGAGGCGCCGCGCGTGGCCTTCCAGAAGCTCTATCAGGACCCGGTGGCGGCCTTCGCGCCAACGGTCACGCTGGGCCGCTGTCTGGCCGATCTGGTCAAGCTGCATCGCCTCGATGCCAGCCGCATCGACGGGCTATTGCAACGCCTGCGCCTCGACCGCGGCCTGCTCGACCGCCTGCCCGGCAATGTTTCCGGCGGCGAGCTGCAGCGCCTTTCCCTGCTGCGCGTGCTGCTGCTCGACCCGGTGTTCATCTTCGCCGACGAACCCAGCTCGCGCCTCGACCTGATCACCCAGCAGGAAATGATCGAACTGCTGGTGGAGGCCGCCCGGGAACGCCGCACCGCGGTGCTGCTGGTCAGCCACGACGAGGCACTGATCGAGGCGGTGGCGGATCAACGGATTCGTCTGGGGCACTGATCGGCATGGTTCTGCACGACCACTTCAGGTCCGCAGAACCGCCATTCGAGGCAAACAGCTCACCGATCCAGCGCACCTGCTGCTCCAGCTTTTCATCGATTACACCCTGCCCGGCGCGGGCCAGGCCGGTCAGGGTCTGTTGCTTGAGGCGCAGCAAACGCTGCCACTTGGCCGCGAACACCGGGCCACGCGCCTGCAGGAGCAGCGGGCCGAAATACAGTTGCTGTTCTGTATAGCGCATCGGCTCACCGGGCTCGGCGACGATGATTTCGTAGAAGAAGCGGTTTTCCCGCAGCAGCTCTTCATGGTGGATGCGGTAGCCGTTGTCCATCAGCCACTGACGCAGCGGTTGCTCACCGCCGTTGGGTTGCAGGATCAACCGTTCGTTGCCGCCAAGCCGCGCCTTGTCCCGCGCGAGGATGTCGCGGATGGTCTCACCGCCCATGCCGCAGAAGCTGATGGCGGTGATGCGGTCAGCAGGCTCGATGGCCGCCAACCCATCGGCCAGGCGCACGGCGATGCGCTCGCCCAGCTGGTGTTCGCGCACGCTACGCTCGGCCGCGCGCAACGGGGTGAGGGCCACCTCGCCGGCGACCGCGGCGCTGATCAGGCCGCGACTCATCAGGGCGACGAGCAAGTAGCCGTGGTCGGTGCCGATATCGGCAAGCCGTGCTCCGGCGGGCACCTGGGCGGCGACGCGCGCCAGGCGTGCGGACAATTTTCGTGGGGTCAACGGCTGCCTCGTCAATCAGCACCCTGCCGGGCCGGCGGGCGATTCTGTCGGGCAATGGCTGACGACGCAATCGTGCAGAAACAGTACGGGAGCGCCGTGACTCAGCTGGCGCGCCGTCCGCCGATCAGGCCACCCACGCTGAGCGTGCCCACTCGCACGCCCTCGCAGGCCCGCGCTTCCTGCAGGCATTGCAGGCACAGACGGGCATTGACGCCGTGCGCGCATGTCAGGTCTGCGGCGCCCTGGTCGAGCAGAATGGCGCCCGCCTTGCGTGAGCGCATGTCGGGCAGTAATTCGCTGACCACCGCCGCCAGGCTCAGGCAACCCAGCTCGGCCGCCTCGGCCGCGTGATCGCGGCCATTGCTGGAGTCCAGGCCGTAGTACATGGCGTCGATCGGCCCGACGCTGCCGCGAATGGAGCGAATGATCGCCCGGACTTGCTCCGGTTGGGACAGGTCACCGGTAAAGGTACGGGTGGCGATGCCTTCGCTTTCCAGCACGCAGGTCAGTGCCTGCACGCAGTGCACATCGTTGGTCACCAGCACCACGTCATAGCCCTGGTTGCCGTATTGACGGGCGGCCAGCGCGCCCACGCTGTTCTGCGCCCCGAAGACCACGAAAGTTCGATTCATGCCTCAACCCGCCCGAAAGTTGCTTGCACAGGTGCTCCGACATCGCCTCGTGGTCGGCGGCCACCTTGCCTTGACGGCCTCGTCGACCGTTACTGGCGATGGTCACCCGTTAACATTGCCTGAACATTGCGCCGCGTTTTCGCCGGCTCCGCTACTATGTGCAGCTCCGATAAACCGCGCGGTAATGCACCTTGCGAATCCTCCTCGTCGAAGATGACCTGCCCATGGCCCAGGCCCTGCAAGAGGCGCTGGGCCGTCATGGTTTGCTGGTGGATTGCGTGCACTCGCTGGCCGCGGCAGGCGCAACCCTGCGGCTGAACGTGCACGACCTGTTGATTCTCGACCGCGGCCTGCCCGATGGCGATGGCTTGGGCTTCATCGCTACCGCCAGGCGGCTGTGCCCGGCGCTGCCCATCGTGCTGCTCACTGCTCGCGGCGAGATCGCCGAGCGGGTCGACGGTCTTGATGGTGGCGCCGACGATTACCTGGTCAAGCCAGTGGCGGTCGACGAATTGTTGGCTCGGGTACGGGCCATTGCCCGGCGCCCGGCCACCATGGTTCTGCCCATCGCGACCATTGGCGCGCTGTCGTTCGATTTCAGCGCCCGCGAGGCCATCGTCGACGGCCAGGCGCTGCCGTTGCCACGGCGCCAGTTGCTGATCCTCGAGGCGCTGATCTACCGCCAGGGGCGCACCGTACTGCGCGAGAACCTCCACGAGGCGGTGTATGGCCTGGCCGACGAGATCCAGTCCAACGCCTTGGACGCCCACGTTTCGAGGCTGCGCCGGGCGCTCAAGGATGCCGAGGCCGGCGCGGAGATTGCGGTGATCCGCGGCGTCGGTTACCTGCTCAAGGAAAGCCGATGAAAGCCGCGCACAATCCATCGCTGATCGGTCGCCTGCTGTGGTCACTGTGCATCATGCAGGTGGTGGTGCTGGTAGCGGCGATCGCCGGCACGCTGTATCACATCATCGACGACCAATTCACCTTCATGGATGACGCGGTGATCGATGTATTGGAAGACTCCATCGCCGTCACGCCCCAGGGCCTGGTATTCGAGTCCAGCGAGCCGCTGCGCAAGTTGCAAGCCACCAATCCCGGCCTGTGGGTCGTAATCGCCGACGCTAACGGACGCCGTGAAGAGCTCGGCAACGTGCCAGGCGAATACCGCGAACTGGCGAACTACGTTTCAATGCTCGGCATCTCACAGATCCGCGCGCTGCCGGAACACCGGCATCTGACCATGCGCATCGAGGTCAAGGAGATCCAGGGTCAACGCGTACACATCATGGTCGGCGGCGTGGCGGACCTGAGCTTCACCAGTCTGATCGTCCAGGCCACCGGCTTGCTCAGCCCCTACTTTCTGACGCCGCTGCTGCTCTTCACCCTGCTGGCCACGCCCATCGTCGTGCTGCGCGCCATGCGCAGCGTGCGCCGGCTGGCCAGCCGCGCTGCAGCGCTGGATATCTCGCAGCACGATGCTCACTTGCCCGAGGACTCGGTGCCGCGAGAGATTCGCCCGCTGGTCAGTGCGTTCAACGCGGCCATGGAGCGATCCAGCAAGGCCTATCATGCCCGTGACCGCTTCCTGCGTGACGCCGCTCACGAGCTGCGCATGCCGATCGCCGTGTTGATGGCCCGCCTGGACGGCATGCCGGCGCATCCGATCAAACCCATGCTGCAGATCGACCTGGCACGCCTGGCCACCGTGGCCGAGCAGTTGCTCGACCTGCAACGGCTGCAGTCACCGAAGATGGAGTTCGTCACTGTGGATCTGGTGGCCCTGGCTCGCGAGGTGATTTCCGATATCGCGCCCCTGGCCCTGGCCCGCTGTGACGACCTGGTGCTGGAGGCACCTGAGCATCCGGTGTGGGTGATGGGCCAACCCAGCGCCCTGAGCCGGGTGATCACCAACCTGCTGCAAAACGCCCTGGTGCATGGCGCTGGCGTGGGCAGCATCAGCTTGCAGGTCGGCGCGAACGGCAGCATGGCGGTGACGGACCAGGGCCCGGGGGTGGCGCAGGAGGATCGAGAGCAGATCTTCCAGCCGTTCTATCGCGGCAAGACCGAACAGCCGGGCCACGGCCTCGGCCTGCACCTGGTGCAGGAAATCGTGCGGGCCCACGGCGGGCGTATCACGGTCGAGGACGCCACCGGCGGTGGCGCCATATTCAAGGTACAGCTGCCGCTGGCCGCCGTTTAGACGAGCGTGGCGATCAGGTGCAAGGGCTAGCGGCTACTCGGCGGCTGGCCAGCGGGCGAATCACGCTCAGCAGCCCCAGCAGCGCGATGCCCGCACCCACCCACAGCGGCGCACGCAAGCCGTAGCCGGCCTCGATGGCCGCGCCACCGGCCCAGCTGCCGAACGCCAGCCCGGCGGTGATCACCGAGGTGTGCAGGGTGTTGACCAGGGCGCCGGGCTCGGCGGCCTTCATCACCCGTGCGACCATCGCCGGGTTGAGCGCCACGCCGGTCAGGCCGATGGCGATGAAACAGGTGAGGTTCAGCCATAGGTTGTCGCCGGCCAGAGCGAAGACGCTCATCACCAGCACCATCATGGCCAGGCCCAGGCCGACCACGCTGATCGTGTGGCTGTCGGCGACGCGGCCGACCAGCATGTTGCCAATCAGGTTGGCCACGCCGTAGAGCGCCAGCATCGGCGCGACCTGGCCGGGCGCCAGGCCAACTTCCTGAATAAGGATCGGCGTGCAGTAGCTGAAGGCCGCGAAGGTGGCACCAATGATCAGCCCACTGGTCAGGTACGCGCCCCACAGGCGGCGGGTACGCAGAGTCCTGATCTGCTCGCCAAGGCGCGCTTCGCCACCGGCTTCGCCCTTGGGCAGGCGCATGGCGGCGAGCAGCGTACAGACCAGCGCCAGGCCGACCACCGCCCAGGAGCTGGCGCGCCAGCCGTGATGCTGCTCGATCCAGGCGGTCAGCGGCACACCGGCCACCGGCGAGAGCATCAGGCCGGCGAGCACCACCGATACCGCGCGGCCACGCTCCTGGTTGGAGACCATCGCCGCGCACAGGGTCATGCACAGGCCGATGCAGGCCGCACTGGACACGCCCATGATGATCCGCGCAAACGCCAGTACCGGATAGCTGGTCGCCGCCGCGGCCAACGCACCGGCCAGCACGTACACTGCCAGCAAGCCAACCAATGCCTGCTTGCTGCCGATGCCCCGTGACAGCAACAGCATGGTCATGGGCGGGCCGCCCAGGGCCATGCCCAAAGCGTAGAAGGCGATCAGGTTGCCGACCTCGCCCAGGCTTACCGAAAACGCCTCGGCCAACGCCGGCATCATCCCGGCGACCATGAATTCGGCGGTGACCAGCGAGAAGATCGTCGCGCCCAGCAGGTAGATGGTGAACGGCAGTTTGGGGCGGGCGGACATGGGCAGCCTATGGTCTGGAAAACAGGGCCGCCAACCCTATGCACTGGGGCCACCGGGGTCAAATGATTGCGGTGCATAACCATCATGCCTATGGGCGATGCCGGCCGAGATGAGTCCCGCCGTGCGCTCACTTCTTGAACGTCGAGCACGCTGCGCTGCCGACCAAGGTCCTGCGCCACCGCCCGCATCATCCTGCCCAGTGTCTGATTCGCGGGCGCTGCAGCTCTGCCACCAAAACGCCCAACAAGTGCGCACTGCCCGTTGCCCGTGCTTCATTCGGTGACACCGGCGGCCTGGCCGTAGCCCAGGCGGTACTGCTCTGAACGGCCAACTCGCTGTTAAACCTGCCGATTTTCTCGACGACCAGACAATGGCCCGCTCCTTGCTAAATTGGCTAAACGGATAATTGGATACATTTATTCAGGACTAACACCATGCTTACTGCCCCGCTCTACGCCCAGCGCCAACCCGTGACCGCCGAGGAAGAGGCCTACAACTTTCTGCTCGCGGCGATCTGTGCCGGGCGTTACCGCAAGGGCGACCGCCTGGTGGCCGAGGACATCGCCGCCGAAATCGGCACCAGCCGCATGCCCGTGCGCGAAGCTTTCCGCCGCCTCGATGCCCAGGGCCTGGTGACCTTGCGACCCAATCGCGGGGCGGTGGTCAGCGGCCTGGACATCGAGGAGATGCGCGAAGTCTTCGAAATGCGCAGCGCCCTCGAGGGCCTGGCGATTCGCGTCGCGGCGAGCAAGGTGACCGAGCGCCATCTGACCTTGTTGGAGCGGCTGCTCGACGACATGGACGAGTGCCGCGACGACACCGCCCAGTGGGTGGTGCGCCACCGCATCTTCCACGAATACCTGTGCAGCATCAGCGAACGTCCGCGGCTGATGAAGCAGATCGTCGCGCTCTACTCGCTGATCGAGGCGCCGATGCGCCTGTGGCTCGAACACGGTGAGAAGCCGCTCAGCGGCCGCGAAGAACACGCACAAATCCTGGTCGCTCTACGCACCCGTGACGCCGACCTGGCCGAACGGGTGCTTCGCGAGCATATCGAGGGCACCTTGCCGGCCCTGACGCTGTTCCTGCAAACCGAACAATAACAAGCTGAAGACCGCCGACGGTCGCCTTCTCCCACTTCACTGCTGCCCTTTCGATCACAGCAAACGGAGTACCACCATGCGCCTTCCATGCTCTCTCGTCGCCGTCGTTTCCCTGGGTCTGGCCGCTTCGCTGGCCTCGGCCGCTCCAGACCGCCTCAAGGACGTCAGCAAGCTGACCTACTGCTCGGGTATGGACTCGCCGCCGCTGGTGTCCTTCGATGCCGCGCAGAAGCCGACCGGCCTGGCCATCGACCTGGGCATGGAAATCGCCAAACGCCTGAGCGACAAGCAGGTGTCCTGGCGCGTCACGCCGTTCTCCGGGCTGGTGCCGGCGCTGCTCGCCAGCCAGTGCGACCTGATCGTCGATCAGCTGTTCGACAAGCCCGAACGCCGCGAGGTGATCGACATCGTCAACTACATGTATTCCAGTCAGTCGGTCGTAGTGCCCAAGGGCAACCCCAAGAACATCCAGGCCCTCGATGACCTGTCGGGCAAAAAGATCGCCGTGCTCAACGGCTCGACCATCAAGACCCTGCTCGACGCCGAGAACGCCAAGCTGGCAGAGGCCGGCAAAGCGCCGATGAAATTGGTGGTCTACAACGCCGACACGGACGCCTTCCAGGCGCTGCGCATCAACCAGGTCGACGCCTACGGCACCACGGTGGAAACCGCCGGCTACTACGCAGCGATGGCCCCGGACCTGTTCCAGGAAGGCGTACCGGCGTTCGGTCGCATCCTCACCGGCATTGGCGTGCGCAAGGATGACCAGCAACTGTCCGCCGCCGTGCGGCAGATCATCGACGACATGCGCGCCGACGGCAGCTACACCGCGCTGCTCGCCAAATGGCACGTCGCCAGCGACAAGCTGGACTGAGGGCCGGGGCGATGAATTTCAATTGGGACATCTTCTGGCAGTACCTCTTGCAGCCCAGCGACGTGTACCTGCGCGCGCTGTGGCTGACCTGCATGATCGCCGTGCTGTCCATGGCGCTGGGCTGCGTGCTGGGCCTGGTCGCGGCGCTGATGCGCTTGTCGAGCAACCCGCTACTGCAGGCGCCGGTGCGCTTCTACGTATGGCTGATGCGCGGCACGCCGCTGTTGGTGCAAATCGTCTTCCTGTACACCGCGCTGGCGGCGGGTGGCATCTTCCGCTTCGAGGACCTGGACCTGGGCTGGGTGGTAATTCCCGGCAACCTGCAGGCGGCGATCATCGCCCTGGGTCTCAACGAAGGCGCCTACATGGCCGAGATCATGCGCGCCGGCATCGCCGCCGTGGACAAAGGCCAGTACGAGGCCGGTCGTTCGCTGGGCATGACCTTCGCCAAGCTGATGCGCCGCATCGTGCTGCCCCAGGCCTTGCGGATCATCGTGCCGCCGCTGGGCAACGAATTCAACGTGATGCTCAAGAACACCACCCTGGTCAGCGTGATCGGCGTGCAGGAGCTGCTGCTCAGCACCCAGATGATCACCTCGGCGACCTTCCGGGTGTTCGAGCTGTACCTGGTGGTGGCGATCTACTTCCTGTTGCTGACCACCCTCTGGGGCTTCTTCCAGAGCTGGCTGGAGCGGCGCTTTGGGCAATCCGACCGGCGCCCGGCCACGGCGTCCAGGCGGCTATTCGGCAGCTACACGGCAAAACTGTTGAGGGGGCGTTAAGATGCACAGCACAGACCAGGAGCTGGTCATCGAGGCCTTGGACATCCACAAGGCGTTCGGTGAGCTGCAGATCCTCAAGGGCGTATCACTGCAGGTCAAACGCGGCGAGGTGGTGGTGCTGATCGGCGCGTCCGGCTCCGGCAAGACCACCTTCATCCGCTGCATCAACCTGCTCGAGGAGATCGAGAGCGGGCGCATCCGCGTCAACGGCAGGCCCATGGGCTACCGCGAGCGCGCCGATGGCTCGCTGGTGCGCGACAGCGAGCGCAACATCGCTCGCCAACGCCGCGACATCGGCATGGTGTTCCAGCGCTTCAACCTGTTTCCGCACATGACCGCCCTGCAGAACATCATCGAGGCGCCGATCCAGGTACTCGGTGTCAGCAAGGCACAGGCCCTGGAGCACGCTCGCCGGTTGCTCAAGCAAGTGGGCCTGGCCGACAAGGCCGACCACTATCCGTCGATGCTTTCCGGTGGCCAGCAACAGCGCGTGGCCATCGCCCGCGCCCTGGCGATGAAACCCCAGGCCATGCTGTTCGACGAGCCGACCAGCGCCCTGGACCCGGAAACCGTCGGCGAAGTGCTGCAGGTGATGAAACAATTGGCCGAACGGGGCATGACCATGGTGGTGGTCACCCACGAGATGGGCTTCGCCCGGGAAGTGGCCGACCGCGTGGTGGTGCTCGACCAGGGCGAACTGATCGAACAGGGCCCGCCCGAACAGATTTTCAGCGCACCCAGCCACCCGCGTACGCGGGCATTCCTGAGTCGCGTACTGCCGGAGGTAACCGCATGCTGAGTTTTTCCGCACACCGCTATCCCTATGCTTCGCAGCGCCAGAGCGTGTTCGCCCGGCGCGGCATGGTCGCGGCTTCGCAACCCCTGGCCGCCGAGGCCGGCATCGACATCATGCGCCGTGGCGGCAACGCCATCGACGCGGCCATTGCCACCGCCGCCGCCCTGACGGTGGTCGAACCTACCGGCTGCGGTATCGGCGGCGACGCCTTCGCCCTGGTCTGGGTCAAGGGCCAGTTGCACGGCCTGGACGCCAGCGGCCACGCCCCCGCCGCACTGAACATCGACGCCGTGCAGGCCGCCGGCCACGCACAGATGCCTACCTACGGCTGGACGCCGGTCACCGTGCCCGGCTGCCCTTCCGCCTGGGCCGAACTGTCGCGGCGCTTCGGCCGGCTGCCGTTCGCCGAATTGCTGGCGCCGGCGATCAGCCTGGCCGCCGATGGCTTTGCGCTGTCACCGGTGGTCGCCCACCAGTGGCAGGTCGCCCTCGACGAATTCTCCGCCCATCGCGAGCCGGCGCTGCAAGGCTGGTTCGACACCTTCCTGATCGATGGCCGCGCGCCGCAAGCCGGCGAGCTGTTCCGCAATCCGGCCCAGGCGCGCACCCTGCAGGCACTGGCCGACAGCGGGTGCGAGAGTTTCTACCGCGGCGCGCTCGCCGAGCATATCGACCAGGCCTCGCGCGCTGCCGGCGGCTACCTGCGCAAGAGCGACCTGCAGGCCTACGAGCCGCGCTGGGTGGATCCCATCGGCATCAACTACCGCGGCTACGACGTGTGGGAAATCCCGCCGAGCGGCCAGGGCCTGGTCGCCCTGATGACCCTGCAGATTCTCCAGGGCTTCGAATTCGATCACCGCGACAGCCTGCAGACCTGGCACCGCCAGATCGAAGCGCTGAAGCTGGCCTACAGCGACGGCCTGCACCACATTACCGACCCCGAGCACATGCGCGTCGCCGTGGCCGACCTGCTCAGCCCCGGCTACACCGAGCGCCGCCGCAAGCTGATCGGCGAGCGCGCCCTGCAACCGCAAGCCGGTGACCCGCACGCCAGCGGCACCGTGTACCTGGCCACTGCCGATGGCGAAGGCAACATGGTGTCGTTCATCCAGAGCAACTACCACGGTTTCGGCTCCGGCGTGGTGGTGCCGGACACCGGGATTTCCCTGCAGAACCGTGGCCAGGAATTCAGCCTGGACGCCAACCATGCCAATGTCCTGGTCGCCGGCAAGAAGACCTTCCACACCATCATCCCCGGCTTCCTGACCAAGGACGGCGAAGCAGTCGCGCCGTTCGGCGTGATGGGCGGCTACATGCAGCCCCAGGGCCATGTACAGATGGTGATGAATCTGGTCGATTTCGGCCTCAACCCCCAGGCCGCACTCGACGCACCGCGCTGGCAGTGGATGGGCGACAGGAAGGTCGGCATCGAACAGGCCGCCTCGCGCGACCTGGCCGCCGCCCTGGCGTGCCTGGGGCACGAGGTCAGCGTGGCCTGCGATTCCACCGACTACGGCCGCGGGCAGATCATCGTGCGAGACCCGCAAACCGGCGTGTTGTGTGGCGGCACTGAGCCCCGCGCAGATTCCCATATCGCGGTGTGGTGACGCCGCTCGTCAAAGAGCCGGGCCGCCGCAATGGCGGCCCGCTTTTCTAGGATCTGTTCACGATCTGTGGGCTCGGACTTAGCGCTTTGACTGCAAGGTGGCGGGAGCGGGCATCGGCGGGGTATTTGTGGAAGCGGGCCATGCGCGCGAAAAATCGCGGGCATGGCCCGCTTCCACAGGTACTGCCTCAAGGCCGCTTCTGCCTCCTAGCCGCCTCTGTCATGTCGCCCAAGAGGATCGTGAACGGCTTCTCAAGGCCTGAGTGAAGCGGCTCGGAGGACAGGTACTTTTCGTACAGTACAAAGCCTAGTGGGCGGTTTGCCCGCGCTGCCCCTTGAACAGTCTGAACACCACGATGGCCAGCACGCCGATCACCACTGCCGCGGTGCACAGCAGTACCGAATGGGTGCTGGAGAACGCTGCCTTGGCCGCCGCGATCACCGCGCTGCCCTGCTCGGCCGGCAACTCGGCAGCGACCAGGTAACTGTCGCCAATCGAGCGTATCGCGCGTTCGGCCAGCGGCGCCGCCAACTGTGCCGGCAAGGCGATGGTGTGGCCGTACACGCTGGACATGAACACGCCGAAAAAGGTGATCCCCAAGCCGGTGCCCAGCTCGTAGGCGGTGGCCTCAAGGGCGCCGGCCGCGCCGCCCTTGCTGGCCTCCACAGCGCCCATGATGGCGATCGACGAAGCGGTCAGGCCGATGCTCAGCGCCAGCCCCAGCACAGCGAGCATGAGCGGCACGCCCAGCCCCGGTTGGTGCAGATCGGCGAAGGCCACGTAGCCCAGTGCACCGGCGGAAGCCGCCAGCGACAGGCTGGCCACCAGGCGCAGGCCAAAGCGATTGGACAGGTAACCGGCCAGCGGACCACCGACCGCCGCGGCGGCCATGATCGGAATCATGAAAATGCCAGCCTGCAGCGGCGACTTGTCGAGCACGTACTGCAACTCCATCGCCAGGGTCAGCTCCACGCCAGCCAGAGCACCGATGGCGACCACCGCCATGATCAATCCGGCCAGCAGTACCGGCCGTGCGAACAGCGACAGGTCGAGCATCGGCTCGGCCGAGCGCAGTTGCTGGCGGCTGAATAGCGCCAGCAACACCACGCCCATGACCAACACCAGCAGCGCGACCGGCAGCGGCTGGGTGCCGCCGACGCCGGCCTTGATCCCGTAGACCAAGGCGATGATGCCGGCGATCAGGATCAGTGCCTGACCGATGGCCCACCTGCCCGGCGTGGTTTGCTCGACACGGGGCAGCAGTACGAAGGCCACCGGAATCACCACCGCCATCACCGGCACGTTGATCAGGAACACCGAACCCCACCAGAAGTGTTCGAGCAGCGCGCCACCGATCAGCGGGCCGACTGCCGCTCCAGCGGCGCCAACGGTGCCCCACAAGCCAAGGGCCATGGCCCGCTCGCGCTCGTCCTCGAAGGTGCGGCGGATGATGCCCAGCACGCAGGGCATGATCATCGCCCCGCCGAGCGCCAGCAGCACCCGGGCGCCGATCAGCAGGGACGGCGTGGGCGCGAACGCGGCCAGCAGCGAGGCCAGCCCGAACACGCAGAGGCCGCATAGCAGAATACGGCGGTTGCCCACCCGGTCGGCCAGGGTGCCCATAGGCACCAGCAAGCCGGCCATCAGCAGCGGGTAGATATCGATGATCCACAAGATCTCGGTGCTCGAAGCACCGAGTGCCTGGGTCAGCGATGGCACCGCGATGTGCAGGATGGTCATGTCGATGACGATCGGCATGAAGGCCAGCATCACGGCAACGAGGATCAACCAACGGCTAGGTAAGGCATGCCACATGACTAGGGTTCTCGATAAGCAGGATCGGCGGTGCTGCTGTTCGCCGCGGTGATGACGGTGCGCTCGCGCAGCCCGCCGCCGAGCGCCTTGTACAGGGCCACGCTGTTGACGACTGCGTCACGGCGCAGTTCCAGCAATGTCTGCCGGGCACCGTAGAGCTGGCGTTGAGCGTCGAGCAGTTCCAGGCGGCCATCGACCCCGGCCTCGTAACGCAGCGCCGAGAGCGACACGCGGCGTTGCGCACTTGCCACCACGCGGGTCTGCGCCTGGATCTGCCCGTCCAGGGTGGCCACGCCGGCCAGAGCATCGGCCACTTCACGAAAGGCGATCTGGATGGCGCGCTCGTACTGAACCACCGCCTCGGATTTGCGCACCTCTGCCAGGCGCAACTCGGAACGCAGTCGACCGGCCTGGAACAATGGCTGGGAGATCTGCGGCGTAAAGCGCCATACCTGGCGGCTTGGGTCGAACAGGCTGCCCAGTGAAGTGCTGGCATAACCGAACGAGCCGGTGAGCGACACCTGGGGAAAGAACGCCGCTCGCGCTGCGCCGATATCGGCATTGGCGGCGCTGAGTATCTGTTCGGCCTGGCGAATGTCCGGGCGCAGCAGCAGCATGTCCGAGCGCAAGCCGGTCGGCAGAGGTGCCACCAGTGTTTGCCGTTCGAGCACACGAGCGGCTGGCAGATCAGCAGGCAGTGCGTTACCGACCAGCAATTGCAGCGTATTGCCCGCCTGGACGAACGCCCGTTGACACGCCTGCAGATCGGCCTCGGCACTGGCCACCTGGCCCTCGGCCTGGGCGACGTCCAGGCCACTGTTCTGCTTGGCCGCCTGCAGCAGGTGCGCGAGCTTCAGGGACTGCTGCCAGTCCGTGAGGGTACGCTCGGCCAGTTGGCGTTGTTCGTCGGCCAGCTGACGGGCGAAATAAGCGTCGGCAACCGCGCCGATCAGGGCGATCTGCGCCGCATCGCGGCCCTGCTCGCTGGCCAGGTAGCGGGCCAACGCCGCATCGGACAGCGAACGCACGCGGCCGAACAGATCCAGCTCGAACGCGCTGATGCCCGCGTTCACGGCAACCTGGTTGCTCACCTCGCGGCGTGCTCCGCCGCTGTTGTCCTGCGCCAGTGACCGCTCACGAGTGTGGCTGGCATCCAGCGACACCGACGGCAAGCGCGTGGACTGCTGGACGTTGAACATCGACCGCGCGGCTTCGACGTTCAACGCCGCCAGGCGCAGGTCGCGATTGTGCGCCAGGGCCAACTCGATCAGCCGTTGCAACTGCGGGTCGGCGAACATCGTGCGCCAGCCCAGCTCACGAGCGGGCAGCGTGCCGCCCTGCACGCCATTGACCTCGGCAAAGCGGGCCGGCACCGGCGGCGCCGGGCGTTCCAGCTCGGGCGCCATCGAACAGGCCGACAGGCTGCCGACCAACATGATCATCACCAACCAACGCATGCTCATTTTTCCTCACCAGACTGCGGCGCACCGGCGGCACGATGTGCACGCCAACTCTGGATGCGTTCCTGCAGCCCCATCACGAACACGAAAAACGACGGTACGAAGAACACCGCCAGCAAGGTGCCGCTGAGCATGCCGCCAAACACTCCGGTGCCGATGGCATGCTGGGTTTCGGCGCTAGCACCGGAGGCGATCATCAACGGCACCACGCCCAGGGTGAAGGCCAGCGAAGTCATCAGGATCGGCCGAAGACGCAGACGGGCGGCGGTCACTGCGGCGTCCACCAGGGAGCGGCCCTCGGCGTGCAGCTGACGGGCGAACTCGACGATCAGGATGGCGTTCTTCGCTGACAGGCCGATGATGGTGATCATCCCTACCTTGAAGAATACGTCGTTGGGCAGGCCGCGCAGCATCACCGCGGCCACCGCACCGAGCAGGCCGAGCGGTACCACCAGCATCACCGCCAGGGGAATCGACCAGCTCTCGTACAGCGCCGCCAGCACCAGGAACACCACCAGCGCAGAGAGCGCCATGAGCATCGGTGCTTGGGCCGCCGACTGGCGCTCCTGTAGCGACTGGCCGGTCCAGGCCACCGCATAGCCTTGCGGGAGCTGAGCAACCAGGCGTTCCATCTCGGCCATCGCCGCGCCACTGGAAACACCCGGCGCCGCGCCACCGGAAATACGCACCGCGGGAAAGCCCTGGAAGCGCATCATCTGCTGCGGCGACTCGCTCCAAACCGGCGTCACCACTTCACCCAACGGCACCATGCCGCCGTTGGCATTGCGTACCCGCAGGTTGAGCACGTCGTCGAGCTGCATGCGCGCCGGGGCGTCGGCCTGCAGGATCACCTGCTGCATACGCCCGGCATTGGGGAAGTCGTTGACGTACAGCGAACCCATGGCTGCTGATAGCGTGCTGCTTACCGCCGTGAACGACAGGCCCATGGCCTCGGCCTTGGCCCGGTCGATGTTCAGGCGAATGCTCTCGCCGGGCGGCAAACCATCGGCATACACCTCACTGACGATTTCGCTCTGCCCGGCCCGTTCCAGCAGCTGGGCCTGGGCCTCAAGCAGTTCGGCTTCGCCGCGGTTGCCGCGATCCTGCAGGAACAGGGTGAAGCCCGACGAGGTACCCAGCTCGTCAATGGCCGGCGGCATCAGGCTCATCACCGTGCCCTCGACGTTGTCGGCCATGGCCGCCTGGGCCAGTTCGGCCTCCTCGGCGGCGGTGGCACCATTGCGCTGGCCCCAGTCCTTGAGCATGGTGAAGGCCATCGCCGCATTGGGGCCGGAACCCGAGAAGCTGAAGCCCTGTACCACCAGATTGGCGTCCAGCGCCGGGCGCGTGGCCACATGGGCCTCGAAACGCTTCACCACCTCCAGGGTGCGCTCGCTGGTAGCGCCGATCGGCAGCTGAATAGAGGTCATGAAATAGCCTTGGTCCTCCTCCGGCAAGAACGACGACGGCAACTGCTGCCCGGCGACGACCAGCACGCCGCAGAGCAGCGCGAACACCGCCATCACCCGCCCGCTGCGGCCGACCAGCCATGCGACGCGGCCGGTATAGCGCTCGGTCAGGCGCTCGAAGCCGCGGTTGAAGGCGCCGAAGAAGCCGCGCTTCTCGTGGTGGTCGGCACGCACCGGGCGCAGCAGCGTGGCGCACAGCGCGGGCGTCAGGGTCAGGGCCAGGAACGCCGAGAACAGGATCGACACCGCCATCGACAGAGTGAACTGCTGATAGATCACCCCTACCGAACCACTGCCGAAAGCCATGGGAATGAATACCGCGGTAAGTACCAGGGTGATGCCGATCACCGCGCCGGTGATCTCCTTCATCGCCTGCAGGGTCGCCTCGCGCGGCGAAAGACCGCGGGTGGCCATCAGCCGCTCGACGTTCTCGACCACCACGATGGCATCGTCGACGATGATGCCGATCGCCAGCACCATGCCGAACATGGACAGCGAGTTGATCGAAAAGCCTGCCAGCAACATCACCGCAAAGGTGCCGAGCAGCGCGATGGGCGCGACGATGGCCGGGATCAGCGTGTAGCGCATGTTCTGCAGGAACAGGAACATCACTAGAAACACCAGCACCATGGCCTCAAGCAGGGTGTAGACGACCTTCTCGATGGACACCTTAACGAACGGCGCCGTATCGAACGGCACCGAGTAGCTCATGCCACTGGGCATACTTGGCGCCAGTTCGGCGAGCCGGTCGCGCACTCCTTGCGCGGTACGCACCGCGTTGGCACCGGGCGACAGCTGGATCGCGGCGCTGGTCGCCGACACACCATTCTCGCGATTGGAAAAGCCATAGGACTGCGCGCCGAGTTCGACCCGGGCGACATCGCCAATGGTCACCCGCGCACCATCAGCGGTGGCGCGCAGCACCACGGCAGCGAACTGCTCCGCTGTCTCCAACTGACCTTGCACCGTCAGCGGCACGGTCAGCCGCTGGCCCGGCAGCGCCGGCTCGTCCCCGATTCGGCCAGGGGCGATCTGCGCGTTCTGCCCCTCGATGGCCTGGGCCAGATCGCCCATGGTCAGGCCGAAAGCGGTCAGCTTGTTGGGGTCGACCCAGATGCGCAGCGCCTGCTCGGCACCGAACAGCTGCACGCGGCCAACGCCGTCGATGCGGCGTAGTTCGGGCACCACGTTGCGCGCCAGGTAATCGTTGAGCGCCACCTCGTCGAACTGGCCATCCGGCGAGGTCATGCCGATCATCATCAGGAACCCCGACGCCGCGGATTCCACTTGCAGGCCACTCTGGCGAACCACCTGGGGCAGACGCGGCTCGACCGCCTTGATGCGGTTCTGCACGTCCACCTGAGCCAACTCGGGGTCGGTGCCCGGCTTGAAGGTGGCGGTGATCTGCGCAGAGCCCGAAGTATCCACCGAGGACTCGAAGTACAGCAGGTTCTTGACCCCGGAAAGCTCGCGCTCGACCAGGCTGACCACCGAATCATCGAGGGTTTGCGGTGTGGCGCCCGGATAGCTGGCGTACAAGGTCACCGACGGCGGCGCCACCGAGGGGTAGCGGGCAATCGGCAGTTGCGGAATGGCGATGACCCCGAACAGCACGATGAACAGGGCGATCACCCAGGCGAACACCGGACGGTTGATGAAGAACTGTGGCATTTGGGTTTCTCCCGATCAGCGCGCGGACGAGCTAGCCAGCTCGCTCGCGTTGCCGTTTTGCCACAGCCGCGCCTTGACGACGGCGCCTTCGGCCAGGCGATCAAGCCCTTCGATCACCACCCGTTGCCCAGCGCTGAGGCCGCTGACGATGCGGTAGCGACGCTCCACCAGCTCACCAAGCTCGACCGCCACGCGATTGACCTGCTCGTTGGCGCCGACCACCCAAACGCTGGCCTGGCCATCACGACGCAGCACCGCCTGTTGCGGCACGCTCAGGGCATCGGTGTGCTGCGCCCGAGGCACTCGCGCCAGCACGTACATGCCGGGCAGTAGCTGGCGCTTGGGGTTGTCGACCTACACGCGCAGCAGCACGTTGCCGGTGCTGGCATCCACGCTGATGCCGGAGAACAGGATCTTGCCACTCAGCCCGTAGGCCTTGCCGCTGCTGTCAAGCACCTGCACCGGCACGCCATCGGCGCCTGGGGCCAGCTGGCTGCCCAGGGCATGGCGCCAGCGCTCCAGGCTGGTGGCCGACTCGCGCACGTCCACATACACCTGATCGATCTGCTGTACGGTGGCCATGGGCGTGGTGTCGGTGGTCGAAACCAAGGCGCCTTCAGACACCTGCGCCTGGTCGACGCGGCCGGCAATCGGCGCGCTGACGGTGGCGAACCTCAGGTCCAGCCGTTTGCGCGCCAGCACCGCTTCGGCCTGGGCGACTTCGGCGGCGGCCTGCTCGCGCTGGGAGGCGGCGTCGTCATAGACCTGCTGGCTGACCGCTTCAGCACTGACCAGCGGCTGCAGGCGCTCGGCCTGAACACGCGCGCGCGCCAGCACGGCCTGGGCGCGCTTGAGGGCCGCGGCTGCGGTTTGCACCTCGGCCTTGAATGGCGCCGCATCGATCTGGAACAGCGCGGCACCGTCCTCTACGTCAGCGCCCTGCTCGAACAGCCGGAGCTGCACGATGCCGCTGACCTGCGGGCGAATCTCTGCGGTTCTCAAGGCGGCGACACGTCCCGGCAGATCCTCGCTGACGTTCAGGGTCTGTGGCGTAAGGGTCATTACCGACACCTGCACGGGGGCCGGTTGCGCCTCCTGCTGCGCCGAATCGCAACCACCCAGTATCAGGGCGCACAGGCTGAGCCCGATGACGTACCGCCCGTTACGACTTCCCATAACCTTGCCGACCTCATAGATGATTCGTTGCCCTGCGCACCGGGCGCAGCATCAGCAAGAGAGTGTCGGTGCAAACAGTCGGGATTGATTCGAGCTTTTGTGGAGATAATGTGGAGACAGCAGAAAAGGTGAAACTCATGACGATGCCGCCACTCGAAACCAGCGCCCCGCCCCGCCAGGACGCCCTGATCCTGATCGCCGAGGACGAAAACGAGATTGCCGAGATCCTCGCCGCCTACCTGCAGCGCGGCGGGCTGCGCACCGTACACGCCCGCGACGGCCAGGAGGCCCTGGCCCAGCACCAGGCGCTCAAGCCCGACCTGGTGCTGCTCGACGTGCAGATGCCGCGCCTGGATGGCTGGCAGGTGCTCGCCGAAATCCGTCACCGAGGCGACACACCGGTGATCATGCTCACCGCCCTGGATCAGGACATCGACAAGCTGATGGGCCTGCGCATCGGCGCCGACGACTACGTGGTCAAACCCTTCAACCCTGCCGAGGTAGTGGCTCGGGTCAGCGCCGTGCTGCGCCGCGCCAAGACCGGTGGCGCCGCCGGCAGCCGCCTGCTGCGCGTCGGCCAGTTCCAGGTCGACCTGGATAACCACGAGGCCACGGTGATCTGCGACGACCGGCAACACGCCCTCGATCTGACGCTCACCGAATTCAAGATTCTGGTCACCCTGATGCGCACGCCCAAGCGGGTGTTCAGCCGTGCCGAGCTGTTGGTCGGCTGCCTGCCCGAAGGCGACACCCAGGAGCGCACCGTGGACAGCCACATCAGCAAGCTGCGCCGCAAACTGGAACACCTCGCCATCCAGGGCACGCCGGTCAGCGTACGCGGTGTCGGCTATCGCTTCGGGAGCGGCACTTGAGCGGCGCGGTGAGCCTGCGCCGGCAGATTCTGCTGTCGCTGAGCATCATGGCGGCGGGGGTGATTCTGCTGTCGATCATCGGCAGCTACGCGTTCTACGCCGTGGTCTCGGCCATCGCGCCCGGTAGCATCTCGGAAACCTGGGTGCCTTCCGGCCTCGAACTGCTGTGGATGATGGTTACCCTCCTGGCGGCGGTGTGCATTGCCGGCTACGTGGGCATCCGCCTGTCGCGGCGCATTCTCACCCCGCTCAACTCGGTGGCCCACAGCCTGCGGGAGATCGCCCAAGGCAACCTGCAGGCTCGCGCCGCGCCGGACGACTGGGCGCTCGGCGAAACCGGCCAGTTGGTGCGCGACTTCAACGCCATGGCCGAGCGCCTGCAGAGTGTGACCCGTGAGCAGCAGTTCTGGAACGCCGCGGTGGCCCACGAGCTGCGCACGCCGGTGACCATCCTGCGCGGGCGCCTGCAGGGTCTGGCCGAAGGCGTGTTCACCCCGAGTACCGAAGTGTTCGAGGGGCTGCTGCGCCAGGTCGAAGGGCTTGGCCGACTGATCGAAGACCTGTGCGTGCTGAGCCTGGGCGACAGCGACCACCTGCAACTGGAGCTGGCCAGCACCTGCCCCGCCGAGGGTATCGCGGCCACCGTGCAGGCTTTCGCTGGCCGCTTGCAGGCCCGCGGCTTCGACGTGCAGTTGCAACTCGATGAGCGAACCGGCGTGGTCTGCGACGAATTTCGTCTCCGCCAAGCGCTGATCGCCCTGCTGGAAAATGCCCTGGGCCATGCCGACCCCGGCGTGCTACGCATCGACGCTGGCGTAGTGGCTGACAGCTACCGACTCAGCGTCACGGATAACGGCCCGGGCATCGACGCCGAACAGGCCGCCCTGGTGTTCGAGGCTTTCCGCCGCGGCGAGCCGTCACGTTCGCGTAACAGCGGCGGCAGTGGCCTGGGCTTGGCGGTGGTCAAGGCCATTGCCCTGGCCCATGGCGGCCAGGTTCGCTGCGAGCGGGCAGGAAGCGGTACGCGGTTCCTCGTGGAGTTGCCGTTGGCTCACTAGCGCCAGAAATCGTCGAGGTTACTGAACCCCCACTCGGCCGGATCTTCACGGCTGACGATGCGGTCACTGGCACCGGGTTTGGACAGGTCGACCTCCTGCTGGGTGATCGCCGTCTTGCTCTTCGCCGAGAAGAACACCCGCACCACGGGCGTGGTCAGCTTGCCGGGCAACAGGTCGACCACCACACCGAGCCGGCCGGATTCCAGGCGTACCAGCGAGCCCAGCGGGTAGATGCCCACCGAGCGCACCAGCGCATGGAACACGTGCGTGTCGAAATGGCCGGTCCATTGCGCCATGCGCGCCAGGGATTCGGCCGGGTTCCAGGCCTGCTTGTAGGGCCGGTTGGAGGTGATGGCATCGTACACGTCGCACACCGCGCCCATGCGCGCCAGCAGGCTGATGGCCTCGCCGGCGAGGTGGCCGGGGTAACCGCTGCCATCGTATTTCTCGTGGTGATGCAGGCACACGTCCAGTGCCGACTCGGGCAGCGAACCGGCTGCCAGCAGCATGGCGTGGCCGCGCTCGGGGTGGCTGCGCATGATGGCGAACTCGGCATCGGTAAGGCTGCCGGGCTTGTTGAGCACCTCCAGCGGCATGGCCATCTTGCCGACGTCGTGCAGCAGCCCGGCCAGGCCGGCCTCCCGGGCGCGCTCTTCGTCCAGACCCAGTTGCCGGGCCAGCGAGAGCATCAGTGCGCACACGGCCACCGAGTGCATGTAAGTGTATTCGTCCTTGTGCTTGAGGCGCGCCAGGCCAAGCAGCGCGGAACTGTTGCGCGCCAGCGACTCGCTGATGTCGGCGACCAGCGGCATGCAGCCTTCGACGTTGATGGCATTGCCCAGGCGCGCCTCTTGGAACAGTTCGGTGACGGCCTTCTTGGATCGGTTGATCAGCTTGGTGGCGCGCTGCAGTTCATCGCGCACGCTGCAGCGTGCCACCGCTGTCGTGATCAGCTGCGGCTCGGCGACCGGCATGGCCACCAGTGGCGCGGGCGCCGGGCCGGGTTGGCTGGCGACGTCCAGGCCCTTGCTGGTGTCGATCCATACGCCAGCCACACCGCTCTGGCGCACCCGGGCCAGGTCCTCGGCGTCGTCGATGACGAAGCGGCTTTTCCAGAACGGGTGCGACAGCCAGTTGCCATCGAAGCCCTGGATGAACATGCCGATGCGCACGGCGTGGGTGGGGATTTTTTTCAGCATGGGCGCCTCGAGGACTCAGCGAACACGTCGATACCTGCTCACTAATCTAGCCCATCCCTGCGTATTTCAGGATGACAAGATGACTGGCGCCGTCACCGATTCCGGGTTAGCTTGGCCGCCCCGTTATCCATGACGATTTACTGCCATGCTGCCACGCAAGCTTCACCGCCTGACCGTCCTCGGCCTGGTGTTCTTCATCCTCGGCCTGATCGGTGTCGTGTATGCCCTGTACCAGATCTACAGCGGCCCACGCCCGGCCGACCCGGACCTGACCCGCAGCCTGGTGATCGCCGCAGGCATGCAACTGACCGGTTACATTCTGCTCAACCGCAACCGCTGGCGAATGATGTTCGGCAAACCCCGCAAGTAGCTGCTGCACCAGATTGCCCGGCGTGGCTCGCGCTTCGAGCCTGTTCGGGATCTTTATGTGTATGAAGCTGCAACTACAAGGCAGGAGCAGCCGTTCGCTTAACCCGTAGGAGGGGCCGGGCGGCGATCCGCTTCAACCCAGAGCTTTTTATCAAGGCAAACAAAGAGCTCGGGGCTGAAGCCCCTCCTACAAGTACTCCGTTCACCGGCCGCTCGCGCCACTTAGCTGCCAAATCGACGAACCTGGGCTGAAAAATTATCACCAGGTTCGTCGCGCAACGACTTCAGCGGAACGGCGGCTCGTCGAAGCTGCGCAGTTTGCGCGAGTGCAGCGAGTTGAGCTGGCCGCGTAACAGATCCAGCGCGGCGATGCCGATGTGCAGGTGCTGGGTGACTGCCCGCTCGTAGAACGCCCCTGCTGCCCCCGGCAGCTTGATCTCGCTGTGCAGCGGTTTGTCCGACACGCACAGCAGGGTGCCGTACGGCACGCGCAGGCGATAGCCCTGTGCGGCGATGGTGCCGCTTTCCATGTCCACCGCGACGGCCCGTGACAGGTTGATCAACGGACGTTCCTGAGCCCAGCGCAGTTCCCAGTTACGGTCGTCGTAGGTCAGCACGGTGCCGGTGCGCAGCCGGCGCTTGAGGTCGTCACCGCGTTCGCCGGTGACCTGGGCGGCGGCATCCTGCAGCGCCTGCTGCACCTCGGCCAGGGCCGGCAGCGGGATGTGCGGCGGCAGCACGCGGTCGAGAATGCCGTCGCGGCGCATGTAGGCGTGGGCCAGCACGTAGTCGCCGATCGTCTGCGACTGACGCAGGCCACCGCAGTGGCCGATCATCAGCCAGCAGTGCGGGCGCAGCACGGCCAGGTGGTCGGTGATGTTCTTGGCGTTGGACGGGCCGACGCCGATGTTGACCAGGGTGATGCCATCGCCGTCCGCCGCCTGCAGGTGATAGGCCGGCATCTGGTAGCGGTGCCAGACCACGGTCTCGATGATCGCCTGCATCTCGCCTTCGGGCATGCCGCGCGAGATCACCACGTTGCCCGGCAACACCATACGCTCGAAACGCGACTCGGCCTTGAGCATGTCCAGGCCATGGCGGATGAACTGGTCGACGTAACGGTGGTAGTTGGTCAGCAGGATCCACGGCTGCACGTGGCGCCAGTCACTGCCGGTGTAATGCACCAGGCGACGCAGGGAAAAATCCACGCGGGCGGCATCGAACAATGCCAGAGGCAGCGGATCGGTGTTTTCCCAGTCGTACAGGCCATCGGCGGTGCCATCGGTGGCGGCCGACAGGTCGGTGCTGGGGAACACCCGCGCCAACTCGGCGGCGGTCACCCCGGAGCCGGCCAGCTCGTCGCCCTGCTCCACCACGTAGGGATAGGGAATGTACTGCTGGCTGACGCCGACTTCGACGGTCAGGGTGAAGTCGGCCATCAGCGGCTGCAGCTGCTCGAGCAGATACTTACGAAAGGCCGCCGGATGAGTGATGGTCACGCGGTAGGTGCCGGGCACCTGCACCTTGGCGTAGGCGCGCACGGTGGTCGGCACTTCGCCCTGGCAATCGTAGGTCAGGCGCAGCTCGGGGTAGCGGAACAGCTCCTGCTCGTCGGCACCGGGGCGCACGCGGTCCTTGAGGTAGCGCTTGAGCGCCTGGCTCAGGCCCTCGGTGGCGCGCTGGTGCAGCGCGGCCAGGCGGTCAACGGCTTCTTCGGCAGTGTTGACGACGATAAAAGCGCCGTCTGTAGGAAGGGACATGCACGGTTCCTTATCGTGGGTTCATGGTTCATAGCTGACACGCATTACAACGCCGGTGCAAGTGGCTCGATCAACCAGGCCAGGCGGCGACGATATGCTCCAGCGCCTGCTTGAGTTCGGCGCGGCTGCGCGCGGCGGCCAGGCTGATGCGGATCGCGCTGGCCTGGGCTGGCCCGACGGCGAACACATCCGCCGGCACCACCTCGACACCCGCGGCCCGGCAGGCCACCACCAGGGCGGCGCTGTCCGGCGGCTGCAGCCACAGATGCGGCGCCACCTCACGACCCAGCGACATGCGCGGGCCCAACACGCGGCTCGCCAGCCGCCAACGCTGTTGCAATTCTTCGCGTTGCCAGGCCAGTTTGCGCGCGGCGGTGCCGTCCTCGATCCATTCGCAGGCCAGTGCCAGGCACAACGGCGACACCGCCCAACTGGTGGCGTGACCTTGCGGGTCGATACGTTTGAGCAACGCCTGGGGGCCCTGCATGAAGCCCAGGCGCAGGCCGGGTACCACGGTCTTCGACAGGCTGCTGACCAGCAGGCTGCGTGTCGGCACCGCCGCAGCCAACGGCGCCTGGCTGCCGAGGGCGCCGTAGACGTCATCCTCGATCAGCCACAGGCCGTGGCGCTCCACCAGTTCAGCGATGCGCTGGCGGCGCTCGCCATCCATGCTGCTGCCGGTGGGGTTCTGCAGGCACGGGGTAAGCACCAGCACCCGCGCCCCGGTGGCACGCACCTGGCGGTCGAGATCCTGAGGAAGAATGCCGCGCTCGTCCATGGCCACGCCGTGCAGCGGCAGCCGCAACTGCCGGGCGGCGGCCTTGATGCCGGGGGCGGTGAAGGCTTCGGCGAGCACCGGGTCGCCCGCTTCGCACAGCGCCAGCAGCGCCGCCGAAACACCCTGCTGAGCCCCGGCACAGAGCGCCACCTGAGACGGCAACGTATGCAGGCCGCGCTGTTGCAGCCACTGGCTGACGGCCACCCGCCCGCGCTGTTCGAGCTCGGCCGGCGCGTAGGCCTGCAAGGCATCGAGGCGGCCTTCGGCGATCATCCGCTGCAGGGTGTGCGACAGGTCAGCGCTGCTGCCATCGTGCACCGGCACGTTGGTCGACAGGTCGATACCGTCGGCCGGCAGCCGCGGTTGCTTGAGGTGGAACAGGCTGGCTTCGCGGCTATCGGCCAACACATAGGTGCCACGGCCGACCTCGCCGGACACCAGGTGACGACGCGCCGCCTCGCGGTACGCCTGCATCACCGTGCTCGGGTTGATGCCCAGCGTCCAGGCCAGGCGCCGCTGCGGCGGCAGCCGTTCGCCGGGCTTGAGTTGGCCTTTGCCGATGGCGACGGCAATCGCTTCAACCAGTGCCAGGTAGGTGGGCAGCGAACTGCCCTGAAGGTCAGGTAACCACATTGCTTGCCATGCAATATAAAGATTTACCCATACAATGCCTGAGCCGTAGCATCTGGTCAAAGCCCACCCGGAGCACCACCCGATGTTCGACCTCGCTGCCCTGCGCCAAGCCGTCACCCTGATCCGCCCGAGCGTTCCGGCAACGCCGCAGTTCCCCTGGCCGCTGCTGGCCGAGCGCCTCGGCTGCGAGGTATGGGTCAAGCACGAGAACCATACGCCGACCGGCGCCTTCAAGGTGCGCGGCGGGCTGGTCTACGTGGACGAGTTGCTGCGTCGCGAGCCAGCCATCAGCGGGCTGATCTCGGCCACTCGCGGCAATCACGGGCAAAGCATGGCGCTGGCCGCGCGCAAGGCCGGGCTGCCGATCGTCATCGTGGTGCCGAAGGGCAATGCCCGGGAAAAGAACGCCGCCATGGCGGCGCTGGGTGCCGAAGTGATCGAGCACGGTTGCGACTTCGACGCAGCCCGCGCCAAGGCGGCTGAGCTGGCGGGGCAACGGGGCCTGCATTTCGTGCCGTCGCTGCACCCGGACCTGACCCGCGGCGTGGCTACCTACGCCCTGGAGCTGTTCGAGGCCGCGCCACCGCTCGCACGTGTCTACGTGCCGATCGGCCTGGGTTCGGGCATCTGCGGGATGATTCGCACCCGTGACCTGCTGGGCCTGGATACCGAGGTGATCGGCGTGGTCAGTGCTGCCGCCGACGGTTATGCGCAGAGTTTCGCCGCCGGTCGAATCATCTGCACCGACAGCGCCGACACCATCGCCGATGGCATGGCCTGTCGCATGCCGCAGCCCGAAGCGCTGGAGATCATCCGCGCGGGTGCGGCGCGCATCGTGCGGGTCGACGACGACGAGATCCGCCAGGCCATGCGCATCTACCACGAAGACACCCACAACCTGGCCGAAGGCGCCGGCGCGGCAGCCCTGGCCGCATTGATCCAGGAACGCGAGATCAATCGTGGCGAGCGCGCCGCCGTGGTGCTCAGCGGTGCCAACGTCGACCGCGCGGCGCTGGCGGCAATCCTCGCCTGAGCTGCCATCGACCCGGGCTGACTAGACGCTGATCGACAGCGTCACGCCTACCGCAACGGACAGGGACAAACCGCCGCCGGCCATTTCGCCAGCGGCCTTCTCGACCTCGGCCAATTGCTTGTCGATGCCGTCGATGAGCTTCTTGCTCTCCTCGTCCGGCTTGCCGCTGACCTGCGAGCGCACCATGACCAGCAGTTGCTTGAGCTGGGCGGCGACCTTTTTCAGCGCTTCGGCATCGGCACGCCGCTGTCGCGCGTTGCGCTCATGGCGCGCCTGGCCGAGGGCGTCTTGCGTCCGTTGTTCGCCCTGCTCCTCGCTGGCTTCGGGCTCGTCGCCCTGCTCGGCCTCCTCACCGGTGGCCAGTACGGCAGCCTCGGCATCCATCTCGGGTGCTTCCACCTCGACCGCCGCAACTGACGCCGCCTCGCCCACCGCATCGACCGTGGCCGTCTCCCTAGCGGCAGCGCCCACACTTCCAGTCTCGCCTTGGGTCGACGCTTGCGCCACGCTCCCCGAGGGCATGCCGCCGCCGGACGGTTCCTTGAGCACGGAGGCAACCTGCCCCAGCTCCTGGGCCAATTGCTTGAGCTGGCGCAACGCTCCTTTCGCGCCGGCCGGCCCAAGCGCCATGACCAGTTGTTTGAGCATCTCGATGCGTTTCTTGATGTCTTCCAGGCGCTGGCGCGCGGCATCCTTGCGCGACTCGTCCTGCCTGGCCTGCATCTCGCGCAACTTGCCAAAGGCGTTGCGCATGCTCTTCGCGCGCTTCTGGGCGTATTCACTGAGGGTGACGGTTACCGAGGCCTGCTGCTTCGGTTCGTTACCGACCTCGGTGGCGGACGCGCCGACGTTATTCGATGTGGGTGTGGCCGCGGTCTTGGCCGGTAGCGCGGCACCGGCGCTCGTGGGGATGATGGTCGACATGCTACGTCCTGTGCCTGACGAGTGTGCTCAGGGTATCGGCCCGCCCCCTGTGAACTTGAAAGGCGCGGTCAGCATTTCCCACTTTGCCCTGAAAAGCAGAAAGCCCCGGCATAAGCCGGGGCTCTCCAAACACGCCAAGGACGAGTCAGTACTTGCTGCTAAAATCGCGCAGTTCTTCTTCGGCCTTTTCCTTGGTCCAGCCGTAGCGCTCTTGCAGTTTGCCTGCCAGATATTCGCTATGGCCTTCGGCGACATCCACGTCGTCGTTGGTCAGCTTGCCCCAGCGCGCCTTAATGTCGCCACTGAGCTGCTTCCACTTACCTTTGATGATGTCGGAATTCATGATGCATTCTCCAAGGAAGTAGGCAGGCCGCGATGGCCTGCCCTGGCCCATGATCAGTCAGCAGCTTTCAGACCGTCAGCGGAAACTGCTTGAACGCCTTTGATTTCTTTAGCTTTGGCTACAGCCAGATCACGTTCGGCTTCGGTCTTCACCACACCGGACAGAGCGACGACACCTTTGTTGGTCTCGACTTTGATGTCCAGAGCGCTGAGGCCGTCGTCAGCCAGGAAAGCGGATTTCACTTTGCTGGTGATCCAGGTGTCGGATACGGCTTCTTCAGCCTTGTCCATGGTGTTGGCAGCCAGCATGGTCGGCTGGGTGCTGTTGTAGGTATCGGCGAAAGCGGTACCCGCCACGGACAAGCTCAGGGCGGTCGCAGTGATAGCGGCAAAAGCGAACTTATTGATTGGCTGTTTCATGGGCAACACTCCTGTTTCATTCAAGTTCGCCACATCCAACTTCGGGGTTGTGGCTTCCCCCTGAATATCGCAAGCGCTGTGCCAGGTTTTTAAAGTAAAAATATTTCTTATAAAACAACAACTTAAATTAACTTAGCCATTTCGTTTGCCGTGCAAACTGCAAGCTCAAGCGTAACGACTCAGGCAGATTGCACGAAGTGACTTAATGCCATCATACAAGGGGCTAATCGCAACCCTGAAAATGAAAAATGCCGGTCACGGGACCGGCACTTCGGGGGCACTACAGCCGCAATGGCCGTCTATTTGACGACCTTCAGGCTGGGTCGCCCACTCGGCCGCGGCGGCTCGTCCTCGGGCGGCGTCTGCTCGCCTTCGACCTCTTCGACGTCGCTCTGCACGGGTGGCGGCTCCTGGTCGAACACCATGCCCTGGCCATTTTCCCGGGCGTAGATCGCCAGCACAGCGGGCGACGGTACGAACAGGCTGTGGGCAACGCCGCCAAAGCGGCCTTCGAAACTGACCGCATCGTTGTCGAGGGACAATTCA
Organism: Pseudomonas sp. PA15(2017); assembly: GCF_001945395.1. Classification (GTDB taxonomy): domain Bacteria; phylum Pseudomonadota; class Gammaproteobacteria; order Pseudomonadales; family Pseudomonadaceae; genus Aquipseudomonas. Next base: position 168,375 of record NZ_MSXV01000010.1, on the reverse strand, counting down.
CGCACCGCAGTGGGCGATACGTTGAGCACGATCTGCCCGTCGCTGACGAACTTGCTCGGTACTTGAACGCCAGGATACTCGGCGTTGACCAGCAGATGGGGTGTGCAATCGTTGTCGACGATCCACTGGTACAGCGCGCGGATCAGATAAGGACGACTGGAGTTCATCAAACCTCCTGAACGTGGCGCGCCGAGAGCGACGCGCGGGAAAAATGGGTCAACGCATGGCTCGTTCGACGGACGACAGGCTGTGGCGAAAGCTTTCGCGCGCGAACTGTCTGTCCATGTAATCGAGCAGCGGTTTGGCCGGCCTTGGCAGTTCGATCCCCAGCAGCGGCAGGCGCCACAGGATCGGTAACAGGCAACAGTCTACCAAGCTCAGCTCGTCGCTGAGGAAAAATGGTTTTTCAGCAAACAACGGCGACACCCCGGTGAGGCTTTCGCGCAGCTCCTTGCGCGCCTGGGCTCGGGCCGCTTCCTTGCTGCGCGGATCGAGGATCAGGTCGACCAGCGAGCACCAGTCGCGCTGGATGCGGTGCATCAGCAGGCGGGTGTTGCCGCGCGCCACCGGGTATACCGGCATCAACGGCGGATGGGGGTAGCGCTCTTCCAGGTATTCCATGATCACCGTCGGCTCGTAGAGCGCCAGGTCACGGTCGACCAGGGTCGGCAGGGTCGCGTAGGGGTTGGCTTCCAGCAGTTTGTTGGGGAAGCGGCCCTGCTCGACGTCGATGATTTCCACAACGACGCTCTTCTCGGCAAGCACGATGCGTACGCGGTGAGAGTAGTGGTCGGCAGCGTCGGAATAACAGGCCAACCGGTTGGTCGCAGCCAAGGCGATCCTCCAGATTCGTGAAACGTGAACGCACCGGGAGCGCTGTCGCGGCTTCCCGGGTGCCCTGACGATGGGAATCGCGGGGCATAAAAAACCCGCGCATTGCGCGGGCTGAGCATGATACCGGAACCGACAGTTTAAAAACGTAGGTAGTTTTTAATGAACGTCCTTCCAATATTCGCGTTTGAGCAGGTAGGCAAAGACGAAGAAGAACGCCAGGTAGATCAGCACGTAGGTACCAATGCGCTGCATGTGCAGCTTGTTGGGGTCCGCCGAGTAAGCCAGAAAGGTCACCAGGTTGCGCACCTTGTCATCGAACGCCTGTGGGCTGAGCTGGCCGCTGCTGGGCTCGAGCACCAGTTGGTCGCAGGCCTCATGGGTCAGCGGCGTTCCGGTCAGCGGGTCGTACTGTTTCTTGCCGTCCTCGACCACCTGCACTTGCTTGCAGCCCATGTACTGGCGGCCCTGCAGACCACCGAGCACGTTGGGCATGCCGACATTGGGGAACACCAGGTTGTTGGCCCCCAGGGGCCGCGCCGGGTCGTCGTAGAAGGTGCGCAGGTAAGTGTACAGCCAGTCATTGCCGCGCACCCGGGCGACCAGGGTCAGATCCGGTGGTGCCGCACCGAACCAGCGCTTGGCATCGTCCGGCTTCATGCCGATGTTCATGTGATCACCGATCTTGGCGTCGGTGAACACCAGGTTCGCCATCATCTGTTCTTCGGATACGCCGATGTCCGCGGCGACGCGCTCGTAACGCTGGAATTTGGCGCTATGGCAACCCATGCAGTAGTTGGCGAAGGTACGCGCGCCATCCTGCAGCGCAGCCTTGTCGGTCAGGTCGATATCGGCATTGTCCAGAGCCACGCCATGCCCCCCGGCGGCCAGGGCGAAGGCAGGCAGTAGCGCGACCACACATGCAGCGAATAGCTTTCTCATCAGCCTGTCACCCTTTCAGGAACGGGTTTGGTCTTTTCCATCCTGGTGTAGAAGGGCATCAGGATGAAGTACGCGAAGTACAGCGCCGTGCACAGTTGCGACAGCAGCGTACGGCCCGGCGTGGGCGGCAGTACGCCGAGCACGCCGAGGATGACGAAGGACACGCAGAACACCAGCAGCCAGAGTTTGCTCAGCCAGCCCTTGTAGCGCATCGAGCGCACCGGGCTGCGATCCAGCCAGGGCAGCACGAACAGCACGGCGATGGCGGCGCCCATGGCAATCACGCCCATCAGCTTGTCGGGGATGGCGCGCAAGATCGCGTAGAACGGCGTGAAGTACCAAACCGGAGCGATGTGCTCGGGAGTCTTGAACGGGTTGGCCTGTTCGAAGTTGGGCTTTTCGAGGAAGTAGCCGCCCATCTCCGGGAAAAAGAACACCACGAAGCAGAACACGAACAGGAACACCACCACGCCGACGATATCCTTGACGGTGTAATACGGGTGGAAGGGAATGCCGTCGAGCGGGATGCCGTTCTCGTCCTTGTACTTCTTGATATCGATGCCGTCCGGGTTGTTCGAACCGACCTCGTGCAGCGCCAGGATATGCAGCACCACCAGGCCGAGGATGACGATCGGCAAGGCCACCACGTGCAGGGCGAAGAAGCGGTTGAGGGTGATGCCGGAGATCAGGTAGTCGCCACGGATCCACTCGGTCAGCGCATCGCCGACATAGGGAATGGCGCCGAACAGCGAGATGATCACCTGGGCGCCCCAGTAGGACATCTGCCCCCACGGCAGCAGATAGCCCATGAAGGCTTCGGCCATCAGCATCAGGTAGATCAGCATGCCGAAGATCCACACCAGCTCGCGGGGCTTCTGGTACGAACCGTAGAGCAGACCGCGGAACATGTGCAGGTAGACGACGATGAAGAACGCCGAAGCGCCGGTCGAGTGCATGTAGCGCAGGATCGCGCCGTGGGGCGTATCGCCGGTGCGCACGTCGCGCATCAGCCCTTCTACCGACGCGAAAGCACCCTCGGCAGTCGGGTTGTAGCTCATGGTCAGCCACACGCCGGTGAGCAGTTGGTTGACCAGCACCAGCAGGGCCAGGGAGCCGAAGAAGTACAGGAAGTTGAAGTTCTTCGGTGCATAGTATTTGGCGAGGTGGTCGTTCCACATCTTGGTGGCAGGGAAGCGCGCATCCACCCAGCCCATGAATTTGCTCATCATGCTTGCTCCTGATCCACGCCGATGATGATCACGTCAGCCGATTCGTAGCGGTGCGGCGGCACCGGCAGGTTCAGCGGCGCCGGCTGCGACTTGTAGACGCGACCCGCCAGGTCGTAGCGCGAACCGTGGCAGGGGCAGAAGTAACCGCCCACCCAGTTCTCGCCCAGGTCCGCCGGGGCCACTTCGGGGCGGAACGACGGCGCGCAGCCCAAGTGCGTACACAGCCCGACCAGCAGGAGGATTTCCGGCTTGATCGAGCGCGTCTTCGGGTCGACGTAACCCGGCTGCAGCGAATGCTGGGAACTGGCGTCGGCCAGTTGCCCTTCGATCTTGCTGAGGTTGCTGAGGATCGCCTCGGTGCGCCGCATGATGAACACTGGCTGGCCCCGCCACTCAGCCACCATCTGCTGGCCCGGCTCGATCTTGGCGACGTTCACCTTGACCGGAGCGCCAGCGGCCTTGGCCTTGGCACTCGGGTACCACGACCCTACAAACGGAATTGCAGCCCCCACCGCCCCGGCGGCCCCAACCACCGAAGTGGCTGCCACCAGAAAGCGACGCCGGCCCGCATTCACGCCGTCATTGCTCATTCAGTCGTCTCCCATCGGCTTTCCGGCCTGTTGTTCAGGCCTCTAATAAGTCAGTGTCGGTCGCGCGCAGCAGCGGCCGGATGGTCATCCCGGCATCGAGCGCACGGCGCTCGACCAACCCTTGCAGAGGCCTCGCGCCCAGGGCGCATCCATTCGACGCTGATCAAGGACTTTAACCCACGGCCTCAGCCGGATGGCCCGCGCAGATCTGGCTGCGGCATCGGCGTGAAGAAGGTGGAAAGTCGTGGTGCTCGTGTGTCCAGATCAGCTCTGCTGCAATCCGCCGCGAGATTCGCACAGGCCGACGGGGCGACTTATGACGCGCATCAACGAAGCGGTGAGTAGGCCGTATACGCCCAGGCTCGGGCAGAGCAGGCAGGAAATGGCGTGGCCGAGGAGACGACAGGACGAGCCGCAGCCGTACCTGAAAGGATGCGCCAGGCTTTCCCGAGCGCAAATGAAAAACGCCCAGCTCCGTGAGGAAACTGGGCGTTTTCGAGTACCGTCGCGAATTAACGCTTGGAGTACTGAGGACGCTTACGTGCTTTGCGCAGACCGACTTTCTTACGCTCGACTTCACGAGCATCGCGGGTCACGTAACCTGCTTTACGCAGAGCCGGACGCAGCGTCTCGTCGTAGTCCATCAGAGCGCGGGTGATGCCGTGGCGGATCGCACCAGCTTGACCGCTCACACCACCGCCGATGACGGTAACGTAGATGTCGAATTTCTCGACGGTCTCGGTCAGCTCCAGCGGCTGGCGAACTACCATGCGGGCAGTTTCACGACCGAAGAAGGTGTCCAGGGTGCGGTTGTTGATAGAGATCTTGCCAGTGCCCGGACGCAGGAAAACGCGTGCGGTTGCAGTCTTGCGACGGCCAGTGCCGTAATTTTGAGTCGCCGACATAATGAACTATTCCGTTAAATCTTCAGTTCTTGAGGCTGCTGAGCAGTGTGAGGGTGAGCAGCGCCCGCATACACTTTCAGCTTACGGTACATGTCGCGGCCCAGCGGGTTCTTCGGCAGCATGCCTTTAACCGCGGTCTCGATCACGCGCTCAGGGGCCTTGGCGATCAGCTTCTCGAAGTTGATCGACTTGATGCCGCCCGGGAAACCGGAGTGGGAGTAGTACATTTTGTCGCTGGTTTTAGCGCCAGTTACACGTACCTGCTCGGCATTGATGACGACGATGTAGTCGCCGGTGTCAACGTGAGGGGTGTACTCAGGCTTGTGCTTGCCACGCAGACGGCTCGCGATTTCTGTAGCCAGACGACCCAGGGTCTGACCAGCAGCGTCAACGACGAACCAGTCGCGTTTTACTGTTTCCGGTTTAGCGGTAAAAGTTTTCATTCTTTATAGCCTCAGGGGCCGCCCAGCAAAAATAGACGGCGGATCTTACTGAATAGTGCGTACTTTGACAAGTCAAAGGCAGCCGGATGCGGGCGCTATTCGGGGGCTCGGGTCAGCGCGTCCGCGTACGGCAAGATTCTTCGGCAGGCGGCGCATCACTTCCACCGCAGAAAGAGGAGGCGGATTATCCTGATTGCGAAAAAAATTTCAACCTGCTTGTATGGCCCTTTGTCAGAGGACGCTCCAATGGAATACCGCCAGCTCGGCCGAACCGATCTCAACGTCAGCGCCCTGTGCCTGGGCACCATGACCTGGGGCGAACAGAACGATGCCACCGAGGCGTTCGCCCAGATCGAGCGCGCCAAGGCCTACGGCATCAACTTCATCGACACCGCCGAAATGTACCCGGTGCCGCCGCGCGCCGAGACCTACAGCAAGACCGAACAGATCATCGGCGAATACTTCAAGCAGCGCGGTGATCGCGCCGACTGGATACTGGCCAGCAAGGTCGCCGGCCCCGGCAACGGCATCACCCACATTCGCGACGGCCAGCTCAAGCACAACCGCCAGCACATCGTCGCGGCCCTGGATGCCAGCCTCAAGCGCCTGCAGACCGACTGGATCGACCTCTACCAGCTGCACTGGCCGGAGCGCCCGACCAACTTCTTCGGCCAGCTCGGCTATCAGCATCAGGAAAGCGACTCCACGCCCATCGAGGAAATCCTCGAAGCGCTGGACGAGCAGGTCAAGGCCGGCAAGATCCGCCACATCGGCCTGTCCAACGAAACGCCGTGGGGCACCATGAAGTTCCTGCAACTGGCCGAAGCCCGTGGCATGTCCCGCGTGGTGTCGGTGCAGAACCCCTACAACCTGCTCAACCGCAGCTACGAAGTGGGCATGGCCGAAGTCTCGATTCGCGAGCGGTGCGGCCTGCTGGCCTACTCGCCCCTGGCCTTCGGCATGCTCTCGGGCAAGTACGAGAACGGTGCCCGCCCGGCGAACGCGCGCCTGAGCCTGTTCGAGCGCTTCCAGCGCTACAACGCCCCGGAAACCGTGGCGGCCTGTTCGCGTTACGTGGCCCTGGCCCGCGAACATGGCCTCGACCCGGCGCAAATGGCCCTGGCCTTCGTGACCAGCCGCCCGTTCGTGACCAGCAACATCATCGGCGCCACTTCGCTGCAGCAGCTGGAAGCCAACCTGACCAGCAGCGAGTTGAAGCTCAGCGATGAGGTGCTCAAAGGCATCGAGGCGATTCACAAGGCGCAGCCCAACCCCGCGCCTTGAATTTTCAGGGTTAGGAATGGCGGTAGGCTAGCCCCATCTGTGGGAGCGCGCCATGCGCGCGAATCGCGGGCGTGGCCCGCTCCCACAAAAGCAGGCCCCGCCCTCGATGCTCAACACATCACGGGGGCGTGGGCCGCCTTCCGTCCGAGCACCTGCCTACAGTAATTTCGGCCCTTTGGCATCACGCCGCGAAGCCAGCCGGTCCGCCAGCCGCGTCGGCTCCGGCAACCGGTAGCCCTTGTCCCAACTCAGCACCAGCTCAGCGGCTCGGTGCATGCTCACGCGATTCCCCGGCGAGACGATCAGCGGCCGCACCTTACGCTTGCTGCGCAGCACCCAGCCGATCTGTCGGTTCTGGCGGTCGAGCAACTCCACCTTGTCACCACGCTCTTCACCCAGCTCGCAGTGATGACCAGTGAGGAGCTTCTTCGCCACGCCGATGGTCGGCCGGCCGGTAACCACGCCCAGGTGCGCGGCGATACCCAGGCCACGGGGGTGGGCGATGCCATGACCATCGACAACGATCAGGTCCGGCTCCTGGGGCAACCCCGCCAGTGCCGACAGCAAGGCCGGCAACTCGCGAAACGACAACAGCCCCGGCACGTACGGCATGCTGGTAGGGATGCGCGCCACGCATTCGGCGACCGGTTGCAGGGTTTCGGCATTCAGCAGGATGGCGGCAGCGCGGGTGATCTCGCCGCCTTCTTCGAAGCCCACATCCACGCCGGCCAGCAGACGCAACGGCACAAAGTCATCTTCCAGCCGCACCTGTTCGGCCAATTCCTTTTGCAGGATTCTCGCGGCAGCGGGCGTGCCGTCCCAATCGGCGAATGGCGATGCGGCCAACTCGGCAAAACTCAGCATGACAACCTATCTCCCATCTCGGCGTTGCAAGACCGAGCTGGACTCAGCCCGGATAAAAGAAGACGATTCAGCCGGAACCTGACGCCTTTACCATCACACTCGAACAAGAACAACAGCCATGCCCAGCTCGTCCCCACTCACGCGCGTGAGCATCCTCGCCACGCCCGGTGTATTCGCTTCGACCCTCATGCAGGCCAGAGATTTCTTCCATATGGCCGGCCTGCGCCATGGCAAGCAGCAGGGCCACGGCCTGGTGCCGACCTTCGAGGTGCGCCTGGTCAGCCCGGACGGCCTGCCCGTCACCAGCTTCAGCGGCGTGCAGCTACCGGTCGACGGCGCGCTCGACAACGAAGCGCAACTGATCATCCTGCCGGCCTTCTGGGACGACTACGACGCCCTGTGCAGCCGCTACCCACAGGTGTTCGATTGGCTACAATCGCGGCACACCGCCGGCGCCAGCCTGTGCGGCGAAGCCAACGGGGTGTTCTGGATGGCCGCCAGTGGCCTGCTGGACGGCAAGGAAGCGACCACCTGCTGGCGCTTCTTCGGCGAGTTCGCCACACGCTTTCCCGCCGTGGCGCTGAACCAGGACAAGCACCTGACCGATGCCGACAACCTCTACTGCGTGGCCGGCCCGACCTCGGCCTGCGATCTGTACATCTACCTGATCGAGCGCTTCTGCGGCACCAGCGTTGCGCAGAGCGTGGCCCGCGACATCCTCTATGAAGTGCGCCGCAGCTACACGCCGGGGCGTATCGGCTTCGGCGGTCAGAAGCAGCATCAGGACACCAAGATCCTGCAGATCCAGCAGTGGCTCGAGGAGCATTTCGCCGAGCGTTTTCGCTTCGAGGACGTGGCCCGCGACCACGGCATGAGCATCCGCAACTTCATGCGCCGCTTCCACGCCGCCACTGGCGACAAGCCGCTGTATTACCTGCAGCGCCTGCGCATCGAAACCGCCAAGGGGCTGCTGTCGTCCTCGCCGAAAAGCATCAAGGCGGTCAGCTACGAAATCGGCTATGACGACGCCAGCTTCTTCGCCCGCCTGTTCCGCCAGCACACGGGGCTGTCGCCCAACCACTACCGCCAGCAGTTCCAGCAGCAGGTGCAGCCCGCAGGCTGAAACGAAAAAGGCCGCACGCCGTGCTTCCGGTCTGGAAGCGGGCATGCGGCCTTTGCCGTCGCGGCGGGCCGATCAGGGCTTGTGCGGGCGCGACAGGAACTCGTGGGACTGCATTTCCAGCAAGCGGCTCAGGGTACGCTGGAACTCGAAGCTCAGGCGCCCGCCGGTGTACAGATCCTTGAGCTCCACTTCGGCGGAGATGATCAGCTTGACGTTGCGGTCGTAGAACTCGTCCACCAGGTTGATGAAGCGCCGTGCCATGTCTTCCTTGGCCACGCTCATCTGCTCGACGTTGGCGAGAATCACCGAGTGGAAGATCTTGCCCAGCTCGATGTAATCGTTCTGGCTACGCGGGCCGTCGCACAGCTCGCGGAAATCGAACCAGCCCACGTCACCACCGACCCGGCGCGCGACGATGGCGCGGTTCTCGATCATCAGCGACTCGTTTTCCTGCACGGTGGTTTGCTCGTGCAACAGGCTCTTGAAGCTCTTTTCCAGGCTCTGCTCGGCAGCTTCGCCTAGCGGGAAGTGGAACAATTCGGCCTGTTCCAGCGCTCGCAGGCGGTAATCGATACCGCTATCGACGTTGACGATCTCGGTGTGCACTTTCAGCAACTCGATCGCCGGCAGGAAGCGCGCGCGCTGCAGGCCGTCCTTGTAGAGGCCGTCCGGCACGATGTTGGAGGTGGCCACCAGGGTCACACCATTCTTGAACAGCTCTTCGAGCAGGGTCGCCAGGATCATCGCGTCGGTGATGTCGGAAACGAAGAACTCGTCGAAGCAGATCACCCGGAACTGCTCGGAGAAGCGCTTGCCGATTACCGTCAGCGGGTTCTTGACGTCCTTGAGCGTTCGCATCTCCTCGTGCACGCGCTTCATGAAGCGGTGGAAGTGGGTGCGTTCCTTTTCCTTGAACGGCAGGGCATCGAAGAAGGTGTCGACCAGATAGGTCTTGCCACGGCCGACGCCGCCCCAGAAATACAGGCCCTTGATCGGGGTGACGGATTTCTTGCCGAACAGCTTGCCAAGCACGCCGGGCTTGTTGCGCTCGTCGGCGATCAGCTCGTCGTACAGGCGCTGCAGGTGGCGCACGGCCTTTTCCTGGGCGGCATCATGAAAGAAGTCCGGACGTTTGAGGTCGGCCTGGTAGCGTTCGAGCGGAGTCATAGTGCGAAAACCGGGCAAATGAAGCGGGGGCGACACTTTAACGACGCCCCCGGGGATTGGCAAATAGGCCCAGGTTTTACCGCGTCTAAAAGCGCATCGCACACCAATGGAGGACAAGCTTCACGTTGTCCACCCTACACGAGCACAGGTTCGTAGCCCGTGGTAGAGCAGAGCGAAACCCGGGGAGCGCTCTCGAGACATGCGCCCGGCATTCGATCACCCTGGGTATCGCTCTGCTCAACGCCAGGCTACAAGAGCCCGGAGGCTGCAAGTGGTCAGGCTTCTTCCGGCGTCAGGGCTTCACGCAGGCGGGCGACTGCGGCCTCGAGAGCGGCGGCATCGGCAAAGGCCGGGCTTTCGCCGACCAGTTGGTCGTCCAGCCACACGCCAAAGGCATCGCCCTGGGTGCGGATGTCCAGCGGTTCGCCGCTTTGCAGGCGCTTGCTCGCCTGCCCGGCTGCCTTGCCGTCGGCGAAAGATGGCGACAGCAGCAGTTGCTCACCGTCGGCATCGAGCAAACGGAAGCGGAAGCTGCCGTCCTCGTCGCGGAAGCTGACGAAGCGGGCGCGCTTGGCGGCCTTCTTTTTGGTATCGGCGGCTACCTGCACCTGCTCGCGGAACGAGCGCAGGCCCACCGCTTCGCGCAGCTCGCCAAGGAACGGCGTAGCGATCTTGCGTGCCTTGGCGGCGCCGGCCAGCAGGATGTCTTCCAGATCCGCCGGACGGGCGATCAGGGCGTGATAACGCTCGCGCGCCTCGCCCAGTTCCGCTTCCAGCAGTTCATAGAGCGCCTGCTTGGCTTCGCCCCAGGCCATACCGCCAAGCAGCGCAGCGCGGAAATCCGCCTGCTGGGTCGGTGCCGCAAAGGCCTGGTAGATGGTGAACAGGTGCGAGTTGTCCGGATCTTTCGCCTCGCCTGGCTGGCGGGAGTCGGTGACGATGCGCGCCACGGCGTCCTTGAGCTGCTTTGAACTGCCGAACAGCGGGATGGTGTTGTCATAGCTCTTCGACATCTTGCGGCCGTCGAGGCCCGGCAGAGTGGCGACGTCTTCCTCGATCACCACCTCGGGCAGCTTGAACAGGTCCCTGCCCTGACCGAACAGGTGGTTGAAGCGCTGGCCGATGTCGCGGGCCATTTCCACATGCTGGATCTGGTCGCGGCCAACCGGCACCTTCTGGGCGTTGAACATCAGGATGTCCGCGGCCATCAGCACCGGGTAGCTGAACAGGCCCATGGTCACGCCGGCGTCCGGGTCTTCACCGGCTTCCACGTTCTTGTCCACCGAGGCCTTGTAGGCGTGGGCGCGGTTGAGCAGGCCCTTGCCGGCCACGCAGGTCAGCAGCCAGCACAGCTCGGGGATTTCCGGGATGTCGGACTGGCGATAGAAGGTCGCCTTGTCGGTGTCCAGGCCCAGCGCCAGCCAGGTGGCGGCGATCTCCAGGCGCGAGCGCTGGATACGTGCCGGGTCATCGCACTTGATCAGCGCGTGGTAGTCCGCCAGGAAGTAGAAGGAATCCATGTCGGCGCGGCGGCTGGCGACGATGGCCGGGCGAATCGCACCGGCATAGTTGCCCAGGTGCGGCGTGCCGGTGGTGGTGATGCCGGTGAGAATACGCGTGGTCATGTTCAGGTTCACTTACGTGGACGCGTGCCAGGCAGGCACGCGGCAGATCAGAGGCGAGGCAGCAGCAGATCCTTGAGATCGGTCAGCTTGCCGTGGAAAAAGTGGCCGCATTCTGCCACTTTCAGCAGCTCGTGGGCACGCCCGAGGTTGGCCGACCAGTCATAGACACGCTGCGGCTCGATCACCTCGTCGGCGTCCGGCTGGATCACCACCAACGGGCAGCGCTCGGCGGGGGGCGTTTCGGCGGTAAGGCGGGTAACAGCCGGGGCGATCATGAACAGCTTGGCTGGTTCAACGCCCTGCTGCTCCAGGCGGCCACCCAGGGCGGCAGCCACGAAGCCGCCGAAGGAAAAGCCCATCAGGGTGATTGGCAGATCCGGATAGCGCTCGCGCAGCCAGTTGGCGACAGCTTCGGCGTCATCCACTTCACCGCTGCCCATGTCATGGCTGCCGGCACTGGCGCCCACGCCGCGGTAGTTGAACCGCAGAGTATGGTAGCCGGCGTCGCGGGCGGTGCGCTGCAGGGTCGACACCACCTTGTTGAGCATGGTGCCACCCTGTACCGGGTTCGGGTGGCAGATCAGCGCAACGTCACGTGCGTCGGCGACTTCCAGGCAGAGGGCTTCCAGTTGGCCGCTCGGGCCGTCGATCATCGTGGGGGTTTCGCGGATCAGCAACAGTGAACTCCGTGACCTTCAATCGGGTCGACTCGTCGAACGATGTACCCGCACCGCGCCTGCGCGATGCCGGGTAAACACCTCAAAACACCTTCGCCTACACGCACTTAGCGGTGTACAGCGCAGGTTCCAGCCGTTAACGTAAAGCAAAGCCGTTTAGAGAGGAAGGACTCGTGGAACAGACGCTCACCGCCTGGTTGCTACCGGCACTTACCCTGGTCGCTGGCATCGCCATCGGTTTCCTGATCGCTCGTCTTGCGCCCAATGCCGCCCCCAGCCGCACGCAGCGCCAGCTGGACGAAATGCAGGAACGTTTCGAGGCCTACCAGAACGAAGTGGTCACCCACTTCAACACCACCGCCAATCTGGTCAAGAAGCTGACCCAGAGCTATCACGACGTGCAGGAACACCTCTCCCACGGTGCCGATCGCCTCGCGCTCGACGAAGTGACCCGCCAGCGCCTGCTCGCTACCCTGCATGCCGAGCCGAGCAACGACAAGCGCGAGCGCCTGACGCCGCCGCGCGACATGGAAATCCCCAAGGACTACGCGCCCAAGACCGACGACGTTCCAGGCATGCTCGACGAGGGCTATGGCCTGAAGAACCGCTACTGATAACGGTGACCGCAGTACCATCGAACCCCGCCCCATGGCGGGGTTTTGTTTTACGATGCTTGCACCGAGCCAGACAAGGACGTGATTCCATGCCAGCACGCCAGTCGCACCACCCCACCCGCCAGGCGCTGATGGACGCCGCCCGTGAGCTGCTGGACAGCGGCCGAGCCTTCAGCAGCCTGAGCCTGCGCGAAGTGGCCCGCGCGGCCGGCATCGTACCCACCGGCTTCTACCGCCACTTCAAGGACATGGATGCCCTGGGCTTGGCCCTGGTGGCCGAGGTCGGTGAAACCTTTCGCACCACCCTGCGCCAGGTGCGCCGCAACGAGTTCGAGCTGGGCGGCATCATCGATGCCTCGGTGCAGATCTTCCTGCGTGCGGTGGAGCAACACCGCGGCCAGTTCCTATTTCTCGCCCGCGAGCAATACGGCGGTTCGCTGCCGGTGCGCCAGGCGCTGGCGACCTTTCGCGACGACATCGCCGCCGACCTGACCAGCGACCTGAGCCTGATGCCAAAGCTGCAACACCTCGACGAGGCGGCGCGCAGCGTGCTGGCCGACCTGGTGGTGAAAACCGTATTCGCCACCCTGCCCGAGTTGATCGACCCACAGGCAAGCGCCCTGCCCGCCCATCGCCGACCGGAAACCAAGATGATCGAGCAACTGCGCTTCATCCTGATCGGCGCCAAGCGCTGGCGCGGGCTGAGCAGCGACAAGGGCTGACGGCGCTGAGCAAAAAACGATCACCCCCGCGCAACGCCCATGGTTCGTGGCTTGGGCATCAGTACGCGCACGTTATCCACAACGTGCTCCACACCTTCCGTGGACAACCCTCTCGTCCAGGGTCGTCAACACACTGAATTCATTGAAGTAATGGTTGACTTCATGACGTATTTTCGCAGCCAGTCGAGCTGATCGAAAAATGATCAACAAACTGCATGCCTAGTCTCCAAAGGCTTGCAGCCGACCACCCTCACCTTATCCACAGTGCTACGCACAGCAGCCGTGGAAAAGTTCATAACCTGCATGCTTTCGCGCCTAACACCTTGTTCCGAAAGCTTTTCCAACACTGCTCAAAAATAGCGCGATGCTCCGCAAGCCAAGTGGTGCGGGCACTGCATCGCCTTTTGCACATGATCGATACAGGCTTATCAACAGGGTCTGTGGGTAACCATGGCAAACAGCTGATTTTCATGCAGAAACGAAAAGGCCGCTGACCAGCAGCGGCCTGGGGATGACGACCGGGATCAATCGACCAGGGTCAGCGCGCCCTTCATCAGCGCGGCATGGCCTGGGAAAGAGCAGAAGAACTGGTAAGCGTCGGCAGCGTCGAGCTTGCTCACATCGAAGGTCACCGAGTCGGACTCGCCACCGCCGATTAGCTTGGTGTGGGCGATTACCCGTGTGTCATCGGGTTTCAGGTAATCCTTGTCGACCCCGGCAGCGATGCCGTCGGCACTGATCGCCTGCACGTCGGCGGTCTTGGCTACCACCAGGTTGTGGCCCATCACGTTCTTGGGCAGGTTGCCGACGTGCTTGAGCTCGATGGTGAAGGTCTTGCAGCTCTTGCTGACCTTGATCTCCTTGGTATCGAAGGTCATCTGGTCGGTGGAATGCACCTCCACCGAACATTCGGCAGCCAGCAGCGGCGCGCTGACCAAGGCCAGCACGGAGGCGACGACAAACTTGCGAATCATGGGAGTCTCCTTGGCAGTGAAAACGTTCACAGCCTGCAGGGTGCCCTATCGGCACGGCATTTCCCATGACCTGAGGCAACAGACCGCAGGTAATTCCTGTCGACCAGAGAGTCCGTCCATCGGCCAGCCAGGAAAACTATCGAAACGATCCAGATAAGTAAGCAGCCCAATGATGAGACGAGGGTTAGGGTCTGTTCCCGTTTCAGCGCGAGCCGCGTTGCCGCGAGAAATGACCTCCGGTTAGGCGCAGGATGCAGGGAATGGACTAGCCGTCCGCGTTTTCCCTTGCCAAGTCCTGCAACGACAGCGGAGGCCATTTCCCGCGCAACCTAGGCGGCCCCACCCGAAGGGCCGGGCCAGTTTTTGTGCGATGCGGCGTTACTCGATGGCTCATTTGGCCCGCCAAACTTCGCATCTCGTGCCTTGCCTCGCACAAAAACTGGCTCCGGCGCGGCCGTGCGTGAAACGGGAACAGACCCTAGGCTACGCCCATGAACGGGAGAAGCATGACCATGACCATCATCGAAAGTCTGCAGCACTGGTTCGCCGCTTATGCACAGGCTGCCAGCGGCTGTTCCAACATCGAGTAACGCGTAGAGCGCTGCCTCGGCGTTAAACGATGGCGGCCTTAATGCAATACCGTGACACGGCCACCATGTGCCACGGGGCGGGGCTCCTACGCGGGCGCAAGCATCACACCAATCGTGTAGGAGCGCCGACCTCGGCGCGAACGGTGCCAGGATCGTCGATAGCCCTCAGTGCCCGCCCAGGTAGGCGTTGCGCACATCCTGGTTGCCGAGCAGTTGCTGCCCGGTGCCTGTCATGCGGATTTCCCCGGTGACCATCACGTAGGCACGGTCGCTCAGGCGCAGCGCGTGGTTGGCGTTCTGCTCGACCAGGAAGATGGTCATGCCGGTCTGCGCCAGCTCGCGCAAGGTAGCGAAGATCTGCTTGACCACGATGGGCGCCAGGCCCAGCGACGGCTCGTCGAGCAGCAGCAGCTTGGGCCGGCTCATCAACGCCCGGGCGATGGCCAGCATCTGCTGCTCACCGCCGGACATGGTCATCGCTCGCTGATTGCGCCGCTCCTTGAGCCGCGGGAACAGCTCGAACATGCGCTGCATGTCCTCGTCGGCGTGTTGGGCGCCGATCGGGATGGTGCCCATCAGCAGGTTCTCTTCCACGCTCATGTCCGGGAACACCCGGCGCCCTTCCGGGGACTGGGCGATACCGTTGGACGCCACGAAGTGGGTGCTCTTGCGGGTAATGTCCTCGCCGCGGTAGAGAATCTGCCCGCCGCTGGCCCGTGGCTGGCCGAAGATCGACATCAGCAGCGTGGACTTGCCCGCGCCGTTGGCGCCGATCAGGCTCACCGTTTCGCCGGGGTTGATGTGCAGGTTGACCTTCTTCAGCGCCTGAATCTGCCCGTAATGCACGTCGACGTCCTTGAACGCCAGCAGCGGTGCCGTATTCACATCGCTCATGCCACTTCCTCCTCGTCCGCGCCGAGGTAGGCGGCGATCACTTTCGGGTCGTTCTTGATGGCGTCCGGGCCGCCCTGGGCGATGACCAGCCCATGGTCGAGGACGATGATGTGGTCGCTGATGCTCATCACCATGCCCATGTCGTGCTCGATCAGCAGCACAGTGAGGCCGTGCTCGTCGCGCAGCAGGCGGATGATCTTGCTCAGCGCGTGGGTTTCCGACGGGTTGAGGCCGGCGGCCGGTTCGTCCAGGCAGATCAGCTCCGGGCCGGTGCACATGGCGCGGGCGATCTCCAGGCGGCGCTGCTGGCCATAGGAAAGCTCGCCCGCCAGGTGGTTGGCCTGCTCCACCAGATCGACCACTTCCAGCCAGTAGAAGGCGGTGTCCAGCAGCTTGTTCTCGGCGCGCCGGTAGCCGGGCGTGTTGAGAATGCCCTTGATCAGGCTGCGCTCGGCGAGCATGTGCTGGGCCACCAAGAGGTTTTCCAGCACGGTCATTTCCTTGAACAGGCGAATGTTCTGGAAGGTGCGAGCCAGGCCCGCGCGGTTAACCAGGTGGGTGCCGCCGAACATCTTGTACCAGAGCCGCGAGCCGAATTGCGCCGGTTTGACGAAGTCATCGGCCCGGAACGGCTCGCCGAGAATCTGGATGACGTCGGTCTGCCGGCCCTGGGCGTTGAGCATGATCTTGCCGCCGGTGGCCGAGTAGAAGCCGGTCAGGCAGTTGAACACCGTGGTCTTGCCGGCGCCGTTGGGGCCGATCAGCGCCGAGATGGAGTGGCGCTTGATCGAGAAATTGACGTCGCTGAGCGCCTTGATGCCGCCGAAGTGCATCATCAGGCCGTCGACCGAGAGGATCTTGTCACTCATGGCGCGACTCCTTTACGCGGGGCGATGCCGATGCGGTTGATGCGAATCAGCCCGCGCGGTCGCCAGATCATCATCAGCACCATGAGCATGCCGAACAGCAGCACGCGGTAGTCGGCGAAACTGCGCAACAGCTCCGGGGCGATGGTCAGCACGAACGCGGCGATCACCACGCCCACCGTCGAGCCCATACCGCCAAGCACCACGATGGCGAGGATCAGCGCCGACTCGAAGAAGGTGAACGAAGTCGGGTTGACGAAGCCCTGATAGGTGGCGAAGAACACCCCGGCGATGCCCGCCGTGGAGGCGCCGAGCATGAACGCCGAGAGCTTGACCAGCACGTGGTTCAGGCCCATGGAGCGGCAGGCGATCTCGTCCTCGCGCAGCGCTTCCCAGGCGCGGCCGACCGGCATGCGGGTCAGCCGATGCTTGACGTAGAGCACCAGCAGCACCACCAGCACCAGCACCGCGTAGATGAACAGGAACTTCATGTTGGGGTTGTAGGCCACGCCGAAGAACTCGTGGTACGGCACGCCGCCGTCCTTGGCACGGCGGGCGAACTCCAGGCCGAAGAAGGTCGGCGACGGCGCGCTCATGCCGTTGGGGCCGCCGGTGACTTCCAGCCAGTTGGTCAGTACCAGGCGGATGATTTCGCCGAAGCCCAGGGTGACGATGGCCAGGTAGTCGCCGTGCATCCTGAGCACCGGAAAGCCCAGGATCATCCCGGCGAACGCCGCCATGACCGCCGCCAGCGGCAGCAGGCTCCAGAAGCCCAGGCCCAGGTACTCGTAGCCCATGGTCAGGCCGTAGGCGCCGATGGCGTAGAAGCCCACGAAACCCAGGTCGAGCAAACCGGCCAGGCCGACCACGATGTTCAGGCCAAGGCCGAGCAGCACGTAGATCAGGCCGAGGATGATCACCGTCAGCAGGTACTTGTTGGCGAAGAACGGGAAGATCAACGCCAGCAGAATCAGCCCCGGGATGATCCAGCGCATGCGCGACACGTAGCCCGGCGGCTGCACGCCAACGCCGCCACCGGAGCGCTCGAAGCCCTCCAGCACCACGCGCCCGCGGGCGGTCTGCAGGAACAGGCTGAGCACCAGGCGCCCCACCATCACCACGCCGACCATCCAGGCCACACGGTCGAATTGCGGGGTGAAGTCGTAGCCCTTGAGCACCACGCCCACCACCGGGCCGAACACGATCAGGGCGATCAACCCGGCCATCAGCGCATCGACCAGGCTCTTTTTCACATCGATAGAAGTCGTACTCACGGCATCACACCTTGGTTACCTGAGGACGGCCCAGCAGGCCCTGGGGACGGAAGATCAGGATCAGCACCAGCAGCGAGAAACTGAACACGTCCTTGTAGTCGGAATTGACTATCCCGGAGAACTGCGCCTCGGCCACGCCGAGGATCAGCCCGCCGAGCATCGCGCCGGGCAGCGAACCGATGCCGCCGAGCACCGCCGCGGTGAAGGCCTTGATACCGATGATGAAACCGGCATAAAAATCAAAGGTGCCGTAGTTCAGGGTGATCAGCACCCCGGCCAGCGCGCCCATGGAGGCGCCGATGACGAACACGTAGGAGATCACCCGGTCGGTGTTGATGCCGAGGATCTGCGCCATCTTGCGGTCCTGCTGGGTGGCGCGGCACATGCGTCCCAGGCGAGTCTTCTGGATGATGAAGGTCAGCGCCAGCATGCCGATGATGGCCGCAGCGATGATGAACAGCTTGGTGTAGGTGATCATCACGTAGCCATCGCCCACATGCAGGCGTAGCGCGCCTTCGAGCATGGTCGGGATGCCTTGCTGCCGCGCCCCCTGGCTGAGCTGCACGTAGTTCTGCAGGATCAGCGACATGCCGATCGCACTGATCAGCGGCGCCAGGCGCGTGGAGTTGCGCAGCGGCTTGTAGGCGATGCGCTCGATGGCGAAGCCGTACACCCCGGTGACCACGATGGTGAACACCAGCGTGCCGAGAATCACCAGCGGAAAGGAATGCACACCAAAGAAGGCCAGCACGGCGATGGCGATGGCAGCGAGGTAGGCCGAGACCATGTACACCTCGCCGTGAGCGAAGTTGATCATGCCGATGATGCCGTAAACCATGGTGTAGCCGATGGCGATCAGGCCATAGACCGAGCCGAGGGTCAGGCCGTTGACCAATTGCTGCAGGAAGATGCCGTCCATTGAAAAATCTCTGAGTCCGTGACGGAAAGAAGCGCGAGGTCGCCAGGCGAGCGCAGCAGCCCCGGCAGGTCATGGCCCGCCGGGTTTGCAGGTTCGTTCACGAGAGGCAGGGGTGAATCGGGCGAAGCAGCCGTCCTGTGGGAGCAGCCGTCCTGTGGGAGCGGGCCATGCCCGCGATTCGCGCACAGCGCGACATCAGGCACATGACCCCCTCCCAAGAACGGCGATTCCGATTCCACTCTGCCGCTCGAGAAAACCCTTCTTAAAGCTGCTTGTACTTGCCGTCAGCGCCCCACTGGTACATCACGTAGTCGGAGACTTTCAGGTCGCCCT
The DNA here is from genome assembly GCF_001945395.1 of Pseudomonas sp. PA15(2017). Classification (GTDB taxonomy): domain Bacteria; phylum Pseudomonadota; class Gammaproteobacteria; order Pseudomonadales; family Pseudomonadaceae; genus Aquipseudomonas. Next base: position 149,509 of record NZ_MSXV01000010.1, on the reverse strand, counting down.
TCTCGTCGAACGCCTTCTTGCCCATCACCGTCTGCACCGGGTTGGCCTTCAGCCAGGCGGCGGCTTCGGCGCCATCGGTACCCTTGATGCCGGCGAACGCGGCAGCGACCACCTGCATCGAGGCGTAGGAGTACAGGGTGTAGCCTTCCGGCTCGTAGCCGTTGGCGCGGAATTTCTCGATCACCGCCTTGCCATCGGCGATCAGGCGCGGGTCGGCGCCAAAGGTCATCAGCACGCCGTCGACGTACTGCGGGCCGCCGGCGGTGCCGACCAACTCGTCGGTGACGATGCCGTCGCCGGAGATGAACTTGGCGGTCACGCCCTGCTCGCGCATCTGCCGTACCAGCGGCCCGGCCTCGGCATGCAGACCGCCGAAATAGACCACCTCGGCGCCGCTGGCGCGGATCTTGGTGACCAGGGCGTTGAAGTCCTTCTCGCCACGGGTCAGACCTTCGTACATCACTTCCTTCACGCCGCGCTTGTTGAGCTGCGCACGGGTGGCGTCGGCCAGGCCCTGGCCGTAGGTGTCCTTGTCGTGCACCACGGCGACCTTCTGGGCCTTGAGCACGTCGACGATATAGTCGCCGGCCACGATGCCCTGCTGGTCGTCACGCCCGCACATGCGGAACATCGCGGTCAGGCCGCGTTCGGTCACCTGTGGGTTGGTGGACGCCGGCGTTACCGCCAGGATGCCCGCCTCGTCATACACCTCGGAGGCCGGCATGGTCGACGACGAGCAGAAATGCCCGATCACCGCCACCACCTTGTCGGCATCGACCATACGGTTGGCGACTGACACCGCCTGCTTCGGCTCGCACGCATCGTCGCCCTTCACCAGCTTGATTTTCTCGCCGTTGATGCCGCCCGCTGCATTGATATCCGCCGCAGCCTGCTCGGCACCGCGCCACAGCTGGTCACCAAACGCCGCGTTGCCACCCGTCATCGGTGCACCGACACCGATGGTGATGTCCGCGTGAGTCAGCGAGGAAAAACCCAGTGCGCCAGTGATCGCGAGCGCCAAGAAACCTTTCTTGAAAGACGTGTGAGGCATGGACGTGCTCCTGAGGAGTATTTGGATTGGCCCGCCTGCTGGAGCAAGCGCTATGCCATTGGCACGTCCGTTTGAAATTTCTAGATGAAAATCGCGACTGGCGCTGATGTAACCTCACATGTTTGGAGGCAATGCGTCACTTTCGATTGAAAAGGCGCCACGTTCACCACAAACCGCCGCCTGTTGCAGTTCGCAGCCGGCCAAGGCATCGTCCAGGCTGGTGCAACTATGGGAAACACTGCACAACCTTGGACAGGCCCTCAGAGCGCTCACAAAAAACGCCCATTTTGCCTGCCGAGGCTTATGCCAGAGCGGTCGATTTAACAATACTGTAGTTATAAGAGCAGAGCTGGTGGCGTTGTAACCGGTAACAACATCACCCGGCATCTGCGATGCCGGGTGATGCCTCTTGCGGCCTTATTGCGGCCACTTCACCTCGCCCTTGATCACCTGGGCACTCAGCTCCAGAGACGACTCGTCAGCCAGGTCCGGGTAGCGCTTGCGCATGGCCGCGATCAACTGCGCCGAATCCTTGGCCTTGCCGGCCTCCTCCTCGAACGCCCGCAGGTACTCGCGGGTCGCGGCAACGGTCTGCGGCGAATCCGGCAGGCTGCCATCGGCGTTGGCCAGGTAATGGCCGGGCACCACGCGGCTCGGTTTCAGCGCATCGATGGCCGCCAGGGTCGCCAGCCAGTCGCGGCGCGATTGCACGGTCTGGGTATCAGCCATCCACACATGGATATTGGCCGATACAGGGATGCCGCCGACCACCGTCTTCAGCGCCGGAATCCACACGAAGGTACGCGCCGGCTCCGGCCCGCGAATTTCCAGCACCTGGCCATCCACGGTCAGCTTCGGCGCCTTCAGCGCTTCGGGCACCACCAGCGCCTGCGGCGCATTGCCCTCCATGATCGGCCCCCAGTGCGCCAGCTTGCCGTCTTTGCTCGCCTCGATGGCGGCCACCGTCTCGGCAGTGGCGACGATCTTCGCGTCAGGGAAGGCGCGGTGGATCACATCCAGCCCAAAGTAATAATCCGGGTCGCTATGGCTGATATACACGGTGGTCAGCTTCTTGCCGGTCGCGCGCACCTTGTCGACCAGCGCCTGGGCATCGTCACGCTGGAACTGCGCATCGATCAACACCGCCTCGGTAGGCCCGGAGACGATCTGCGCCGACACCGGGAAAACCGACTTCGCACCGGGGTTGTAAACCTCCAGCTGCAGCGGCTCAGCCGCCACCACCTGACCGGCCACCGCCAGCACGGCACTGCCTAACAACAAAGGACGCAACAGACGGAGAGCTTTCATGGCATGGCCTCGCAAGGGAAAGTGCAAGCCATCATAGAGAATCAGATAGGTTCGAAATACGGCCTAGGGTGCAATGGTTTGTTGCGTGTTTTGACGCAAATAGCAGCTCTGTCTTGGCGGGTAGCTCGCCCATGCGACTAAAAGCCATCCACACTCGGTGGCGCACCGCCAGTATTTCGCAGTAAGGTCGGCCATCGCCTCTCAAGGAAGAACCCTGGCCAGCAAGAACGTGCCTGCCGCCCATCAAAAGTACCTCGCCGTCCTCATCGACGCCGACAACGCCCCCGCCGCCATCGTCGAAGGTCTTTTCGAAGAAATCGCCAAATACGGTGTTGCCAGCGTCAAACGCATCTACGGCGACTGGACACTGCCCAACCTGGGCGGCTGGAAGAAAGTACTGCTCGACCACTCCATCCAACCGATTCAGCAGTTCGCCTATACCAAGGGCAAGACCGCTACTGACAGCTCGCTGATCATCGACACTATGGATCTGCTCTATACCCGGCGCTTCGCGGGCATGGCCCGCTCCCACTGTTGGAGCGCCCACAATTGCCGCCTACCCTCTCCCATCGCCATAGCCACAGTTCGTAGCCTGGGTTGAGCAGCGCGATACCCAGGAAAACTATCCCGGGTATCGCTTCGCTCAACCCGGGCTACATTGGAATGGTTTGTCTTCTGCAAGGGACTGCAGGCAATGGTGCTGTATCGCCGCGACAAAGCGCCGGGCGCTACCTGGTTCTTCACGCTCAATCTGGCAGATCGCCGCCGCGACTTGCTGACCGCACATATTGATTTACTGCGCGGTAGCTTCCGGCATGTGATGCGCCTTCATCCGTGGCGCGTTGACGCCATCGTCATCCTTCCCGATCACCTGCACGCCCTGTGTAACCTGCCACCGCGCGATGCGGATTTCGCCTTACGCTGGCGGCTTATCAAGAGCCCTGCCGAGCAGCGAACGGATATCCGCAAGCCGTCAGCGCAAGGGCGAGCGAGGCATATGGCAGCAGCGTTTCTGGGAACACCGGATTCGTGACGACGAGGACTTCGCCCGGCATGTCGATTACATCCACCACAACCCGCGCAAGCATGGGCATGTCGAGCGGGTGGTTGATTGGCCATGGTCGTCGTTTCACCGGTATGTGGCGGCAGGGTTGTTGCCGGCGGATTGGGCGGGCAGCGGGGACGATGAGATCGTTTACGGGTGAGAGGTTGTAGGTGCTTTGAAAATCATCCCCGGGGGTCGCTTCGCTCGACGCCGGGCTACGAGTCGCCTATAGCCTGCGGTTGAGCGTAGCGATACCCAGAAATTGCCGACGCATTTATCACCACCAATAAAAAGGCCGATCAACCGATCGGCCTTTTCGCTCCCTCACCCCACCTCAGCTATTGCTGGGAAACGCAAACTGCGCCGCCTCGTGGGTCTTGCGCTGCGGCCAGCGCTGGGTGATCGACTTGCGGCGGGTGTAGAAGCGCACACCGTCCGGGCCGTAGGCGTGCAGGTCGCCGAACAGCGAGCGCTTCCAGCCGCCGAAGCTGTGGTAGGCCACCGGCACCGGCAGCGGCACGTTGACGCCGACCATGCCCACCTCGATCTCGTCGCAGAACAGCCGCGCCGCTTCGCCGTCGCGGGTGAAGATGCAGGTGCCGTTACCGTACTCATGGTCGTTGATCAGCTTCATGGCAGTTTCCAGGCTGTCCACACGGACGATGCACAGCACCGGGCCGAAGATTTCGTCGGTGTAGATGCTCATGTCCGCGGTCACCCGGTCGAACAGGCTGCCGCCTAAGAAGAAGCCGCTTTCATTGCCGGACACGCTCAGGCCGCGACCGTCGACCACCAGTTGGGCGCCAGCGGCGACGCCGGCATCGATGTAGCCGGTGACCTTGTCCTTCGCCGCCGCGGTAACCAGAGGGCCCATGTCCAGGCCGCACTGGGTGCCAGCGCCAATCTTCAGGGCCATGATCTGCGGCACGATGCGCTCGACCAGGGCGTCGGCGATCTGGTCGCCCACGCACACGGCCACCGAGATGGCCATGCAGCGCTCGCCGCAGGAGCCGTAGGCGGCGCCCATCAGGGCGCTGACGGCGTTGTCCAGTTCAGCGTCGGGCATCAGCACCGCGTGGTTCTTGGCGCCGCCCAGGGCCTGCACGCGTTTGCCGTGCTTGCTGCCTTCGGCGTAGATGTATTCGGCAATCGGCGTCGAGCCGACGAAGCTCAGGGCTTTGACTTCCGGCGCCTGGATCAGCGCGTCCACGGCGCTCTTGTCGCCGTGCACCACGTTGAGCACGCCATTCGGCAGGCCGGCTTCGTGGAGCAGCTGGGCGATGTACAGGGTGGAGCTGGGGTCGCGCTCGGACGGTTTGAGGATGAAGCAGTTGCCGCAAACGATGGCCAGCGGGTACATCCACAGCGGCACCATGGCCGGGAAGTTGAACGGGGTGATGCCGGCGACCACGCCGACCGGCTGGAAGTCGCTCCAGGCATCGATGTTGGGGCCGACGTTGCGGGTGTATTCACCCTTGAGGATTTCCGGTGCCGAGCAGGCGTACTCGACGTTCTCGATACCGCGCTTGAGCTCGCCGGCAGCGTCTTCGAGGGTCTTGCCGTGTTCTTCGGCGATCAGCTTGGCGATGGCGTCTTCGTGCTGCTCGAGCAACTGCTTGAAGCGGAACATCACCTGGGCGCGCTTGGCCGGTGGCGTGTTGCGCCAGGCCGGAAAGGCCTGTTTGGCCGAGTCGATGGCCTGCTGCACAGTGGCCACGTCGGCCAGGGCGACGCGGCGAATCGCCTCGCCGGTGGCCGGGTTGAACACGTCGGCGCTGCGGCCGCCCTGGCCGTCGGTGAGTTGGCCATGGATCAGATGCTGGATGGTGGTCATTGAGTCCTCCGAATGCTGTTCGCTTGGGCGGCTACGATGCAGGCCGCTGCCGCAGGAAATAGGGTTGTCACTTGAGTTCGGTTTCGACGAAAACCACTTCGTGGTCGCTGGCGTTGACCACGTTGTGCTCGACGCCCGCCTTGCGGAAGTAGCTCTGGCCGGCGACCAGCGTCGCGTGCCTGTCACCGTCCGGGGTTTCCAGCAGCAGGGTGCCGTCGGTCATCGGCACCACCACATAGTCGTAGCCATGGCGGTGGCGGCCGGTTTCGGCGCCCGGTGCGAAGCGCCACTCGGTGACGATCACCTCGTCGTTGTCCACCTGCACGGTGGCCACCGCGTGTTGTCGACCGGCCATCAATCGATGCCTTGCAGGGCGTCGCCGACAGCGCTGAACACGCGGTCGAGGTCTTCGATCCTGGCGTTGAACATCGGCCCGAACTGCAGGCCGTCGCCGCCGAAGCGCACGTAGAAACCGGCCTTCCACAGGGCGATACCGGCCTCGTACGGGCGGATGGTCGGATCGCCGTCACGGGGCGCCAGCTGGATCGCCCCGGCCAGGCCGCAGTTGCGGATGTCGACCACGTGCTTGGCGCCCTTGAGGCCATGGATGGCGTTCTCGAACTTGGGCGCCAGCTCCGCGGCCTGCTGAATCAGGTTCTCGCGCTTGAGCAGCTCCAGTGAAGCCAGGCCGGCGGCGCAGGCCACCGGGTGAGCGGAATAGGTGTAGCCGTGGGTGAATTCGATCATGTGCTCGGGCGTTGGCTGGCCCATGAAGGTCTGGTAGATCTCGCGGCTGGCGATCACCGCACCCAGGGGGATGGCGCCGTTGGTGATCTGCTTGGCGACGTTGAGGATGTCCGGCGTCACGCCGAAGTACTCGGCGCCGGTCCACTTGCCCATGCGCCCGAAGGCGGTGATGACTTCGTCGAAGATCAGCAGGATGTTGTGCTGGGTGCAGATCTCGCGCAGGCGCTGCAGGTAGCCTGCCGGCGGCACGATGACACCGGCCGAGCCGGACATCGGCTCGACGATCACCGCGGCGATGTTCGAGGCATCGTGCAGTTCGATCAGCTTGAGCAATTCATTGGCCAGTTCGACGCCACCAGTCTCGGCTGCGCCCCGGGTGAACGCCATGCCCGGCTGCAGGGTGTGCGGCAGGTGATCGACGTCCATCAACTGGCCGTAGATCTTGCGGTTGCCACTGATGCCACCGAGGCTGGTGCCGGCGATGTTCACGCCGTGATAGCCGCGGGCGCGGCCGATGAACTTGGTCTTGCTGGCCTGGCCCTTGAGGCGCCAGTAGGCCTTGGCCATCTTCACCGCGGTGTCGGCGCACTCGGAACCCGAACCGGTGAAGAACACATGGTTGAGCTCGCCGGGCATCAGGTCGGCCATCTGCTCGGCCAGCTTGAACGACAGCGGGTGGGCGTACTGGAAGCCCGGCGAATAGTCGAGGGTGCCGAGCTGCTTGGCGACCGCTTCCTGAATCTCCTGGCGGCAATGGCCGGCGCCGCAGGTCCACAGGCCGGACAGGCTATCGTAGATCTGGCGACCGGAATCGTCGGTCAGCCAGCTGCCTTGGCCGGCGACGATGATCCGCGGGTCGCGCTGGAAGCTGCGGTTGGCGGAAAACGGCATCCAGTGGGCGTCCAGCTTCAGTTGGCTGGCCACGGGCGGCGTGGCGGTCTGCGGCATGTTCATGGCGGTGGCCTCGTGAGGGTGATGTGCCCGGTGTGGTCGCAACAGTTATCGGGAGCTCGAAACTGCCATTCGCGGGCATGGCCCGCTCCCACTCAGTTAAGACTGCATAGGTCAGTTGTCAGCCAAGGTGCCACAGGCATAAAGTCACTCAAACCCGACTCTTCGAATCCTCAGTTCACTGGTGACTAAACAATGAGCGCCCGACGCCCCGAGCCCCTCGCCCAGGTCAGCGACTTCGATATCCGCCTGCTCAAACTGTTTCGCGGCGTAGTCGAGTGCGGCGGCTTTTCCGCCGCGGAAAGCGTGCTGGGCATTGGCCGCTCGGCGATCAGCCAGCAGATGAGCGATCTGGAACAGCGCCTCGGCCTGCGCCTGTGCCAGCGTGGCCGCGCCGGTTTCGCGCTGACCGAGGAAGGCCGCGAGGTGTACCAGTCTACCCAGCAACTGTTGGCGGCGCTGGAGAGCTTTCGCACCGAGGTCAACGGCCTGCACCAGCACCTGCGTGGCGAGTTGAACATCGGCCTGACCGACAACCTGGTGACGGTGCCGCACATGCGCATCACCGGCGCCCTCGCCCGCCTCAAGGCGCTGGGGCCGGACGTGCGAGTGAATATCCGCATGACGCCGCCCAGTGAGGTCGAGCAAGGCGTGCTCGACGGGCGCCTGCATGTCGGCGTGGTGCCGATGGTCGGCGGCCTGTCCGGCCTGGATTACCAGCCGCTGTACGACGAGCGCTCGCTGCTTTACTGCGCCGTCGGCCACCCGCTGTTCTACGTCGACGACCGCGAACTGCCGGACGACCGCCTTAACGCCCAGGACGCCATTGCACCGACTTTCCGCCTGCCGCCGGAAATCCAGAACCACTACGGCGTGCTCAACTGCACCGCCAGCGCTTCGGATCGCGAAGGCATGGCGTTTCTGATCCTCACTGGGCGCTATATCGGTTACCTGCCCGACCACTATGCCGAGGCGTGGATCAAGGAGGGCCGCCTGCGTGCGTTGAAGGCCAGCTCGCGCTTCTACGACATCAGCCTGGCTTCGGTGACCCGCAAGGGCCGGCGGCCGCATCTGGTGCTGGAGAGTTTTCTACAGGAATTGGCGGCTAGCGCCTGACGCACGGTCGCAGGCCCGGGGGGTGTTCCAGCCCTTGAGCGGGTCGTGGCCCCAGTTCATCAGCGACTGGCGCCAGCGGCTGTCCTTCAGGTCACCGGCCGGGCGCTGCCTGAGATGGCGATGCACGTAGCCGATCACCTTGCGCATCGCCTGGTAGTCGTCCGCCTCCAATTGAGCGACGCGTTTACCCTTGATTTCCAGAATGCGCTCGCCCATCCGGTGGCCGACCGACTTGCCATCGCCAGTGGATGCGACCTTGCGCCCACCCTTGGTCATGCCCACGCGTTTGCTGTCAGCGGCCTGCAACCAGCGACGCAGGCGTGCTGGCGGCATGTTTACCGCGCCCTTGAAATCACTGCGAATGGCTTTCTTCTGCGCCTCGCTCAACTCGCTCATTTGCCGCCCTCCTTTTCCAGCGCTTTGACCAACTCATCCTTCTTCATCCGCGAGCGGCCGCGAATGTTCTTGCTCGCGGCGCGCTTCATCAACTCCACCTTGGTCAGCCCATGGAGGGCCGGCGTGCGATGGTTGGCAGCCTTCTTGGCGACGTCCTCTGGCTGCCTCGAGTGTTGGCGTCCGGCACGGCTGTCCGCGCGTTTCTTGCGGGTGCTACGCGCGTAGTCCTTGTCGCTCAGTTGATCGCGGGCGTTCTTTGGCAGGTAGCGTTCGCCGGTTTCGCCGGACGGCTTGCCGGACTTGGTGTCCCAGTCCTGCTCGGTCCACTGGTGCAGGCCATTGTCCTGCCGCTTGCCGCCTTCGTAGCCGCCGCCCTCCTGCTGATAAAGCTGCACGGCGAGCTGCGCCTTGCGTGCCGACCACTGGCCCGGCTTGCCGCCCTTATCGCCCTTGGTGACGCGCTGCTTCACCTTGCCCCACAGTTTGGGGTCGGTCTTCTTCGCGGTACTGCTCATGGGGCATCCTCGCGGTTGGCTGTCCTGATAGATGACCGCGCCAGCGCGAGCGCCGTTGCCAGTGACGGACAAACGGAGCGCCGCACGGCGGACACACCAGGTAACAAGTCATGGCACCGATGAGCACGATCAGCAGGGGTGGCCGACTAGTCTCTCCTGTTTACCTTCTCGACAACGGAGCACGCCATGCCCAGCCGTCGCCACTTCCTGCAGGGCAGCGCTGCCCTGATGACGCTCGCGGCCAGCAGCCAGCTGCTGCCCGGCTTCGCCTTCGCCGCCAACCCCGCCCCGGTGCTGCAGCGCAAGATTCCATCCAGCGGCGAGAGCCTGCCGGTGATCGGCATGGGCACCTCGCAAACCTTCAACGTGAGCCTCGACAACGCCAGCCTGAAACCACTCGACGAGGTGGTGCGGGCCTTCATCAATGGCGGCGGCACGCTGATCGATACCGCGCCCAGCTACGGCAGCGCCGAAGCGGTAACCGGCGAGCTGCTCAAGCGCACCAGGACCCAGGGTAAGGCGTTTCTTGCCTCCAAGCTGTCGAGCACTGGCCGCGAGCGTGGCCTGGCGCAGTTCGAGGCCAGCCTCGAGGCACTGCAGACCGACAAGATGGATCTGCTGCAAGTGCACAACCTGCAGGACACCACCACCCAGCTGGCCTTGGCCCGCGAGCTGCGCGAACAAGGCAAGGTGCGCTACATCGGCATCACCCATTACATCGAGTCGGCCCACGACGACCTGCTGGCCGTGCTCGCCAAGGAGAAGGTGGATTTCGTGCAGCTCAACTATTCGGTGGGCGAGCGCAATGCCGAAAAGCGCCTGCTGCCCTACTGCCGCGACAACGGCATCGCCACGCTGATCAACCGGCCATTCCAGCGCGCGCAATTGCTCGGTCGGGTCAAGGGCAAGTCGCTGCCGGAATGGGCCAACGAGATCGATGCCACGTCCTGGGCGCAGCTGCTGCTCAAGTTCATCCTCGCCGACGAGGCCGTAACGGCAGTGATTCCTGCCACCTCCAACCCGCGTTACGTGGTCGACAATCTGCGCGCCGGCCAGGGCCGCCTGCCGGATGCCGAGCTGCGCGAGCGTATCGTCCAGGCGTTCAGTTGATCTTCAGGGTGTCGGCGGACATGCACAGGGCTCCCCCGGCGCTTGTCACGCCCGCTGTGGTGGAGTATTTCTGCATACGCTGAATTCCTCGATCACCACGGAAGCCCTCGATGTCCCTTGACGCCCTCGCCCCCGCCACCACATCCGGCAAACCGACCGGCCGTATCCGGCAGAAGAACGAAGAAGCGATCATCGCGGCTGCCGAGGAAGAGTTCGCCCGGCACGGCTTCAAGGGCACCAGCATGAACACCATCGCCCAGGCGGTGGGCCTGCCCAAGGCCAACCTGCACTATTACTTCAGCAGCAAGCAGGGCCTGTACCTGGCCGTGCTGAGCAACATCCTCGCGCTGTGGGACAGCGCCTTCGACAGCCTCAGCGTCGACGACCAGCCGGCCGAGTCGCTGGAGCGTTACATCCGCGCCAAGATGGAATATTCGCGCCGCTACCCCAAGGCGTCGCGCATCTTCGCCATGGAAGTGATCAGCGGCGGCGCCTTCCTGTCCCAGCATTTCGGCAAGGATCACCAGACCTGGTTTCGCGAGCGCGCGGCGATCTTCGAGCAGTGGATCGCCGCCGGCAAGATGGATCCGGTCGACCCCATGAACCTGATCCTGCTGATTTGGAGCAGCACCCAGTACCACGCCGACTTCGCCTCGGAAATCTGTCGGGTCACCGGCCGCTCGCGCCTGACCAAGCCCGATTACCAGGCCGCTGCGGACAACATGGTGCTCATCATCCTCAAGGGTTGCGGACTGAAGCCAAGCCTCTGATGCCTTACCTGCTACTCGCGCCTTGCGACTACCGCGAGGAAATCCGCAAGAGTCGCTTCCTCGCCCAGGCCCGCGCCGTCAGCAGCACGGCGCAGGCCCAGGCGTTCATCGAACAGGTCAGCGACCCGAGCGCCTCGCACAACTGCTGGGCCTGGAAGATTGGTCAGCAGTACCGTTTCAGCGACGATGGCGAGCCCGGCGGCACCGCCGGCCGGCCGATTCTCGCCGCTATCGAAGGCCAGGGTTTCGACGGCGTGGCCGTGGTGGTGACGCGCTGGTACGGCGGCATCCAGCTCGGCACCGGCGGCCTGGCCCGCGCCTACGGCGGCAGCGCCAACAAGTGCCTGCAGAACGCCGAGCGCCAGGAGCAGGTGCCGCGCACCACCTGCGCCTGCCATTGCGGTTTCACCGAGTTGGCCCTGTTCAAGTCGCGCCTGGCGGAATTCGACGCCGTGCTGGAGCAGGAGCACTTCGATGCCGAGGGCGCCGAGCTGCACCTTGCCGTTGCGCAACATCAGATCGACGCCCTGCAGCGCCTGCTTGCCGATATCAGCCGCGGGCGCAGCACCCTGCGTATCATCGAGTGACCGCCATCAGCCGCCCACTTGCCATGGAGCATCTATGAAGCCGCACCTGCTGATTCTCAACCCGCTAAGCGAAAGCAGCCTGGCGCGCATAGCCGAGCACTACCGGGTAACCCACGCGCCCGGCGCAGAAGCCCGCGAGATGGCCATCGCCGCGCACGGCGACAGCGTGCAGGCGGTGCTGACCATCGGCACCATCGGCCTGACCGGCGAAGAGATCGCCCGCCTGCCCCTGCTCGGCTTCATCGGCACTCTGGGCGTGGGCTACGAAAAGGTCGACCTCGACGCCGCCCGCGCCCGCGGCATCGCCCTGAGCAACGGTGCAGGCAGCAACGCCAGCTGCGTCGCCGATCACGCAATGGCTCTGCTGCTGGCGGCGATTCGCGACGTACGCCGGCTGGATAACGCCTGCCGTGCCGGCATCTGGCGCGACGCCCTGCCGATGACCGACGGCGTCAACGGCAAGCGTCTGGGCATCCTCGGCCTCGGCGCCATCGGCGAGCAGCTGGTCCGCCGCGCGGCAGCCTTCGACATGCCGGTGGGCTACCACAACCGCTCGCCAAAAGCGGACAGCCCCCACCGGTATTTCGCCAGCGTGCTGGAGTTGGCGCAGTGGTGCGATTGCCTGGTGATCGCCATTCCTGGCGGCGCCACGACCCATCACCTGATCGGCGCCGACGTACTCGATGCATTGGGCCCCCGGGGTTATCTGGTCAACGTGGCACGCGGCAGCGTGGTGGACACCGCCGCGCTGGGCGTCGCACTGCGCGAAAAGCGCATCCGCGCCGCGGCACTGGATGTGTACGAGAGCGAGCCGCTGCCACCTGCCGAGCTGCTCGACCTCGACAACCTGACCATCACGCCGCACGTGGGCGGCAACTCCCCCCAGGCACTGGAGCAATCGCTGAGCCAGTTTCTCGACAACATAGGCCGGCATTTCCGCGGTGAGCGACTGCTGACGCCGATCTGAGAGTCTTTTAGGCGACGTAAAGAGGCTGCTGCAAGGCAGAAGCGGACATCACTGATCCATTGTGGGAGCGGGCCATGCCCGCGAAAAATCACGGGCATGGCCCGTTCCCACAAGATAGGTGGACGACCGCTCCCGCCACTTTGCAGCCAAGGCGATGAAATCGAGCCGAAAGATCGTGAACGGTCTTTCTTGCCTCAGCCGCCGCCCCTGACCTGCAAGCCGATGCCCAGTGCCTTGGCCAGCGACAGCGGTAACAGCAGGGTATCGAGCAAGGCGCTGGCCGGCAGGTCGACGGCAGCGTAGCGCGGCGCCTCGGCACCGAAGCGCTCTACCGGGCAGCAGCCGCCTTGCAATGCGTACCAGTCCAGCCGCGTGCCGGCGTACACCACGGGTGCGCCGGGCTGGTTGGCGTCAAGGGTGCGCGCGGTGGCGCAGCCGCCGAGTTGCAGGCAGGCGAGCAGCAGGAGCCAGCCGGCGGATCTAGTCATCGCCACTGTTGAGGTGATGCTCGCCCCAGCGCGGCAGCATGTCCTGGGGGATGTTCAGGCAGTTGAGAATACGCGCGACGACGAAGTCGACCAGGTCGTCCAGGGTCTGCGGCTGGTGGTAGAAACCCGGCGAGGCCGGCAGGATGGTCGCGCCCAGGTTGGAGAGCTTGAGCATGTTCTCCAGATGGATGCTCGAATACGGCGCCTCACGCGGCACCAGGATCAACTGGCGGCGCTCCTTGAGGGCCACGTCGGCGGCGCGCTCGATCAGGTTGTTGCAGGCGCCGGTGGCGATGGCCGACAGGGTGCCGGTGCTGCATGGCACCACTACCATGGCCGACGGCGCGCCGGAGCCGGAAGCCACCGGCGCCATCCAGTCTTCCTTGCCGTAGACGCGGATCTGCCCGTCGGTGGCGCCGGTGTACTCGGTGAGAAAGGCCTGCATGGCCTGGGGCTTGGCCGGCAGGCTGACGTCCGTCTCGGTGGCCATCACCAGTTGCGCGGCCTTGGAGATCAGGAAGTGTACTTCCCGGTCCTCACGCACCAGGCAATCGAGCAGGCGCAGGCCGTACTGGGCGCCCGAAGCGCCGGTCATGGCGAGAGTAATACGCTCTGGCCCTGCCATGTTCATACCTCCAGTGCCTTGGCCAGCTTGCCGTGCAAGCCGCCAAAACCACCGTTGCTCATGATCACCACCTGGGTGCCGGGGCGTACCCGCGCCTTCACGCCATCGATGATGGCTTCCAGGGAATCGCACACCTGGGTGGGGTTGGTGGCACCGGCAACGGTGGCCGCCAGATCCCAGCCCAGGTTCGACGGCGCGTACCAGAACACCGCATCGGCCTGCACCGCCGATTCGGCCAGACCGTCGCGGTGGGCGCCGAGCTTCATGGAGTTGGAGCGCGGCTCGATGATCGCGATGACCTGCTCGTCGCCAACCCGCTTGCGAAGGCCATCGAGGGTGGTGGCGATGGCGGTCGGGTGGTGGGCGAAGTCGTCATAGACGGTCACGCCATTCACTTCGGCGACCTTTTCCATACGCCGCTTGGCATTGATGAATCGGCCCAGCGCCTCGATGCCCAGCGCCGGCACCACGCCGACATGGCGCGCCGCCGCCAGCACGGCCAGGGCGTTGGCGACGTTGTGCTGGCCGGTCAACTGCCAGTCCACCACGCCTTCGACCTTGCCGTCGAAGCTCACCTCGAAGCGCGAGCCATCGGCGCTCAGCAGGCGCGCCTGCCATTGCCCGCCTTCACCGGTGGTCTGCACGGGCGTCCAGCAGCCCATCTGGATCACCCGCGCCAGGGCGGTTTCGCAGGCCGGATGGATGACCAGGCCTTCGCTGGGGATGATGCGCACCAGGTGATGGAACTGCCGTTCGATGGCAGCGAGATCCGGGAAGATGTCCGCGTGGTCGAACTCCAGGTTGTTGAGGATCGCGGTGCGCGGGCGGTAGTGGACGAACTTGCTGCGCTTGTCGAAGAAGGCACTGTCGTACTCGTCGGCCTCGACCACGAAGAACGGCGTGTCGCCCAGGCGTGCGGAAATTCCGAAGTTTTGCGGCACGCCGCCGATCAGGAAGCCCGGCGCCATGCCGGCGTGCTCCAGCACCCAGGCCAGCATGCTCGAGCTGCTGGTCTTGCCATGGGTGCCGGCCACCGCCATCACCCAGCGGCCCTGCAGCACGTGGTCGGCCAGCCACTGCGGGCCGGACACATAGGGCAGGCCCTGGTTGAGCACGTATTCCACCGCCGGGTTGCCACGGCTCATGGCGTTGCCGACCACCACCAGATCTGGCGCCGGCTGCAGGTGCGCCGGGTCATAGCCCTGCATCAGCTCGATGCCCTGGGCTTCGAGCTGGGTGCTCATCGGCGGGTAGACGTTGGCATCGGAGCCGGTGACGCGATGCCCCAGCGCCTTGGCCAGCACCGCAAGTGAGCCCATGAAGGTGCCGCAGATACCAAGAATATGAATGTGCATTGATGCTCTCTGAACAAGCCCTGCAACAGGTTGTGAAACAACGGACGCAGGTTAGCACAGCGCCCTCACCGAGGCCGTACACACCTGCATCAGGTGGGGGTTGTCGAGCGTACCAGCTCCAGAAAGGCCTCGATGATTCGGCGAGCGCTCTGCTCACGCAGGCACACCAGTGTTTCAGTCATGCGCTGACGGCAATCGAGGATGGGTAACGCATGCAGGCTACGGCTGTTGCCGAACTCGGCAGCCGAGACGATACCGATACCTAACCCACCCGCAACCGTTTCGAATACGGCCTCACGCCCCTCCACATCGATTGCAGAACGTAGGCGAAGCCCTTCTCGCTGAAACTCCAGCTCGATCAGGTGACGGGTCATGGAGCCCCGCTCACGCAACACCAGCGGCTGGTCATCAAGATCGGCCAGAACGATCGATTCGCGCTCAGCCAAGGGATGGTTAGAGGCGACAAAGGCCAGCAAGGACGAACTGCTCAATACGACACTAATCAGCGCCTTGTCCTGGATTGGGCGGCCTAGAACGGCGAAGTCGGCCTGGTAGGTGAACAACCGGGCAAGGGCTTCATCTGTGTTGCCGGTGACCACATTGAGGCGAATCCCCGGATAGCGTGCGTTGAATTGGCCAATGAACGGCAGCAGATGCACGGGAGAGTCTACCGCCAGCGTAAGGCTGCCAGTTTGCAGGGCGCGGGAACGCGAGAGCAACTCCTGGGCCTCTGCGGCCACCGCATACAAACGTTGAGTGACTCCGAATAGGCGCTCTCCCAGCTCGGTGAGCCGCACCGTGCGCTTGGTGCGATGAAACAGCAGCACGCCATAGTGATCCTCCAGTTTGCGCACTTGATCGGAGACGGCCGGTTGGCTGAGAAACAACCGCTCTGCCGCCCGAGTGAAGCTGCCGGTTTGCGCAACAGCATGAAAGGCCCGCAGTTGAGCATTGGAGAAAGCCATGGGCACGCTCATAAATAACTCTGGATTATGTTTAAAAAACTAGAATCGATTTTCTTCATTAATGACCAATTGTTCTAATCGACTCAAGCGCGGCGTATTGCCGCATCCTAACGGGGACAATCATGAGCCGAGCCGACTTTCTCACTGCACGACCTGCCATAGCCGCTCCTGCATTGGGCGAACCCTATTTGCTGACGCCTGGCCCACTGACCACTTCGCTGGCCACCAAGCAGTCCATGCTGCGTGATTGGGGCTCCTGGGACGGTGACTTCAATCGCATCACCGCTGAAGTACGCAGCGAGTTACTGAGCATGGCCGGTGTGGGTGATGACACCTATGCATGCGTGCCCCTACAGGGAAGTGGCACCTTTGCCGTGGAGGCGGCGCTGGCCACTGCGGTCGCCCGCGACGGAAAAATACTGGTGTTGATGAACGGCGCGTACGGTAAACGCGCCGCGCAGATACTTGACTACCTAGGGCGCTCCTACGTGGCGCTGGACAAGGGTGACTATCTTCCCCCTCAGCCAGAGGAAGTGGCCGAACTGCTCGATAGCAACCCTGAGATCAGCGATGTATTTCTGGTTCACTGCGAAACCAGTTCAGGCATTCTCAATCCGCTGCGCGAGATCGCTGAGGTGGTCAAGGCACGGGGTAAGGGGCTGATCGTCGACGCCATGAGTTCCTTCGGTGCAGTGCCCCTTACGGTCGATAAGGTGCCTTTCGACGTAGTGATTGCCTCGGCCAACAAATGCATCGAGGGCATTCCTGGCTTTGGCTTCGTGATCATTCGCCGCGCGTTGATTGAGCAGTCCAAAGGGCGGGCCCATTCGCTGAGTCTCGACCTGCTGGAGCAGTGGCAATACATGGAGCGCACCGGCCAATGGCGCTTCACACCACCGACTCACAGCGTCGTCGCGTTTCGCCAGGCCCTCGAGCAACACGCCGAAGAGGGTGGTGTGCCGGGGCGTCAGGCCCGTTACACGCGCAACCGTGAGACCCTGGTGAAGGGCATGCGAGCCATGGGTTTCCAGACATTGCTGGAAGACCGCTGGCTGTCGCCAATCATCACGACCTTTTTCAGCCCGGCCCACCCGAATTTTCAGTTCAAGCGCTTCTACGACGAGCTCAAGGCACGGCAGTTCATCATTTATCCAGGCAAGCTGACCCGCGTGGAAAGCTTTCGCATCGGCTGCATTGGCCAGATCGACGAACGCATCGTGACCCAATTGCTATGCGCCATTACCGATGCCCTGTCGGTCATGGGGGTCGATGACTGTAGCCCAACGAATGATCCCGTGCTGAGCGAGGGGCACCGCCCCTAGGGTCTGTTCCCA
>NZ_MSXV01000010.1:0-132335 GCF_001945395.1 Pseudomonas sp. PA15(2017) | reverse complement strand
GCGAGGCAAGGCACGAGATGCGAAGTTTGGCGGGCCAAATGAGCCATCGAGTAACGCCGCATCGCACAAAAACTGGCCCGGCCCTTCGGGTGGGGCCGCCTAGGTTGCGCGGGAAATGACCTCCGCTGTCGTTGCAGGACTTGGCAAGGGAGAACGCGGACGGCTAGTCCATTCCCTGCGTCCTGCGCCTAACCGGAGGCCATTTCTCGCTGCAACGCGGCTCGCGCTGAAACGGGAACAGACCCTAACGGGCGGTAAGCATCAAACGCGATCCCTGGCCTAAATACTTGGAAAGCGCCCGTCAAAAGAGGTGCTCGAAGTGCAACAACGAAAGCAGACATTACCTAACTGCCGGCACATTCAACCAAGAGGTCAGTCGCGTGAGCCAGAATCCGGGCTTTTCCCTGTTTCACCTTCATAGCACCCCAGCCCAGCGCTGGCGGGTACAGATTTTTCTAATAACTTGGCTGGCCTATGCCAGCTTTTACTTCACGCGCAAGGCGTTCTCAGTGGCAAAACTGGGTATCGTCGATGACCCTGCTTTCGCCTTGGAAAGGGCCACCATGGCCAACCTGGACGCCCTCTACCTAGGCGCCTATGCCATCGGTCAGTTTATCTGGGGCATCTATGCCGACCGTTTTGGACCGCGTGTCGTGGTGCTGGGTGGCCTGTTGGCATCCGGGTTGGCGGCAGTGGTGATGGGCACTGTCGCCACCCTGCCAATCTTTATCAGTTGCATGCTGATCCAGGGGCTGGCGCAGTCCACTGGCTGGTCCGCGCTCTGCAAGAACATCGGCAGCTTTTTTACCACCCCCGAGCGCGGTCGCATCCTGGGGTTGTGGAGTAGTTGCTATGCCTTTGGCGGCCTGGTCGCATCGCCCTTTGCGGGCTGGTGGGCATACCAAGTTTATGGCGACTGGCGTGCGGCGTTCTTTTCCAGTGCCCTGGTCGTCTTTATCGTCACCATCTTGTTTTTTATCTTTCAGCGCAACACGCCTGACGACGTTGGACTGCCCACGGTAGAGGGTGCCGAAGCAACGCCACAAGGCCACCAGGCCAGCTTCGCGAGCTGCCTAAAGGCCATTCTTCAGAATCGCACCATTTTGATCCTAGGCCTGGCCTACTTTTTACTCAAACCGGCACGCTACGCCATTCTCCTCTGGGGGCCGGTGATGGTTTACGAGCGCATGCCAGAGCTCGGCAAGGTGACCTCGGCCGTTGTTCCCACCGCTTTTGAGTTGGCCGGTTTGGCTGGCCCGATTCTTCTAGGGGTGATTTCAGACAAGCTGTTTGGGGCACGTCGTTTCCCAGCATGCATCATCAGCCTGCTGGCTTTGGCCGCTTGCCTGGCCCTGTTTGTACCGGCCATGCAGAGCGGCAGCGTGATACTGGTCGTGGTCATATTGTTCATGATGGGCCTGACGCTCTACGGCCCGGACTCGATGATCAGCGGAGCGGCCGCTATCGACTTTGGACGAGGCACGTCGGGGACCGCCGCAGGGTTCGTTAACGGATGCGGCTCGATCGGCGCGATCCTGGGCGGCTTGCTACCTGGGTACTTTGAAACCGAAAGCGTTTTCCTGGTCTTCACCGGTACCGCGCTGATGGCGATAGCCCTGATGATTCCCTATTGGAATAGCCGTCCCGGTACCTAGGTGACCAACCGCTGCCAAGCACAGGGCTGGCAACACTCGCCGCCCCTAGATATTACGGACCTACTGGCCATCAACTGGAGTGAACTCATGAACTATCAACAACCGCCCCACCTGCAGGCCGTCATTCTCGACTGGGCAGGCACCGTCGTCGATTTCGGTTCCTTAGCGCCGACCCAGATATTTGTCGAGGCCTTTGCCGAGTTTGGTGTCAAAGTGTCCATCGATGAAGCTCGCGGCCCGATGGGCATGGGCAAGTGGGATCACATTCGCACACTGTGCAACGTCCCGGCGATTGCCGAGCGCTACCGAGAAAAGTTCGGCCGCAAGCCGACCGATGATGACGTCACCACGATCTACGAGCGCTTCATGCCGTTGCAGATCGAAAAAATCGGCCTGCACTCGGCGCTAATCCCCGGTGCCCTCGATGCCATTGCCACATTGCGCGATAGAGGACTAAAAATCGGCACCTGCTCCGGCTATCCGGCGCAGGTGATGGCCAAGGTAGTGGATATCGCCCGGGATAACGGCTATGTACCGGATCATGTCGTCGCTACCGACGAAGTGCCAAACGGGCGCCCTCATCCCGCGCAGTCGCTGGCCAACGTCATCGCTCTGAGCATCAACGATGTAGCGGCTTGCGTGAAAGTCGACGACACCTGGCCCGGCATTCTTGAAGGCCGCAGCGCCGGCATGTGGGCAGTGGCACTGACCTGCTCCGGCAATGCCCTGGGCCTCACCTATGAAGAATACAAGGCCCTGCCGCCCGAGAAGTTGGCAAAGGAACGCCAGCGTATCGAGCAGATGTTTGAAGGTTCGCGCCCTCACTACATGATCAACACCATCGCTGAATTGCCAGCCGTGATCGACGAGATCAACGCACGCCTGGCACGGGGCGAGATGCCTCAAGGCTGTTGAATGGCGCCCTGCCTGCGCCTAAATCTATTCATGATCGGCGGCGGCTTTTTCAGCGTTTCCCCAAGGCTTCGGTCGTGAGTCTGGCGCAGGGAGGGGGCGCACTGATCGGTCTGGTAGCCGGGCCGACCCAGTGCTGCCTATCAATAGCGAGTAACGTCCCCGCTTGCGGTCGGCGGGCGGACTGTTATGGTGACGGCCACTTTCCCACCGAGCCATTTCCATGTGGTCCTTCAGCGCCTGGCGCCGTCGTCGCATCCTCTCCCGCCACCCCGTCAGCGCCAACAGCTGGGCCACGGTGCGCCAGCGCCTGCCGATTCTCGATGGCCTCGGTGCAGAAGAAGAACAGCTGTTGCGCGAGCGCGCCGTGCTGTTTCTGCACGCCAAGCACCTGACCACCCTGCCCGGCCTCGAGCTAAATGTCGAGGACCGCCTGGCCCTGGCAGCGCTCGCCGAACTGCCGCTGCTCGGCCTGGCCGACCTGAACTGGTACCAGGGCTTCCACGAGGTGGTCCTCTACCCGGACGACTTCGTCAGCCCGCAGCGGCATCGCGACTCCGGCGGCATCGAACACGAATGGGAGGGCGAACACAGCGGCGAAGCCTGGCAGCAGGGGCCGGTGATTCTCGCCTGGCCCGGCGTGCAGGCCAGTGGCGGCTGGGAAGGCTACAACCTGGTGATCCACGAGCTGGCCCACAAACTGGACATGCTCGGCGGCGATGCCAACGGCCTGCCGCCGCTGCACAGCAACATGGACGTGAAGCAGTGGGCCAGCGCCATGCAAACGGCCTTCGACAGCCTCAATGCCGAGCTGGATGCCGACGAGGACGCGCAAACCGTCATCGACCCCTACGCCGCGGAAAACCCCGCCGAGTTCTTCGCCGTGACCAGCGAATACTTCTTCAACGCGCCGGATCTGCTCGACGAGGCCTTTCCCGCGGTCTACGAACAATTGCGCCTGTTCTATCGGCAAGACCCACTGGCACGTTTGCGTCGCCTGCAGGTCGAACACCCGGACTATCAGCAAGCCACGCCCGCGGCTGCCGATACGACCGATGGCTGTAATGGCAACGACGCGGGAATCCACCTATAATCGCGCCACTTTTTTTGGCGCACATCAGGGAGTCACCCATGAGCTACAGCAAGGTTCCGGCCGGTAAAGACCTGCCGAACGACATCTACGTCGCTATCGAAATCCCGGCCAACCACGCGCCGATCAAATACGAAATCGATCACGACACCGACTGCCTGTTCGTCGACCGTTTCATGGCCACCCCGATGTTCTACCCGGCCAACTACGGTTTCATCCCGCACACCCTGGCCGACGACGGCGACCCCCTCGACGTGCTGGTCGTGACCCCGTACCCGGTCGCCCCAGGCTCGGTGATCCGCGCCCGCCCGGTCGGCGTCCTGCACATGACCGACGAAGCCGGTGGCGACGCCAAGCTGATCGCCGTACCGCACGACAAGCTGACCACCATCTACAAAGACGTTCAGGAATACACCGACCTGCCTCCGCTGCTGATCGAGCAGATCAAGCACTTCTTCGAGAACTACAAGGATCTCGAGAAGGGCAAGTGGGTCAAGGTCGAAGGCTGGGGCAACGCTGACGCGGCCCGCGCCGAGATCACCAAGGCGGCTGCTGCTTATCAAAAGTAAGCACAACCTGCCTTACGAAAGCCGGCCACAAGCCGGCTTTTTTATGCCTGCGATTTAGCCCCGCTTCAGGGCACGGGCAAAGAACGCCAGCATCTGTTTCCAGCCATGCTCGGCCGCTTGCTCGTCATAGACCGGGAAGTCCGGCTTCATCCAGCCATGCTTGGCCGGGTAGGTTTCCGCGCTGAAGGTCACGCCAGCGTCGCGTAGCGCCCGCTCGAAGCGCTCGGCCATTTCCGGTGGGTAGCTGCCGTCGTTCTCGGCGGCGGCGATATACACCTCGGCCTGCAGTGCAGACGCCGCGAGATGGGGGCTGTCGGCAGCGTCGGTGGCCAGGTTGCCACCGTGGAAGCTGGCAACGGCCGCAAAGCGCTCCGGGCGCGCACCCGCGCAGGCGATGGCCATGCCGCCGCCCATGCAGAACCCCACCGCGCCAATGCGCGGCCCCTGCACATCGCTGCGCCCGTCGAGATAGCCGATGTAGGCATCGATGTCCGCGGCGGCCTTGGCATTGCCGGTGGTGGCCATCAGCGGGCCGAGAATGGCGCGGAAATCGCCCTTGAATACTTCCCTGGGATCGAAGGGCCCGTATGCGCCGTAGCGATAGTAGGTATCCGGCAGCAGCACCACGTAGCCGGCATCGGCCAGCCGCTGGGCCATGGCCAGTACGGCAGGTCGAATGCCGCCGGCATCCATGTAGAAGACGACCGCCGGGCCGCCCTGCCCGTCAGCGGGCGTGAACACGTGGGCCGGGCATTGGCCGTCTGGCGTGGTGATGACGATTTGTTCGTGAGCCATGCTGATCCTCCGGTGGGATGTTTCACGCCAATGCCAGGCGATGGCCGGCACGAATGGGCGAGGTTAGGTATTGGTCAACAGGATGGCAACCGAGTGCCCGGCGATTTTCCGACAGCGCGCCTGACAGGCTGATCGCGTACGTATCGGTGCGCTATCAGCGGTGGCCCGGCGATAAATTCATCAAGCATTCACAAGTTTTAAATAAATCCTTAACAATTGATTTAATTGAATTTTTCACCAAAAAAACAAGGAACCAGCCGACTCCGACGCCCCACCCATGGCGCATCTTCACCCTGACTTGAAGGTGTTTATGAGTACGCTCGCCTATCGTTCCCTGGTCGACAGCTTTTGCAGCTTGACGCGACTGAGCAACCCTCACAGCCTCTACGAACACACCGCTATAGAGTTCAACGGTATCGATTTCACCCTGTTGCATCAGGACACCCCCAGTGGTGGTCGGATACTGCTGCACGGCGACCTGGGGAACCTGCCTGCCGGGGACTTGGCGACGGCAGCAGCGGCTCTACGGCTGCTGGAGATGAACTTCCATCTGTTCGACGGCCATGCCGGGCCGGTTTTCACGCTCAACCCGCAAAGCCGTCGCGTGACCCTTGGGGTCAACCTGCCCCTGCCGGGGCTGCGTGCAGAACGACTGGTGGAGTTGCTCGCAGAGCTGGCCGGCCTGGCCAGGGCCTGGCGACGCGACTGCTTTCTGGAGGCTCACCCGGAGCGGCCACCCAGCGAACGCCCCATGATGGGCTTGACGCGCTCTGCGCTGCGTAGCTCCTGAGGCCGCCGTGATGGAAACCATCCGTCCCAACACCAGCCCGCCAACCACCACAGCGCTCAACACCACGATACGGGAGCAGCCCCAGTGCCCCGACGCGCGCCCTGCGCGAGCGAGGCCCTCGAACCAGCCACCTCTCACCGTTCAACAACGGCTGCAAGCTCAACAATCGCCACCCCGCAGCCAGGCTCAGCTGTTCGAGACCCTGCACCCCGAATTGCGGTCGCTGCGCGCCGAGTTTGCCCGGTTGGTTCAGGGCCAGCGGCCGCTGAACTTCTCTCGGCCAATCACGCCCCTGGCTCGCGACGCACAGCGGATTGCCCAGGATCCGCTGCAGTTGAACCGCCAGCGCATGATTCTGGAAGGCCGCGTACTGCAGCTCGATCCACAGCTCGATTTCGAGCGCATGAGTACGTTGCTGCATGCCGATCAGCCGGGTCAACTCACCACCGGCGTCCCCTATGGAAACAGCGTTGAGCACCTGCTCGACGATATCGATCGGCACTACAGCCAACCCATGCCCGCAGGTCAGGCGGTCTGCGGCGAAGGCTTGCAGGCGCTGCTGGACATCGCGCTGCCACGCATCGCCACGCACCTGGATGGGCAGGCCGCGCTGTACAACGAAGTGCTCGAGCACTGCTCACTCAACGCCGAGGAGCGCCGCCAGGTGATTGCGGGCCGTGAAGCCTTCCAGGCCCTGGCCCAGCGCTGGTCGGCAGATATCAAGAGACGCATCCTGGCGACCTGCCAGACATTGGCCGACGCCAGTCTGCATGCCGCTGAACGGGATCTACGCCGCGCCCGCAAGATGCCGGACAAGGCCGAGCGTGACACGCAAATCGCGCATGCCAGTGCGCAGGTCGAACAATGGCGGCAGGTGCAGGCGCACTTTCAGGATGCGTTCGCTTCCGTACACGACAGTGCCCTGCAGGACAGCCTCTACCGCATGGATCTGGAACAGCACCTGCAAACGCTCGACGAGCAGAATCGCGGGCTGTTCACCAGCGCCCGGGTATTCATCGCCGCAGCCATTCCACAAGGCCTGGCCTCGTGCCTGCAATTCGTACTGGCCAGGGCCTATATCGACCCACGCCTGTCGTTGTTCGACCTGGCCAGGCAGTCCGCCGCGAGCGGTGCCGCGGTAGGCGCGGTACACGAGACACTGGACAATTTCATCAAGCCGGCAGCCCGGGAAGTGCTCGCCAGCGTCGGCGCCCACGAATTGCGCAAGGTCGACCCGCGGGAAGTGATTCCCGGCCCACGCCGCGCCACGACCGAGGGCGGGCGCTATCGAGAGTTAAGCGATGCCGAGCTGCAGGCCGCGTCCCAGCCGCTGGACCAGGCGCGAAAAGGCTTCATCAACGCGCAGCAGGATTATTACAACGGCACGCTCATGGGTGACGGCATTACCTTCGCCACCCAAGGCGGTGCCCAGGTAGTACGCCGGCTGCTGGAGCTGACCACGACCCTGCACGCCGCCGGCGTGGCTGCGGGTATGGCTTCCTCGTTCATGGGCGGCGCGGCGATGTCCGGATTGCAGGCCTTGGGCCAGCAGCACAAGTACTTCGATCACGATGGTCGCAGCCTGCCCACCCACGTGCCCGAGCGCCCTCCCGAGGCGAACCTCGGCGCACGGTTGGCATCGGTGTGGAACAAGGGCCTGAGCAGCGCGGATCCCCGCCTGCCCAGCAGCCGCGAGGCCTATACCAGCAAGGTCTATAGCGCCTCGGCAGCGATGATGTTCTTCAACAGTATGGGCAAGGCGATTAGCCGGGCCGGCGTCGATACGACGGCAGCCAAGGCCGGTTCGGTACTGATGACAGGTATCCAGGCGGTCGGCTTTCTGGCGCCCTTCTATGCCAACAAGCAGTCGCGCGATGAAGCCAGGCTCGATGACAGCTCGCGGCTTGCCAGCGCCGTCGAGAACATTCGCCACCCTGATCGCGAGCATCTGCCCCACGGCACTCGCCCCGCGACCAAAGCCCGGACGGTGGAGAATGGCTATCACCGCCTGCGAGGCCTGCAGCAAGCGCTCCCACAGGCCGGGGTTGTGGCGACCGAGGCGCTGGTAAGCAAAACCCTGAGCGGGCTCGCCAGCCTGGGCGAACAGGTGGCACGCCAGGTCAACGCACGTCGCGAGCGCCCTGCGCCAGCGGACATCGAGATGGGCGAGGGTGTCGGGGGCCAACGGGAACGGGAGAGCTGAGTGCCTCTGCGTATCAAGAACACAACCCTGACGGCCATTGCCCCACATGAGACAAGCACAGAACTGCTGCCATGCTCATCCACGGAATGACCGACGAAGTCATAGCTGTATCAAGTCCTGAATTGCTTGCACCAATGGCCAGGACAGACAACTTTTTGGACAACATTCCCAGAGACCACCACTAGCACTGCCCCGAGCGGCGGAACCGCTCGCTGTGTTTCCTCCACTCAGCCTAAACCTTCCGGCATGCGCGCCGGGTACCTGGGATAACAAGAGAGAAACTGATCATGTCTTTAAAGAACTATCACCAACTGATCGACGCCATCTGTGAATTAACGATGCTCCCCGACCCGGCTTCGCTTTATGAGGTAGCCAATATCTCGGTTCAAAATGTCAATTTTTCACTGCTCTACAAGGAAAATCCGGCGTACGGCGATGTTCAGATTTACTGCGGCTTCGGTCCACTGCCTAAACAGCAACGCGAACCCGTGTTGCAGCGCCTGCTGGAGACCAATCTTTATCTGAGCACCGGGCCAGGCACTCCAACGCTGGCTTACAACCCTGAGACGGGTCAAGTGGTACTGGTCTGCAGCTTGCCCCTCGACGTACTTGGAGCCCAGCAGTTGCTGGACATGCTGGGATACCTCGCACACATGGCCAAACAGTGGCAGAGCAATTACTTCCTCGGCAATGAGGGTGCACAGGCGCAGGGCCAGAACAATCAACTAGCCCCGACCACGCAACGTAACTTCAATACTGCCGATCAGCGCTGAGGAGATCCCACATGACTTCCCAAATCGGAGTAAGCCATCGCAGCCCCGTACAGAACCTGCGCCCGAATGACGAGCCCCAACCAGCCGAGAGCAGCTCGCGAAACCAGGGTCTGCAAATACGCCGCAGTTCCTCGCCGCCGATCAATCCTCTTCAGTTCTCCGAACTCGTTGAAGGGCGCGCCCAAAAGCTCAGCGCTAGTCTGAAAACCCTACTGCAGGGCGATCTGAAAAACCTCAAAAGCATCGACATGGAAAAGAACCCGCTGGAGTTCGCACGGCAACATATGATGATGGAGGGCCGCCTGCTGGGATCCAGTGAGGCCAAGGAAAAGAAGATGCTATTCGAACATGCACAGAATTATCTGCAATCCTTGGGACGTGCGCCTCATCCCTGGATCGACGGTACGGAGGAAGCAGCTGCACTGAAGCAAGACCTGCACATACATGCCGACTCGCGCGGCGATTTCAGTCCTCAAGCATTCGAGGCGGTATTGAACAATCACACCAAGCGCCTTGGCGATCAGTTGGTCGCCTACCACCTGCTGTACAAAGAGGCACTGAACTCAAATACGCTGCAGCCCCATGAGAAAGCTCAGATCGAGACCAGCCACAAGGCGTACCGCGATTATGCTGCACGCTCAATACATCACATCGCCAACCATTTGCCCGATACGATCAACGCCTTTCTCGATACACGCGTGGAAATGGCCAAGCGTGCCGCCGGGCGGGAAGGCCTGACCCAGGAAGGCCAGGAAACCGCGGACAAGACCGTAGCACGATGGGAGAGCGCCAAGGAGAGCTTTATTGGGGCCAGCGGCGCGCTCGACGTCGAAGCACTTGAAAAAATGCTCAAACCGGCGATGAACAATATCCGTGTGGACGAGCGTGTTGCCAAGCTTAAAGCCGATCAGGCCGACAAGGTGAAGCAGACACAAGTATTCATGGGTGGGGGGATCCCTCAGGGGGTCGCTTCGTTTCTGCACTTCGGCCTGGCCCGCAATGCGGCCAACATGGCCATGGACGGCAAAATACACCCTGCTGCGCAAGGTTCACTCGCAGGGCTCAACCTCGGTATAGCGCACAAGGTGGTGAGCGATGGCCCGCGTGCGCTGGTGCAGAACGGCGTGGATCGACTGTTCACCAGCGCAGTGGTCAAAGTAGACCCCACTGAGGTATTACCGGATGCCCCGCGAGTTATTTCAGTGGATGGACGTAAGGTAGTGCGTGACGACGAGGCACTCGATCACGAACAATCCTTGGTCGAAAAGGATCGTGCCGGCTTCAAGCGGGAACAGCGCAACCATTATTTTGGCACGCTGACTGGTGACCATGAGTATTTTGAGTCGTTCGGTGGGGCCAACTTCGTGAAAACCGCACTGGTGGAATTCACTGACTTGATTTCCGATAGTCTGATCGCGCGCGCGACGACCTCAGGCTTGGCGGGCTTGACGGCGGGGGGCATCCAGCCACTTGCCAAATATCGGAACACCTGGGGCCCAGACAAGATCCCTACTCACACGCTGGGTAATACCCAAGCACAAACCATGAGCCAGTTGGGTAACAAAGTCTTGCAGGACATACAGTTCTGGAAAGGTGACAGTGCCGGTGACACGATTGGCAAGGTGTTCGGTGCCATCCAGGGTGAGTACATTTCCAACGTCGGTCTCGGTTCAGTGAGGGATCTGTTGGACGATGACAGCGTTCAACAAAAAATCGGCAGAATGTTCGTCGACCTCATCGCGTCCCCGGCCATCCTCTCCTCGTTCCTGCCCAACGTCGGGGCCACGGCCAAAGCCGCAGCGACAGCCAGTGGAGTCAAAGGTACCGACCGTCAGATGCTGCCGTGGAAAAACATCACCGATCCCAACGAACAATCACGCAAGGATCGTCAGGGTCTGCAGGATGCCGACCTGGGGCTGGCTGGTAATGCAGCGGATGTGGCCACCTCAATCCATACAGCGGCCACTGGCGTACTACGAGCATTACCTCAATCGCTGGTTGCCGCGCAGATGAAACTTGAAAAGAACCTGAGTGAAAAGCCGCAAGACCAGCCGGACATCGAAATGACCTCGAATCCTGGTGTAAAGGGCAAAGGCCGTAGCAAGACAACTACGTGACCTTCGCTGCACTCTTGAGTGCTCGCAGGCGGACCGGACACGCCCAGTGGTGTAAACGTCCGCCTAAGCGACGCGCTGATTCTGACAACGAGGGTTACCGGTGAAAGACCTGATGCATGAGGACATATCTCTCGGCTCGGTGATTGAATTCAGGCAAGCGGCTCCGAGTGGTCACATTGAAACTGGTGCCAGGCAGCTCCAAGCCCTGGCGCAGGAGCTGCCCTGCTAGCGTGAGGGTGGTAGAAGAACGATCAGTATGCTTGTCCCACCATTGACGAGAAGGCGATTGTACTCAGGCCTCTACCCGAGCAATGACCCCACTGATCAAGAGCCTCCAGCCAGCTCAGCGGCAAACATATCTCCCTAAACAAGCCCAATGCCGTAAAGGCGCACGGGTCATGCCTGTCAGTCTCGCTCCATCCGCAAGAACGCCCAGAGCCAATGTGCCCACACACACGCCGCTGCCGTGTGCTCCCGGCAGCGCCAGGTTCCTAGTGAATCGGCACGGATGATCGGGAACAGAATGCCGCTATCCGACCACCCATCGTCCTGAGCCACGATGTGCAGAAACATCGCCTCGGCCGGCAACACAGGAGAATTGATTCCGGGCCGTTGAAGCCAACCCCGCTACCAGTCTGGCTCACTTGAGCGCCATGACTGATTTCGGCCAGACAGCCTAACGATCACGTCGAACGCCTCATGCGAAGGAGCGACTGACACGATCTCGAATACGGCGTTGCCAGCAGGCTGAAATTGCAGTTACTCGCCGGCACGCCAATCGCCCTCCACAACGTCGACAGCCCATCTGGCTAAACGATGGCCAAGGCAGCCCAAGGAACCGATCCCCCGGGCTTACCACACAACTACTTGACCCCATTCGTCGAGCAGCCACTCGACCAAATACCAATCCCCATGCAAAGAAAATGCGGAGAGCGATGATGATCAAAGCACCGTCACACAGACAGCAACCCACTTTTAACAACCCGGGTAACGCAGCTAATGGCTTACCTGCACGAGAGGGGGCTGCGAAGTCCCCAGGTAAAAACAAGCCAGACACGGGCAATGCCAGCGTAAACTTTGGCCCGCTCAACAAACCACTGTCATTTGGCAGCCCCAGCGCCGGCCCACGTAACGGTCTTGACCAACAGCGGTGTCACAACAGCCACGGTGGCTCCAAGCAAAGCCTTCTTGACCAGGCACTAAGCACAGTGGCTAAAACACTTGCAAAACTGTTGGTTCAACAGGCCACGGAACAGGTCACGTCCAAGCTGCACAATGGTTCTGCGCAAATGCTAGGCGCGGGACAGCCAACCGCGTTGATGCCTACCGCCACTACCGGTAGCGAGAGACCAGCCACGGGTGGAAAAACCGGCGATGTCGCGGCTCTGCAGGTCAAGAACCCTGATGCTTCCATCAAAGAGACGGAGAAGGAGATCAAGAGCAAGCCAACGGCAGCCACAGGTCGACCTGCCGGTGATACACGAAGTGCCGAGGAAATCATCAATGCCAACCCCATTCTGAAAAATCTCGGCAACCAGAAGGACATTAATCACGAGGGGGCGTACAAGCAGCTGGGCGACTGGACCGAGAACAACAAGGATCCTAAGGCAAGAGCCGACGCGGCCTACAATGCAGCCAAGGTTTTGAACTGGATCGACACCTCGAAGACTGCCGGCGGTGACTCCAGAGAGAAGGTCAGCGGCAAAGGCGATCTTTACGGGATTACCAAGGACGGTGACGCCCGCCATGGTACTCCCGCAGGCAATTGGAAGGACTTTACCGAAAAAGGTTACGGTGCCCTGAAGGACGATCACCGCCTCGATAAGACAAAAGATCCCTATGTGTATGAAGATGGCACCAACAAGAGCGGCTTCAAGGGATTCGTGAGCTCTGCGGCACAAAAGTTGTGGTTTATTCCCATCCTCAGCAACACCCTTAAGGGTGTTGGCGACTCCAAGGATGAGGATGGCTTCCTGGGGGCACTCAAAGGAGGTTTGAGTGGATATGCCAATACCTTCAAGGACGCCATCGTGGGAGCCGTGGACGGGCTCAAGAAAGGTAAATTGAACCCGGTACAGATGTTCATCGGTGCTTACACCAATCAACTTTCCAACACCGAAGCTGCGCCGGAGAAGGTGCGCAAGGTCGCTGACAAGATCTGATTAGGCAAGGCCCCGAACGACTAGGCCGAGCCCTAGATACCTTTGAGGTTGTGCTGTTATCAACTCAGCCAGCAATCCGCCAAATAAAACCCAACTGCCTGACGGCATGCATCTCTGATGCTTAGATACATGTCGTCAGGCCATGGCTTCAGGCAAACGGATCGATCGAGCGACGCAACTGCTCCCGCGCCCTCGACAGCCGCGAGCGCACGGTGCCAATCGGTACGCCAAGGCTCTGCGCCGTTTCCTGATAATTGCCATCCATCACCAGGCTGACATGGATCACCTGGCGCATGGCTGCGGGCAATGTCTGGATGGCTTCCACCGTGCGCTGCAACTGCCGGCTTCCGTCAACGCACTGACCAATGTCGATGTGCTGCTCGTGCGCCACATTGGTCTGGTCGTCGAGGCTCTCCTGATAAGGCTGGTTGTAGGTGCGCCGGAAATGATTGCGGATCAGGTTCAGGGCGATGCCGCACAGCCAGGTCTCCGGTTTGCTGGCGTGTTGAAACTTGTGCTCGTTGCGCAACGCTTCGAAGAACGTGCACTGCAGGATGTCATCGGCATCGTCGGGGTTCATCACGCGCTTGTGCACGAAGGCACGAAGCTTCTGCACCTGGGCCTGGGTCAACTGGCGAATGGCGCTGGGTGTGCGGCTTACGGGCAGAGAGGTGGCGTGGCGAAGAGCGAGATTAGCGGACATGAGATTCTCCTGTGTAGGGAGCAGGAGCTGTAGCTACATGCATGCCATCTCAATTAGCCGCTATAAGCCCATGATTTATAAGTAAATAGCGAATGAGCACCGTGTCACCTTGAGCAAGATCCTGCGCTAGCGGACAGTTTCCCGAACCAATTTCTGCACACGGCAATCCGGGGAACCGGTTCGGCTCCCACGCCACTCATTGAGCATTCGTTCTTCCAGGCTGCGCCATGATCAACCGTGCTCAATCCGCTACTGCGCCCACGCGCCTGCCGCCGATCACACCGGGATCGGCGGGGCCCTCGGGCACGCCTGGGCAACAGGGTGGCGCGCAGGCGGCAGGCACCACGGCGCAGCAGGTTTCCAGCTTCAATGCCGAGCTGAGTCAGGTCAGCATCCGCCTGCACAAGCGCAACCTGCGCTTCAAGGCCCTGCAACTGCAGTCGCAGAAAGTCCTGCAGTACAAGCTGTACAAACAGCTGCTCACGACCCTGGAGTCGAAGGCCGACCTGTTGCGCCAGAGCGCCCGTAGCGACGGCGGTTTCCGGCAGATGCTCGATAGTTCGCGGAACGACCTCGGCCAGGCGCTGAGCCTGCTGCGCATTGCCGAACGCCAGGCGCAGCAGGCGCGCTCGTTCGAGGAAGCCAGGAAGCTGCAGGCACTGAGACTGCAGTTCGCTGCACAGCACAGCCAGCAGGCTCGGTCACTGCGCTCGCGGGTATCGTTCGCGTCGGCAGTTGCCGACCCGCGGCGCCGCGAGAGCGCACGCAGCCTGTCAGGAAACGGCCAGGTAAATCTGCTGGAACTGACCCGGATGATCAGCGAACGGGAAGACGGCGACGGCGACGGTGACCACGGCTTCGACGCCCAGCTCAGCGACCTGCTGGTTGAAACCAACCACCTGGTGACCACCGCCAGGCCCAAGCAACAACACGAAGCGCTGAAGAACATCGAGCGCACCACCTTTCTGAAACAGTTCTATGGCAGTTGCGCCCACATGCGTAACGAAATGCTGGCCAAGAACCCGGGGTTCGAGATGAAGACCTCGGCATTCGTGAAGGTTCTGCAGCAACTCATCAGCGACGGCATGCAACCCAAGGAAACCCTGCAACTGGTGCAGGAAGTCGGCGGCCGCCAGCTCGAACACCAGCTGGCGTTGGTCAATCGCCTGCTGGCCCTGCTCAAGGAGCTGAAGTACATGAACTGGAACGACAACAAGAGCCGGCAGAAAGCCCTCGATAACCTGTTGCTGCTGTCCACTGCGCTGGTCAATGAAGAACAGCGCCGCTTGCAGGAGGCGATGGCCTGATGACCTACCTCATCCATGTCGCCAACCAGCTCGCCCTGGCGGCCATGCGGCGCTCGGAAATCGTCGGGGCCTTCGTGGTGCTGGCGATCATCTTCATGATGATAACCCCCATGCCGACCTGGCTGATCGACGTGCTGATCGCCATCAACATCTGTATTTCCTGCCTGCTGATCATGCTGGCGATGAACCTGCCGCGGCCACTGGCCTTCTCTACCTTTCCGGCGGTGCTGCTGATCACCACCATGTTCCGTCTGGCCCTGTCGATCTCGACCACACGCTTGATCCTCCTGGACCAAGACGCCGGCCACATCGTCGAAGCCTTCGGCGAATTCGTGGTCGGCGGCAACCTGGCGGTGGGCACGGTGATCTTCCTGATCATCACGGTGGTCAACTTCATGGTCATCACCAAGGGCTCGGAACGGGTCGCCGAAGTCGGCGCGCGGTTCACCCTGGACGCCATGCCCGGCAAGCAGATGTCCATCGACAGCGACCTGCGCGCGAACCTGATCAGCGTGCAGGATGCCCGTGCCCGACGCGAGGAACTCGCCAAGGAAAGCCAGCTGTTCGGGGCGATGGATGGCGCCATGAAGTTCGTCAAGGGCGACGCCATTGCCGGGCTGATCATCATCGCCATCAACATGATCGGCGGCATCAGCATCGGCGTGATGCAGATGAACATGAGTGCCGGCGACGCCCTGCACATCTACACCATTCTGACCATCGGTGACGGCCTCATCTCGCAGATACCCGCCCTGATGATCTCGGTCACCGCCGGCATCGTGATCACTCGCGTGCCGGACGGCAACCCGACGCCGCAATCGAACATCGGCCGCGAAATCGCCGAGCAACTGACCAGCCAGCCCAAGGTGTGGATCATCTCGGCGGTGGCCATGCTCGGTTTCGCCGCACTGCCCGGCATGCCGACCGGGATATTCATCACCATCGCCCTGATCTGCGGGTGCGGCGGCGTGCTGCAGATTTACCGCGACAAACCGCAACCGGAGGACGAGCAAGCCCAGTGGGTGGCGCCGGAGCTCAACGGTGACGAAGACTTGCGCACCTTCAACCCCAGCCGCCAGTTCGTCTTGCAGTTCCACCCCAACCAGGACGCGCAGCAGATCGCCGCGATCGTCAGCGAGATCCGTCAACGCCGCAATCGCCTGGTGGTGCAGTACGGCCTGACCCTGCCCTCGTTCATCATCGAGCAGTCGGAGCACATCCCCGAGGACGAATTCCGCTTCTCGGTGTACGAAGTGCCGATGATGCGCGCCACGCTCAGCCACAGCCACGTGGCCGTCGATGCCGAGGCCCTAGACGAGCTCGAACTCGACGAGCTAATTCCCGGCAGCGTCGAGCGCCAGGAGGGCCAATGGGTCTGGATGCCCGCCGACTCGCCGGTTCTGCACAACACGGAGCTGGAACAGATCAGCGCCGCCACCCTGATCATCGAGCGCATGGAGCGCACCCTGCATGCCTGCGCACCGCAGTTCATCGGCCTGCAGGAGACCAAGGCGATCCTTGGTTGGCTGGAGTCCGAGCAGCCCGAACTCGCCCAGGAAATGCTCCGGGTGCTGCCACTGGCGCGCTTTGCAGCGGTGCTGCAGGGGCTGGCCGCCGAGTGCGTGCCACTGCGCTCGGTGCGGGTGATCGCCGAAACGTTGGTCGAGCACGGCCAGTACGAACGCGACATCGCCATGCTGGTGAATTACGTACGCATCGCCCTGAAGTCGCAGATCTACCACCAGTACGCCACGGCAGAAGGCCTGGAGGTCTGGCTGCTGACCCCCGAGAGCGAGGGTGTTCTGCGCGACGGCCTGCGCCAGACGCAAACCGAAACCTTCTTCGCACTCAGTGATGCGACCAGCCAGTTGCTGCTCCAGCACCTGCACATGGCCTTTCCACAGCGTGCCAGGAAGCGCGCCGTGCTGCTGGTTCCTCAGGATCTGCGCAGCCCCCTGCGCATTCTTCTGCAAGAGGAGTTCTATCACGTGCCCGTGCTGTCCTTCGCGGAGATCAGCAGCTCGGCACAGGTCAAGGTCCTCGGCCGCTTCGAACTGGAGGAAACAGCGGCCCTAGAGAGCGAGCAATACGCATGAACGATTCCGGTAACGACCTGTTTGAACTGCGGGTGCTGAACGGCCTTCACCAGGGCGCGGCACTGCCGCTGATCGGTGACCACTGGGCAATCGGCGCCAACGATGAGTTGGACCTCGCGCTGCACGATGCAGGCGTGCACCCTCGCCACTGCCAATTACGGCGCGACGGCGAAGGCTGGCGCCTGGAGGCGGCCGACGCTCACCCGCTGGATATCGAGGGCCATCCGCTGGCCGACCTGCAGCCCCATGCCCAGTTCGCACTGGGTTCGGTCTGGCTGACCCTCACGCCTGCCGAGGCCCCCTGGACGAACCTGCCAGTCATCGCCCCCGACGATGGCGCGCAAGGCGCTCAGGGCAACGAGACGCCAGGGCCCGCTGCATCGTCGCCGCGCGGCACCTTACTCAGCCGCGGCGCCTGCATCACGCTGGGGGTGCTGCTGGGCGTGGTGGGCAGCGCCTGGAGCCTGAGCAGCGCGACACTGACGCCGAGTGACTCTCCAGCCGCCTCTTCAGTCGCCTCGCCGCTCGCCACGCCTGCGGCCCCTGCACAAGCGCAACCGGCAGCCCTCGATCAGCAGAGCGCTGCCCGGCTGCTCAAGACCATGCTTAGCGAGCGCATGCTCGGCGCTGTCAGCCTGGAACACGATGATCAGGGGTTGGTGTTGAGCGGTAGCCTGAAGGACGAGAGCATGCAGGTTTACCAGCGCATGCTGCAGCGCTTCAAGCAGGATCACCGGGTGGATTTTCGCATCGACGACCAGGTGTTCAATGGCAACGGCGGTCTCCCCTTCGCGATCACCCAGATTATCGGCGGCAGCAATGGCCACCTGGTGATGGCCGATGGGCGACGCATGTACATCGGCGACCGCATCGATGGTATCCGCCTGGTGCAGATCGACAACGGCCGCATCCAGTTCGATGGCGAGCAACGCCTGGAGGTGAGCTGGTGACTGCCCTGCTGCCGGCCCTGCGAGAGTGGGAGCAGCGCCAGGCGGCGCGCCTGAACGACTTTAGCGCCGTGCGCGTGAGCGGCAAGGTGACGGCGGTCAGCGGCATCCTGCTCGAGTGCCAGGTACCGGCGGCCAAGGTGGGCGATCTGTGCGAGGTGATCAAGGCGGATGGCAGCCACATTCTCGCCGAGATCGTCGGTTTCACACCGGACTGCACCTTGCTCAGCGCCCTCGGTACCCCGGAGGGCATTCAGGTCGGAGCCGCCATACGCCCGCTGGGGATCGCCCACCGCATCGGCGTTGATGAAACCCTGCTGGGCTGCGTGCTCGATGGTTTCGGCCGGCCCTTGCTGGGCGACGCCCAGGGCGCCTTCGCTGGCCCCAGCGATACCCGCCAGACACTACCGGTCATCAGCGCGGCCCTGCCGCCCACCCAGCGCCCGCGGATCAGCCGACCGCTGACCACCGGTATCCGCGCTATCGACAGCGCCCTGCTGCTCGGCGAGGGCCAGCGCGTGGGCTTGTTCGCGGGCGCGGGCTGCGGCAAGACCACCCTGATGGCCGAGCTGGCGCGCAACATGGGGTGCGACGTGATCGTGTTCGGGCTGATTGGCGAACGCGGCAGGGAACTGCGCGAGTTCCTCGACCACGAACTGGACGAGACGCTGCGCAAACGCTCGGTGCTGGTCTGTGCCACCTCCGACAGGTCCAGCATGGAACGAGCACGCGCAGCCTTCACGGCCACGGCCATTGCCGAGGCGTTCCGAGCCCGCGGTATGAAGGTATTGCTGTTGATCGACTCCCTGACCCGATTCGCCCGTGCTCAGCGCGAAATCGGCATTGCCGCCGGCGAACCCTTGGGCCGTGGCGGCCTGCCACCCTCGGTGTACACGCTGCTGCCGCAACTGGTGGAGCGGGCGGGAATGAGTGAAGTCGGCTCGATCACGGCCCTGTACACCGTGCTTATCGAACAGGACTCGATGAACGACCCGGTGGCCGACGAGGTGCGCTCGCTGCTCGATGGCCACATCGTGTTGTCACGCAAGCTGGCCGAGCGTGGCCACTACCCGGCAATCGACGTGCCGGCCAGCATCAGCCGGGTGTTGAGCAACGTGGCCAGTCGCGAGCATCAGCGCGCCAACAACCGCCTGCGCCGGCTCATGGCCGCCTACCGCCAGGTCGAGATGCTGTTGCGCCTGGGCGAGTACCAGGCCGGGGCCGATCCGGTCACCGATTGCGCCGTACAGCTCAACGGCGCCATCGACCAGTTCCTGCAGCAGGATCTGCGCGGCCCGTGGCCCCTGGAGGACACGCTGGTGGCGTTGAACCAGTTGACCGATGCCTTACCGGAGTGAGCATGGAAAACGATCTGGAAATCGACCCGCAACGCGCGTCGCTGGAGCAGGCCATCGCTCTGCTCAAACCCTTGCGCCAGCATCGCCAGGCACGTGCCGAGCGCCAGCAACGCGAAGCGCAGCAAAACCTGGAAAACAGTCACGAACAACTGCAGAACGTCGAGGCGCGGCTCACGCGGCAAACCGAGGAGCAGCACGCCCGCCGTGCACAACTGGCCAGCCAGCACCTGCAGCAGTGCATGGGGTTCGAGGAGGTCGGCCGCTGGCATGATCGCGAGCGCCGCATGCTCGACCACCTGGCCACGCTACGCCATGAGGTCCATCAGCAGCAGGCCCTTCTCGAGACCCATCAGGCCCAGCTGCAGCAGGCCAGCAACCAGGCCAGACAGGCGCAGCGCGCCGTGGAAAAACTCGCTTGCCTTAACGAGGCCCTGAACGATGAAAGCTGAAACCGCCGCGGCGCCTCGACGGCCGCAGCCACCCACCCCGCCGGCAACCCCCAGCCCGGCCCAGGCGCAACCTGCCGCCGCCAGGCTCCAGCAAGGCGGCCCGCTACGGCGTGGTGATATTGACCTGCGCATGCTCACCCAGGGCCTAGACCTGTCGCCGTCGGCGTTGATGGCCGACGGGCTGGTGTTCGCCCAACTGATCCAGCCGGCGCAGGCGGTATCGGACGAGGGCTCAGGTTTGGGAGGCGGCCAGACCGCCGCGGCCGGTAAGCCCGATGCCGCCGCGGGCCAGCTGGTCGACGAATTGGCGCAACGGTTGCCCATCGCGCCTCCAGGCGCGTTCACGGCCACCCTGCTGATGCCCAACCTGGGCCGGATTCAGGTACGCGCCGGCAAGCGCGACGATCAATGGGAGGTGGAGCTGGGTTGCGCCCGCCGGGAAACCTTCGAGCGCCTGCGCGGCCAGCGCAGCGCCTGCGAGGCGGCGCTGGCCGAGGCCATGGGCAGCCCGATTCGCCTGACGCTGGTCGATGAGGCGCTGGCATGAGCGCGCTAGTTCTTCGCCAGCTGGCCCCCCTGCAGGCGCAAGCCAGCCGGGCCCTGGGCGCGGGGCTGAGGGCGACCTTTCAGGCCAGGGGGCTAAGCGGCGAGCTGCGCGTGACGCCCCTGCCAGCCGAAGCGCAGGCCGCCCCCGGCACCTGGTTCGACAGCGCTCTGGGGGCCTTGCACCTGAGCGATGCCGGCGCCCTGCTCAGCCTGCTGGGTGAGCTGCCGGTAAGCATCGCGGGTGCCCCCCAGGCCTGGTACTGGCAGGTGATCAGTCAGCAGCTTAGCCCGGCGATAAGCACCTGTCTGGCTCCGTTGTCGATACGTGAAAGCGCCCCGTCGGCGGACCTGCACATGCGCTGCGCCCTACGCGTGACGCTGGGCGAGGAAGTCGCCCACGGCCAATTGACGGCCGCCGCGGGCACCCTGCTGGGCTTGTTGCAGGCGCCGTTCTGGCACCCGCTTCACCGCCCCTTTCCGACCGCCCTGCAGGTGCACGAGCCGCTGATCCTGGGCCGCAGCGAGCTGACCCTGGAACAACTCGCCTCACTGCGCCCGGGAGACGTGGTGGTGCCAAGCGACCCGCATTTCGACTGCGAGGGCCACGGTGTGCTGGCGCTCGCCGGCCAGCGCTGGCGCGGGCAGACGACAGTATGCGGAACACGCCTCCTTTTGAACCTGGAAATCGACGGCCATGAGCATGACGAGCACTGACCCGACCCTGGAAACACCCTATGCCAATGAAGCCAGTGAAGCCGCCTACCTCGATGAGCGACCGGACCTGGCGGTACAACCCGACGCCCAACAAGCGCCCATTACGCCCGACGATACGGACGAGGCGGCAGTCGACGGGGCCGACGACGAGCAGCAGGCCTGGGCAGCGGCGCAGCAGTCGACCGATACGGCCCCCGAGAATTCGGCTGACCAGCAGACTCTTTCGCCCCTTGCGCATCTGCCCCTGGCCCTGACGCTGCGCTGTGGCTCACTGAGCCTGAGCCTGGAACAACTGCAACGGCTCGACCATGGCGCGGTGCTTGAGGTGCAGGGCGTCACGCCGGGGCAGGCCTGGCTATGCAGCGGCGAGCAGGTGGTCGCCGAGGGCGAATTGGTCGACGTGGGCGGCCGCCTGGGCCTGCAGATCACTCGCATGGCGTCGCTGACATGATTCTGGACGGGATGAACCCGGTCCTCCTGGCGCTGTTCCTTGGCGCACTGT
This sequence comes from Pseudomonas sp. PA15(2017), assembly GCF_001945395.1. Taxonomy (GTDB): domain Bacteria; phylum Pseudomonadota; class Gammaproteobacteria; order Pseudomonadales; family Pseudomonadaceae; genus Aquipseudomonas. The sequence goes on along the minus strand of NZ_MSXV01000010.1, from coordinate 110,647 downwards.
CGCTGGTGCCCTTCCTGCTGATCGTCTGCACAGCATTCCTGAAGATCGCCATGACCCTGATGATCACCCGTAACGCCATCGGCGTGCAGCAGGTGCCGCCGAACATGGCCATCTACGGTATCGCCCTCGCCGCCACAATGTTCGTCATGGCCCCGGTGGCCCACGAGGTCCAGAAGCGCCTGGACCAGAACCCACTGGACATGTCCACCACCCAGAGTCTGCAGGAAAGCGCTGGCGGCATCATCGACCCGCTGCAGCAGTTCATGACCCATAACACCGACCCAGACGTGCTCACCCACCTGCTGGAAAACACCCATCGCATGTGGCCCAAGGAGATGGCCGAGAGCGCCAGCAAGAGCGACCTGCTGTTGGCCATCCCGGCATTCGTGCTGTCCGAGCTGCAGGCCGCCTTCAAGATCGGCTTCCTGATCTACATCCCCTTCATCGTCATCGATCTGATCGTTTCCAACCTGCTGCTGGCACTGGGCATGCAGATGGTGTCGCCGATGACCATCTCGCTACCACTCAAGCTGCTGCTGTTCGTGCTGGTGGATGGCTGGACGAAGCTGATCGACAGCCTGTTCCTTTCCTACCTGTGAGGTCGCCATGGAAGCGTTGGCACTGTTCAAGCAAGGCATGTTCCTGGTCGTCATCCTCACCGCTCCGCCGCTGGCCGTGGCGGTACTGGTGGGGGTGGTCACCTCGCTGCTGCAGGCCCTGATGCAGATGCAGGATCAGACCCTGCCGTTCGGCCTCAAGCTGGCCGCCGTCGGCCTCACCCTGGCCATGACCGGCCGTTGGGTCGGCCTGGAACTGATCCAGTTCATCAACATGGCCTTCGACCTGATCGCCCGGACAGGCGGGCCCCGCTAGATGCCCTGGGACATGCAAAGCGCCTTCGAGCTGCTGCAAGGCATCGGCCTTGCAGCAGCGCGCCTGGTGCCCTGCATGTTTCTGGTACCCGCTTTCTGCTTCAGGTACCTGAAGGGCCCCCTGCGCTACGCGGTGGTCATTGCCGTGGCCCTGATCCCGGCGCCGTCGATCAGTGCGGCGCTGGACGGCCAGGACTCGAACCTGGGCTGGATACTTGGCCTGCTGTTCAAGGAAGTGGCTCTGGGCGCCCTGCTGGGCGTGCTGCTGTACATGCCGTTCTGGATGTTCGCCTCGGTGGGCGCCCTGCTCGACAGCCAGCGCGGCGCCCTGAGCGGTGGGCAGATCAACCCCGCACTGGGGCCGGACGTGACCCCCATGGGCATGCTGTTTCAGGAGGCGATGATCATGCTGCTGATGGTGATCGGCGGGCTGCCGTTGATCCTGCAGGTGATCTGGGACAGTTACCTGATCTGGCCACCCACGGCCTGGCTGCCGACTCTTACCCAGGACGGCCTGATCATCCTGCTCGAACAACTGAGCCGCACGCTGCACCACATGCTGCTGTACGCCGCGCCCTTCATCGCGGTACTGCTGCTGATCGAAGCGGTGATGGCGATCATCAGCCTGTACGCACAACAGCTCAATGTGTTCATCCTCGCCATGCCCGCCAAAAGCATCGCCGGCATCGCCTTCCTGCTGATCTACCTGCCGACGCTGCTTGAGTTGGGCAGCGGTGAGCTGCAGCACCTGAGGGTGATCAGCGATCTGCTCCAGCACATCGTAGGGGTACCGGAGCCGTGAGTGAAAAGACCGAAAAAGCCACACCCAAACAGTTGCGCGATGCCCGTGAGAAGGGGCAGATCGCGCAGAGCCAGGATGTCAGCAAGCTGCTGATCCTGCTTTTGGTCAGCGAGGTGACGCTGGGCCTGGCGAACAGCAGCATGGACAGCCTCAAGCAGTTGATGGAATTGTCGGTCAATGCTACCCAGCAACCCTTCGAGCGGATCGTCGAACAACTGGTTACCGAAGCCATCGCGGTGATGCTGCCCTTTCTCGCCTTGAGCGTCGGCCTGGCGATGCTGATGCGCCTGGCTGCTGGCTGGGGGCAGTTCGGTTTCCTGTTCGCGCCCAAGGCACTGAAAGTCGACTTCAACAAGCTCAACCCCTTCGCGCAACTCAAACAGATGTTCTCCGGGCAGAACCTCTCCAACCTGTTGATGAGCGTACTCAAGGCCATCATCATTGGCTACACCCTCTACCTGTTGCTCGAGCCGGAACTGGGAACGCTGATCCTGTTGGCCAATTCCGATCTCGACACCTACTGGCAGTCGCTGCTGCAGGTGTTCCGCCACATTCTGCGCATCACCCTGGGGTTGCTGCTGGTGCTGGCGGCCATCGACTTCGGTCTGCAGAAATTCTTCCATGCCAAGCGCCTGCGCATGAGCCACGACGATATCAAGAAGGAATACAAACAGTCCGAGGGCGACCCCCACGTCAAGGGCCAGCGGCGCCAGTTCGCCTTCGAGATTCTCAACCAGGAACCCGAAGCCGCGCCGCGCCCGGTGCAGGAGGCCGACGTTTTGGTGGTCAACCCGACCCACTACGCCGTCGCGCTGTTCTACCGGCCCGGCAAAACGCCCCTGCCGATGATCCACTGCAAGGGCGAAGACGACGGCGCCCTGGCACTGATCGCCCAGGCCAAGCTCGCCAAGGTGCCGGTGGTGCAGAGCGTGTGGCTGGCACGCACCCTGTACAAGACCCGCACCGGCCGCTACATCCCCAGGGCCACGCTGGAAATGGTGGCGCAGATCTACCAACTGGTGAAGCAGCTCGATGAGGTCGACGACCAGGTCATTCGTACCGATCACCTGTGAGCATGCCCTGAACAGCTGACTGCGGCTTGCTGCTCGGGCACCGAACAGAGCCTCGGGTCAGGCGGCTGGAGGATGGCGCATCAGGTATTGATCAACGTCCTCGCCATCAGAATCAGGATTCACCCGCTGCCCAAAAGCGGCATCGGATGAGCGAGGCGCCCGACGTCCCAAAGGCTTGGCCATGAGCAATGTTGCTGGTGCGTCGACCTGCCGATCACTGACTTGAGCGGCGAGCGTTGACACGGGGATCGCGCGGCACTGAGGACGTATGCGCGGAGCGGTGAGCGAGCGCCGCGAGAGCCGTCATGGTAGGTGCTCCAGCCCTACGAGGGCGAGTTGCTCCTGGCAGATGTGGTCGAGGGAGACGATGTCGGTATCCTCTACGGGCGCCGCGTGCCAGACCACCAACTCTCGCTGCAGGTTGAGAAACAGGAAGAACTGATCGTAGCGATCCGCCTCGCAAAAACGCCGCGCCAGGGTGGCACGCAGCTGATCGGGGCCCAGGGCCTCCACCTCCACGTGCAACGCAACGCCCCAGCATCGGTGATCACGGCGACTGATGAATGCTACCCCGGAAGCAAGCGGCCAAACCGCGCCGCGCTCGGCAGCGGCGTGTTCGAGGAAGGTGCGCTTTTCCGAGGTCTGCATCATGCTCAGTTCTCCAGCGGCGTGACGGTGTAGTCCAGGTCGCGCTGGCGATCCTGCTCATTGAGCCCCTGGCGCATGTCGTCGGGCCACCAGATCACCAGGCTCCTGGGGGTGGAGTCAGGACGCTTGCACGCCTGACCTGAACAACCTTTGGGGCTGGCACAGCCTGCCAGCACGCCGACAATCGACACAACGGCCAATACGCGAAACATCATCATGGTTCCTTATCGCTTAGCAGCGAGGGGCGAAGTTCGAGGGAAGGGTCGAGGGCCTTGGCCTGGCGCATGGCGATGAAAACCTCGCTCTGCTCGCCCGGCTGCAGCCAAGCTTGCGGCCAGGCGCTCACGCCCAAGACCCAGCGACCGCCGCACTGGCTCTCGTCGATACGCATGGGCATATCCGAGTCGTTGCGCACAGCCACCACCGCCACGCCCCAGTCCTTGCGGACGAACCACTGGGAGTGCTCGGCATTGACCGTCAGCCCTGGGTCGAACCGACACAGGGTGTTGTGCTGAAACGAGGCCCTGGCAGCACTGAAGCCCTGCGGCAGCGTGCCGGCGACCAGGTTTTCGAATGCCTGGCGAACATCGTTGCGCGTCGGCCGGTCGGTGACACCGCGACGCGCCTGCACTTCCTTGAGCTGGCGATCGAGGTCATGGGGGTTGGCGTGCTGCACGTAGCGCGCTGGATTGACCTGGTCACCGATCAACCGCGGGGTGAGGATGAACAGCCGCTCGCGCTGGGTGTATTCACGGCTGCGCGACTGGAAGAGCAGCTTGCCGATGACGGGAATATCGCCCAGCAGTGGAACCTTGTTGAGCCGGTCATTGGCCTCCACGCCGTGAAAACCGCCGATCACCAGGGAGCCGTGCTCGGCGATCACCGCCTGGGTGCTGACGTTGCCACGACGCACGGACGGCTGTTCGTCCTTGATCTGCGATTCGACGATCTGCCCATCTTCGATATCGACGATCAACTGAACCTGGGAGCGACCGTTGTGGTTCAGCGAACGTGGAATCACCTGCAGGCTGGTGCCAGCGGTGATGGGTGCGATATTGGCGACACGTTCGGCCAGTGCGGTGAGGTATTCGGTGCGGCTGAAATCGATGACGGCCGGCTGGTTTTCCAGCGTCAGGATCGACGGATTGCCGACGATCGAGGCAGCGCCATTGCCTTCAAGCGCTCGGAGGTCGGCGGAGAAGCGCCCGGCATCCTGGATAAACAGCGTCGAGGGTGCGCCTGGCTGGAGGAGGTTGGCACCGCCCGTCACACTGCCGGCCGTGAGCGACCAGCGGCTGGACAGCTCCGCCAGCTCGTTGCGATCAATGTCGAGGATCACCGCATCGATCTCGATCACATTGCGCGGCACGTCCAGCTGGGCAATCAGCCCCTGGTACATGGCCTTGCGCGCCGGCAGGTCATAGATCAGCACCGCGTTGTTGCGCACATCGGCGCTGACACGAATCTTGCCACCTCGCTCGCGGCTCTTGCCACTCGAGGATGGTACCGGCGCCAAGCCAATCATGGCCCCCAGATCAGGACCATAGCCGGAGCCTTCGAGGCCCGAGTTGGCTAGCGCGTCCTGGACCAGGGAGGACGAGTCGCGGCTGCCGGCGCCGGCCCGCAACCCATTCAGGCTGGCCCCCGCATCCACCGCGCCGCGCATGCCGGTCTGCGCACGGGCGTCCAACAGCTCTTGGAGAATGCGTGCCACGCCGGCCACCTGCAACTCCTGATCCCGGTAGCGGATTGTGCGATCGGCAACGTTGGCGTACTTGAGCGGGAACACGATGACATCCTGCTTCTCCGCCTCTTCCGGCTCCTCGACCTTTTCGCCGTAGTCTCGGATGAACTGCACGTACTTGGCCGGGCCGCGTACCAGTACTGCGCCTTCGTCCGGCAACAGCCCCCAGCCGAAGCGCGGATCGAGCAGGCCGATCTTGCTCAGCGCCGCCTCGAGGTCGTCGACCGCCTCCGAGGACACATCGATGCGTGCCGAGGTCTGTTCCTGGGTGGGACTGACGTACAGGGTCTCGTTGAAGACGAACCACTGAAAGTGGTACTCGCGGCCCAGCCGGTCGAGAAACCCCTGGGGATTGTCGGCGCGAATGCGCCCGTCGATCACGCCGTCCATGGGCGGCATGTCGAGGGCCAAGCCGAACTCGCGGGCGAAATCACCCAGCGCGGTCATCAACTCCGCCTGCTGAGCGTCATAGGCGTAGGCCGTGCGCTTCCAGCTTTCCGGCGGGAGCGCGAGTGCGGGCATCGCGACAACGAAATACAACCACGGTAGCCATCTCAGGGCCTTGCGCATCGGTTACTCCTGTCAGCGGGCTTCAATGCCCTTCGGGTTGAATGGGGTGGAATCGGTAAAATCGAACGTGCGAGCATTGGCCAGGCTGAGCATTGCAGCCCGTTGGTTGGCCAGGTTTTCCAGGGCCGTCAGAATCTGTGCGGCCTGGACGGGCAGCGGTAACCACTCCACCAGCATCAGGGCATGCGCCTGGGGATCGAAAGCCAGGGCTCCCCGGCAGCCACAGGCCAGCCCAGCGCCTGCCTCACCCAGCAAGACGGCAATTCGCGTGGGGTCCCAGCCCTGACAGATCTCCAGGCTACAGCGCAGGCCTGCGCCATGCAGGCTCGTCTGGAACGAAGCATCATCGACCCAGCACTCGAGGCTTGCCGGATACCCCTCGCCACACCATGCCGCGAACGCCTGGCTGAAATCACTGTATGCCATCGATGATGGCTTTGGTCAGGCCATGCTGGGCACGCAGTTCCTCGCCCACCATCGCACCGGTCAACTGCGCCCGGCGGGCCGCATCGTTGTATGCATTGATGTCGTCTACGCTGGCCGTGTCCATGGCCTGGTGCAGGGCATCCATCATTCCCTCCTTGGCCTCCTTGTTGACACGGTCCAAGCCGTTGCGTAACGCGTTGATACTGGTCATGCCTGATCTCCTTGTTGATGTGGATGCATCGATGAATGCGCCGCCGCATCCGCCGCTGGCTGGCCGGCGAGCGAGCTGCGCAAGCCGTCCCAATCGAGTTCCAGCGCCCCTTGGGCATGGCTCAGGCGTAGCGCCTGCAACCCGAGCTGGGGGCTCTCGTGCACGCTCCACAGGCTGGCGAATGGCGAAGCGTCCAGCCAGGCCCGCACCGCTTGCGCCTGCTGCGGATGACAACTGAGCGTGGCGGTGGCCTGGGCAGCCGGACTGGCGCCCAGATTGCGCAGCACGGCGTGGATACGCTGGGGCAGGTCCGTCTCGTCGAGCAGACGACTCAGGGTCTGGCTCAGCAGGCGGTCGAGACTGGCCAGCACCTCGTGCTGAAGCGCCGCGTGCTCGTCGGCGAAAGCCTGCAGTTGGAGATTCGCCTGTTCCCAGAAAGCCGCCTGGGCGTCTTGCAGAAACTGCTGACATTGCCGCTCTGCAGCCTGCAGCAGTTCATCCGCCTGCTGCCTGGCCTGCTCGAGCAACTGCTCGGCACGCAGCACCTCATCGATGGTTTCACGACGCAGCAGCGGCTCGTGCAGCATCTGCTCGGGCACCGCCAGCCTACGCTTGACCAGCATGGTCACCTCCCCGCGCCACGCGCCATAGAACCGCTGACCAGAGCGTATCCAGACGGTGGCCCGGCAGCCCGTGCGGAAGCCCGTCGAGCGCTGCAGAGGGCCACTGCAGCCGTACCCTTGCCCAGCGCTGCGGCCCGACCCAGGCGCCCAGCAGAAGGCGCGCGTCGACCGGCTCGGCGGGTAGCCAGAGGCCGGGGCGTAACGCCTTCGCCAGGCTGCGGCACCAATGCTCGTCAACACTTGGCAGTGCGTTGCAGGAGCGCGACAACGCGCACACGCCTTCGACGAGATGCAGCGTGAAGACCTGTTCGGCTTCGGACAAACCGACCCAGCGCAACAGCCCCTGGTGGGGCTCCGGGGGTTGCGCCAGTCGCACCCCGCGGCTTTCGGCAATGTTCGCATGGCGGCTGATGGGTGAGCGAAGGGCCAGGGCCACGTGCTCGGCGTTGGCACCGACGGCCCATCCCGGGGAAGCGGGGTCACCGGCCGCATACCACCAGCGAATCCAGCCGGCTGCCAACCCGTCCATCAGGTGCGGCTCGGCAAGGTGGTGGAGCGCCGCGGCGCAAATCGCGAAAACAACGCCTGTCGCCAGTCGGCACGCGCGACCAGAGCGATGATCAGCAGCAACAGTATCAGCACCGCTGGCGCCCCCCACAGGACCCGCTGCCAGAAGCCCAGCTGGTGTTCCTCAAGCAGAAAGGGTCCGAACTTGACCAGGGGCTCGGCGTCGTCGAAGGCCGCTGCCGGTACGAAGACGATGGAAAACTTTCCGGAGTCGACACTGACCGTGTCGGCCATGCCAGGAATGCTGCTGGACACCATCATCTGGATGCGCTGACGCACGGCATCCGGCTCCAGCCGTTGCGAATGTTTGATGAATACCGCAGCCGACGCCGGCTGCACGGGCTCACCGGGCGCAACCCGCTCCGGCAACACCACGTGTACACGGGCGACGATGACGCCATCGATCTGCGACAGCGTTGACTCCAGTTCTTGGGACAAGGCATAGATGTAACGCGCCCGCTCCTCCAACGGCGTGGAGATGACGCCCTCTTTCTTGAAGATTTCACCGATGCTGGTACGGGCACGGCGCGGCAGACCGGCGGACTCCAGGATACGAATGGCGCGGTTGGTATCAGCACGATCCACGGAGACGACGATGCCGCTTTTTTCCGTGCGCTTCCCCGTGTCGATCCGGTAATCGCCCAAGGAGGCGATCACGTCGTTGGCATCCTGTTCAGACAAACCGCTGAACAGGTCGGTCTGCTCGCTACAGCCGACCAGCATCAACACGCAGAACCACAGGGCAAGTCGCTTCTTCACGGGCTGGCCTATTGCATGTTGGTGAGTTTTTCGAGGGCCTGACCACCCTTGCCTATGACTTTGGTAGTCACCGCCATCTCCAGCGAATAGCGAGACAGAGCCCTGCTCACGTCGGCGATCGACGAGGGATCGTTGACGTTGATCACCTCTTTCATACCCCGTTTGGCATCCTGGGTCAGCTGCTCCAGCGAACCCATGCGTCCGCCCACCGCCTCGGCCAGGAAGGCCCCGCTACGGGTCGGTTCGTCGGCATCACGGTCATGCATCAGCGAGGCGAACAGTTCGATGTCCGCCCTGGAAGGTTCGTTGACCAACCCCTGTTCGAGCTCAATCCCACCCTTTTTGGCGACCTTGTTGAGGTCATCGATTGCCATGATACTCATTGGGCAAATCTCCAGTGCTGGCTCGGCGTGCGCAACGCGACGCCGTCATGAGTTCGGCTCCATGCATCCCTGTATGGAGCCTGCGAAGTGTCGATCAGACCTGCTGCCTGCCACCGCCGGGCAACATCTGATTGACGATCGAGTTGGCCGCTTCTGCCGCCCCCTGACCAAGGCTCTGCATGTCGAGCTTCTTGCTGAGGTTTTGCAGCTCGCCCATCACGCCGCCAATCGCCTCGCTCAGTTGCTTGAGGATGTCGCCACCGGCCTGGGACGGTGCCCCCGACGGGCTGCCCAGTCCGCCGTTACCGCCCAGCGAATCCTGCGTCGACTGCGCGCCCTGCCCCATGCCACCGCCAGGCACCTGCCCGGCAGACCGCGCATCGAGTTGCTGGCCGATCATGCCGATGGCCGACTTGAACGCCTCGGTCTCGCCTTTGTCGAGGTGTTTGTTCTCGATCAGCTCCTTGCCCCAGGAACCGGCATCCGGCGGTGGAAACTGCTTGGGGTTGGCGTCCATGAACTTGGCGACATCCATCATCATGCCGGCGTCTTTCTGCTCGAACGTCGAGCCTTCCCCACCACTTTCAGGCTTGAGCATGCCATCCAGGGAGGACTTGGCCAGGCCGCTGAGCACCTGGTCCATCAGGTTGGAGCCGCCCTGCTGGCCCATACCAGGCGCGCCACCGCCACCGCCACAGCCGCCTCCTGGCGACTGCGACTGGCCGAAATCCTTGCCGAGCTTCTCACCGATAAGTTGCTCCAGCAGCTTGGTCAGCAGTTGCTGCAGGTCACCGCCTTGCCCACCGGCACCACCCAGGCCACCACCCGGCCCGCCTAGACCGCCACCCTGGCCACCCTGGCCGCCGAGCTTGTCGTTGACCATCTGCCCGAGACCGGAGTCGCCTCCGCCGGCCTTCATCAGCAGTTGCACCAGTTTCTTGATGACGTCGTCCAGACTCTGCGTCTGGTTCTGGCCCATGGATCTGTCGGAGAAACCCACCCGGTTACTGGTATCCAGGGCCAGGTTGTTGCTTATCATGTTCATATCGGCTCTACGCCCCCATTAAGATGAATAGGCAGTCACGTGCCTCGGCAGAGGTCTCAGTACTGGATACCCTTGCCGGCGGTAATGGCGGAACTGATGCTCTTGTTGGCCGTGTCCTGCGCCATCGACTTGATACCGTCGGCGGCGGCGACATCGGCGTTCTTGCGCGCGGCCTCGCTTACGACCGCCTTGCGCTGGGCGCCGGCCTGGTCATCCAGCTCCCCCTGCTTGACCGTTTCATCGAGTGTCTTGTTGTTGGTACTGGCATTACGAAGCGCGTTCGCGCCGTCCTGACGCGAGCCGAACTCATTGAAATTCTGCAGCCCGTTGTTGAAAAGGTTCTGGATACCGGTAAGAGACATGGCGTCTATCCTCTGTAGGTGGTCACAACGTTTATCGTTGTACAGCCTGGGTGGCGTCGGTAAGCCAATCGGTTCCACCAGCGCGGCGAACTTTTCCGGGCAATGGCCCTTCATACATCGAGATCCTTCATCCGCTGGTAGAGGGTACGGCGGGGGATATCCAGCTCACTGGTGACGGCGGCAATGCAGTGGTCATTGCGCTTCAGCGACTGCTGGATGAGGGTCTTCTCGATCAGCCGCAACTGGTTCTTGAGGCCAGTTTCCGAGGAGTCGTCCGGGTCGTCGTCGATCAGAGGCATGCCGAGCACGTGGCGTCGAGCCGCGGATTTGAGCTCGCGGTAATTGCCAGGCCAACCGTGGTTGAGCAGCAGCTCTTCGACCCGCTCATCGAGCGCCGGGGCAGGCATGTTGAGCTCGACCTCGGCGGTGGCAACGAAATGCCTGAAAGCCGACACGACATGGCTGGGACGCTGACGCAACGGCGGCAGGCTGAGACTCATCACACTGAGCCGGTAATACAGATCGCGACGAAACAACCCCCCTTCCATCAGCAGGTCGAGAGAACGCTGCGCGGAGGCCACAACGCCAATATCCAGAGGTATGGCTCGGGTCGATCCCAAGCGCTCAACCTGGCGGCTCTCCAAAACCCTCAGCAGCTTGACCTGCAGATTGAGGGGCATGCTGTCGATCTCGTCGAGATAAAGCGTGCCCCTGTGTGCCGCTTCGAAGTAGCCGCTGCGGTCCCGATCCGCCCCGGTGAACGCCCCGGCACTGACACCGAACAGTTCGCTCTCGAACAAGGTTTCCGGGATGGCCGCGCAATTCACCGCGACGAAGGGCCCCTTGGGCCTTGAAAGCTTGTGTAGATGTCGCGCAACGGTATCCTTGCCAGTGCCCGTTTCCCCCAACAGCAGTACATCAATACCCAACTCGGAAATACTCTGTCCTAATACGTCCAAACTCGAAATTCCATTTTCGAGCACCAACAGATCTAGAGCGGACTCCATACTTCATCCCCGACCACTGGAATATTACCTATGCGGTTAGTCAACCCTTGAGTGAATGTTCCTTGAGCGCACCGCTGGCACACGCCAGTTCCCTGATACGAAAATGCAGCGTTCGCTTGGGAACACTAAGCTCTTTGGCAACGGCGTCCAGGCGCCCTCCGTGACGGTGTAAAGCATCGGTGATAAGTGCTTTTTCAATTCGTTTCATCTGCACTCTCAAACCGCTATGAGTGCGAACATGTTCCATTGCCAACGCACCAGGGCTCAGCAACGAGAAGCCCATCACAAAACGTTTGGCCGCCGACTGCAATTCACGAACATTACCGGGCCAGGAATGACCGAGTAGTAGCATCGCAACGGGAGCCTCGAGAACGGGCACCTCTCGCTTAAGTCGGGTTGCAGCCTTGCGCGCGAAACTTTCGAACAATGGCAATATTTCGCCGCGCCGCTCGCGCAATGGGGGAAGTCGAACAGTCACGGCATTAAGACGAAAGAACAGATCACTGCGGAAACGTCCTTGTTTCACCAACTTCGCCAATGGCCGCTGGGCGGAGGCGATGACTCTCAGATCGAGGGCAATGGAGTCCGTACTGCCTAGCCGACCCACGCCGCGCTCTTCCAGAACACGCAGGAGCTTGGCCTGCAGCGCCAGGGGCATGCTGTCGATCTCATCCAGGTACAAGGTGCCCTTGTCGGAGGCCTCTATATAACCCGACCGCGCGCGCAAAGCCCCGGTATAGGCACCGCTGGCGGCACCGAAGAGCTGGCTTTCAGCGAGCGATTCCGGGATGGCTGCGCAGTTGAGTCCTACAAAGGCACCAGAGCGTCCAGAGTGTTTATGGATGAGTTGCGCCAGCATGTCTTTTCCCGTGCCGGTTTCCCCGCAAACGAGAATATCGACATTCTGACTGATGGCCGGCATGGAAACGCCCAATTTCAGAGTGTCACTTAGACACCTGCATGGCTCCTGGCAATGGGAGATTGTTTCGATCATCAAAAAGCCTCTCACAGTTCCCGCCGATACGCGGCACATTCTCAAGAGGCAGGTCGAACAGACAATACGCCTCTCAGCCGCTAACTTTCGAAGAGCGAACAGTATCGACATTATGATTATTTTTTCGGCGGGAATCTCGCAACGCGCGGCTGCAATCGATAACCACCTTTGGAACGCTTTTGCTTTTACCCGAAGTAATGACTACTCCTAAAAGGATCAGTTCAATGGGGGTTTAAAAAAATAGCGCTCCGACGTAATGCCATACCGCTGGTCTTTTTAATCCATTCACCCGATACGAATGGCCCCGAAAAACCGAACTATGCGATACCACTTAAACAAGCTCCACGCGCTCTGCTGCAAGGCCTCCGACGAAGACCGGATATTGACGCCAACAGTGTAACGCTCGCTTCAGCAAGAAATAAACCGGTAAAAAAACACTTAATTCGGATAATTATTAATTCCACTAGCAAATCGTTTGAATAGCCAGACGTCCGCGCCTCCCCAGTCAATTAAATACACATTGCAGTTTGGAGAATTACTGTTTCACCTTGATTTCAAGCGGCAGAAAAGCAAAAAAGTATATATTTCGCGACTATCGAAGTACGCAGATGGACTGCCATCCCTTAATTGAAACAAATTGATACATGTACCTACAGACGCCCTTCCCTGAGCGATACCTGTGCGCCGATGCAATCAGCATCTATAAATGGTCATCGGATTTATGTACGCGATCATGTCGGTGGGCGAGCACCTGATCATAGGCTGATTGCAGGGAGAGAACGGTCGCACCGTCCAGCCAGCTTGCCTGACCATGACGTTGAAGATCGAGTAAATGCGCCGGGATGCAGTGCCTGTAGGCACAGAGGCAGACCACGTGCTGGTGCTTTCCATGACGGAACCTCACGCTTGTCATTATAGTTGTACGCCACGACGGGCACTGAGTGCATTCCTTTGCAGATGCTGTGCCAGCAAGCCAAGAGCCCTATGTAGAGCATCAGAAGCCGCCCACGAACGCAATCAGCTAGCGGAAAATTGCCTGCCAGAGCCGCAAGCTGGTGGAATCTTGCTAGAAAGCACTCGATGAGCGACGCAGGTCCGACAGGGCAGTGGCCCGAGTCATTCAAACTGGCTGGCGGCCATGCACAAGCTGGCGATCCACTGTCTCGACGCTACGCCCCACTGAGTACGCCGAGCCCCGATCTGCGTCTGGCGCCAACCCGCAGGACGCAGTCGACAGCCGTGCTAAACCGCTTTGAGCCGCAGCTCCTTGGGCATGGAGAACGTTACATTCTCCGGCCGGCCGTCCAGCTCCTGGACGTTGCTGGCGCCCCACTCGCCGAGCTTGTCGATCACGCCACGCACCAGTACTTCCGGAGCCGAGGCGCCGGCCGTGATGCCGACGCCCTTGGCTCCCTCGAACCACTCGCGCTTGAGGTCTTCGGCGCCGTCTATCAGGTAGGCCGGAGTGCCCATGCGCTCGGCCAGCTCACGCAGGCGATTGGAGTTGGAACTGTTCGGGCTGCCGACCACCAGCAGGACGTCGCACTCGTCGGCCAGTTGCTTGACCGCATCCTGGCGGTTCTGGGTGGCGTAGCAGATGTCGTCCTTGCGCGGCCCGCCGATGTTCGGGAAGCGCGCGCGCAGGGCGTCGATGACCTTGCTGGTGTCGTCCATCGACAAGGTGGTCTGGGTGACGAAGGCCAGGTTGTCGGGATCGCGTACCTGCAGCGTGGCGACGTCTTCTTCGTCTTCGACCAAGTAGATCGCGCCGCCATTGCTGGCGTCGTATTGGCCCATGGTGCCTTCGACTTCCGGGTGGCCTTCATGGCCGATGAGAATGCACTCGCGGCCATCGCGGCTGTAGCGCACCACTTCCAGGTGTACCTTGGTGACCAGCGGGCAGGTGGCGTCGAACACTTTCAGGCCGCGGTTGGCGGCTTCGTTGCGCACCGCCTGGGACACGCCGTGGGCGCTGAAGATGACGATCACGTCATCGGGCACCTGGTCCAGTTCTTCGACGAACACCGCGCCACGGTTGCGCAGGTCCTCGACCACGAACTTGTTGTGCACCACTTCATGGCGCACGTAGATCGGCGGGCCGAACACCTCGAGGGCGCGATTGACGATCTCGATGGCGCGGTCGACACCGGCGCAGAAACCGCGGGGATTGGCGAGTTTGATATGCATGATGGTGGTCTCGATTGCGCGGCGCCGAACAGGGGCTCAAGGATACTGTTGGCGAGCATGAAGAACATTCACCACTTCCACAGCGTCAGCGGCTACTCGGTAAACCAGAATGTAGTTTGGATGAGCGATCAGCTCGCGTGTTCCGGGCACCCGACCAAAACGATACAGATAGGGATGCTCGGCCAACGGCAGCACAACCGACTCCAGTCGCTCTTTTAGCTGCCTGGCAGCCTTGGGGTCTTCATCGGCGATGTAGCGAATGATCTGCAAAAGATCGTCCCTGGCAGTGGCGCGCCAGACGATCGGCAGCATCAACCCTTACTCCGCCGCCGTGCCTCTGCCTCGCTGATGACGGCCTCGACATCGGCCATCACCTGATCATGAGCAACCACACCGCGAGAGTCCGCGAGAGATTCCGCGACCTTGCGGCGAAACCAGCCGTCGTGGCTGTCCGCCAATTCCTGAGTCTCGAACTCCGACACGATGGGGGAACGCTGTACGCTCATGGTGCGGCCTCCGTTTTAGCGGGCGACAAGGCCCTCATCCTACACTGCCTAGACGGCTTTGACCTCAATGATCTCGACATCGAAGGTCAGCGTCTTGCCGGCCAGCGGGTGGTTGAAATCGATGGTCACCTGGGTGTCGTCGAACGCCTTGACCACGCCTGGCAGCTCGGTATTGGCGGCGTCGTTGAAGATCACCAGCAGCCCTTCCGACAACTCCATGTCCTGAAACTGGGAGCGCGGCATCACCTGCACGTTTTGCGGGTTGTGCTGGCCGAAGCCCTGCTCGGGCTCGACGGCCAGGCTGCGCTTGTCGCCGGCCTTGAAGCCATACAGGGCCGCCTCGAACCCCGGTAGCAGGTTACCGTCGCCGACCTTGAAGGTGGCCGGAGCTTTGCCTTCGGTGCTGTCGACCACATCGCCGTTATCCAGCTTCAGCGCGAAATGCAGGGTCACCTGCCGGTCCGGGCCGATACGTACGTCAGTCACGTGCCACCTCTTCTTCAGGCTTCTTGCTCTTGAACATGTCCAGCGCCAGCAACACGGCACCGACGGTGATCGCGCTGTCGGCCAGGTTGAAGGCCGGGAAGTACCAGCGGTTCTCCCAGTGCACCAGGATGAAGTCGACGACGTGGCCGAACACCACGCGGTCCACCAGGTTGCCCAGGGCGCCGCCGAGCACCAGGGCCAGGCCGACGGCCAGCCAGGTTTCGTCGGACTTCAGGCGCTTCATCCACACCACCAAAATCACGCTGACCACCACGGCGATCAGGGTGAACAGCCAGCGCTGCCAGCCGGACGCGCCGGCCAGGAAGCTGAAGGCAGCGCCGGTGTTGTAGGCCAGCGTCCAGCTGAAGTAGTCGGGAATGACGGTGATGCGCTCGTACATCTGCAGGTTGTTGTCGAACCAGTACTTGGTGACCTGATCGACCACAAACACCACGATGCTGAGCCACACCCAGCCGAGTTTGCCGAAACGCGCGCTCATGGCTGCATCTCCAGGCAGCGGACAAAAGCCTTACGCATGGTGGCGCACCTCGCCCGAACCTTCGATGTTGCTGATGCAGCGGCCGCAAAGTTCCGGATGCTCGGCGTGCGTACCGACATCGGCGCGCAGGTGCCAGCAACGGCCGCACTTGGCGTGGGCAGACTTGACGATCTTCAGCTTCAGGCCTTCGACCTCGGTGACCACGGCATCGGCCGGTGCATCGCTCAGCGGTGCGGTGGCGGCAGCGGAGGTGATCAGCGCGAAGCGCAGTTCGTCACCGAGCTTGGCCAGGTCATAACGCAGGGCGTCGTCACCGAACAGCGTGACTTCGGCCTGCAGGCTGGCACCGATGGCCTTGCTCGCGCGCAGGTTTTCCAACTCCTTGTTGACCGCGCCCTTGACCGCCATGACGCGCTCCCAATAGGCGTTGTCCAGTTCGAAGCTTTCCGGCAGGCGGGCCAGGTTCTCGTACCAGGTTGCCAGCATCACTGACTCGGCGCGCTCGCCCGGCAGGAATTGCCAGATTTCCTCGGCGGTGAAAGCCAGCACCGGGGCGATCCAGCGCACCAGCGCCTCGCAGATGTGGAACAGCGCGCTCTGGCAGGAACGGCGGGCAACGCTGTCCGGCGCGGTGGTGTACTGACGGTCCTTGATGATGTCCAGGTAGAAGCCGCCCAGCTCCTGCACGCAGAAGTTGTGCACCTTGGAATACACGTTCCAGAAACGGTACTCACCGTAGGCCTCGGTCAGCTCGTCCTGCAGGCGCGCAGCGGCATCGACGGCCCAGCGATCCAGATCGAGCATCTGCTCGGCCGGCAGCAGGTCGGTGGCGGGATTGAAGCCATTGAGGTTGGCCAGCATGAAGCGCGCGGTGTTGCGGATGCGCCGGTAGGCATCGGCGCTGCGCTGCAGGATCTGGTCGGAAACCGCCATCTCGCCAGAGTAGTCGGTGGAGGCGACCCACAGGCGCAGGATGTCGGCGCCCATGCTGTCGATGACCTTCTGCGGCGCGACCACATTGCCGAGGGATTTGGACTGCTTGCGGCCCTGCTCGTCGACGGTGAAGCCGTGGGTCAGCAGCTCCTTGTACGGTGCATGGCCATCGATGGCGCAGCCGGTCAGCAGCGAGGAATGGAACCAGCCGCGGTGCTGGTCGGAGCCTTCCAGGTACAGATCGGCAACCGGGCCGCTGGTGTGCGCCAGCTCGGCATGGGAGCCGCGCAGCACGTGCCAGTGGGTGGTGCCGGAGTCGAACCACACGTCCAGGGTGTCGCGGCTCTTGTCGTACTGGTCGGCTTCGGCACCGAGCAGCTCGGCGGCGTCCAGCTTGAACCAGGCTTCGATGCCCTCTTGCTCGACGCGCTTGGCGACTTCTTCCATCAGCTCGACGGTGCGCGGGTGCAGCTCGCCGCTCTCCTTATGGGTGAAGAACGGGATCGGCACGCCCCAGTTGCGCTGACGCGAGATGCACCAGTCCGGACGCCCGGCGATCATGCTGTGCAGGCGCGCCTGCCCCCAGGCCGGAACGAACTTGGTGTCTTCGATGGCTGCCAGGGAGCGCTCACGCAGGGTGCCGCCCTCCTTCGGTTTGCTATCCATGCCAACGAACCACTGCGCGGTGGCGCGGTAGATCAACGGCGTCTTGTGGCGCCAGCAGTGCATGTAGCTGTGGCTGATGGTGGCGTGCTTGAGCAGCGCCCCCACTTCTTCGAGCTTGGCGACGATGGCCGGCGTGGCCTTCCAGATGAACTGGCCGCCGAAGAACGGCAGCGAGTCGACGTACACGCCGTTGCTCTGCACCGGGTTGAGGATTTCGTCGTTGCTCATGCCGTAGCGTTTGCAGCTCTGGAAGTCGTCCTCGCCGTAGGCCGGCGCGGAGTGGACGACACCGGTACCGGCGCCCAGCTCGACGTACTCGGCCAGGTACAGCGGCGACAGGCGGTCATAGAACGGATGACGGAAGTTGATCAGTTCCAGCGCCGAGCCCTGGGCGGTGGCGACGACCTGGCCTTCGAGGCCGAAGCGCTGCAGGCAGCTCTCGACCATTTCCTCGGCGAGCAGCAGCAGGCGATCGCCCACGTCCACCAGCGCGTAGGTGAATTCCGGGTGCACGTTCAGTGCCTGGTTGGCCGGAATGGTCCACGGCGTGGTGGTCCAGATGACGATGGCGGTCGGCTTGCTCAGGCTGGCCAGACCGAAGGCGGCGGCCAGCTTGTCGGCTTCCTCGACCGGGAACGCCACGTCGATGGCTTCGGACTTCTTGTCCTGGTACTCGACCTCGGCCTCGGCCAGGGCCGAGCCACAGTCGAAGCAGAAGTTGACCGGCTTGAGGCCCTTGAACACGAAGCCGTTCTTGACCATTTCTGCCAGGGCGCGGATCTCGCCGGCCTCGTTGGCGAAATTCATGGTCAGGTACGGATTGTTCCAGTCACCCAGCACACCGAGGCGAATGAAGTTGGCCTTCTGCTCCTCGACCTGCTCGGCCGCGTAAGTGCGGCAACGCTCGCGGGTCAGGTCGGCCGGCTGGTTCTTGCCAAAGGTGGTCTCGACCTTGTGCTCGATCGGCAGGCCATGGCAATCCCAACCCGGCACATACGGCGCGTCATAGCCGGCCAGGGTCTTGGAACGGGTGATGATGTCCTTGAGGATCTTGTTCAGCGCGTGACCGATATGGATGCTGCCGTTGGCATAGGGCGGGCCGTCGTGCAGCACGAATTTCGGGCGGCCTTCACCGGCCTTGCGCAGCTTTTCGTACAGACCAATATCAATCCAGCGCTGCAGGGTCTGCGGCTCGCGTTGCGGCAGGCCAGCCTTCATCGGGAAGGGAGTATCGGGCAGGTTCAGCGTGGCTTTGTAATCGGTCATGTCGGGCTCTTCATCAGCGGTTGGCGCTGCCAATGGTCGCGGGCAGCGGCAATGTCGGCCGCAATGGCCGTCTTCAATGCCTCGAGCGAGGCGAAACGCTGCTCATCGCGCAGCTTGTGGTGGAAAGCCACCGTCAAACGCCGGCCATACAGGTCACCGGCAAAATCCAGCAGGTGCACCTCGAGGTGGGCGCTTCCGTCACCGGCCACGCTGGGGCGCACACCAATGTTGGCGACGCCCGGCCATGGCTGGCCATCTATCTCGACGCTGACCAGATACACCCCGGTCAGCGGTGCACGCTTGCGTTTGAGCTGCACGTTGGCGGTCGGTGCATTGAGCTGACGGCCCAGTTTCTGGCCATGCAGCACTCGCCCGACGATGCGGAAGGGCCGGCCGAGCATGCCTTCGGCGACGGTGAAGTCACCGCTGGCCAGGGCCTCGCGTACTCGCGTGCTGCTCACCCGCTGCCCGTCGATCACCACGGTCTTGGCCGCTTCAACGCTGAAGCCTTCACGCTGCGCGGCCTCGGCCAGAAAGGCGAAGTCACCGGCGCGGTCGCAACCGAAACGAAAATCGTCGCCCACCTCCAGATGCAGCACGCCGAGCCCGTCGACCAGCACGTGCTGCACGAACTCAGCGGCGCTCAACTCACGCAAACGCGGGTTGAAGGTCAGGCACAGCACCCGGTCGACGCCTTCGGCAGCCAGCAGGGCGAGCTTGTCACGCAGGCGGCTGAGACGTGCCGGCGCGCCTTCGGGGTCGAAGTATTCACGCGGCTGCGGCTCGAACAGCACTACGCAGCTCGGCACGCCCAGCTCTGCCGCACGCTCACGCAAACGCGCCAGAATCGCCTGGTGGCCACGGTGAACGCCGTCGAAATTACCGATGGTGGCGACACAGCCCCGATGCTGGGGCCGCAGATTATGAAGGCCTCGAACCAGCTGCATAACGCGCTTCTTGCTCACAAAGTGGCCAATTATACGCACAGCGGCTGGCGCCGGGTAGCGGATACGGCGCTCTGTTACAGGCGCCGGTCGTCAACACGGCGGCGGCTCAGGCCACCGAGCGCCGGGAGAAGTCGCGCAGGCGGAAACCAAGGATGCCCAGCACCGCGAAATAGCTCAGCGCACCAGCGGCCACCAACGCGCCCAGGCGCAGCAGGCGAGCCAGCATGTTGCCGTCGCTCCACGCCGGCATCAGCCAGAGCATGCCGGTCAGCACCACGATCATCACCAGCAGCGCCGCCAGCAGCTTGCTGGCGAACATCCCCCAACCCGGTTGCGGCTGGTAGAAACCGCGGGCGCGCAGCTTCCAGAACAGCATCCCGGCATTCAGGCAGGCAGCCAGGCCGATGGACAGGGCAAGGCCGGCATGGGCCAAGGGGATGACGAAGATGAACAGCACGTTCATCACCTGGGTCATCAGCAGGGTGAACATGGCGATGCGTACTGGCGTGCGAATGTCCTGGCGCGCATAGAAGGCCGGCGCCAGCACCTTGACCAGCAGCATGCCCAACAGCCCCAGTGAATAGGCCAGCAAGGCACGCTGAGTCATCTCGGCGTCGGTGGCAGTGAAGTTACCGTACTGGAACAGCGACACCACCAGCGGCTCGGCCAGCAGCGCCAGCGCCAGGGCGCAGGGCAGCGCCAACAGGACGCACAGGCGTAGCCCCCAGTCGAGCAGTTTCGAGTAGGCGGCCGGGTCCTCGGCGGCATGAGTCTTGGCCAGCGATGGCAGCAGAATGGTGCCCAGGGCGACCCCCAGAACGCCGGACGGCAGTTCCATCAGACGGTCGGCGTAGTACATCCATGACACGGAGCCTGCGACCAGAAAGGAGGCGAAGATGGTGTTGATGATCAGCGAGATCTGCGCCACCGATACGCCGAGAATCGCCGGGCCCATCTGCCGCAGCACACGCCACACGCCACTGTCGCGCAGGTTCAGGCGCGGCAGCACCAGCAGGCCGATCTTGCGCAGGTGCGGCAATTGATAGAGCAGCTGCAACAGGCCGCCAACCAGCACCGCCCAGCCCATGGCCATGATCGGCGGGTCGAAATACGGGGTCAGGAACAGCGCGAAGATGATCATGCTGACGTTGAGCAGGGTCGGCACGAAAGCCGGTACTGCAAAACGGTTCCAGGTATTGAGCAGCGCGCTGGCGAAGGACGACAGGGAGATCAGCAGAATATAAGGAAAGGTCACCCGCAGCAGATCGCTGGTCAGCTCGAAGCGCTCCGGGTTATCGCTGAAACCCGGCGCCGAGGCCCAGACGATCCAGGGCGCAGCCAGTACGCCGAGCAGGGTCACCAGCGCCAGGATCAGCGTCAGCTGTCCGGCCACGTAGGCGACGAAGGTACGCGTCGCCTCCTCGCCCTTCTGCGTCTTGTATTCTGCCAGGATCGGCACGAAGGCCTGGGAGAACGCCCCCTCGGCGAAGATGCGGCGCAGCAGGTTGGGCAGTTTGAAGGCCACCACGAAGGCATCCGAGGCGATACCCGCACCGAAGATCCGGGCCATGATGGTGTCGCGCACGAAACCCAGAACCCGCGACAACATGGTGATGGAACTGACCGCGGCCAGCGACTTGAGAAGATTCATTCGGCAGGGATGCTCAATCGGCGTTTACTGGATCGTTTTCGGCGCGCGCGTCACGCGCCAGCAACAGACCGCGCCAGCCCGTGAAGGTGCGAAGGCGCCAGTGCGGCCGGGAGTGTAGAATCGCTGGCGCGATAAAGCATCCTTCGTGTTATCCGCCCTGCGACGACTGACGCAGTATCGACCTTGACAAGTGCCGCGCTCGCCTTCATGATTCGCGGCCTTATTTGTCAGTAACCCCATAGTTTTCGAGGAGCTTGACGGTGGCCAATACACCTTCTGCCAAAAAACGCGCAAAACAGGCTGAGAAGCGTCGTAGCCATAACGCCAGCCTGCGCTCCATGGTTCGTACCTACATCAAGAACGTAGTCAAGGCTATCGACGCCAAGGACCACGAGAAAGCACAAGCTGCTTACACGCTGGCTGTGCCTGTCATCGACCGTATGGCCGACAAGGGCATCATCCACAAGAACAAGGCCGCTCGCCACAAGAGCCGCCTGAACGGTCACGTCAAGGCACTCAGCCAAGCTGCTGCCTAAGCGTACCGCTTCATGAAAAACCGGCCCCAGGGCCGGTTTTTTATTGCCCGGAGAAAAGTACCGGCCTTCGCATCAACCCTTCTCCGCGCGAGCACTGATGCCCCAGCCGACAATCCACACACGAGCCAGTCTGCCTGAACGCCTACAGGCTTCACAAAGCTGCAAAGGCGACATCAAACCAGCGGAGCCACACAAATACGCTTCCCGAATTGCCCAGGCACAGCGAAGCAGCCCCACTGACGAGCCTGCCCGAACAGCGACCGCCGCCTCAGTTACCCTGCGGCCAGGGCAGAATCGGGATGGCTGTCACCGCATTCTGTGGGCTGCCCTCGATGATGCGGTCGCTGTATACGAGGTAAACCAGGGTGTTGCGCTTCCGATCGAAGAAGCGCACGACCTGCATGGTCTTGAACACCAGCGAGGTACGCTCGCGGAATACTTCCTCGCCATCCTTCAGGTCGCCGGCAAAGCTGATCGGCCCGACCTGGCGGCAGGCGATCGAGGCTTCGGCGCGGTCTTCGGCCAGGCCGAGGCCGCCCTTCACGCCACCGGTCTTGGCGCGCGACAGGTAGCAGGTCACGCCTGCCACCTTGGGATCGTCGAAGGCCTCGACGACGATCTTGTCGTTCGGGCCGAGCCACTTGAATACCGTGGAGACCTGGCCGATTTCCTCGGCAGACACCCACAGCGGCAAAAGACA
Source organism: Pseudomonas sp. PA15(2017) (assembly GCF_001945395.1). Classification (GTDB taxonomy): domain Bacteria; phylum Pseudomonadota; class Gammaproteobacteria; order Pseudomonadales; family Pseudomonadaceae; genus Aquipseudomonas. Next base: position 88,184 of record NZ_MSXV01000010.1, on the reverse strand, counting down.
CAGCAAGCCCAGCCATCTTGCCTTCATACGCCCCCCTTCGATGGATACCGACAGAACCGCTCTTCGCTTTTCGCTTGCAGCCTGCAGCCTGCAGCGGCCCCTAAACCAGAATCAGATTATCGCGGTGCACCAGCTCCGGCTCGTCGACGTAACCGAGCAGTCGCTCGATCTCGTCCGACGGACGACCGATGATCTTCTGCGCCTCCAGGGCACTGTAGTTGACCAGACCGCGGGCCACTTCTCGACCATCCGCCGCCACGCAGACCACCATTTCGCCGCGACGGAAGCTGCCTTGCACGGCCTTGACGCCGACCGGCAGCAGGCTCTTGCGATCGGAAACCAGCGCCTTCACCGCACCATCGTCCAGCACCAGGGTGCCGCGGGTCTGCAGGTGGCCGGCCAGCCATTGCTTGCGCGCTGCCAGCATGCCGCGCTCGGGCACCAGCAGGGTGCCGAGCAGCTCACCCGCCTTGAGGCGCGCCAGCACCTGCTCGATGGCGCCACCAACGATCACCGTGTGTGCCCCGGAACGGGCCGCCAGGCGCGCTGCGCGCAGTTTGGTCTGCATGCCACCGCGACCAAGCGCGCCACCCACACCACCGGCCACCGCATCCAGAGCCGGATCGTCAGCGCGCGCTTCGTGAATCAGCTGGGCGTCAGGGTTGTTGCGCGGATCGGCATCGAACATGCCGTCACGGTCGGTGAGGATCACCAGCAGATCCGCCTCGACCAGATTGGCCACCAGCGCGGCCAGAGTGTCGTTGTCGCCGAAACGGATACCGTCGGTGACCACGGTGTCGTTCTCGTTGATCACCGGCACCACGTCGAGCTCGACCAGGGTACGCAGGGTGCTGCGCGCATTCAGGTAACGCTTGCGGTCTGACAGGTCATCGTGAGTGAGCAGGATCTGCGCGGTGCGCCGACCATGCTCGCCGAAGCTCGACTCCCAGGCCTGCACCAGGCCCATCTGGCCGATCGCCGCAGCCGCCTGCAGCTCGTGGATGGCGCTCGGCCGCGCCGTCCAGCCAAGGCGGCTCATCCCCGCCGCCACCGCGCCGGACGATACCAGCACCAGCTCGACGCCCTGCGCCCGCAGCGCCACCATCTGCTCGACCCACACCGCCATGGCGCCGCGATCCAGCCCCTTGCCATCGGCGGTCAGCAAGGCACTGCCGATCTTCACTACCCAGCGCTGCGCACCACTCACCTTGTCACGCATGTTTTCCAACCCCAGCCAGAAGCACATTTTCGCAAGCCATCACCAGCAGCAACGGCCAAACCTACAAAAACGCCGCTAAAAAGCGGCGTCTGTCGTCCCATCAATCCCGGACGTAAATGATCTCCGGGCCGTCCTCTTCGTCTTCCTCGTCCCAGAAGCTGTCGTCCTCATCGACGTCGCCCACGGCCCGCACGCCAGAGCGGCGTAGCGCACGCTTGTCGTCCAGCGCCTGCAGCTGAGCACGCGCTTCATCTTCGATGCGCTGATCGAGCTCGGCAAGCTCGGCGGCATACTCGGGGTTCTCCTGGATGCGCTCGGCGCGTGCCTCGAGGAAATCCATGATGTCGTAGCAGAGCTGCTCGGTGCCTTCGCGCGCCAGGGCGGAAACCACGTAGACGGGGCCTTCCCAGTCGAGGCACGCAACGATCTCGGCGACGCGCTGCGCCTTCTCCTCATCGAGGATCTGGTCGGCCTTGTTGAGCACCAGCCAGCGCTCACGATCAGCCAGTGCCGGGCTGAACTTGGTCAGCTCGGCGACGATGGTGGCCGCGGCCTCGGCCGGATCGGTCAGATCCAGCGGCGCCATGTCGACGAGGTGCAGCAGCAAGCGCGTACGCGCCAGGTGCTTGAGGAAGCGAATCCCCAGCCCAGCACCTTCGGAGGCACCTTCGATCAGCCCGGGAATGTCGGCGACCACGAAACTCTTGTAGCGGTCGACGCTGACCACACCCAGATTCGGCACCAGCGTGGTGAACGGGTAATCGGCGACCTTCGGCTTGGCCGCCGACACCGAGCGAATGAAGGTGCTCTTGCCCGCGTTCGGCAAACCGAGCAGACCGACGTCCGCCAGTACCTTCAATTCGAGCTTGAGGTCACGCGCCTCACCCGGCTTGCCGGGGGTAGTCTGGCGTGGCGCACGGTTGGTACTGGATTTGAAGCGGGTATTGCCCAGGCCATGCCAGCCCCCCTGGGCCACCATCAGGCGCTGCCCAGCCTTGGTCAGGTCGCCAATCACTTCCTGGGTACCGGCATCGATGACCGTGGTGCCGATCGGTACCGGCAGGACCAGGTCTTCGCCCTTGGCCCCGGTGCAGTCGGTGCTGCCGCCCTTCTCCCCATTGGGCGCCTGGAAACGCCGGGTGTAGCGGTAGTCCACCAGGGTATTGAGGTTGGCCATGGCCTCGATGTAGATCGAGCCACCGTCGCCACCATCACCACCGTTGGGGCCACCGTTTTCGATGAACTTCTCGCGACGGAAGCTCATCATGCCGTTGCCACCATCGCCGGCCTTTACAGAAATCGATACTTCATCGACGAATTTCATGGGTACACCTCCCGCCATAATCGCGGGTCACTGAAACAGGAAACACCGGGTGCTTGCGAAATTGCCCTGAAACCACCCGCGTCAACCCAGGACAGTTTGGCAAGAACCCACACGGTGCGCGTGCGGCATTCGAATCGGACGAAGCGAGCGCAACAGGATACAGAAACAAAAAAGCCCCGTCGCAGGACGGGGCTTTTCCAGCAACTTCGCGATTAGGCCGCGACGACGCTTACGTAACGGCGACCGAAGGCACCTTTTACTTCGAACTTGATCACGCCTTCGATCTTGGCGAACAGGGTGTGATCCTTGCCCATGCCAACGCCGTAACCAGCGTGGAACTGGGTGCCGCGCTGACGCACGATGATGTTGCCAGGAACGATTTTCTGGCCGCCATACATCTTCACGCCAAGGCGTTTGGCTTCTGAGTCGCGACCGTTGCGGGTACTACCGCCAGCTTTTTTGTGTGCCATGAGTTCAATACTCCTATAAAGGGTTCAAGCGAAATGAATCAGGCCTGAATACCGGTGATTTTGATCTCAGTGAACCACTGACGGTGGCCCTGACGCTTCATGTGGTGCTTACGACGACGGAACTTGATGATGGTGACTTTATCGTGACGACCTTGCGAAACGACTTCAGCCGATACCTTGGCGCCTTCGACGACAGGAGCGCCGATGGTGACGTCATCACCGTTGCCAACCAGCAACACGCGGTCGAAAGTCAGCGCTTCGCCAGCGGCCAGCTCCAGTTTCTCGACCTTGAGGAATTCGCCTTCGGTGACTTTGTATTGCTTGCCACCAGTAACAATTACTGCGTACATGGTAAATCTCCGTTGATCCTGCTCACCCAGCGCTTTATGGGAATAGTATCGGCTGGCATGGCTGCTCGGGGCCGGATGGACACCCTTGCAATTGCGTAAGGCAGGGAAATACCCAGGGGGAAGTTCAGGGTGCGCGATTGTACGCAAGCCACCGGGACAGCGCAAGCGCCGCCTGCCATCGCCTTGACAGCCCCCACCCTGCCCCCTAGCATGCCGCGCCAATAGGGTCTATTAACGTCAATAGTCCCTACTAAAGGAGCATATGTCGCTGATGCAACCTCAGGCTTTTTACAGTGTGGTGGCGGATGATTTCACCGCTGTTGACGGCATTATCCGTCAGCAACTGGTATCCCGCGTCCCGCTGGTCGAGAAGATCGGCGACTACATCATCTCCGCTGGCGGCAAGCGCCTGCGCCCGCTGTTGGTTCTGCTCAGTGGCAAGGCCCTGGGTCTGAACGACGAGCGCCTGCGCCTGCTGGCTGCCACCATCGAGTTCCTGCACACCGCCACCCTGCTGCACGACGATGTGGTCGACATGTCCGACATGCGCCGTGGCCGCAGCACGGCCAACGCGCAGTGGGGCAACGCGCCCAGCGTGTTGGTCGGCGATTTCCTTTATTCGCGCTCGTTCGAAATGATGGTCGAGCTTGGCTCGATGCCGGTGATGAAGATCCTCTCCAAGGCTACCCGGGTGATTGCCGAGGGCGAGGTGCTGCAGTTGTCGAAGATTCGCGACGCCAGCACCACGGAGGAAACCTACATGGAAGTCATCCGCGGCAAGACTGCCATGCTCTTCGAGGCTTCGACCCAGAGCGCCGCCGCCCTGGCCGAAGCGAGCGCCGAGCAGAACGAGGCACTGCGCCTGTTCGGTGACCATCTGGGCGTTGCCTTCCAGCTGGTCGATGACCTGCTCGACTACAAGGGTGACGCCGCCACGCTGGGCAAGAACGTCGGTGACGACCTGGCCGAGGGCAAGCCGACCCTGCCGCTGATCTATACCATGCGTGAAGGCAGCGCCGAGCAGGCCGCTCTGGTACGCAAGGCCATTCAGAAAGGCGGCCTGGAAGACCTGGAAAGCATCCGCGAAGCCGTGCAGGCGGCAGGCGCCCTGGATTACACCGCCAACCTGGCCCGTGAATACGCGGAACGCGCCATCGCCTGCCTGGAAGTGCTGCCCGCCAGCGCCTACCGCAACGCCCTGGTCGAGCTGAGCCATTTCGCCGTGGCGCGCACGCACTGATTCAGCGAAAGCCGCATGACCCGAAGCCCGTCCCCGCGACGGGCTTTTTCATGCCCGTCACATCTCCGAGCCAGGCGTAGCGGCAACCATTCGACGAAAAGCGCGATTAATACTTGCTATTAACGTAATAAGAATTATTCTCATATCTACCAATCACTCAGGGAGATGCGAGCATGACTTATCTAATAGACGCCTGGCTGGACCGCCCTCATCCCTACCTGCGCATCCTGCACCGCGAAACCGGCGAAGTCTGCGCCGTACTCGAAGAAGAGGCGCTGGACGAACTGCGTAAGCAGGGTGACCTGGATCTGCACGAACTGAGCTCGAGCGAGCCGCTGATCCTCAAGGAACTGGTGCGCAGCCTGTTCCTGTACTGCTATGCCCGAGCCTTGCGCCCGTGACACTTATCCGAAGGCTCGCGAGCTCGAACCCTGGGAGTTTTTGACTCCTCAGGGCCCAAGCTTTAGCGCTTACAGGATGTCCAGCAGCTCGACATCAAACACCAGCACGCTGTGCGGCGGGATGCTGCCAACGCCCTGGGCGCCATAGGCCAGCTCGCTCGGCACGTACAGGCGCCATTTGCTGCCGGTGCCCATCAGCTGCAGGGCCTCGGTCCAGCCGGCGATCACGCCGCCCACCGGGAATTCGGCCGGTTGGCCGCGCTCGTAGGAGCTGTCGAACACGCTGCCGTCGATCAGGGTGCCGTGGTAGTGAGTACGCACACTGTCGTCGCGCGATGGCTTGGCGCCCTCGCCCGCGGTCAGCACTTCGTATTGCAGGCCGGAGGCCAGCACGGTGACACCATCGCGCTTGGCGTTCTCGGCCAGGAAGGCCAGGCCGGCACCGGCGGCCGCGTCGGCCTTGGCCTTGGCTTCGGCCTGCATGACATCGCGGATGACCTTGAAGCTGGCCGACAACTCGGCTTCGCTGACACGGCTCTGCTGACCGGCGAACGCATCGGCCAGGCCAGCCAGAACGGCATCCAGGCTCACGCCTGGTGGCGGGTTTTCACGCAGTTGGCCACCCAGTTGACGGCCAATACCGTAGCTGACGCGCGCTTCGTCAGTGGAAAGATCGAGTTCGGACATGTCGCCGCTCCGCTAGCAGGAAAAAAGGCCGGCTAGCCTATCACGGTTCCATCCGCCGCCCGTGCCTTACCAGCGGCTGCGCAGGCCGACCGGTACACGCAGGGCGTCGCGGGTGCCGCTCGGCAAACCGCACATCTCGTCGTAGGCCGAGGCATGCACCAGAAACAGCGGCACGTCCGGCAGTTCTTCGAGCAGATCGCGAGCATGCTCAACCGAGCGCAGGTGCAGGTTGCGCCCTGCGTCGTCACGCAGGTAGGCGCGCTGCTCGGCGCCGAGGATCTGCAGCAGGTAGATGCCGCCTTCCAGAGAAATCAGTTCGAGCTCGCTCACCGCACCATCGCGAGCCGCTCGCAGCAATTCGGGTAAGGTCATGGCATGTCCTCGCAGGCAAGAGGTACCACTATACGATTGTCGCTGCGCAGATAACAAAACGCCCGGCGCTTCTCGGGGAGGGCCGGGCGTTCACAGGGCGCCGGACTCAGAGCCTGTTCAAAGTCTCGCGAGCTAGAGCAATGCAAGGGTTAGGCGCCCCCGCAAAAACAGGCGAGGACCGGTCGGGGTCGCGCCCGACTTTACGAGCTGTAAATGAGCAGTCCGACTGGGCTGGCAATCCAGCCTGTTTTAACGCCGCAGTGCCGACGCGCAGCAGACCTTGAACAGGCTCTCAGTGCTTGGTCAGCTTGTCCAGGTAACCCATGGCGAAAGCCGAGATCACGAAGGTCATGTGGATGATCACGTACCACTTCAGGTGCTCGGGATCATGGTTGCGGGCATCCATGAACACCCGCAGCAGGTGGATCGAGGAAATCGCCACGATGGAAGCCGCTACCTTCATCTTCAGCGAGCTGGAGTCCATCTTGCCGAGCCAGGCGAGCTTTTCCTTGTTGTCGTCGATATCCAGCTGCGAAACGAAGTTCTCGTAGCCGGACATCATCACCATCACCAGCAGGCCGCCGACCAGCGCCATGTCGACCAGCGACAGCAGCACCAGAATCAGATCCGCCTCGGCCATGGAGAAGATATTGGGCAGGATGTGGAAGATTTCCTGGAAGAACTTCAGGGCCAACGCCAACAGGCCCAGCGACAGACCGAAATAGATGGGGGCCAGCAGCCAGCGCGATGCGTACATCGCGTTCTCGATAAAGCGTTCCATGGACTCTCACAGGTAATGAACAGGCGAGCGAGTATACCCAGCGTCCGACCGCAGGCAAGCCGGCGGGTTCGTCGACGGCAGCGCTGAAACAGGCCGAATGCGGTGCCTGGGCGATTGTGGATAAGATCTGCGGCCAGGGGTCGCAGGCTAATCGATGGATCGCGCCGCGGGCGCGTCGGGCCAGCCCACTCAACTATCGGGCAACGACAGGGATACGCCGCGAGAGGCGCTACGCGCGCTGTTCAAGCGGCGCAATTGCGCCTGAGCGTGCAGGCGCCAGATCATGGGCTCGTGGCAGGTGCCGTAACCCTGGCCGGCCAGGCTTTCGGCGATGTCGTCGATCAGTTGCTCGACCACCAGAGGCCCGTGGAATGGGCCTTGCGCCTTGACGGCGGAGGGTTGACGGGCAGACAGGCCAGCAACGCAGATCAGCGTCCACAGCCCTTGCTCCCCCGCCAGGGGTAGCACCGTGCATTCGATGCGGGTGGTCACGCCGAGACAATCACGGGTCAGGCAGAGGCTACGCGACATGGCGGCGATCCTCGCAGAGACAGACCTGCAGCCTACACCCGTAACGCCTGCCGGCAAAGGCAGGTTTATACACACAAGCTGTGGATAACCTTGTGCATGACAGGTGCGCAAGCACCTGTATGCTGCCGACCCAAGGGTGACAGGCGAGCCGATCAGCGATTGATCAGCTCGCCTGCTGCCCTACTCCGCCGTCGGCTTTTTCGCCCGGGGCTTGTTGGGCTTCTCCGGCAGCGCCGCGGTGAGCGCTTCCTTGGCCTGTTCGGGCTTTTCTTCCTCACCCATGCCGATCTCGGCGATCTCGCGCAGGCGCTCGACCACCCGTGCGTTGACGCTGCCCTTGGGGAAGTGACCCTTGTCGTTTGGCGTGCCGGCATCCTCACCGACCAGCAGGCTCAACGCCTCATCCACATGGCGCACGGCGTAGATATGGAAATGCCCGGCGCGCACGGCCTGCAGCACACGCTCGTCGAGCATCAGGGTGGACACGTTGGAATGCGGGATGATCGCCCCCTGCTCACCGGTCAGCCCGCGGGCCTCGCAGAGGCGGAAGAAGCCTTCGATCTTCTCGTTGACGCCACCGACCGCCTGCACCTCACCGAACTGGTTGATCGACCCGGTAATGGCGAAGCACTGCTTGAGCGGCGTGCGCGACAGTGCCGAGATCAACGTACACACCTCGCCGAGCGAGGCGCTGTCGCCATCGACGTAGCCGTAGGATTGCTCCAGGGCGATGCTCGCCGAGATTTCCAGGGGAAATTCCTGAGCGTAGCGGCTGCCGAGAAAACCGGTAAGGATCATCACGCCCTTGGAATGGATCGGCTGGCCGAGGTTGACCTCACGTTCGATGTCGACGATGCCCGAGCCGCCCGGATAAACGGTGGCGGAGATGCGCGCCGGCACGCCGAACGCCGAGTCGCCCACTTCCAGCACGGTCAGGCCGTTGCACTTGCCGATGGCCGCGCCGACGGTATCGATGAGGATGATGCCGGCGAGCATGTCGTCGATGATCCGCGCCGAGACGCGCCCGGTGCGGGTGGCCTTGGCCTTCAGCGCACGCTCGATATGATCGGCGTCGGTCACCGCTTCACCGGCCAGGTTGCGGATGAAGTCCGCCTCGCTGACCAGCTGGAACAGGTCGCCGATGCGTGCCGACAGGCGCCCCTGGTGTTCGGCCAGGCGCGCACTGTAGGTGGCCAGACGCGCGACCGCGGCAGCGGTGAGCGGCGCCATGCCCTCCTCGGTGGTGCGGGTCTTCATCAGTTGGGCGAACTGTTCCAGGCTGTCGTCGGCCAGCGGGATGTCCTCGTCGAAGTCGACCAGCACCCGGAACATCTCCTGGAAGTCCGGATCGGCGTCCTGCAGCGCGTAATACAGCTGGCGCGAACCGATGATCACCACCTTGAGCTGCAGCGGTACGGTTTCCGGATTCAGGGTCACGGTGGCGATGCGCCCCAGGTCGGCCAGCGGCGACTCCATCTTCAGCTTGCGCGACTGCAGGGCGCGCTTGAGCGCCTCCCAGACGAACGGTTCGCTGAGGAATTTCTCCGCCTCGAGGATCAGGAAACCGCCGTTGGCGCGATGCAGCGCACCGGGGCGCAGTTGCCGATAACTGGTGTAGAGCGCGCCTTGATCGGTGTTGTACTCGATGCGGCCGAACAGGTTGTCGTAGGTCGGGTGCGGCTCGAACACCACTGGCGCGCCGCCATCGACATGGTGGCCGACGATCAGGCTCGGACAGTACAGCTCTTCGAGCAGCTTGCGGGTCTGGGCGTCGGGCTTTTCCACCTCGGTCAGCAGGTCGATCACGCTTTTCAGCAGGTCCACCTGCATGGCCTGCAGGTAGGCACACACGCCAGCGTTCTCGGCGTACTTCTCCGACAGTGGCGCCAGCAGCGGCTGCAGGGCGACGGTGATGGTTTCTTCGTTGAGCTGACGCAACTGGTTGCTGGACTCGCGCTTCCACTGCGGCAGGCTGGCCAGCTCCTCGTTGAGGCGCTCCTCCAGGGCGGCGATATCGGCGTGGAAACGCTCGCGATCGGTTTCCGGCAGTTGGGCGAACTCGGCCTCGTCCAGGGCCTTGCCGTCGAGCATCGGCGTGAAGGCGATGTTGGTGCTGTCGCGGTACAGGGCGATGCCGCGCTCCAGGGACAGGCGCTCGATGACGTCCAGCGCCTGGTCGTAGCGCTTGTTGAAGGCGCGGTCGATGGCACTCTTCTTCTGCTGGAAGGACGGGTGCTCGAACACCGCCGGGAAGGTCGCCAGCAGGTTGTCGATCAGCGCGTTGATGTCGGCGATGAACTCGCCCGCCGTACCGGGCACCAGCTCCACGGCACGTGGCTCGCGGGGTTCGTCGAAGTGGTTGACGTAGACTCGATCCGGCGGCGTCTCCAGGCGCTTGCCTTCGGCCTGCAGGTAGCGTTTGACGAACGAGAAGCGGCCGGTGCCCGGCTCGCCCATGACGAACACGTTGTATCCGGGGCGCGGCATCGCCACGCCGAACTGCAGCGCCTGCACGGCGCGTTCCTGACCGAGCACACCGCGGAAGGGCTCCAGGTCATCGGTGGTGGTGAAGGCGAACTGCGTGGGCGAGAAGGGACGGGTGAGTGCATCGGGCGCCAGGCGCAGGCCGGCTGCAACGGGATCGGGCATCGGGGATCCTTAAATACCGCGGAGAGTTGCCTGCATTCTCGCGCTGCCCACTTCCCGCTGGCAAGGCACCAGTGCCGACTGGCGCAGAAAGCAAAACGCCCGCAACGGGTGCGGGCGCTTGGCGATGCAGCAGGGCTTACAGGTAGAAGGCTTTCAGCGGCGGGAAGCCATTGAATTCCACGGCGCTGTAGCTGGTGGTGTAGGCACCGGTGGAGAACCAGTACAGGCGGTCGCCACTGGCCAGGTTCAGGGGCAGGCCGTACTTGTAGTGCTCGTACATGATGTCGGCGCTGTCGCAGGTCGGGCCGGCGATCACCACCTCTTCCATCTCGCCCTTCTTCTCGGTCCAGATCGGGAATTTGATGGACTCGTCCATGGTTTCGATCAGGCCGCTGAACTTGCCCACATCGGTGTACACCCAGCGCTCGACGGCGGTGCGCGACTTACGCGCCACCAGCACCACTTCACTGACCAGCACGCCGGCATTGGCGATCAGCGAACGGCCAGGCTCGAGGATGATTTCCGGCAGTTGGTCGCCGAAGTCTTCCTTGAGGAAACGGATGATTTCCTCGGCGTAGGTTTCCAGGCTGTTGGTACGGGTGATGTAGTTGGCCGGGAAGCCGCCACCCATGTTGATCATCTGCAGCTCGATGCCGTCTTCTTCCTTGAGGCGCTCGAAGATCACCTTGACCTTGGCGATGGCCGCATCCCATACGTCGATGTCACGCTGCTGCGAACCGACGTGGAAGGAAATGCCGTAGGGCACCAGACCCAGTTGCTTGGCGAGGATCAGCAGATCCAGGGCCATGTCCGGCTGGCAGCCGAACTTGCGGCTCAGCGGCCAGTCGGCCGAGGTCGAGCCCTCGGTGAGGATGCGCACGTAGATCTTCGAGCCCGGCGCCGCCTTGGCGATGTTGCGCAGGTCGGCTTCGGAGTCGGTGGCGAACAGGCGCACGCCCTTTTCATAGAAGTAGCGAACGTCGCGGGCTTTCTTGATGGTGTTGCCGTAGCTGATGCGCTCCGGGCCGACGCCAGCGGACAGCACCTTGTCGAGCTCGTAGATCGAGGCGATGTCGAAGCTCGAGCCCTTGTCGCGCAGCAGCTCGATGATCTCGATCGCCGGGTTGGCCTTGACGGCGTAGTACACCTTGGCGAATTCGAAACCGGCGCGCAGGTCGTCGTAGGCCTGGCTGATGATCGCGGTGTCGATCACCACGAACGGGGTTTCCTGCTGGTCGGCGAAGGCCTTCATTTTGTTGAAGGTTTCGCGTGGGTAGTAGTCTTCGACCTTGATCGACATGCGGGTCTCCAAATGGCTAAACCATGAACACTAGGATTCGGGCAGTTGAACCGGGCACAGGTTCAACATCGGGGGCGGTCGATTTCGCAATCGACCGGAAAGCCTGCTGCCAGGCCAGGAACGTCTGATCAGTTTCCCCACTTTGGTTCGCCTACTTCCCAAGGCATGTCGCCGAGAATTGCATGGCCTGAAACAGGCCGGACAACCTCTCGTCGTCAGTACTTGAGCCGAATGGATCGTTGCCAGCATGGACGTTCGGGCGCGGACTTTAAGACCATGACTCGCTCAGATCAATCAAAAATTGCCCGTGACGGAAACTGATTTTCCAGGCGTTTCGGATTCCACACGAAGCGCGGCGAAATGCTGCACGGCCGCGGGCTGCACGAGCACTCACCACACCGGGGCGACAGCCTGGCAGCGAGGCTTTTCAGGATGATGACTTCAAGCGTAGACGAGCCCCGGAATCGGGGCTCGCAAGGCGGCTGGCGCCAGTAGGTAGCGCCAGCCGTAGAGGGCGGGCTTAGCGGAAGCGCTCGACTTCGCGGTGCAGGTCGGTGGCCAGGGTTTCCAGCTCCCTGGAGGTGTGCGCCAGGTTGGCGATCACTTCACGCTGTTCGCCGTTGGCCAGGGCGATGCTCTGCAGGTTGCTGCTCAGCACCGTGGCGGTGCTGCTCTGCTCGCTGGTAGCGGTGGTGATGGCGGCGAACTGCTCGCCAGCGGCGCTGGTCTGCTCGGCGATCTGGGTCAGCGCCGCAGCGACCTTGGCGTTGAGCTCCAGGCCGTTCTGCATCAGCTGGCGGCCCTGCTCCATGGTGCTGATCGCGCTGCTGGTCTCCCCCTGGATGCTGCCGATCATGCTGGAAATCTCGGTGGTCGCTTCACGGGTGCGACCGGCCAGGCTGCGCACTTCATCGGCAACCACGGCGAAGCCGCGACCCTGCTCACCCGCGCGTGCTGCTTCGATGGCCGCGTTGAGTGCCAGCAGGTTGGTCTGGTCGGCGATCGAGGTGATCACGCTGAGAATGCCGCCGATCTCCTGGGAACGCTGGCCCAGGCTATCGATGACCTTGGCCGCACTGTTCAGCGAGGTGGATATCTGCTCCAGCGCATTGGACGCCTCTTCCATCGAGGTGCGGCCGATGCGCGTCTGGCTGGCGTTCTCGCTGGCCATGCGCTCGGTGCTGCGCATGTTGTCGGCGATGTTCAGCGAAGTGGCGCTGAACTCTTCCACCGCGCCAGCCATGCTGCTGATCTCGCCGGACTGCTGCTCGATACCGTCATAGGCACCACGCGACAGGCCGGACAGCGCCTCGGCGCGCTGGCTGACGTTGCCGGCAGCGCTGCGAATGCGCGCGACCATGGTCGACAGCGCTTCGCTCATCTGGTTGAAGCTGCGCGACAGCTCGCCGATCTCGTCATGGCTGCTGACCTGCAGGCGTACGCTGAGGTCGCCGGCACCCAGGGCCTGGGCCTGACGTACCAGGTCGCCGAGCGGACGCAGCTTGCGACGCAGCAGCCAGATCACCGCCAGCACGGCCAGCACCAGGGTCACCAGGCTGCCGATCGCCAGTTGGCTGCCAACGCGCCAGGTTACGGCCTGGATCTCTTCTTCCGGCATGCTCGCCACCACGGTCCACGGCCCGCCAGCGAACGGCACGGCGACGCTGTAGAACTCCTGGGCGCCGTCGCTCCAGAAACCACCCTTGCCCGGGGTGCCGAGCACATTGGTCATGTTGGCGGTCAGTTGCTCGGGACGTTGCGCACCATAGGGTGCCACCAGCCATTTGTTCTGGTCGTCGAGCAGGGCCAGGGAACCGGTGCTGCCGATGCGGAAGCGCTCCAGGTTGGCGAACTGGGCGTTCTGCGCATCGGTGTAGTCGAAGCCGACGAACAGCACGGCGATGACCCGCCCGGCGCTGTCGCGTACCGGCGTGTACTGGGTCATGTAAAAGCGCTCGAACAGCAGCGCGCGGCCCACATAGCTTTCGCCGGCCAGCAGGCGTACATAAGCCGGGTGCTTGCGATCGAGTACGGTGCCGATGGCACGGCCGCCGTCCTGCTTGGTCAGCGAGGTGGTAACGCGCACGAAATCTTCGCCATCACGCACGAAGATGGTCGCCACACCGGCGGTCAGGCGGCGAAATTCATCGACTTCGCTGAAATCGTTGTTCAGTTGGGTGCTGCCCAGGTACAGGGCGGGCGCTTGCAGGCCGCCGACGCTCACTCGCTCGTCCGGGCTGACGCGCAGGCCGCTGCTGAAGCGGCGCTCGAACAGGCCGGCCAGGCGCTGCGTGCTTTCGCGCAGGCTCTCGTGGAAGGTGCTCAGCTGATCGGCCAGCAAGCGTGCTTCGCTGCCCAGGTGCTCCTCGCGCGTCACCAGGTTGGCGCTGCTCAGCGAGCGCAGGGCGAATACGGTACTCACACTGATCAGCAGCACCAGCATGGCGGCCAGGGCCGTCGCCAGTTGCCAGGCGATACGGGAACGAGGTTGGTTCATGAAACATCTCCGAGCTCCATCGTCCCTGTATGGAGGGATTGAATAAATAATGATCAGCCTGTAGGTCGGCGAGCGCGGAGAATACTTGAGAGTTTTAGTGCGTCAATGGCCATCGTGACGCTATCACTCCAATTTTTACCCTAAGTAACGAAAAACGTCTCGCAGGTGCACGTTTTCAGCGATTTTCTAGCGCCTGAGTTGTACGTCGGGCAACTGCATGGCCGCGACTTCCGCGAGCAGAAACTCGGCCAACCGCTCGAAACGCTCCTGGCCGCGGCGCGCCTTGGGCCACACCAGGTAATAGCTTTCGCCGCTGGACACGGCGGTCGGCCAGGGCAGCGCCAGACGGCCCAGCAGCACGTCCTCGGCGACCATTGCGAGATCGCCGATCGACACGCCGTAACCCCGGGCGGCGGCGACGATGCCCAGCTCCAGGGTGTCGAACACCTGGCCGCCCCTGAGCGACACCTGATCGGCCAGGCCCATGGCCTGCAGCCAGCGCCGCCAGTCGCGACGATCGGGTGTGGGATGCACCAGCTCGGCCCGTTGCAGCCGGCCGACATCCCAAGGAGGCTCGCCGGAGGCGCCAGGCGCGCAAACCGGGATCAGCCATTCCTCGAACAGCCGCACGCTGTGCCACTCGTCACTGAAAGAACCGACGCCCAGCAGCACGGCACAGTCGAAGGGCTCGTGCAGGAAATCCACACGGTCGAGATCCATCCAGGCGCTGGTGAGTTGCACCTCGAGATCGGCCTGCCGGGCGCGAAACAGCGACAGGCGCGCCAGCAACCAGCGCATGGTCAGGGTCGAAGGTGCCTTGAGGCGCAGGGTGCCATCCTCCACACGCAGGGTCGCACAGGCTCGTTCCAGTGACTCGAACCCCTCGTGTACCCCGGGCAGCAGCATGCTCGCCGGCTCGGTCAGGTGTAGCGCCCGTCCGCGGCGCTCGAACAGTCGGCAGGCGAAATGCTCTTCCAGGGTGCGAATGTGCCGACTGACGGCACTCTGAGTGATCGCCAGCTCATCGGCGGCGCGGGTAAAGGACAGATGACGCGCAGCGGCCTCGAAGGCGCGTAGTGCATAGAGCGGTGGCAGGCGACGGCTCACCGCACCGCCCCATGAGTCTTACTCATGCCTGACATGGCTATTTTCCTTTTGTGGCCACTCGTTACAAACCGGAGAATAGCCGTTATCGCGCTTTCCCCGAAAGACCGGGGATGCCTACCCTGCCGAAGTTTTACTCATCATGAAGAATCCACTTGGTCACGAGCTGGGCGCCCTGTTGCGCCTAGCCGGCCCGCTGATCTCCGCGCAGCTGGCCCACGCACTGATGATTTTCACCGACACGCTGATGATGGCCATGCTCGGCCCTGGCCAGCTGGCCGGCGGTGCATTGGGCGCGACCTGCTACTTCATCTTCTCGATTTTCTGCACGGGCGTGATCGCAGCGGTCGGCAGCCTGGCCGCCATCCGCCATGGCGCCGGTGACGTGAGCGGCGTGACCCGCCTGCTCCGCAATGGCCTGTGGCTGGCCATGCTGCTCGGCGTGGTCAGTGCCTTGTGCCTCAATGGCCTGGGCCCGCTATTGCCGCACCTGGGGCAGGACCCGGCCGCTGCCAGCGAGGCCATGACGTTCCTGCGTCCCCTATCGCTGGGCCTGCCCGCCTACCTCTGTTTCATGGCCCTGCGCGGTTTCACCAGCGCCATCGGCCATCCCGGCCCGGTGATGACCATCAGCATCGTCGGCACCCTTGCCAACTTCGTCATCAATTATGCGCTGATCAAGGGCTGGTTGGGCGTGGACCTGGGCCTGAGCGGTATCGGCCTGACCACCGCGCTGGTCAGCAGCGCCATGGCCCTGGCCCTGGGGCTGCACATCCTCATTTCGCCAACCTATCAGCGCTATCGGCTGCGCGGCGGGCTGGGTCGCCCACAACGCGCCGAAATCCGCGACCTGCTCCGCCTCGGCCTGCCGATCGGTGGCACCTACGCCGCCGAGCAAGGGCTGTTCACCTTCGCCACGCTGTGCATGGGTGCCCTGGGCAGCGTGCAGTTGGCGGCGCACCAGATTGCCATGCAGTCGGTCGCCCTGGCCTTCATCGTGCCCCATGGCCTGTCCTATGCGGTGACCTTCCGCGTCGGCATGCACTACGGCGCGGGTCGCCTGCACCTGTCACGCCTGGCCGGTCATCTGGGCATGGGCATGGGCGCCGCGCTGATGCTGATGTTCGCCCTGGCGTTCTGGTTGCTGCCGGAGTTTATCATCGCCCTGTTCCTCGACCGCCACGATCCGGCGTTCGCCGATATCGTCACCCTGGCGGTGAGCCTGCTGGCGATCGCCGCCTGGTTCGAGCTGTTCGATGGCCTGCAGAGCGTCGCCATGGGCGCGATTCGCGGCCTCAACGACGGCCGCCTGACCCTGGTGATCGGCCTGACCGGCTACTGGTGCGTCGGCGCGCCGCTGGCCTGGCTGCTGGCCTTCCCTCTCGGCTGGGGCGCCCATGGCGTGTGGTGGGGCTTGGCCGCCGGGCTGGCCGTGACGGCGACCGGCCTGGTACTGGGCTTTCGCTGGAAGACCACACGCCTGCAGCGGGTGCAAAGTGCCGGCGCAGCACCCTGCCTGACCTAGGGTCTGTTCCCGTTTCAGCGCGAGCCGCGTTGCTGCGAGAAATGGCCTCCGGTTAGGCGCAGGACGCAGGGAATGGTTGCTCCCTTGCCAAGTCCTGCAACGACAGCGGAGGCCATTTCCCGCGCAACCCCAAGGGCCGGGCCAGTTTTTTGTGCGATGCGGCGTTACTCGATGGCTCATTTGGCCCGCCAAACTTCACATCTGTGTGCCCCACATGGATGTGGGAAATGCCGCAAGCCCGCCTGGAGCGGGCGCGGTCCTTGCCTCGCACAAAAACTGGCTCCGGCGCGGCCGTGCGTGAAACGGGAACAGACCCTAGCGTAAAGTCAGCCGTCGCGTTGCCGTGAACCGGGCGGCGACACCTGCGCCTGGGTCAGCACGCCGTCCAGCTCGGCGCGGGGCACGGCGCGGCTGATCAGGTACCCCTGCACCTGATCGCAGCCGAACTCGCGCAGCAGGCGCAGTTGCTCCTGGTTTTCCACCCCTTCGGCGACCACCTGCAGGTCAAGGTTGTGGGCCAGGCTGATCATTGCCTGCACCAGCCGCTGGCTCTGCGGGCGCTGCTCCATGCCGGTGACGAAACTGCGGTCGATCTTCAGCAGGGCGATGGGCAGATTGCTCAGGTGCTCGAACGACGAGAATCCGGTGCCGAAGTCGTCCAGGGAGAAGCGCACGCCCAGGTGGCCCAGGCGGCGCATGGTCTGCAGCACGTATTCGCTGCGGCGCATCACCGCGGTTTCGGTCAGCTCGAACTCCAGCCAGTGACTGTCGATGCCGCAGCTGTCGATGAGTCGCTCCAGGGTCGGCAACAGCTGGCCGTCCTGGAACTGGCGAAACGACAGGTTGACCGCCATGTGCAACGGCGGATGGCCACGCTCGCGCAGCCACTGCATGTCGCGCATCGCGCGGTCGATCACCCAGTAGCCGAGCGGCACGATCAGCCCGCATTCCTCGGCCAGCGGCACGAACTCGCCGGGCATCAACAGCCCATGCCGTTCGTGCTGCCAGCGCACCAGGGCTTCCAGACCAACGATGCGGCCACTGCGCAGGCAGTACCTGGGCTGATAATGCAGTTGCAACTCTCCCTTGCGCAGTGCCCGACGCAGCTCGCGCTGCAAGTCGACCTGGCTGCGCATGCCGTGGTCCAGGCGTTCGTCGTACAGATGGTAGGTGCAGCCATGGCGGCTCTTGGCTTGCTGCATGGCGACGTGGGCGTGCCACATCAGCCTATCGGCGGTGCTCGCCGGCTTGGCCAGGGCCACGCCGAGGCTGCAACCAAGCAGCAGGCTCTCGCCCTCCAGCCAGTACGGCTCGCCCAGCGCTTCGAGCAGATGCTGCACGCGGCCGTGCAGGCGTTCGATATCATCGTGGCTGTCGAGCAGCAGGGCGAATTCGTCGCCACCGAGGCGCGCCATCTGATCACCGCGATGCAGGTACTGCTTGAGCCGCGCCACCACCTGCTGGATCAGCTGGTCACCAGCGCGATGACCAAGGGCGTCGTTGGCCTGGCGAAAGTTGTCCAGGTCCAGCTGGATCAGCGCCACGCCGCGACGGCCTTGTTCGGCCAGGCGCGCCGCCAGCAGGGTGTGAAAGCCCTGCCGGTTGGCGATGCCGGTGAGCGCGTCCTGTTCGGCCAGGCGCTGCACGGTCAGGCGCAGACGGCCCTGCTCGCGCACGTAACGCAGGCTGCGGCGCAGCACATCGGGGCTCAGTTGATCGCGCACCAGCCAGTCGCAGACCTGGGGCGGCGTGTCGGCCGGCTCCTGTTCCAGCAACAGGATGATTGGCGCCGTGCAGCGCCGCAAGTCCGGCAGGTGTGCCGGGGTGGTCAGCAATACCGCATCGGCGCCGGCGTCGAGCAGTTGTCGGGCATCCGGCCAGTTGGCGGCGCAGCTCAGGGGCATCGGCCCGCTCACGGCATCCAGGCGCTCGCGCAGCAGCTCGCTCCACTGCGGCGTTTCCGCCAGCAGTACCAGGCGCAACGGCTCGACGAATGCGCTCAAGAAAAGTCCCCCGATGCACGAAAAGATGAGCGCCCGCGGCGCTTCTGAGTGCGCCATATCCGGCGTCAAATCAATCACTTCCGTGTAAATCGGCGAACATCCTGCGACAAAAACCCGGTAAACGACAAGCCCACCGGCACAAACAGGCGCCGTGAACGTGCTTTCGAGCACGGTTGTCGGCTGCTGCAGCAAAGCCACGAAATGGCCGCCGACTTTCAGCTAAAATGCGCGGCCATTTTCTTCTGCGATAGACACGATGTCCCGACTCAACCCCCGGCAACAGGAAGCCGTGAACTACGTCGGCGGCCCTCTTTTGGTGCTCGCCGGCGCAGGCTCCGGCAAGACCAGCGTGATTACCCGCAAGATCGCCCATCTGGTGCAGAACTGCGGCATTCGCGCCCAGCACATCGTCGCCATGACCTTCACCAACAAGGCCGCGCGCGAGATGAAGGAGCGCGTCGGCACCCTGCTCAAGGGCGCCGAAGCACGCGGCCTGACGGTGTCGACCTTCCACAACCTGGGCATGAACATCATCCGCAAGGAGTATGCGCGCCTGGGCTACAAGCCTGGTTTCTCGATCTTCGACGATGGTGACATCAAGGCCCTGCTCACCGACATCATGCAGAAGGAGTACGCCGGCGACGATGGCGCCGATGAGGTGAAAAACTACATCGACAGCTGGAAGAACGACCTGATCCTGCCCGACGAAGCCCTGGCCAACGCCCGCGGGCCGAAGGAGCAGACCGCGGCGATCGTCTACCTGCATTACCAGCGCACGCTCAAGGCGTACAACGCGGTGGACTTCAACGACCTGATCCTGCTGCCGGTCAAGCTGTTCCAGGAGCATCAGGACATTCTGGAAAAGTGGCAGAACCGCATCCGCTACCTGCTCGTCGACGAATACCAGGACACCAACTCCAGCCAATACCTGCTGGTGAAGCTGTTGGTGGGCATGCGCAACCAGATCACCGTGGTCGGCGACGACGATCAGTCGATCTACGCCTGGCGCGGTGCGCGGCCGGAGAACCTCAACCTGCTCAAGGAAGACTACCCGTCGCTCAAGGTGGTGATGCTCGAGCAGAACTACCGCTCCACCAGCCGCATCCTCAAGTGCGCCAACGTGCTGATCGCCAACAACCCCCACGCCTTCGAGAAGCAGCTGTGGAGCGAGATGGGCATGGGCGACGAGATCCGCGTGATCCGCACCCGCAACGAAGACGCCGAGTGCGAACGCGTGGCCCTGGAGATTCTCACCGAGCACCTGCGCACCCAGCGGCCCTACAGCGATTTCGCCATCCTCTACCGCGGTAACTACCAGGCCAAGCTGATGGAGCTGAAGTTGCAGCACCACCAGATTCCCTATCGCCTGTCCGGCGGCACCAGCTTCTTCGCCCGCCAGGAAGTGAAGGATCTGATGAGCTACTTCCGCCTGCTGGTCAACCCGGACGACGACAACGCCTTCCTGCGGGTGATCAACGTGCCGCGCCGCGAGATCGGTTCCACGACCCTGGAAAAACTCGGCAACTACGCCAACGAGCGCAAGATCAGCATGTACGCGGCCAGCGACGAGATCGGCCTCGGCGAGCACCTGGACAGCCGTTATACCGAGCGCCTGGCGCGCTTCAAGCGCTGGATGGACGGCGTGCGCGAGCAGTGCGTGGTCAACGAGCCGATCGCCGCGATTCGCAGCATGGTCATGGATATCGACTACGAGAACTGGCTGCGCCAGAACGCCTCCAGCGACAAGGTCGCCGACGCGCGCATGGGCAACGTGTGGTTTCTGGTCGATGCCCTGAAGAACACCCTCGACAAGGACGAAGAGGGTGACATGACCATCGAGGATGCCATCGGCAAACTGGTGCTGCGCGACATGCTCGAACGCCAGCAGGAGGAGGAGGAAGGCGCCGACGGCGTGCAGATGATGACCATGCACGCCTCCAAGGGCCTGGAGTTTCCATCGGTATACATCATCGGCTTCGAAGAGGAAATCCTGCCGCACCGTTCCAGCATCGAATCTGACACCATCGAGGAAGAGCGCCGCCTGGCCTATGTGGGCATCACCCGCGCCAAGCGCAACCTGGCGCTGACCTTCGCCGCCAAACGCAAGCAGTACGGTGAGATCATCGACTGCACGCCAAGCCGTTTCCTCGACGAGCTGCCGCCGGAGGATCTGGTCTGGGAGGGCCAGGAAGAGGCGCCGGTGGAGGTCAAGGCGGCTCGCGGCAACGACGCTCTGGCCAGCATGCGGGCGATGCTCAAGCGCTGAAAGCATGAATCGGTAGCCCGGGCCGAGCGCAGCGACACCCGGGAAATCGACCTGGGTATCGCCCAGCTCAACCCAGGCTACCCTTGGTAAAGCGTGCGATCCGTAGCCCGGGTCGAGCGTAGCGCCACCCGGGAAATTGACATAGGTATGGCGCGGTTCAGCCCAGGCGACCTTTTCACCGAGCCCACCATCCCGACGGGCACCAGTGCAACATTTCGTAGTCAGAGTGAAAGGCCGGCTCCAGCAGCCGGCTCCGTCATCGTCAGCTCCCCTTGCAGAGGCCCGGCACCATGCGCACGCTCACTCTCGACCTCGACACCCTGACCCAGTTGATCAACGGCCGCGAAACCCTCGAACACTGGCTCGACATGGAAGCCGGCACGCTGCTGACCCTGTCGCCGGAAGACCAGGGCAGCGATGAGCGCCAGCAGGTGCAGCTCAACCCCGACCGCTACGCCCACGTGCCCAACCTCGACGTGGCCCAACGCGTGGCGATGCGCGAATCCTTTCTGTTCACCCTCAACGACCTCAACGCGCACCCGCTGCTCAGCGCCGCACTGACCGGTCGTAAGCCGCTCAAGGCCTTCGATTACGAGATCGACTACTTCCCGGTTCTGCGCCAGCAATGGCAGGAATACGAGCAGAAGCAACTGCGCGAATACGCCCTCAACTGGCTGTTCGAGCTGGGCCTGGAGCCGGCACCGGACAAGCTGCCGCTGGACCCACGTGGCATTCCGCGGGACATCCTGCGCCGGCTGACCCGCAGCGCCTGAGCGCCCGGCGCGGCCCGGCAATGGACGAGCGGATGGCGCGCACTGTGTTTTCGCTACAAATGATCGGCAATTTGAGCGAAAATCCGCCGCTTTGCTCTAGAGCCCAGAGGATCGATCGTGGAGTCGTTGAAACAAAAGATATGCAGTGAAGGTACCGTCCTCTCCGAGCAGGTGCTCAAGGTCGATGCCTTTCTCAATCACCAGATCGATCCCAAGCTGATGCAGGAGATCGGCCACGAGTTCGCCGAGCGCTTCAAGGGTCAGGGCATCACCAAGATCGTCACCATCGAGGCCTCGGGTATCGCACCGGCGGTGATGGCCGGCCTGGAACTGGGCGTGCCGGTGATCTTCGCCCGCAAGTACCAGTCACTGACGCTGAAGGACAACCTGTACATTTCCAAGGTGTTCTCCTTCACCAAGCAGACCGAGAGCACCCTGGCGATTTCCTCCAAGCACCTGAACGCCAATGATCACGTGCTGCTGGTCGACGACTTCCTGGCCAACGGCCATGCCGCCAAGGCGCTGATCGACCTGGTCGGCCAGGCCGGTGCCAGCATCGCCGGTATCGGCGTGGTGATCGAGAAGTCGTTCCAGAGTGGCCGTAGCACCCTGGACGCCCAGGGCTACCGGATCGAATCCCTGGCGCGCATCAAGTCCCTGGAAGGCGGCAAGGTCACCTTTCTCGAGTAGCCTGCAGCCCGGTCAGTACCAGGCGCTGGTACAGTTCTTCGCGCAACCCCTCGGGCTGCTCCAGGCCCATGCGGCGAAGGGCCTCTGCAAATGCCTCGGCAGGCGGCGCGTCGAACGCCGCCTTGCCCAACTCCAGCACTTCGCTCAAGCGAAACTTGCCCTTCAACCACGTCAGCGCGCGCAACAGTGCTTGCTCCTCCTCGCTGAAATCGCTGCCCAGCGGGTACTGGGCGAACACCGGCCGATGATCCACGGCGATCCGTTCGAGGCGCTCGGGCGTGTTGTCGGCGTAGCGTGCGTCGAGGCGAAAATCCTTCGGCAACTTGCCGGCATCGATGGCCTGCTCCATCAGCTCGTCCTGGAAGCGTGAATCACTCACGGCCAGCAGCGCCTCGATCACTTGCGAGTCGGTCTTGCCGCGCAGGTCGGCAATACCGTACTCGGTGATCACCACGTCACGCAGGTGGCGGGGAATGGTCACGTGGCCGTATTCCCAGACGATGTTGGAGCTGACCTCACCGGCCGATTCGCGCCAGCTACGCAGCAGCAGGACCGAGCGGGCGCCGGGCAGCGCATGGCCCTGGGCGACGAAGTTGTACTGCCCGCCAACGCCACTGAGCACACGGCCATCCTCCAGCTGATCGGCCACCGCCGCGCCGAGCAGGGTGACGGTAAAGGCGCTGTTGATGAAGCGGGCATCCACGCGCTGCAGCCGCTTGAGTTCTTCCTGCCCGTACAGCTCGTTGATGAAGCCGATACCGGTCATGCCGAAACGGCTGCGCTGCTCCGGCGTCATGGCATTGAGGCGCTCGTAGAAGGATTGCGGCCCGAGAAAGAAGCCGCCATGGACCACCACGCCATGCCGAGCGGGCGCCAGGTAATCACGCAGGGCTGACTGGCTGAGCGGATCGGCCAGGTCGGTCGAGCACTGCTGATCGGTGGGCAGCAGCAGGTTCTCGCCCTGCATCTTCAGGTTGGCATCCAGCAGGCCGCCCTCCTGCATCCAGGCCAGCGCGGCATCGTCCAGGCGCGTGGGCAGGCCGGCATCGAGCATCGCTTGAATACTGCGCGGCTGGCCACTGGCATCCAGCGCGCCGGCACTGGCCAGGCGCTGCACGCGTACGTCCGGGTAGACGACACGACGAATCACCCCGGCCTCGGTCAGGTCCAGCAGGCCGTTGACGAACATTTCGCTGCAGCCGTACAGCCCGGTTCGAAACGGCTGCAGATCACCCAACGTAGTGCAGAGCGGGTGCATCTGACCGCTCTGCAGGTCATCGAGCGCCGCGCGGTACGCCGGGTTATCGCCATGGCGTTGCAGCAGCGCGGCGCTGACCGCATCGCCCATCGCGCCAATGCCGATCTGCAGGCTGCCGCCATCGCGTACCAGGGTGCTGGCATAGAGGCCGATGCAATGATCCTGCACGGTGACCGGCATGTTAGGCGTGGAAAACAGCGTGCTGGCTTCGCTCTCCTGCAGATGGATATCGAAGACCTCGCGGGGCAGCTCGGCATCGCCCGCCATGTACGGCAACTGCTCGTGAACCTGGGCCACGCAGAGGATGGTTTCGCCGCGGGCACGCCGCTCCTGCAGCATCGGCAGCAGGTCGAGGGTGATGTCCGGGTTGCAGCTGAGGCTGAAGTGCTGGGGGCGCGCGGCGTCAACCGCGACCAGTTGGGCCACCACGTTGACGCCCTTGGCGTTCAGGTCGCGGGCAGCGTGGCTGTAGTTGCTGCTGGTGTAGTCCTGCTGGGTCGGCGCGCTGTCGAGCAGGCTGCCGGGCTGCAGGAAGAACTGCTCGATACGCACGTTGGGCGGCAGCCTGTCGGCCTGCAGGTCGGCGAGAAAATCCAGCTCCAGGTAATCGCCGTAGACCCGCTCGACGAAGGGGTCGAGAAAGCGCTGCTGCAGCTCCTGATCAGCTCGCGGGCGCCCCAGGCACAGCGCCGTGTAGATGGTCAGCTGCCGTTCGGGCATCTCACGCAGCCGCGCATACAGCGCGTTGACCCAGCGGTTGGGCTTGCCAAGGCCGAGGGGCAAACCGAGATGAATCGGCCCTTCGATGGTGCTCAGCACATGGTCGACAGCTTGCTCGAGGGTACGGGATTGGGGCATGCGGTTCTCCAGGCCAACGGTCGGGATCGTCCCTGTTGGACTCCCCCGCTGCGCCTTTTGCTGCATGTCGTCATCAGCCTGAAACAACAAAGCCGCCTGGCGGCGGCGTTTTTAGAACCTGTTCAACGTCTTCAAGCCGAAGTTCGGCGATTTGACAGCTAGGTAGGGCGCAGTACCTATGGGAGCGGGCGGGGACGCCTAGGCCATGCCCGCGTTTTTTCGCGCGCATGGCGCGCTCCCACAGTGACCGGGGACGACCGCTTCTGCCTTGTAATTGCCGCCACATGCGCATACAAGACTTTGCACAAACTCTTAGAGCAAAGAATGTCTCGCCTCAGAGGCCGGACATCTTTTCGATGGCAGCGCGCAACTCGTCGTCCGAGCAGTCGCCACAGGTGCCCTTCGGCGGCATGGCATTGATGCCGTTGATGGCCGCGGCGAGAATGCCGTCCAGCCCGCCCTGGTGATCGGCACGGTCCTTCCAGGCCGCGGTGTCGCCGATTTTCGGCGCGCCCAACAGGCCCGTGGTATGGCAGGCGGTACAGTGCCTGGCGATGATGTCGTCGGCGCTGCGCGCGGCACCCACGGCTGCGGTTGTCACGGCCTCCACACCCTTGCATTCCTGACCGGCGATGCACACCTGCCCGACGGGCTTGATCCGCTCGGCGATCGCCTCGTCGGTGTTCGCCTGAGCCGTCACGGCCCATAGCGCTAGGGCGATGGCCGGCGCTACCAGCATGCTGCTAATTGGGTTCACTCAGATGCCCTCATGAATGGCTAATCACGCTCGCGGCCACGGTTTCGCAAGCCGGCAAAGTATACCGACTGGCTGAAACGGCGGGATCAGCGGACCCATGACGCAGATCAACGGCGGCGCAGATTGCCCGCGCCGGTTTAGAAATTGGCGGGCGTGGTGGCGCTGATCAACCTGGCCGGCTGATCGAAGGGATTGCGGAAGCGGTGCGGTTTGCTGCTCTCGAAGTAGTAGCTGTCGCCGCTCTCGAGAACGAATACCTCGTCACCGACGGTCAGCTCCAGGCGCCCTTCGACCAGCATGCCGGTCTCCTCGCCCTCGTGTGCGTACATCTCCAGGCCGGTGTCGCTGTGCGGCGGATAGGTTTCGTCGAGAAAGGAAATGGCGCGGCTGGGATGGGCCTTGCCGATCAGCTTCATGGTGATCGCGCCGCTGTGGATGTCGGTCAGCTCGCTGGCGCGGTAAACCACCTGCACCTGGCTGTCCTGTTCGGCTTCCAGGGAAAAGAACTCCACCAGCGACATCGGAATACCGGCCAGTACCTTTTTCAGTGAGCTGATCGACGGGCTTACGCTGTTCTTCTCGATCATCGAGATGGTGCTGTTGGTAACCCCCGCCCGCTTGGCGAGTTCACGCTGGGAGAGTCCCTTTTGCTTGCGGATCGATTGCAGGCGAAGACCGACGTCCAATGTTGGATACCCTCAATGAAGCCATGGAAAGTGGTCTTATCATGGCGACAGTGTTCAGTATTTACAACAGTCCGAACACTTGAGGTCGCAGCGCGCCTAGGCTTCGCTGTAGATCAGCGGCACCCGCCGTACATTGCAGAACAGCTGATAGGGAATGGTGCCGGCGGCGATGGCGACATCGCTGGCCAGCACGCCACGGCCCCAGAACTCGACGCGGCTGCCCAGGCCAGCGCCTGGCAGGTCGCTGAGGTCGACGGTGAGCATGTCCATCGACACGCGACCGATGATGCGCGATGGCTGGCCGTCGATCAGCACCGGCGTGCCGGTCGGCGCGTGACGCGGATAGCCGTCGGCATAGCCCATGGCGACCACGCCGACCCGCGTCGCACGCTCACTGACGAAGCGCGCGCCGTAGCCGACCGGCTCGCCGGCTGGCAGATCACGTACGCTGATGACGCGCGACTCCAGGGTCATCACCGGCTGCAGCCGGGCGGCGACGTCCTGGGCCTGTTCGAACGGCGTGGCGCCGTAGAGCATGATGCCGGGCCGCGACCAGTCACTGGGAATCCTCGGCCAACCCAGCAGGGCCGGCGAATTGCGCAGGCTGACCTCGGCGACCAGGCCTTCGCGGGCCTGCTGGAACACCGCCAGTTGCTCGTCGCTGCGGCTGCAGCCCAGTTCGTCGGCGCGGGACAAGTGGCTCATCAGCACGATCTTCACCACCTTGCCGCTGGCCAGCAGGCGCCGGTAGGCGGCCTGATAGTCGGACGGGTGGAAACCGACGCGGTGCATGCCGCTGTCCAGCTTGAGCCAGACGTTCAACGGGCGCTTGAGGTCTGCCCGATCGATGGCCTCCAACTGCCAATCAGCGTGAACCACGCACCACAGGTCATGCTCATCGATCAGCGCCAGCTCGCTGGCCTCGAAGAACCCTTCGAGCAACAGAATGGGCCCGCTGATGCCCGCCGCGCGCAGTTGCAGCGCCTCTTCGATACAGGCCACGGCGAAGCCGTCGGCTTCCGCTTGCAGCGCCTGGGCACAACGTACCGCGCCGTGCCCGTAGGCGTCGGCCTTGACCACCGCCAGCGCGCGGGCGCCAGCCAGTTCACGGGCCAGTTGGTAGTTGTGACGCAGGGCTTGCAGATCGATCAGGGCACGGGCGGGGCGCATGGTTATCTCGAAGGGCGAAAGAAGACATACATCTGGTGAAGATGCCAAGCTGACTCCTATCTGTGGGAGCGGGCCATGCCCGCGATTTTTCGCGCGCGTGGCGCGCTCCCACAGGGGAATGACTAAACCTTCAGCTCAAGGCAGCGCAGCGATCACCGTCATTTCCACCAGCACATCAGGCGAATACAGCTTGGCCTCGACGCAAGCGCGCGCCGGCGAGTGGCCAGCTGGCACCCAGGCATCCCAGACCTTGTTCAGGCCATCGCGATCATCGATGTCTTTGAGAAAAATGGTGATCGACAGGATGCGCGTCTTGTCGGTGCCCGCCTCGGCCAGGAAGGCATCGATGCTGTCCAGGGTTGCCTTGGTCTGCGCTTCGATGCCGTCGCTGTGGTTTTCGTCCAACTGGCCAGCCAGGTAGACGGTACCGTTGTGAATGACGATTTCGCTCAGGCGCGGCTCAGTTCGCAGGCGCTGTATGGACATGGTTGTTCAACTCCTTGGGGCTACCGTAACGGGAAATATCCAGGCCTTCGCTGCTGATCTGCGGGCGCTTCCTGGCGATCAGATCAGCCAGCAGGCGACCGGAGCCGCAGGCCATGGTCCAGCCAAGGGTACCGTGTCCGGTGTTCAGAAACAGGTTTCGATAGGGGGTGGCGCCAACGATGGGCGTGCCATCGGGGGTCGCCGGGCGCAGACCGGTCCAGAAATCCGCCTGGCTCAGGTCACCGCCCTGGGGATACAGATCACCGACGATCATCTCCAGGGTTTCGCGACGACGCGGGTTGAGGCTCAGGTCGAAGCCAGCGATCTCGGCCATGCCGCCCACGCGGATACGCTGGTCGAAGCGGGTGATGGCGACCTTGTAGGTTTCATCGAGGATGGTCGAGGTCGGCGCCATGTGCGGGTTGGTGATCGGCACGGTCAGCGAGTAACCCTTGAGCGGATAGACCGGCGCACGAATGCCCAGTGGCTTGAGCAGATGCGGACTGTAGCTGCCCAGGGCGAGCACATAGCGGTCGGCGGTTTCCAGTTTGCCGTCGATCCATACGCCGTTGATGCGGTCACCGGCGACGTCCAGGCGCTGAATGTTCTTGCCGAAACGAAATTGCACGCCCAGCGCGGTGGCCATCTCGGCCAGCTTGCGGGTGAACAACTGGCAATCGCCGGTCTGGTCGTTGGGCAGACGCAGGGCGCCCGCCAACTTGTCGGTAACGCTGGCCAGGGCCGGTTCGACCTTGGCGATGCCGGCACGGTCGAGCAACTCGTAGGGCACGCCGGACCGCTCGAGCACGGCGATGTCCTTGGCGGCGTTGTCCAGTTGTGCCTGGGTACGGAACAACTGGGTGGTGCCGAGCTGGCGGGCTTCATAGCCAATGCCGGTTTCCGCCCGCAGCTCGTCGAGGCAATCACGGCTGTACTCGGACAGGCGCACCATGCGCTCCTTGTTTACCGCATAGCGTGCAGCGGTACAGTTGCGCAGCATCTGCGCCATCCACAGGTACTGGTCGATATCGCCGGTCAGCTTGATGGCCAGCGGCGCATGCTTTTGCAGCAGCCACTTCATCGCCTTCAGTGGGATGCCCGGCGCCGCCCAGGGCGAGGCATAACCCGGCGATACCTGGCCGGCATTGGCGAAGCTGGTTTCCATGGCCGGGCCGCTCTGGCGATCCACGACGACCACCTCGAAGCCTTGGCGGGCCAGGTAATACGCACTGGCCGTACCGATCACACCGCTACCAAGCACCAGAACCCGCATGATGTTCTCCTCGCCGCGACGATGCACTGGCGTATTACGATTTGAGAAGTCGATGCATACAGTATAGAAAGTGGATGGCAGTGCTTTTCACTGTATACAC
Organism: Pseudomonas sp. PA15(2017); assembly: GCF_001945395.1. Lineage (GTDB taxonomy): Bacteria > Pseudomonadota > Gammaproteobacteria > Pseudomonadales > Pseudomonadaceae > Aquipseudomonas. Next base: position 59,414 of record NZ_MSXV01000010.1, on the reverse strand, counting down.
TCGTATATTCGAAGGGAATTCTGGCTTTATCAGCCTTTCACGGAGAGGTGCCGAGCATGCGTACGCAACACCAGAGCCGCCGCGAGCTGGACAAGATCGACCGCAACATCCTGCGCATCCTCCAGGAGGATGGCCGCATCTCCTTCACCGAGCTGGGCGAACGGGTCGGGCTGTCGACCACGCCGTGCACCGAGCGGGTCCGCCGCCTGGAGCGCGAGGGCATCATCATGGGCTATCACGCCCGCCTCAACCCGCAGAACCTCAAGGCCAGCCTGCTGGTGTTCGTGGAGATCAGCCTGGACTACAAGTCCGGCGACACCTTCGAGGATTTTCGCCGCGCCGTACTCAAACTGCCACACGTGCTGGAATGCCACCTGGTGTCCGGCGACTTCGACTACCTGGTGAAAGCGCGCATCAACGAGATGGCCAGCTACCGCAAGCTGCTCGGCGACATCCTGCTCAAGCTGCCCCACGTGCGCGAGTCGAAGAGCTACATCGTGATGGAAGAGGTCAAGGAGAGCCTGGCGCTGCCCGTACCGGAGTGACCTAGACGAGCACCTGCCGCGTCGAGGCGATCAGTTGGTGCACCTGCCGTTCGACATGTGCCTCGACGGGCTGCTCGGGCCCGCGCCCATGGGGGCACGGCAGGGTCGGCGTGGTGCCGAACAGCCGGCAGATCAGCGGGCGCTGATCGTACACCTGGCAGCCGTTCGGCCCCAGGTGCACGCAATCGTACGCGGTCAGGGCGGCGTCCTGCTCGGCGCGAGTCTTGCGCGGCAGGCGCGCCATTTCCTCGGAGGAGGCGGTCACCGGGCCGCAGCAATCGTGACAGCCCGGCACACACTCGAAGCGCGGAATCTGGCGGCGCAACAGGTCGATCTTGCGGCTGATACAACTCATGGTCAGTGGCTCTGGAACGGCAGGCGGGCATGGTACAGCCGAGCCCAGGCCAGGCAAAGCTCGGCCTGCTCGGCAATCGGCGGTTGGCTCACAGCGGATTGCGCGCTTATGCTTCGTCAATTTTTACCCACACCGAAATCAGGATTTCGCACATGACCGCCCGTGCCCACCCGCCGGTTAATAGCGCCGAGCATGCGCCCTCCTACTACGCCGCCAGCGTCAACCAGCAGTTCGACCTGCCGGCTCTGCAAGGCGAGCAGCGCGCCGACGTATGCATCGTCGGCGGCGGTTTCTCGGGCCTGAACACGGCCATCGAGCTGGCCCAGAAAGGTCTGTCGGTGGTGCTGCTCGAAGCGCATCGCATCGGTTGGGGCGCTAGCGGGCGCAACGGCGGGCAACTGATTCGCGGGGTCGGCCATGGCGTCGAGCAGTTCGAATCGGTGATCGGCAAGGAGGGCGTGCGCGAGCTGAAACTGATGGGCCTGGAAGCGGTGGAGCTGGTACGCCGGCGAGTCGCCCAGTTCGAGATCGCCTGTGACCTGACCTGGGGCTACTGCGACCTGGCCAACAAGCCGCGCGACCTGGCCGGTTTCGCCGAGGATGCCGCCGAACTGCAGAGCCTCGGTTATCGCCACGAGCTGCGCCTGCTGCAACCGGAACAGATGCATGAAGTGGTCGGTTCGAGCCGCTATGTCGGCGGCATGATCGATATGGGCTCCGGGCATCTGCACCCCCTCAACCTGGCACTCGGCGAGGCTGCTGCCGCACGCAGCCTGGGCGTGCGCCTGTTCGAGCATTCGCCGGCCACGCGCATCGACTATGGCAGCGAGATCCGCGTGCACACCGCCCAGGGCGTGGTACGCGCCGCGCAACTGGTGCTGGCCTGCAACGCTTACATCCGCGACCTGAACCCGAACCTGGGCGGCAAGGTGCTGCCGGCGGGCAGCTACATCATCGCCACCGAGCCGTTGAGCGAAGCGCAGGCCGGCGGGCTGATCCCGCAGAACATGGCGCTTTGCGACCAACGGGTGGCCGTCGACTACTACCGGCTTTCCGCCGACCGCCGCCTGCTGTTCGGCGGAGCCTGTCGCTACTCCGGCACCGACCCTGCCGATATCGCCGCCTACATGCGCCCGAAAATGCTCGCGGTGTTCCCGCAGTTGCAGGACGTGCGCATCGACTATCAGTGGGGCGGGATGATCGGCATCGGCGCCAACCGCCTGCCGCAGATCGGTCAACTCAAGGATCATCCCAACGTGTTCTACGCCCAGGCCTACGCGGGCCATGGCGTGAATGCCACGCACCTGGCCGGCAAGCTGCTCGCCGAAGCCATCGCCGGGCAAGCTGGCGGCGGCTTCGAGTTGTTCGCCAAGGTGCCGCACATGACCTTTCCCGGCGGTCGCCACCTGCGCTCGCCCCTGCTGGCGCTGGGCATGCTCTGGCACCGCCTCAAGGAACTGGCCTGATAGCGCCGGTAGCCTGCGGTTAAGCGCAGCGATACCCAGGGAAATGAGTCCCGGGTATCGCTGCGCTACCTGTCTAGAGTTTCCAGAACGGCAGCGTGGCTTCGCACTGCGCCTGTTCGCGGCTCAAGCCGATGTCCTGCAGTTGCGCGTCGCTGAGCTCGAGCAACGCGCGCCGGGTGGTAAGGCGACGGATGAAACGCTGCCAGCGATGCGTCATCGCGATGTGCGCCGGCACCACGGCCAGTCGCCCCCCGCTACCACCTTCCAGTTCGCTGCCTCTCAAGGTCAATCGCACATCGCTCAGCCCGTTCATGTCGCTCTCCTGCGCATTCAGGTCACGGGAGATCATGATGGCGGCTGGCAAAAAAGCATGACAGATGCAAAGAAAGGGAATTAAATTCATACAGATCCACCCCACGCTGAACTGAATGATCCCTGCCAAGGCCATCTGTATGGTTCAGCTGTTCTCTTTCGTACCGGCGTGCAAACATGACTCTTTACACCAATCTGGCCGACCTGCTCGGCGAACGCATCGAGCAGGGCCTTTACCGACCGGGCGACCGCCTGCCCTCGGTGCGCGCCCTGAGCCAGGAGCACGGAGTCAGCCTGAGCACCGTGCAGCAGGCCTATCGCCATCTGGAAGACCGTGGCCTGGCGCTGCCAAAACCGAAATCCGGCTATTTCGTGCCGCAGGGGCGGGACAAGCCGGCGCTGCCGAAGATCAGCCGGGCGCCGCAACGCCCCGTGGACGTCTCGCAGTGGGACCAGGTGCTGGAACAGATCGCCCCTTCACCACGCAATGATTTCGTCCAGCTCGGTCGCGGCCGCCCGGACATCGACAGCCCGACGCTCAAGCCCCTGTTACGCGCGCTGTCACGGCTGAGCCGCAAGCAGGATCTGCACACCCTCACCTACGGCAGCATCTACGGCGACCCCCGCCTGCGCGAGCAGGTCGCCCGCCTGACCCTGGACTCCGGCTGCCAGCTGACCGACGAGGACATCGTCATCACCACCGGCTGCCACGAGGCGCTGTCAGCGGCGATCCGGGCGATCTGCGTGCCGGGCGATATCGTTGCCGTCGATTCGCCGAGTTTCCACGGCGTGATGCAGGCGCTCAAGGGCTTCGGCATGAAGGCTCTGGAGCTGCCCACCGACCCGCTCACCGGCATCAGCCTCGAGGCGCTGGAGCTGGCTCTGGAACAGTGGCCGATCAAGGCCATCCAGCTCACCCCCAACTGCAACAACCCGCTGGGCTACATCATGCCCGAGGCCAACAAGCGCGCCCTGCTGGCCCTGGCCCAGCGCCACGACGTGGCGATCATCGAAGACGACGTGTACGGCGAGCTGGCCTTTCACTATCCGCGCCCGCGCACCATCAAATCCTACGATGACGACGGTCGGGTGCTGTTGTGCAGCTCGTTTTCCAAGACCCTGGCGCCCGGTTTTCGCGTTGGCTGGATCGCGCCCGGCCGCTATCTCGACCAAGTGCTGCACATGAAATACATGGGCACCGGCGCCACCGCACAGTTGCCGCAACTGGCGCTGGCCGAGTACATCGAAGGCGGTCATTACGAGCCGCACCTACGCCGCATGCGCGGCCAGTACGCGCGCAATCTGGAACAGATGAGCGACTGGGTCAGCCGTTACTTCCCACCTTCGGTGCGGGTCAGCCGCCCCCAGGGCAGCTTCATGCTATGGGTGGAGATGCCCGAAGGCTTCGACAGCCAGCGCCTGAACCGCGAACTGGCCGCGCACAAGATCCAGGTCGCACCGGGCAGCATCTTTTCTGCCGCTGGCAAATACCGTAATTGCCTGCGCATGAACTACGCCTCGCGCCCCAGCCCGATCATCGAGGCTGCGGTGCGCAAGGTGGGTGAAACCGTGGCGGCCATGCTGCAAGAGTCACCGCCGCCGAGAAACTGAATCTTTCCCAGCACAGCGGCGTCCTATCAGCACATCCGGACAGCCGATTGGAGGCTGCAACTGTGCCCTTGCGCGTGCTTTTTATCGCCCTGCTGATTCTTGGCGGCTGTACCAACCAGGTGCCAATCGTGCCCAGCCAGGCAATTCCAGCCGCCAAGTCAGCGTTCGGCGCCGGGCTCGAAGCGCGCGCCGCCGAGCATCAGGGCCACTCCGGCTTTCGCCTGCTGCCGGCCAGCAACGAAGCCTTCGCTGCCCGCGCCGAGCTGATTCGCGCAGCGCAGCACAGCCTCGATTTGCAGTACTACATCGTGCATGACGGCCTGAGCACCCGCGCACTGGTCAAGGAGCTGCTGCAGGCCGCCGATCGCGGCGTGCGCATCCGCATTCTGCTCGACGACACCACCAGCGACGGCGAGGACTACAGGATCGCCCGGCTGGCTGCCCACCCGAACATCCAGATTCGCGTGTTCAACCCGCTGCACCTGGGCCGCCTGACGGGGGTCACCCGGGTGATCGGCCGCGGCCTGAATCTCTCGCAACAACACCGACGCATGCACAACAAGCTGTGGCTGGCCGACAGCGCCGCGGCCATCGTCGGCGGGCGCAACCTGGGCGACGAGTACTTCGATGCCGAGCCGAACATGAATTTCACCGACATCGACATGCTCGCCATCGGCCCGGTCGCCCGCGACCTGGCGCAGAGTTTCGACCAGTACTGGAACAGCCGGCTGAGCAAACCCATCGAGGAATTCGTCTGGCGTCAGCCCTCGCGCAAAGAACTCGACAAGGCGCGCAAGGGCCTGCGCGGCTACCTGGACGCCGCCCGCGTCGAACAGCCGGAGCTGTACGATCGCCTGCTCGCCTATCAGCACGACCCCAAGCTCAAGGTGTGGCTCGACGAGCTGATCTGGGCGCCAGGCATCGCCCTGTGGGATGCGCCGAGCAAGGTGCTGGCCAGCGGCAAACCGGACCCACAGCTGCTGCTCACCACCCAGCTGGCGCCGCACCTGCAGGGCGCCAAGCACGATCTGGTGATGGTCTCCGCCTACTTCGTACCCGCCCCCGCCGGCCTGCAGTACCTGATCGGCCTGGCCGACAACGGCGTGGAGATCCGCCTGCTCACCAATGCTCTGGAAGCCACCGATGTGCCCGCCGTGCACGGTGGCTACGCGCCCTATCGCCAGGAGATGCTCGAGCACGGCATGCGCCTGTACGAGCTACGCAGCCAGCCGGGTGCGGACTCACCACCGGCCTACAGCTTCAGCGGCAGCTCCAACTCCAGCCTGCACAGCAAGGCCATCGTCATCGACAAGCAGAAATCCTTCGTCGGTTCCTTTAACGTCGACCCCCGTTCGGTGCTGTGGAATACCGAGGTCGGCGTGCTGGTCGACAGCCCCAAGCTCGCTGCCTACCTGCGCGAACTGGCGTTGCAGGGCATGAAGCCATCGGTCAGCTACGAAGTGCGTCTGCAGCACGACGCCAACGGCGCGACGCGCATGGTCTGGGTCGGCGAGGAAGACGGCAAGGAATTCGTGCTGACCGAAGAGCCTGGCAATCGCTGGCGGCGCTTCAACGCCTGGTTCGCCCGGGCCATCGGTCTGGAGAAGATGCTATAGCGCCACCTGTTCGTCGAAGGCACGGGGCCGCCAGGCCAGCCAGATGAACACCGCAGCGCCGACTGCCATCAACATCGGCAGCGCATGCCCGCTGACCCATTGGCTCACCGCGCCAGTGGCCAGTGGCCCGATCAGACAACCGATGCCCCACAGCTGCGCCACGTGGGCATTGGCGCGCACCAACTGGTCGTCACGAAAGCGCTCGCCGACGAGAATCAGCGACAAGGTGAACAGGCCGCCCGCGCTGGCGCCGAACAGCACCAGCACCGGCCAGATCATCGGCGTGTGCAACAGCAGCGGGATACCGAGGCTGGAGAACAGCAGCACCACGCCACAGGCCCGGAACAACGTGAACCGCGAAATACGATCGGCCAGCAGGCCGATGGGCAATTGCAACGCGGCATCACCGACCACCACGACGCTGGCCATGAACAACGCCACTTCCTGGGTAAAGCCCTGACGCAGGCCGTAGATCGGCAGCAGCGTGAGCATCATGGCTTCGAAGGCCGCGAACAGCATCACCGCCCAGGCGATTGCCGGCATACGCTGGCAGAACACCAGCAGGCCACGCCCGGAAGCGCTGTGGGCATCGACCACCGGCGCGCCGGTGCGCCCGATCAACAGCAGTGATCCGCCGATCAGCAACGATACGCCAAACCAGAAGCCGAGGTCGGTATCGGTACCCAGTACGCTGAGCAGTAGCGGCCCGCACAACTGGCTCAGCGCGTAGCCCGTGCCATACAGCGCCACCAGACGGCCGCGCCACTTCTCGACGGCCAGCTGGTTGATCCAGCTTTCACCCAGGATGAACACCACGGTCAGGGTCACGCCCAGCAACAGACGCAGCACGATCCACACCGGGTAACTCTGCAGCAGCGCCAGGCCGCTGACCGACAGCGCGCCGGCCAGCAGGCAGAACTGCATCAGCCGCGGCGTCGGGCAGCGCGAGGCCAGCCCACCGGCCAACGAGGCGCCGAGCAGCACGCCGATGGCCGGCGTGGCCGCCATGATGCCGATGGCGAACGAGCCATAGCCCCAGCTCTCCAGGCGCAGCGACACCAGCGGCATGGTCACGCCCATGGCCAGGCCGATACTGATCACCGCCGCACAAACGGCGAAGTAGGTTCCCCAACGCATCACTGACTCCAGTAAAAGCACAACGGCCGGACTCTAGGGTCTGTTGCCGTTTCACGCACGGCCGCGCCGGAGCCCGTTTTGCCGCGAGGCAAGGGCCGCGCCCGCTCCCTGCGGGCTTGCGGCATTTCCCACATCCATGTGGGTCACACCGCCGCGAAGTTTAATGGGTTAAATGAGCCGGCGAGAAACGCAGTATCGCGGCAAAATGGGCCCGGCCCTTAGGGTGGGGCCGCCTAGGCTGTGCGATAAATCTCACCAGGCGTCGTTGGAGGACTTGAAAAGGGAATACCATTCCCTGCGTCCTCCGCCTCGCCTGGCGGGATTTATCGCGGCAACGCGGCTCGCGTTGAAATGGCAACAGACCCTAGGAGCCCGGCCGCCGGTCTGCTCTGGCTCGCCGACCGACGAGCCTCATCCGTGCTGGATCAGAGTTTGATCCAGGTGGCTTTCAGTTCGGTGTATTTGTCGAAGGCGTGCAGCGACTTGTCACGGCCATTGCCCGACTGCTTGAAGCCACCGAACGGCGCGGTCATGTCGCCGCCGTCGTACTGGTTGACCCACACGCTGCCGGCGCGCAGGGCGCGGGCGGTGAGGTGCGCCTTGGAGATATCCGCCGTCCACACCGCGGCGGCCAGGCCGTACACGGTGTCGTTGGCGATCTGCACGGCCTGCTCGGCGCTGTCGAAGCCGATCACCGAGAGTACCGGCCCGAAGATTTCCTCGCGGGCGATGGTCATGGCATTGGTCACGCCGTCGAAGATGGTCGGCTCGACGTAGGTGCCGCCGCTCTCCTCCAAGGTGCGCTTGCCGCCGATCAGCAGCTTGGCGCCATCCTTGTGGCCGGCTTCGATGTAGCGCAGCACGGTATTCATCTGCTGGGTATCGACCAGCGCGCCGACGTTGGTGTCCGGGTCCAGCGGGTTGCCGGCCTTCCAGCCTTTCAGGGCCTCGACCACCATGGGCAGGAAGCGCTCCTTGATGGCGTTCTCCACCAGCAGGCGCGAGCCCGCGGTGCACACCTCGCCCTGGTTGAAGGCGATGGCGCTGGCGGCGGATTCGGCGGCGGCCTTGAGGTCTGGCGCATCGGCGAAGACGATATTGGGGCTCTTGCCGCCTGCCTCCAGCCACACGCGCTTCATGTTCGATTCGCCGGCATAGATCATCAGCTGCTTGGCGATCTTGGTGGAGCCAGTGAATACTAGGGTGTCGACGTCCATGTGCAGGGCCAGGGCCTTGCCCACGGTATGGCCATGGCCGGGCAGCACGTTGAATACGCCAGCCGGAATACCGGCCTCCACGGCCAGGGCGGCGACGCGAATGGCGGTCAGCGGCGATTTCTCGGACGGTTTGAGAATCACCGAATTACCGGTGGCCAGGGCCGGGCCGAGCTTCCAGCTGGACATCAGCAGCGGGAAGTTCCACGGCACGATGGCCGCCACCACCCCGACCGGCTCGCGGGTGACCAGGCCAAGCTGGTCGTGGGGCGTCGGCGCGACTTCATCGTAGACCTTGTCGATCGCCTCGGCGCTCCAGCGAATGGCGTTGGCCGCAGCGGAAATGTCGATGCCCAGCGAATCGCTGATCGGCTTGCCCATGTCGAGGGTTTCCAGCAGCGCCAGCTCCTCGGCGTTGGCCATCAGCAGCTCGGCGAAGCGGATCATCTTGGCCTTGCGTTTGGCCGGCGCGATGCGCGACCACACGCCGGAATCGAAGGCGGCGCGCGCCGACTTCACCGCCAGCTCGGCGTCCGCCAGGTCGCAACTGGCGACCTGGCCGAGTACCCGGCCGTCGACCGGGCTGATGCATTCGAAGGTTTCACCGCTCTGTGCAGCCTGGTATTCGCCCTGCACGAAGGCGCGGGTCTCGATTTTCAGATCCTTTGCACGCTGGTCCCAGTCGGTACGGGTCAAACGGGTCATCTGATCATCCTCTTTCGTCGGTGGAAGCGCGTGGGCGCCTACGGTGGCCGCCATGGGCCGAAAACTGCGAGCCACACTAAACCAGCGCTCGCAGCATTTTCAATATTCTTGACACTTGGTGGGCAAACGCTCTTGCCGCGTTCATTTTTTTAAACATAGACTCGAACAAATCGTTACGCCGCGCCGCCCCTGGCCTGCAGTGACCATGGGAAGATCGACGTACGTTCACGTTGACCAGGGAAGCGAGTATGAATATCCAGCAGATCGTCGATTTCGCGCAAAGCACCGGCAGCACCGAAAGCTACCGCCCCGCTGCCGAAAAGATCCTCAAGGGCGACCCGCAGCAGCAGGTGCGCAACCACTACGCCAGCCCCTGTGGGCAATTCAACACCGGTATCTGGGAGAGCGAGGTTGGCCAGTGGACGGTGAACTACACCGAGCACGAATACTGCGAGATCCTCCAGGGCGTCTCGGTGCTGCGTGACGGCGACGGCAATGCCAAGACCGTGCGCGCCGGCGACCGCTTCGTGATTCCGGCCGGCTTCACCGGCACCTGGGAAGTGCTGGAGCCGTGCCGTAAGGTCTACGTGATCTTCGAGCAGGCCTGAGGGCACCAGCCACCCCCGAGCCGATCGATATGAGCGGCTCGGGGCGACGCCTCAGCTGGCGACCTGCTCCGCCGGCGAAACGATATTGCTCTTGCCCCGCGAGCGACCGGAGCTGAGGTAGTCGGCGATGGACTCCTGAGTGACTTCGCCGAGGAAGTCGTTCTCCGCGCTGAGCACGGGCAGCCACGAGCGATTGAACTCGTACATGCGCGACAGCAGGATGCGCAGGTGTTCGTCGTGGGCGGCGGTGGCGTTGAAGGGTTGCACGAAGGGTTGTACCGAGCCGCCCTGCCCACGCATATCGCGACGGCGAACGTAGCCCAGGGCCTTCTTGCCGGCATCGGTGACCACCAGATGACGGCGGTCATGCTCCTCCATCAGTTCCACGGCATCGGCGATGCTGGTCTCGGCCAGTATCGAGGGTGCATCGTCGGCGGCGTCCTCGGCGCGAATCAGCAGCAGGCGCTTGAGGGTACTGTCCTGGCCGACGAAACCGCTGACGAAATCGTCGGCCGGGTGCGCCAACAGGGTGTCCGGGTGATCGAACTGCAGCAGTGTGCCGTCCTTGAAGATGGCGATCTTGTCACCCAGTTTGATGGCCTCGTCGATATCGTGACTGACCATGATCACGGTCTTGTTCAGCGCGCGCTGCATCTGGAAGAACTCGTTCTGGATCGCGTCGCGGTTGACCGGGTCGACCGCACCGAAGGGTTCGTCCATCAGCAACACCGGTGCATCGGCGGCAAGGGCGCGGATCACGCCGATACGCTGCTGTTGGCCGCCGGAGAGTTCGCGGGGATAACGCGACAGATATTGTTTGGGCTCCAATTGCACCATGCTCATCAGCTCCACGGCGCGCTCATGACAGCGCTTCTTGTCCCAACCGAGCAACTTGGGCACCACGGTGATGTTCTCCTCGATGGTCATGTTGGGGAACAGACCGATCTGCTGGATCACGTAACCGATGTTGCGACGCAGGGTCACTTCGTCGATGCCGGTGGTGTCTTCGCCGTTGATCAGCACGCGCCCGGAGGTCGGCTCGATCAGCCGGTTGATCATCTTAAGGGTGGTGCTCTTGCCGCAGCCGGAGGGGCCGAGGAACACGCAGATATGGCCTTCGTCGACAGTCAGGCTGACTTCGTTGACGGCGATGACGTCCTTGCCTTTTTGGTGGAATTTCTTGGTCAGTTTGTCGAGTTGAATCATGTTCGAGTCCTCAGTGGGCGGCTTTCAGGCCACGGGGAGTGAGCGTTTTCTGCAGCCACTGCAAAAACAGATCGGCGACGATGGCGAGCAGGCTCACCAGCACCGCACCAACGAAAAGGGTCGCCATGTCGCTACGGCTGATGGCGGTGAGAATCAGTACGCCGAGGCCGCCGGCACCGATGGTGGCGGCGATGGTCATCACGCCGATGTTCATCACCACGGCGGTGCGCACGCCCGCCAGGATCACCGGCACGGCGATCGGCAGATCGACCATGCGCAGGCGCTGCCAGAAACTCATGCCGATGCCTTTGCCGGCCTCGCGAATACCCGGTTCCACGCTGGTCAGCGCCAGGTAGGTGTTGCGCAGGATGGGCAGCAGCGAGTACAGGAATACTGCGGTCACCGCCGGTAATGGCCCCAGGCCCTGGCCGAACTGTGAGTAGAACGGCAACAGCAGGCCGAACAGGGCGATGGCCGGCAGCGTCAGCACCACGGTGGCCAGGCCCTGCAGCGGCCCGGCGAGCCAGGGGAAGCGAGTCATCAGGATGCCCAGCGGCACGCCGATGAGGATTGCCAGGCCCACGGCGATGCCGACCAGGGCGATGTGCTCGACGGTCAGGCTGAGCACTTGGCTCCAGTCGATATGCTGGAAAGCGGTCATGAAATCCATGTCAGTTGCCCTCCCCGATCAGTTTTTCCTGACGCAGGAAGTCGGCGGCCACTGCAGCGGGCGTTTCGCGATCCACATCGACGCGGGCGTTGAGGCGACGCATGGTGGCGTCGTCAAGGCGCTCGGCGAGCGGCTTGAGCAGCGCTTCGAGTTCCGGGTGCTGCTTGAGGTAGTCGGCATTGACCACCGGCGCAGCGGTGTAATCCGGGAAGTACTTGCGGTCGTCCTCGAGCAGGCGCAGGCCGAAGGAATCCAGGCGGCCGTCGGTGGTGTACACCAGGCCGACGAACACCTGGCCGTTGCGCAGTGCGGTGTAGACCAGGCCCGGGTCCATCTGGCGGACTTCGTTGCGGGTAAAGGTCAGGCCGTATTCCTTGACCAGCCCGGCCAGGCCATCGGAGCGATTGGCGAATTCGATGTCCAACGCCAGCAGGCGGTTGCCCTTGCCCGGCGTTTTCAGGGCCTGGGCGAGATCGCTGATGGTATGGATGTTCGGATGCTCTTCAGCGACCTCTTCCGGCAGCGCTAGGGCGTAGGTGTTGTTGAAACGCGAGGGCGTCAGCCAGATCGCACCGTTCTTGGCATCCAGCTCCTTGACGCGCTGGTAGGCGGCCTCTTTGTCGAGGCGCTCGGTGACCTTGTTATAGGCCACCAGGGAGGTGCCGGTGTACTCCCAGGTCAGGTCCAGCTGGCCGCTCTTCATGGCGTTCCAGGCGATGGTGCTGCCCAGGTTGCCAACGATGCGCGCCTGATAACCATGGGGGCGCAGGTACTGAGCAGTGAGCTCGGAGAGGATCACCTGCTCGGTGAATACCTTGGCACCGATACGGATTTGCGCAGCCTGGCTGGTCGCAGCCAGCAGCAGACCGAGGCACAGAACAAGAGACTTCATCATTGTTTCCTTCAACGGGCCACCCCACGCTCGAACCAGAAACGACTGGTGGCAGCCACCAGGCCATCGAGCAGCAACGCCAGCAAAGCCGTGGCAGCGGCGCCAAGAATCAACAGCGGTTGGTTTTCCAGGGCAATGGCGGGAAAGATCAGACTGCCAAGGCTGTTGGCGCCGATCAGAAACACCAGGGGCGCCGTACCGACGTTCAGCGCCAGCGCCACGCGGATGCCACCGACGATGATCGGCACCGCGTTGGGCAGCTCGACCCGCCACAGCGCCTGCCGTGGCGTCATACCAATACCGGTGGCGGCCTCTTTCAGCGAACCCGGCACATTGCGCAGGCCTTCGTAGGTATTGCGCACGATGGGCAACAGCGAGGCGAGGAACAGGGCGAGGATCGCTGGACCGTTGCCGATGCCGACCACTGACAGCGCAATGGCCAGCACGGCCAGCGGCGGCACGGTATTGCCCACGTTGAACACCTGCATGAAGCGCTCGGCGTTGTGCTCGCGGCCGGGGCGGCTGAGCAGGATGCCGGCCGGAATGCCAACTGCTAGGGCCGCCAGCATCGACACGAACACCAGGAACAGATGCGCCTGCAGGTAGTAGATGAGGTCTTCGCGGTGCTGCGTGAGCACCGCCGGGGTGATCCAATGGACCAGCAAGGCCAGTACCGCGATCAGCGCAACAGCGCCCAGCAGCACCTTGCCGAAGCTCTTCAGCATATTTCGACTCCAGTTTACGACCGCCGTTGGCGTGTCGAGCTGGCCGGATACATTGCGCATCGGCCCTCCAATGCCGGGGGGCTGGAACATCGCTACGCGACGCCCCTCTTGCCAGGACACATATGCCCTGCAGCCTTCCGACCCATGTCCTACTCGACCCTGCCTTGCCGCTTCGGTTCCGCTTTTTTGCCATCGTTCTGCCATGGCCCGCCAGGCCCATGGCGTCACACATTCAGTTACAAGCCAGGTATCATCAGGGCTCCAGGGTGTTCGTCAGGATGGCGAACATCAGCCGCCAAAGGAGACCCCGTGCTCGACCTCGTTGCCGCCTTCATCGTCCTCACCACCCTGCTCACCTACGTCAACTACCGCTTCATCCGCCTGCCGCCAACCATCGGCGTAATGGCCACCGCGCTGATCTTCTCGCTGATCGCCCAGGGCCTGAGCCAGCTCGGTTATCCACTGATCGAGATCGAGGCGCAGGAAATCATCCGCCGCATCGACTTCTCCGACATCCTGATGACCTGGTTCCTGCCGGCCCTGCTGTTCGCTGGCGCCTTGCACGTCGACCTGCACGACTTGCGCAGCTACAAATGGCCCATCGGCCTGTTGGCCACCTTCGGCGTGCTGATCGCCACCAGCGTGATCGGCACGTTGGCGTTCTACATCTTCGCCCTGTTCGGCTGGCACGTGGACTTCATCTACTGCCTGCTGTTCGGCGCGCTGATCTCGCCGACCGACCCGATCGCGGTGATGGGGATTCTCAAGTCGTCCGGCGCGCCGAAACCGCTGGCCACCACCATCGTCGGCGAGTCGCTGTTCAACGACGGCACCGCGGTGGTGGTGTTCACCATCCTGCTCGGCATTCTGCAACTGGGCAGCACGCCGACCCTGGGTACGGTGAGCTGGCTGTTCGTCCACGAAGCGGTGGGCGGCCTGCTGTTCGGCGCCGCGCTGGGCTATGGCGTGCTGCTGATGCTGCGCAGCATCGACCAGTATCAGGTCGAGGTGATGCTGACCCTGGCGCTGGTATTCGGTGGCGCGGCACTGGCGGCGCGGCTGCACGTTTCCGGGCCGATCGCCATGGTGGTGGCCGGCCTGATCATCGGCAACCTGGGCCGCAAGCACGCCATGTCGGACGAATCGCGCCGCTACGTGGATGGGTTCTGGGAGCTGATCGACGAGATCCTCAACGCCCTGCTGTTCGCCCTGATCGGCCTGGAGCTGCTGCTCCTGCCGTTCTCCTGGCTGCACATCATCGCCGCTTTCGTGCTTGGCGGCGCAGTGCTGGTAGCGCGCCTGCTGACGGTGGCCCCAGCGGTGTTGGTGATGCGCCGGCGTGCCGGTGGACGCCGCCAGGTGTCCCACGGGGCGATCCGCATCCTCACCTGGGGTGGGCTGCGCGGTGGCGTGTCGGTAGCGCTGGCGCTGTCATTGCCACTCGGCGAGGAACGCGACCTGCTGCTGAGCCTGACCTACATCGTCGTGCTCACCTCGATCCTGCTACAGGGCTTGTCCATCGGCCCGCTGGTCAGCCGGCTATACCGCGGTACGCCACAAACCACCAGCGACGACTCGCATTGAGAAAGCTGCGGTGCCCGCTCCGGGCGCCGCGATTCAGATGCGCGACTCGAGCACCAGCAGGTTGTTCTCCACCCGCCAGCCAACGCGATTGAGAAAGCTCATACCCAGCAGCGCTTCGGTGGGCGAGGCGCCCTCGAGCACCACTGCCTCGACGCCCATGACCTGCAGGGAGCCGACGCTGACCTTGTCGAGGGTCACCCGCCAGCCCCGAGCCGTGCCGCTGGCAGTACTGACCTGGATCGGCTGGCCGCTGGTGCGGTAGTCGATGCCCAGGCGGCGGGCGTGATTTTCATTGAGAGCCACCGATGTGGCGCCAGTATCGACCAGAAATTGCTGGGCGCGGCCATTGATCGCGCCTTCGGCCCAATAGTGGCCGCCATTGCTGCGGGCGATGCTGAGAGTCTGTTTCTGAGGCGCCGCAAAACCCTCGGTGTTGTATTCGCGGCTCAGGCCGTAGCTGCGTTCCACGCCATCGACGCGCAGCACCGCGCTGCGGCTGTCGACGCTGACAACCTGCACGCCGCCGGGGCCGGTCTGACCGACGCGTACCAGCTTGCGCTGACCGTCGACCGAAACCACCGCCGCGCCGGGAAACAGGCCGACCACCTGAACCGGTGTGGCTGCCAGCAATAGCGGCGCAGCCAACAAGCCTGCCATGACCATCATCACTCGACGCATCCGTGCCTCTCCCGGCTATTCGAAAGGATAATGCTGGCCCCAGCGCTCGAAAACCGCGCGCAACTCGTCTTTTTCGACCAGCTCGGCCATGCGCTGATCGAACAGCTTGGCCAGCGCGCGTCCACGCGGCGTGTCGGAAAAGCCGATGTAAAGCGGCAGGCGCAGCAGGTCGGTCACCCGGTACTTGCCGGGATCGGTGGCGCCGGCGAGGGTCTGTTCGACCTCGGGACGGGCATCGATGTAGTAATCGGCATGGCCCTGATCGAGCATCGACAGGATACCGCTGCGCCGCTGCAGCTCGTTGTAGTGGGTGAGCCCGGGGATGTAGCGCTGGTACTCGTAACCGCGCATCCACACCAGACGCGAGCGACGCAACTCGGCCTGATCCGGCGCGGCCTTGGCCGCCAGGCTCAGGGCGCTGATCAGGTCGGAATCGTAGTGCCAGCTCGGGTACACCACCCCGCCGCTGACCTCGTTCTGGTAGGAAGCGACCCAGGCGTCCGCCTCACCGCGCTTCACCAGGCCGATGGAGCGGGTGTAGGGCACGATCTGCATCTCCAGCTTGACGCCAGCGGGCTCGAAGACCATGCGCAGGATGTCCCAGGACATACCGGTACCGTCGGGGTTGATGCGATCGACCCACACGTCGCTGGCCATACGGATGCTAGCCGGTACGTCACTGCTCGCCTGAGCGCAGACACCGAAGGACAACAACAGAGCCAGCCATAGCGCACGCATCATGTGTCTCCCGATCAGCCAAAGCCCAGGCTGGTGGCCAGGCCATTGGCCCAGCCCCAGACGAGCAGCTGCATGGCCAGCCAGGCGAAGACTCCGGCCAAAACGTCGTCGAGCATGATGCCGAAACCGCCGTGCACGTGGCGATCGATCCAGCGGATCGGCCACGGCTTGAGAATGTCGAAGAAGCGGAACATCAGGAACCCCACCAGCACCCAGCCCCAGCCCTCGGGTACCAGCCACAGGGTGATCCACATGCCGACCATCTCGTCCCAGACGATGCCTTCATGGTCATGCACGCGCAGGTCGTCGGCAACCTTGCCGCACAGCCATACGCCGAACACCATCGTCACACCCAGCAGCAGCCAGTAGCCCCAGTCCGGCAGCATCTGCCACAGCGGGATGAACGGCACGGCGGCCAGCGAGCCCCAGGTACCCGGCGCCTTGGCGATGGTGCCGGTGCCGAAGCCGAAGGCCAGAAAATGCCACGGGTTGCGCCACACGGAAGGTGGCACGAACTCGGCGGGGACTTGCTTGGGATGATCAGTCACGGTGCATTCCGAAATGTTGGTAGCCACTGTACCGTGGCTCGATGGCGTGGCCGCTGGCGTCCAGCAGGTGCACGCCCTGTCCGGCCTCGACCCGACCGATCACCTGTACAGGCTGGCCCATGGTGCGCAGCGCGTCCAGTTTCTCGACGGGCAGGGTAAAGGCAAGCACGTAGTCGTCGCCACCCCCAAGCGCC
Source organism: Pseudomonas sp. PA15(2017) (assembly GCF_001945395.1). GTDB lineage: Bacteria > Pseudomonadota > Gammaproteobacteria > Pseudomonadales > Pseudomonadaceae > Aquipseudomonas. Next base: position 42,610 of record NZ_MSXV01000010.1, on the reverse strand, counting down.
AGCTGACGTGCGCTTTCATCATCCACGCAGGCCAGCAGAGCGGCCGACAGCGGCAGGCGCTGCTGCTCGACGAACAGCGCGACGCCGGACGCCCGGGCGATGTGCCCGCAGTCGGCGAGCAGGCCGTCGGAGATGTCCAGCGCAGCCGTGGCCATGCCACGCAGGGCCTGTCCCAACTGCAGTTGCGGTGCCGGTGACCAGTAATGCGCCAGCAGCTCGGCAGTGCCCGGCTGCTCGGCCCGCTCGCCCAGCACGAACGGCAGCGCGCCGGCCGCATTGCCCAACGGGCCGCCGACGCACAGCAAGTCGCCCGGGCGGGCACCCGCGCGGGTCAGCGCCTGGCCAGCCGGAACGCGGCCAAAGACGGTGAGGGTCAGGCTTAGCGGCCCGCGGGTGGTATCGCCACCGACCAGACGCACGCCACATTGACGCGCCATGCTTTCCAGCCCGGCCGTGAATTCGGCCAGCCAGTCGGGGGAAACCTCGGGAAGGGTCAGCGCCAGAGTGAACGCCAGGGGCGCAGCGCCCATGGCGGCCAGGTCACTGACCGAAACGGCCAGGGCGCGCTGGCCGAGCAGGCGTCCCGGCGCGTTGGCCGGAAAATGCACGCCAGCGACCAGGGTGTCGGTGGACACCGCCAGTTGTTCGCCAGCGGGCACCTCGAGCAGGGCGCAGTCGTCGCCGATTCCCAGCACTACACCATCGCCCACCTGTGCACAGGCGGCTGCGGCGAAGTAATGACGAATCAGCTCGAACTCGCCCAAAACACTCAGCGCTTGTTGAAGTCGCGGACTTCGTCGGCGCGCAGGGTCGGCGCCAGCTTGTCGAGCACGCCGTTGACGAACTTGTGACCGTCGGTGGCGCCGAACACCTTGGCGAGTTCGATGCCTTCGTTGATCACCACGCGGTACGGCACGTCGATGCGGTTACGCAGCTCGTAGGTGGACAGGCGCAGGATGGACAGCTCGACCGGGTCGATCTCGTCCAGCGGGCGGTCGAGCAGCGGTTCGAACAGGCCGTCGATCTCGCTCTTCTGGCGCGGCACGCCGTGCAGGATCTCGTGGAAGTAGGCGCCGTCGACCGCACTGAAATCGTTGTCGACGCGGAACTGCGCCTCGATCTCGTTGAGCGCCTGGCCCGCGATGTGCCAGGAATACAGGGCCTGCATGGCCAGGGTGCGTGCCTGACGGCGAGCCAGCAGCTTGGGGCTCGGGCCTTTCTTGGCTGGCTTGTTGTCGTTCTGGCTCACTTGGCCTCCAACTGCGCCAGCAGGCTGACCATTTCCAGAGCGGACAGGGCAGCTTCGGCGCCCTTGTTGCCGGCCTTGGTGCCGGAACGCTCGATGGCCTGCTCGATGGAGTCGACGGTCAGCACGCCAAAGGCGACCGGCACGCCGAACTCCATGGAGACCTGGGACAGGCCCTTGGTGCACTCACCGGCCACGTATTCGAAGTGCGGGGTGCCGCCACGGATCACTGCGCCGAGGGCGATGATGGCGCTGTACTCGCCGCGCTGGGCGACTTTCTGGGCGACCAGGGGAATCTCGAAGGCACCCGGAGCGCGGATGATGGTGATGTCGTCTTCGCTGATGCCGTGGCGAACCAGGGCATCGACCGCGCCGCTGACCAGGCTTTCGACCACGAAGCTGTTGAAGCGGCCGACCACCAGGGCGAAGCGGCCCTTGGGAGCGATGAAAGTACCTTCGATGGTCTTGAGTGTCATAGCGAGTTCTCGAGCTGTCTTTAAAGAGCCAGGGCCTGCCATGGCAGGCCCCGAAAATATAGGCGATGGGAGCCGAGGCTCCATCGCGGTCGCCGCGCTTATTTGGGCGGCAGGTATTCTACAACTTCCAGGTCGAAACCGGATATCGCGTTGAACTTCATCGGCGCGCTCATCAGGCGCATCTTGCGCACGCCGAGGTCACGCAGGATCTGCGAACCGGCACCGACCGTGCTGTAGGTGCTCGGCATCTTGCTGGTGCTGGCGCCGTCCGCTTCGCGGATATGCGCCAACACCTCGTCGCCGCCCAGCGAATGGCCGAGCAGCAGCACCACGCCGCTGCCGGCCTCGGCCACTTCGGTCATCGCCGCGCGCAGGCTCCAGCGCCCCGGCTGACGCACCATCAGCAGGTCGCGCATGGGGTCCATGTTGTGCACGCGCACCAGGGTCGGTTCTTCGGCGCAGATGGTGCCCAGGGTTACGGCCATGTGCACGTCGCCTTCCACCGAGTCGCGGTAGGTCACCAGGTTGAACTGGCCCACTTCGCTGTCCAGCGGCTGCTCGGTGATGCGCTGCACGGTGCGCTCGTGGAGCATGCGGTAGTGGATCAGGTCGGCGATGGTGCCGATCTTGATGCCGTGCTTGGCGGCGAATTCTTCCAGCTCCGGGCGACGGGCCATGGTGCCGTCGTCGTTCATGATCTCGCAGATCACCCCGCTCGGCTCGAAGCCGCCCATGCGCGCCAGATCGCAGGCCGCCTCGGTATGGCCGGCCCGGGCCAGCACGCCGCCGGGCTGGGCCATCAGCGGGAAGATGTGGCCAGGGCTGACGATGTCTTCGGCCACCGCGTGCCTGGCCGCCGCGGCCTGCACGGTACGTGCGCGGTCGGCAGCGGAAATGCCGGTGGTGACGCCTTCGGCCGCCTCGATGGACACGGTGAACTTGGTGCCGAAACCGGAGCCATTGCGCGGCGCCATCAGCGGCAGCTTGAGGGTTTCGCAGCGCTCGCGGGTCATCGGCATGCAGATCAGGCCGCGGGCGAAGCGGGCCATGAAATTGATGTGCTCGGCGGTCACGCATTCGGAGGCGATGATCAGGTCACCTTCGTTCTCGCGGTCTTCGTCATCCATGAGGATGACCATCTTGCCGGCGCGGATGTCCTCGACCAGCTCTTCGATACTGTTGAGTGCCATGGTGGCGGTGTCCTTAATGCTTCAAGTAGCCGTGTTCGGCGAGAAAACCTTCGGTCAGCCCGGAGCTGCTTGGCTCGGCGGCCTTGTCACCGAGCAGCAGGCGCTCCAGGTAACGGGCCAGCAGGTCGACCTCGAGGTTGACGCGACGCCCGGGGCGGTAGTCGGCCATGATGGTTTCGGCCAGGGTGTGCGGCACGATGGTCAGTTCGAACTCGGCGCCGTCGACGGCGTTGACCGTCAGGCTGGTGCCATCGACGGTGATCGAGCCCTTGTGGGCGATGTACTTGGCCAGCTCGCGCGGCGCGCGCACCTTGAACTGGATGGCGCGGGCATTCTCTTCGCGGGAGACGATCTCGCCAACGCCGTCGACGTGCCCGCTGACCAGGTGGCCGCCCAGGCGCGTGGTCGGCGTCAGGGCCTTTTCCAGGTTGACCCGGCTGCCGCTCTTCAGGTCGATGAAGGCGGTACGCGCCAGGGTTTCACGGCTGACGTCGGCCCAGAAGCCGTCACCCGGCAGTTCGACGGCGGTCAGGCACACGCCGTTGACCGCAATGCTGTCGCCCAGGACGACGTCGCCCAGATCCAGCTTGCCGGTCTTCACGTAGACCCGCACATCACCGCCCTTGGGCGTGATGGCGGCGATGCTGCCGATGGATGCGATGATTCCGGTGAACATGAGAACTCCTCGTCAGACCGGCAATTCTTTGAGTTTGCGCAGCGTGTCGGCGCAAGTGCGCGCCGCTTCGGCGCCCTTGACCAGAAAATGCTCGCGGAAGAACGTCTGATGCTCTTCGCCGGCATGGAAATGATGGGGCGTGAGCACCGCCGAGAACACCGGCACGTCGGTGTCCAGTTGCACCTGCATCAGGCCCTCGATCACCGCCTGGGCAACGAACTCGTGGCGATAGATACCGCCATCGACCACCAGCCCGGCAGCGACGATGCCGGCGTAGCGGCCGCTGTTGGCCAGGCGCTTGGCGTGCAGGGGGATCTCGAAGGCGCCGCCGACTTCGAAACAATCGATTTCGCTGGCCGCATAACCCTGGCGCTGCATTTCTTCGATGAAGGCGTGACGCGACTGATCGACGATTTCGCGGTGCCAGCAGGCCTGCACGAAGGCGACCCGACGTACGCTGTTAGAGATGGACATGTTCGACTCCTGTTTATGGTTAAAACAGGGCAGCTTGGATCGATAGGGATGGTACGGACATGCAGCAGCACGAGGGCTGCCTGACCAGGCAATCCCGCTCTCTCTTCATCCGGACTATACCGTCGGCCCCGGAATCGCACCGGGTCTGCTCGTCCCCGGGCGGCTGGTGCCGTACCGGGCGCTCGCGGGCTAGGTAGAACCTGAGTTTAGATCTCGCGAACTAGCGCCAGACAAGGCGAAATTGGGCGAGGGCGCGGAGTTTACAGGCTGTAAATGAGCAGCCCGAGCCCAATTTCAACGCCGTATGGCCGACGCGCAGCAGATCTAAAACAGGTTCTTGACACCATTACCGCCGGTGGGGAATTACACCCCGCCCTGAGAACGTGTGGCTGCTTGTCGCAGCCGACAGGCGTTTTACCACACTTGCCGCGCCAGCGCACGGCGGCTCTGCCCAAGAGCATGTTCACGATCTTCGTGCCGGGCTTCAGTTATTTGACTGCAGCGTGACGGGAGCGGCCGATCGGCCGCTTTGCCTTTTGGTGCTCCTCATGCCACAAAATTGGCAGGCGACACCAATCGCCCCTTCAGGAGGCCGATCGTAATCGTCGTGGAAAGGGTTGAGCGGCATGGATGCCGCGAGAGCCGCGATGGGCCAGGGATGGCCCTTCGAGGCGTGCCCTCGGAGCGATGATGGAGCGAGGGAACCCCAGCGAAGCTGGGGCCGTATGCTGGGGCTAGACCTTTTGGTTTCTTTTGGCGGGGCCGGCCATCCGGGCGATGCCAAAAGAAACCCGCTCGGCAGAGCGGAACCGGACGTATGAGCAACGCGATAACGATGGAAAACCACAGCTCACGTATCGCATGTGGGGCGCAAAGAGTTCGCGGCTAAAGCCTCTCCTACCCAATCGCTGAGTGTCCGCTTCTGCCTTGTAGCTGCCCGTACACATGCCCAGAAAGATCGAGAACGGACTCCAGGCGATGCGCATTCAGCTAGAACGATCGGGCACGGCGATGATGCGCCAGTCGTCGCCAACGGCGCGCATGTCGACGATCTTCAGGGCTGGCGCTTCGGCCATGCGCGCCAGCGGCAGGTCGAGCAGCGGCCGCGCGCTGGAGCCGAGGAACTTGGGCGCGACGAACAGTTGATACTCGTCCACCAGCCCCAGCCGGGCAAAGGCACCCGCCAGTTTCGGCCCGGCCTCGACCAGCACCTCATTGGCGCCACGCGAGGCCAGCTCCAGCAGCAATTTGCGCAGGTCGACATGGCCGTTGCTACCGGGTATGGCCAGCAATTCGTGGCCGTCATCCAGATAACGACAGCGCGAGGTGGCCGCCGCGCAGGTGGCGACCAGCGCCGGGCCGGCCTGGAAGAAGGGTGCGCTGAGTGGCACCCGCAGGCGCCCATCGACCAGCACGCGCAGCGGCGACCGCGCTTGAGCCAGGGCAGTCAGCTCGGCACCCAGGCCCAGCTCGTCGGGGCGGACGGTGAGGCGCGCGCCATCGGCCAGCAGCGTATCGGCGCCACTGAGCACCACGCTGGAGCGCGCACGCAGGCGTTGCACTGCGGCACGCGCCGCCGGCCCGGTGATCCATTGGCTTTCGCCACTGGCCATGGCGGTGCGCCCGTCCAGGCTCATCGCCAATTTCACACGCACCAGCGGCAGGCCGCTTTCCATGCGTTTGATGAAGCCCGCGTTGAGCGCTCGCGCCTCAGCCTCTAGCACGCCGCCCTGTACGGAAATACCGGCGTTCATCAGGCGCAGCAAACCGCGTCCGGCTACCTGGGGATTGGGATCCTGCATGGCCGCGACCACTCGCGTCACACCAGCCGTGACCAGTGCATCGGCGCAAGGCGGTGTACGACCATGGTGGCTGCATGGCTCCAGCGTGACGTAGGCGGTGGCGCCACGGGCCTTGTCACCGGCCTGGCGCAACGCGTGCACCTCGGCGTGGGGTTCGCCGGCCTTGGCGTGCCAGCCTTCGCCGACGACCTTGCCGTCACGCACGATCACGCAGCCGACACGCGGATTGGGATGGGTGGAATACAGGCCCTTGCGCGCCAGCTCGAGGGCCCGCGCCATGAATGCGTGATCGTTGCTGCTCATCTCAGTCCTGGTTCGGCTCGCGGGAAAGGCGGTCGATTTCCTCACGGAATTCGTTGAGATCCTGGAATCGGCGGTACACCGAGGCGAAACGAATGTAGGCCACCTCGTCGAGCTTCTGCAGCTCGGTCATCACCAGCTCACCGAGCACCAAGGACTTGACCTCGCGCTCGCCGGTGGCGCGTAACCGATGCTTGATGTGAGCGATGGCCGCTTCCAGCCGCTCGACGCTGACCGGACGCTTTTCCAGCGCGCGCTGCATGCCGGCCCGTAGCTTGTCCTCGTCGAAAGGCTGACGACTGCCGTCCTGCTTGATCAGGCGCGGCATCACCAGCTCGGCGGTTTCGAAGGTGGTGAAGCGCTCGCCACAGGCCAGGCATTCGCGGCGACGGCGCACCTGATCACCCTCGGCGACCAGACGCGAATCGATGACTTTGGTGTCGTTGGCGGAGCAGAACGGGCAATGCATGGCTGAAAACGGTCGCAGGCGATAAAGCCCGCATGGTAGCGCATCCGCGCGGCCCGGCGCCAAGCGCGCGGACGCAGGCGGCGCTTTCCTTTGCATTAACCGCCGGCTATGGCGAGAATCCGAGCATTGCCCGTCTGCCAGGATCATCCGATGCCATTGCGCCCGCTTGCCCCGCTCTGCCTAGTCGCCCTGCTCGCCGCCTGCGCCGGGGAAACGCCGCCACCCGCTCCGCCCGCCCCGCCTGCGGTCAAGAGCGAGCAACCGGCACCGACGCCGGCTCATCTGCGCGAACTCACCGGCACCCTGCTCGACGTACCTGCCGGCGCCGATGTGGAACTGGCGCTGCTAACCATCAGCGACCGCGGTCTGCCGCACAAGCTGCTCGGCAACATCCAGTTGCGTGGCACCGGCGCGCCCCTGCCGTTTCGCCTGCAGTTCAACCCGGAGAATTTCCACCAGGGCATTCGCGTCGAGCTACGCGGCCGGGTGCATCAATCCGGCAAGCTGGTGCTGCACATGCCGAGCCAGCTGATCCGCGAGCCGCAAAGCCAAACCCTCGGTGAAGTCCGCGTGACCCCAGCGCTGTGACGCCACCGTCGCACCTGCAGACCGCTCTGGACGAATTGCTCGGCGATGCTCGGCTGACCGTCACCACGCTGCCAGGCACCGACCTGCGCCTGTGGCTGATCGACCCGGCGAACATGGACCGCTGCTTCAGCCCCGAAGAGACCCGGCGCATTCTCGAAGAACCGCCGTACTGGTGCTTCTGCTGGGCCAGTGGCCTGGTGCTGGTCGACTGGCTGGCGCGCCATCCCGAGTGGGTGCGCGGCAAGCGCGTGCTCGACCTGGGCACCGGCTCCGGCGTGGCGGCCATCGCGGCCGCCCGCGCGGGCGCTGCGCAGGTGGTGGCCTGCGACCTGGATCCCCAGGCGCTGGCGGCCTGCCGCGCCAACGCTGCACTCAATGAAGTGGCGCTGGCCTACTCGAGCGACCTGCTCAGCGAACCCCGCGACTATGATCTGGCGATCGTCGCCGATGTGCTCTACGACCGCAGCAACCTGCCGCTGCTCGACCGGGTGCTCGAGCACGCCCGCGAGGTTCTGGTCGCCGATTCACGAGTGCGCGACTTCAACCACCCGCGCTACCAGCGCATCGCCGCTCTGGAGGGCTGCACCTGGCCCGACCTGGCCGAACCGGAAGCCTTCCGCTACGTCAGCCTGTATCGCGGGGCCTTGTAGCCTTGCGGCGGCGACCACATTTATAGTCACACCACTTTTCGCGCGGACAGAGACCGACCATGAGCGACACCCCCTACATCTTCGATATCAATGGCGCCGCCCAATTCGAGCAACTGGTGATCGAGAATTCGTTCAGCAAGCCGGTGCTCGTCGACTTCTGGGCCGAGTGGTGCGCCCCCTGCAAGGCGCTGATGCCGGTACTGGCGCAGATCACCGAGGGTTACGCGGGCGAGCTGCTGCTGGCCAAGGTCAACTGCGACATCGAGCAGGATATCGTCGCGCGCTTCGGCATTCGCAGCCTGCCGACCGTGGTGCTGTTCAAGAACGGCCAGCCGGTCGACGGCTTCCAGGGCGCCCAGCCGGAGTCGGCGATTCGCGCCCTGCTGCAGCCCCATGTCGCCGAACCACCGGCGCCCCAGGCCGATTTGCTGGAAGTGGCCCAGACGGCCTTCGCCGACGGCCGCATCGGTGAAGCCGAAGCCGCGCTCAAGGAATTGCTGACGGAAAACAACGAGAACGCCGCCGCGCTGATTCTCTACGCCCGCTGCGTGGCAGAACGGGGCGAGCTGAGCGAGGCCGAGCAGGTGCTGGGCGCCGTGAAAGGTGATGAGCACAAGCAGGCACTCGCCGGTGCCCGGGCGCAGATCACCTTCCTGCGCCAGGCTGCCGACCTGCCGGACGCTGCCACCCTGAAAAGCCGCCTGGCGCAGAACGGCGAGGACGACGAAGCGGCTTATCAACTGGCCATCCAGCAGCTCGCTCGCCAGCAATACGAGCCGGCGCTGGACGGGCTGCTGAAGCTGTTCGTGCGCAATCGCAATTACGCCGACGGCCTGCCACACAAGACCCTGCTGCAGGTATTCGACCTGCTCGGCAACGATAACCCGCTGGTCACCACCTACCGTCGTCGGGTCTACCAGGCGCTGTATTGAGTCTTTCAAGCGTGCCCGCTGACGTAGCCTGGCGTTGAGCGCAGCGATACCCAGGGCACCCATCAGCACGTAGCCTGGGCGAGAGCCATTTTCCCGGGTATCGCTGCGCTCAACTGCGGACTACAGGTGCGCCCCGTGCCGTGCGTGAATACGCTACTTGCCCGCCTCAACCCTAGGCTTCTGGCTGCCCAACCCAGCAGTAAACCGGCGCATCGGCGCCGGTTTCCATGCGCACCTGGTCACAATGGCGCAAGCGGACCAGCAGGCGCTTGCCCGCCACTTCACCGCCGGCCAGCGCCGCCAGTTGCGCCATGAGCTGGGGCCCTTCGATACGCCCGGCGCGGCGTAACAGCTCCAGTACCGTCTGCCATTGGCCATCTTGATCCGCCTGCGCCGGGGCTGGCGCCACTGCAGTCGGTACCTGCCCTGGAGGCACCGTCACTGCCGCCGCCAACTGCGCCCAATCCTGCGGATCAAGGTCCACTGTCAGATCCACCGGCCAATCGCCGATCCGCCCGCGAATACGCACCATGCCTTTCTCCATCCAATCGATGCACCATGCTCCCACGGGCGGCCAGGCAAACCAAGCTGCTCTACCACCCCACATAAATTTGTTATAACGTATCAATCCATTCCAGCACTCACCCGACCGGAGCCTCCCATGCGCCACCTGCTGCTCGCCCTGCCCTTCGCCCTGTTGCCCCTGGCTGCTGCTCAGGCCCACGATCATGATCATGATCACGGCAGCCTTGGCAAACACGAACACGGCGTCGCCACGCTGAACGTGGCGCTGGAAGGCAGCACCCTGGAAATCGAACTGGAAAGCCCGGCCATGAACATCGTCGGCTTCGAGCATGCAGCCACCAGCGATGCCGACAAGAAGACCCTCGCCGCCGCCCGTGCGCTGCTTGAAAAACCCTTGGCCCTGTTCGGCCTGCCCTCCGCTGCCGGCTGTACTCTGAGCGAACACGAAGTACGCAGCCCGCTGTTCGGCAACGCCAAAGCCGACCACGACCATGGCCATGACCACGGCAAGCATGCTGACGGCGACGACCATCACCATGAGCACAGCGATATCGATGCCGACTACAGCTTCACCTGCAAACAGCCGGGTGAGCTGAAAACCCTCGACCTGTCGGCGTTCTACAAGCAATTCCCGGCCACCGAGAAGATCAACGTGCAGCTGATCGGTCCGAGCGGCCAGCAGGGCGTCGAGTCGACCCCAGCCAACCCGCGCCTGACATTCTGAGCGACCACGGGGATGCCGCCACAAGGCGGCATCCGCCGTTACACACGTTCGGCAACACCCTCTGGCTCAGCATTTCGTGGCCATGACTGGCACACTTGCTGCCTTTCCCTCCAGCGCCAGCAGTCCCCATGACCACAGCACTGATCGAACTCACTGACCTCGGCTTCGCCTGGCCCGGCCAGGACGAGCTTCTGGACATCCCCCATTTTCACCTGCAACGCGGTGAGACCCTGTTTCTCAAGGGCCCCAGCGGCAGCGGCAAGACCACCCTGCTCGGCCTGCTCGGTGGCGTGCAGAAACCTGGCCGTGGCACCATCCGCCTGCTCGGCGAAGACCTCGCCACGCTCTCGGCGGCGCGTCGGGATCGCTTTCGCGTCGACCACACCGGCTACATCTTCCAGCAGTTCAACCTGCTGCCATTCTTGAGCGTGCGCGACAACGTCGAGCTGCCGTGCCGCTTTTCACGCCTGCGGGCCGAGCGTGCCGCCCAGCGCTACGGCAGCGTCGACCAGGCCGCCGGCAAGCTGCTGGAGCACCTGGGCCTGCGCCCGGAGTTGCTCGAACGCCGCGCCGACTCGCTGTCCATCGGCCAGCAGCAACGCGTCGCTGCCGCCCGCGCGCTGATCGGCCAACCGGAGCTGGTGATCGCCGACGAGCCGACCTCGGCGCTGGATGCCGATGCCCGCCAGGCATTTCTCGAGCTGCTGTTCGGCGAATGCCGCGACGTCGGCGCCAGCCTGTTGTTCGTCAGCCATGACCAGAGCCTGGCCGCACTGTTCGACCGCAGCCTGTCGCTGGGTGAACTCAACCGCGCCAGCAAGCCCCAGGAGGTCTGAAGTGTTCCTGTTACGACTCGCCCTGGCCAGCCTGACCAACCGCCGTTTCACCGCCCTGCTCACGGTATTCGCCATCGCCCTGTCGGTGTGCCTGCTGCTCGCGGTGGAGCGGGTGCGCACCGAAGCGCGCGCCAGCTTCGCCAACACCATCAGCGGCACCGACCTGATCGTCGGCGCCCGCTCCGGCAGCGTCAACCTGCTGCTCTACTCGGTGTTCCGCATCGGCAACGCCACCAACAACATCCGCTGGGACAGCTTCGAGAAGCTCGCCGCGCACCGCCAGGTCGACTGGGCGATCCCCATTTCCCTAGGCGACTCGCACCGCGGCTATCGAGTGATGGGCACCGACGAGGGCTACTTCGACCACTACCATTACGGCCGTGGGCAATCCCTGCAGCTGGCCCAGGGCGAACGCTTCCACGACCTGTTCGACGTGGTGCTCGGCGCCGAGGTAGCCCGGGCACTGAACTACAAGCTGGGCGACCAGCTGGTGCTGTCCCACGGCGTGGCGACGGTCAGCCTGCAGCAGCACGACGACAAGCCGTTCGTGGTCAGCGGCATCCTCGCCCGCACCGGCACGCCGGTGGATCGCACCCTGCACATTTCCCTGGAAGGCATGGAAGCGCTGCACGTCGACTGGCAGAACGGCGTTCCCGCTCGCGGCGCCGGCAAGGTCAGCGCCGAGCAGGCGCGGCATATGGACCTGCAGCCCAAGGCGATCACCGCGGCGATGCTCGGTTTGAAGAGCAAGATCGCCACTTTCGCCGTGCAGCGCGAGGTCAACGAATACCGCGGCGAGCCGCTGCTGGCGATTCTCCCCGGTGTCGCCCTGCAGGAGCTGTGGAGCCTGATGGGCACGGCTGAAAAGGCGCTGTTCGTGGTCTCGCTGTTCGTGGTGCTGACCGGGCTGATCGGCATGCTCACGGCGATTCTCACCAGCCTCAATGAGCGGCGCCGGGAAATGGCCATCCTCCGTTCGGTCGGCGCGCGGCCCTGGCACGTCGCCAGCCTGCTGGTACTCGAGGCATTCTCGCTGGCGGTGGCTGGCGTGGTGGCCGGCACGGCGCTGCTGTATGCCGGCATCGCCGCTGCGCAAGGCTACGTGCAGGCCAACTATGGCCTGTATTTGCCGCTCAGCGCACCAACGCCCTATGAGTGGAAGCTGCTCGGCGCTATTCTGGCGGCCGCCCTGCTGATGGGCTGCGTGCCGGCCTGGCGTGCGTATCGGCAGTCGCTGGCCGATGGGCTTTCCATTCGGCTGTGACTGCGCGAAGCCGGGCCTGATCAGCCCGGCTTCGTTTTCCAATTCAAAGGTAGTGTCATGCGTCGCGCCCTGCTTACCGCTCTGCTCCTCACCCTGGTTTCGCCGCTCTGGGCTGCCGAATTGCGTACCCTGAACTGGCAGGAGCTGATCCCCAAGGACGCACCGCCACAGGTGCCGCAGATGACGCCGATGCACGACATGTCGCAGTTGGGCGACGCGTTGTCCGAGGGCGGTGCCGCCTCGTTGCAACAGTTCCCGTCGGCGCCGGTGGTCAAGGAGATGGACGGCCAGAACGTCAAGATCCCCGGTTACATCGTACCGCTGGACGTCACCGAAGAAGGCCGCGTAACCGAGTTCCTGCTGGTGCCCTACTTCGGCGCGTGCATCCACGTGCCGCCACCGCCGTCCAACCAGATCATCCACGTCAACACCGAACTGGGCGTGTTGCTCGACGCGCTGTACCAGCCCTTCTGGGTCGAAGGCCCGCTCAAGGTCGAGCACAGCAGCAGCGAACTGGCCGAGGTCGGCTATCAGCTGGCGGCGGACAAAATCTATTCCTACGAACTACCGGCCAATTAGGGTCTGTTGACGCGTATCGTGACAAACCGTCGCACCCTTGCTTAGCCAGCCATTGAGCTGAGTCAACAGGCGCTGCGCCCACCGCCTTACCCTGACGCCATCCGAGATGATTCGAATGACCGTTAGGAGTTCACCATGTACAAGTCGCTGTTCTCTGCCTCGCTGATCGCCCTGGCGCTGGCGGCTCCCGTTGCCCAGGCGCACCAGGCCGGTGACATCCTCGTGCGCGCCGGCGCCATCACCGTCAATCCCGATGCGGACAGCTCCTCGGTCAAGGTCGACCGCGGCGGCCTGGCGGGCACCGATCTGGGCGGCAAGGCGACCATGAGCAGCGACACCCAGCTGGGCCTCAACTTCGCCTACATGCTGACCGACCATCTGGGCGTCGAACTGCTCGCCGCCACGCCGTTCGAGCATGACGTGAAGATCAAGGGCACCGTGCTGGACGCTGCCAACGGCAAACTCGGTACCCTCAAGCACCTGCCACCGACCCTGAGCCTGGTGTACTACCCGCTCAACGCCAAGTCGGCCTTCCAGCCCTACGTCGGCGGCGGCATCAACTACACCTGGATCTACGACGAACACGTGGGCAGCGGCGCCTCGTCAGCCGGTTTCGACAACTTCCGCGCCAAGAACTCCTGGGGCCTGGCCTGGCAGATCGGTGCCGACTACATGCTCACCGACAACCTGATGATCAACGCCCAGGCTCGCTACATCGACATCGACACCACCGCCTATGTGGACAACACCGCCCTGGGCGTGCGCGCCAAGGTCGACGTGGATGTGGATCCGTTCGTGTACATGGTGGGGCTGGGTTACAAGTTCTAAGGACCGCTCGAAGGTGCGGGCTGACAGCGATCAGCTTTTTGTGGGAGCGGGCCATGCCCGCGAATTGGCGGGCATGGCCCGCTCCCACAGGAACAGCGTTCAGTCTGCGGGCCACACGAGCGAAAAAAGCCGGCATTGCCGGCTTTTTGCTGTTCTGCAATTAGCGCCTCAACTGTTGAGCAGTGCCGCCAGCCCATCACGCAGCGACGTCTGCACCGGCAGCCGGTACTCGTTCGCCAGGTGGCCATTGTCGGCACGGGAATGGCGGATATCGCCGGCTCGTGCGTCCAGATGCGTCACCGGCGGCAGGCCGCCGAGCAGCTCACCGATCTGCGTCAGCAACTGCTTGAGGCTTACCGACTCGTTCCAACCGACGTTCACCGCGCCAGCAGGCGGCTGCTTGGCATCCAGCGCCTGCAGCAGCAGTGCGACCAGATCGGCGACGTAGAAGAAATCCCGGGTCTGCTCACCGTCACCGAACACGCTGATCGGCAGGCCCTGCTGGGCGCGCTGGGTGAAGATGCTGATCACCCCCGAATAGGGCGAGGATGGATCCTGGCGTGGGCCGAACACGTTGAAGAAACGAAAAATCGCCGGCTCCAGACCATGCTGACGCGCATAGAACTCCAGGTAGTGCTCGCTGGCCAGCTTGTCCGACGCGTAAGGCGTCAAAGGTGCCTTGGCGGTGGCTTCGTCGATGGCCACGCCTTCGCCATTGTTGCCATACACCGCGGCGCTGGAAGCGAACACCACGCGACGCACGCCGTGCTCGCGCATGGCTTCACAAATGTTCAGGGTGCCGATGAAGTTGCTCTGGTGGGTGCTGACCGGATCGTCCACCGAAGCCTGTACCGACGCCACGGCGGCCAGGTGCACAACGGCGCTGCAGCCAGCCACCGAGCGACTGACCAGTGCCGCATCGGCTACGTCGCCTTCGATGAAGGTCAGGCGAGCATCATCGAGCGGCAGGTTGCTCAGCTTGCCCATGGACAGGTTGTCCAGCACACGCACGCTGTGCCCGCGCGCCAGCAGGGCATCGACCAGGTTGGAACCAATGAAACCGGCACCGCCGGTGACGAGAATGGGTTGATCAGACATGGCGGTAATATTGCTCCAGCAGGCTCGGCAGGCCAGCACGCCAGGCGCGCGGCTTGACGCCGAAGGTGTGAAGGATCTTCTTGCACGCCAGTACGCCGTGCTGCGGCTCTTCCGAGGCATCGCCCCTGGCGGCGTGGGCCTGCCCGCAGATCTCTTCCAGCAGGTTCTGGCGCAGGTGCCGGGCCTCGCTGAGCATCGCCTGGCCCAGCGCCAGCGCCGTGGTCGCCTCGTGGCCGCCGTAGTGATAGGTGCCCCACAACGGCGCGGCGCAGTCGAGCTGCTTGAGCACGGCGAGAATCACCCGTGCGGCATCGTCCACCGGCGTCGGGTTGCCACGTCGGTCATCGGCCAGGTACAGCGCCTTGTCACGCTCGGCGCGCACCAGAAAGCGTGCCAGCAGGCCGTCCGGGCTGTCGTCGAGGATCCAGCCGAAGCGCAGCAGCACGTGACGCGGGCACAGGGCACGCACGCTCTGCTCCATGCGCACCAGCACCTGGCCGCGCATGCTCAGCGGCTGGGTTTCGTCCTTCTCGTTGTAGGCGGTCGCCCGCGCGCCATCGAACACCCGGTAACTGGACGGCTGCAGCAGGCGAATGTCGTGGTGCTGGCAGAGCTCGGCCAGGCGCTCGACAGCGCGCTCCTGGGCGGCGAAACGCTCTTCGCTGACCTTGGAGGCCTGAAACCAGTCGAAATAATAGGCGAGGTTGATCACCGCATCAGGGCGGGTATCGTCGACCAACTGAGTGAGGCTGGCGGCATCCCAACCCTGGGCAGGCGGGCGCGGGGCGAGGAAACCGATATCTTCTTCGGCCCCCAGGCGAATCAACGCCCGACCCAGCGTACTGCCACCACCCAGCAACAACAGGCGCATGCGCATAACGAAACTAGAAGCTCCACAATCAGATTTGAGCCGACACCCGGCAACGGTGCCTGGGTAGTCGACTCTTGGCAGAGCCCGAACGGTTCAGCCCCATGGCCTGCATTTTGCTGTTTTTACCCCGCGGCGTCACCACCGGGCTTCATCTTGACGCACCAGCGCCCGGCGAAGGCACGCAGTGGGCAACCCTGCGGCGCGATGCGGGTCTCAATGGCGAGCCGATAGAGAAGCGAAGGAAGAGAAACGTGAGAAAACTGCTGTTCCTGGCCTGCTGTGCGGTACTCGCCTACGGCCTGTTCCGCCCTGAGCCACCACCCGACCTGTTCGACGAGTCGGACAAATTCCTCCATCTGATCGCCTTTGGCGGCCTGTCTCTGGTTACCCGTATCGCCTTTCCCAGCACGCCCGGCTGGCTGCTATGGCCGCTGCTGTACATCCAGGCGCCGCTGCTGGAATGGTTGCAGCATGTGATCCAGCCGGTACGCGAGTTCAGCCCGCTGGACGTACTGGCCAACCTCTGCGGCATCAGCCTGGCGCTGGTGCTGTGGATCTGCCAGGGCCTGCTGCGCAAGCATTTCTTCAAGCCGGCCTGAGCCGCGTCGGCAGAAATGAAAAGGCCCCGCAGTGCGGGGCCTCTTGCTGTCAGCTGACGATCAGAACGGAATGTCGTCGTCGAAGCTGTCGTAGTCCTGGGCAGGCTGCGGCTTCTGCTGCTGTGGCGCGGACTGGCGCGGCGCTTGCTGCTGCGGCTCGCGCTGCGGTGCCGGGCGCGACTGACGCGGAGCGGAATCACCGCCGCCGGCGTTGTCCGGACGACCGCCGAGCAGCTGCATGGTGCCCTGCATGTCGACGATGATCTCGGTGGTATAGCGCTTCACGCCATCCTTTTCCCACTCACGGGTCTGCAGCTTGCCCTCGATATACACCTGGGAGCCCTTGCGCAGGTACTCACCAGCGATCTCGGCGACCTTGCCGAACAGCGACACACGGTGCCACTCGGTTTTCTCGACACGCTGACCGCTCTGCTTGTCCGTCCACTGTTCGCTGGTAGCCAGGCTCAGGTTGGTCACGGCATTGCCGCTGGGCAGATAGCGCGTTTCCGGATCCTGTCCGCAGGTACCGACCAGAATGACTTTGTTAACCCCACGGGCCATAACGCTCTCCTACTTTCAGCACGTCACCGGCGCCGCTTCGATCAAGCGCTGCAGCGACGTGCGATCCAATTGTTGGGTATCCACTTTCACATAGAGGGCGGCCTCTTCGACCACCACTACGGCATCTGCCACTCCCGGCGCTGCCTGAATTCGCTCCGCCAGCCCCGCTTCCTGCAACGCCGCGCTGGAAAGCGGCAACCGCAAGCTGGTCACGTACGGCGGTTCACGCATAGTAACAGCAAAGGCCAGCCAGAGAACCGTCAACAGTGCACAGCCGCCGAACACACCGGCCAGCCCGTAATGCTGATACAGCCAGCCGCCGAGAATGCCACCCAAGGCCGAGCCGAGGAACTGGCTGGTCGAATACACGCCCATGGCCGTGCCTTTGCCGCCCGCTGGCGCCACCTTGCTGATCAGCGAGGGCAGCGAGGCCTCCAGCAGGTTGAACGCGGTGAAGAACACCACGATACCCAGCACCAGGTTGCGCAGGCCATGGCCGAACGCCCAGAAGAACAGCTCGCAGCCGAGCAGCACGAGGATCGAGCCGACCAGTACACGGCGCATCTGGCGCTTTTTCTCGCCATAGATGATGAATGGCACCATTAGGAAGAAGCCGCCGAGCAGCGCAGTCAGGTACACCCACCAGTGCTGCTCCTTGGGCAGGCCGCCCTGTTCCACCAGGGCCAGCGGCAGGGCGATGAAGCTGGCCATGAGGATGGCGTGCAGGGCGAAGATGGCGAAGTCCAGGCGCAGCAGGTCCGGGTGCTTGAGAGTCGGCCACAGGGCCTGCCTGGCGACGCCGGATTCGCGATGCTGCAGCGGGCCGGCACTCGAAGGCACCAGACCAGCGACGATGACGATGCCCAGCAGCGCCATGGCACCAGTAACCAGGAACAAGCCGGACAGGCCAAAGGCGCGGGTCAGCAAGGGGCCGACCACCATCGCCACAGCGAACGACAGGCCGATGCTCATGCCGATCATGGCCATGGCCTTGGTGCGATGCTGCTCGCGGGTAAGGTCGGAGAGCAACGCCATCACCGCCGCGGAAATCGCCCCGGCGCCCTGCAGCACGCGCCCGGCGATCACACCCCAGATGGAGTCGGCATTGGCCGCCAGCAGGCTGCCGGCGGCAAAGATCACCAGGCCGAAGTAGATCACCGGGCGCCGACCGATGCGATCGGAGATGACCCCGAAGGGAATCTGCAGAAAGGCCTGGGTCAGGCCGTAGGCACCGATCGCCAGGCCGATCAGGGCCGGGGTTGAACCGGCGAGCTCCTGCCCATAAGTAGCCAATACCGGCAACACCATGAACATGCCCAGCATGCGGAATGCGAACACCAACGCCAGCCCACCGGCTGCACAAGTTTCCGCGCCACTCATGCGTTCGCTGTGCGAATCGCGCATCGTCGATAACCTGTTGAAACAAGCCGGCGATTCTACCAGTCAAAACCCTACTGGCACAGCAGCGGCGCTTTGCCGCACGCTTGTTGCCGCCCGTATACTCGGCGGTTTATTCGCCCGCCAAGCGAGGCTGTGACAAGGGCCTCCGGTAAAGACAGCGACGAAAACCCAGTCAGCTTAGAGGTTCCTTTTGGACAAGATCCTGATTCGTGGGGCCCGTACCCACAACCTGAAGAATATCGACCTGACGCTGCCACGCGACAAGCTGATCGTGATCACCGGCCTGTCCGGTTCGGGCAAGTCGTCCCTGGCCTTCGACACGCTGTACGCCGAAGGTCAGCGTCGCTACGTGGAGTCGCTGTCGGCCTATGCCCGGCAGTTCCTGTCGATGATGGAAAAGCCCGATGTCGACACCATCGAAGGCCTGTCGCCGGCCATCTCCATCGAGCAGAAGTCCACCTCGCACAACCCGCGTTCGACGGTCGGTACCATCACCGAGATCTACGATTACCTGCGCCTGCTCTATGCCCGCGCCGGTACACCGCGCTGCCCCGATCACGACCTGCCACTGGAAGCCCAGACGGTCAGCCAGATGGTCGACCAGGTACTGGCCATGCCCGAAGGCAGCAAACTGATGCTGCTGGCCCCGGTGATTCGCGAGCGCAAGGGTGAGCACCTGGCGGTGTTCGACGAGCTGCGCGCCCAGGGCTTCGTGCGCGTGCGGGTGGACGGCAAGTTGTACGAGCTGGACGAACTGCCCAAGCTCGACAAGCAGAAGAAGCACAGCATCGACGCCGTGGTCGACCGCTTCAAGGCCCGCGGCGACCTGCAGCAGCGTCTGGCCGAATCCTTCGAGACGGCGCTCAAGCTGGCCGACGGCCTGGCGCTGATCGCGCCCATGGATGGCGAAGAAGGCGAAGAGATCATCTTCTCCGCGCGCTTCGCCTGCCCCGTGTGCGGCCATTCGATCAGTGAGCTGGAGCCCAAGCTGTTCTCCTTCAACAACCCGGCTGGCGCCTGCCCGACCTGCGACGGCCTGGGCGTGAAGCAGTATTTCGACGCCAAGCGCCTGGTCAACGGCGAGCTGACCCTGGCCGAAGGCGCCATACGCGGCTGGGACCGGCGCAACGTCTACTACTTCCAGATGCTCGGCTCACTGTCGTCGCACTATGGCTTCAGCCTGGACAAGCCGTTCGCCGAACTCGACGCCGAGCACCAGAAGGTCATTCTCGGCGGCAGCGGTTCCCAGAACGTCGACTTCAAGTACCTCAACGACCGTGGCGATATCGTCAAGCGCTCGCACCCGTTCGAAGGCATCGTGCCCAACCTCGAGCGCCGTTACCGCGAAACCGAGTCGACCAGCGTGCGCGAGGAGCTGGCCAAGTTTCTCAGCACTCAGCCCTGCCCCGACTGCCGCGGCACCCGCCTGCGTCGCGAAGCACGCCATGTGTGGGTAGGCGAGAAAACCCTGCCGGCCGTCACTGGCCTGCCGATTGGCGCGGCCACCGACTACTTTGGCAGCCTGACTCTGGACGGTCGTCGTGGCGAGATCGCCAGCAAGATCCTCAAGGAAATCTGCGAACGTCTGCAGTTCCTGGTCAACGTCGGCCTCGACTACCTGACCCTGGACCGCAGCGCCGACACGCTGTCCGGCGGCGAGGCCCAGCGCATCCGCCTGGCGAGCCAGATCGGCGCCGGCTTGGTGGGCGTCATGTACATCCTCGACGAGCCGTCCATCGGCCTGCATCAGCGTGACAACGAGCGCCTGCTCGGCACCCTGCGCCACCTGCGCGACATTGGCAACACGGTGATCGTGGTCGAGCACGACGAAGACGCCATCCGCATGGCCGACTACGTGGTCGACATCGGCCCGGGTGCTGGCGTACACGGCGGGCAGATCGTCGCCGAGGGCACGGCTGAGGAAGTCATGGCGCACCCGGACTCGGTCACCGGCAAGTATCTGTCCGGCCGCACCAAGATCGTCGCGCCGGCCAAGCGCACACCGCGCAACAAGAAGCTGTCGCTGAAGATCAAGGGTGCTCGTGGCAACAACCTGCAGAACGTCAACCTGGAAATCCCCATCGGCCTGCTGACCTGCGTGACCGGGGTCTCCGGCTCGGGCAAGTCGACGCTGATCAACAACACCCTGTTCCCGCTCAGTGCCACCGCACTGAACGGCGCCACTACGCTGGAAGCCGCTGCCCACGACAGCATCGACGGCCTGCAGCACTTGGACAAAGTGGTGGACATCGACCAGAGCCCCATCGGCCGTACGCCGCGCTCCAACCCGGCGACCTACACCGGCCTGTTCACGCCGATCCGCGAGCTGTTCGCCGGCGTGCCGGAAGCACGCTCACGCGGCTATGGCCCGGGGCGCTTCTCGTTCAACGTCAAGGGCGGGCGCTGCGAGGCGTGCCAGGGCGATGGCCTGATCAAGGTGGAGATGCACTTCCTGCCGGACATCTACGTGCCCTGCGACGTGTGCAAGAGCAAGCGTTACAACCGCGAAACCCTGGAGATCAAATACAAGGGCAAGAGCATCCACGAGGTGCTGGAAATGACCATCGAGGACGCCCGCGCGTTCTTCGATGCCGTACCGGCCCTTGCGCGCAAGCTGCAGACGCTGATGGACGTGGGCCTTTCGTACATCAAGCTCGGCCAGTCGGCGACCACTCTGTCCGGTGGCGAGGCGCAGCGGGTCAAGTTGTCCCGCGAGCTCTCCAAGCGTGACACCGGCAAGACCCTGTACATCCTCGACGAACCGACCACCGGCCTGCACTTCGCGGATATCCAGCAATTGCTCGACGTTCTGCACCGCTTGCGCGACCACGGCAACACCGTGGTGGTGATCGAGCACAACCTGGACGTGATCAAGACCGCCGACTGGCTGGTGGATCTGGGGCCCGAAGGGGGCTCCAAAGGCGGACAGATCATCGCCGTCGGCACGCCGGAAGAAGTGGCCGAGATGCCGCAGTCCCACACGGGGCACTTCCTCAAGCCGCTGCTGGAACGAGATAGGGCTTGAGGCTACAGGCTACAGGCTACAGGCTACAGGCTACAGGCTACAGGCTGAGCATAGACGGCCTGCAGCCTGAGACCCAGAGCCTGTAGCCAGCGCCTTACATCTGGCTCTGCAGGTATTTCTCCAGGCCCAGCTTGTCGATCAGCTGCAGCTGGATCTCCAGCCAGTAAGCATGGTCTTCCTCGGTATCCTTGAGTTGCAGCAGCAGGATATCGCGGGTCTGATAATCCTGATGGCGCTCGCACAGTTCGATGCCCTTGCTCAGGGCCGCACGCACTTGATACTCGAGAGCCAGATCCAGTTTCAGGGCATCCGGCACGGTCTGCCCGAAGGTGAAGGCATCCGGCACCATGTCCGGAACGCCTTCCAGGAACAGAATCCGCTTGAGCAGGGCATCGGCGTGCTGGGTCTCCTCCTCCATCTCGTGGTTGATGCGTTCGTAGAGCTTGCTGAAGCCCCAGTCTTCGTACTGACGCGAGTGGATGAAATACTGATCGCGCGCGGCCAGCTCCCCTTTGAGCAGGATTTTGAGGTAGTCGATGACTTCGATGTGGCCCTTCATGCGCGGAATCCTTGGTGCAGCGAATGGAATAGGTGAATGCTCGGCCCATCACCCGTCGGGGTCAAGCAAAAAGCACAACGCCTCCGAAAGGAGGCGTTGGCTTGAGCCGCTCACCGAGCCGGGCGCATGCGCCCGGCCATGGATCAGGCGAGGTCGAAGCGGTCGAGGTTCATGACCTTGGTCCAGGCGGCCACGAAGTCGTCAATGAAACGCGCGTCGGCGCTGGCATAGACTTCGGCCTGGGCACGCAGAATGGCGTTGGAGCCGAACACCAGATCCACCCGGGTGCCCGTCCACTTCAGTTCGCCGCTCTTGCGGTCACGCCCCTCGAACAGATTGCCGTCACCGGCCGCTGCCTTCCAAGCAGTGCCCATGTCGAGCAGGTTGACAAAGAAGTCGTTGGTCAGCGCGCCAGGCTTGTCGGTCAATACACCGTGGCTCGTACCCTCCACGTTGATGTTTATCGCTCGCAGGCCGCCGACCAGTACCGTCAGTTCCGGCGCCGTCAGGGTCAGCAGTTGCGCCTTGTCGATCAGCAGCGCCTCGGCTGGCACGCTGTAGCGGCCTTTGAGGTAGTTGCGGAAGCCATCGGCGATCGGTTCGAGCACCGCGAAGGACTCGACATCGGTCTGCGCCTGGGACGCATCGCTGCGGCCTGGCGAAAACGGCACCTTCACGGTACGACCCGCCTTGCTGGCGGCCTGCTCGATACCGGCATTACCGGCCAGTACGATAAGGTCGGCCAGGCTCACCTGCTTGCCGCCGATAGCGGAGCGGTTGAACTCGCCGCGAATGCCTTCCAGCCTCGCCAGCACTTTGGCCAGCTGCTCGGGCTGGTTGGCCGCCCAATCCTTCTGTGGTGCCAGGCGAATACGGGCGCCATTGGCACCACCGCGCTTGTCGGACCCACGGAAGGTCGAAGCCGAAGCCCAGGCAGTGCCGACCAGCTCGGCCACCGACAGGCCAGAAGCCAGCACCTGTGCCTTGAGGGTCGCCACGTCCGCGTCGTCGATCAGCGGATGATGAACAGCCGGCAGCGGGTCTTGCCACAGCAGCTCTTCTTTCGGCACTTCGGGGCCCAGGTAACGCGACCTCGGCCCGAGATCACGGTGGGTCAGCTTGAACCAGGCGCGGGCGAACGCTTCGGCGAAGGCTTGCGGATTATCCAGGAAGCGCCGCGAGATCTTCTCGTAGGCGGGGTCGAAACGCAGCGACAAGTCGGTGGTCAGCATCGTCGGCAGGCGCTTCTTCGACGGGTCATGGGCATCGGGGATGATCGCCTCGGCGTTCTTGGCCACCCACTGATGGGCGCCGGCCGGGCTCTTGGTCAATTCCCACTCGAACTTGAGCAGGTTCTCGAAGAACTCGTTACCCCACTGCGCGGGCGTGCTGGTCCAGGTCACTTCCAGGCCGCTGGTGATCGCATCGCCGGCCTTGCCGCTACCGAACGAGCTGCTCCAGCCCAGGCCCTGCTCTTCCAGGCCAGCCGCTTCCGGCTCGGCGCCAACGTGATCGGCCGGGCCGGCACCGTGGGTCTTGCCAAAGGTATGACCGCCAGCGATCAGCGCCACGGTTTCTTCGTCGTTCATCGCCATGCGCGCGAAGGTTTCGCGGATGTCGTGGGCGGCAGCGAGCGGATCGGGATTGCCTTCGGGGCCTTCCGGGTTCACATAGATGAGGCCCATCTGCACGGCAGCGAGCGGATTTTCCAGGTGGCGGCCCTGGCTGTCGGTACGATCCTGCTCCTGGCCATGCAGCTCTGCGTCGGCAACCAAGACGCCCTGGTCGTCCTCATGGCCGGCCGCGCCCTTGCCGTAGCGTTCGTCGCCGCCCAGCCAGGTCTTTTCGGTACCCCAGTAAACGTCCTGATCCGGCTCCCAGGTATCTGCGCGGCCACCGGCGAAGCCGAAGGTGCGGAAGCCCATGGTTTCCAGGGCAACATTGCCGGTCAGTACCAGTAGATCGGCCCAGGAAATCTTCTGCCCGTACTTCTGCTTGATCGGCCACAGCAGGCGGCGCGACTTGTCGATGTTGACGTTGTCCGGCCAGCTGTTGAGAGGCGCGAAGCGTTGCTGACCACGGCCAGCGCCGCCGCGACCGTCACCCGTGCGGTAGGTACCGGCAGCGTGCCAGGCCATGCGGATGAATTGCGGGCCGTAATGGCCGAAGTCGGCGGGCCACCACTCCTGCGAATCGGTCATCAGGGCACGCAGGTCTTTCTTCAGCGCCTCGTAGTCCAGCGAGTTGAAGGCTTCAGCATAGTTGAAGTCCTCACCCAGCGGGTTGGATTTGGAAGAATGCTGGTGCAGCAGGTCGACGCGCAGCTGATTGGGCCACCAATCACGATTGCCGGTACCGCCACCAGCGGCGTGTTTCGGCTTTTCCGCAGAGGCTTTCCCTGAGAAGGGGCATTTGCTCTCGGCCTTGTCACTCATCGTCTATCTCCTTATCTGGCCTGATCGTTCCCGACTGGGCGGGATTAACCTTGAGTATCGACGAGCACAGGCGGGGCGACAAATGAATAAGAACTTTCAGCACGATAGTTTTTTACTAAAAAGCACACATAAAAAACCGGGCCTAAGCCCGGTTCTTGTTGCAACGATGCCTTACTCGGCAGCTTCTACCGCGCCGCCGACCGGACGGTCGACCAGCTCAACATAAGCCATCGGGGCATTGTCGCCAGCGCGGAAGCCGCACTTGAGGATGCGCAGGTAACCGCCCTGACGGGTGGCGTAGCGCTTGCCCAGATCGTTGAACAGCTTGCCAACGATAGCTTTCGAACGCGTACGGTCGAAAGCCAGACGACGGTTAGCAACGCTGTCTTCCTTAGCCAGGGTGATCAGCGGCTCGGCAACGCGGCGCAGTTCCTTGGCTTTCGGCAGAGTAGTTTTGATCAGCTCATGCTCGAACAGCGATACCGCCATGTTCTGAAACATGGCCTTGCGGTGAGCGCTGGTGCGGCTGAGGTGACGGCCACTTTTACGATGACGCATGGTTCAATTCCTTACCAAACTATACGTTCGGTGATGATGACGATCAGGCAGTGGCCTTGTCGTCTTTCTTCAGACTTGCCGGCGGCCAGTTGTCGAGGCGCATACCGAGGGACAGACCACGGGAAGCCAGAACGTCCTTGATTTCGGTCAGGGACTTCTTGCCCAAGTTCGGCGTTTTGAGCAGCTCTACTTCGGTGCGCTGGATCAGGTCACCAATGTAGTAGATGTTCTCTGCCTTGAGGCAGTTGGCCGAACGGACGGTCAGTTCAAGGTCATCAACCGGACGCAGCAGGATCGGGTCGATCTCGTCTTCCTGCTCGATAACAACCGGCTCGCTGTCGCCCTTCAGGTCAACGAATGCAGCCAGCTGCTGTTGCAGGATGGTAGCGGCACGACGGATGGCCTCTTCAGGATCCAGGGTACCGTTGGTTTCGAGATCGATAACCAGCTTGTCCAAGTTGGTGCGCTGCTCGACGCGAGCGTTTTCCACCACGTAAGACACACGACGCACCGGGCTGAAGGAAGAGTCGAGCTGCAAGCGACCAATGCTGCGGCTTTCATCCTCATCGCTCTGGCGCGAATCGGCCGGCTCGTAGCCGCGACCACGAGCTACGACGAGCTTCATGTTCAGCGCGCCATTAGCGGCCAGATTGGCGATTACGTGGTCGCCGTTGACGATTTCAACATCATGATCCAGCTGAATGTCGGCAGCGGTTACGACGCCAGAGCCCTTCTTCGCCAGAGTCAGTGTAACTTCGTCTCGACCGTGCAGTTTGATGGCCAGACCTTTGAGGTTGAGCAGGATTTCAATGACGTCTTCCTGAACACCTTCTATGGCGCTGTACTCATGGAGTACACCGTCAATCTCGGCCTCGACTACTGCACAGCCAGGCATGGAGGACAACAGGATGCGACGCAGCGCGTTGCCCAGGGTATGGCCGAAACCACGCTCGAGAGGCTCGAGAGTGATCTTGGCGCGGGTCTGACTGACCACCTGCACATCGATATGGCGGGGGGTCAGGAACTCATTTACCGAAATCTGCATGGATGCACCTATTTTCTAGCCCTTACTTGGAGTAGAGCTCGACAATCAGGCTCTCGTTGATGTCAGCGGAGAGATCACCACGAATCGGAACGCTTTTGAACACGCCGGATTTCTTCTCGGTGTCTACATCTACCCACTCAACACGGCCACGCTGAGCACACAGCTCAAGAGCCTGAACGATGCGCAGCTGATTCTTCGACTTCTCGCGAACTGCAACCACGTCACCAGCTTTGACCTGGTAGGACGGTACGTTGACAGTCTTGCCGTTCACGCTGATCGCTTTGTGCGAAACCAGCTGACGGGACTCGGCACGCGTAGCGCCGAAACCCATACGGTAAACGACGTTATCCAGACGGCACTCGAGCAGTTGCAGCAGGTTTTCGCCGGTAGCGCCTTTCTGGCTGGCTGCCTGCTTGTAGTAACCGCTGAACTGACGCTCCAGTACACCGTAGATACGACGAACTTTTTGCTTCTCACGCAGCTGGGTGCCGTAGTCGGACTGACGGCCACGGCGCTGACCGTGGATACCTGGGGCTGCTTCGATGTTGCACTTCGATTCCAGAGCGCGGACGCCACTCTTCAGGAACAGATCAGTGCCTTCACGACGAGACAGTTTGCATTTGGGACCAATGTAACGAGCCATTTCTCACTGTCTCCTGATTACACGCGACGCTTCTTCGAAGGACGGCACCCGTTATGCGGGATTGGCGTCACATCGGTGATGCTGGCGATCTTGTAACCGCAGCCGTTAAGAGCACGGACAGCGGACTCACGACCCGGACCTGGGCCCTTGACGTTGACGTCGAGGTTCTTCAGGCCGTATTCCAGCGCAGCTTGACCAGCACGCTCAGCAGCCACCTGGGCAGCGAACGGGGTGGACTTGCGAGAACCGCGGAAACCCGAGCCACCGGAAGTAGCCCAGGACAGGGCGTTACCTTGACGGTCGGTAATGGTCACGATGGTGTTGTTGAAAGAAGCGTGGATGTGGGCGATGCCATCAACCACCGTCTTTTTGACTTTCTTACGAGTACGAGCAGCAGGTTTTGCCATGACTAAATTCCTGTCGATTCGCGAACGCGATTACTTGCGGATCGGCTTACGCGGGCCCTTACGGGTGCGTGCGTTGGTCTTGGTGCGCTGACCGCGAACCGGCAGACCTTTACGATGACGCAGGCCGCGGTAGCAACCCAGATCCATCAAGCGTTTGATTTTCATGTTCACTTCACGGCGCAGATCACCCTCGGTATTCACCTTGGCGACTTCACCACGCAGCTGCTCGATCTGCTCGTCAGAGAGATCCTTGATCTTTGCTGCCGGATTAATACCGGTAGCGGCACAGATCTTCTGTGCAGTAGTGCGACCAACACCAAAGATGTAGGTCAGCGAGATAACAGCGTGCTTGTTATCCGGAATGTTAACGCCTGCAATACGGGCCATTCAGTGGAACTCCAATTGACAGCTACCTACGCCCCGGAAGCCAAGAAATGGGGCGCGAGATATTATCGCTGTAAAAACAAATAATCAACCCGGCAGCGCACTAGCTGCCGGGCTTATAGCGTCGATCACATTCAGCCTTGGCGCTGTTTGTGACGCGGTTCCGCGCTGCAAATCACTCGCACTACACCTTCACGGCGAATAATTTTGCAGTTGCGGCACAGCTTTTTCACCGATGCACGAACTTTCATCACCAACTCCTCGAACCTTATGGACACTTCAGCGGAGCATGCCGCTGCCGTAGCCCTTCAGGTTGGCTTTCTTCATCAGGGATTCGTACTGGTGCGAAACGAGGTGCGATTGTACTTGCGACATGAAGTCCATCACAACCACCACCACGATCAGCAACGAGGTCCCGCCAAGGTAGAACGGTACGTTGGCCGCCACCACCAGGAACTGGGGCAACAAGCATACGGCCGTCATGTACAGAGCACCGAACATGGTCAAGCGAGTCAGAACGCCATCGATATAGCGTGCGGACTGCTCACCGGGACGGATACCCGGAATAAAGGCACCGGACTTCTTCAGGTTTTCCGCTACGTCTTTCGGGTTGAACATCAGCGCTGTATAGAAGAAGCAGAAGAAAATGATCCCTGCACTAAACAGCAAAATGTTCAACGGCTGACCAGGAGCGATAGCCTGTGAAATATCCTGCAGCCAGCCCATACCTTCGGACTGACCAAACCAGGCACCCAGCGAGGCCGGGAACAACAGAAGGCTGCTGGCGAAGATGGCCGGGATTACGCCCGCCATGTTCACCTTCAACGGCAGGTGGCTGGTCTGCGCAGCGAAGACCTTGCGGCCCTGCTGACGCTTGGCGTAGTGCACCGCGATGCGACGCTGGCCACGCTCAATGAACACCACGAAACCGATGATCGCTACTGCCAGCAAACCGATGGCGATGAGAGCGAAGATGTTGATATCGCCCTGACGTGCAGACTCGAAAGACTGCCCGATCGCCGACGGCAGACCGGCTACGATGCCCGCAAAAATCAGCATCGAAATACCGTTGCCAACACCGCGCTCGGTGATCTGCTCGCCCAGCCACATCATGAACATCGCACCCGCCACGAACGTGGTGACTGCGACGAAGTGGAAGCCGAAATCGACCGAGAACGCTACGCCCTGGCTCGCCAGACCAACGGACATGCCGATAGCCTGGACGAAAGCCAGAACCAAGGTGCCGTAGCGGGTGTACTGGCTGATCTTGCGACGACCAGCCTCACCTTCCTTCTTCAACTGCTCCAGCTGCGGGCTGACGGCGGTCATCAGCTGCATGATGATCGATGCCGAGATGTACGGCATGATCCCCAGTGCAAAGATGCTCATCCGCTCCAGCGCGCCGCCGGAAAACATGTTGAACAAGCTAAGAATGGTCCCCTCATTCTGTCGAAACAGATCGGCCAGACGGTCAGGGTTTATACCGGGAACTGGGATATGCGCGCCGATTCGATAGACGATGATCGCCATGAACAGAAAGCGCAGACGAGCCCAGAGTTCGGACAACCCGCCACCAGCCAGAGCAGAGAGAGCACCTTGCTTAGCCATTTATTCCTCGAACTTACCGCCAGCTGCTTCGATAGCCGCACGCGCACCTTTGGTGGCGGCGATACCTTTGAGGGTGACCGCACGAGTAATCTCACCGGACAGCATGACTTTCACACGCTGTACGTTTTGATTAATCAGGTTGGCATCCTTCAGCGCCTGCAGAGTAACTACGTCGCCTTCGATCTTGTTCAGCTCGGAAGTACGCACTTGCGCGCGATCCATAGCCTTCAGAGACACGAAACCGAACTTGGGAAGACGACGGTGCAGAGGCTGCTGGCCGCCTTCGAAACCCGGAGCAATGGTGCCACCGGAGCGGGAGGTCTGACCTTTGTGACCACGGCCACCGGTCTTGCCCAAACCACTACCGATACCACGGCCCGGACGGTGCTTCTCGCGACGGGAACCCGGCGCTGGACTCAAATCGTTCAGGTACATGGATCAACCCTCCACACGGAGAAGGTAATAAGCCTTGTTGATCATGCCGCGGTTTTCCGGAGTATCCAGAACTTCGACGGTATGATTGATGCGACGCAGGCCGAGGCCTTTGACGCAGGCTTTGTGATTGGCCAGACGGCCATTGGTGCTCTTGATCAGAGTCACTTTGACGGTGTTAGCCATGGTTAGAGAATCTCCTCGACACTCTTGCCACGCTTGGCTGCAACCGAATCCGGAGACTGCATAGCCTTCAGACCTTTGAAAGTGGCATGAACCACGTTCACGGGGTTGGTAGAGCCGTAGCACTTGGCCAGAACGTTCTGAACACCAGCGACTTCCAGGACGGCACGCATGGCGCCACCAGCGATGATGCCGGTACCTTCGGAAGCAGGCTGCATGTAAACCTTCGAAGCGCCGTGGGCGGACTTCATGGCGTACTGCAGGGTGGTGCCGTTCAGATCAACTTGGATCATGTTGCGACGAGCAGCTTCCATCGCCTTCTGGATGGCAGCCGGTACTTCACGGGATTTGCCACGGCCGAAACCTACACGGCCCTTACCATCACCTACCACGGTCAGCGCGGTGAAGGTGAAGATACGGCCGCCTTTAACGGTCTTGGCAACGCGGTTCACCTGAACCAGCTTCTCGATATAGCCTTCGTCGCGCTTTTGGTCGTTATTTGCCATAACTTAGAACTCCAGCCCGCCTTCACGAGCAGCATCAGCCAGCGCCTTGACGCGGCCGTGGTACTTGAAGCCAGAACGGTCGAATGCAACCTGGGTCACACCAGCGGCTTTCGCACGCTCGGCAACCAGCTCACCAACTTTCTTGGCCGCGTCGACGTTGCCGGTGGCGCCGTCACGCAGTGCTTTGTCCAAGGTAGAGGCGCTGGCCAGAACCTTGCTGCCGTCGGCCGAGATGACCTGGGCATAGATGTGCTGCGAAGAGCGGTACACGCACAGACGCACGGCTTCGAGCTCGTGCATTTTCAGGCGTGCTTTGCGAGCGCGACGCAGACGAGTAACTTTTTTGTCGGTCATTTCCTAGCCCCTTACTTCTTCTTGGCTTCTTTACGGCGGACGACTTCGTCAGCGTAACGAACACCTTTGCCCTTGTAAGGTTCAGGACGGCGGAAGTCACGAATCTCCGCGGCAACCTGACCAACCAGCTGCTTGTCGACACCCTTGATCAGGATCTCGGTCTGGTTCGGGGTTTCGGCCACAACGCCTTCCGGCAGTTGGTAGTCGATAGGGTGAGAGAAGCCCAACGCCAGGTTCAGCACCTGACCCTTGGCCTGCGCCTTGTAACCAACACCGATCAGCTGGAGCTTGCGCTCGAAGCCTTGGCTTACGCCGATGACCATGTTGTTGACCAGAGCGCGGGTAGTACCGGCCATCGCACGAGTCTGCTGGTCGCCGTTGCGAGCAGCGAAACGCAGCTCACCGGATTCCTGCAGCACTTCAACGGACGAGTGAACGTTCAGTTCCAGAGTGCCCTTGGCACCCTTCACCGAAAGCTGCTGACCGGCGAGTTTGATCTCTACACCAGCAGGCAGCTTGACGGGGTTCTTAGCAACGCGAGACATGCTTATCCCCCCTTAGAACACAGTGCAAAGCACTTCGCCGCCGACACCGGCAGCGCGCGCAGCGCGGTCCGTCATCACACCCTTGTTGGTGGAGACGATGGAAACACCGAGACCGCCGCGAACTTTCGGCAGATCATCGACGGATTTGTACTGGCGAAGGCCGGGACGGCTGACGCGCTTGACTTCTTCGATGACCGGACGGCCTTCGAAGTACTTCAGCTCGATGGACAGCTGCGGCTTTGCTTCGCCGCTGATCTGATAACCCGCAATATAACCTTCGTCTTTCAGAACTTTGGCTACAGCCACCTTCAGGGTAGAAGAAGGCATGCTTACGACGGACTTTTCAGCCATCTGGGCATTACGGATACGAGTTAGCATGTCCGCTAACGGGTCCTGCATACTCATGGGCTAGACGCTCCTGATACAAAAAGAATTAGCCTCTCGGCTAAGAATCACCAGAACTCACGGAAATCCGGGCTCAGGCGAGCCGGACATTCTAGAGACTGATCAAAAATGAATCAAGCCCCAAAAGGGGCTTGATTCATATTGCTTGCACGCCGGAGCTAGCTCCGGCGTTTGCCGCGTCGGCTTACCAGCTGGCTTTGACCAGACCTGGTACGTCGCCGCGCATGGCTGCTTCACGCAGTTTGATACGCGACAGACCGAACTTACGGAATACACCGTGCGGACGGCCGGTGATGCGGCAGCGGTTGCGCAGGCGCGAAGCGCTGGCATCACGTGGCTGCTTCTGCAGGGCGACGCTGGCTTCCCAACGTGCTTCTGGAGTTGCGTTCTGATCCACGATGATGGCTTTCAGCTCGGCACGCTTTTTGGCGTACTTGGCAACCGTGCGCTGACGCTTCAGCTCGCGGTTTTTCATGCTCGTCTTGGCCATGTTCCTACTCCAATCAGTTGCGGAACGGGAATTTGAAAGCACGCAGCAGAGCGCGACCTTCATCATCCGTACGGGCAGTGGTGGTCAGGGTGATGTCCAGACCACGCAGCGCATCGATCTTGTCGTAATCGATTTCCGGGAAGATGATCTGCTCTTTCACGCCCATGCTGTAGTTGCCGCGGCCGTCGAAGGATTTGGCATTCAGGCCGCGGAAGTCACGCACGCGCGGCAGGGAGATGGACAGCAGACGATCCAGGAACTCGTACATACGCTCGCGACGCAGAGTGACCTTGACGCCAATCGGCCAACCTTCACGAACCTTGAAACCTGCGATCGACTTACGGGCATGAGTCACAACGACTTTCTGACCGGTGATCTTCTCGAGGTCGGCAACGGCGTTCTCGATGACTTTCTTGTCACCGATCGCTTCGCCCAGGCCCATGTTCAGGGTGATCTTGGTGATGCGCGGAACTTCCATCACGTTCGCCAGCTTCAGTTCTTCCTTCAGCTTGGGCGCGATTTCCTTCCGGTAAATCTCTTTCAGTCGTGCCATGGTGTTTTACCTATGATTCTCAAGCGCCAACCGGCTTCTGGGTGGACTTGAAGACACGAATTTTCTTGCCGTCTTCGACTTTGAAACCAACGCGATCAGCCTTGTTGGTTTCGCCGTTGAAAATGGCAACGTTGGAAGCGTGCAGTGGCGCTTCTTTCTCGACGATACCGCCTTGAACGCCCGACATCGGGTTCGGCTTGGTATGACGCTTGACCAGGTTGATGCCACCGACGACCAGACGGTCGTCAGCGAGAACCTTGAGCACCTTACCGCGCTTACCTTTGTCTTTGCCGGCGATCACGATGATCTCGTCGTCACGACGAATCTTTTGCATGTCGGATCTCCTTAAAGCACTTCAGGGGCGAGCGAGACGATCTTCATGAACTTCTCGGTACGCAGTTCACGGGTTACTGGCCCGAAGATGCGGGTACCGATCGGCTCTTGCTTGTTGTTCAGCAGAACAGCAGCGTTGCCGTCGAAGCGGATGATCGAACCGTCGGCACGGCGAACGCCGTGACGAATACGAACGACCACTGCGGTCATGACCTGACCTTTCTTCACTTTGCCGCGCGGAATTGCTTCCTTGACGGTGACCTTGATGATGTCGCCGATGCCGGCGTAGCGACGATGCGAACCGCCCAACACCTTGATGCACATGACGCGACGTGCACCGCTGTTGTCAGCCACATCGAGCATGGATTGAGTCTGAATCATAAAATTTCTCCGACCCTTAGCTCTTAGACTTCGACGGCGCGTTCGACGACTTCAACCAGAGCCCAGGACTTGGTCTTGGACTGCGGACGGGTTTCGCGGATGGAAACCTTGTCGCCGATCTTGCACTGGTTGGATTCGTCGTGAGCGTGCAGCTTGGTCGAACGCTTGACGTATTTACCGTAGATCGGGTGCTTTACGCGACGCTCGATCAGAACGGTGATGGTCTTGTCCATCTTGTCGCTGACGACACGGCCGGTCAGCGTACGGACTGTTTTTTCAACTTCAGCCATGATCACTTACCTGCCTGCTGGTTGAGCACAGTTTTCACACGAGCGATGTCGCGCTTAACTTGCGAGAGCAGGTGAGACTGCCCCAACTGGCCAGTTGCTTTCTGCATGCGCAGATTGAACTGGTCGCGCAGCAGGCCGAGCAGTTGCTCGTTCAGCTGCTCTGCGTTTTTTTCACGAAGTTCTTTCGCTTTCATCACATCACCGTCCGTTTAACAAAGGTGGTGGCGAGCGGCAGCTTTGCAGCAGCCAGGGCGAAAGCCTCACGCGCCAGCTCTTCGGAAACGCCTTCGATCTCGTACAGGACTTTGCCTGGCTGGATCTGGGCTACCCAATATTCAACGCCACCCTTACCTTTACCCATACGCACCTCGAGAGGCTTCTTGGTAACCGGCTTGTCCGGGAAAACGCGAATCCAGATCTTCCCGCCACGCTTGACGTGACGAGTCAGAGCACGACGAGCGGACTCGATCTGACGGGCGGTGAGACGACCGCGGGCAACGGACTTCAGCGCGAACTCGCCGAAGCTGACCTTGCTACCGCGCTGAGCCAGACCACGGTTGTGGCCGGTCATCTGCTTGCGGAACTTCGTACGCTTTGGTTGCAACATGATGCGTACTCCTTATTTCTTAGCAGCTTTACGAGGCGCAGGTGCTTGCGGCTTCAGCTCTTCATGGCGGCCACCGATGACCTCACCCTTGAAGATCCAAACCTTCACACCGATCACACCGTAAGTGGTGTGCGCTTCGTAGGTGGCATAGTCAATGTCAGCGCGCAGGGTGTGCAACGGCACACGGCCTTCGCGGTACCACTCGGTACGTGCGATTTCCGCACCGCCGAGACGACCACTCACCTGGATCTTGATGCCCTTGGCACCAATACGCATGGCGTTCTGTACAGCGCGCTTCATGGCGCGACGGAACATAACGCGACGCTCCAGCTGCTGAGCTACGCTCTGCGCAACCAGCATACCGTCGAGCTCCGGCTTGCGGATCTCTTCGATATTGATGTGCACGGGCACACCCATTTGCTTGGTCAGGTCCTGACGCAGCTTCTCAACATCTTCACCTTTCTTGCCGATCACGATACCGGGACGAGCGGTGTGGATGGTGATGCGTGCGGTTTGGGCCGGACGAGCGATGTCGACACGGCTTACGGACGCGCTTTTTAGTTTGTCGAGGAGATACTCACGCACCTTCAGATCAGCGAACAGGTAGTCCGCATAAGTCCGGCCGTCTGCGTACCAGACGGAGGTGTGATCCTTGACGATTCCCAGGCGAATGCCAGTGGGATGTACTTTCTGACCCATCTGATCGACTCCGTTACTTGTCCGCAACCTTGACAGTGATATGGCAAGACCGCTTGACGATGCGATCAGCGCGGCCTTTGGCACGCGGCATGATGCGCTTCAGCGAACGCCCTTCGTTGACGAAAACGGTGCTGACCTTCAGGTCATCAACGTCGGCGCCTTCGTTGTGCTCGGCGTTGGCCACGGCCGACTCCAGCACTTTCTTCATGATTTCCGCGGCTTTCTTACTGCTGAAAGCCAGCAGGTTGAGCGCTTCGCCCACCTTCTTCCCGCGGATCTGGTCGGCGACCAAGCGGGCTTTCTGGGCGGAGATGCGAGCGCCCGACAACTTAGCGGCTACTTCCATTTCCTTACCCCTTAACGCTTGGCTTTCTTGTCAGCCACGTGCCCACGATAGGTACGGGTGCCGGCAAATTCGCCCAGTTTGTGGCCGACCATGTCTTCGTTCACGAGAACGGGGACGTGTTGGCGACCGTTATGCACGGCGATGGTCAGACCGACCATCTGCGGCAGAATCATCGAACGACGCGACCAGGTTTTAACCGGTTTGCGATCGTTCTTTTCTGCTGCCACTTCGACCTTCTTCAGTAGGTGAAGATCGATAAAAGGACCTTTTTTCAGAGAACGTGGCACTGTCGTATCCCTCTAGTTACTTGCGACGACGGACGATCATGTTGTCGGTGCGTTTGTTACCACGAGTCTTCGCGCCCTTCGTCGGGAAGCCCCATGGAGACACCGGATGACGACCACCAGAGGTACGACCTTCACCACCACCGTGTGGGTGGTCGACCGGGTTCATGGCAACACCACGAACGGTCGGGCGAACGCCACGCCAGCGCTTGGCACCAGCTTTACCCAGCGAACGCAGGCTGTGCTCGGAGTTCGAGACCTCACCCAGGGTCGCGCGGCATTCGGCCAGCACTTTACGCATTTCACCGCTGCGCAGACGCAGGGTGACGTAGACGCCTTCACGTGCGATCAGCTGAGCCGAAGCGCCAGCGGAACGAGCGATTTGAGCACCTTTGCCCGGCTTCAGCTCGATACCGTGAACGGTCGAACCCACCGGAATGTTACGCAGCGGCAGGCTGTTGCCGGCCTTGATCGGCGCCATCGAACCTGCAACCAGCTGATCGCCGGCGCTCACACCCTTCGGTGCGATGATGTAACGACGCTCACCGTCGGCGTATTTCAGCAGAGCGATGTGTGCGGTACGGTTCGGGTCATATTCAACGCGCTCGACAGTGGCAGGAATGCCATCTTTGTCGTTGCGACGAAAATCGACCAGACGGTAGTGCTGCTTGTGACCACCACCGATATGACGGGTGGTGATACGGCCGTTGTTGTTACGACCGCCAGACTTCGACTTCTTCTCGAGCAGTGGAGCATGAGGAGCGCCTTTGTGCAGCTCCTGATTGACCACCTTGACCACAAAACGGCGGCCCGCGGAAGTCGGTTTGCATTTAACGATTGCCATGATGCACCCCTTCCTTACTCAGCACTGCTGGTGGCGAAATCGAGATCCTGGCCTGGCTGAAGGGAGATGATCGCCTTCTTCCAGTCGTTACGCTTGCCCAGACCGCGAGCGGTGCGCTTGCTCTTGCCCAGAACGTTCTGGGTAGTGACATGCTGAACCTTCACGCTGAACAGGCTTTCGACGGCCTTCTTGATTTCCAGCTTGGTTGCGTCAGTCGCAACTTTGAAAACGAACTGGCTTTTCTTGTCTGCCAGAGTCGTGGCCTTCTCGGAGATGTGCGGGCCAAGCAGCACTTTGAATACGCGTTCCTGGTTCATCCCAGCAGCTCCTCGAATTTCTTCACGGCAGAAACGGTAACCAGTACCTTTTCATACGCGATCAGACTGACCGGATCGGAACCCTGCACATCACGAACGTCGACGTGTGGCAGGTTGCGAGCAGCCAGGTACAGATTTTGATCTACGGCGTCGGAGACGATCAGAACGTCGCTCAGACCCAGACCATTCAGCTTGCCCAGCAGCTCTTTGGTTTTCGGAGCTTCGACAGCGAAGTCTTCAACCACTACCAGACGGTCGCTACGGACCAGCTCAGCAAGAATCGAACGGATCGCAGCGCGATACATCTTCTTGTTCAGCTTCTGATCATGGTTCTGCGGACGTGCTGCGAAGGTCACACCACCGCCACGCCAGATCGGACCACGGGAAGTACCGGCACGCGCGCGGCCAGTACCCTTCTGACGCCACGGGCGCTTGCCGCCACCGGAAACGTCGGAACGAGTCTTCTGCTGCTTGCTGCCCTGACGGCCGCCAGCCATGTAGGCGACGACAGCTTGGTGAACCAGGGTCTCGTTGTAGTCGCCACCGAAAGTCGCATCGGAGACTTCGATCGCTTGAGCGCCATTTACATTTAATTGCATGTCAGCTTCCCCTTAACCGCGAGCCTTGGCAGCCGGACGCACAACCAGGTTGCCGCCAGTAGCGCCAGGAACGGCCCCCTTGACCAGCAGCAGGTTGCGTTCAGCATCCACGCGCACTACTTCCAGGGACTGCACAGTCACGCGCTCAGCACCCATGTGACCGGACATTTTCTTGCCCTTGAATACACGGCCCGGCGTCTGGCACTGGCCAATCGAACCCGGAACGCGGTGGGACACGGAGTTACCGTGGGTGTTGTCTTGGCCGCGGAAGTTCCAACGCTTGATGGTACCGGCGAAGCCTTTACCTTTGGACTGACCGGTCACGTCGACCAGTTGACCAGCTTGGAAAATTTCAGCGTTGATCAGATCGCCAGCCTGGTAGTCGCCTTCTTCAAGACGGAATTCCAGAACGGTACGACCTGCCGCGACGTTCGCCTTGGCGAAGTGACCGGCTTGAGCCTTGCTGACACGAGAAACGCGACGCTCGCCGACAGTGACTTGCACTGCACGATAGCCATCGGACTCCTCAGTTTTGAACTGGGTGACGCGATTCGGCTCGATCTCAATGACCGTGACCGGAATGGAGACACCTTCTTCGGTGAAAATGCGGGTCATGCCGCACTTACGACCGACTACACCAATAGTCATGTTGTAACCTCATGAGTGTACGGGGCTTTCACCCGCTATGGCCGCCCATTTCAGAGCGTTACACGACTAAAACCGCCAGGTTTTAGCCGAGGCTGATCTGCACTTCCACGCCAGCCGCAAGATCGAGCTTCATAAGAGCATCAACGGTTTTATCCGTTGGCTGGACGATGTCCAGTACACGCTTATGAGTGCGGATTTCGTACTGATCGCGAGCGTCTTTGTTGACGTGTGGCGAAGTCAGAACGGTAAACCGCTCTTTGCGAGTTGGCAGAGGAATCGGACCACGCACCTGAGCACCAGTACGTTTCGCGGTTTCCACGATTTCCTGGGTTGATTGATCGATCAGGCGATGGTCAAAAGCCTTCAACCGTATACGGATTTGTTGGTTTTGCATTTTGACCTCAGATTCCAAGCTGCGATTCCCAGTTAACGGACGCAATACGCCCGTTAAAAGGAGGCGTGATTCTATAGACGCCCCCTGGGAGTGTCAACCCGGTTAGAAAATAACCAGCAGATATCTTCCACCCATAAAAAAGCCCCCGCTGGGCGGGGGCTTTTTTTGGATCAGATCAGTCGATCACTCGACGATCTTGGCAACCACGCCAGCACCGACGGTACGACCACCTTCGCGAATGGCGAAGCGCAGGCCGTCTTCCATGGCGATCGGCTTGATCAGGGTGACAACCATTTTGATGTTGTCGCCCGGCATTACCATCTCAACGCCTTCCGGCAGTTCGCACGAACCGGTCACGTCAGTGGTACGGAAGTAGAACTGCGGACGGTAGCCCTTGAAGAACGGGGTGTGACGACCACCTTCTTCTTTGGACAGAACGTACACTTCAGCTTCGAACTTGGTGTGCGGCTTGATGGTGCCCGGCTTGGCCAGAACCTGACCACGCTCCACGTCGTCACGCTTGGTGCCGCGCAGCAGAACGCCACAGTTCTCACCCGCACGACCTTCGTCGAGCAGCTTGCGGAACATCTCGACACCGGTGCAAGTGGTCTTGGTGGTAGCACGCAGACCAACGATCTCGATTTCTTCCTGGATCTTGACGATACCGCGCTCCACACGACCGGTCACTACAGTACCGCGGCCGGAGATCGAGAATACGTCTTCGATCGGCATCAGGAACGGACGGTCGATGGCACGAACCGGCTCTGGGATGTAGCTGTCCAGCGTTTCAACCAGGGTCTTAACAGCAGTGGTACCCATGCCGTTGTCGTCCTGGCCGTTCAGAGCCATCAGCGCCGAACCGATGATGATCGGCGTGTCGTCGCCCGGGAAGTCGTAGGTGCTCAGCAGATCGCGAACTTCCATCTCGACCAGTTCCAGCAACTCAGCGTCGTCAACCATGTCAGCCTTGTTCAGGAAGACAACGATGTACGGAACGCCTACCTGACGGGACAGCAGGATGTGCTCACGAGTTTGCGGCATCGGACCATCAGCGGCCGAGCAAACCAGGATCGCGCCGTCCATCTGGGCAGCACCGGTGATCATGTTCTTGACGTAGTCAGCGTGACCCGGGCAGTCAACGTGCGCGTAGTGACGTACAGACGAATCGTACTCTACGTGTGCAGTGTTGATGGTGATACCACGAGCCTTCTCTTCCGGAGCGCTATCGATCTTGTCGAAGTCGACCTTGGCCGAACCGAATACTTCGGAGCAGACGCGAGTCAGAGCAGCGGTCAGAGTGGTTTTGCCATGGTCAACGTGACCGATGGTGCCAACGTTGACGTGCGGTTTGTTACGTTCAAACTTTTCTTTAGCCATTTTGACCGTCCCCGAACGAAGAATTCAGCTAGCGATACCGCCATTAAAACAAAGGCAGATACTTTCATATCTGCCTTTATTAAATGGAGCTCATGAGCGGATTTGAACCGCTGACCTCACCCTTACCAAGGGTGTGCTCTACCAACTGAGCTACATGAGCGAAACACATTGCACGAACAACAAAAGCTGGAGCGGGCAGCGGGAATCGAACCCGCATCATCAGCTTGGAAGGCTGAGGTTCTACCACTGAACTATGCCCGCGGAGCCTGAAGCTCGCGCTTAAATCTGGTGGAGGGAGAAGGATTCGAACCTTCGAAGTCTATGACGTCAGATTTACAGTCTGATCCCTTTGGCCGCTCGGGAATCCCTCCATAGGGAGGCGGCATTCTCTTTATCTGCCACCCTGCTGTCAAGCACTTTCTCATTTAAAAACCTGAGCTTAGCGTCACTAACAGCAACTTCGCATTTCATCCCTAGAGATGACCACCCTGCGAAGCGGGCGCCATTCTATGCATTCTATCGAACGCTTGCAACCCCTTCGCACGGCATTAATTGATGTTGTAAGCCATTGAAGTCCAAAGACAAACGTTCGAGCAGCGAATCATTGACCAAACGCCGGCTTTCCGGAGCGATGCGTACCCAGTGACTGCGATTGGCGCGGGG
The DNA here is from genome assembly GCF_001945395.1 of Pseudomonas sp. PA15(2017). Taxonomy (GTDB): domain Bacteria; phylum Pseudomonadota; class Gammaproteobacteria; order Pseudomonadales; family Pseudomonadaceae; genus Aquipseudomonas. The sequence continues at coordinate 2,607 of NZ_MSXV01000010.1, read as the reverse complement.
CAATTCACGCAGCAGAGGCTCGTAGCCTGCACGGCGCAGGCGAGAGATCACGCTATCGGCCGAATCGTGACGAGGGAAGATTCCCAGGGAGATACCATTGGCCAAATCGCCCTGGCTGATGATGTAGCTGTCGATCTTTCGCGCCTGCAACTCACGCAGCTGCCTCAGGGAGGCTTGGCGTGACGCCAGGGGCGGAAGATATACCCAGTAATCGACAGCGCCTGCCGACTCGACAACCTGACTCTGCGAACGAATATCGAGACTCAACAATCGCTGCTCTACCTGCTGCGCCTGAGCCTCCTCGTCGAAACGGCCGAGAAACAGACACACCGCCTGCTCAGGCTGCTCTTCTTTCACCGCCGAGGCACGTCGTTCTTGCGGCTTGGACTCGCTGAGCAACTGGATGTCGCGCCTGCTGTCCTGATACAGAGAGAGCGGCGCCACCTCTTTCGCCTGCATGGGCACCTGCTGCTGATGCCATACGTAATAGAAGGCGTTGAGCACCACCAACAACATGAAGATCCAGCGCATCACTTCTCCCCCGCCACCGGGCAGGCAATCGCCAGGCCGATGAAGACCAGATCAGGCACCACGCGCGCAGCCGGCACCCACTCTGCGGCCATCGCCGCATCTCCCCCCGTCAGAAACACAGCGACATCACCTGCACATTGCTGGCGGGCCAGTTCGATCTGGGTATTCACGAAACCGCGCAGCATCAGCCGGCATCCACGCTCCACCGCTTCAGCGGTAGACCGTCCCGGCACCAGGCTGTCGCCGGCGTGCTCCGCAGCAGCGCTGTCATAGCGAATACGACGGGTATGGGTGAGCAACTGGCTGCGCATCAGCGGCATACCCGGACAAATGAAGCCACCCAGGTGAGCACCATCTGCACCCACTAAATCCGAGGTGATGGCAGTACCGAGGTCCAGGACCAGACAAGCTCCCCGCTCCAGGCTGTAGGCACCGACGACCGCGAGCCATCGATCGAGACCCAGGCGCTGATAATCCAGGTAGCCGTTCTGTACACCGGCAAGGACTTGCGCAGGCGCTGCTAACTGGCAGTCGATCGCGAAGCGCTCGGACAAGGCGGCACAAAGCAGGCGCGTCTCATCATCGGCGCGCACACTCACCAAGCGACAGGCCGACAGCTGCTGCGAAAAACGATCAGCCAATGCAGCAATGAGCTCCTCACCATTATCAGCTACGCCACTGGCGACCACTGCACCAATGCCGACCCGCGGCAAGACACGCCATTTGATGAAACTGTTACCGCAGTCAAGCTCAAGAATCATCACGCAACCTCAGACTGAGCTCACCGCCGCTGAATACCTTTTCCTGGCCGTCGACTTCCAGCCGCAGCGCACCTGTATCGTCAACGCCGAGAACGCGCCCATGAACGGACAGCGCTCCGGCCGCGAGCACTGCCATCCGGCCCTGCCAAAGGTGATTGGCCTCCCACTGTTCGCGCAGCGAGGCAAAACCATCGACCCGGTGTAGCTGGAGATAGCGCTCCAACTGGCGGTTAAGGCTGGCAACGAACTGGTTACGATCAATCTGACCGCCCAGCACCTGGCGCAACGATGTCCAGGGCTGATCGATAGTCTCGCCCCGCGGCGCCATCCGCATATTGATGTTCACACCGATACCGATCACCACGTGGCAAATGTCGGCGGGGTCACCGGAGAGTTCCAGCAGAATCCCGGCCACCTTGCGGCCACTGACCAGCAAGTCGTTGGGCCACTTCAAGCCGGCGTCCTCGATGCCCACCTCGCGAAGCGCCTGCAGGAGCGCAAGCCCCACGACAAGGCTGAGCCCCTCGAGCCGTCGCATCCCACCACTGACCCGCAGTACCAGGCTGTAGTAAAGGTTCTCCCCAAAGGGGCTTGCCCAGCTCCGCCCGCGACGACCACGCCCCGCAGTCTGCTGCTCGGCAATGATCAGAAATGGCGGCACGGCGCCGGACGCCAGATGACGAAGCGCTTCTGCGTTGGTGGAGTCGACTTGCTGCAGCAAAGTGACCGGGAACGACGAGGACGCAGCAAGCGAATCAACCGTTAACAGTGACAGGGGCGTCTCGAGCCGATAGCCACGGCCGCGAACCTTGTGGATCTGCAGGTCGAACTCGGCCTCGAGCGCCTGCAGACGCTTCCAGATAGCGGCTCGGCTCACGCCAACAGCCGCCCCCAGCTCCTCACCGGAGTGAAACTGCCCATCCTGTAGAAGTCGCAACAACGATTGCATGTCTAACCTGCCCTGCTTCAAGGAGCGCATGATAACGATGCACTCGGCTGCTGCCTACAAGACCAGGGCGCATTCATCATGATGAGCGGGGAGATTCGCTGCGCGTGGGCAGGAGATGATTGAGCGGCCCATTCTCCCCGTGCGCTCCCCGGGTTACGTCTACAGCTAACCCAGGCTACGAGAGTTCTGTACGCACCGTAAGCTGGAAGACGCTTCACCCTTCCACCACAAACGCACCTCCGTAGCCTGTGAATCGCCCCTAGTTTCGTAGACACCTCCAAGCCTCATAATGAGGCCCACTAGGAGGTGCCATGAGCAACCAGCGTTACCCCGAAGAATTCAAAATCGAAGCGGTCAAGCAAGTGA
>NZ_MSXV01000050.1:104478-351738 GCF_001945395.1 Pseudomonas sp. PA15(2017) | reverse complement strand
CTGCTTTGCCCGCGACCTTCGCCCTGGATATAACCCATAAACGACAATGCCCCTATCAACCGATAGAGGCATTGTCTTCAACTCACCCTCGGACTGCTAGGTTTTCACACAGTCTGTAGGGGCGCCGTTTTCATGTCCGGCGTGTGCCGGTCATTCCTTGTGCTGCCCGCTCTTGAGCAGGTCGCGGATTTCCGTCAGCAGCACTTCCTGGGTACTCGGCGCCGGCGGTACCGAAGGCGCCGCGGCTTCTTCACGCTTGAGGCGGTTGATCGCCTTCACGCCCATGAAGATGGCGAATGCCACGATCACGAAGTCGATCACCGTCTGGATGAAGCGACCGTAGGCCAGCACCACTGCCGGGATATCACCTTGCGCGGCCTTGAGCGTGATGGCCAGGTCGGAGAAGTCCACCCCACCGATCAGCAGGCCCAGGGGCGGCATGATCACGTCGCCGACGAAGGACGAGACGATCTTGCCGAAGGCCGCGCCGATGATGATCCCGACCGCCATGTCGACGACGTTGCCCTTGACCGCGAAGGCCTTGAATTCGTTGATGATGCTCATGTGCAACCCCCTGGGTGTGATGTGGTGCGCTGAAGTGTAAAGCACTGCTGTCGTTCTGCCATGCCCTGCCGCTTGGCTGGCACAAGGTGTGTGACCCCCTTGTCGCGGCATTGTCCGAATTTATTACCGGCCAATCTCCCAGGCAGCCCCATCGCGAGGCTCTGGATCGAGGCTTTCGGCTCCGGCGACAGACGGTTGCGGGACGCCGTCCAGCGTTGATGAGGATCAACGGCCAGGGCGCCGTACCCGACTAGAGTGCGCTCGTTCATCTATCGGGAGTCTGACCATGCATATCGACTATTGCGCCCAATCCGACGTTGTTTCGCGGCTGCGCAGCAACCCTGCACACAGCGCGCTGGTGGAGCAACACGACGATGTCGAGCGCCGCATCGCCCGTATCGAAAGTGGTCTGGAGCGACCCGAAGGGCTGAGCCTGGCGGCCCTGAAGCTGCGTCGTTCCGGTTTGCGCGAGGACCTGGCGTGCCAGCAACGCAAGGCCGAGGGCCGGTGCTGTAATTGCGGCAACAACTGCGGCGGCTGATGCAGCTCGTCGGGCGGCTGTGCTGGAGGCGATGGGCTAAGGTCAATGCATCATCACTCCAACACAGAGGAGCGCCCCATGACTGCCGAGCACAATCTGCGTGAAGAATTTCGTGAGTTCGGCGACGCCCTGACCGAGCGTCGCAAGAGCCATCCGGGTTTCGATGGCCTGGTGGGCCGCTACCAGGATCTGGACAAACGCATCGTCGAACTCGAGTCTGGCAATCAGTCCTTCGACGATGAAACCCTGGGCCGCCTGCGCCGCGAGAGGGTGTTGCTCAAAGACAAGATCGTGCAGGAACTCACCGAGCGCTGAGCCTCAGTCGATGCCGAGCGCCGCGCTGTTCTGAGTCTTTACCGACAGACTTCTGGGTATCGCTTCGCTCAACCACAGGCTACGAGTTGGCTTCTGTAGCCTGGGTTAGCCGCAGGCGTAACCCAGGGCTCTTCAGGCCTGCACAAGAAAACGTTGCAGGCCCGACTCGTCCCTATCCAGCTCGCTTACCGCGAATGGCAGTTCATCGAGCACCTGCCGGCAAAAGGCATTCGCCAGCTCGTCCTGTGCATAACAGCACAGCAGCCAGCGGCGCCGGTCGCTGACCATCTGTTGCAGCAACGCGCGACCAATGCCCAGGCGCCGGTATTTCTTGAGCAGAAACAGATCGGCGAACTCCATGTCGGCCACGTTCTGATCCTCGCAGACTTCCAGCAGCAGAAAACCAGCGATGAAACCGTCGACCAGAATCAGCCCGGCGCTCCAGCCGGCGTCCTGCCAGTAGCGTTGCAGGTGTGGCTCGTGAACATAGAAGCGGCCGTCGACCTAGACGTCTTCCTGCTCCCAGGCCGACGACTCATAGGCATAGAACTGATAGAGATTGCGGATCAGCGGCAACTGCTCGGCACTGGCGGGGATCAGTTCGATGGACATTGCAGGCCTCGGGGCAGGGGGGCGGCGCATTATCGACCTGGGTGGCCGACGGGGATAGCCCGTGCGCGCAGGTCTGTAAATTTATCCAGTTGTTCGGTATCGTTTCGGCCTCGATCGATCAGGCAGGATGACCCCCATGGCCAAGGCCAAACGCTTGTACGGCTGCACCGAGTGCGGCGCGACCTTTCCCAAGTGGGCCGGGCAGTGCGGCGAATGCGGTGCCTGGAACACCCTCACCGAGACCATGATCGAAGCCGGCGGCGCTGCGGCCCCCAGTGGGCGAACCGGCTGGGCCGGGCAGCAGGCGCAGCTCAAGACCCTGGCCGAAGTCAGCGTCGAGGAAGTCGCGCGCTTTTCCACCGCATCGGCCGAGCTCGACCGCGTGCTCGGCGGTGGTCTGGTGGATGGCTCGGTGGTGCTGATCGGCGGTGACCCCGGTATCGGCAAGTCGACCATCCTGCTGCAGACCCTGTGCAACGTCGCTCAGCGTTTTCCGGCCCTGTACGTCACCGGCGAGGAATCCCAGCAGCAGGTGGCGATGCGCGCCCGGCGCCTGGGCCTGCCGGAAGACAAACTCAAGGTGATGACCGAGACCTGCATCGAAAGCATCATCGCCACCGCCCGCCATGAAAAGCCCAAGGTGATGGTAATCGACTCGATTCAGACCATCTTCACCGAACAGCTGCAGTCCGCACCCGGCGGCGTGGCCCAGGTGCGCGAGAGTGCGGCGCTGCTGGTGCGCTTCGCCAAGCAGAGCGGCACGGCGATCTTTCTGGTCGGCCACGTGACGAAAGAGGGCGCCCTGGCCGGCCCACGGGTGCTCGAGCACATGGTCGATACCGTGCTGTATTTCGAGGGCGACCCCGATGGTCGTCTGCGTTTGTTGCGTGCGGTGAAGAATCGCTTTGGCGCGATCAACGAGCTGGGCGTGTTCGGCATGACCGACAAGGGCCTCAAGGAAGTCAGCAATCCCTCGGCGATCTTTCTCACCCGCGCCCAGGAGGAGGTGCCAGGCAGCATCGTCATGGCCACCTGGGAAGGCACCCGGCCGATGCTGGTGGAAGTGCAGGCACTGGTCGACACCAGCCATATGGCCAACCCGCGCCGCGTGACCCTGGGCCTGGATCAGAACCGCCTGGCCATGCTGCTCGCCGTTCTGCACCGCCATGGTGGCATCCCCACCTATGACCAGGACGTGTTTCTCAACGTGGTCGGCGGCGTGAAGGTGCTGGAAACCGCTTCCGACCTGGCGCTGATGGCCGCGGTGATTTCCAGCCTGCGCAACCGGCCGCTGCCCCACGACCTGCTGGTGTTCGGCGAGGTGGGCCTGTCCGGCGAAATCCGTCCGGTGCCCAGCGGTCAGGAACGCTTGAAGGAGGCAGCCAAGCACGGCTTCAAGCGCGCCATCGTGCCCAAGGGCAATGCGCCGAAAGAGGCGCCGCCGGGCCTTCAGGTGGTTGCCGTGACGCGCCTGGAGCAGGCGCTCGACGCCCTGTTCGAGTAGCTGCGGCGTTCTGCCGCTGGCTGCGCCTGGCGGCCATTGATCCGCGTCAATGGGTGGGCAGGGCGGCAGTCGCAGGATGACGGCGTACCCACAGAGGAGTCGCCATCATGCTGCTGTTCTACGACATCATCGCTAAAGCCAGTTTCTCGCCAGTCGACCGCCTGGGCGTCGAGCGCAAGCGTCAGCCGCTGCTCGATCTGTTGCCGAGACTGGTGAAGGCCCGGCGTGCCCGGCGCCGCGAGGCCGACGCGGCTTGCTGTGAATTCATCAGCCACTGAGTGAGCCTGCGGGCCGGTGGTTTCGCAGTCACCACTTCGCGGCAGGCTCGCCCCCTATGTAACGGCTGCTCCCGCTCTTCCGGCAGCGGCCGTTCTGTCGTTCAGTCGTCTTCGCAGAGGGCGGCCAGCTCGCGTTCGAGCAGGGCCTCGTCGCCCAGGTTGAGCTCCACCAGGCGGCGCAGGTGGCTCATGGAGTCCAGGTCGATGTGGTGGCAGAGAAAGCCGAGTACGCGCTCTTCGCGGTGTACCAGCTCGACCTGCATGCTCACCTGCAGGTTGTCGTCCAGGGCAATGCGCAGCAGGTAATCCTGGCCGGTCTCGCCCTCCCAGTTCCAGGGGCGGCGCACCAGCACGCCGCGAAACGAGATGTCGTGCAGCTCCACTTGCCAGCTCTGTTCGCCCTGCACGATCTCGGCGGACGCGTCGAAGGCGATACGCTGGAAGCGCCGACGTTCGTGGTTGTCACTCATGGAAGCTGTCCTCTATTGGTTTTTTCCACTATAGCCAAGGCGCGGGGCGGCGTCGCCGAATGCGCGCTGGCATGGGTGTCAGTTTTGCGGCGACCAGCCGTACTCCATGGCGTGCTTGACCAGGTCAGCAGGCTTTTCGATATCGAGTTTGCGGCGAATGTTCAGCCGGTAGGTTTCCACGGTGCGTACGCTGATCGCCAGCTCGCGGGCCATGGCCTTGTTGTTCAGGCCCTGGGCCATCATCAGCAGCACCTGGCGTTGGCGCGGGGTCAGCTCGCCTTCCTCGGTTTCTTCCTGGGCCAGCTTGTGGGCCACGTCGCCGCTGTAGAAACGCCCGCCGACCGCCAGCACGTCGATGGCGGAGATGATGTCCTGGGACGGCGCTTCCTTGAGCACATAGCCCGAAGCGCCCATGCGCAGCGAGCTGCTCACGTATTCCTGATTGTCGTACATGCTGAGGATCAGCACCTTGGTGGCCGGGTGGCGTTTCTTGATGATGCCGGTCAGCTCCAGGCCGTTGATGTCCTTGAGGCCGATGTCCATCAGCAGGATGTCCGGCTGTTCGCGGGCCACCAGTTCCAGCGCCTCGCTGCCACTGCCGGCTTCTCCGGCGATCTCGAAGTGGTCGACCATCGACAGCAGGGTGCGGATGCCTTCGCGCACCAGGATATGGTCGTCGACGAGGGCGATGCGGATGGTCTTCATGCGGGCTCGGTCCGGGATTGTGTCGCGTCCGCGGAGAGTAACAGGGCGACGCTCAGAACGGTGCCGGCGGACGTCGAGGCGATGTTGAAGTCACCGCCGAAATGCTCCACGCGCTCGCGGATGTTGCGCAGGCCGATGCCACCGCTCTGCTCGGCCTGGCGTGGGCTGAACCCGGTGCCGTCGTCGCTGATGCGCAGGTTCACCCGTCGCGGGTTGCCGGTCAGCTGGATGGTCACCTGGCCGGCGCCGGCGTGGCGCTCGATGTTGGTCAGCGCTTCCTGGAGGATGCGAAACAGTGCCACGTTCATGTCGTCGCTCAGGCGGGTATCGCCCAGGCTGTTGTCGTAGGCCACGCGCAGCCCGCTGCGCTGCTCGAACTCGCTGGCCAGCTGGCCGATCGCCGAAGCCAGGCCGAGGGTGTCGAGTAGCGAGGGATGCAGGTCGTGGGAGATGCGCCGCACCTCGCCAATCGCCCCGGCCAGGCGCTCGATGCCTTGGCGCAAGGTTTGTGCGGCGCTGGCCTTGCCGGCCTCCAGCTCGTGGCCGGCCAACTCGAACTTGAACTTGATCGACACCAGCAGCTGGCTGATGCCGTCGTGCAGCTCACGGGACAGGCGCGAGCGCTCCTCTTCCTGGGAGGTGATGATGCGCTGGGTCAGTTGCTGCAGCTTGCGGTCGGCCAGGCGGTGTTCGCTGACGTTGAGGGTCAGGCCGCTGGCAGACACCAGCAGCACGGCGATCAGCGCGACGATGGCGATGGCCAGCATGGTGGTGCGAATGCCGCTGCCGACATCGTGACGAACCTGGGCGATGGCGTTGTCGACGTCTTCCAGGTAGATGCCGGTGCCGAGCATCCAGCCCCAGCGGTCGAGCATGGTCACGTAGGCGAGCTTTTCCGCGACCTGGCCGGTGGACGGCTTTTGCCAGCCGTAGCGCTGGAAGCCGTCGCCCTGGGTTGCGCTGCGGATCAGCGCCTGGATCACCAGCAGGCCATGGGGATCGGTCATGTTCCACAGGTCCATGCCGACCAGCGCGCCCTGGCGCGGGTGCATGAGGCTCTTGCCGGTGCGGTCGTAGACGAAGAAGTAGCCGTCGCTGCCGAAGTTGATGCGCGCAAGTAATGCCAGCACCTGGCGTTTGGTTTCCTCGTCGTCGCGGCCGGTGTCGTACAGCGGCGCGATGGTGCTCAGGGCCATTTCCACGTAGTGCTGGAGCTCGGCCTGCTTGCTGCCCAGGATGCTGTGCTCGATCAGCTGGGCCTGCTGGTTGCCCAGGCGCTGGTTCTGGACCAGAACCAGTAGGCACACCACGGCCACGGCCAGGAGCATGGGCAGCAGGCTCAGGGCGACGATCTTGTGCTTGAGTTGCATGGGGCACTCCGGGTTGACTGGACGGGCAACGCTGTGGCGGATGAAAGGCGGGCAGAGCATACATAAAGCTGCAGCGCCCGGCTGACACGATCTGCATGCTTCTGCGTAGTTCTACGTAGAAGGCCGTGGGTAGTTTTGCGAATTACTACAAAGCGTACTTAGATGGATAGTTGGGGGGCTCGATAGAGCACAACAATAACAATGAGTGTCGCAGGCCGAGGCTTGCGACCGGAGATGTCCAAATGACCAGAATGGCCAGCCATATCGCCTGGTTTGCGGTCGCGTTGCTGGGCGCCTTCGCGCTAGGCACCGTGGCGCTGAATCGCGGCGAATCGATCAATGCCTTGTGGATCGTCGTAGCTGCCGTGGCGATCTACCTCGTCGCGTACCGCTACTACAGTCTGTTCATCGCCACCAAGGTGATGCAGCTAGATCCCACCCGCGCCACCCCCGCCGTGCTCAACAACGATGGCCTGGACTACGTCCCGACCAACAAGCACATTCTCTTCGGTCACCACTTCGCCGCCATCGCTGGCGCCGGCCCGCTGGTCGGCCCGGTCCTCGCGGCGCAGATGGGCTACCTGCCGGGCACCCTCTGGCTGATCGCCGGCGTGGTACTGGCCGGTGCCGTGCAGGACTTCATGGTGCTGTTCATTTCCACCCGCCGCAACGGCCGCTCCCTGGGCGAGCTGGTGCGCGAGGAAATGGGCCAGATCCCCGGTACCATCGCGCTGTTCGGTGCCTTCCTGATCATGATCATCATCCTCGCGGTGCTCTCGCTGATCGTCGTCAAGGCGCTGGCGGAAAGCCCATGGGGGATGTTCACCGTGATGGCGACGATTCCCATCGCGATGTTCATGGGCATCTACATGCGCTACATCCGGCCGGGCCGCATCGGCGAGATTTCCCTGATCGGGGTGATCCTGCTGCTCGGCTCGATCTGGCTGGGTGGGGTGATCGCCGCCGACCCGGTGTGGGGCCCGGCCTTCACCTTCACCGGCGTGCAGATCACCTGGATGCTGATCGGCTACGGTTTCGTCGCCGCAGTGTTGCCGGTGTGGCTGATCCTGGCACCGCGCGACTACCTGTCGACCTTCCTCAAGATCGGCACCATCATCGCCCTGGCCATCGGCATCCTGGTGGTCATGCCCGAGCTGAAGATGCCGGCGCTGACCCAGTTCACCGACGGCACCGGCCCGGTGTGGAAGGGCACCCTGTTCCCGTTCCTGTTCATCACCATCGCCTGCGGTGCGGTATCCGGCTTCCACGCGCTGATCAGTTCGGGCACCACGCCCAAGCTGCTGGCCAACGAAACCCATGCCCGCTACATCGGTTACGGCGGCATGCTGATGGAGTCCTTCGTGGCCATCATGGCGATGGTCGCGGCCTCGGTGATCGAGCCGGGCATCTACTTCGCCATGAACAGCCCGGCGGCCCTGGTCGGCTCGGATGTTCAGTCGGTAGCCGCCACGGTCAGCAGCTGGGGCTTCATGATCACGCCCGATCAACTCGAGGCGGTCGCCCGTGATATCGGCGAGAACACCATTCTGGCCCGTGCCGGTGGTGCACCGACGCTCGCCGTGGGAATCGCGCAGATCCTGCACAGCGTGCTGCCGGGTGAGAACACCATGGCGTTCTGGTACCACTTCGCGATTCTCTTCGAGGCGTTGTTCATCCTCACCGCGGTGGACGCCGGTACCCGTGCCGGCCGCTTCATGCTGCAGGACCTGCTCGGCAACTTCGTACCGTCCCTGAAGAAAACCGAGTCCTGGACCGCCAACGTGATCGCTACCGCTGGCTGCGTGGCCCTGTGGGGCTGGCTGCTGTACCAGGGGGTGATCGATCCGCTGGGCGGCATCAACACCCTCTGGCCGCTGTTCGGCATCTCCAACCAGATGCTGGCCGGTATCGCCCTGATGCTCGGCACCGTGGTGCTGATCAAGATGAAGCGCGAGCGCTACGTGTGGGTGACGCTGGTTCCGGCCACCTGGCTGCTGATCTGCACCACCACCGCCGGCCTGATCAAGCTGCTCGACCCGAATCCAGCCGTTGGCTTCCTGGCCCTGGCCAAGAAGTACCAGACCGCGCTGGACGCCGGCCAGGTGATCGCCCCGGCCAAGGACATCGGCCAGATGCAGCACGTGATCTTCAACGCCTACACCAACGCCACGCTCACCGTGCTGTTCCTGTTCGTGGTGCTGAGCGTGCTGTTCTACGCCATCAAGGTCGGCCGCGCCGCCTGGCGCAAGGAACTGCGTACCGACCGTGAAGCTACGTATGAAGCGCTGCCTGCAGACGCGCCGGAGGTTGCCCGTGTTCAATGATCTCAGCCGGATGGGCAAGTACCTCGGTCAGGCGGCGCGGATGCTGGTGGGCATGCCCGACTACGACACCTACGTCGAGCACATGGCCAAGAAGCATCCCGATCAGCCCGTGATGAGCTACGAAGCCTTCTTCCGCGAGCGTCAGGAAGCACGCTATGGTGGTGGCAAGGGGCGGCCGATCCGCTGCTGCTGACAACACCGTGCGGGCCTCGGGCCCGCTTCAAGCACCACACGCCACGCCTCGTCGTGGCGTGTGTCTTTCAGAGGAATGCATTCATGTCCTTTTCCCCCATTCCGGTCACCGTGCTCAGCGGCTTTCTCGGTGCCGGCAAGACCACCCTGCTGCGGCATATCCTCAAGGCCGAACACGGCCTGAAGATCGCGGTGATCGAAAACGAATACAGCGAAACACCCATCGACAGTCAACTGCTCGGCAGCGAGCCGGTGCAGGTGATGACCCTGGCCAACGGCTGCGTGTGCTGCTCCATCCATGTCGAGCTGGAGAAGGCGCTGTTCGTGCTGCTGGAAAAGCGCGACAGCGGCGAGCTGGATTTCGACCGCCTGGTGATCGAGTGCACCGGCCTGGCCGACCCTGCGCCCGTCGCCCAGACCTTCTTCGCCACCGAGGAGCTTTGCGAGCGCTACGTGCTCGACGGCATTATCACCCTGGTGGACGCGGCCAATGCCGAGCGCCACCTACAGGAAACCATCGCCCAGGCCCAGGTCGGTTTCGCCGACCGCATTCTGCTGAGCAAGACCGATCTGGTTGATGACGCTGCCCGTGAAGCGCTTACCGCGCGCCTGCAACGTATCAACCGCCGGGCGCCGATCCGTGTGGTCGAGCACGGCCGCATCGACTTGAGCGAGCTGCTGGATGTGCGCGGCTTCAACCTCAATGCGGACGTGGCGCCGAGCCTGCGACCGGTACTGCCGGGCAAGAGCAGCGACCGCATCGCCACCCTGGTGCTGAGCAGCGACAAGCCGTTGGATCTCGACCGGCTCAGCGGTTTCATGGAGAGCCTGCTGGAAGAACATGGCAATTCCCTGCTGCGCTACAAGGGCGTGCTGAGCATTGCCGGTGAAGACCGGCGCATGGTCTTTCAGGGCGTGTTGCGGCTCTATGGTTTCGACTGGGACAGCGAGTGGGGCGGCGACGAGAAGCGTGAGAGCGTGATCGTCTTTATCGGCGACAACCTGCCCGAGGAGGCGATTCGTCAGGGCTTTGCCGAGCTGGCGGGCTGAGCTACCTTTGCGAGGATTGCCCGGTGGCTTGCCGCTGGCTGCGTCGCCGTGTTCAGGTGGTAAGCTTCGCGCCCGGTCCACCCTGCAACCTGTTTTCTTCCCAGCAGGGGGATGGCGCGCTTTTCATCCACCAATGCGGTGGAGCGCAAAACCGCTCCATGAGCCCCGAAACACAGGCGAAAAAATGCCGGTCAGTGACCGGCATTTTTCATTCCCGGGAAACCTTACTCGTCGAGGAACGAGCGCAGGTGTTCGCTACGGGTCGGATGGCGCAGTTTGCGCAGCGCCTTGGCTTCGATCTGGCGGATACGCTCGCGGGTGACGTCGAACTGTTTGCCCACTTCCTCGAGGGTGTGGTCAGTGTTCATGTCGATACCGAAACGCATGCGCAAAACCTTGGCTTCACGGGCAGTGAGGCCGGCCAGCACTTCGCGAGTGGCTTCCTTGAGGCTCTCCACGGTGGCCACGTCGATCGGGGACTGCATGGTGCTGTCCTCGATGAAGTCGCCCAGGTGCGAGTCCTCGTCGTCGCCGATCGGGGTTTCCATGGAGATCGGCTCTTTGGCGATCTTCAGCACCTTGCGGATCTTGTCCTCGGGCATTTCCATGCGCTCGCCCAGCTCTTCCGGGGTGGGCTCGCGGCCCATTTCCTGGAGCATCTGGCGAGAGATGCGGTTGAGCTTGTTGATCGTCTCGATCATGTGCACCGGAATCCGGATGGTGCGTGCCTGGTCGGCGATCGAGCGGGTGATCGCCTGGCGAATCCACCAGGTGGCATAGGTCGAGAACTTGTAGCCGCGGCGGTATTCGAACTTGTCCACCGCCTTCATCAGGCCGATGTTGCCTTCCTGGATCAGGTCGAGGAACTGCAGGCCGCGATTGGTGTACTTCTTGGCGATGGAGATGACCAGGCGCAGGTTGGCCTCGACCATTTCCTTCTTGGCGCGACGAGCCTTGGCCTCACCGATCGACATGCGACGGTTGATGTCCTTGATCTCGGCCAGGGTCAGGTCACTTTCATCCTGCAGGGCGATCAGCTTCTGTTGGCAGCGCTGGATGTCGGCTTGCAGATTGCCAATGGCTTCGGCGTACTTGGCTTTGCCCTTGGCCAGGCTGGCAGCCCAGTCCAGGTCCACTTCGTTGCCGGGGAACAGGCGCAGGAAGTCGGCACGCGGCATGCGGGCGTCACGGACGCACAGTTGCATGATGGCGCGTTCCTGGCCGCGCAGGCGGTCCAGGGCGTCACGTACACGCACTACCAGCGCGTCGTACTGTTTAGGCACCAGCTTGATCGGCATGAACAGCTCGGCCAGCAGGCGCAGCGCTTCGATGGCCTGCTTGCTGTCGCGACCGTGCTTCTTCAGGGCTTTCTTGGCGACTTCCAGCTGATCGGCTACCGCGGTGAAGCGGCGCAAGGCCTCTTCCGGATCCGGGCCGCCATCGCCTTCTTCTTCCTCATCGTCGCTGTCGCCATCTTCCTCGTCATCGTCCTTGTCTTCGGCCTTGTCGTCCGAAGAGGCAGGAACCGGTGCCGCGGCCTCGGCGGGCACGCTGCCGTCGTCCGGGTCGATGTAACCACTGAGGACTTCGACCAGACGGCCACCCTCGGTGGTGACGCGGGTGTATTCGGCGAGGATGCTGTCGACGGTGCCCGGGAAGTGAGCGACGGCGCCCATGACTTCACGGATGCCTTCTTCGATACGCTTGGCGATTTCGATCTCGCCTTCGCGGGTCAGCAGTTCCACGGTACCCATTTCACGCATGTACATGCGCACCGGGTCGGTGGTGCGGCCGATATCGGTCTCAACGGCCGCGAGAGCAGCAGCTGCTTCTTCGGCGGCGGCTTCGTCGGTGTCGGCTTCGGCCAACAACAGGGCGTCCGCATCCGGAGCACTCTCGAATACGTTGATCCCCATGTCGTTGATCATGCGGATGATGTCTTCCACCTGTTCCGGATCTGAAATATCCTCGGGCAGGTGGTCATTGACCTCCGCATAAGTCAGGTAACCCTGCTCACGACCACGGCTGATCAATTCTTTCAAACGAGATTGCTGTTGCGCTTTTCCGGACATAACACCCTATCCACTTAAGGTCTTGGCGGGCTGAAAACAAGCCGAGGATTATACCTCAGCTCGGCGCTCAGGCGCCAGTTGGGGTCTTGCTGGGCGAGTTCAGGCTGCTGTAATGCTCACGTAACAGAGCCTTTTCCTCGTCGGTGAGTTCGCTCGGGCTTTTTTGCATGATGCTGCGCAGAGCGGTTTCGCGTCGCCTTAGCGACTGACTACGGGCCAGTGTAGTTATGGTGTCGAAAAACTGCCGTTCAAGGTTGTCGTGATCGATCAGCCATTCTTTTTCTGCCAGAACCTTGAGCAGGCGGCCCTGTTCGGTACCGTGCCAGCGGGCGATCAGCTGCAGCGATCGCAGCTTCGGTTGCTTCTGCAAAGTGCCCACCAGGGCCACCAATAATTGGGCGTAGGTGTCGTCTTCGGCGGCGAAATTGCTGACATCCTCGACTTTCTGCGCCAGCTCCGGATGATGCAGCAGGCTACGCAGGGCGCTCAGGTGGGGCGATTCGACGCTCACCGCGGTGCGCGGTGGGTGGTAATCGTCGCGGCCCTTCTTCCACTTGCCACCGTCTTTCTTCCACTCACCCTTGCCGGGCTTGCGCGCCGGGCGCTCGAACGCCTGGGCGGGTGCGGCATGTTCTTCATAGCCTGGTGGTGCGTCGTAATAGGCGCTGTCCGGGATGGCTTCGAAGGTCGGTGCGTGATGGTCGTGGCTTGGCTGGGCGGGCGCGCTCGATTGTCGCGTAGGCGCCGCCTGTGCCTGGCCCATGGCGCTGGCGTCCAGGCCGGTGATCTGGGTCAGGCGCTGGCGCATCAGGGCGCGTAGCGTGTTGCCGGGGATTTTGTCGATCAGTGGCGCAGCCAGAGTGACCAGATGCGCCTTGCCTTCCAGCGAACGGGGGTCGGCCTCTTCGCTCAGTTGCTGGAAGAAGTAGTCGGCCAGCGGCTGGGCGTGCTGGTGAATGCGCGCCTGGAAGGCATCGGTGCCTTCGCTGCGCACCAGGGTGTCCGGGTCTTCGCCGTCGGGCAGGAACAGAAAGCGTGCGCGCCGACCGTCCTGCAGGTTGGGCAGGGCGGCTTCCAGGGCGCGCCAGGCCGCATTGCGCCCGGCCTGGTCGCCGTCGAAACAGAACAGCACGCTGGGTACCAGGCGGAAGATCCGCTTGAGGTGTTCTTCACTGGTGGCGGTGCCCAGGGTCGCCACCGCGTTGCGCAGGCCTTGTTGGGCCAGGGCGATGACATCCATATAGCCCTCGACCACCATGATCTCGTCGAGGTTGCGGTTGTGCTTGCGCGCCTCGTACAGGCCGTATAGCTCCTGGCCCTTGTGGAACACCGGGGTCTCGGGCGAGTTCAGGTACTTGGGCTTGTCGTCGCCCAGCACGCGGCCACCAAAAGCGATCACCCGGCCGCGGCTGTCGTGGATGGGGAAGATCACCCGGTCGCGAAAGCGGTCGTAGCGCTTGCCGCTGTCCGGGTTCTCGACCAGCAGGCCGGCATCGATCATCGCCTTGTGCTGCAGGCTGTCGCCGGCCAGGTGCTTGAGCAGGTTGTCCCAGCCCGGCGGGGCGAAGCCGAGGCCGAAATCCCGGGCGATCTCCCCGGACAGGCCGCGACCTTTCAGGTACTCGACCGCGGCACGGCGCTGCGGATGGCTTTTCAGGGCCTGACGGTAATAGTCGGCAGCCGACTTGAGCAGCGCGTAAAGCGGCGAGTCGGTGGCCTGGCGAGGTTTGCCGCCGCGGCCGCTGTCCTCGCGCGGCACTTCCATACCGGCGCGCTTGGCCAGTTCCTCGACGGCCTGGGGAAATTCCGTCTGGTCGTGATCCATCACGAAGCCCAGTGCGTTGCCGCCAGCGCCGCAGCCGAAGCAGTAGTAGAACTGCTTGTCCGGGCTGACGGTGAACGAGGGCGTCTTTTCCTTGTGGAACGGGCAGCAGGCGCTGTAGTTCTTGCCGGTCTTCTTCAGTTGGATGCGCGAACCCACCACGTCGACGATGTCGGTGCGGTTGAGCAGGTCATCGATGAAGGATTGCGGGATCAGGCCGGCCATAGGCGCTCAGGGGGGGGTCCAGAAGATGTAACGGCACAAACGCAAAAACTCCGCCATTTCGCCAGTAGGCGATGCGGAGTTCTTGACGATGATGCCCGGCCGAACCGGGCATTCGGGCGTTGCGTGTACGTTATTAGTACAGGCGAACGCTGCGGCGCTGTTCGCGCTGCACTTTCTTGGCGTGACGCTTAACAGCGGCAGCGGCTTTGCGCTTACGCTCGGCGGTCGGCTTTTCGTAGAATTCGCGGCTACGAACTTCGGCCAGAACACCGGCTTTTTCGCAGGAGCGCTTGAAACGACGCAGAGCTACGTCGAAGGGTTCGTTCTCTTTAACTTTGACGGCTGGCATCCAGGGCTACCTTCTTTATTACCGGAGGTTTGTGTCTTCCTGGCAACGGCACGGAAAGATCACAGGTTTTTAAGGGTTGCGGATGTTACCGCCTCGTCAAGCGGAATGCAAAGCCTCTGATCGAAAAGCACTGGTCTGGGCCGCCGAGCGGCGATTATCATGCCGGCCTTTTACGCTGGGCAACCGGCAGAGAAGGCGAAACCATGCTGGTTCTGGGATTGGAAACTTCGTGCGACGAGACCGGTGTCGCGCTTTACGACAGCGAACGCGGCCTGCTCGCCGATGCGCTGTTCAGTCAGATCGACCTGCACCGCGCCTACGGTGGTGTGGTGCCGGAGCTGGCCTCGCGTGACCACGTCAAGCGCATGCTGCCGCTGATCCGCCAGGTGCTGGACGAGGCCGGTTGCGTGGCCACCGACATCGACGCCATCGCCTACACCGCCGGCCCCGGCCTGGTTGGTGCGCTACTGGTTGGCGCCTCCTGCGCCCAGGCCCTGGCGTTCGCCTGGGATATTCCCGCCATTGGCGTGCACCACATGGAAGGCCACCTGCTGGCGCCCATGCTCGAGCCGGCGCCGCCGGCGTTTCCGTTCGTGGCCCTGCTGGTGTCGGGCGGCCATACCCAGTTGGTGCGCGTCGACGGCATCGGCCAGTACCAACTGCTCGGCGAGTCGCTGGACGACGCGGCCGGCGAAGCCTTCGACAAGACCGCCAAACTGATGGGCCTGCGTTACCCCGGTGGCCCGGAAATCGCCCGGCTCGCCGAGCGCGGTACACCCGGGCGGTTCGTGTTCCCGCGGCCGATGACCGACCGTCCCGGCCTGGATTTCAGCTTCAGCGGCCTGAAGACCTTCACCCTCAATACCTGGCAGCAGTGTCAGAGCAGCGGTGATGACAGCGAGCAGACCCGTTGTGACGTGGCCCTGGCCTTCCAGCAGGCGGTGGTCGAGACGCTGACCATCAAATGCCGTCGCGCGCTCAAGCAGACCGGCCTGAGCAGCCTGGTGATCGCGGGCGGAGTGAGTGCCAACCGCGCGTTGCGTACGTCGCTCGAAGACATGACGGCAGCGCTGAAGGGCAACGTGTTTTATGCGCGTCCGGCATTCTGTACCGACAATGGCGCGATGATCGCCTACGCCGGTTGCCAGCGTTTGTTGGCCGGGCAGCATGAGGAGTTGGCGATCAGCGTGCAGGCCCGCTGGCCGATGGAGCAGTTGCCGGCGTTGTGAGAACTGGGTGTGGGTATCGATGGATCACGTGTGGGAGCGGGCCACGCCCGCGATTCGCGCGCATGGCGCGCTCCCACAGGAGCCCCGGGAATAGCTGCCCACTGTTTTCGTATTCTTGAAATAGCTCAGAAATGCCGTTCGCGGCCGGCCCACAGGTCGCGCAGGTTGCGGCGGTGGCGCCAGACGATCAGCCCGCTGAGTGCGCACATCGGCAGTAGCGCCGCCGGTTGTTGCCAGGCCAGCAGCGGCAGTGTCAGGGGCGCGGCCGTGAGGGCCGCCAGGGAGCTGGTGCGGGTCAGGGTGAAGGTCAGCAGCCAGGCGCCGAGGGCCAGTAGCGCGGCCGGTGGGTAAAGCCCCAGCAGCATGCCGGCTGCGGTGGCGACACCCTTGCCGCCACGGAAGCGAAAGTAGATCGGGTACAGGTGGCCGAGCACCGCGGCCAAGCCTAGCCAGGCCTGCTCTTGAACGGTGAAACCGAGGTGGGCGGCGACCAGTACCGGCAGCAAACCTTTGAACAGATCGCCAATCAGCGTGAGAATGGCCAGGCGTTTGCCCGCCACTCTGAGCATGTTGGTGGCGCCGGGGTTGCCCGAGCCGCTGGCGCGCGGGTCTGCCAGGCCGGTCATGCGGCTGAGCAGAATAGCGAAGGACAGCGAGCCGAGCAGGTAGGCGAGGGTCGCCAGTAACCAAAACATGGTATCCATTCCGCGCCGGGGGATGGCCGATTCTAACGAGGTGCGGCGAGCTTGTCGTGCCGTGGAGAGCATGCTTGGACACAGTGTTTATCGCAGGGCTAGAAGTTGACACCGTCATCGGTGCCTACGACTGGGAACGCACCATCCGCCAATGCCTGCAGCTGGATCTGTGGCTGGGCTGGGACAATCGTCCGGCCGCCCTGGACGATGACCTCAGCAAGGCTCTGGATTACGCCACGCTGTCGACGCGCATCCAGGCTTTCGCCAGCGAATCCCAGTTCATCCTTGTGGAAACCTTTGCCGAGCGCTTGGTGGCGCTGCTGATGAGCGAATTCGACATTCCCTGGGTGCGCTTGCGGGTGACCAAGCCGGGCGCTGTGCCGGCAGCCCGTGGTGGTGTCGGTGTGGAGATCGAGCGCGGATGTCGCTAACGCCAATCCTGTTGGGCCTTGGTAGCAATATCGAGCGCGAGGCGCACCTGCGCGCCGGGCTCGATGCCCTGGCCGAAATCGTCACCGACATGCGCTGCTCGCCGGTCTTCGAAAGCCTGGCGGTGGGCATCAAGAGCGGCCCGTTCTTCAACCTGGTGATCGCCGGGCGCACGGCGCTGCCGCTGACCGAGCTGGATCGGCGGCTGAAATTCATCGAGGCCGACAACGGTCGTTATGCGCCGGACCGCAAGGGCCTGCCACTGGATATCGACGTGCTGACCTATGGCGAACTGGTGGGCAATTTCGATGGCCTGGTGTTGCCCCGGGCGGAAATCCTAAGGAATGCCTTCGTGCTGCGGCCGTTGGCGTTGCTAGTGCCCGAGGTCGAACATCCGGCCGTAGGCATGCGCTTTGCCGAGCTGTGGCAGGAGGCGCGTATCGAGCAGCAGCTGTGGCCGGTCTCGTTCCAGTGGCGCGGCGTGGAGCTGACGCCGCCCGAGCTTCTACCTTCGCCTTAACCGGTTTTCTCGCTGGCCTGCTTGAAGGCTTTCAGCGCGGTGAGGCGCTCACGATTGAGCGCCTCACCCAGCTCTGCGCCCTTGTAGCCGCGCTCCAGCAGCGGCTGCACGGCCACCTCGCGTACCGCGGCCATGGCGGCCAGCAGATAGGCCGCCTGGGGGTAGTCACGATCCTCCAGGCCATGACGACCACGGGCGTCCATTTCACACGCCGCAACGAAGGCCTCGAAGCGTTGTGGGCGACGGAACACGTCGAAGCGCTGCATCAGCTCCAGTAGCGTCGATGCACGCAGCTCCAGGGCGCGATGGGCATGGGTGTGAAATTCGCCGACCAATTCGGCCAGCTCCTGGCATTCCCGTGGCACCTTGCAGCGCTTGTTGATCACCTCGATCAGCGCGATGCCGCGGTGCTCGTGGGCGATATGCCGCGGCCATTCGGCGGGATCGGTCAGCCCCTTGCCGACATCGTGCAGCAGGGAGGCCCAGCGCACGGGCAGCGGCTGCTGGTGCCCGGCACATTGGCGCAGTACCGCCAGCACATGTGCGCCCGTATCGATTTCCGGGTGATGGGCTGCGGGCTGGGGAACGCCGAACAACTGGTCGATTTCCGGCAGCATGACGGCCAGGGCGCCGCACTCGCGCAGTACCTCGATGAACACGTCCGGGCGCGGCTCCATCAGTGCCCGGGATATTTCCTTCCAGCTGCGCTCCGGGGTGAGGGCATCCAGCTCGCCGGACTCGGCCAGTTGGCGCATCAGTTCGAGCGTCTCGGGCGCCACGCTGAAGCCCAGCGTCGCGTAGCGGGCCGCGAAGCGGGCGACGCGCAGTATGCGCAGCGGGTCTTCGGCGAAGGCTGGCGAGACGTGGCGCAGTTGCTTGGCCTGGAGATCGCGCTGGCCGCCATAGGGGTCGATCAGCTTGCCCTGCTGGTCTTCGGCAATGGCATTGATGGTCAGGTCGCGGCGGATCAGGTCTTCTTCCAGCGTCACCTCGGGGCTGGCGTGAAAGGTGAAGCCGCCATAGCCGCGCCCGCTCTTGCGTTCGGTGCGGGCCAGGGCGTATTCCTCGCCCGATTGCGGGTGCAGGAATACCGGAAAATCAGCGCCGACCGGGCGATAGCCCTGTTTCAGCAGGGTGTCGGCCGTGGCGCCGACCACCACCCAGTCGATCTCGGTCACCGGGCGGCCGAGCAGGCGGTCGCGCACGGCGCCACCGACTTTGTAGATCTGCATAGAAGTCTCCGTCATGGGCAAAGGATACCCGCAGTGCCGGAGGCTGTCGTCGCGCGGTTACAACGGAGGGATATGCAGATCCAGACGTGGGTGGTCGCCATCCTGTGCTGCATCGTTTCTCGGTGGCACGTGCTGGGTGTTGACGATCCGCTCGCCCTGCAGCGTCTGCAGGTGAATGTCGAAACCCCACAGGCGGTGCAGGTGCTTGAGCACTTCTTCGGTGGAACTGCCCAGCGGCTTGCGGTCATGCTGGAAGTGGCGCAGGGTCAGCGAGCGGTCGCCGCGGCGGTCGACGCTCCAGATCTGCACGTTGGGCTCGCGATTGCCGAGGTTGTACTGGGCAGCAAGGGTTTCACGGATGGTTCGATAGCCCGGCTCATCGTGGATGGCCGGTACGCTGAGTTCGTCTTTCTGGTCGTCGTCGAGAATGCTGAACAGCTTCAGGTCGCGTATCACCTGGGGGGACAGGTACTGCAAGATGAAGCTTTCGTCCTTGAAACTGGTCATGGCGAATTTCAGGGTGCTCAGCCAATCGCTGCCGGCGATGTCCGGGAACCAGTGGCGATCTTCCTCGGTGGGCGCCTCGCAGATGCGGCGAATGTCACGGTACATGGCGAAGCCCAGGGCGTAGGGGTTGATGCCGCTGTAGTAGGGGCTGTCGAACGACGGCTGGAACACCACGCTGGTGTGCGACTGCAGGAATTCCATCATGAAACCGTCGGTGACCAGGCCTTCGTCGTATAGATCGTTCATCAGCGTGTAGTGCCAGAAGGTCGCCCAGCCTTCGTTCATCACCTGGGTCTGGCGTTGCGGGTAAAAATACTGGGCGATCTTGCGCACGATGCGGATCACTTCACGCTGCCAGGGTTCGAGGAGCGGGGCGTGTTTCTCCAGGAAATACAGGATGTTTTCCTGGGGCTCGGCGGGAAAGCGTTTGTTGTCGCTCTCGTCGGTTTTGCTGGCACTCTTGGGAATGGTGCGCCACAGGTCATTGATCTGCCGCTGCAGGTGCTCTTCGCGGTCCTTCTGGCGACGGCGCTCTTCCTCGGCGGAAATGGGGTAGGGCCGCTTGTAGCGGTCCACACCGTAGTTCATCAGCGCATGGCAGGAGTCGATCAGGTCCTCGACCGCGTCGATACCGTGGCGCTCTTCGCACTGGGTGATGTACTGCTTGGCGAACACCAGGTAGTCGATGATCGAACTGGCGTCGGTCCAGGTGCGGAACAGGTAGTTGCCCTTGAAGAAACTGTTGTGCCCGTAGCAGGCGTGGGCGATCACCAGGGCCTGCATGGTGATGGTGTTTTCCTCCATCAGGTAGGCGATGCACGGGTCGGAGTTGATCACGATCTCGTAGGCCAGGCCCATTTGCCCGCGGCTGTAGGATTTCTCGGTACTGAGGAACTGCTTGCCGTAGGACCAGTGGTGATAACCCAACGGCATGCCGACGGACGCATAGGCATCCATCATCTGCTCGGCGGTGATCACCTCGATCTGGTTGGGGTAGGTGTCGAGGGCATAGCGCTCGGCCAGCCGGCTGATTTCCCGGTCGTAGTCGCGAATCAGTTCGAAGGTCCATTCCGAGCCCTTGGACAGTGGCTGACGTTTCCTATTGCTGCTCATGTGGCGAGCCTCCGCTGGAACAGTTCGCGGAATACCGGGTAGATGTCACCCGCCGATACCAGTTGCTGCTGGGCGAAGGTTTCGCCGAAGGCCTCGGCCACTCGCTCGTACTCGAACCACAGTGCCTGGTGCTCGCGCGGGGTGATCTCCACGTAGGTGAAGTACTGCACGAAGGGCATGATCTGCTTGATCAGGATATCCCGGCAAATCGGCGAGTCGTCGTTCCAGTTGTCGCCGTCCGAAGCCTGTGCGCCGTAGATGTTCCATTCGTTGGCCGGATAACGTTCGGCCATGATCTCCTGCATCATCTTCAGCGCGCTGGAGACGATGGTGCCGCCGGTTTCCCGGGAGTAGAAGAACTCCTCCTCGTCGACTTCCTTGGCACTGGTGTGATGGCGGATGAACACCACGTCGATCTTGTCGTAGTTCCGCTTGAGAAACAGGTACAGAAGGATGAAGAAGCGCTTGGCGACGTCCTTGGTGGCCTGGGTCATCGAGCCGGAGACGTCCATCAGGCAGAACATCACCGCCTTGGAGCTGGGGTTGGGGTGCTTGACCAGCAGGTTGTACTTGAGGTCGAAGGTATCGAGAAACGGGATGCGGTGAATGCGTGCGCTGAGGCGCTGCATTTCGGCCTCTAGCAGTTGGATGTCGCTGAAGTTGTCCGGCTCCTCGCGGCGCAGACGCTCCAGTTCGGCCTTCACTTCGCGCAGCTTGGCGCGGCTGCTGCCGGACAGTGCGATGCGCCGGGCATGGGCCGAACGCAGCGTACGCACGATGTTGATGCGCGACGGATTGCCCTCGCTGCTGATACCCGCGCGTACGGTCTTGAAGGTTTCCGCGCCGGTCAGGTGGCGTTTGACCAGATTGGGCAGCTCCAGGTCCTCGAACATGAAGTCCAGGAACTCTTCCTGGGTGATCTGGAACACGAACTCGTCCATGCCCTCGCCGGAGTTGCTGGCCTTGCCGGCACCCTGGCCGCCGCCACCGCCCTGCGGGCGTGGAATGCGCTCGCCGGCGACGAACTCCTTGTTGCCGGGGTGGACGACGGTCTGCTTGCCACCGCGGCCGTGATGCAGCACCGGCTCGTCTATGTCGCGGCCGGGAATGCTGATCTGCTCGCCGTGCTCAATGTCGGTGATGGAGCGGCGGCTGACGGCGTCCTCCACCGCCTTCTTGATGTGGTCACGATAGCGACGAATGAACCGCTGGCGGTTCACCGTGCTCTTGTTCTTGCCATTCAGGCGACGGTCGATCACGTAGCTCATACAAGCCCTCCGGGCACTGCCGATGCGGGCCACGGCGAGTCGACCGTGGTCCGCATCAGAGGCCGCTTACTGCGATTTGCGTACGCGCAGATACCACTCGGACAGCAGGCGTACCTGCTTCTCGGTATAGCCGCGCTCGACCATGCGTTTGACGAAGTCGTTGTGCTTCTGTTGATCCTCCTTGCTGGCCTTCGCGTTGAAGCTGATGACCGGTAGCAGGTCCTCGGTGTTGGAGAACATCTTCTTCTCGATCACCACGCGCAGTTTCTCGTAGCTGAGCCAGGTCGGATTCTTGCCGTTGTTGTTGGCCCGGGCGCGCAGCACGAAGTTGACGATCTCGTTGCGAAAATCCTTCGGATTGCTGATGCCGGCCGGCTTCTCGATCTTCTCCAGTTCCTCGTTGAGGGCCACGCGATTGAGGATTTCCCCCGTCTCGGGATCGCGGTATTCCTGGTCCTGAATCCAGAAATCGGCGTACAGCACGTAGCGGTCGAAGATGTTCTGGCCGTACTCGCTATAGGACTCCAGGTAGGCGGTCTGGATTTCCTTGCCGATGAACTCGATATAGCGCGGCGCCAGGTATTCCTTGATGAAGCGCAGGTAGCGCTCGCGTACCTCGCCCGGGAACTGTTCCTGTTCGATCTGCTGCTCGAGCACATAGAGCAGGTGCACCGGGTTGGCGGCCACTTCGTGCGGGTCGAAGTTGAAGACCTTGGAGAGAATCTTGAAGGCGAAGCGGGTCGATAGGCCGTTCATGCCTTCGTCGACACCGGCCGAGTCGCGGTACTCCTGGATCGACTTGGCCTTGGGGTCGGTATCCTTGAGGTTTTCGCCGTCGTAGACGCGCATCTTCGAGTAGATGTTGGAGTTCTCCGGCTCCTTGAGGCGTGACAGGGTGGAGAACTGGGCGAGCATCTTCAGGGTGTCCGGCGCGCAATGGGCGTTGGCCAGGGAGCTGCTGACCAGCAGCTTGTCGTAGATCTTGATCTCGTCGCTGATGCGCAGGCAGTACGGCACCTTGACGATGTAGATACGGTCGATGAACGC
The DNA here is from genome assembly GCF_001945395.1 of Pseudomonas sp. PA15(2017). Lineage (GTDB taxonomy): Bacteria > Pseudomonadota > Gammaproteobacteria > Pseudomonadales > Pseudomonadaceae > Aquipseudomonas. Next base: position 329,305 of record NZ_MSXV01000050.1, on the reverse strand, counting down.
CTCGTTGTTCTTGTTGTTGCGGAAGGTGTGCCATTCCGATTCGTTGGAGTGGGCCAGCAGGATGCCGTTGTAGGGGATGGCGCCGAGGCCTTCGGTGCTGTTGTAGTTGCCTTCCTGGGTGGCGGTGAGCAGCGGGTGCAGCACCTTGATGGGCGCCTTGAACATCTCGACGAATTCCATCAAGCCCTGGTTGGCCCGGCACAGCGCGCCCGAGTAGCTGTAGGCGTCGGCATCGTTCTGCGGGAATTCCTCGAGCTTGCGGATATCCACCTTGCCGACCAGCGCGGAGATGTCCTGGTTGTTCTCGTCGCCCGGCTCGGTCTTGGCGATGGCGATCTGGTTGAGGATCGACGGGTAGAGCTTGACCACGCGGAACTGGCTGATGTCACCGCCAAACTCGGCCAGGCGCTTGCTGGCCCAGGGCGACATGATGCTGCCCAGGTAACGGCGGGAAATGCCGTAGTCCTCCTCGAGGATCGCGGCGTCCTCGGCGGCGTTGAACAGGCCCAGTGGTGATTCGAACACCGGTGAACCCTTGATGGCGTAGAAGGGCACCTTTTCCATCAACTGCTTGAGTTTCTCGGCCAGCGAGGACTTGCCGCCGCCGACCGGGCCGAGTAGGTAAAGGATCTGCTTCTTCTCTTCCAGGCCCTGGGCCGCGTGGCGGAAGTAGGACACGATCTGCTCGATGCATTCTTCCATGCCGTGGAAGTCGGCAAAGGCCGGGTAGCGGCGGATCACCTTGTTGGAAAAGATGCGCGACATTCGCGGGTTGTGGGAGGTATCGAGCAGCTCCGGTTCGCCGATGGCCATCAGCAAGCGCTCGGACGCGCTGGCGTAGGCGCTGCGATCCTGCTTGCACAATTCGAGGTACTCCTGCAGCGAGTACTCCTCCTGGCGCGTCGCCTCGAATCGTTGTTGGAAGTGACTGAAAATGCTCATGACTTCACCTCGCTCGATGCTGGGAGCCGGCCGGGATCGGTCGAGCGGGTGCATGCAGACTCGGCGCTCGCGCTGCCGAGATGAATCCCCCAAACACCCCCTTGGTCAGTCAGAACCTCATGGTCGGCTGTCCGTCGCATGGCAGGTTGAGGACAGCCGCCTTGCGTGTCTCGCGCAAGGCGTATCGGCTGCCTTCTCCCGCCTGACCCTGTGTTGCGTGGCTCTGGCTGGCTGCTGAAGGTGAGTACCGATGGCCCGTTCGGCCGGTTGGCCGGCTACCTGAATTGGGATGGCCTAAGACAAGGATAGTTGGTAATCGGCAAGGTCAAGGCGCAATTGCCGTGCGAAGCGCCATGGCGGCGCTGTGCAGGCAGCCAAGCCCAGCATTGGCGGGGGCTGAACGAGGAAAATATTTATGCCGGTCCATCTTCCGGGCACTGTGGCCGCGCGGAAGATGGCCCGAGGCCATGTCACTCGGCCTGGCTGGCTTCGGTGTCCTGGGGATAGGTGCTGCGCCACAGCTCGAAGCCGCCGTCGAGGCTGTAGACCTCCGAGAACCCCTGGCCGACCAGATAGGCCGCGGCGCTCTGGCTGGAATTGCCGTGATAGCAGGTGACGACCAGCGGGGCGTCGAGATCGGCCTTGGCGATGAAGTCGGCCAGCGAATGGTTGTCCAGATGCACAGAGTCGCTGATGTGGCCGGCCGCGAAGCTTTGCGGGTCACGGATGTCGACCACCACGGCGCCCTTCTCGCGCAGTGCCTGGGCTTGCTCGGGGGCGATGCGTTTGAACTCGCTCATGCTGTTTCCTCGCTACAGTCGCAGCGATGGTACTCGCCGCTATCGATATTCATCAGGGTCATGCTGCCGCCCCACACGCAGCCCGAGTCCAGGGCGAACACACCAGGTTCGTCGCAGTGGCCTTCAAGGGCCGCCCAGTGGCCGAAGATGATCTTCTGGTCGCGGGTCTTGCGGTGCTTGTGGCTGAACCAGGGCAGATAGCCGGCTGGCGCGGTGTCCAGGCCTTCCTTGCTCTTCAGGTCCAGGGTGCCGTCGGCCTTGCAGAAGCGCATGCGGGTGAAATAGTTGGTGATCACCCGCAGCCGGGCGATGCCGTGCAGTTCCTTGTCCCAGCGCGCCGGCTCGTTGCCGTACATGCCGTCGAGGAACATCGGGTACAGGGCATCGTCGCGCAGTGCGTTCTCGACTTCGGCAGCGCGGCGCAGCGCCTTGCCGATGTGCCACTGCGGCGGTATGCCGGCGTGCACCAGGGCGGTGTCGCGTTGTTCGTCGTAATGCAGCAGCTTCTGCTGGCGCAGCCAGTCCAGCAGCTCGTCGCGATCCGGCGCCTCGAGGATCTCGCGCAGGGTGTCGCCTCGCTTGAGGCGCTCGATATTGCGCGAGGCGGCGAGCAGGTGCAGGTCATGGTTGCCCAGCACGCAGACCAGCGCGTCGCGCATGCCATACAGAAAACGCAGGGTCTCCAGGGAGGCAGGGCCGCGGTTGACCAGGTCACCGACCAGCCACAGTCGGTCGCGGGCCGGATCGAAGGCCACGCGTTCGAGCAGGCACTGCAGCGGCTTCAGGCAACCCTGCAGGTCGCCGACGGCATAGGTCGCCATTAGGGTCTACCCCCGTTTCGTCGTGAGCCGCGTTGCTGCGAAAAATTGCACCAGATAAGGCGCGAGGCGCCGGTAATAGTCGCTCCCTTGCCAAGCCTCGCAACGCAGCATGGTGCAATTTTTCGCGCAACCCGAAGGGCCGGGCCACTTTTTGCGCGATGCTGCGTTATTCGTCGTTCATTTGGAATAACCAAACTTCTCTCCTCATGCCTTGCCTCGCGCAAAAAGTGGCTCCGGCGCGGCCACGAACGAAACGGGGATAGACCCTTAGTGCAGGGCGCCCGGAACGGCGAGACGGAAGGGCGCGATCGGTGCATCGAAACGCTGGCCGTCGTCAGCCAGCATCTGATAGCTGCCCTGCATGGTGCCGACCTGGGTGGCCAGCAGCGTGCCGCTGCTGTAGCGATGGCTCTCGCCCGGAGCGATCAGCGGCTGTTCGCCGATCACGCCTGCGCCGCGCACTTCCTGAACCTGACCGTTGCCGTCGGTGATCACCCAATGGCGCGCGAGCAGTTGCGCCGGCAGCTCGCCGGCGTTGTGGATGGTCACGTCGTAGGCGAAAGCGAAGCGGTTCTGCTCGGGCTGCGACTGCGCTGGCAGGTAGCGGGGGACGATGTTGACGTCGATCTGGTAGCGAGGGTCGGACATGGGCACTCGATCAATCAGGTGGGCGAAGGCGCGGGTTGTAGGGCCAGCTGGTCGGCCAGGCGCACGAAGGCGGCCAGATCCAACTGCTCGGGGCGCAGGCTGCCATCGACGCCGGCCGCCTCGATCTCACTGGCCGGCAGCAACGCCTTGAGAGTGTTGCGCAGGGTCTTGCGGCGCTGGTTGAAGGCCTCGCGAACCACGCGTTCGAGCAGGCGATGATCCTTGGCCGGATGCGGCAGGACCTTGTGCGGTACCAGGCGCACGATGGCCGAGTCGACCTTGGGCGGCGGATTGAAAGCCCCTGGGCCGACGTTGAACAGGTGCTCCACCTGGCAGTGGTATTGCACCATGATCGACAGCCGCCCCCAGTCGCCGCCGCCGGGGCCTGCTGCCAGGCGCTCGACCACTTCCTTCTGCAGCATGAAGTGCATGTCGCGGATCAGTTGAGCGTTGTTCAGCAGGTGGAAAATCAGCGGTGTGGAGATGTTGTACGGCAGGTTGCCGACCACCCGCAGGCTGTTGGGCGCTGCCTGCAGGCTCGAGAAGTCGAATTTCAGGGCATCGCCCTGGTTCAGGCGAAAGCGCGGCTGGTCAGCGAACTTGGCCTGCAGGATCGGAATCAGGTCCAGATCCAGCTCGATCACGTCCAGTTGTGCGCCACTGTTGAGCAGACCTTCGGTCAGCGCGCCCTGGCCCGGGCCGATCTCCAGCAGGTGTTCGCCTTCGCGGGCATGGATGGCGCGCAGGATACGGTGAATCACCCCGGCGTCATGAAGGAAGTTCTGGCCGAAGCGCTTGCGCGCGCGGTGTTGGTAAGGCTCGGACATCTGAAAAGCAGCTCCAGGCTTCAAGCTGCAAGCATCAAGCAAGCGCGTAAAGCGGTCAGGCGAAAACGCGCAGTTTAGCAGGGAACGCCTGTCGAGCGGCGGCGCCCGCCACTCCAGGCAGGTCGCTCATGGGAGCAGACGGCTGCGCGCCATTTCGTACGCGGTTTCCAGGGCGACCTGCAGGCTGCCGCAGTCGATGCGGCCGGTGCCGGCAAGATCCAGGGCGGTGCCGTGGTCGACCGACGTGCGGATGATCGGCAGGCCCAGGGTCACGTTGACGGCTGCGCCGAAGCCCTTGTACTTGAGCACCGGCAGGCCCTGGTCGTGATACATGGCGAGCACCGCGTCGCAATGTTCCAGGTGTATGGGTGTGAACAGCGTATCGGCCGGCAGCGGGCCGAGCAGATCCATACCTTCGGCACGCAACTGCTCGAGCGCGGGCTCGATGATCTCGATCTCTTCGCGCCCCAGGTGGCCGCCTTCGCCGGCATGGGGATTGAGGCCGCAGACCAGGATGCGTGGCCTGGCGATGGCGAACTTGTCGCGCAGATCGGCATGCAGGATACGGGTCACGCGCTGCAGGCGTTCAGCGGTGATGGCGTTGGCCACATCCTTGAGCGGCAGGTGGGTGGTGACCAGCGCGACCCGCAGCCCGCGCGTCGCCAGCATCATCACCACTTGGGGCGTTCCGGTCAGGTCGGCGAGAAATTCGGTATGGCCAGAGAAGGCCATGCCAGCCTCGTTGATGATGCCCTTGTGTACGGGAGCGGTGATCAAGCCATCGAAGCTATCGTCCAGGCAGCCCTCGGCCGCTCGGGTCAGGGTCTGCAGGACGTAGGCAGCGTTGCCCTTGCTCAATTGGCCGGTAATCACCGGCTCGCCCAGCGGCGTATCCCAAACGTAAAGGCTGCCGGCCGGGGCGGGCTGGGTTGGCCAATCGTCAGGAGCGGCATCGAGCAGATCGATCTCCAGCCCCAGCTCTGCGGCGCGCGCCTGCATCAGTGCGCGGCTGGCGACGCAAATCAGTGCATGGGCTTGCCGCTGGCGGGCGAGCAATAGACACAGGTCCGGGCCGATGCCGGCCGGTTCTCCAGGGGTGAGGGCGAAGCGCAAGCTGTCTGGCATGATTCGGTCTCTAGGCGGGCGGCTATGAGTCTAGTCCAGGCATGAATGAAAAAGCCCGGCGCTGGGCCGGGCTCTCGTGGCGTTCAGGCTGGGTTACAACTTGATTTCCACATAGGCTTCGTCGCGGATCTGACGTAGCCAGGTTTGCAGCTCTTCTTCGTACTTGCGATTGCGCAGCAGGTTGAGCGCCTGTTGCTCGCGCATCTGCTCGCTGCTGTCGGTGGCGCGGCGGCCCATGACCTGCAGTACGTGCCAGCCGAACTGGCTCTTGAACGGCTTGGAAACCTCACCGCTGGCGGTGTTGTTCATCACCTCGCGGAACTCCGGTACCAGAGCATTCGGGTCGATCCAGCTCAGGCTGCCGCCGTTGAGGGCCGAGCCCGGGTCTTCGGAGAAGTTCTTCGCCAGCTCGGCGAAGTCTTCCCCGGATTCGATGCGCTGATACAGGCGCTCGGCGAGTACCTTGGCCTCGGCGTCGGTGCGGATTTCGCTCGGCTTGATGAGGATGTGGCGTACGTTCACTTCATCACGCACGGCCGCGGCTTCACCACCACGCTTCTCCAGCACCTTGAGCAGGATGAAGCCGCCTGGGGTGCGGATCGGCTCGGTAACGTCGCCAACGGTCATGGCGCTGATCATGGCGTCGAACGGCGGTGGCAGCTGCGCCGCCTTGCGCCAGCCCATGTCACCACCGTCCAGGGCGGTTTCGCTGGCCGAGTTGGCAATCGCCAGTTGACCGAAATCGGCGCCCTGACGTGCTTGCTGATAGAGGTCCTGAGCACGGCGCTCGGCGGCTTGCAGGGCGTCGGAGGACGCGTCTTCCTGGACCGGAATGACGATGTTGGCCAGGTGGAACTCTTCGGACAGCTGCATCTTGCCCAGGTCGGAAGCGAGGAAGTTCTTCACTTCCTGCTCGGTGACCTGGATACGCTCGGCCACACGGCGCTGGCGCACGCGGCTGATGACCATCTCGCGCGACACCTGATCGCGGGCGTCGTTGAACGACAGGCCGTCTCTGGCCAGGGCGTCGCGGAACTGCTCGATGCTCATGCCGTTGCGCTGGGCAATGGTGGCCATGGCCTGGTTGAGTTCTTCGTCGCCGATGCGAATGCCGGAACGTTCGCCCATTTGCAACTGGATGTTCTCGAGGATCAGGCGGTCCAGCACCTGCTGGGTCAACACATTGGCCGGCGGCACCTCGGCGCCGCGCTTGCCGATGGTCTGTTGCACCTCGCGTACCCGGGCGTCGAGTTGGGTCTGCATGATCACGTCGTTATCGACGATCGCCACCACGCGGTTGAGAGGCTGTACGTCGGCGTGCGCCGCCGTACCCAGAAACAGTGCGCCCCACAGCAGCGGGCGCACGCACTCAGCGAGCTTGCTCTTCACGTTCACGATAACCTTGAATGCCTTGGTCGAGGAATGTCTCAACGTTGCTGCCCGTCACGCCACCCAGGCCTTTGAGGACGATCTGCAGGAAGATACCGTTGTCGGCCTTGTCGTTACGCGAGGGGTTGAGGCTGACCTCGTCGTAATCGATCCAGTAGCGGTTGATCACGCGCAGCTTCCAGCAGCAGCTGTCGTATTCGAAGCCGCCAAAGGCTTCCAGGGTGCGGTTGCGCCCGTAATCGTACTGCCAGCGAGAAATGACGCTCCACTGCGGGCCGAGAGGCCAGATGACCGAGAAGTCATGCTGGCTGATCTTGTAGTAGTCCTTGATGAAGTTCGGGTTTGCTGAACCATCAGGCAGCGTCTCCGTACCATAGTCGGCCCCAAAGCCCCAGCGTCCGGTGCTCTGGTCGTAGTTGAGCGTATCGTTGCGATAGCGGTACCCGACATTGACGACCTTGCGCGGGTTATCCGCCGGCTGGTAGTGGAACATGGCGCTGCCGGAACGGGTGCGGTGGCTGTCCGGGTCCCAGTTGAAGTCCGAGGTGAAGCGCCAGTCCTGGTTGTAGCGGTACATGTATTCCAGGGCGTAAGGCGATACCGACGACTGCGCCTCATCGCGGGTGCGATAGTCGATGCCGGGCATCTGCACCTTGCGGTCTTCGAAATAGAAGGCCTGGCCGATGCTGAAGCGCTGGCGCTCAAAGCCGTTGGCCTCGATCCAGCGGCTGGTCACGCCGAGGGAAATCTTGTTCTCGTCGCCGATACGGTCCTTGCCGCTAAAGCGATTCTCACGCCACAGCGAGGCGTAGTTGAAGGTGTTCTCGCCCGTGTCGAATACCGGGATATCGGTCTGGTCTTCTTCCGGCACGTAGAGGTAGAACAGGCGCGGCTCGAGGGTCTGCCGTGCTTCGCGGCCGAACAGCGAGGTCTGACGGTCGAAATACAGGCCGCTGTCGACGCTGAACATGCCGACGCCGCGGCTCTGCGTGCTGCTGTACTGCTCGTCGGCAAGCAAGGTGTCCTTGCCGCGCTGGTCGATATCCAGGTCGTAATTGGTTTGCAGGTACTTGACCTGCGGCTTCACGTAGCCCCAGCTCCAGTCCAGCGGCAGGCTGACGCCCGGCTCGACATGCAGACGGGTGCCATTGGAGCGGGCCAGGCCCTGAATGTTGTAGTCGTTCCAGCGACCTTCGGGGTTGCCATTCTTGTCGACATAGAAACCATCGCGCAGATCACGATCAAAACGCACCAGCTCGGTCCCGTAGGTGAAGTTCAGGCCGCCCGGCTCGAACGGCAGCTGGCCATCCAGGGTGATCTGCGGCAAGCGATCATAGGGCGTGACGTCGGTGATGGTCGCCAGCTCGTACGCATGGGCGTTCAGCCGAGCGGTGTAGCTGTCACCGCGCCAGGTCAGCGTGCCGCGCTGATTGACGTAAGTAGAGGTCTCGATGCCCAGATCGGTCTTCAGATCCTGGAAGTAGTAGGGGTCGCTGATATCGGTGTAGTCGACCTCGGCCAGCAGGCGGTCGTTGAGACCCTGCTTATGCTGCCAGCTGTACATCCAGCGCTGGTCCTTGTAACCCGACTGCAGCTTGCGCTCGTCTTCCTGGTCATCCAGGTAGGCAGCGCCGACCTGGCCTTCGCTGTTGCGGGTCAGGTAGCGGTACTCGCCTTCGAGCAGCAGGCCACGCTTGGCCATGTAGGTCGGGTACAGCGTGGCGTCGAAGTTTGGCGCCAAGTTGAAGTAGTACGGGGTCTGCAGGGTCAGGCCGTTGCTGCCCGAGCGGCTGAAGCTCGGCGGCAGGAAGCCGGACTGGCGACGGTCGTCGATCGGGAAATAGATGTACGGCGTATAGAACACCGGGAAATCCTTGACCCGTAGCGTGACGTTGGTCGCGGTGCCGAAGCCGGTGGCCGGGTTCAAGGTGATGTTGTTACCGGTCAGGTGCCAGGCGTTGCTGCCCGGTTCGCAACTGGTATAGGTGCCATCCTTGAGGCGGATGATCGCGGTTTCCTCACGCTTGGCGTAAGCCGCGCTGCCGCGCACGTGGGCGGCGTGCATCACGTACTCGGCGTTGTCGATGCGTGCTTCGCCGTTGTCGAGCTGCAGCTCGCCACGGTCACCGACCACCAGGGCACCCTTGTCGCGCAGGCGGACGTTACCGACCAGCTCGCCGCGGTTCTCGGCCTGGTGCAGATTGGCTTCGTCGGCTTCGACCTGCATGCCGGCCTGGCGTACGACCACGTCACCGGCGAGGGTCGCGACCTGCTGCTCCTGCTGATAGCGCGACGCCTTGGCCGAGACGAACATCGGCGCTTCGCTCATCGGCGTGGTGTCGTTCATGCCCGGGCGAGTAGGCTCGATGTAGGCACCAGAGCAGGCCGGGCCGATCTCGGCCAACTGTGCGCTGGTCAGCTTTTCACGCGGTACCCAGTCCAGGTGACTGTAGTCGGCACTGCGCGATGCCAGGGCACGGCCGCCGGCTTCGGTCACTTGCGTCGGCGCGGCATTGGTATCAGGCTTGGCAGCCGCCGCAGTCGTGGGGGTACCTGCGCTGACCGAGTTGGCGCTGTGGGCCGGCCGGCTCGGCAGAGCGGCGTTGCTGGTTTTCGGTGCACAAGCCCAACCGCCGGTCGGCGATGCCTGGCAGTCGAACTGTTCGGCAGCGGTAGCGAATGGGCTGGCGAAGGGCTGCAGGGCCAACAGGCCACCCGTTACCAGAAGCGGGAATTTCTTGCGAAAAGCGGGGTATTTTACTGCCATCTTGTTTTCCGGGCTTCCTGTGCGCTTTTGGCCCAGGGGCCGCACGCCTCTCGATGGGCTGAAAAAGATGCTGGATAATAAAGCATGACCCGCGCAACGGCTAGCGCCGTCGGAGACCCTTGCAATGCCTGAACACGATGTACGTTTACAACGCCTGAAGCAATGGCTTGAGCCGCAGCTGCAGGCCCTGTTCGCCACCAACGGCTGGGGCGAGGTGCCTAATGCCGTGTTGCAGCCGGCCAGCAGCGATGCCAGTTTTCGCCGATATTTCCGCTGGGAGGCGGCTGGGCGCAGCCTGATCGTGATGGACGCACCGCCGCCGCAGGAGAATTGCCGGCCGTTCGTCGAGATTGCCAAGCTACTGGCCCGCGCAGACCTGAACGTGCCGCAGATCCATGGCGCCGATCTCGAGCAAGGCTTTCTGCTACTCAGCGATCTGGGCCGCCAGACCTACCTGGAGGTGATCGACAGCGACAATGCCGATCAACTGTTCGAGCCCGCCATCGACGCCTTGTTGGCCTATCAGCAATTGCCGATGGATGCCGGCCTACCGCACTATGACGACGCCTTGCTGCGCCGCGAGCTGCAATTGTTTCCGGATTGGTACGTCGCTCGCGAGCTCGGCCATACCCTGGATGCCAATCAGCAGGCCGCCTGGCAGCGCATCTGTACGTTGCTGATCGACAGCGCCCTGGCGCAGCCCAAGGTGCTGGTGCACCGCGATTACATGCCGCGCAACCTGATGATCAGCGAGCCCAATCCCGGCGTGCTGGATTTCCAGGATGCCGTCTACGGCCCGGTCACCTATGACATCACCAGTCTGTTCAAGGATGCGTTTCTTAGCTGGCCACCGGCACGGGTGGAAGGGTGGCTCGACAGCTATTGGCACAAGGCCCGTGCAGCCGGCATTCCCGTGCAGGATGAACTGGCGCAGTTTCTGCGTGCCAGTGACCTGATGGGCGTGCAGCGCCACCTCAAGGTGATCGGCATCTTCGCGCGCATTTGCCATCGCGACGGCAAGCCACGATACCTGGCCGACGTACCGCGTTTTTTCGCCTACATAGATGACGTGCTTGAGCGGCGCCCGGAGCTGGCCGAGCTCGGTGAGCTGATCGCGCAGCTCAAGGGCGCCGCGGAGGCCGCTCGATGAAGGCGATGATTCTGGCCGCCGGCAGGGGCGAGCGCCTGCGACCGCTGACCCTGCACACGCCCAAACCCCTGGTGCGCGCCGCCGGGGTGCCGCTGATCGAGTATCACGTGCGTGCCCTGGCGCGTGCAGGATTCAGCGAGCTGGTGGTCAATCACGCCTGGCTCGGCCAGCAGATCGAGGACTACCTGGGCGACGGCGAGCGCTATGGCGTGCGCATTCGCTACTCGGCCGAAGGCGAGCCGCTGGAAACCGGTGGCGGTATTTTCAAGGCATTGTCGCTGCTCGGTGACGAGCCGTTCGTGGTGGTCAACGGCGATATATTCACCGATTTCGATTTTTCGACCCTGCGCAGGCCGTTCAGCGAAAAAGCGCACCTGGTGCTGGTGGACAACCCGGCCCATCACCTGGCAGGCGACTTCCGCCTCGCGGAGGAGCTGGTGGCGGATGCCGAAGCCGGTGACGCCAGCCTGACCTACAGCGGTATTGCCGTGCTCAGCCCTGAACTGTTCTCAGGTTGTCAGCCAGGCGCATTCAAGCTCGCGCCGCTGCTCAGGGACGCGATGACCAGCCAGCAGGTGACGGGTGAGCACTTCACCGGGCGCTGGGTGGATGTCGGTACCCACGAGCGCCTGGCCGAGGTGGAATCGCTGCTGCAGGGCGAGCGCTGATATGTACTGGCCGCTGACTGTGGTGGGCGCGTTGGCCGGCTTCGCCCTGGCGAGCATTCCCGGTCTGTTGCTCGGCGGCCTGCTCGGTCAGGTGCTGGATCGGCGTCTCGGCTTGCGTGGCTGGAAGACCCTGGGCGAGCGGCTGGTCGGCAAACCCTCGGTACGTGATGACGCCCTGTTGTTCGTCATGCTCGGGCGCCTGGCCAAGAGCGATGGCGTGGTGCAGCAGGCGCACATTCGTCAGGCCCGCGCCGAAATGCAGCGCCTGGCCCTGGGCGAGGTTGGAAGGGCGACGGCCATCGAGGCGTTCTCGCGGGGCAAGACCGGCCAGGACAACCTGCGTGGCCCGCTGCAGCGGCGCCGTGACCAGGCGCAGGAGCTGCTGCGCGCGTGTTGGCGCATGGCCTGGGCCGACGGCAAGGTGGGCCAGGCCGAGCGCGAGCTGATCCTGTTGTGGGGCAAGTGGCTGGGTATTGCCGTCGAGGCCCAGGAGGCGCTTAGCGAGGCCTACTCACCACGCCGCGGCCCGCCGACTGCCGCCGCCGATAGTTATCAGCAGGCCTTGCGCCTGCTTGGCGTGACCGCCGACAGCGACGTTCAGCAGATCAAGAAGGCCTATCGGCGCCTGCTCAGCCGCCATCACCCCGACAAGATGGCCGGTAGTGGCGCGGCGCCCGAGAAAGTGCGTGAGGCCACCGAGGCAACCCGCGAGCTGCACAATGCCTATGCGCTGATTCGCCAGCGTCGCGGCTTCCGCTGAGCAGGCCGCTACTTACTTGGCGCCGCCGGCGTGCTTGTCCAGCCAGCCGCGCAGGCGTCGGAACAGCTGTTCCTGGGCGACATCGGGATTACCCGGCAAGGCATCCAGGCTGATCTGCACCAGTGCGGGCTGTTTCTGGCGCTGACTCAGCTGCTTGCGTGCCAGTGCCGCCTGCCGCGCGCTGGCGCTGTCGCGGTAATAGAAGTCGCCGACCTTGGCGGTGAGCTGCGCCAGCAGGTCGTTGAACGGCGCGTCGAAGCCTTCCGGCTGGCGGGTGTCCACCAGCACCAGGTGGGTCACGTTGGCGGGCTTGCGCTCGGCGATGTAGCGCGCCGCCCAGTAGGCACCACTGCCATGGCCAAGCAGCACCACGACCTTGGCCTGCTGCTGCCCGGCAAAGGCGATGCCGGCATCGATACGGGCGAAAACCCGTTCGACATGGGCAGCGCGGGCCGCTTCGGCGTCAGGCGATGGCGCGTCGTTCGCGGGCACGGGCACGGGCGCGGCGGGCTCGGGCGCTTTCTCGACCGCGGGCTGTGCAGCTTTGCCGTCGCCATTCGCGGCCGGCTCGGCAAGGCGCACGGGCAAGTTGGCGCCCTGCGGGTCCGGCAGGGTCAGGCTGAGGCTGTGCCAGCCGGCGTCGGGCAGCTTGCGGCGCAGCGGGCCGACGGTCGGCGGAGCGTCGGCACTTTCATCGTCGCCTGGCACCAGGATCACCGCGCCCATGGGCGCCGGGTCGTTGGCCGGTCGCCAGAGGGCCAGAAAGGTCGTGCCGGCGGCGTCGAGCTGCTGCTGTTCGCTGGCCGCCAGCTGGCGTTCCAGGGCCGAGGCCTCCAGATCGCTACGCTCGATCAGCGGTGCCCGTTGCTCGGATTTGTTCTCGCCCTTGTCGGCGGCTTCGGCGGGCGGGCTCTGTTCGGCATGCACGGCCGGGGCGCCGGCCAGCAGGCTCAGGCACAGGGCATAGCGGGGCAGATGGCGAAGACGGGTCATGGCAAGGCCTGCAAGGGGAATGAGGCCAGCCTAATCACTTGTCGTGGATTTGTCAGATTCTGATGGTGCTTAATGGCAGCGTCTGCCCCGGTTCTCTAACCCGGCGGCCTCTCGAACGTTCCGGTGTCTGTGCATGATCCACCGTTGGCTGTTTCTTCTGATAGTGAGCTTGCCCACGGCGCTGTGGGCCGATCAGCCGCCAGCGGCGCCGGCGGCGATCTTCGATACGGCGCAGCAACGCTGGCTTGCCGACCACCCCGTATTGCGCGCCGGCGTGGTGCTGCAGCCCCCCTTCGCCCAGCTCGACCGCCGCCTGCATCGCCTGACCGGCGCCAACGTGGAGATGGTCAATACCCTGGCCACGCTGATGGGCGTACAGGTGCGCTGGCGCACCTTCCAGACGCCCGAGGAGTTGGAGCAGGCGCTGCGTAACGACCAGCTCGACCTGGCCGCGGGGCTCAGCCAGACGCCGGCCGGGCTCAGGCGCTGGGTGTTTTCCGATCCCTTCCTGCGCGTTTCCCATCTGCTGATCGGCGAACGCGACAGCGGCGGCGCGGTCGACCTCGAGCAGCTCGACGCACGCTCGCCGGTCGCCCTGAAGGTTTCCGATGCGGTGCTCGACTACCTGCACAGCAGCTACCCGAAGCTCAAGCTGGACGTCACCAGCTCATCACGCCAGGCGCTGCAGCGAGTGCTCAACGAGCAGGCCAGCTATGCGGTGCTCGACGAGGCGCAACTGGGACGCCTGGCCAGGGAGCCGGAGTTCCTGGGCTTGGCCATCGTCGGCGACATCGGTTTTCCGCAACTGCTGCGGATAGCCACCCGGCGTGATCTGCCCGAACTGTCGGCGATCGTCGACGTGGCCCTGCGCAGTGTCTCGGCGCGCGAGCTCGATGGTCTGCACAATCGCTGGTTGCCGCCCAGCTACCTGCAGCAGGAAAGCTCGTCGAGCTTCTGGCGTGGCATCAGCCTGCTGCTCGGTCTGCTGCTGGTGTTCGCATTGCTGCTGGCGCTGTGGCTGCGGCGCCAGCGCGACACCCTGGAGTTTCGCCTGCTCGCCGCGCGCCATGAGGTCGAGCTGCGCGAGATCGCCCGCGATGCCCTGCGCCTGTCGCAGTTCTCCATCGACAACAGCACGGTGGGCATCCTCTGGGTCAATTGGGACAGCCATGTGCGCTACGCCAACCATGCCGCCGAAACCATGCTCGGTTGTCGCAGTGGCGGCCTGGTGGATCGGCCGCTCAGCGATTTCGAACCGGGAATGAGCATGGACCGCTGGCTCAACCTGTGGCGCCTGGCACGCAAGGGCGACGAGCGACCGCCGAGCTTCGAGACCGAATGCCTGCGTGCCGACGGCAGCCGCCTGCCGGTGGACGTGTCGTTGAGCTTCCTGCAGTACCGCGATACCGAGTACCTGGTGGTGTTCATCACCGATGTCACCGAGCGTCGCCGCGCCCTGGCCGCCCTGCAGGAGAGCGAGGCGCGCCTGCAGGGTATCGCCTCCAACGTGCCCGGCGTGGTGTTTCGCCTGGAGCGCGCGCGACCGGGCGATCCGGCGCTGTTCGCCTTTATCGGCGAGGGCAGCGAGAGCCTGGTCGGCTATCGGGCGTCCACCTTGCTGGCTCCCGATCACGGCCTGCGCAGCCTGGTGCACCCGGATGACAAGGTCGGCTACCACCGCACCCAGGACCAGGCCTTCGACAGCGATAGCGACTGGCACTGGCAGGGGCGCATGCTCACCCACACCGGTGAGTCGCGTTGGGTCGACATCAAGGCCATGGCCCGGCGCCTGGCCGATGGCCGGGTGATCTGGGACGGCGTGGTCTGGGACATCAGCGACAACAAGCGCAACGAGCTGGCGCTGGCCGACTCCCAGGCACGCCTGCGCGACCTGTCCGCGCACCTGGAAAGCGTGCGCGAGGAGGAAAAGGCGCGAATCGCCCGCGAGGTACATGACGAACTCGGCCAGGTGCTCACCGTACTCAAGCTGGAAACCTCGATGTGCGAGCTGGGGTTCGCCGACCTCGACCCCGGCCTGCGCGAGCGCCTGGACAACATGAAAAAGCTGATCGCCAACCTGTTCCAGCTGGTACGCGACGTGGCCACCGCCTTGCGCCCGCCGATTCTCGACGCCGGCATCGCCTCGGCCATCGAATGGCAGGCGCGGCGTTTCGAAGCGCGCACGCAGATCCCGTGCCTGGTCGAAGTGCCCGAACACGTGCCGCCGCTGAGTGATGCCAAGGCAACCGGGCTGTTCCGCATCCTTCAGGAGTCGCTGACCAACGTCATGCGCCATGCCCAGGCGCACACGGTGACGGTACGTCTGGAACTGCTGGGCGACAGCCTGCGCCTGTCGATCAGCGACGATGGCCGCGGCTTCGATCCGGCCGCCATACGCGCCAACTCCTTCGGCCTGGTGGGCATGCGCGAGCGGGTGCTGATGCTTGGCGGGCAATTGAGCCTCGACAGCCGGCCCGGCGAAGGTACTCTGTTGCGCGTACGGGTGCCGCTGAGCGCGTGTGCAATCGATGAATAGGAGGTTGAGCCCGTGATCCGAGTACTGGTGGCCGAAGACCATACCATCGTCCGCGAGGGCATCAAGCAGCTGATCGGCATGGCCCGCGACCTGCAGGTGGTCGGCGAAGCGAGCAACGGCGAGCAGTTGCTGGAAACCTTGCGGCACACGCCCTGTGAGGTGGTGCTGCTGGATATCTCCATGCCCGGCGTCAACGGTCTGGAGGCGATTCCGCGGATTCGCGCACTGAGCCAGGCACCGGCGATTCTGGTGCTGTCGATGCACGACGAGGCGCAGATGGCCGCCCGCGCCCTGAAGATCGGTGCGGCGGGTTATGCCACCAAGGACAGCGACCCGGCCCTGCTGCTCACCGCGATCCGCAAGGTCGCCGGCGGCGGGCGCTATATCGATCCCGAGCTGGCCGACCGCATGGTCTTCGAGGTCGGTCTGACCGACTCGCGGCCGCCCCACGCGTTGCTGTCGGAGCGGGAGTTCTCGGTGTTCGAGCGCCTGGTGCAGGGCGAGGGCGTCAACGAGATCGCCGCCCACCTGGCGCTCAGCAGCAAGACCATCAGCACCCACAAGGCGCGGCTGATGCAGAAGCTCAATCTGCATTCGGTGGCGGACCTGGTGCGTTACGCGGTCGAGCACAAGCTGGTCTGAGAACCTGTTCAGAGTCGGCTGCGCGTCGGCACTGCCGCGTTAAAAACAGGCTCGGCAAGCCGCTTGCGGCTAACGCGCTTTAGCGCGGCCCGGAGGGCGAGCGAAGCGAGTACTGCTCATTTACAGCTCGTAAAGTCGGGCGCGACTCCGACCGGTCCTCGCCTGTTTTTGCGGGGGCGCCTAGCCCTTGCATTGCTCTAGCTCGCGAGCCTTTGAACAGGCTCTAAACGCGCCACTTATCCATTCACGACAGCCTGCGCTGTGCGGCGCCGCATGGCGCCGTTAGTGTCACGCCAATACTTATCCAATCGCGACATCGTTGTAGGGATCGCCCTACAAGCGCCTTTCCGCCTGCCTTATAGCAAAGTGTCAGTACGCCCGATTTCCAGGCGCCAACGCCGGTTCTAGTCTTGGCTGAAGGTAGAACAACAGGCAGGTGCGGTGATGGGCGACACTTCTTCGAGCGACATCCTGGTCAGCTTTCGTGGCGTGCAAAAGAGCTACGACGGCGAGAACCTGATCGTCAAAGATCTCAATCTGGATATTCGCAAGGGCGAGTTCCTGACCCTGCTCGGGCCGTCCGGCTCCGGCAAGACCACCAGCCTGATGATGCTGGCCGGCTTCGAGACGCCCACCGCCGGTGAGATCACCCTGGCCGGCAAGCGCCTGAACAACGTGCCGCCGCACAAGCGCGACATCGGCATGGTGTTTCAGAACTACGCCCTGTTCCCGCACATGACGGTGGCCGAGAACCTGGCCTTCCCGCTCAGCGTGCGCGGCATGAGCAAGGCCGACGTCGGCGAGAAGGTCAAACGCTCCCTGTCCATGGTGCAGCTGGATGCCTTCGCCGGTCGCTATCCCGCCCAGCTCTCCGGCGGCCAGCAGCAGCGCGTGGCCCTGGCTCGTGCCCTGGTGTTCGAGCCGCAGCTGGTGCTGATGGACGAGCCCCTCGGCGCGCTCGACAAGCAACTGCGCGAACACATGCAGATGGAGATCAAGCACATCCATCAGCGCCTGGGCGTGACCGTGGTGTACGTGACCCACGACCAGAGCGAAGCGCTGACCATGTCCGATCGCGTTGCGGTGTTCCACCAGGGCGAAATCCAGCAGATCGCCCCGCCGCGCGAGCTCTACGAGTCGCCGCGCAACACCTTCGTGGCGCAGTTCATCGGTGAGAACAACCGCTTCGCCGGCGAGCTGGTCGAGCGCACGGGTGACACCTGCACCGTGCAACTGGGCCGGGGCGAGAAGGTCCAGGCGCTGGCGGTCAACGTAGGCCAGCCCGGCGACGCCGTCAGCCTGTCGATCCGCCCCGAACGCATCCGCCTGAACGCCGCGGCCGAGGGCTGCGACAACCGCTTCTCCGGCCGTGTATCGGAATTCATCTACCTGGGCGACCACGTGCGTGTGCGCTTGGAGGTCTGTGGCAAGACCGACTTCTTCGTCAAACAGCCGATTGCCGAGCTCGATCCTGCGCTCGCGGTCGGTGATGTGATTCCGCTCGGCTGGCAGGTCGAGCACGTTCGCGCCCTCGATCCGCTGTCGGCGGAGTGATCGGCGTTTTGCGCTTTACCACAGCACTTGGAGCCAATATAAAAATGTCGAAGCTATTCTCCCTTTCCGCGCTGACACTGGGCCTGGTCTGCGCTGCACAGGTTCACGCTGCAGACCTCACGGTCATCAACTTCGGTGGCGCCAACAAGGACGCCCAGGTCAAGGCCTACTACCAGCCGTGGGAAGCGGCCGGTAACGGCAAGATCATCGCCGGCGAGTACAACGGCGAGATGGCCAAGGTCAAAGCCATGGTCGACACCAACAGCGTGTCCTGGGACCTGGTCGAGGTCGAGTCCCCCGAACTGGCCCGTGGTTGCGACGAAGACCTGTTCGAAGAGATCGACTACGCCGTAGTCGGTGACAAGAAGGCCCTAGTGCCGGGCGCTGCCTCGATGTGCGGCGTCGGCTTCTTCGTCTGGTCGACCGTCATGGCCTACAACGCCGACAAGCTGAGCACCGCGCCGACGGGTTGGGCGGATTTCTGGGACGTGAAGAAATTCCCGGGCAAGCGCGGCCTGCGCAAGGGCGCCAAGTACACCCTCGAATTCGCCCTAATGGCTGACGGCGTTGCGCCGAAAGACGTCTACAAAGTGCTGGCGAGCAAGGACGGCCAGGAGCGCGCGTTCAAGAAACTCGACGAACTCAAGCCGTACATCCAGTGGTGGGAAGCCGGCGCCCAGCCGCCGCAGTACCTCGCCTCGGGTGACGTGGTCATGAGCTCGGCCTACAACGGCCGCATCGCCGCCACCCAGAAAGAGGGCAGCAGCCTGAAAGTGGTATGGGACGGTGGCATCTACGACTTCGACGCCTGGGCCATCCCGAAGGGCGCGAAGAACAAGGACGAGGCCATGAAATTCATCGCCTACACCCTGCAGGCGGAAAACCAGAAGACCTACTCGGAAAACATCGCCTATGGGCCGGTGAACCCGAAGGCGGTTGATCTGCTCGACGCCAAGGTCGCCGCCGACTTGCCGACCGCCCCGCAGAACATCGCCAACCAGGTGGCCATGGACGTGACCTTCTGGGCCGATTTCGGCGAAGTGCTGGAGCAGCGTTTCAACGCCTGGGCCGCCAAGTAACGGCGCGTTGCGGAGCAGGGCGTAAGCGCCTTGCCCCTTCGCTTCACGGAGCGCTGGCGTATCGGCGCTCCGGCTTTACCCCCGAATTCTTATCCGCTTCACCGGAGTTATCCCCATGGCCCTAGCAGTGCCCCATGCCGAGGTCGCCGGCCCTACGCTCAAGCAGCGGCTGGCGCGCGCCGAGCGGATGAATCGCCTGAAATCCCAGGCCTTGATCCTGCCGTTGGTGCTGTTTCTCGTATTCACCTTTCTGGTGCCGATCGTGGCGCTGCTCAACCGCAGCGTGGATAACCCGGACGTGGTCGGCTCGCTGCCGCGCACCGTCGAAGCCATCGACAGCTGGGACGGCCGGGGTCTGCCCGAGGAGTACGCCTACAAGGCGCTGGCGCTGGACCTGGCCGACGCCCGCGAGCAGCAGAAGCTGGGTGACCTGTCCAAGCGCCTGAACATGGAGCTGGCCGGCTACCGCAGCCTGCTGGCCAAGACCGGCCGCTCGCTGCCGTTCGAAGCCGAGCCGGCTTCCTACAAGGACGCGCTGGAATCCTTCGACGAGCGCTGGGGCGACCCCGCCTACTGGCAGGTGATTCGCCGCAACAGCAGTTCCTGGACGTCGTACTACCTGCTCGCTGCGCTGGATCATCGCGTCGACGACTCCGGCGCCGTGGTCAAGACCACCCCCGACCAGGCCATTTATCTGGACATCTTCGCCCGCACCTTCTGGATGGGCGCGGTGATCACCGCCATCTGCCTGGCGCTGGCCTATCCGCTGGCGTATCTCTTGGCCAACCTGCCGACCCGCCAGGGCAACCTGCTGATGATCATGGTGCTGTTGCCGTTCTGGACCTCGATCCTGGTGCGCGTGGCGGCGTGGATCGTGTTGTTGCAGTCCGGCGGGCTGATCAACTCGGCGCTGATCAAGCTGGGGCTGATCGATCAGCCGCTGGAGCTGGTGTTCAACCGCGCCGGGGTGTACATCTCCATGGTGCACATCATGCTGCCGTTCATGATCCTGCCGATCTACAGCGTCATGAAGGGCATCTCGCCAACCTACATGCGCGCCGCGATTTCCCTGGGCTGTCACCCGTTTGCCAGCTTCTGGCGGGTGTATTTTCCGCAGACCCTGGCCGGTGTCGGCGCCGGTTGCTTGCTGGTGTTCATCCTGTCCATCGGCTACTACATCACGCCTGCGCTGCTCGGCAGCCCGAGCGACCAGATGGTCAGCTACTTCGTCGCCTTCTACACCAACACCACCATCAACTGGGGCATGGCCACCGCGCTGGGCGGCTTGCTGCTGGTCGCCACGCTGCTGCTCTACGTGGTGTACAGCTGGTTGGTGGGGGCGGGTCGGTTGCGTCTGGGTTAGCAGTCGATTGAAAAACGTTAGCGAGGCAGCCGCTACGAGGCGAACGAGACGAGAAAGCGGAGTGTACTTTTGTACATGAGCATTTCGAGGAAGGTTCAACGAAGTAGCGGCAACGCAGGTAGTTTTTCAGCGACCTGCTTATGGAATGGAGAATAGAAAATGCTGAGCCCCTACATGTCTCCCGTCGAGCGCGCCTGGTACTACGGTTTGCGCCTGCTCTGCGGCCTGGTGCTGCTGTTCCTGGTGCTGCCGATCCTGGTCATCGTGCCGCTGTCGTTCAACTCCGGCACCTTTCTGATCTACCCGATGCAAGGGTTCTCGATGCGCTGGTACGAGGACTTCTTCGGCTCGGCCGGCTGGATGCGCGCCCTGAAGAACAGCATGATCATCGCCCCGGCGGCGACCGTGCTGGCGATGATTCTCGGCACCCTGGCGGCGATCGGCCTGACCCGCTCGGAGTTTCGCGGCAAGGCGCTGGTGATGAGCCTGCTGATTTCGCCCATGGTGGTGCCGGTGGTGATCGTCGGTGTCGCCAGTTACCTGTTCTTCGCACCGCTGGGCCTGGCCAACGGCTACCTGTCGTTGATCGTGGTCCACGCGGTACTGGGCGTGCCCTTCGTGATCATCACCGTGTCGGCGACTCTGCAGGGTTTCAACTACAACCTGGTACGCGCCGCGGCCAGCCTGGGGGCCTCGCCGATCACCGCGTTCCGCCGGGTGACCCTGCCGCTGATCGCACCGGGCGTGATCTCCGGCGCGCTGTTCGCCTTTGCCACGTCGTTCGATGAAGTGGTGGTCACCCTGTTCCTCGCCGGCCCCGAGCAGGTCACCCTGCCGCGGCAGATGTTCAGCGGCATCCGCGAGAACCTCAGCCCGACCATCGCCGCCGCCGCGACCCTGCTGATCGGCTTCTCGATCCTGCTGCTGCTGACCCTGGAGTGGTTGCGCGGGCGCAGCGAGAAGATGCGCACCCAGGTCAGCGAATAGCGTTTTCGCGGCGTAGCCGTAGCCGCCGCCCTCTGGGTGGCGGCGGTTTTTTGTGTTCTTCGCATAGTTTGGGAAGGTGCGGGCTGACACCGGACTGGCAATAAAGCGTTCGCTGCGATTACTTGGCATTCTCCATTAGCACGCCGCCTGGCCGGATGGGTTTCGCCCCTTACGGGCGAGTCACTTTCTCTTGCTTGCCCAAGAGAAAGTAACCAAAGAGAAGGGCACCCCACCATCCGGGCTAGGCGCCCCCGCCCTGCTGCGCCGGGGTTCCCTCATTCCATCACCACTCCAGGGGCACGCTGCGAAGGGCCATCCCTGGCCCATCGCAGCTCTCGCGACATCCATGTCGCTCAACCCCTTACGTGGCGATTCCATTCGGCCTCCTGAAGGGGACTTGGGTGGCGCCTGTGCGATTGCAGCTCAAAAGCAAAAACAGACACCGACGAGCTTGAGCCTGTAGAAATCTTGCAAGCTCGCGGTCCGGTCCCGTCAGGAGGCCGAGTGTAGGTGTCGAGTAGGGGGACGAGACGCAGGGATGCGGCGAGAGGCTTAATGGGCCAGGGATGGCCCATGTAAGCCGGCCCCCGGAGCGGCGCCGGAGCGAGGGAAGTTTCGCGCAGCGAAACCCGGATGTCGGGGTGCCCTTCTTTGGCACACCTTTCTTGGGCAAGCAAGAAAGGTGTGGCGCCCGTAAGGGGCGCAACCTAAACGCTCAGCAGACACGGTAATGGATCGTGCCAAGCTAGTAAGCGATACGCACACAAACTTGCCAGTCCGGTGTCAAGCGTCTTCTCCACGTGAAAACGCGATGAACCTTCTTTATGCCTGCTGGCGGCGCAATTCAGTCGGTCTCATCGTCACGGATCAGCACGTAACTGCTGCCGTTCTCGTCGTCCAGGCGCTCGCAAACGAAGTACATCCCGACCTTGCCCGCGTGCATGGCGGCCAGCAGGTCACCGGCCTGCGGCGTGAAAAAGGCCTTGGAGCCCGGCTTGGCTTCGCAGGCGATCAGCGCGGTGACGAACAATGCCGGGTCGGTGCCGTCGAAGTAATCCTCGCGCTCGGCGGCGTCCCATTCCTGGGGCGGCTCGAAGGGGCCGGTGAACAGCACCTTGGCATCGCCCAGGTCTTCTTCCTCGGCGTCCAGGTCGTCCTCGTCCGGGCGATAGACCGTGCAATCCAGGGCGTCGGCGGCGTCCAGCACGTGCTGGCGGTTTAGGTCATCGGCTAGGGACACGGTAGCTCCGCTGGTTCAGTGAATGAAGGCGCCAGTGTGCGGCGGCGCACCGCCCGCTGCAATCGTCGTCTGTGCATTTCCTCGGCGTCGGGAACCTGCGATGCTGCGGCAACCGTGAACACAGCAACGAGCAGAGCCATGAAGATCAGTTCGGATTTCGACAGCGGCAACATCCTCGTGCAGGACGCCAGCGACCCGCACAAGGTGCTGCTGGCCATGCGCAAGGACCTCAACAGCGACCATTTCCAGTGGTTTCATTTTCATGTCGAGGGCCTGACTCCAGGTGCGCGCCACGACTTCAGCATCACCAATGCCGGGCAGTCGGCCTACAGCCATGCCTGGACGGGCTACAACGCCGCCGCCTCGTATGATCAGCAGACCTGGTTCCGGGTGCCGAGCCGTTTCGAGAATGGCGTGCTGCACTTCGGTCTGGAGTCTGAGCAGGCGCAGATCTGGTTCGCCTACTTCGAGCCCTACAGCCGCGCACGACATGCCGCGCTGATCGAGCAGGCGCTGGCTTTGCCGGGTGTCGAATTGCATGCCTGCGGTCGCAGCCTCGAAGGCCGTGACATCGAGCTGCTGCGCGTGCATCGCCATGGGGGCGCGACGCGCAAGGTATGGATCATCGCCCAGCAGCATCCGGGCGAGCACATGGCCGAATGGTTCATGGAGGGCATCGTCAGACGCCTTGGCGATGCCGGCGATAGTGAACTGGACGCCTTGCTGCAGCAGGCCGATCTGTACCTGGTGCCGAACATGAATCCGGATGGCGCCTTCCGCGGCCATCTGCGCACCAGTGCGGCGGGGCAGGACCTGAACCGTGCGTGGCAGTCGGCGAGTGCCGAGCGCAGCCCGGAAGTGCTGTTCGTGCAGCAGGCGATGCGCGAGGTGGGCGTGGACCTGTTTCTGGATATCCACGGCGACGAGGAAATTCCCCATGTGTTCACCGCCGGCTGCGAAGGCAACCCGGGCTTCACGCCACGCCTGGAGGCTCTGGAAACCGAGTTCCGCCAGCGCCTGGTGGACAGCGGCGCCGAGTTCCAGACGCGCTTCGGCTACCCGCGCAGTGCGCTAGGCCAGGCCAATCTGAACCTGGCCTGCAATGCCGTCGGACAGGAGTTCGACTGCCTGTCGTTCACCCTGGAGATGCCCTTCAAGGACCATGACGACACGCCGAATCCAACGACCGGCTGGAATGGCGAGCGCTCGATGAAGCTGGCCGCCGACATGCTCGGCGTGATCGGCCAGATGGTCGGCCGCCTGCGCTGATCAGGCATGCTCGTGCAGGGTGCCTTGTTCATCCTGCGCGGCCTGCAGTTCCTGGAGGGTATGCATCTTTTCGGCGATTTCCCGTTCCGCTGCGGCGCGCTGCTCAGGGGGCAGGTTTTCCAATTCTTCCTCGGTCATGCCGACTTCCTTGAGAATATTGTCGCGCATTTTCTCCGCCGGCGTCATGGCCATGTAGGCCATGAATTCATCCACGGCGCTCGGCTTAGCCGGGGCTTTAGCCTCGTCGCCGGTCGACAGCGCGCCCGCGCTCTGCCCATCGCCACCGTTGGGCGGGTTGGCCGTGCTGTTGAGGGTGACGAGCATCCGCGCGAAGGCCTCGTCGTACGCCTGTTGGTGGGCGTTGGCCTCATCGCTCTTGAACGCCGGTGCGACCCGCTCGTTCTCGCGGGGTTTGCCGGGCTCGACGAGCAAGGCTGCATCGCTGCTTTTCTTGAAGTCCAGTTCCTCGGCGCGGGTGCGCTGCAGCGCAGTGCTCATGCCGTAGTGGGTGAGCGAACCGATGATGCTCATGGCGTGCCTCCTTGACCGTGAGCCTGTAACTCGGCAAGGCCTGTGCCATGCCGTTGCGTGGTGGTAACTGGCTGATATAAATAGCTATTTTTTTAGGTGCCGATGCCCGAAAGGCAGGCTTTTGCCACGGGCGGCAAGCGGCTGCCGGCCGGTTTCAGGCGGGCGGGTCGAAAAGGCCGCGTTGGCCAAGGACGGGTACCTGCCGGGCTGGCGCCGACTGCGGGTGCGTTGTCGGTTGCCGGATCATCGCCGGCATCGGCGTTTGCGGTACCCGGCTGCGTTGCACCTGCCACCAGCCCGGCAGCAGGGCACGCACCTCCGGTTGGGTGAAACGGTCGTCCATCAGGTGCACCACGCCGCTGTCCTGGGGCGTGCGGATTACCCGCCCGGCAGCCTGCACGACCTTCTGCAGGCCGGGGTACAGATAGGTGTAGTCGTAGCCGCTGCCGAACATCTCGGCCATGCGCAGCTTGATCTGCTCGTTGATCGGGTTGATCTGCGGCAGCCCCAGGGTGGCGATGAAGGCGCCGATCAGCCGGTCGCCCGGCAAGTCGATGCCTTCACCGAACACGCCGCCGAGCACCGCGAACCCGATACCCTGGCCGCCAGGCTCGAAGCGCTGGAGAAACTGCTGGCGTTCGCCTTCATCCATCTGCCGCGCCTGCACCCAGCGCGTGAGCTGCGGGTGCTGGTGGTCGAACAGTTCCAGCACCTGTTGCAGGTAGGCGTAGCTGCTGAAGAACGCCAGGTAGTTGCCCGGGCGCTCGCTGAACTGCCGCGCCATCAGCGCCACGATGGGCGCCAGGGAGCGTTCGCGGTGCTGGTAGCGGGTGGACAGGTTGCTGACTGCCTGCACCTCGAGCTGCGCGGCCTGGAACGGTGATTCGACATCCACCCACGGCGTCGCCTCGGGCAGGCCGAGCAGGTCGGCGTAGTAGTGGGCCGGGCTCAGGGTGGCGGAAAACAGCGTGGTGCTGTGGCTGTCTTCGAAGCGCGGTGCCAGGAACGGCGCCGGCACTACGTTGCGCAGGCACAGCACGGAGTGGCTACGGCCACGCAAATCCGCCTGGCGGCTGATATCGAACAGCGAATGCGCGCCGAAGGCTTCGGCCAGCCGGCAGAAAGCCATGGCGTCGAGGTAGAACTGCAACAGCTCGCCATCGTTGCCGGTGGGCTGGTCGGTCAGGTGGTCGGTGAGCGCGCTGACCGCTTTCTGCAGGGACAGGAGCAGCAGGTCCGGCGGCTGCGGATAGGTCTGGTAATCCTCGCGCTGCTCCTTGTGCAGCTGCTTCCAGTGCCGGCTGATGCGCGTCAATACCGCGTTCAGACCCTTGGGTGCGTTGCTGCGCATGGCCTCGAAGCGTGCCTGGTCGAGCTCGGCGCTGTACATGCGCCGGGCGCGCTCGATCAGGTTGTGGGCCTCGTCGACCAGCAGCGTCACCCGCCATTCGTTGATCAGCGTGAGGCTGTAGAGCAGGGCGCTGAGGTCGAAGTAATAGTTGTAGTCGCACACCACCACGTCGGCCCAGTGGGTCAGCTCCTGGCTCAGGTAATAAGGGCACACTTCATGTTGCAGGGCGATTTCGCGCACTGCAGCCTGGTCCAGCCAGACGCGCTCGACCGCCGCCTGGCGGGCAGCCGGCAGGCGGTCGTAGAATCCACGCGCGAGTGGGCAGGATTCGCCATGGCAGGCCTTGTCCGGGTGCTCGCAGGCCTTGTCCCGCGCCACGTGTTCCAGCACGCGCAGGGGCAGGGCGTCGCCGCGCAGAATCTGCAGGGCGTGCAGCGCCAACTGGCGGCCCGGGGTCTTGGCTGTCAGGAAGAACAAACGGTCGAGCTGCTTTTCCGGGAACGCCTTGAGCTGCGGAAACAGCGTGCCCAGGGTCTTGCCGATGCCGGTGGTGGCCTGGGCCATCAGACAGTGGCCGTCACGGGCGGCGCGGTAAACCGCCTCGGCCAGTTGCCGCTGGCCAAGGCGGAACTCGGCGTGGGGAAAGCGCAGCTCGCCCAGTGCGGCATCGCGGCTCAGGCGGTGTGCCTGTTCCTGCTCGGCCCAGGTGATGAAGCGCTGGCACTGCGTCTCGAAGAAGGCCTGCAGCTCGGTGGCCGTGCGGGTTTCGCGAAACACGCTTTCCTTCTGGGTCAGCACGTTGAAATACACCACGGCGAGGCCGATCTGCGGCAGGCCGCGGCTCTGGCAGAGCAACCAGCCGTACACCCGCGCCTGGGCCCAGTGCAGTTGGCGATGGTTGTCGGGAATACGGGCGATGTCGCCGCGGTGGGTCTTGATCTCCTCGAGCAGGTTGCTCAGCGGGTCGAAACCGTCGGCCCGGCCGCGCACCTGCAAGGAGGCGAATTGCCCGGCCAATGGCACCTCGGCCTCGTAGTGCTCGCCGCGCCGGGCGACCACCGTGGCGTGGCCGGCCATGCCCTCCTGGGCGGTGGGCGAGGGCGTGAAGCGCAGGTCGAGGTCGCCGCATTTGGCGGTGAACTCGCACAGGGCGCGCACCGCCACGCGGTAACTCACGCGTCGGCCCACTGCACGTAGCAGACGTCCACCGGCATGTCGTGCTCGGCGCAGAACGCCAGCCAGCGCCGTTGGTTGTCCTGCAGGCGATCGCCGGGGCCTTTCACCTCGATCATCCGGTAGCGCTTCTCCTCGGGCCAGAACTGGATCAGATCCGGCATGCCCGAGCGGTTGGCCTGGATATCGCCGAGCAAGCGGCGAAACCAGGCCTGCAAATGCGCCGCCGGCAGGCAGTCCAGGGCCTGCTCGAGCAGCGTTTCGCTGAGCACGCCCCAGTACACGAACGGCGACTGGATGCCGAACTTGTCGCGGTACATCTGGCGAATGCTGTTGCGGTAGCGCTGGTCGTCCAGCTGCGCCAGGCATTCGGCGAACAGCGCGCGGCGGCGTGGGTAGAAGTCGGCGGTGAGCAGGTCCGCCGGGCCATGCTGGAATGGATGAAAGAATGCACCGGGAATGGCGGCGAAGATCGCCGGCCAGCAGAGCAGCCCGAACAGGCTGCAGATCAGCGTGTTCTCGACGTAGTGCACCGGCGCTTCGGTGCGCTGCAGGTGCAGCTGCACCCGCTGCTCGACCGACAGCATGGGCGTTCTGGGCAGTTGCAGATCCAGGCGCGCCGGAGGCTGCGCCTTGCTGCGTTTTTGCGTCGGCAGGCCCAGATGACGAGCCAGGCGCAGCAGGGCCCGTTCGGCCAGCTGCAGCTCGCCGTCGCTGACCGGTTCGGCGACCGCCTGGCTGGCCAGCTCGAAGGCCTCGCGGTGCTGCAGGGTGCGCTCCAGCACGCGGATGCGCCGTTGCCGCGCCGCGTCATAACCACTGCTGGCGTAAACCTGCAGGGCCAGATCGAACGCTGCGCAGCGTTCCAGATGCTGGCCGATGCGAAACAGCAGCTTGGCGCGACGCTCGGCGATGTAGGGATTGTCGTAGCGGCGCGCGTCGATGCAGGCGAGCAGTGCATCGCTGATTTCACCGGTTTCGAAGGCTTCGCGGCAGCGTTGCAGGTGCAGATAGTCGTCGACGTCCTCGCGGCAGCGCAGGGCTCGCGAGTCCGCCGGAAAGTCCACCCGCTCGTAGCGGAAGATGCCCAGGTCGGCGAGCACGAACTCCGACCACTCCTGGCGCAGGTTGCCAAAGAACATCAGGCGCAGGCGCTCGCTCAGGTCATCGATGGTCAGGCTGTAAAGGGCGTCGTCGAGAGCCGGGCACCAGCCAGCGAACGGCTGGCTGGCCTGGAACTGCTCGGCGAGCTGCAGGGCCAGATCGTCCTTGCGGGCGCGCCGGTCGCTGAGCTGGGCGGCGAAGCTGGCGACGATCTCATCCTTGCGCAGCAGGCCCAGCAGCTCGTCGAGTGGTAACGGTGCGTCGTCGAGTACCCAGCCAGTGGCGATCAGCGCTGCAGCGGCGCGGCGACAGCAACCGATCTCCTCGTAATTGAGTTTGCTGGCGCGAAAGTGCACACCCTTGCGCATGATCATCCGCACCAGCAGGGCCTGGGCCGACCAGTCGAGGGCATCGAAGGCCTGTAGAAAAGCCTGTTCGCGGGCGTCGAGCAGGTCGGCATGGCGATCGCCGATCCAGGCCAGGGCCTTGCGAAAGTTGTGCAGGTAATAGAAACGCGGATCAATGCTTGAAGACATGAGGCAGGCAGGGTACTGTTTTTTTATACAGATATCAGGCCGCCCGTCATCTGGCAATCGCCACGGGATGGACGGATGGTACAACTCACTGTCACTCGGCATCGGTCGCGGACTACACTGCACCTCCATTGCCGCCTGGAACGGGCCATCATGAACAGCCAGTTTGCGCCTCTCTCACCAGGCACCCTGACCGAGCGACACTACGAAATGCTGGTGCAGGCGGTGGTCGACTACGCCATCTTCATGCTCGACCCCGCTGGCTTCGTGGTGTCCTGGAATGCTGGCGCGGCGCGCATCAAGGGCTATGACGCAGCCGAGGCGATCGGCCAGCACCTGTCCGTTTTCTACACCGATGAAGACCGCCAGGAAGGCAAACCTGCTTGCCTGCTTGAACAGGCATTACGCGAAGGCCGTGCCCAGGATGAAGGCTGGCGGGTGCGCAAGGACGGCACGCGTTTCTGGGCACTGGTGGTGATCGATGCGATCTGCAACGAGCAGGGGGAGGTCATCGGCCTGGCGAAGATCACCCGCGACATCACCGACCGCCGCGAAGCCCAAGGCCGTTACGACACCCTGCGTGCCCAGCTGTTCCAGGCCCAGAAACTGGAGGCCCTTGGCCAGTTGAGTGGCGGCATGGCCCACGATTTCAACAACCTGCTGACCATCATCCTCGGTGCTGCCAAGCTGGCCAGCCGTACCGACGATCCCGAGCGCCTGGCCAGCCTGCTGGACAACATCCAGACGGCCGGCGAGCGGGGCGCGCAGATGACCCGCAATCTACTGACCTTCGCCCGCAGCGAGCCCAAGCACAGCCGCCAGGTCGACCTTAACGAGCTGCTGGATTCGGCTGCCACCTTCTTCAGCCAGGCGCTGCCCAAAACCATGACCCTGCAGATGCAGGTGGACGATGCCTTGCACACCGTGGAGCTGGACCCCAGCGAGCTGGAAATGGCCCTGCTCAATCTGGTTCTCAATGCCCGCGATGCCATGGGCGGCGCAGGCACGGTGCAGTTGCAGGCGCGTAACCAGCAACTGGCGGGGGAGGTGGACGGCCTGCAAGGTGCCTTCGTGATGATCGCCGTAGCGGATCGGGGTTGCGGTATCGACCCGGCGATTCGTCCACGGCTGTTCGAGCCGTTCTTTACCACCAAGGGTGTCGGCAAGGGAACCGGGCTCGGCCTTTGCCAGGTCTATGGGTTTGCCCGCCAGGCGGGTGGCGGGGTACAAATCGACAGCGTCAGCGGCCAGGGAACGACCATGGCGCTTTACCTGCCGGCCTCCTCGGCTCACGCGCAAGATACGCTGGCATGAACATGGTAGTATCGCCAATCACCTTTTCAGCCAGCGCTGCGGGGCTTGGGAAGCGCGTGTGTCGACCCGGGCCATATTTGCGTAAATTCGACTGAGGCAAGCCAGATCTTGGAACAGCTACAACGCCTTCAAAGTGGGATCGAGGGACTTGACGCTCTGTTGAAGGGCGGTCTGGTGGCCGGTGCATCCTATATCGTTCAGGGGCGCCCTGGCTCAGGCAAGACGATTCTCGCCAACCAGGTCGCGTTCAATCACGTGCGCGACGGGGGCCGTGTGCTGGTCGCCACCCTGCTGGCAGAGTCCCACGAAAGGCTCTTTCAATTCCTTTCCACGATGACGTTCTTCGACCCGACCAAGGTCGGCGCCGACATCCAGTTTGTCAGCGCCTTCGACACGCTGGAAAACGAGGGCCTCGACGAGGTCGTCAAGTTGCTGCGGCGCGAGATCAGTCGTCAGAAGGCCACCTTGCTGATCGTCGACGGCCTGCTCAACGCCCGCTCCAAGGCCGAGAATCAGATCGACACCAAGAAATTCATTTCCGAGCTGCAGGGCCATGCGGCGTTCGCGGGCTGCACGGTGCTGTTCCTGACCAGCTCGCGGCTGGACGACGGCAGCCCGGAGCACACCATGGTCGATGGCGTGATCGAACTGGGCGAAGAGCTGTTCGGCGCCCGCTCGGTACGTCGCATTCACCTGCGCAAGACCCGCGGCAGCGGCGCCTTGTCCGGCCTGCACGAGTGCGAGATCACCGATGACGGACTGGTGATACACCCACGCCTGGAGAGCCTGTACAGCCATCCGAGCCAACCGGACAGCGATACGCTGCAGCGCGTCTCCAGTGGCATAAGCAGCCTGGACGACCTGGTCGGTGGCGGGCTGTCGGCGTCGTCGGTCACTCTGATCATGGGGCCGGCAGGCGTCGGCAAGACCACTCTGGGGCTGAATTTCCTGGCGCAATCCACAGTCGAGGAGCCGGGCCTGCACTTTGGCTTCTATGAAACGCCGCAGCGCCTGCGTCTCAAGGCCCAGGCCCTGGGCATCGATCTGAATGCACTGGAAGCCAGCGGCGCGTTGCACATCATGTGGCAGCCTACCACCGAGGGGTTGATCGACGGTCTGGGCGCACGGGTCATCAGGGCGGTGCGCGAGAAGGGCATCAAGCGCCTGCATATCGACAGTCTCGGCGGCATGGCCCGTGTGGCCACCAGCAGCGCGCGACTGATCGAGTTCTACAGCGCATTGATGAGCCAACTGCGCGCCATGGGTGTCACGGTATTCGCCACCTGGGAAATGCGCGACCTTTTCGCTGCCGAGATCAACGCGCCGGCACCGGAGTTGTCGAGCATCGTCGATAACCTGATCCTGATGCGCTTCGTGGAAAAAGACGCTGAACTAAAGCGGCTCCTGTCCATCCTTAAGGTGAGGGACAGCCGTTACGATCCCTCGTTATTGGAAGTGGTCATCAGTGATCATGGTATTGAACTCAGCAAGGCCTTCAGACATGCGGCTGGTGCGCTGTCGGGCAATGCCGTCCCTGCGCAGGACGCCTGAGCCATGTGTGCCTGACCGAGCCGAAGAACTATGACAACCATCCTGATAGTCGACGACGAATACCTGATAGCGGATATTCTCGGCTATGCCATGGAAGACGAAGGCTACATGGTGGTGAAGGCCAGCAATGGCCGGCGCGGCCTCGAGGTGCTCGACCGTGAGCGCCCCGAGCTGGTGATCACCGATTTCATGATGCCGGTCATGGATGGTCTCGAATTTGCCCGGGCCGTTCGCGCCAGGCCCGGCTCGGCGGAGTTGCCGATCATTCTCATGAGTGGCGCCCAGGGCAGCGTCGGGCGCGCCAGCCCCGAGCTGTTCGCCGCGGTGTTCGACAAGCCCTTCGATATCAACTTGGTCATCGCCAAGGTCAAGGAATTGATCGGCCCGAGCTGATCGCGCGGTTCAGCAACTCCCTCGCTCTCCTGATTCAAGCGGAACGCCTCTGGGCCGTAGCGGTCGAACGCTGCGCAAGCCAAGGCGCGTGTTCGTGTGCCCCGAAAAAAGTCGTGTGTCGAGAGTGCGAAATCCATGGATGAAGGTGCAGGGCGGGCGTCGGTCGATGCCAGATTGCCCGTCGCGAAGTCGGTATCGCGAATGGGT
The DNA here is from genome assembly GCF_001945395.1 of Pseudomonas sp. PA15(2017). Taxonomy (GTDB): domain Bacteria; phylum Pseudomonadota; class Gammaproteobacteria; order Pseudomonadales; family Pseudomonadaceae; genus Aquipseudomonas. Next base: position 297,588 of record NZ_MSXV01000050.1, on the reverse strand, counting down.
GGCCGTGATCGTCTGATCACTGCTGGGCGTGCCAAGAAGTTCGTCCAGACGCCGCACCAGCGCACTGGCGTCGATGCGGGGAACATGTCGATGAGCATCCTGATTTGCAGCGACGAGTCCCGCCAACTGGTACCGCTACTCGAGCCGCTCGGCGCCACCTGCCGGGTAGTCCACGACCTTGCGGCAATCCTCGAAGCCCTGGACGAACAGGTCGATGCCGTGCTGCTGGCCGAGCAGCTGTTCGCTGAGGCGGATGATGGGCAACTCGCCCGGTTCGCCGAGTCGACCGTTCCGTTGGTGATTCTCGGTGCGGCCGGTCACGCTCAGCTGCCGTCGCTGACCAGCCGCGGTGCCCCCTTGCTGGTGGAGCCCCCTTTCACCGCTCGCGCCCTGTGCAGTGCGGTGCTGGCGCTGAAGGGCCGCTCACGAGCGGATCCTGAACACCGCTCGCCTGACGAGGAACTGGCCTTGCAGCAGAGCCAGCGGATGGACGCCGTTGAGTCGGTGGTCGATGGCGTTGCCCATGACTTCAACAACATGCTGACCGGCGTCATTGGCGCGCTCGACATCATGAAACGGCATCTAGCCGCCGGGCGCTTCGATGACCTGCCGCGCTTCATCGAGGCGGCGAGCATTTCTGCCGACCGCGCCAGTGCGCTGACCCAGCGCTTGCTGACGCTTTCCCATCGTCAGCCGCTGGCGGCGCGACCCGTCGAAGTGGCCCCGCTGCTGGTATCGCTGGAGGCGCTGATCAGGCGCTCCATCGGCGATGGCATCTCCCTGCAGGGCGACTATCAGCATGGCGCCGTGCGCGTGCTTGCCGATGCCCGGCAATTGGAAAGTGCGATGCTCAGCCTGGCCATCAATGCCCGTGATGCCATGCCGGACGGCGGGCAGATCGGCCTGCACACGTCGCTCGTCGATCTGCAGCAGGAAAACCGTGCGGCCTTGCCGGATCTGAAAGCCGGCCGCTATCTGCTGATCGCGCTGTCGGATACCGGCAGCGGCATGAGCAGCGAAACCCTGGAGCGGGTCTTCGATCCCTTCTTCACCACCAAATCGGTGGGTCAGGGCAGTGGCCTGGGGTTGCCCATGGTGCATGGCTTCGCACGCCAGAGCGGCGGCCAGGTGACCATTCACAGCGAGCCCGCGGTAGGCACCACGGTGCGTCTCTACCTGCCGGTGGTCGAGGCGCCGCTCCGCGAGGCCGACAGGCCAGCCAACGAGGCGCCACAGGCGCGGTCGCGCATCCTGCTGGTCGAGAGCGACTCTTCGGTGTGCCTCTTGGTTGGCGAGGTAGCGGCCGAATGCGCCCATGAGCTGGTCAATGCCGCCGACCCGCAGGCAGCGCTCGATCTGCTCGATCGCGAGGTATTCGATCTGTTGATTACCGATGTCAGCCTGCCCGGGATCAGCGGTGTACAGCTAGCCAAGGCCGCGCAGGGTGTGCGCCCCGGCTTGTCGGTTCTGCTGGTCGTCGCTGCGTCGGATATCGGGCAGCTGGCTGCGGCGCCTGCATTGAGAAGTATCGCCAAACCATTCTCCATGCGCGAACTGAGCGAGACCCTCGGAGAGCTGTTGCCAGAGCGACTCTGACCGCCCGCGGCGCCCTGCCACGGCCTTTCGGCAACTTTTTTCACGCAAAGCAGGCGGATGCGGAATCAAAGCGTTGCGCCGTAGTCCTAAACCCTGACAACGAATAGCGGCACCCAGAACGCCGCCTCCAACACCCTCGAAGCACCGGGTTGGATGTCGAACCGTTGCAGCGCCAGAAGCCGTTTTTTTATGCCTGCGCCCGAACCGAGCAGCAGTGCGTGCGGTGGGTTGCCAAGGGAAGGGATGCTGCTCTCTGCATGACCTCGATGAGCATTCACGGGTGTGCAGATGCGTGCGGTTCGGTTGCTAACTGCCAGCGTCAATCAATCGAGTGTCGCCGTACCGTTACGGCGATTGTGGGGGAGATATTAACCATTGAACGGTAATCACAGCCTATGAAAATGTTGAAGGAATCCCTCAAGAAGGTCTTGCCGCGGGACAGTATCGATAACCTCAAGGCCTTGCAGAAGAAATTTGCCATCGGCTGGATCCGCGCGCTGTCGCGCTCGGCCATGTTGCGCCGTTTTCATTACTCGTTCTTCTCCTCGGCTTTCGACCGCGAAGCCTACGCGGTAGTGGTCGGCCACCTGCAGCATGAGCAGAACCTCTCCGGCGCCGAGCCGGTGAACTACTTCCTGCGTCGCGCCGTACACCGCATCGAGAAGGGCCTGATCATGCAGCCGCGGCGCCAGGTGTTTGCCCTCGATTACATCAACGACACCGTGGACAGCTACATCGCCTCGCTCAACGGCAACGTGGATCGCGACGAGGTCAGCTGGGCCCATGACGTGCTTGCCGAGTACTTCGCCGTCACCGGCGATCATCCGGTGCTCAACCGTGCCCGCGAGAAATTCGCCCGTTTCGAGCGCCCCAGCGGCTCACCGGAAACCCTGCGCCACCCGGACGCCGAGCGCGTGCCGTTTGCCGCCGACGTGAGCGCGCCGAGCGTGGATTTCACCGCCATGCGTCAACTGGCCATGAAGCGTCGCTCGGTGCGCTGGTATCAGCAGGATCGCCCGGTACCGCGCGAGGTGATCGACAAGGCCGTGGAAGTCGCCGTGCAGTCGCCAAGTGCCTGCAACCGCCAGCCTTATCGCTTCATGGTGTTCGATGACCCGACGTCGGTGGCTCAAGCCTCGCGCCTGCCCATGGGCGTGGCCGGTTTCGATCACAATTTCCCGGCCATCGTCGCCGTGGTCGGTCGCCTGCGCGCCTACCCGCACGTACGTGATCGCCACGTGATCTATATCGACGGGGCCCTGGCGGCGATGTCCTTCATGTTCGCGCTGGAGACCCAGGGTGTGTCGTCGTGCTCGATCAACTGGCCGGACATCCCCGAGCGAGAAGAGGCGGCGGCCAAGCTGCTCAAGCTCGACCCGGACGAGCGTATCGTGATGTTCATTTCCCTGGGCTACGCCGCCGATACCGGCCTGGTGCCGTATTCGCAGAAGCTCTCGCTGGAGGAAGCCCGCAGTTATATGCGCCTGGAGACGCCCGCTCGATGAGTGCCTCGCGTGTCCAGGAGGGCATGAAGTACCTCCTCAATTCCGGCTGGATGCTGGCCGAGAAATTCCTCATGTTGGCCATCGGCCTGGCCACTACGGTGGTGCTGGCGCGCTACCTGGGGCCCGAGGATTTCGGTTACCTGAACTACGCACTGGCGCTGCTGGGACTGCTCAGCATCGTCGTGCACCTGGGGCTCACCGGCCTGGTGGTCAAGGAGCTGCGCAGCAACCCGGACAACGAAGACCAGATTCTGTCCACGGTATTCGTGATCAAGGTAGGCTGCTCGGTGATCGCCTTCGCGATCATGATGAGTACCTACCTGTTCGGTAACGACCAGAACTTCCTGGTGCTGCTGTTCACCGCCCTGGCACTGTTCTTCACCCCGTTCGAAATGCTCATCGACTGGTTCCAGGCGCGGGTGCAGGCCAAGTACGCGGCGGTCGCCGGCTTCGTCGGCCAGCTGGGTGGCAATGGCCTGAAGATGATCCTGGCCATCGCCGGCGCGGGTCTGGTGTACATCGCCCTGGCTCACGTGGTGGTGGTCATGGTCACCTCGGCGATCCTGGTCTGCTACGCGGTGATGCTCAAGCGCGATTTCCGCTTCGACTTTTCCTGGCCATTGGGCAAGACCCTGCTCAAGAAGAGTTTCCTCATCTTCCTGGGCTCGCTGTCGGCGGTGATCTACCTCAAGGTCGACCAGATCATGCTGCAGTACATGCTCGGCGAATACGCCGTGGGCGTGTACTCGGCGGCGTCGCGGCTGTCCGAAGCCTGGTACCTGATTCCGACCATTCTCATGGCGTCGGTCTTCCCGAAGATGATCGACCTGCACAAGACCGACACCGCCGGCTACAACCGCTTCATGCAGGTCGCGATGGACGTGCTGTTCTTCATGGCCTTCGCCCTGGCCGTGGTGGTGTTCTTCCTTTCCGACTGGATCGTGCACCTGCTGTATGGCGCCCAGTACGCCGATGCCGGCCCGGTGCTGGCGATCCACATCTTCGCCGCGACCTTCGTGTTCATGCGTGCGCTGTTCAGCAAGTGGATCATCATCGAGGAAGCCTTCATCTTTTCCTTGGTCACCCAGGGCCTCGGCGCACTGAGCAACATCGTCCTCAATTACTACCTCATCCAGAGTCACGGTGTGGTCGGCTCGGCCTGGGCGACGCTGATTTCCTATTCCATCGCCGGTTACGTGAGCTTGCTGCTGTCACGCAAGACCCGGCCGCTGTTCATCATGATGACCAAAAGTATTTGCCTGCACGTGTTCCTAAGCGTGCCCCAGTTGATTCGTGAATTCAGGAGAACGTGATATGTACGTCGAGATTCGCAAAGCCGGTTTCGTCAACAAGGGGGCTGCGCTGATGCTGCACGCCGCCCTGCAGCAAGTGCGCAAGAACCTTCCGGCTGCCAAGGTGGTGATGGAGCCCGGCCGGGCCAATAGCCCCTATCCCTATTTCAACCGCGCCTCCCTGGGGCTGTACCAGAAGGCCTGGCTGTGGCGTAAGGGCATCCCCTTCGGCGACCTGGCGGCGCTGGTGCCGGCCGGCATTCGCGAGCAGTACGGCATCGTGCTCGACAAGGACATCAACGTGGTGCTGGACGCCGCCGGCTTCGCCTACAGCGACCAGTGGGGCCCGGATCTGTCCGAAGAGCTGGCGCGCTCCAGCCAGCGCTGGAAGAAGCAGGGCTCCAAGGTGATTCTGCTGCCCCAGGCGTTCGGCCCGTTTCGCGACCCGCGCAGCCGTGAGGCGGTGAAGGCGTTCGTCGACAACTGCGACCTGATCTTCGCCCGCGAACAGATCTCCTACGACTACCTCACCGAGATCGTCGGCGAGCGCGACAACATCAAGATCGCCCCGGACTTCACCAACCTGATCTCGGGCCCGGTGCCGGACTATTTCGACCCGCAGATCCACCAGATCTGCCTGGTGCCCAACTGCCGCATGCTCGACAAGACCGACGACAGCGTCGCCAAGGGCTATGCGCCGTTCCTCGAGCGCGCTGCCAAGGCGCTGGTCGAGCGGGGCGCCAAGCCGTTCCTGCTGATCCACGAAGGCGAGGGCGATGCGCGCCTGGCCGAGCAGGTATCCAAGGCCGTAGGTGGTTTGCCGATCCTGCGCGAGACCGATCCGCTGGCCATTAAGGGCATCCTCGGCGCTTGCCGTGGCACTCTGGGCAGCCGCTTCCACGGTCTGGTCAGTGCGCTGTCCCAGGGCGTGCCGTCGCTGGCCACCGGTTGGAGCCACAAGTACCAGATGCTCTTCGCCGACTACGGGTTCTCCGAGGGCGTGCTGGACATCAATCTGAGCGACGAGGAGCTGAACCGTGCCCTCGACAACCTTACCGATCCGCTGCAGATGCAGGCGCTGTCTGCGCGCTTGAACGCGCACTCCGCGGAGCTGAAGACCCGTACTCAGGCGATGTGGAATGAGGTGTTCGCGCTGATCGAGCAGGGCCGCGGTGTGGGTAGCGAGAAGCCGGTCGCGGTTGCCGCAGGGCGTTGAACGTATAAGAGCGATGCAGCATCCGCTGCGTCGTCTTTTCCAGCGAGCCAGATAAAGGTTCTTCCCGCTGTTGGGAAGCGTCTGGTTGAGACCGGACTGGCAAATCAGTGTGCGCTGCCGATGACTTGGCACTCTCCATTAGCATGCCGCCTGGCCGGATGGGTTTCGCCCCTTACGGGCGAGTCACTTGATTCGCTGCGCTCACCCTTCGGGCCAGCCTACGGCTGTTACTTCGCTGCGCTTCGTAGCTCTTGCTTGCCCAAGAGAAAGTAACCAAAGAGAAGGGCACCCCACCATCCGGGCTAGGCGCCCCCGCCCTGCTGCGCCGGGGTTCCCTCATTCCATCACCACTCCAGGGGCACGCTGCGAAGGGCCATCCCTGGCCCATCGCAGCTCTCGCGGCATCCATGTCGCTCAACCCCTTACGTGGCGATTCCATTCGGCCTCCTGAAGGGGAGGACTTGGGCGTCGCCTGTGCGATCGCAGCTCAAAAGCAAAAGCAGACGCCGCTAAGCTTGAGCCCGTGGAAATCTCGCAAGCTCGCGCTCCGGTCCCGTCAGGAGGCCGAGTGGAGGTGTCGTGTAGGGGAGCGAGCCGCAGGGATGCGGCGAGAGGCTTAATGGGCCAGGGATGGCCCATGTAAGCCGGCCCCCGGAGCGGCGCTGGAGCGAGGGAAGTTTCGCGCAGCGAAACCCGGATGTCGGGGTGCCCTTCTTTGGCACACCTTTCTTGGGCAAGCAAGAAAGGTGTGGCGCCCGTAAGGGGCGCAACACAAAGGTTCAGCAGACGCGGTAACGGATAGTGCCAAGTCAGTAAGTGATACGCACACAAACTTGCCAGTCCGGTGCCAAGACTGATTTTCCTGAGATTCCGCGAAGCACAAAAACGCCCGGACGATGCACTCGTTCGGGCGTTTTATTACCTGCAGTCGACCTCAGGATTTGCGGTCGTAGGCGCCTTGCTCGCTGACCACCACGTTGCTGTCGCGGCCGTTGCGCACGACGTAGTAGAAGAACTGCGGAATGCCCAGCACGTAGCGGGCGAACAGGCGGCGCGGCTCCATCAGCAGGCGATAGGCCCACTCCATGCCGACCTTGCGAAACACCTCAGGCGCACGGTTGAAGCGCTGGGCGGCGAAATCCAGAATCGCGCCACCACAGATCATCAGGGCAGGGCGGTTGAGGTTGCGCTGCAGGGTGACGGCCACTTCTTCCTGGCGCGGCATGCCCATGCCCATCACGATCAGCGGAATCTTGCCCGGTTGCAGGTGTTCCTGGACGAATTCCAGGTAGCGTTCCACCGGCTGGAAACCGTCGATGGTGTGGTGCTCACGACCACGGAACAGGGCGTTGGCGCCTTCCTCGGTCCATGGCTCGCAGGTACCCATGGCAAACAGCTGGTACTGGTCGCTGCGTTCGTCCTGCAGGGCGTGCTCGATCAGTGCCGGAATGAAGTCCGTGCCGTTGAGGTTGGCGCCGGGCGCCAGGCCGTTCAACTGGCAGGCCAGTTTGATGCCGATGCCGTCGCGCAGCAGGTGGTTGATCTGCAGGAAGTGGCGGCGAGCCCGCTTGTCCTGCTGGATCAGGTTGTAGCCATGCTGATTGAGAAAGCCGACGATGGTCGGTTTCTTCGGAGTGCTCAAGTCTTCGAGCAACGGCGTCACATCATATTCTTCCAGCAACTTCAGTTTGTGAATAACGGGGTCGTACAGGAGTTTGGAAGTTTTCACGGGCGAGCCTCGTTGTCGGAAAGTAGGAAAATTATCCGGTGTGTGTTCACGTGGGCTTCGCGCTTTGCTTGTTCTTGTAGAAATCCTTTTGATAGCGAGATGAAAGGCATTCCTTGCCCCATCGGGTGTGAACTGGCAGAGCCATGGCAGGGGTGGCGAACCACCCGGCGAAGGGGCCCCAGAGGGCCCCGGTGATGGGCGCCGGCGCACATGAGCGCTGGCCCGACCTCAGGCCGCGGAAACCTTGAGTTCCTTGACGCGGCCATAATTGTCGGAGAAGCGGATGATATCGTCTTCGCCCAGGTAAGTCCCGGACTGCACCTCGATCAGTTCGAGCGGAATCATGCCCGGGTTTTCCAGTGCATGGATCTGGCCGATCGGGATGTAGGTCGACTGGTTCTCGGTGACCATGTAGGTCTCGTCACCGTTGGTCACCTGGGCGGTGCCGCTGACCACGATCCAGTGCTCGGCACGGTGGTGGTGCATCTGCACCGACAGCTTGGCGCCAGGCTTCACGGTGATGCGCTTGACCTGATAACGCGCACCGTTGTCGATGGAGTCGTACATGCCCCACGGACGATAGACTTCGCGGTTGTTGAGGTGCTCGCAACGCTCTTCGCGCTTGAGCTGCTCGACGATGCGCTTGACCTCCTGGGCCTTGTCCTTGTGTGCGACCATGACGGTGTCCTTGGTCTCGACGATGATCAGGTCCTCGACGCCCACGGTGGTCACCAGGCGGTAGTCGGCATGCACGTAGTTGTTCTGGCTGTCGTGGCTGAGCACGTCGCCCTTGTGCACGTTACCCTGCTCGTCCTTGTCGCTGACGTCCCACAGGGCGGACCAGGAGCCGATGTCGCTCCAGCCAGCGTCCAGCGGCACCATCACGGCGTCTTCGGTCTTTTCCATCACCGCGTAGTCGATGGAGTCTTCCGGACAGGCGGCGAACGCCTCTTTGCCGATGCGTACGAAGTGCATGTCTTCTTCGCTCTGCGCGGTGGCACGGCGGCAGGCTTCGAGAATTTCCGGCTGCCAGCGCTGCAGTTCTTCGAGGTAGCGACTGGCGCGGAACATGAACATGCCGCTGTTCCAGAAGTGCTCGCCGGAGGCCAGGTAACGCTCGGCGGTTTCGCTGTCGGGCTTCTCGACGAACTTCGCGACGGTAAAGCCGCCATCACCCGCCGCGGCGCCTTTCTGCAGGTAACCGTAGCCGGTCTCGGCATGGGTCGGCACGATGCCGAAGGTCACCAGCTTGCCGGCCTGAGCAAAGGGCAGAGCGGTTTCCACGGCACGGTGGAATGCGTCGACGTCCTTGATCAGGTGGTCGGCAGCGAGGATCAGCAGTACTGGATCGTGTTCCTTTTCCAGCGCCTTGATCGCTGCCAGGGCGACCGCTGGCGCGGTATTGCGGCCCACGGGCTCGAGCAGGATGCTGGCGTTGTCGATACCCAGGGTGCGCAGTTGTTCGGCAGCGAGGAAGCGGTGCTCCTCGTTGCAGATCAGGCACGGCTGGCTGACTTTCAGGCCTTCCAGGCGGCGAATGGTCGCCTGCAGCATGGACAGCGAGTCGTCGGCGATCGGCAGGAATTGCTTGGGGTTGAGTTGGCGCGAAAGCGGCCACAGGCGCGAGCCATTACCGCCGGAAAGAATGACAGGAATCATCGTGGAGCTCCTCCCATGAAGAGTGATTGCCGAAGGCGGAATTCTCGGACCAGAATCGGCAGGATCAGGAACGCGTCGCGGACGTAACGGCCGACCAGACGGCGTGGTTCGGTATAAGCACGGTGTAGCCATTCCAGCGAATAGCGTTGCATCCACATCGGGGCACGCTGCAACTTGCCGGACAGGAAGTTGATCGAGGCGCCCACGCACAGGCCGATGCCTACGGCCTGGTCGGTCTCGAAGATCTTGTGGGCAAGAATCTCCTGGCGTGGGCAGCCGACCGACAACACCACCAGATGAGATGGGTGCTCGACGACGAAGGACAGGCAGGCCTGGATCGCTTCTTCGCTGTCGATGAAGCCCATCGGTGGGTTGTGGTGGTGGAAATTGATGTTCGGGAAGCGCTCACGCAGGCGTGCGATGTCATCGTCTTCGCAGCCGATGATGGTCACGTCCCAGGCACGCTCTTCGGCGATGCCGATCAGTTCGGCGGTCAGGGTGCTGCCGGGAATGGCGTCCTCGACCGGCACCTTGAGCATGCGCAGCAGCGGCAGCAGCACGCGGCTGTCGCAGATGCGGTGGCGGGCCACGGCATAGGCGCGCTTGAGGTCGCGGTCGGTTTCCAGCTGCACCACGTGATTGATGTTGGGTGTCACGATGTAGCTGTACTTGTCGGTGCTGTGCTCAACCAAGTCCTCGATCAGGCGATCCTTGGTGCCAGCGTAGAACTCGATATCAAACGCCTTCATCAACACCTCTTTGCGCCACTGGCGCGTATCACGCTCGGGCAACGATTCGTATTGCTCGCGATTCATTTGCCCAAGGCCGCTTTCAGCAATTTGCTGTGGGTATGCACGTAGTGCAGGACATACAAAGAGATGCTATGCAGCGGCGATAGTTTCATGACCTCCCGACGAATGCGCATGTCTTCCTTGAGCGCGTCGAAGCGGCGGCTGGTGGAAACGCCGGTGGTGTCGAAGATGCACAGCGGCGACTCGATCTTCAGCACGTCGCGCTGGTGATCCTGGCCCTGCAGGAATTCGACGATCATGCAGTAGTCGGCCGAGAGCTTGAAATCGTCGCGAAAACGCACGTTGCGCAGGCGCTCGTTCTCGAAGTACATCGCCTGGTGGCTGGACGGCATGCCCAGCACCAGGTGCTCGATCTTCTTCGCCTTGGCCGCCGTCAGGCGTCCGGCGGCGTCCTGCAGGTGGTAGTCGCCGTACACGTAGCGCGGCTTGCCCGGTGCGCGCTCGATGGCATCGGCGACCTTCTGCAGCACGTTCTCGTCGTAGAAGAAGTCGCCGCTGTTGAGGAACAGCGTGTAGCCCTCCGTCGCCGAGCCCTTGATCAGGCCCTTGTTCATGGCGTCGTAGAGGCCCTTGTCGCGCTCGGACGTGATCTCGGCGTAGGGCTCGTCGATGGTCGCCAGCCACTCGGCGCCGCCGTCGGTGGACGCACCGTCGACGACGATCCAGCGGAAGTTGCGGTAGGTCTGGGCCGCCACACTCTGGTAGGTCTGCTTGAGACCCTCCAGGTTATTCCAGTTGATGGTTACGATACTGAATTGGGTCATGGCGTGTGCCTCTGATCTCACGAGTCGGGGATGCTTGCGCGGCATAGGCGCGGGAGTAGTACAGGAAGCAGGCGGCACCGATACCCAGGATATCGCCGCCGTACATCAGGGAGTTGGACAGGAACATGTTGAGCATCTGGAACCAGAAGATCAGCTGGAAGGCGCTGAGCAGCGGGCCCTTCTCGGGGCAGCGCTTCATGATGCGCAGGTAGCCGAAATAGAAGATCAGCGCGATCAGCGGCGTGAGGAAACCGTAGCGGTAATAAACGCCGAAGATGCCCACGTCCGACAGGTAGAAGTGCGGGTTGTAGAGCGCACCGAAGCCACCTTTCCACTGCAGCGACAGCGAGCCCATGCCGATGTACATGTTGTCGGCGACCGCGCCGATGATGATCGCCGTGGTGTTGTCACGTACGCCCGGGCCGGTGGTGGCCTCGTCGAGCAGCGCCTGGAACTTGTCGAACTGCGCGTAGTAGAACTCCGGAAACATGAAGAACGAGACCACCAAGATGGTCGCGGCGAGCAGGCCGAGCTTGAGCAGCGAGTCGATGCGGTCGCGGAAGATCCACAGGCCGGCCAGGCACCAGATGATCATGGTCTGGCGTGTCTGCAGCACCAGCCACAGGTACGACGCGAAGAACAGCAGGGCAAAGACCTTGGGTAGCGAGATACGCTCTTTCATGCTGTACATCAGCATGAAGGCGCAGATGGTCACGTAGCTCGAACCGATGCGGTAACGGTCAGGGCGCAGCAGCGCGTCGCCGGCATCCTTGGCGTCCATGGTGAAGGACAGGCTGGCGTTTTCCGGGATGATCTTGAAGAAATAGCAGTAGCCGATGAAGGCGCACGTCAGGCCCGAATACAGGAAGAAATTCTCCAGGTGCTTCTGGGTCGGCGCGGTCTTGATCATCAGGAACAACGCCGGGAAGAACACCAGGTAGGCAAAGCTGCGGCGCTCTTCGAGCAGGCCGTAAATGAACGGCTGGTCGAAGTTGAGTTCGGCCATGATCGCCGAGACGACCGGCAGCGCCAGGCCCATGAAGATGATCCACAGGCTGGTCTTGGACTGGTAGATCCGCTTCCAGACCAGGAACAGCGCCCCGGAGGCGCCCAGCAGCCCGAGCAGCCACAGCTCGCGCAGGTAGGGGATGCCAGCCTTCTTGTCGTCGGTCAGAAAGAAACAGGCCGAGTTCAGGACAAACAAGATCAGCAGCAGATTGCGGTATGCCAGGAGTTGCTTGAACAAGCTCGCCTTCCCATATCGAAATTGTCTTGGCTCGCAGGCGACGCCGCGTAGGCGTGGCTCGCGAGGTATCTAATACAGCGCCTGCAAGTAATCGCGGGTATTGCTGTGGATGCGCGGTTCATCGCGCATCTGCTCGATCGGCCACCAGCGGTAGCGACCGTGCTGCACGCTGGGCGGCTGCAGGTTCTGCTGCGCGTCCAGCTCCAGTGCGTAAGCGATGACGACGTAGTGGGTATCCGGCGCGGTGCCGAACACGCTGTCGTCATAGAAGTGCTCGTACACGCCGAGCAACTTGCCCTGGTCGCGGCTGAACGCCTGGCCCAGTTCTTCCTGGGTCAGGCGGGCGAATGCCGCGTCCAGCGTTTCGTTCTTGAGGATGCGCCCGCCGGGTGCGAACCAGCTGCCCTGGGCGGGGCGATTGAGCCGCTCGCCCAGCAGCAGTTCGCCCCTGGGGTTGCGTACCAGCAGATCGATGGACACCAGCGGCGTGCTGGCGACCACGGTCTTGAAGGTATCGGCCGGCAGGAACATGTCAGCCCCGTACGTCGTCGATGTTGTCGACGAACCAGCGGTAGGCATCACGCAGGCCGCTTTCCAGGTCGATGCTCGCCGTCCAGCCGAGCTTGGCCAGGCGCGAGACGTCCATCAGCTTGCGCGGCGTGCCGTCGGGCTTGCTGCTGTCGAAGCTCAGGCGGCCCTGGAACTCGGTGACCCGGGCGATGGTTTCGGCCAACTCGCGAATGGTGCAGTCCTGGCCGGTGCCCACGTTGATGTGCGAGAGCATGGGCTGGGTGTGGGCCTGGTAGGTGGCTTCATCCAGGTTCATCACGTGGACGCTGGCCGCGGCCATGTCGTCGACATGCAGGAACTCGCGCATCGGCGTGCCGCTGCCCCAGATCACCACCTCGTCATCGCCACGCAAGGTCGCCTCGTGGAAGCGGCGCAGCAGGGCGGGGATGACGTGGCTGTTTTCCGGGTGGTAGTTGTCGTGCGGGCCGTACAGGTTGGTCGGCATCACGCTGCGGTAGTCGCGGCCATGCTGGCGGTTGTAGCTTTCGCACAGCTTGATCCCGGCGATCTTGGCGATCGCGTAGGGCTCGTTGGTCGGCTCCAGTACGCCGGTCAGCAGCGCTTCTTCACGCATCGGCTGTTCGGCATGCTTGGGGTAGATGCACGAGCTGCCCAGCGACAGCAGCTTCTGCACGCCGGCCTCGTGGGCGGCGTTGATGACGTTGGCCTCGATCATCAGATTCTGGTAGATGAAATCGGCCGGGTACTGGTTATTGGCGTGAATGCCGCCGACCTTCGCCGCGGCCAGGTAGACCTGGTCGATGCGCTGCTCGGCGAAGAAACGCTTCACGCTGGCCGCATCGACCAGGTCCACGCTTTCGCGTGGCGCCGTGACGATGCTCTGGTAGCCCAGGTTCTGCAGGTGGCGCACGATCGCCGAACCGACCATCCCGCGATGGCCGGCGACGAAGACGCGCTGGTTGAGAAGCGCGCTCATGCTCAGTTCTCCACGGAGACTGGCAGTTCGTGGCCGTGCTCCTTGAGCAGGGCGTGGCGCTGGGCGACCTTGAGGTCTTCGCTGACCATCTCGGCGCACATTTCCTGCACGGTGATTTCCGGCGTCCAGCCCAGCTTGGTCTTAGCCTTGGTCGGGTCGCCGAGCAGGGTTTCCACTTCGGCAGGGCGGAAGTAGCGCGGGTCGACACGCACGATCACGTCGCCGACTTTCAGCGCCGGTGCCTTGTCGCCGTCGATGCGCTCGACGATGCCTTGCTCGTCCACGCCGGTGCCTTCGAAGCGCAGGTGCACGCCCAGTTCGGCCGCCGACCAGGTGATGAATTCACGCACCGAGTACTGCACGCCGGTGGCGATCACGAAGTCGTCCGGTTGCTCCTGCTGCAGCATCATCCACTGCATGCGCACGTAGTCCTTGGCATGACCCCAGTCGCGCAGCGCGTCCATGTTGCCCATGTACAGGCAAGGCTCCAGGCCCTGGGCGATGTTGGCCAGGCCCCGGGTGATCTTGCGGGTCACGAAGGTCTCGCCACGACGCGGCGACTCGTGGTTGAAGAGGATGCCGTTGCACGCGTACATGCCATAGGCTTCGCGGTAGTTGACGGTGATCCAGTAGGCGTACAGCTTGGCGACCGCATAGGGCGAGCGCGGGTAGAAGGGGGTAGTTTCCTTCTGCGGGATTTCCTGCACCAGGCCGTACAGCTCGGAGGTGGAGGCCTGGTAGAAACGGGTTTTCTTTTCCAGGCCCAGCAGGCGGATGGCTTCGAGGATGCGCAGGGTACCCATGGCATCGACGTCGGCGGTGTATTCCGGCGCTTCGAAGCTGACCGCTACGTGGGATTGCGCGCCGAGGTTGTAGACCTCGTCAGGCTGTACTTCCTGGATGATGCGGGTCAGGTTCGACGAGTCGTTGAGGTCGCCGTAGTGGAGGATGAAGTTCTGGTTGTCGACATGCGGATCCTGATAGATGTGATCCACACGCTGGGTGTTGAAGGACGACGCGCGGCGCTTGATGCCATGCACCTGGTAGCCTTTCTCCAGAAGGAACTCGGCAAGGTAGGAACCGTCCTGACCTGTGATACCGGTGATGAGTGCTTTTTTCTGTTCCATTGCAATACCTGCGATGTCCAATTGATTAGAGAGCTGTAGCCAAATCGCTGCGCGCGGTCGGTGGATCAGGCGCGCTTGAGCAGCAATTGCAGACGTTCCATGACGCCGAGAAAAATGATCCGTACCGACGGAAACTTGTAAAAGAAACGGTAGATGTCGTACTCCGCCTTTTGCCGCACTTTGCTGTCGCTGGTGAGGTCGGCGGAGTCGATCAGGGCCAAGCCCTCACCTTCGATGTTGTGCAGGATGCTCAGTTCCATGGGCTTCATGGAAAGGGCGAAATTGTGCAGGCCACGGGCGTGGGTACGGGTCAGTTGCAGCCCTTTGCAGGTTTTGCTGCCGTACAGATTGACCGTGAAATCGTAATCGGCGAGCACCGGGTTGCGGCGCTTGATGCACGACGGCAGCAGCTCGCAATAGGCGTCGTAGACCGACAGGCTGTCCTCGCGGCGAGCGAATTTGTAATCGACCGCCTTCTGCTGGATCGGCACCTGGAAGCGCGACGAGGCGATGTTGAAGTGCTGACCCGGATCGCCGAAATTGGTGGTCAGCGAGCGGAACGGGTACACGAAGTACAGGTCCCGGGAAATGATGTATGCGGTGTACAGCTTGAGCCACGAGGACTCCGGCCAGCCGCGAATGTCCGCCGGGATGCCATCGATATGGCTGATATCGGTGCCGTTGCTTTCCAACCACTGGCGAAAGCCCTGCCAGTGCCGGCGCGACCAGGCCTGGCCCCAGGATGCGGCCATCTGGATGAAGTGCACGTGGGAGTCGCCATCGTCGACCGGCATGAAGGGCAGGTCCACGGTCTGGCTGAACTGCACGCTGTACAGGCTGATGCCGGCCACGCCGGCGTCATCGGCATAGGCTTGCAGGGCCTTGTGGGTGTAGTCGTAGAAGAACGGTGAAACGAACAGATCGTCCTCGAGGATGATCACGTCGCCGTACTGCTCGGTCAGGTCGCCACAGCTCAGTACGTGCTGGCGCAGGCCGAGGCGCTGCGGATGGGCGATGATGCGCTTTTCCCCGTGGGGCCAGTCGAGTGCTTCGGCGACCTTGCGTGGCTCCGGGTTGCCGGAGTTGTCGAGGCTGATCACCAGGCGCACGTTGCCTTCGGGGTACTGCGCCTGGATCAGGGAGCCCAGCAGACGGCTGAGGCTCTTGGGGCGGTTGTAGCCGATGACGACGATAGTGGGCAATTGTTCGGTCATAGGATCGAAGCCGGTCTCTGTTGAAAAGGGGTTGCGCCGATCACGGCTAGCACCCCACGCCGGACACCGCTTCGCACGCCTGAGCAGGTGCTGGGCGGGTGGCGGTGGCAGACGAGGTGTGCAGCGTGTTGGCGCGGCGCAAAAGCTTTTGCGCCGCGTTGCTTCCTGCACGCCTGGTGGGCGTGCCGGGCAGGGTGGGCCAAGCGGGTGTGAGTGATGACGTCCATGTCAGCGGCGGCTCAGCCGTTCACTTGCTTACGACCAATGCCGTAATAGTCGAAGCCCTCACGGTTCACCTGGCCGAGGTCGTACTGGTTGCGGCCGTCGATGATCACCGGCTGCTTGAGCAGCTTCTTCAGCGCCTTGAAGTCAGGGCGACGGAACGGCTTCCACTCGGTGACCAGCACCAGGGCGTCGGCGTCGATGGCGGCTTCGTACTGGCCGTCGACGATCTGCAGGCGACCTTCGTTGAACCAGTGCTCCGGGAACTCGCGTACCGCCGTTTCACGGGCGACCGGATCGAAGGCTTTGACCTTGGCGCCGGCGTTGATCAGGCTGTTGATCAGCACCACGCTGGGCGCTTCGCGCATGTCGTCGGTACCTGGCTTGAACGCCAAGCCCCAAACGGCGAAGTTACGGCCCTTGAGGTCGCCCTCGAAGTGCGCGGACAGCTTGTTGAACAGCGACTGCTTCTGCTGATCGTTACGGGCTTCGACGGCCTGCAGCAGCTTGGGCTCGAAGTCGTTCTGGTGAGCGATGCTGATCAGCGCCTTGACGTCTTTCGGGAAGCACGAGCCGCCGTAGCCGCAGCCGGCGTAGATGAAGTGATAGCCGATGCGCTGATCCGAGCCGATGCCCAGGCGCACGTTCTCGATGTCCACATCGAGGCGGTCGCACAGGCTGGCGATCTCGTTCATGAAGGAGATCTTCGTGGCCAGCATGGCGTTGGCGGCGTATTTGGTCATTTCCGCATCACGCACGCCCATGAACTTGATGCGCGGGTTGTTGCGGATGAAGGGCGCGTACAGCTCGCTCATCACCTGACGGGCGCGCTCGCTGTCGGTACCGACGATGATGCGGTCCGGGTGCATGAAGTCGTCGACCGCGGCGCCTTCCTTGAGGAATTCAGGATTGGAGACCACATCGAAGCTGATGCTCTTGCCGCGCAGCTCGAGCTGCTCGAGGATCTCGGCGCGCACCAGGTCGGCAGTGCCGACCGGCACGGTGGACTTGTTGATCACGGTGGTGTGGCGAGTCATCAGGCTGCCGACCTGGCGCGCCACTTCCAGCACGTAGCGCAGGTCGGCCGAGCCGTCTTCGCCAGGCGGCGTGCCGACGGCGATGAAGATGATGTCCGATTGCTCCATCGCTTCTGGCAGCGCGGTGGTGAACAGCAGGCGACCGGCCTCGAAGTTCTCTTCCACCACGGTTTCCAGACCCGGCTCGTAAATCGGCAGGATGCCTTTCTTGAGGTTCTCGATCTTTTTCGGATCGACATCCACGCAGACAACCGTGTTGCCCATCTCGGCGATACAGGCGCCGGTGACGAGGCCGACATAGCCGGTTCCAACGACAGTGATATTCATGGATAAACTTTCCTTGAGTTAACGTTAATCGTTACGTGCGCCAAAACGGGCGCGTTAGTAAATGTCGCGCGAGAACAGGGTGAAGGGCGTCTTCACCAGGATCTTGATGTCCAGCCACAGGGACCAGTTGTTGATGTAGGCCAGGTCCTTCTCCACGCGCTGCTGCATTTTTTCCAGGGTTTCGGTTTCGCCACGGTGACCGGTCACCTGAGCCAGGCCGGTGATGCCCGGCTTGAGGCGATGACGGGCCATGTAGGCGAGAATCTTGTCGCTGTAGTAGTTGTTGTGGGCCACTGCGTGCGGGCGTGGGCCGACCAGCGACATCTCGCCACGCAGCACGTTGATCAGCTGCGGCAGCTCGTCGATGGAGGTGCGGCGCAGGAAGCGGCCAACCGGGGTGATGCGTGGGTCTTCACGGGTCGCCTGCTTGACGACCTTGTCGTCGTGCATGCGCATGGAGCGGAATTTCCACACCAGGATCACGCCACCGTTCCAGCCGTGGCGCGGCTGCAGGAAGAACACCGGGCCGGGCGAGGACAGTTTCACGGCGATGGCCGCGATGATGAACACCGGGCTCAGGGCCACCAGCGCCAGGAAGGCCAGGCTGCGGTCCATCAGCTCCTTGCTGAACACCGCAGCCGGGTGCGAGCTGATCGGGCTTTCGTTGAGGTAGATGGCCGGCAACTGTTCGATCTGCGAGATCGACTGGTTGAGCAGCGGCATGCTGCCGAAGTCCGGTACCCAGACCACGTCGACGCTCATGTCCAGCAGGTCGATGTAGAGCTTCTCGATGTGCGAGATTTCGTCCAGGGTCAGGGCGATGTACACACGGCGTACGCCATGTTGCTCGGTGACGTCACGCAGTTGCTGCAGCTTGCCGAGGATCGGGAAGCGGCCGTCCTGGGTGTGGGCATCGTCGCTGGAGGCGATCAGGCCGACCAGCGGCACACGGTTGTTGGCGGTCAGGCGCTCGGCCAGTTCGTGGGCCTTTTCACCCGAGCCGATGATCAGTGAGACGCGCTCGTTGCGCAGCTTCTCCGAATGCAGGCGGGCGAAGTAGCGCAGCGGGATGAAGGCGATGGCCTGCGCCAGGAAGCCCAGCAGTGCCCATTCACGCATGATCTCGAAAGAGAAACGCTCCAGGCTCTGGCTGAAGTAGGCGATGAACAGCAGGCCGGCCAGCAGCAGCAACCAGCCGCCGAGCAGATGACCCAGGCCGGTCAGGTAACCGAGGCGCTTGTGGTACACGCGCAGCAGACCATAGGCCGGTACCGAACCCAGCACCGTGAGGACTATCAGCAGGCGATATTCGGTGGGCACGTCACCGTAGCGCTGAACGACTAGGTAGCAGAGCAGCATGCTGACCAGAGTAATGGCGCAGGTCCATTGACCCCAGAACGTGAGTCCCCTGCGGTTCTCGGCAGGATTGATCCGTTTGGAAATCATTTGCGGCGATCCTCGTGCAAATCTTCGATGAAGTAAGTGGCCTCCGGAGAACGCACGAGAGGCGACATGTCCTTGGTTGCAGCGGTGGCGGGCGTGCCCAGGGTCGTGCAGCGCATCAGCGCCTGCTGAAAGGGTTGCGCCCTGAAACTGAACTCTCGACGCATGGTTTTCCAACCTCCAACAAATACGAATCCTGCGGCCTGAACCGACAGGCACGCGTTATCAGGCAGTCAACTAAGCGAAATGCTGGTGTGCGATGCGCCAGGGCGTGTCGATGACCAGACGTTCGGCCTCTCTCTCGCCCAGGATCCGGGCGGCTTGCAGGAGACCTTCTTGTAATAGGGGAGGGCGGTGATCCAGGTTGTGGGCATCAGTCGCCATAATGCTGACCACGCGATTGCTCAGCAGTTCGTGAGCCAGGTGCATTGCCCGCTCGCCAAAACGACCAGCGGCAGAGGCAGCGGTCACTTGCAGCAGGCAGCCTTGCTCGATGAACGGTTTGAGCTTGCTCGGGTTGTTCATCAGCGCCTTGTTGCGCTCCGGATGCGCGATGATCGGCACGATGCCTTTGGCCAGCAGCCACTGGGTCAGGCGTTCGGCGCCGAAGGGCATATCCCCGTGAGGAAACTCCAGCAGCAGTACCTTCTTGCCTTCCCATTGACCAAGGAACGGGATGCTGCCGTCCAGCACGCGGGTCATCAGCTCGCCGCAGAAGCGCACCTCGGCGGCGGCAGCGACCTTCAGGTCGATGCCAGCCTCCTGCAGCGCAGCGTTGAAGCGGCGGCAGGTTTCGGCGATGGTGCGGCTGTCGTTGTCGTAGCGGCCGATGTGGATGTGCGGCGTGCAGACCACGTGGCTGATGCCGTTGGCCACCGCCATGCGGGCCATGTCCAGCGCGGTCGGCAGGTCTGCCGGGCCGTCGTCGATGCCCGGCAGCAGGTGATTGTGTAGATCGATCATCGGGCACCTCCTGCTGTCATGCGCTGGTGGGTCATGGCGGTTATCAGGCCTTGCGGTCGCTGTAGCCGTAGTGGTCGTAGTAACCGCTGTATTCGCCGGAGCGTGCAGCCTTCTCCACGTCCACCTGGTTGAGCACCACGCCCATTACCGAAGCACCGCTCTGCAGCAGGTGGCCGACGCCACGCTGGGCCAGCGGGATCGGGGTGCCGTCGGCCTTGACCACGTAGATCACCGCATCGGCGAAGGTGGACAGCAGCACGGCATCGCTCACGGCCTGGCTGGGCGGCGAATCGATGATGATGTGGTCGTAACGCTCCTTGATCATGTCCAGGAACTTGGCGAAACGCGGCGAGGCCAGCAGCTCCAGCGGGTTCGGCGGTACCGCGCCGGCCGGCAGCATGTCCAGGTTGGTGCCCATGTTGTGGATGCACTCTTCGACCTTGGCGCTGCCGGTGATCAGGTTGGCCAGGCCAGGGGTGCCGACCGGGAAGTCGAAGCTCTTGGCCAGGGTCGGGCGGCGCAGGTCGGCATCGATCAGCAGCACGCGTTGCAGCTGGCTGAGGGCAAACGCCATGTTGGCCACCAGGGTGCTCTTGCCTTCGCCGGGCGACGACGAGGTGACCACCAAAACCTTCTGGGAACGGCTGGTATCGGCCAGCATCAGGCTGGTGCGAATGGTGCGGATCGACTCGCAGAAGCGCGGGTCCTCGCCATGCTCGAACAGGTGCGCAGCGGTGTACTTGGAGTTATTGGCGATCAGCGGAACGATGCCCAGTACCGGCAGGTTCAGCTTGGTCTCGACATCGTCGGCGCTTTTGAAGGTGTTGTTGAGGATGTCGCGGACGATGGCCAGGGCCATGCCGAAGACCAGGGCAAGGCCTGCCGCCAGCACGATGATCAGCTTCTGGTTTGGCGCCGCCGGCTGTAGCGGGGCAACGGCCTGGTCGATGATTCGCGCGTTGCTGGAGTTGACGTCCTGAGTCGCTGCGGTTTCGCGCAGGCGGGTCATGAAGGTCTCGTACAGCGAGCGGTTGCTCTCCACGTCGCGGGTCAGCTCACGCACCTTGAATTCCTTGCGCGAGATGTCCTGGATCTGTTCCTTGTTCTTGTCGAACGAGGCGTTCAGCGAGTTCTCGTTGGCCACGGCCAGCTGGTAGTTGCGCTCGATGCTGGCGACCACCTGCTCGACCTGGGCACGCAGGCTCGCCGAGGCGGCGCTCAGATCGGATTTGGCGGCGAGCATGGCCGGGTGACGGTCACCGTAGCGACGCGACAGCTCCTCGACCTTGGCGCGGGCGCGGGCTTCCTCGGATTTGAACTGCTGGATCAGCGGGTTGCCGAGTACGGCCGGCACGCTGGCCAGGCGACGCCAATCGCCACTGCCCATGGACTGCACCTGACGGTACTGGCTCTCGGCCTCGGCGCGCTGGCGACGGGCGTCGATCATGCGGTCACCGGTCAGCGACAGTTCGTTGTTGCTGATGGTGGCCACGCCGTTGACGTCCACCAGGCCTTCAGCCTCGCGATAGGCCTGCAGGCGATTCTCGGCTTCCTGCAGCGAGCTGCGCAGTTCGGTGAGGCGGGTGTTCATCCAGGTGGTCGCCGACAGCGACATTTCCATCTGCGCTTCGAGCTGGCTGTCGATGTAGTTGCTGGCCAGGGAGTTGGCGATGGCGGCAGCGGTCAGGCGATCCGGCAGATCGACGGAGATGTTGACCAGTTGGCTCTTGCCTTCGACCCAGATGTTGGTGCGGTCCATCAGGATCTTGGTGACGATATCGAGCAGCTCGGCCTCGGTCATCGGCTTGGCCGGCTCGGGCTCGTCCACCAGGCCGGTGATCGACAGGGCGCTCTGCAGGCCGCGGGTGATGCCACCGAAATTGATCAGCGGTTGCGGCTGCTGGCGCGGGTCGAAGTCCGGGTGTTCGGTGAGGTTGAGTTCACGAACCACTTTCTCGGCGACCACGCGGCTCTTGATCAGGCCGAGTTGGGTCTGCAGGTACTCGTTCACCGCACCGGTGGTGTCGGTGACCTGCTGGAAGGACACCAGCTGGGTGCCCTTGGTCTCGATCATCACCGAGGCGACGGCACGGTAGATCGGCGTCATGCGGGAGACGGCGACCGCGGTGATCAGGGTGACCACCACGACGAACAGGGCGATGGCCCACTTGCGCATCCATACGGCATTCCAGATGCGCCGCAGGTCGATGTAATCGCTATCTGCTTCCGAGGGCGAGGGTTGCCACTGTCGGATCGTTCGTGCAGGACTGTTCATATTCAGAAGAACCCTTGATCGATGGTGATGGTGTCACCCGGCTTGACGAGGGTGTCGAGCGTGGCTTTTTCCGAGGCGCGGGATTCGCCCGTGCCGCGTGCGATGGTGATGCGTTTGGTCGAGGCGCGTTCGGTCAGACCGCCAGCCAGTGCGATGGCACGGTCCAGGGTCAGGCCGGGTTGATAGGGGTAGCCACCTGGGGATTTCACTTCACCGCTGATGTAGAACTCGCGGTAGGTGGAGACGGCGACCGAGACGCGCGGGTCGACCAGGTAGCCATCGGCCTTGAGGCGCTCGGTGATGATGCGCTCGATGTCGGCTGCGGTCTTGTCGCTGGCTTCGATGGCGCCGAGAAACGGATAGGAGAAGGTGCCTGCATCGTTGAGACGGATTTCCTCGAAGGACAGATCCGGCTCGCCGAAGACGCTGATCTTGATCACGTCGCCAGAGCTCAACCGATACTGCGGGTTGGCCTGTGCGCTGGCTGCGAATGCGAGCATCAGCAGCAGCGAGAAGGCTTTGAACAGATAGTGGACTGACATCCGCATACTCCTTGTAGTTGCTAGTTCATCAGGCGCTGGAAAAAGGGCGCCCGCCGCTCGCCTGGTAGGACAAACGGGAAAAGGTTGATAGGGGTGGTGACGACTGCATCGTCACCCTGCTGAGGAGCCCGGGTGTTAGAGGCTCAAGCTCAACGACAGCTGATAGATGTTCCGGTCATAGGATTTCTCCCGCACGCTCGAATCATTTTCGGTGTGGCGGTAGCCCAGCGATACATCAGCCCAGCGAAGCGGGGAATAGGTCAGCTCCAGGCCGTAGCCGGTACGGTCGTCCTTACGATCGGTCGCCTTGTAGTCACGTTCGGAGTAGCGGTAGAACAGCTCCGAGCTGATGAAGGCCGACCATTCGTGTTCCCAACCCAGGCGTGTGGTGGTGTCCTCGACGGTACTGGCACCATCTTCGCCTTCATCGAAAGAGCGACGCGTGTCGAGTTTGACGATGGAGTAGGTGCGCGGTTCCCACTGCACACCAACTTCCCACATTGGGCTGGTGTAGTCCTGGCGAGTGCTGCTGTCGAAATTCTTGCGCTGGGCACCCAGGCGTACGGTGCCGGAGGTCTTGGCGGTGGCGTCCCAGGTGGCGCCGAACAGTGCGGCGTCATCGGTGCTGTCGCGGTCGCTGTTGCTGAGCACGTACTGGTTGATGGTGTGGCGCAGCTCCACCAGGGAGCGGGCGCTGCCACCCAGGCGGTGATACCAGACGGTGTTGAGCATGGTGCTGTCGCGATCCTGGTCTTCGTTCAGGTCGCCACTGTTGCGATAGCGAATGGATTCGTAGTTGACGCCGAAGTCGATCTGGTTGAGCCCGGTCTGGGTACCGTAGGTGTACACGGCACCGGCCACACCGCGGTTGTACTTGTCGTTTTCGTCATCGTCGGGGTCCCTCACGTCGGTGGTTTCCTCGACGCGGTGATAACCCAGATTCCAGCGCAGGCGATTGCGCGAGTTGAATTCCATGATGCTGCGAAAGCGCAGGTGCTGGTCGGTGTGGCTGGCGTTGTCGTCGGAGTGGTAATTTTGATCGTTGATTTCGTACTCGAGCTGGTAGCCGGTGTTGCGGGTCTCGGCGCTGAGCAGGAATTTCGGGTTGATGCTGGTCACCCAGGAGGAGCGAACGTTGTCGCTCAGGCCGCGGTAGTTGCTGTCGTAGCTTTCGCCGACATCCAGAGTTGGCGTGAACTCGAACCCAGCCAGGTCGATGTGTTGTGGGTCTGTGGCCCAGCTGGCTGTAGACAGCGTACCTGCTAGTGAAGCCGTCAGTATCGTGGTGAGTTTCATGGTGCCAAATCCCTTCTCGGGGTCTATCACTTGATGGGCTAGGTCGCTTGGCATCGTGATCGGGTGCTGACAAAAGGGGTGTCAGTTACCTATCGCATTGACTTGCGGCCATTTTTCATGAGTCATTGGTTGTCGGCTCTCCTAAGAAGTTCCCCGGGGGCCAGTAAACTCGTGACCTGCGACACCATAAAAAAATACTGAACTTTTTCGTGCGTGTTTTTGGCGCATGAGCGCTGTATTCGCCGCCTGCCGGTGCGCCCTCCGGCAAAGCATCGCCGCAGAGCGCTCCATTGGATACTCCGGCTATCCGTGTAATGCGCTGATTTCGCGAGTTGAATAATAGGCTCAGCGCATGACAGCCAGATTAATTGGCAGTGCTTATATATAAGGTGAGCAATGTCCGTGCCGGGCTGGATATTGGCTGAGAGCAGCGCTTTATACTCGAAAAAACCGTGGCGATAGTTGGCGCAATACTGGCGGCAGTTTTCCGTTGATGCGCACTTCATAAGACTGACGATAGCTACTCAAGGTGTCATTTCGAAAACGCCCGGCTCGTGGAGCCCCTACTCTGGAGGCATTAGGCTATCAGCAGAGTCTGGCGATGATGCCGTCCAGGTATCCGCTGCACGGGGCGTAGCCTGTAATGACAACGGCTCATTGCTGCGTGCAATGAAGCACTTTTATATATAGGCATGAGTCGTTAATTGCTGGCCAACTGCCATGGCAGGCATCGGTCAGTGCGGCATAACGACATCATTGCCGAACTTGTTCGTGGCTATATAAGGAAAGATAGAAGTGGCAGGCTATTCATTGATAGCTGCCCGCCGGTATATAGGAAAGCGGCGCTGTATACCGCCTCGTCTTTTTCATCTCTTCGAAACGACTTGCGGGTTGGCCAGCACGCAGTTTTCGCCAGCGAAGAAGGCGCGTACATTGGCGAAAGCGTCACCGAAATACAGCTCATAACCGTCGCGCTCCACATACCCCAGATGCGGTGTGCACAGCACGCCCGGATGGCGCAGCAGGGGATGATTCGCATCGAGCAGCGGCTCCTGCTCGAAGACATCCAGCGCTGCGAAACCGGGGCGGCCCTTATTCAAGGACGCTAGCAATGCGCCCGGCGCGATCAGTTCGGCGCGGCTGGTGTTGACCAGCAAGGCGCCAGGCTTCATCAGCGCCAGATCGGCAGCGGTAACCAGGTGCCGAGTGCTCTGGGCCAGGCGCAGGTGCAGGGTGAGCACATCGGCTTCGGCGAAAAAGGCTTCGCGCGACGAAGCGGCCTGGTGGCCATGGGCAACCGCGGCTTGGCGTGATGATTCGCTACCCCATACCAGCACGGGCATCTCGAAGGCCTGGGCGTAACGGGCCAGGCGTTGGCCGATCTTGCCGTAGCCCCAGATGCCCAGGGTTTGCCCGGCCAGGCGCTGACCGAGGTTGGTCTGCCACTGGCCGGCGTACATGGCCTGCATGGCCGGGAACAACTGGCGCCGCGCATTGATGATCAGCGCCCAGGTCAGTTCGGCCGGCGCGATGGGTGAGCCGCGGCCTTCCATCACCGCCACGCCATGGCGGGTGCAGGCCTCTACATCCAGATGGCTGGACACCTTGCCGGTCTGACTGATCAGCTTGAGGTTCGGCAGGCATGCCAGCAGTGCTTCACCTACGCGGGTGCGTTCGCGGGTCAGCACCAGCGCATCGGCATCGGCGAAGCGTTCGGCCAGCACCTGCACGTCATCCACGGCGTCGTGATAGAGGCTGACCTGATGGTCGGCCAGGGTGGCGAAGCAGTCGAGGCTACGAATGACGTTCTGGTAGTCATCGGGGATGACGATATGCATGGCTGCTCCAAAAACGGTTCAGGCTCCCGAGGAAGTCGGATTCGGTGGGGGTCAGCTGGCGCTGTGCAGCGCCGCTGCCTTGCAGCGGACTCGCCCGATTCGCCAGATGGGCAAGGCTACCATCATAGCCACCAGCGCCCATACGGTCTGGCTGATCGAGCAGCTGGATACTCAGGTCACCGTTGGACAGCGACAGGCCGGGGCGCAGGCTCTGTTCCATAGGCTGACGTCGGCAGGCTGCTTGGACCGGTACTTTGATTGGGCTCGGGGGCAACGGTCAGTTCGCGTTTCCGTGAGCCACCGCTATAAGGAGCCTGTGGTACTGGCCCGTGCACCTCGTGGCGATCATCACCGGTGCCATTTTCGGTAATGGGAAGCCGTTGATCCGCCTGTCGGCGGGGTCGAACGCCAGGCCGCTTCGGTCAGTCGGTTGCATATCAATCACCGAACGGAGCGAACGCGATGTCCATTTCTGATAAACAAGGCAGCAGTAACGTCCAGGGTTGGGAGCGCGCGTTGTCCATTGGCAGCGGTATCGCCATGGCCCGCGGCGGCCTCAAGCGCGGCGGCGTGCTCGGCCTGATGCGCGCGGCGTTCGGCGGCATGCTGGTGGCCCGTGGCCTGAGTGGCCATTGCCGGCTCAAGAGCATCATGGAAGACGCCCGCTCGATGCGTCCTGAAGTCGACCGAATCACTGATACCGTGAGCCGCCTGGAAGGCGAGATCGCCGAGCGGGTCAAGCCAGTCGTCAAGAAAGTCAGCGACGGCGTTTGATACCCTGCAACCCCCGACCGCCCCGCCTGAACGGGGCGGTTTCGTTTCTGCCATCGGCGAGGAAATCCCATGAGCAATCCCTATAGCGCCACCGCCCCGACGCCCGCCGAAGTGCAGGCGATACCCGGTATGACCCTGCTTGAGTTCGGCACCGACTGGTGCGGCCACTGTCAGGCTGCCCAGCCGCTGCTGGCCAAGGTGCTGGCGGATTACCCCGAAGTGCAGCACCTGAAAATCGAGGATGGCAGTGGCCGGCCATTGGGGCGCTCCTTGCGGGTCAAGCTGTGGCCGACCCTGGTGCTGCTGCGTGATGGCGTTGAGGTCACTCGCCTGGTACGGCCGACCAGCGACAGCGTGATCGAGGAGGCACTCGAGCAACTGGTCGGCGAGGGTTGAGCTCGTCACTTTTCCTGAATTTTCCCGCTGTGGGGCGAGTCCACCAGATAGACCCACAGTGGAGACCATCATGAGCACATCCAAGCAATCGCCCACGCCCCACGAGATCGACGACATGGAGGATCGCATGGGGTCGATCGAGCAGCTCGACTTCAGCGACCGCCAGGATGATCGCGAAGGGCGTATCGGCGACCGTCGCCCAGCCGACGAGGTGCAACACGAATACCCCGACGAGCGCGTTCGCGAAGCGGGGCAGAGCGGCGGCGAAACCCTCAGGGAAGGCCGCCACGAAGATGGCGTGAGTATGGACGACCTCAGCCCGGAAACCCTGATCGACGATTCCGGAGCTCGTTCGCCAAACGAGCGCGGTGACGACAAACCTGCTGATCGTGACCTGAGCATCGTCAGCGAAGGCGATATCGGTGCCGGCGAAGGCCTCGATGAAGAAGAGATGGCGCGGCGTCGCCCCCTCGATGGCGTGCCGTGGGACGGCAAGCCGCAGCCTTGAATCAATCAAAGGCATGGCCTCGGAGGCGATGCCTTTTTCGTTTCAGCCAGGCGGTTATCGATCGATTTGACAGTCATGCGGTTGCAAGCTTACGTTTACGTAAAGGTAATTGTCGGCTGGCTATCCACCATGAGCGTCTCCCACAGCATTTCCGATCTCGCCCAGGAGCTGGGCGTCACCACCCGCACCATTCGCTTCTACGAGGAGCAGGGCATGCTCGCGCCCGAGCGGCGTGGTCAGGAACGCATCTACAGCGCCCGTGACCGGGTGACGCTGATGCTGATCCTGCGTGGCAAGCGCATCGGCTTCTCCCTGGCCGAGTGCAAAGAATTGATCGACCTCTACGATCCGGCCGGCGGCAACCGCAAGCAGCTCGACCATTTCCTGGAAAAGATCGCCGAGCGCCGCGAGCACCTCGCTCGTCAATTGCTCGACATCCAACAGATGCAGCGCGAACTCGATACCGCCGAGCAGCGCTGCCTGACGGCCTTGAAGGACATTCCCATCAGCGCTTGATCGCCACCCTTGACCCATCCAAACAACTACAACAATGGAGCGTCGTGAGATGAACACCCTGCCGGGCCTGAATTTCTTCCTCGGTGAGGAAATCGACATGCTGCGCGACGCGGTCGCCGGTTTCGCCGCCAAGGAAATCGCCCCACGCGCTGCCGAAGCCGACCGCAAGGATCAGTTTCCCATGGACCTGTGGCGCAAGTTCGGCGACATGGGGCTGCTCGGCCTGACCGTGAGCGAGGAGTATGGCGGCGCCGGCATGGGCTACCTGGCACATATGGTCGCCATGGAGGAAATCTCCCGCGCCGCCGGCGGCATCGGCCTGTCCTACGGAGCCCATTCCAATCTCTGCGTGAATCAGATCAACCGCAATGGCAGCGACGAACAGAAGCGCCGCTTCCTGCCCAAACTGATCAGCGGCGACCATATCGGCGCACTGGCCATGAGCGAGCCCAACGCCGGCTCCGACGTGGTGTCGATGAAGCTGCGCGCCGACCGCAAAGGCGATCATTACGTGCTCAACGGCAGCAAGATGTGGATCACCAATGGCCCGGATTGCGACGTGCTGGTGGTCTATGCCAAGACCGATCCCGCCGCTGGCGCCAAGGGCATGACCGCCTTCATTCTCGAGAAGGGCAGCAAGGGGTTTTCGGTAGCCCAGAAACTCGACAAGCTCGGCATGCGCGGCTCGCATACCGGCGAGCTGGTGTTTCAGGATGTCGAGGTGCCGGCCGAGAACGTGCTGGGCGGCGTCGGCGAGGGCGCGCGGGTGCTGATGAGTGGCCTGGATTACGAACGCGCCGTGCTCTCTGGCGGGCCGTTGGGGCTGATGCAGGCTGCCATGGATGTGGTGGTGCCATACGTTCACGACCGCAAGCAGTTCGGCCAGAGCATCGGCGAGTTTCAGCTGATCCAGGGCAAGCTCGCTGATATGTACACCACCCAGCAGGCTTGTCGCGCCTACCTGTACGCCGTCGGCAAGCAGCTCGATGCGCTGGGCAGCGAGCACGCGCGCCAGGTCCGCAAGGATTGCGCCGGGGTGATTCTCTACGCCGCTGAAAAGGCCACCTGGCTGGCCGGCGAGGCGATCCAGATCCTCGGCGGCAACGGTTACATCAACGAGTTTGCGGTCGGCCGCCTGTGGCGCGACGCCAAGCTCTACGAGATCGGCGCCGGCACCAGCGAGATCCGCCGCATGCTGATCGGCCGCGAGCTGTTCAACGAAACGGCTTGATCGGAGCCCCTCGTCTTCCTGTTTCAGGACACCGTTGACGCTCAGCTCGTTTTAACGGTGTCCGTCAGTCGGAGCCGCGCCATGGCAACACTGCACACCCAATTGAATGTCCGCTCCCTTGAGTACGCCGCCAACCGCGAGGCGATGCTCGCTCAGGTCGATGAGCTACGCACCTTGTTGGCCCAGACCCGCGAGGGCGGCGGGGCCAAGTCCCAGGAGCGGCACACTGCGAAGGGCAAGCTGCTGCCGCGCGAGCGCATCGACCGGCTGCTCGATCCCGGTTCGCCGTTTCTGGAAGTCGGCGCGCTGGCCGCTTATCAGGTGTATGACGAAGAGGTTGCCGCCGCCGGGGTGATTGCCGGCATCGGCCGGGTCGAGGGCGTCGAGTGCATGGTCATCGCCAACGACGCCACGGTGAAGGGCGGCAGCTATTACCCGCTGACCGTCAAGAAGCACCTGCGTGCCCAGGCCATCGCCCTGGAAAACCGCCTGCCGTGCCTCTATCTGGTGGATTCCGGTGGCGCCAACCTGCCGCGCCAGGACGAGGTGTTCCCTGATCGCGAGCACTTCGGGCGGATCTTCTTCAACCAGGCCAACATGAGCGCCCAGGGCATCGCCCAGATCGCCGTGGTGATGGGCTCGTGCACCGCTGGCGGCGCTTACGTGCCGGCGATGAGCGATGAAACCATCATGGTGCGCGAACAGGCGACCATCTTTCTCGCTGGCCCGCCGCTGGTGAAGGCCGCCACTGGTGAGGTGGTCAGCGCCGAGGAACTCGGCGGCGCCGACATGCATTGCAAAACCAGCGGCGTGGCCGACCATTACGCCGAGAACGACGAACACGCGCTGGCCCTGGCGCGGCGCTGCGTGGCCAACCTCAACTGGCGCAAGCGCGGCCAGTTGCAGGTGCAAACGCCAGTAGTGCCGCGCTATGCCGCCGATGAGTTGTACGGGGTGATTCCCGCCGACGCCAAGCAGCCGTTCGACGTGCGCGAGGTGATCGCGCGGATCGTCGACGGCTCGCAGTTCGACGAATTCAAGGCGCTGTTCGGCACCACCCTGGTGTGCGGCTTCGCCCATCTGCACGGCTACCCGATCGCCATCCTGGCCAACAACGGCATCCTGTTCGCCGAGGCTGCGCAGAAGGGCGCGCACTTCGTCGAACTGGCTTGCCAACGCGGCATTCCGTTGCTGTTCCTGCAGAACATCACCGGTTTCATGGTCGGCAGGAAATACGAAGAGGGCGGCATCGCCAAACATGGCGCCAAGCTGGTCACCGCGGTGGCCTGCGCCCGGGTGCCAAAGTTCACGGTGATCATTGGCGGCAGCTTCGGTGCCGGCAATTACGGCATGTGTGGCCGTGCCTACGACCCACGCTTCCTGTGGATGTGGCCCAACGCGCGGATTGGCGTGATGGGCGCGCAGCAGGCCGCGGGCGTGCTGGTGCAGGTTAAGCACGAGCAGGCGCAGCGCGCCGGCCAGGTGTTTTCCGCCGAAGACGAGCAGCGCCTCAAGCAGCCCATCGTCGAACAGTACGAGCGCCAGGCCCATGCCTTCTATTCCAGTGCACGGCTGTGGGACGACGGCGTGATCGATCCGGCGCAAACCCGCGAGGTACTGGCCCTGGCGATTTCCGCCAGCCTCAGTGCGCCCATCGAGCCGACACGCTTCGGCGTGTTCCGCATGTAATCCGTGGGAGGGGCTTTAGCCGCAACAGCTTCAGCAGAGCTCGCGGCCAAAGCCCCGCCTACCAGAGCCAGCGCCTATTTCGAGCCTATCGCCATGACCCACTTCAGCACCATCCAACTAGAAAAAGACCCGCGCGGCGTCGCCACGCTGTGGCTGAACCGTGCGGACAAGCACAACGCCTTCAATGCCGAGATGATCGCCGAACTGATCCAGGCCCTTCGCCAACTGGCCGCCGACGACGGCCTGCGCTTCGTGATCCTGCGCGGGCGCGGCAAGCACTTTTCTGCCGGCGCGGATCTGGCCTGGATGCAGGCATCGGCCAAGCTGGATTACGCCGCCAACCTGCACGACGCCCATGAGCTGGGCGAGTTGATGAACCTGCTCTACCACCTGCCATGCCCGACCCTCGCGGTGGTGCAGGGCGCGGCGTTCGGCGGTGCGGTAGGCCTGACCGCCTGTTGCGACATCGCCATCGGTGCCAGTGACGCGCTGTTCAGCCTCTCCGAAGTGCGCATCGGCCTGGCGCCCGCGGTGATCAGCCCTTACGTGGTGCAGGCCATCGGCGAGCGGGCGGCACGCCGTTATGCCCTGAGTGCCGAGCGCTTCAGCGGTGAACGCGCCCGGGAGCTGGGCCTGCTCGCCGAGTGCTATCCGCTGGCCGAGCTGGAGAGCGAGCTGGAGCAGTGGATTGCCACGCTGCTACTCAACAGCCCGCAGGCCATGCGCGAAACCAAAACGCTGCTGCACGGCGTCGGCAGCGGCGTGCTGAGCGACGCCCTGCGCCTGCGCACGGAAAGCGTGATCGCTGGCATCCGCATCAGCGAAGAAGGGCAGGAGGGTCTCAACGCCTTTCTGCACAAACGCACACCCGCCTGGCAGGCCCAGTCATGGAAACCATCACCACACTGCTGATCGCCAACCGTGGCGAAATCGCCTGCCGGGTCATGCGCACTGCCAAGGCGCTGGGGCTTACCACGGTGGCGGTACACAGCACCATCGACCGCAACGCCCGCCACGTACGCGAAGCGGACATCGCCATCGACCTGGGCGGCGCCAAGCCCGGTGACAGCTACCTGCTGATGGACAAGGTCATCGAGGCTGCAAGAGCCAGCGGCGCCGAGGCCATCCATCCCGGCTACGGCTTCCTGTCCGAGAACGCCACCTTCGCCCGCAAGCTCGAAGCTGCCGGGCTGATCTTTCTCGGCCCACCGGCCAGCGCCATCGATGCCATGGGTAGCAAGTCGGCGGCCAAGGCGCTGATGGAAGCGGCCGGCGTGCCGCTGGTGCCCGGCTACCACGGCGATGATCAGGATGTGGAAACCTTCCGCAAGGCTGCCGAGCAGATCGGCTACCCGGTGCTGCTCAAGGCTACGGCTGGCGGCGGCGGCAAGGGCATGAAGATCGTCGAGCGCGAGGCCGACCTGGCCGATGCCCTGGCCTCGGCGCAGCGCGAAGCGCGGTCGGCGTTCGGTGATGGGCGCATGCTGGTGGAGAAATACGTGCTGCAACCACGCCACGTGGAAATCCAGGTATTCGCCGACGGACATGGCAACTGCCTGTACCTGAACGAGCGCGATTGCTCGATCCAGCGCCGCCATCAGAAAGTGGTTGAAGAGGCCCCGGCGCCCGGGCTGTCGCCCGAACTGCGCCGGGCCATGGGGGAGGCCGCGGTACGGGCCGCCCAGGCCATCGGCTACGTGGGCGCCGGCACCGTGGAATTCCTGCTCGATGTTCGCGGCGACTTCTTCTTCATGGAGATGAACACCCGCCTGCAGGTCGAGCACCCGGTGACCGAAGCGATCACCGGCCTCGACCTGGTCGCCTGGCAGATCCGCGTAGCCCGTGGCGAGCCGCTGCCGATCGGCCAGGAACAGGTGCCGCTGCTGGGGCACGCCATCGAGGTGCGCCTGTATGCCGAGGATCCCGAAGGTGGCTTCCTGCCGGCCAGCGGGCATCTCGACCCGTATCGTGAGCCCGCGGCAGGGTCGGGGCGACGGGTCGACAGTGGTGTGGCGCAGGGCGACGAGGTGTCGCCGTTCTACGACCCGATGCTGGCCAAGCTGATCGCCTGGGGCGAGAACCGCGAGGAAGCCCGGCAGCGGCTGCTGGCCATGTTGGCCGAGACGCTGGTGGGGGGCTTCAAGACCAACCTGGCGTTTCTGCAGCGCATCCTCGCTCACCCGGCTTTCGCCGCTGCCGAGCTGGATACCGGCTTCATCGAACGGCATCAGGCGCAGTTGCTGCCGCCTGCGCCAGCGTTGCCGGAGGCCTTCTGGCAGCAGGCGGGCGCGGCCATGTTGGCTACCGATGCCACCCGCCAGCGAGCAGACGATCCGTTCTCGCCTTGGGCAGCACGTAATGCCTGGCGCAGCGCCTTGCCCGCTATCACGCCGATGACGCTGACGTGTGGCGAGGTCACCCGTTGCGTACACGTCGAGCCGGTAACCGCGCCGAAAAACGCGGTGCGTGAAGGCGATACGCTGTACCTGCGCTGGGGCGTGGAGTGGCTGGCGGTGCGTCGTTTCGATCCGCTTGCCGCCGCCGCGGCCAGTACGGCGCAGCAGGGTGGGCTCACCGCGCCCATGAACGGCAGCATCGTGCGCGTCCTGGTTGCGCCCGGCCAGTCCGTCGAGGCGGGCGCCGCGCTGGTGGTGCTGGAGGCCATGAAGATGGAGCACAGCATTCGCGCGCCCCAGGCCGGCACCATCAAAGCCGTCTGCTGCGCTGAGGGCGAGCTGATCGCCGAGGGATCGGTGCTGGTCGAACTGGAGGCACAGCCATGAGCCTGCCCCGGCATGTTCGCCTGGTGGAAGTCGGCCCTCGTGACGGATTGCAGAACGAAAAGCAGCCGATCAGCGTGGTCGACAAGGTGCGCCTGGTCGATGACCTGAGCGCCGCCGGGCTTGGCTATATAGAAGTCGGCAGTTTCGTGTCGCCCAAGTGGGTGCCGCAGATGGCCGGCAGCGCCGAGGTGTTTGCCGGCATCGCCCAGCGCCCCGGGGTCACCTACGCGGCGCTGGCGCCCAACCTGCAGGGGCTGCAGGCCGCGCTCGATGTCGGTGTGCGCGAGGTGGCAGTGTTCGCCGCGGCCTCCGAGGCCTTCTCGCAGCGCAACATCAATTGTTCCATCGCCGAGAGCCTGAAGCGCTTCGAACCGCTGATGGACGCGGCTCGGCAGCATGGCGTGCAGGTGCGCGGCTATGTGTCCTGCGTGCTCGGTTGCCCGTACGAGGGCGCCATCGCCGCCGAGCAGGTGGCGGCGGTAGCGGGCGAGTTGCGGGCCATGGGCTGTTACGAGGTGTCCCTGGGCGACACCATCGGCGTGGGTACCGCAAGCGCGGTGCGGCGGTTGTTCGAGGTGGTGGGCCGGCAAGTGCCGCATGACCGCCTGGCTGGGCATTTTCACGATACCTACGGGCAGGCGCTGGCCAATATTTACGCGAGCCTGCTGGAGGGCATCGCGGTGTTCGACAGCTCGGTCGCCGGGCTTGGCGGCTGCCCCTATGCCAGGGGGGCGACCGGCAACGTGGCCAGTGAGGACGTGCTCTATCTGCTGCAGGGGCTGGGCATCGAGACCGGGGTGGATTTGCCACGGCTGATCGAAGCGGGGCAGCGCATCAGCCGCGTGCTCGGGCGTGAGTCCGCCTCGCGGGTCGCCCGGGCGTGGTTCCAGGCAGGCCACCAGTGAACTTCTGCGAGCAGAAAAACTCTTATCGGCTAGTCAGTTACGTCGCTGTTTCGCGAGATCGGCGCGGCGTGCTAACGATCAGGTTGGCTTCGATGCCACCGCTCGCCACTTCTCGCAGAGCGCGTGTGGTCTGCCTGGATAAATCCAGGCGCCGCGGCTTGCGTTGACACACTCACACACCCTAAGCTCGCGCCTTCACTCGATAGCCCTAGGGCGCAGCGGACAAGGAATCAGCATGAAACAGCATCGTTTGGCAGCAGCGATCGCCCTGGTGGGCCTGGTGCTCGCCGGTTGTGATTCGCAAACCAGCGACGTAAAACTGGAAACTCCGGCGCAGAAGGCGTCCTACGGTATCGGTCTGAACATGGGCAAGAGCCTGGCTCAGGAAGGTATGGACGACCTGGATCCGAACGCCGTTGCCCAAGGCATCGAAGACGCCATCGGCAAGAAAGAACAGCGCCTGAAGGACGAAGAGCTGATCGAGGCCTTTGCCTCTCTGCAGAAGCGTGCCGAAGAGCGCATGACCAAGATGAACGAAGAAGCTGCCGCAGCGGGCAAGAAATTCCTCGAAGAGAACGGCAAGCGTGACGGCGTCACCACCACCGCTTCGGGCCTGCAGTACGAAGTGGTCAAGAAGGCCGATGGCGCTCAGCCCAAAGCTGATGACGTGGTTACCGTTCACTACGAAGGCAAGCTTACCGACGGCACCGTGTTCGACAGCTCCATCGAGCGTGGCACCCCGATCGACCTGCCGGTTGGCGGCGTGATCCCCGGTTGGGTCGAAGGCCTGCAACTGATGCATGTCGGCGAGAAGGTCAAGCTGTACATCCCGGCCGAGCTGGCCTACGGCGCCCAGAGCCCGAGCCCGGCCATTCCGGCCAACTCGGTACTGGTGTTCGACCTCGAGCTGCTGGGCATCAAGGATCAGAACGCTCAGGAGCAAGCTGCTCCGCAAGCGCCTGAGGCCGCTCCGGCCCAATAAGCGTCAGCTGCTTGAAACAACGCCCCGCCTGTCGGGGCGTTGTCGTTTTTGGCGGGTTCCTAATCGCAAAGAACAGGAATTACAAGCCTTGACAGTGCGGTTATGCACACTGTGACAAAGCTTCTTATTCAGTTGGTCAGGTTTTTAACGAAATCTTTTGATTTTTTTAACTAGTTGATTTAGCAAGGTTTTATCGGCTGGATAAAAAATGTCCGATCTGTGGCGAGGCCGCATGGCAGGGGGCTTTGGTAAGCTAATCCCATAACTGTTCACAAGGTTATCCACAGCTATGGTGGATAACCACAGACAGCCCAGCAGCCGTGCGGGCTGACGAGGAGTGGTCATGAAAGCACCGTGGAATTTTGCCCGTTACCTGCCCGTCGCCCAGCGCTTCCTCAAGCGTGGTCGTTTGCCGGCATTGTTGCTCGCCGTGACCCGCAAGAGCGGAGGTGGGGCACGCAGCCTGTCGTCGTTGCGAAGCGACCTGAGCTTGCTGCAGGAGCTGTGCGTGGCCTGGTGGCGGGGTAGCTATCGGGCGATCAACCCCCAGGCGCTGGTGGCCATCGTGGCCGGCCTGATCTATTTCGTGTCACCACTCGATGCCATTCCCGATTTCATTCCTGGCCTCGGCCTGATCGACGACCTGGCGGTACTCGCCTGGGTGATGAAAACCTGGGGCGGCGAATTGGACGCGTTCCGCACCTGGCGCGATGCCCAGGATCGGGAAACCCGCGAGGCCATCGCCAAGCTGCCGGTGGCCGAGCGGGTAACCTGAGCGAAACGGCCTATCAGGCGCTAAAGCCGCCGTCCAGGGTCAGTGCGGCGCCGGTCACCAGCCCGGCCTCGCTGCCTGCGAGCCAGGCCACCATGCCGGCGATCTCGTCGCTGCGGGCATGACGCTTGATCGCCATGAAACTGTGCATCAACGCGTTCTGCGGGCCGTCGGCGGGGTTCATGTCGGTGTCGGTCGGGCCTGGTTGCACCACGTTCACGGTGATGCCGCGTGGGCCGAAATCACGGGCCAGGCCCTTGGCCATGCCGGTCAGCGCCGCCTTGCTGGCGCCATAGGCGGCAACGCCCTGCATGGGCGCACGGTCAGCGATGTTCGAACCGATGAAGATGATGCGCCCGCCGTCCGGCATTTGTCGTGCAGCGCTGATGGCGGCGTGGTAAGGCGCCTGGATGTTGATGGTGAACAGCCGGTCGATGGCATCGGCATCCAGTTCCAGCGGGTCGCCGGCGATGAAGATGCCGGCGTTGACCACCAACACGTCGAGGGCGCCCAGGTTTTCGATGCCTGTGGTCAGGGCCTGGCGGTCGGCGCTGTCGAGTTGCACGGCGGTGCTGCCGGTTTCCTCGGCGAGCCTGAGGGCCGGCGCCGCCGAACTGGCGTAGGTGAAGGTGACCTGCGCGCCGTCGCGGGCGAAGCGGCGTACCAGGGCAGCGCCGATACCGCGGCTGCCGCCGAGGACGAGGACGGATTGGCGATTCGAGTGGGGCATGGGATGAGCTCCTGTCAGAAGGTTCAGGTCAATGACCGGCGACGAGCACGTCGCTGCGACGCTGGCCGGAAGGGAAGCCGTGCTGGCTGGCCGCCGAGGCGATCCACAGGGCGATCAGTAGCAATGCCAGCATGGTCCAGGGGAATGCGCCGACGCCGAACTGGCCGAGCAGCAGGCCGCCACTGAGGCCGGCTGCGGCAATCGCGCTGTTCCAGATCACCACGTTCATCGACATCGCCACGTCGGCGCCGGGGCCGGCGGCATCGGCCAGGGCCGTCTGCAACAGCGTTGCGGCGCCACCGAAGGTCAGCCCCCAGACGAACACGCCGGCATACAGCACGCTGGCCGATTGGGCATACAGGCCGAACAGCAGGGCGACCAGGGCGAAGGTCGCGAGGCTGATGATCACCGCCTGGCGCAGGTGACGGTCGACCAGGCGGCCGGTGATCCAGATGCCGATCAGCGCGGCGACACCGAATGCCAGCAGCACGATATCGACCTGGCTGCCCAGCCCGGCCGGGGCGATGAAGGGCGCGATGTAGGTGTAGAGCATGTTGTGGGCGAGCATCCAGGTCAGCACCACGGCCAGTACCGGGCGCACGCCTGGCGTCAGCAATACCGCGCGCAGGGGCACACGCTGGGTACGCGCCTGGCCGGGATAGTCCGGCACCTTGGCCAGTACCCAGACGATGAGCCCGATGCTCAGCAGCGACATCAAACCGAACGCCGTGCGCCAGCCCACCATGCCGCCGAGCCAGGTGCCGATGGGCACGCCGAGGGACAGCGCGATGGGCGTGCCGACCATGGCCAGCGCCAGAGCGCGCCCCTGTTGATGCGGGGCGACCATGCGCCGGGCATAGCCGGCGATCAGGCTCCAGGCCAGGCCCGCCGCCATGCCGGCGAAAAAGCGCGCGACCAGAGTCAGCACATAGTTGGACGACCAGGCCGTGATCGAGTTGAACAGTAGAAAACCGATGATTGCCAGCAACAACACGTTGCGTCGCCGCCACCCCTGGGTGGCGATGGTCAGCGGAATCGCCGCCAGCAGCGAGCCCAGGGCATAGAGGGTTACCAACTGGCCGGCCAGTGCGGGCGAGACGTCGAGGCCGGCACTGATTTGCGGCAGCAGGCCCGCCGGCAGGGTTTCGGTGAGAATGCAGATGAAACCGGTCATCGCCAGGGCAAGCAGCGCGGACACGGGCAAGGCGTCGGGTTTCGTGGAGTCGGTCATGGGGAGGTACTCATTTATATATCGATCGGTATAAATGTAGGCCTGTCGGCTCCCGGTGGTCAATGACTTTTGTATCGACTAGTATTTATATCGTCAGGCAGGAGGATTCACATGGCACAGATGGGGCGCCCACGCACATTCGATCGGCAAGCAGCACTGGAGCAGGCCATGCATTTGTTCTGGGAGCACGGCTACGAAGCCACGTCCTTGAGTCAGCTGAAGGCAGGTATTGCCGGCGGCATTTCAGCGCCCAGCTTCTACGCCGCGTTCGGCTCCAAGGAGGCGCTCTACAACGAGGTGATGGCGCTGTATCTGCAGACCCATGGCAGGGTGACCGAAAGCCTGTTCGATGACACGCTGCCGCCCCGCGAGGCCATCGAACTGGCGTTGCGGCGTTCGTCCAAAATGCAGTGCGAAGCGGGCCATCCACGCGGCTGCATGGTGGCCCTTGGGGTGATTGGCGTATGCACGCCTCAGGACGGCGCGACGCTGCCGAGCGAGAATCGCCAGCGCACGCGAGAAGGTATTCGTGCCTGTATCGAGCGGGCCATCGCCGATGGCGAGCTGGCCGGCGATACCGATGTTCAGGCACTCACATCGGCTTACGACAGTTTTCTGCTGGGGCTTTCCACTCTGGCCCGTGACGGCATCGAGCATTCAGCGCTGGATGCCGCGGTGACCCAGATCATGAAACTGTGGGACGGCTGCCGTCGCTAGCGCCGGTACATAGCCGCTACCGTTATTCGATACTGCGATCGATACGGGCTATCTCCCGGACGGAAAGTGGCCGCCAGTCATCTTCGCCGATGCCGTAATCTTCAAAGGTGCCGTCGAGCGCTTCTTCGAGCGACAGCCACAGGTGGTCGCCTTCAAACTGACCGCTGGCGAAGTCGGTGTAGCGCAGTTCCAGGTAGACCACGTCGTCGTCTTCGCTAAGCAGCGCGAACAGCACGATAGCCGTTACGTCCGGGCGCTCAGGGCAGGGTTTGCGGCATTCGGCGAACAGGTAGTGCAGCGTTGGCAGGTCGCTCATGGGCAGCTTCATCGGGAGGAAGCCTGATCGTATCGCAAATGAGGCCTGGAAGGGCAGGCCCAGCCAATGGCTGGGCCGCCTCGCGTTCAGTCGCGCTCGAGCAGCAGCGCCACACCCTGGCCGCCGCCGATGCACAGGGTCGCCAGGCCTCTCCTGGCATCGCGCTTGAGCATTTCGTGGAGCAGGGTGACCAGCACCCGGCAGCCGGATGCGCCAATCGGGTGACCGAGGGCGATGGCGCCGCCGTTGACGTTGACCTTGTCGGCATCCCAGCCCAGCTCCTTGCCGACCGACAGCGCCTGGGCGGCGAAGGCTTCGTTGGCTTCGATCAGGTCCAGCTGATCCAGCGTCCAGCCGGCTTTCTCCAGGCTGCGGCGGGTGGCTGATACCGGGCCGATGCCCATGATCGCCGGGTCGACGCCAGCGTTGGCGTAAGCTTTGATCCGCGCCAGCACCGGCAGGCCGAGCGCCTCGGCCTTGCTGGCGCTCATCAGCAGCACCGCTGCGGCGCCGTCGTTGAGGCTCGAGGCATTGCCGGCGGTCACGCTGCCGTCCTTCTTGAACGCGGGCTTGAGCTTGCCCAGGGTTTCGGCGGTGGTGCCGGCGCGCGGCTGTTCATCGGTGGCGAAGGCGACAGGCTCGCCCTTGCGCTGGGGAATCAGGATCGGAGTGATCTCGTCGGCGAAGCGCCCGGCCTCGATGGCGGCGACGGCCTTCTGCTGTGAAGCGGCGGCGAAGGCGTCCTGCTCTTCACGGCTGATGGCGTATTTGGCCACCAGGTTCTCGGCAGTGATGCCCATGTGGTAGTCGTTGAAGGCATCCCACAAGCCATCGCTGATCATCGTGTCGACCAGTTGCCCGTGGCCCATGCGCAACCCGGTGCGGGCCTTGGGCAGCACGTAGGGCGCCAGGCTCATGTTCTCCATGCCTCCGGCGATGATCACCTCGGCATCACCGCAGCGGATTGCCTGGGCGCCCAGGTGCAGGGCCTTGAGGCCGGAGCCGCAGACTTTGTTGAGGGTCAGCGCCGGTACCGCGTGGGGCAGGCCAGCCTTGATGGCCGCCTGACGCGCGGTGTTCTGGCCGGCGCCGGCAGTCAGCACATGGCCAAGGATCACTTCGTCGACCTGTGCGCCATCCAGACCGGTCTGCTCGAGCAACCGGCGGATCACCGCGGCGCCCAGATCGGTGGCTGGCACATCGGCCAACGCGCCCTGGAAGCTGCCGATGGCGGTGCGGGTGGCGGCGACGATGACGACTTCTTGCATGACGTTCTCCTGACCAGATGGGCGGATGTTGTTATTGGCCGGTACGATCCTGACGCCGCCTCAGCCGCCATGCAAGTCCAGGCTTTTCGATTGGTTGTATCGATAATGGCGTATGCCGGGCAGCCAGGCTGCGTGCTAGATTCCGGGCGTCTTCAATTCCACCAGGAGCATTCCCATGCCTGAATCCCGTGCAACGGTCACCACCAGACAGGGGCTGCGCTGCCTGACCCGCCTGTGCCGGCACTGGAGCCACAAGTTCCAGGTGAGCTTCGACGAGCAGCGCGGCGAGATCATCTTCGACCCGGCGCGCCTAGTCCTGACCCGTTTCGAGAGTGGCCTGACGGCGGTCATCAAGGCGCCAGACACCGACACGCTCGATCACCTCGAGCCCGTGGTGGCCGACCATATGCAGCGCATGGTGGCCGACGAAACCCTGCAGATCGACTGGCAGCGCTGAGCGTCCTGACGCCTCACTCCCGAGAGCGGCGAACGTGCTGGTAGACTAGGCGGCTTTGAACGCCATCCTGGATCGTCAATGGATCGTCCCGTCTTTCGTCGCACCTTCCTTCACCCGCGGTTCTGGCCGCTGTGGGCCGGGCTCGGCCTGCTGTGGCTGACCGTGCAACTGCCCTACGGCGCGCTGCTGCGTCTGGGCCGTGGCCTGGGCTGGCTGATGTATCACACGGCTGGCTCGCGTCGGCGCATCGCCACGCGCAACCTGGAACTGTGCTTCCCGCACATGCCGGCAGACAAGCGCGA
Organism: Pseudomonas sp. PA15(2017); assembly: GCF_001945395.1. Taxonomy (GTDB): domain Bacteria; phylum Pseudomonadota; class Gammaproteobacteria; order Pseudomonadales; family Pseudomonadaceae; genus Aquipseudomonas. The sequence goes on along the minus strand of NZ_MSXV01000050.1, from coordinate 256,401 downwards.
GCGTCTGCTCAAGGAGAATTTCGCCTCCACCGGCATCGCCTTCTTCGAGATGGCCACGAGCTGGTGGTGGCCGCGCCACAAGCTGGCGCGCCTGGCCCACATCGAGGGCATCGAGCATCTGCAGCAGGCCCAGGCGCAAGGGCAGGGCGTGATTCTCATGGCCGTGCACTTCACCACCCTGGAAATCGGCGCCGCCCTGCTCGGCCAGGTGCACACCATCGACGGCATGTACCGTGAGCACCGCAACCCGGTGTTCGATTTCGTGCAGCGTCGCGGCCGCGAACGCCATAACCTGGACGCCACCGCCATCGAGCGCGAGGACGTGCGGGCGATGATCAAGGTGCTGCGCGCCGGCAGGGCGATCTGGTACGCACCGGATCAGGACTACGGCCGCAAGCAGAGCCTGTTCGCGCCGTTGTTCGGCATTCAGGCGGCGACCGTCACGGCCACCACCAAGTTCGCGCGCCTCGGCCGCGCCATCGTGTTGCCGTTCACCCAGATGCGCCTGCCCGATGGCGGCGGCTATCGTTTGACCATCCACCCGCCGCTGAGCGATTTTCCCGGTGAGAACGAAGAGGCCGATTGCCTGCGGGTCAATCAGTGGGTCGAACAGGCCATCGTCACGTGCCCCGAGCAGTATCTGTGGGCGCATCGGCGCTTCAAGACCCGTCCAGAAGGCGAGCCCAGGCTCTACTGACCATCCGAAGCGGAATCGACGCAATGAAGCAGGACGCTAGCGACAACCCGGCCACCACCGGGCTCATCCTTTCCGGCGGTGGCGCACGGGCCGCGTATCAGGTCGGAGTGTTGTCGGCGATCGCCGAGCTGCTGCCCGAGGAGTCGTCGCACAATCCCTTTCCGGTCATCGTCGGCACCTCGGCGGGGGCCATCAACGCCGTCAGCCTGGCCTGTGGGGCGCTGCACTTTCGCGAGGCGGTCAAGCGCCTGAGCAGCGTGTGGCGCAGTTTCCATACCGAGCAGGTGTACCGCAGCGACTGGCCCGGCGTGCTGCGTCAGGCCAGCCGCTTCATCGGCCACAGCATGCTCGGCCTCGGCAAGCAGGTGCCGGTGGCGCTGCTCGACAGCTCGCCGCTGGCCAAGCTGCTCGAACGGGAACTGGATTTCTCCGGCATCGCCGCTGCGGTTCGCCATCGCCAGCTGCGCGCCGTGGCGGTGACCGCGTTCGGTTACGAGTCGGCCCAGGCGGTGACCTTCTATCAGGGCCGCGCGGCCATCGACCCCTGGTTCCGCCATCGTCGGGTCGGCGTGCCGACACGCCTGGCGTTGCCGCACCTGCTGGCCAGCACGGCGATTCCGCTGATCTTCGAACCGGTGAAGATCAACCGCGAGTACTTTGGCGACGGCGCCGTGCGGCAGATGGCGCCGATCAGCCCGGCCCTGCACCTGGGCGCGACCAAGGTGCTGGTGGTGGGGGTCAGCGGCAACCCGGTCGGCAACCAGGCCGGCGGCGCACCGGCGCCGGTACCGGGCGGCGTGCAGCCGAGCCTGGCGCAGATCGCCGGGCACATGCTCAACAGCACCTTCATCGATAACGTGGAAAGCGATATCGAGCTGCTCGAACGCCTCAACCAGCTGGGCCGCCTGGTGCCCGCCGAGCAGCGCAGCCGCACCTATGGGCTGACCCCGGTGGAGGTGCTGGTGATCTCGCCGAGCCAGCCGTTGGACGTGATCGCCGCGCGCCACCGCCGCGAGATGCCGGCGGCGCTGCGCCTGTTCCTGCGTGGCCCTGGGGCGACCCGCGAGGGCGGCGGCGGGGTGCTGAGCTACCTGCTGTTCGAGCCGGGCTACTGCAGCGAGCTGATCGAACTGGGCTACCAGGACGCCATCGCCAAGAAGGCGCAGATCCAGGCGTTTCTCGGTCTGGTGCCTGCTACTACGGGGTGAACCGTCGAACCTGGGTATCGCTTCGCTCAACCCAGGCTGCCTATCTGACTGCACAGGCTTTCAGCCAAACCGTTCCAGCTGCATTTCCTGCAAGCGGCTCAGGGTGCGGCGAAAGGCGAAGGCCAGATAGCCTTCGGTATACAGCGCCTCCAGCGGCACGGCGGCTTCCACGTACAGCGGCACGCGACGGTCGTAGCACTCGTCCACCAGGGCGATGAAGCGGCGCACGGCATTGTCGTGAATCGACAGCGCCGGCAGCTGGCGGTCGCCGGCTGCCACCCGTTCGGCGGCGTCTTCGGTGCCGCGGGCGATCTTCGCCGGGCGCTGCTGGGCGCTGAGGGCCGGTACGCCGCCCAGCACGATGGCCTTGAAACGATCACAGAGCAGGATGAAGTCCCCGGTCGCCAGCGGTTGCTCGCAAAGCTGGTCGAACCCACCGTGCAGCACCCGTTCGCTGTGGTCGTGCACGGTGATCCGACGATGGCCGACCTGCAGCGGCTCGTGGCTGACCGGCTCGCCCTGGCGCAGTGCCGCCAGTAGCGCGGGCAGGGCGCTCGGCTGGCCGGCTTGGCGCAGCCAATAGCGCTGGTGCCGTTGGCCGGGGTGCTGGCGATGATCCTGGCTGCCGTCCACCGCCACCACCTGCATGTGCTGCAGCAGGGCGTCGATGGCGGGCAGGAAGCGCTCGCGGTTATGGCCGCCAGCGTACAGCTGCTCCGGCGGCTGGTTGGAAGTGGCGACCAGCACCACGCCCTCGTCGAACAGCGAACGAAACAGCCGCCCGAGCAGCATGGCGTCGCCGATGTCGCTGACGAACAGTTCGTCGAAGCACAGCACGTGAATCTCCGCCGCCAGTTCCCGGGCCAGCACCTGCAGGGGCTCGGCAGTGCCAGTCAGCTCGAACAGGCGGCGGTGCACCCAGCCCATGAAGTGATGGAAGTGCTGGCGCCGGGCGGGCACCTGCAATACTCCATGAAAGCTGTTCATCAGCCAGGTCTTGCCACGCCCCACCGGGCCCCAGAGATAGACGCCCTGGGGCAAGGCACCGCGCTGCAGGGCTTCGTAGCAGCGCTGTAATTGTTCGACCGCGTGCTGCTGGGCGGCATCACTGACGAAGCCCTGCTGTTCGACGGCCAGGCGGTACGCCTCGAGCGGCGTGCGGGTGTGGATATTCATGCGTCGGGCGCCTGGAAGATGGCTTCGATAGGGTGTTCGAACAGCCGGGCGATCTTGAAGGCCAGGGGCAGGCTAGGGTCGTAGCGGCCGGTCTCGATGGCATTCACCGTCTGCCGGGAGACGCCCAGGCGTTCACCCAGCTCGGCCTGGGACAAGCCCTGGTCATTGCGCAACTCGCGCACCCGGTTGATCACCGGTAGCGCCTCCAGCCCAGCCACGCGCCAAGCGCCCACAGGGATGCCAGCACGGGCCAGACGAAGAACATCGACAGACGCGGAAAGCCGGCGGTCTCCAGAAAACCGTAGCTGAAGGTGATCAGCGCGGTACCGACGAAGGCGATGGCCAGCGCTTCGAAGTGAATGCTACGAGCCAGTTCATCGAGTTGGCGAACCTGGGCCACGACGGTTACGGCCACTGCGATCAAGGGCGGCACGGGAAGCAGTGCGCAGAGTGTGCGCAGGCCGCCTTCGGGCAGGTTGACGAGCAGCAGGGCGCTGACCACCACAGCCGTAGCGTAGGCCGCCATGGTCAGGGTGAAGTGGAGGATGAAACGACGGTTAGTGGGCACGAGAGACTACCTGAATGGAAAGCGTGCTTTACATTAGGCATTACGGTGGAGTGAGTCAAGTAAGCTTTACATCGGTCGATCAGCGTCCGTCCACGACACGACCTGCCAGCGCGAGCGAGCCACGTGATTGGTGCGCTGACAGGGGGCTGTACACGGCGCTTTCCGTGTCCTGAATATCGCCAGGAGTCCGCGACGTCTGCGGCGAGTCGGTGCCCATGGCCTGCAAAACGTCCATGGCCTTGTTGGCCAGTCAGCGCAAGGGCCGGTGAGACAGCGCGGCCCGATCACTGCTCTCGGGACGCCAACTACCGATCCCCAGGCACGCCCGCGGTCTTCCAGTCAGGCCGCGGTGCGTTCGAGGGTTTTGCGACAGTGCGCCAGGGCATCGCGAACCATGAAGTTGACCAGGGTTGGCGACACCCCCAGTTCTTCGGCGATGTCCTTTTGCTGCATGCCGTGCAGGCGGTACATCTCGAACGCATAGCGGGTGCGAGCGGGCAGTTCGCCGAGGGCGGCGTCGATCAGGCCGAGGGTTTCCCTGTGCAGGCTGGTGCTCTCCGGGGTGTCCGAGTGAACGGCCGCGTTGAGGCCTTCCTCTTCCGACCCGGTGTACTTCTGCTCCATCGCCTGCTTGCGATAATGATCGATCGCCAGGTTGCGTACGATTCTGAATACGTAGCTCATCTGGGCTTTCAGCGGCAGGCTGATGCGACTCGTTCCCGCCAGTCTCAGGTAGGCGTCCTGTACCACATCCTCGGCCCTGCTATGACAACCGGTGATGCGTGCCGCGGTCTTTACCAGGGTCGAACGGTTATCCATCAACGCTTGCATCAAGGAGGGCGATCCGTTGGAGGAGGGGTCCGCGATTCCGTAATCCTGCATGGTTGTTCCTACACGAAGAGGGGCTGCTGGGCAGGTTGATCCTTCACAACGCGGAGTAAAGTAGGCTTTGTGAGAATGCATGTCAAATACGAATGATTATAATTAATTTTATGCATTGCGGATGCCAAAGTCAGGACCTGGGCACTGATTCAGGGATGACGAACTGACGTGCCGACAATTTAAGCAGCTGCCTACTGCGTCGATGGCCGCGGCGCCTGCCGATAGCCAGATGGCCGAGCCCGGTTAATTTTTCTCGCCAACTATCCGTCATCGAGTGATGAATCTCCGGCTTGCAAGCACGCTCAGTGGTGCGCCTGCGCCGGTCACCAGCGATTAGGTGCAGACATGACGGACACTTTCGAACGCCCGACTTCCATCGCCCAGGCCCTGATGCGGGCGGCGGCCAGCCGGCCCGGACACCTGGCGCTGCGCTTCCTGGGGCAGGAGGGCGAGCAGACCCTGAGCTATGGTCAGCTCGACCGGCAGGTGCGTACCATCGCCGCCGCGCTGGAGCAACGCTGCGTGGCCGGCGAGCGTGCAGTGCTGTTGTTTCCCAGTGGGCCGGACTACGTCGCCGCATTCTTCGCCTGCCTGTATGCCGGGGTGATTGCGGTGCCGGCCTATCCGCCGGAAAGCAGCCAGGCGCACCACCTGCGTCGCCTGCTGTCGATCCTCGACGATGCCGAGCCAGCGCTGATTCTCACCACTGCGGCGCTGGTCGACACCCTGCACGGACAATTGGCCGACAGCGCCGACCTGGTGCCCGAGGTGCTGGCGGTGGATGCGCTGGCGGCCGACGGCGGCGATGCCTGGCAGCCGCCCCAAGTGCAAGCGCAGGCCATCGCGTTTCTGCAGTACACCTCGGGTTCCACCGCAATGCCCAAGGGTGTGCAGGTCAGCCATGCCAACCTGGAAGCCAACGAGTGGCTGATCCGTCAGGGCTATGGCATCGACGAACAGGACGTGATCGTCAGCTGGCTGCCGCTGTACCACGACATGGGGTTGATCGGCGGGCTGCTGCAGGGCATCTACAGCGGCGTGCCGGTGGTGCTGATGTCGCCGCAGTATTTCCTCGAGCGGCCCGTACGCTGGCTGGAGGCCATCAGCCGCTACCGGGGCACGGTCAGCGGCGGGCCGGATTTCGCCTACCGCCTGTGTGTCGAGCGTATTACCGAGAGCAAGTTGGCCGGTCTCGACCTGGGCCACTGGCGGGTGGCCTTTTCCGGTTCCGAGCCGATTCGCCAGGACAGCCTGGCGGCGTTCGCCGAGCGCTTCGTCGCCTGCGGGTTCCGGCCCCAGGCCTACCTGGCCAGCTATGGCCTGGCCGAGGCGACGCTGTTCGTCAGTGGCGGACGCCCGGGGCAGGGCATCGCCGCCTGGTCGGTGGATGGTGCAGCCCTGGCGGCCAATCGTGCCGAGGCAGGCGAGGGCGCCACGCTGATCAGTTGTGGCTGGGAGCAGCCCGAGCACCCGTTGCGCATCGTCGATCCGCAGAGCGGTGCAGGGTTGCCCGACGGCCAGGTTGGCGAGATCTGGTCGAGCGGGCCGAGCGTTGCCCAAGGCTACTGGCGCAACCCGCAGGCCAGTGCCGCCACCTTCGTCGAGCGCGACGGACACACCTGGCTGCGCACCGGTGACCTGGGCGTGCGTCACCAGGGCGAGCTGTTCGTGACCGGGCGGTTGAAGGATTTGCTGATCCTGCGTGGGCAGAACCTCTACCCGCAGGACATCGAGCGCACCGTCGAAGAACGGGTGGTCGAAGTACGGCGCGGGCGGGTGGCGGCCTTCGCGATGGATCAAGACGGGCAGGAAACACTGGGCGTGGCCGCGGAAATCAGCCGCCGCACGGCGCGCCAGGTGCCGACCGGCGAGTTGATCGAGCGTATCCGCCAGGCGGTGGCCGAAGCCCATCAAGAGGCGCCGGCGCTGGTGCTGTTGCTCGAGCCTGGCAGCTTGCCCAGAACCTCCAGCGGCAAGCTGCAGCGCAGTGCCTGCCGCCAGCGCTTGGCGGCGGGCGAACTGGCAGTGCTCGCGCAATCGCATGCCGGGCGAGATGGTGTCGGTACGCTGCAGGTGCCGGCGGCCACTATCGAACAGCGGATCACGGCGCTCTGGTGCGAAACGCTCAAGTGCCAGCGGGTCGATCCCGAGGCGCATTTCTTCGCCCTGGGCGGCAATTCGATCCAGGCCGTGCAACTGATCGCCGAGTTGCGTGACGAGCTGGGCCTGGACATCCAGTTGGGCACGCTCTACGAGGCGCCGACCCTGGCGCGTTTCCTCGCTGCGGTGACCGAGCTTGGCCATCACCGCAGCCCTATCCCGCGGCTGCCGCGCGACGCCGCGCTGCCGCAGTCGGCGGCGCAAAACCGCCTGTGGTTTCTCTGGCAACTGCACCCCGAGAGCGTTGCCTACAACATTCCCGGCGGTCTGCGCTTGCGCGGCGAACTGGATGCGAAGGCCTTGCAGCGCGCCTTCGACACCCTGGTACAGCGTCATGAAGCGCTGCGTACCCGCTTCCTGCAGGAGGGCCTGCAGCGCATCCACGCCGCGGGTGACTGGAGCCTGCTGCGCGAAGACCTGAGCGGCTACCCGGCCGCCGAGCGCGAGAGCCGCGCTCGTGAGATCCAGGAACACGAAGCGCACAGCCGCTTCGATCTGGAACAGGGGCCGCTGTGGCGCATCAAGCTGGTCAGCCTCGACGAGGACGATCACCTGCTGCTGGTGACCCTGCAGCACATCATTGCCGATGGCTGGTCGCTGGGTATTCTGCTCGACGAATTCGCCCGCCTGTATGCCGCCTATGTCCAGGGCCAAGACCTGGCGCTGCCGCCGCTGGCGATCCAGTACGCCGACCACGCCGCCTGGCAGCGCGAGCACCTGGACGGTGCCGAGCAGCAGCGCCAGCTGGACTACTGGCGTGGCGCCCTGGAGGGTGAGCGTGAACCGCTGGCGCTGCCGCTGGATCGCCCGCGCAGTGCCACGGTGTCCGCCGCCGAGCGCCTCAGTCTGCGCCTGGACAAAGCGCTGTGCGATCGCCTGCAGAGCCTGGCGCGCAGCTGCCAGGCGAGCAGTTTCAGCCTGCTGCTGGCAGCCTTCCAGGCGCTGCTGCAGCGTTACACCGGGCAGGCCGACATCCGCGTCGGCGTGCCCAACGCCAATCGGCCGTTGCGGGAAACCCAGGGTCTGATCGGCTTCTTCATCAACACCCAGGTGCTGCGCAGCCGCATCGATTCGCGCGAGGATTTCCACAGCTTGCTGGCCGCCGTCGGCGCCAGCGTGCAGGCGGCCCAGCTCAATCAGGCCATCGGCTACGAGCAGGTCAGCGCCGCCTTGGGCGACGCGGCGGCCTTCGAGGTGATGTTCAATCACCAGCAACGCAACAACGATGCCCTCAAGCGCCTACCCGGGCTGCTTGCCGAGGAACTGCCCTGGCACAGCCGCGAAGCCAAGTGCGACCTGCAGTTGCACAGCGAGGAAGACCCGCAGGGGCGTATTCGCCTGTCGTTCGACTATGCCGTCGAGCTGTTCGACGCCACCACCATCGAGCGCCTGGCCGGGCATTTCGTGGCCCTGCTGGAGCAGGTCTGCGCGCACCCTGGGCAGGCGCTGGGCGACCTGCCACTGCTGGGCGAGGCGGAGCGCCGCCAGTTGCACGACTGGGGCCGCGACCCGCAGCCGCAGCCGGACTGGGCACTGGCCCAGCGGCTGACCCAGCAGGCCGCCGCCAGCCCCGGGCAGATCGCGCTGCTGGCTGGGGAACGGACCCTGAGCTATGCCGAACTGGAGCGCAAGGCCAACGCGCTGGCCTTGCGCCTGCGCGCGCTGGGGATCGGCCCCGAGGTGCGCGTCGGCGTGCTGGCCGAGCGCTCGCTGGAGCTGATGATCGCCCTGGTGGCCATCGTCAAGGCTGGTGGTGCCTACGTGCCGCTGGATCCGGACTACCCCCGCGACCGCCTGCAGTACATGATCGAGGACAGCCAGGTAGCCCTGCTGCTGGGCCAAACGCGGGTCCTGGAGGCGTTCGAGCTGCCCGAGCGACTGGCAACCCTGGCGCTGGACGACGTGGCCGAGGGCGTCGGCGTAGACGCCGGACCGTCGAGCGCGGTGCACGCGCACAACCTCGCCTACGTGATCTACACCTCCGGCTCCACCGGCCTGCCCAAGGCCGTGGGCGTCGGTTACGGCGCGCTGATCGAGCGCCTGCACTGGATGCATGCGCACTATGCCGTCGGCCCCGGCGACGTGCTGCTGCAGAAAGCGCCGCTGAGTTTCGACGTGTCCGTGTGGGAGTGCCTGTTGCCACTGGTCAGCGGCGCACGGCTGGTGCTGGCAGGGCAGGGCGAGCACCGCGATCCGCAGCGGCTGGTGCAGTTGGTGTGCGAGCAGGGCGTGACCCTGCTGCACTTCGTGCCGCCGCTGCTGCAGCTGTTCGTCGACGAGCCTGAGGTTGGCGCCTGCACCAGCCTGCGCCACCTGTTCTCCGGTGGCGAGACGCTGCCGGCCGAACTGTGCCGGCGTATCCACGAGCGCCTGCCGCAGGTGGTCCTGCACAACCGCTACGGGCCGACCGAGAGCGCGATCAACGTGATCCACTGGCGCTGCACCGGCGAAGAGGCGGTGCGGGTGCCGATCGGCCGGCCGTTGAGCAACGTGATCAGCGAGATCCGCGAGGCCGACTGGCAACTGGCCGCGACTGGTGCCCGGGGTGAGCTGTTGCTCGGCGGCAGCGCCCTGGCTCGTGGCTATCTTGGCCAGCCGGCGCTGACCGCCAGCCGCTTCCTGCCCGCCGAAGGCGGTGGACGGCTGTACCGCAGCGGCGACCTGGCGTGCTGGCGAGGTGACGGGGTGCTGGATTATCTGGGGCGCCTCGACGAGCAGGTCAAGCTGCGTGGCGTGCGCATCGAGCTGGACGAGGTCCGCAACGCCATCCTCGCCCAGCCCGGGGTACGCCAGGCTCTGGTGGTGCTCGGCGACGGCCCTGGCGGCGGCCAGTTGCTGGCCTACCTGGTGGTGGCCGGCGAGGAGTCCGCGGCGGCTCTGGCCGAGCGCATTCGTGGCGCCTTGCGCCAGGTCCTGCCCGAGCCGATGCTGCCGGCCCATATCCTGCGCCTGGAGCAGTTCCCCCTGACCCCGAGCGGCAAGCTCGACCGCCGCGCGCTGCCGCAGCCGGATGCCCTGCAGCGGCCCTACCGCGCTCCGGGCAACGACCTGGAGCGTGGCCTGGCGACGATCTGGAGCGAGATCCTCGGTGTGCAGCGGGTCGGCCTTGACGACGATTTCTTCGAGCTGGGCGGCCATTCGCTGCTGGCCACCCGGATCGTCTCCCGGGCGCGCCAGGCGTTCGCCGTCGAGTTGCCATTGCGCAGCCTGTTCGAATCGCGCCGCCTGCAGGACTTCGCCGCCTGGGTGGCGCGTGCGCAGGCCGAGGGCCTGAGCGACAGCCAGGGCGCCATCGCGTTGATCGACCGCAACCAGCGCGTACCGTTGTCCTACTCGCAGCAGCGCATGTGGTTCCTCTGGCAGATGGACCCGCACAGCCCGGCGTACAACGTCGGCGGCATGGCGCGCCTGCGCGGGGTGCTCGACGTCGCCGCCTTCGAACAGGCCCTGCAGGCGCTGATCCAGCGCCACGAGAGCTTGCGCACCACCTTCCCCAGCGCCGACGGTAAACCCTGGCAACGCATCGCCGCACAGTCGGACGTGCGTCTGGAATGGCTGGATCTGTCGGCGCAGAGCGAAGCCGAGCGTGAAGCCGGCATCCAGCGCCTTGCCGAGCAGCAGGCCCACGCGCCCTTCGACCTGGAGCGCGGGCCGCTGCTGCGCGCCTGCCTGGTGAAGTGTGCCGATCGGGAGCACCAGCTGCTGATCACCCTGCACCACATCGTCACCGAAGGCTGGGCCATGGACATCTTCGCCCGCGAGCTGTCGGCACTTTACGCTGCCTTCGTCGACGAGCGCGAGTCGCCGCTGGCACCCCTGCCAGTGCAATATCTGGACTACAGCGCCTGGCACCGGCAGTGGCTGGAGGGCGGCGAGATGCAGCGCCAGCTCGACTATTGGCAGGCCCAGCTGGGCGGCGAGCAGCCGCTGCTGAGCCTGCCTGCCGACCGTCCGCGGCCGGCGGTGCAGAGCCATCGGGGCGAACTGCATCGCTTCGATCTGGATGAGGAGTTGGCGCGGCGGGTGAGCCGCTTCAACAGCGAGCGCGGGCTGACCCTGTTCATGACCGTGACCGCTGCCCTGGCGGCCCTGCTGTACCGCTATGGCGGCCAGGACGACCTGCGCATCGGCGTGCCCCTGGCCAACCGCATCCGTCCGGAGAGCGAAGGGCTGATCGGCGCGTTCCTCAACACCCAGGTGCTGCGTATCCGGCCCAATGGGCAGATGCGCGTCAGCGAATTGCTCGAGCAGGTGCGCCAGGTCGCCATCGATGGCCAGTCGTACCAGGACATTCCCTTCGACCACCTGGTCGAGGCCCTGCACCCTGAACGCAGCGCCGCCTTCAACCCGCTGTTCCAGGTCATGTGCAACGTGCAGCGCTGGGAGTTCCAGCAGCAGCGCGAGCTGGCCGGCGGCCTGCAGGTCGACTACCTGGTCAACGATGCACGCGCCACCAAGTTCGACCTCAACCTGGAGGTCACCGACTTCGACGCGCACCTGCGTTGCTGCCTGACCTACAGCACCGACCTGTTCGACGGCGCCCGCATCGCGGCCATGGCCGAGCACTGGCAGCGGCTGTTGCGCGCCATGCTCGACACGCCGGATGCGCACCTCAGTGAGCTGCCGCTGCAGGGTGACGGCGAGCGCCAGGCGCTGCTGGACAATGGCCGTGGCATCGCCGCTGGCGCGCCACCGGCCAGTGTGCAGGCGCTGTTCCAGCGCCAGGTGCTGGCGACGCCGGATGGCCGGGCGCTGACCTGCGCCGGCCAGTCGCTGAGCTACGCCGAACTCAATGTCCGCGCCAACCGCCTGGCCCACCGCCTGATCGAGCTGGGCGTCGGCCCGGAGGTGCGGGTCGGCCTGGCCCTGCGCCGTTCGCTGGACATGGTGGTCGGCCTGCTGGCGGTGCTCAAGGCCGGGGGCGCCTATGTGCCGCTGGACCCGGAGTACCCGTCGCAGCGCCTGCGCTACATGGTCGAGGACAGCGGCATCGGCGTGCTGCTCGGGCATGACGCGCTGTTCGACCAGTTGGCGCCGCTGCCCGATTCGCTGCAGGCCTGGAGCCTCGAGCAGGACGGCCCGGCCCTGGCGGCCTACCCGAGCGCTGACCCGGCCGAGCGCAGCCTGCCCGGACACCTGGCCTACCTGATCTACACCTCCGGCTCCACCGGCCTGCCCAAGGGCGTGGCCGTGGCCCAGGGGCCGCTGGCCATGCACCTGCAGGCGGTGGGCGAGCTGTTCGGCACCACCCCGGCCGACTGCGAGCTGCATTTCTATTCGATCAACTTCGACGCGGCCAGCGAGCGCCTGCTGGTGCCGCTGCTGTTCGGCGCCGAGGTGGTGCTGCGTGAGCAGGGGCAGTGGGACGCCGAGTCGATCTGCGGCCTTATCCGTACCCACGGTATCAACGTACTCGGCTTCACCCCCAGCTACGGCGGGCAACTGGCGCAATGGCTGCGCAGCCGCGACGAACGCTTGCCGGTGCGTCTGATCATCACCGGCGGCGAGGCGCTGACCGCGGAACACCTGCATGGCCTGCGCGAGCGCTTCGCCCCGCAGGCGGTGATCAACGCCTACGGGCCGACCGAGACGGTGGTCATGCCGACCGCCTGCATCGCGCCCGCCGAGCTGCCGGAAGGCCTGGGCAGCGTGCCGATCGGGCGGGTGGTCGGCGACCGCGGCCTGTACGTGCTGGACGCCGACCTGGCGCTGGTGCCGGCCGGTGCCAGCGGCGAACTGTATGTCGGCGGCTACGGCCTGGCCCGCGGTTACCTGGGTCGCGCCGGGCTGAGTGCCGAGCGTTTCGTGGCCGATCCCTTCACCGACCAGGGCGGGCGCCTGTACCGCACCGGCGACCTGGTGCGCCAGGGCCGTGACGGGCAACTGGAATACCTGGGGCGTATCGACCAGCAGGTCAAGGTGCGGGGCTTCCGCATCGAGCTGGGCGAGGTCGAGGCCAGCCTGCTGGCCCACGAGCAGGTGCGCGAGGCCGTGGTGCTGGCGCTGGACGGGCCGTCCGGCAAGCAACTGGTCGGCTACCTGCTGGCCGAGGAGGGCGTTGCGGCCCGCGAGCTGGTCGACGCGCTCAAGAGTCGGCTGCACGCGGCCTTGCCGGAGCATATGGTGCCCGCCCACCTGCTGGTGCTGGAGCGCTTCCCGCTGACCGCCAACGGCAAGCTCGACCGCCGTGCCCTGCCGCAGCCGGATCTCAGTGCCGCGCAGAACCACTATCAAGCACCGCGCAATGCCGTGGAACAGAGCCTGGCCGAGGTCTGGCAGGCGGTACTGGGGGTGGCGCGCATCGGCATCGACGACAACTTCTTCGCCCTGGGCGGCGATTCGATCCTGTCGATTCAGGTGGTCAGCCGGGCCCGCCAGGCCGGCGTGCATTTCAGCGCCAAGGACTTGTTTCTGCACCAGACCGTGCGCACCCTTGCTGCTGCTGCACGACAGAGTGAGTGCCTGAGCGTCGACCAGGGACCGGTGTTGGGCGAGACGGCCCTGACGCCGATCCAGCACTGGTTCTTCGAGCAGCGCCACGGCGACCCGCAGCACTGGAACCAGTCGCTGCTGCTGCAGGCGGCCGCGCCCCTGCAGGCCACCCTGCTGGAGCAGGCCTTGCAGACCCTGGCCAGTCACCACGATGCCTTGCGCCTGCGCTTCACGGCAGCGGGTGGCGCCGAATTCGTCGCCCATGAGCCGAGCCAGGCCCTGCTCTGGGTGCGTGAGGCCGACGACGACCAGCGCCTGGCGCTGTTCGAACAGGCGCAGCGCAGCCTCGACCTGCAACAGGGGCCATTGCTGCGCGCCGTGTTGGTGCCCGGCGTGCAGCCACGGCTATTGATCGCCGTGCATCATCTGGCGGTGGATGGCGTGTCGTGGCGGGTGCTGTTGGAGGACCTGCAGAATGTCTATCGCCAGCTGGAGAGTGGCGAGGCGCCCGGCTTGCCGGCCAAGACCCATTCGCTGCGCGACTGGGCGGCGCGCCTGCAGGCCTATGCCGGCAGCGAATCGCTGCGCGAAGAGCTGGGCTGGTGGCAGGCCCAGTTGCAGGGCGCCGATGACAACCTGCCGCTGGACGGTGCCGGCCAGCCGAACCTGGAGCGCGACGCGTGCCGGGTCAGCCTGACCCTGGACGCCGAGACCACGCGGCAGTTGCTGCAGCAGGCGCCCCAGGCCTACCGGACGCGGATCGACGACCTGCTGCTGACCGCCCTGGCGCGCACCCTGTGCGCCTGGACCGGCTCCGACGCGGCGTTGGTGCAACTGGAAGGCCATGGCCGCGAGGCGCTGTTCGACGACATCGACCTGAGCCGCACCTTGGGCTGGTTCACCAGTGCCTACCCGGTGCGCCTGGTGCCTGCCGACGACCTCGGCGGCAGCCTCAAGGCGATCAAGGAACAGTTGCGCGCGGTGCCGCACAAGGGCCTGGGCCACGGCGTGCTGCGCTACCTGGCCGACGAGCCGAGCCGCGCCGCCATGGCCGTGCTGCCCGAGGCGCGGGTCACCTTCAACTACCTGGGCCAGTTCGACCAGGGTTTCGCCGCCGATGCCTTGCTGCGCCCGCTGCAGGAGCCGGGCGGGGCCCAGCATGCCAGCGAGGCGACACTGCCGAACTGGCTGAGTGTCGACAGCCAGGTGTATGGCGGTGAGCTGAGCCTGCGCTGGACCTTCAGCGACAGGCTGTTCCAGCGCGACACCATCGAGCGCCTGGCAGAGCGTTACGCGGCCGAGCTGCGCGCCCTGGTCGAGCATTGTCTGACGCCTCAAGCGGGCGGGGTGACCCCGTCGGACTTCCCGCTGGCGCGCCTCGAACAGGCGCAGCTCGATGCACTGCCGCTGGCGTTCGACGCCATCGACGACCTCTACCCGCTGACGCCGATGCAGGAAGGCCTGCTGCTGCACACTCTGCTCGAGTCCGGCACCGGCATCTACTTCATGCAGGACCGCTACAGCATCGACAGCGCGCTGGACGTGGAGCGCTTCGAGCGCGCCTGGCGCCTGGTGGTCGCCCGTCATGAAGCGCTGCGCGCCTCCTTCGTCTGGAACGCCGGCGAGCAGATGCTGCAGATCATCCACCGCGGCGATGGCGACGGCGTGCAATTCCTCGACTGGAGCGCGCTGCCGCAAGACGGGCACGAAGCCCGTTTGCAGCAACTGCTCGAAGACGAGCGTCTGGCCGGCTTCGACCTGTTGCAGCGCCCGCCGTTGCGCCTGCGCCTGATCCGCCTGGCCCATGACCGCCACTGGTTCATCATGAGCAACCACCACATCCTCATCGATGCCTGGTGCCGCTCGATCATGATGGGCGATTTCTTCGCCTTCTATCAGGCCCTCGGCGAAGGCCGCGAGGCCGACCTGACGCCGGCACCGCGCTACCGCGAGTTCATCGCCTGGCTGCACCACCAGGGCCTGCAACAGTCCCGCGACTACTGGCGCCAGGCCCTGGCCGGCTTCGAGCGGCCCACGCTCATCCCCAGCGACCGGCCGATCCGCCACGACAACGGCGGCATGCAGGTCGGCGACCTGTACAGTCGCCTGTCGGTGGAGCAGGGCGTGCGCCTGCGCGACCTGGCGCAGCGCCATCAGTTGACCGTCAACACCTTCGCTCAGGCGGCCTGGGCCCTGGTGCTGCGCCGCTACAGCGGCGACCGCGACGTGTTGTTCGGCGTCACCGTGGCCGGGCGCCCGGCCAGCCTGCCGCAGATGCAGCACTGCGTCGGCCTGTTCATCAACAGCATCGCGCTGCGGGTGCCCATGCCGGCGGCCGGCGAGCGCCTCGGCGTGCGTCAGTGGCTGCAGCAGCTGTTCGAGCGCAACCTGGAACTGCGCGAGCACGAGCACCTGCCGCTGGTGGACATCCAGGCCTGCAGCGAACTACCCAACGGCCAGCCGCTGTTCGACAGCCTGTTCGTGTTCGAGAACGCGCCGGTGGACGCCGGCGTGCTGCAGGGCGCCGAGGGCCTCAAGGCCCGCTCCGGGTCTGGCCGCACCCATACCAACTATCCGCTGACGGTGGTCTGCTACCCGGGCGACGACCTCGGCCTGCACCTGTCCTACGACCGCCGCTTCTTCGATGAGGCAACCGTGCAGCGCCTGCTCGGCGACTTCCAGCGTCTGCTGCTGGCCCTGGTCGACGGTTTCGAGGGCGACGTCGCCGAGCTGCCGCTACTGGCCGAGGACGAACGGCATTTCCTGCTCGAACAGTGCAACCAGAGTGCCCGCCACTACCCACTGGAGCAGGGCTATGCGCCGTTGTTCGAGGCGCAGGTGGCGGCCCATCCGCAGCGTATCGCCGCCGCCTGCCAGGGCGAGCATTGGAGCTATGCCGAGCTCGACCGGCGCGCCAATCGCCTGGCCCATGGGCTGCTCGCGGCCGGCGTGCAACCAGACCAGCCGGTGGCCCTGCTGGCCGAACGTTCGCTGGCCCTGCTGGGCATGATCAACGGCACCTTCAAGGCCGCCGCCGGCTACTTGCCGCTGGATCCGGCGCACCCGCGCCAGCGCCTGGCCCAGGTGGTCGAAACCAGCGGCACGAGCGTGCTGGTCTGCAGCGCCGCTTGCCGCGAGCTGGCCGAGGAACTGCTCGATGAACTCGGCTGCGCTGGTGGACGCCCACGCCTGCTCGTTTGGGAGGAGGTGCAGCGCAGTGACGTCGAGCACAGCAGCCCGGGGCTCGCCGTCAGCGGCCAGCACCTGGCCTATGTGATCTACACCTCCGGCTCCACCGGTGTGCCCAAGGGCGTGGCGGTGCATCAGGCGGGCATGCTCAACAACCAGTTGAGCAAGCTGCCTTACTTCGGCCTGGACGAGCAGGCGGTGATCGCCCAAACCGCCTCGCAGAGCTTCGACATCTCGGTCTGGCAGTTCCTCGCCGCCGGTTTGTGCGGGGCGCGGGTCGAGATCGTCCCGGACGTGATCGCCCATGACCCGTCAGCTCTGCTGCGCCACGTGCGCGACAGTGGCATCAGCGTGCTGGAAAGTGTGCCGTCGCTGATCCAGGGCCTGCTCGCCGAGCCGCCGGCCGAGCTGGGCCGGCTGCGCTGGTTGCTGCCCACTGGCGAAGCCATGCCGCCTGAGTTGGCCCGCCAGTGGCTGGCGCGCTACCCGGGGATCGGCATGGTCAACGCTTATGGCCCGGCCGAGTGCGCCGACGACGTGGCGCTGTACCCGGTCGACACTGCCTCTTGCACCAGCAGCTACCTGCCGATCGGTACGCCGACCGACAATAACCGCCTGTACCTGCTGGACGACGAACTGCGGCCGGTGGCCGCTCGGGCCCAGGGCGAGTTGTTCATCGCCGGCACCGGCGTAGGGCGTGGCTACCTCGGCGATCCAAAACGCACCGCCGCCAGCTACCTGCCCGACCCGTTCGGGGCGGCGGGTCAGCGCCTGTACCGCAGTGGCGACCTGGCCCGGCGCCGTGACGATGGGGTACTGGAGTACGTCGGGCGTGTCGACCATCAGGTGAAGATCCGTGGTTACCGCATCGAACTGGGCGAAATCGAGGCGCGCCTGCGTCAGCGCGCGGATATCCGTGACGCCGCCGTGGCCACTCAGCAGACCGCCAGTGGCCACTACCTGGTGGGCTACGTGGTGGCGCGCGACGAAGCGCCGGACTTCGAGGCGATCAAGGCGCAGCTGGCCCTGCATCTGCCCGAGTACATGGTGCCGCGCCACTGGCAGGCGCTGCAGAGCCTGCCGCTCAATCCCAATGGCAAGCTCGATCGCAAGGCCTTGCCTGCCATGGCGTTCAGCGCCAGCCAGGCATACCAGGCCCCGGTCGGCGAGCTGGAGAGCACCCTGGCGCGGATCTGGGGTGAAGTGCTGGGCGCCGAGCGGGTCGGCGCCACCGACAACTTCTTCGACCTCGGCGGCCACTCCCTGCTGGCCACTCAGATCGCCTCGCGGGTACAGCAGGCCCTGCAGCGCAGCGTACCGCTGCGGGCGATGTTCGAGTGCAGCACGGTACGCGAACTGGCCCTGCACATCGAAGGGCTCGAGGGCGCGGCGCTGAACGAGCAGAAGGTCGAGCGGATCGACGACCTGATGGCGCGGCTGGAGGCGTTGTGACGGCGGGTGCTTGTGCATCGATGCAACGGCACAGGCACCGCCATGCCCGGAGCAAAGCCTTCTGGTTGTTCTTGGACGAAAGTGAAAGTAACCCCCAAAAAAAGCGGAAAAGTGACGCGTGAGCGCCCGTTCAGCAGGCGGGCTCACACCGTAGGTACTACAGGTAAGAGAACCAGGCTTTTCACCCTATTCAGGAGCGTCACCATGAGCACAGCGTTAGCCGAAAGCCCGGGCACGACCCAGGACGAGGACAAGGACTACCAGTTCGCCGAGCACCCCATACTTAGCCGGCAGAAGCAGCAGGAATCCAATGCCCGCAGCTACCCTCGGCGCATCCCCCTGGCGCTCAAGCGGGCCCGCGGCATCCATGTCGAGGACGTCGAAGGGCGGGTGTTCATCGATTGCCTGGCCGGCGCGGGCACCCTGGCCCTGGGCCATAACCATGCGGTAGTCACCGAGGCGATCCGCCAAGTGCTCGACGACGAACTGCCGCTGCACACCCTGGATCTGAGTACGCCGGTCAAGGATCGCTTCGTCCAAGACCTGTTCGCCGTGCTGCCGCCGGCCTTCGCTGCCAAGGCGAAGATCCAGTTCACCGGGCCGACCGGCACCGATGCCGTGGAAGCCGCCCTGAAGCTGGTGCGCATCGCCACCGGGCGCAGCACCGTGCTGGCTTTCCATGGCGGTTACCACGGCATGAGCCAGGGCGCGCTGAGCCTGATGGGCAACCTCAAGGCCAAGAACCCCCTTGGCTCGCTGCTCAGCCACGGCGTGCAGTTCATGCCGTTTCCCTACGATTACCGCTGCCCCTTCGGTCAGGGCGGCGAAGCCGGGGTGCAGACCAACCTGCACTACCTGGAGAACCTGCTCAGTGACCCAGAGAGCGGGGTGCAGCCACCGGCCGCGGTGATCGTCGAGGTGGTACAGGGCGAGGGCGGGGTGATCCCGGCCGCCAGCAGTTGGCTGCGCGGGGTACGCGAGATCACCAGCCGGCACCATGTACCGTTGATCATCGACGAGATTCAGACCGGTTTCGGCCGTACCGGCAAACTGTTCGCCTTCGAGCATGCCGGGATCGTGCCGGACGTGGTGGTGCTGTCGAAGGCCATCGGCGGCAGCCTGCCGCTGGCGGTGATGGTCTACCAGGACTGGCTCGACAGCTGGCAGCCCGGCGCCCACGCTGGCACCTTCCGTGGCAACCAGATGGCCATGGCCGCCGGCTCGGCGGTAATCCGCTACATCGAGAAGCACGACCTGGTGGCGCATGCCACCGCCATGGGCCAGCGCCTGCGTGGCCACCTGCTCGATCTACAGCGGCGCGTGCCGCAGCTGGGCGACGTACGTGGGCTGGGGCTGATGCTCGGCGTGGAAGTGGTCGACCCCCATGGCCGGGCCGATGCCCAAGGTCACCCCCCGCACAATGGCGCCCTGGCCAGCTGTATCCAGCGCCAGTGCCTCAAGCGTGGGCTGATCCTCGAACTGGGCGGCCGGCATGGCAGCGTGGTGCGCTTCCTGCCGCCGTTGATCATCAGCGCCGAGCAGGTGGACCAGGTGGCGCGGATCTTCGCCCGGGCCGTACAGGCGGCCATCGCCGCGGGCAATGAATAGTCTGGACCAGCCGGTAGCCTGGATTAGCCGCGTAGCGGCGTAATCCGGGTTGCATTCATCCGCGCCGGCGCATTTTCACCCCTGGATTGCCCGGATCAACCCTTCGGCTGATCCAGGCTACGACCGCCGCCGGATCGGTGTCTGGACGGCGGTAATTTTCCCCGCCGTCGGCTCGTCTTGTCAGGTGATAGCCCATGGGGGCTTGGTATTCAAGGAGAAACAGCATGACCTCAGTATTCGACCGCGAAGACATCCTGTTCCAGGTGGTGATCAACCACGAAGAGCAGTACTCCATCTGGCCGGACTACAAGGAAGTCCCGAAAGGCTGGCGCACCGTCGGCAAGAGCGGCTTCAAGAAAGAGTGCCTGGCCTACATCGAGGAAGTCTGGACCGACATGCGCCCGCTCAGCCTGCGCCAGCACATGGAAGAGCAGGCGCGCCAGAAACAGCAGGCCGAGGCCGCTCACTGAGGTTCGTGCCATGACCGCCGTGCAACTCTTCTGCCTGCCCTACTCGGGCGCCAGCGCCATGGTCTACAGCCGTTGGCGCCGCAAGCTGCCCGAATGGCTCAGCGTGCAGCCGGTGGAGCTGCCCGGGCGTGGGGCGCGCCTCGGCGAGCCGCTGCAGACCGACATGCAGGCGCTGGCGCGGCAATTGGCCAGGGAACTGCTGCCGTGCCTGAAAGGGCCCTATGCGCTGTTCGGCCACAGCCTCGGCGCCTTACTGGGACTGGAAATGGCCCATGCCCTGCGTGAACTCGGCGCGCCTGCACCGACCTCACTGTTCGCCTCTGGTACGGCGGCGCCGAGCGAGCGCGATGACTACGCGCGGGGCTTCGCCGACCCGAAGAGCGACGACCAGCTCAAGGAGGAGTTGCGTGAGCTCAACGGCACCCCCCAGGAAGTGTTGGACAACGACGAACTGATGGCCCTGACCTTACCGATCCTACGCGCCGATTTTCGCCTTTGCGACCTCTATGTCCATCGGCAGCGGCCATGCCTGAGTTGCCCGCTGCACGTATTGGGTGGCAAGCAGGACAGGGCGACCCAGGAGCAGCTGATCGCC
Source organism: Pseudomonas sp. PA15(2017) (assembly GCF_001945395.1). GTDB lineage: Bacteria > Pseudomonadota > Gammaproteobacteria > Pseudomonadales > Pseudomonadaceae > Aquipseudomonas. The sequence continues at coordinate 235,964 of NZ_MSXV01000050.1, read as the reverse complement.
TGGCAATTGGAAAGCGATGCTAGCTTCTCCCTGGAGATGCTGCCCGGTGGGCACTTCTTCATCCATGAACACGAGACCAAGGTGCTGCGCATCCTGCGTGCCAACCTGGAAGTGGATTTGCGCCGCTACCAGCGAGCCATTGGCCTACCGGCTGCCCAGCAGCAGTTCGCCCGCGCCTGAGAGCGTCGGCTGCTGGCGCGCACGCGGCTGGGGCTTCCACGTCGAGCGACCACGGATAGACGCCGTTCGCACGCGTCGCAACGCGAGGGGTAGCAGCAAGGCGCAAGCGGCCCTTCGGCGGTTAATTGTGGGAGCGCGCCATGCGCGCGAATTCGCGGGCGCGGCCCGCTCCCGCAGGGGGCATCGAAAGGCCGCTTGCGCCGGCGGATTCAATTGGTCGTCGCAAGTAGGCGTTGCGGCCATGGCGCGGGTATCGCCAAGCACCTCACTCCAGGGCGCGGCCCAGTCGCCAGTAGCCCATGAAGGTCAAGGCGCGGCGATCCAGACCCAACTCGCCGACCAGATGGCGACGAATCGCCATGACCGCCGCCGACTCGCCCGCCACCCAGGCATAGAATTCGCTGCCGGCCGGTTTGGCGCGGTCCCAGAGGAACTGCGTATCGATATCTACGTCCTCGATCGTCTGCCGGCCCTTGGCGCGTGTCGCCGAATCCGGCAGCAGCGCCTGTTGCAGGGCGGCGTGGCGCATGCCGGCGCCGTGTTCGAGTGCCAGCTCGTCGCGCACCAGCCAGTTCACCTCGGCGGTGCCTGGCTGGCGCAGTGTCTGGCGATCAGCCGCGTGGGGCACCTCGATGAAGGCCTGCACCGCCGGCGGCTGCGGCCAGTCGGCCAGTGCTTCGAGAATCCCGGCGATCGCCGGCAGCGCCGTCTCGTCACCGATCAGCAGCACGTGGCGAACCCCTGCCGGCGGCTGCCATTCGTAGCCGCCGGGGTCGCCCGTCGACTCGCCATCCGGCGCCACCATCTGCAGGCGGTCACCGGGGCGGGCATGGATGGCCCAGCGCGATGCTGGGCCGTTCTCGCCATGCAGCACGAACTCCACGTCCACCTCCGACTGGGCGCTGCGCAGGCTGCGGATGGTGTAGGTGCGCATCGGCGGTCTTCGCTGCTGCTCCAGGCTGCGCAGGGTCTGGTGCCAGTCGTCGCGGTGTGGCAGTTGCGGCGGGGCGCCATCGGGACCGGGGAACAGCAGCTTGATCCGCTGATCCGGGGCCAGGGTGTTCATCAGGTGTACATCCGCGCCGGTGAAGACGAAGCGGGTCAGCGACGGGCTGACGGTGATGCGCTGTTTCAGCTCTATGTCGAAGATCCGATAGCGGGCCGATTTGGCCAGCCCGGTGCGCTGTGCGAGCTGGCGCAGGTTGCGGGTGACGGTATTGGCGAGAGACATGGCAGGACCTATTGCTGATGATGTTCAGCAAAGAGACGAAGGGGCGCGTGGCAAATACACGCCCGATGCACCGGCGCCAGCCGTGGCCTGGATTGGCCGAGGCGTTATGCGGGCATCACATATCCGCCTCTGCGCTTATCCGTCGCCAGGGTGCAGGAACGGGAACGCTGGAGGCAGGCTGCTTGAAAAGCGAAACCCGGGTAACGCCGCTGCGCGGCTAATCCAGGCTGCGCCATTAGTGCGCCGATCGGCACGAACAGCGGCAGGTTCTTCAATCATTGATGCAGGAGCGAGGCCTTGAGCCGGTTCTTCAGCGGCTTATCGTCACTCCCGAACATCCGCGCGACGTCGCCCAGCGCTCCACTCCCGAATGCGGCTGTACCTCGTAGGCCCGGTTGGCCGAAGCCCAGACGACAGGTCGGCATGGGGGTTGCCAGCAGAGTCGGAGCCTTTCTAATCATTCGTGCAGCATGTCAAGGCGGAACAGGATTTTGTCCAGGTCGATTACAGGGGAAGTTCGGCCACATTCCTGCCTCTATGAGAAGGGCATCCGGCCGTCACGCTCACGGCTGGTGTCCGGGAGCGAGGTGGCTGTGCAATTCTTCAGTGAGGGCGTTCGTCGGGGTTTCAGCTGGGGCCGCGCTGGCCGGCATGGTTGGCTAAATCGCCGCCGTGAGGATTCGTTTGAGTTTCATAGTCACCGCTAGACTGCCAGGAATACGCCCGACATGAATGCCGAACAGACCCTCCAGCTCGCCCGCCGCTTCATCGAACTGTCGCCGGAGAAACGGCGTCTTTTCCTCAATGGGATGCAGGCCGAGGGCATCGATTTCTCCCTTTTGCCGATCCCGGCCGGCGTTACCCGTGACGAGCGCGACGGGCTATCCTACGCCCAGCAGCGGATGTGGTTCCTTTGGCAACTCGATCCGCAGGGCGCCGCCTACAACCTGCCCATGGCCGTGCGCCTGAACGGCGAACTGAACGATGCTGCCCTGCAGGCCGCCTTCGATGGCCTGGTGGCTCGCCACGAGACCCTGCGCAGCCTGTTCGGCGAGCAGGATGGCCAGGTTCGCCAGCGTATCCTCGAGCCGTTCGCGGTGGCCATCGCCCGCCATGACCTGAGCGCTGTTCCTGCCGCAGCGCAAGAGCAGCAGGTGCGTCAGCGCGCCGATGCCGAGGCCCTGGCGCCGTTCGACCTGGCCCAGGGCCCGTTGTTGCGCGTACAGCTGCTGAAGTTGGCCGAGCAGGAACACGTGCTGCTGCTGACTCTGCACCACATCGTCGCCGATGGTTGGTCTTACAACGTCCTGATCGATGAATTCATCCGCCTTTACGATGCAGCCTGCAGTGGCGTCGAGGCCGACCTGCAAGCGCTGCCGATCCAGTATCGCGACTACGCCTTGTGGCAGCGCAGCTGGCTGGAGGCTGGCGAGCAGGAACGCCAGCTGGACTATTGGCGCGGCAAGCTCGGCGGGGATCATGCGCCGCTTGAACTGCCCATCGACCATCCACGGCCGCTGTCGCCGAGCTACCGCGGTGCGCGCCACCAGTTCCAGGTCGCCCCGGCTTTGGCTGAGCGCTTGCGTGGCCTGGCCCGCGAGCAGGGCGTGACGCTGTTCATGGTCCTGCTGGCCGCCTTCAAGGTACTACTGCACCGCTACAGCGGTCAGCAGGCGATCCGCGTCGGCGTGCCGGTGGCCAACCGCAACCGTACCGAGGTCGAAGGGCTGATCGGCTGCTTCATCAACACCCAGGTCTTGCACACGGAGGTCGATCCGCTGATCGACGTAAGGCAACTGCTGCAGCGGGTCAAGGACGCCGCCCTGGGCGCCCAGGCGCACCAGGAACTGCCGTTCGAGCGGTTGGTGGAGGCGCTGGGGCTGGAACGCAGCCTGAGCGTCAGCCCCCTGTTCCAGGTGCTCTACAACCATCAGTCACAAGTGGCGGATGCCGCTGCGATCAAGGGGCGATCCGGCCTGAGCCTGGCGGCGCTGGAGCGTGAGACGCGTATCGCGCAGTTCGACCTGACGCTGGATACCATCGAGCAGGGCGGCAAGCTGTTCGCCGCCTTCGGCTATGCCACCGACCTGCTCGACCGCTCCACCGTGGAGCGCATGGGCGTTCACTACAGCCGCTTGCTGGAAGCCCTGGTCGATGCTTCGAGCGGGCGGGTCGGCGAACTGGCGATGCTCGACGACGCGCAGCGCCAGCAGATCCTCCACGACTGGAACGCCACCCAGACCGACTATCCACTCGAGCGCTGCGTACACCAGTTGATCGAAGCGCAGGTCGAGCGCTCGCCACAAGGCCCGGCCCTGGTCTTCGGCGGGCAGTCCCTGAGCTATGCCGAACTCAATGCCCGGGTCAACCGCCTGGCTCATCGCCTGATCGCGCTGGGCGTGCAGCCCGACGCACTGGTGGGCATTGCGGTGGAGCGTTCCATCGAGATGGTGGTGGGCCTGCTGGCGATCCTCAAGGCCGGCGGCGCCTACGTGCCGCTGGACCCGGACTACCCGGCCGAGCGCCTGGCCTACATGCTCGAAGATAGTGGCGTGAAGCTGCTGCTGAGCCAGTCGCACCTTGACCTGCCGCTGGCCGAGGGCGTGCAGCGCATCGACCTGGATCGGCTTGACGGCGGGCTGGAAAGCCAGGCCGAGCACAACCCTGAAGTAGCGCTGGGCGGCGAGAACCTCGCCTATGTGATCTACACCTCCGGCTCCACCGGCAAACCCAAGGGCGCCGGCAACCGCCATTCGGCGCTGACCAACCGCCTGTGCTGGATGCAACAGGCCTATGGCCTGGATGCCAGCGATACAGTGTTGCAGAAGACCCCGTTCAGTTTCGACGTGTCGGTGTGGGAGTTCTTCTGGCCACTGATGACCGGTGCCCGCCTGGTGGTCGCGGCGCCGGGGGATCACCGCGATCCAGCGAAGCTGGTGGAGGTGATCAACCGTGAAGGTGTGACCACGCTGCACTTCGTGCCCTCGATGCTGCAGGCGTTCCTGCAGGACGACAAGGTGTCCAGCTGCAGCAGCCTGAAACGCATCGTCTGCAGCGGCGAAGCGCTCCCGGTGGACGCACAGCAGAATGTATTCGCCAGGCTGCCGCAGGCGAACCTGTACAATCTTTATGGGCCGACCGAGGCCGCCATCGACGTCACCCACTGGCGTTGCCTGGAAGAAGGCCGGGACGCGGTACCGATCGGCAGGCCCATCGCCAACCTGGCTTGCCACGTACTCGACGCCGACCTGCAACCGGTGCCGGTCGGCGTGCTGGGCGAACTGTACCTGGCCGGTGCGGGCCTGGCCCGGGGGTATCACCAGCGCCCGGCGCTGACTGCGGAGCGTTTCTTCGCCAGCCCGTTCGGCGATGGCGCGCGCCTGTACCGCACCGGAGACCTGGCCCGCTACCGCGGCGATGGCGTGATCGAATACGCCGGGCGTATCGACCACCAGGTCAAGCTGCGCGGCCTGCGCATCGAACTGGGCGAGATCGAGGCACGCCTGCTGGAGCACCAGTGGGTGCGCGAGGCGGCGGTACTGGCCGTGGAGGGCAAGTCTCTGGTGGGCTACCTGGTACTGGCCGAACACCCGTCCGACTGGCGTGATGCGCTGGCCACGCACCTGGCGCGGCACGTGCCGGAGTACATGGTGCCGACGCAGTGGGTCGACCTCGCGCAGATGCCGCTGAGCCCCAATGGCAAGCTCGATCGCAAGGCGCTGCCGGCACCCGATGGCGTTTTACAGGCCGACTATGCCGCGCCGCAGGGCGAGCTCGAAACGCGCATCGCGGCGATCTGGCAAGACATACTCGGGAGCGAACGGATCGGGCGCCACGACAACTTCTTCGAGCTGGGCGGCGACTCCATCGTCTCCATCCAGGTGGTCAGCCGCGCCCGGCAGGCCGGTATCCAGTTCACCCCCAAGGACCTGTTCCAGCACCAGACGGTGCGCAGCCTGGCGACGGTGGCCGAGGTCGGCGCGACGACCCTGCCGATCGACCAGGGGCCGGTCACCGGCGACGTCGCGTTGACGCCGGTGCAGCGTTGGTTCTTCGAGTTACCCATGACCGGGCGCCACCACTGGAACCAGTCGTTGCTGCTCGAGGCACGGCAACCCATCGAGCCGGAGTTCCTCGAACAAGCCTTACGAGCGGTGGTGAGTCATCACGACGCCCTGCGCCTGTGTTTCGTTTGTGAAGCAGGCCAGTGGCGTCAGTGGTATGCCGACGCCGATGACCACCACGACCTGCTCTGGCAGGGAGAAGACGGCGAGGTTTTCTACGACGAGGTGCAGCGCAGCCTGGATCTCGCCAGCGGTCCCTTGCTGCGGGCCGCATTGCTACACCGCCCAGGCGGTGGCCAGCGCCTGCTCCTGGCGGTCCACCACCTGGTGGTGGACGGGGTGTCCTGGCGCATCCTGCTCGAAGACCTGCAGGCCGCCTATCAGCGTCTGGCCGCGGGCCACGCACCGGCATTACCGGCCAAGACCAGCTCCTACCAGGCTTGGGCAGCCCGTCTGCAAGGGCATGGGCAAGCACAGCAGCAGGCGTTGGCCGACTGGCTGTCGCGCCTGGACGGCCCCGTGCAAGAGCTGCCGCAGGACGATCCCCAGGGTGGGTTGCTCAACGCGCAGGGCGCTGCGCTGGAAACCCGGCTGGATGCCGGGCTTACCGAGCGTTTGCTCAAGCACGCCCCAGCTGCCTACCGCACCCAGGTGAACGACCTGTTGCTCACGGCCCTGGCGCGCGTGCTGTGCCGATGGAGCGGCGGCGAATCGGTATGGGTGCAGATGGAAGGGCATGGCCGCGAAGACCTGTTCGAGGATATCGACCTGACGCGCACCGTTGGCTGGTTCACCAGCCTGTACCCGGTGAAGCTGACGCCAGCCGCCCAACTGCCGGACTCGCTGAAGGCCATCAAGGAGCAGTTGCGCAGTGTGCCTGACAAGGGCCTGGGCTATGGCCTGCTGCGCTACCTGGGCGACGATGCCAGCCGCCAGGCCCTGGCCGAGTTGCCGCAGCCTCGTGTCACCTTCAACTACCTGGGCCAGTTCGACGGTCAGTTCGATACCGGCACCCTGTTCGTTCCTGCGGGCAAAGGGGCTGGCCAGACGCAGGCCGCTGATGCCCCACTGGCCAATTGGCTGAGTGTGGAAGGCCAGGTGTACGGCGGCGAACTGTCCCTGCGCTGGGGTTACAGCAGCGCGATGTATCGGCAAGAAACCATCCAGCGCCTGGCCGATGAACTGGTGGATGAACTGCGTGCAGTGATCGAGCACTGCAGCAACGCGCGAAGCGTTGCGGTGACGCCCTCCGATTTCCCGTTGGCGACACTGACCCAGGCGCAGCTCGATGCATTTCCCCTGCCAGCGCGGAACATCGACGATATTTACCCGCTGTCGCCGATGCAGCAGGGCATGCTGTTCCACAGCCTGTACGAGCAGGCGGCAGGGGACTACGTCAACCAGTTGCGGGTGGATGTGCAAGGGCTGGACGTGGAGCGTTTCCGCGCAGCCTGGGAGGCGACGGCCGCCGCCCACGACATCCTGCGCAGTGCCTTCGTTTGGCAGGAACTCGAATCCCCGGTCCAGGTGGTGCACCAGCAGGTACAGGTGCCGTTCGCCCTGCATGACTGGCGTGGCCAGCCTTCACAGGCGCAGGCACTGGCTGCGCTGGGCGAGGCCGAGCGCAGCCAGGGCTTCGACTTGTCCCAGGCGCCGTTGCTGCGCCTGGTGCTGGTGCGCACCGATGCGCAGATTCATCACCTGATCTACACCCACCACCACATCCTCATGGACGGCTGGAGCAACGCGCAACTGCTGGGCGAGGTGCTGCAACGCTACGCGGGGCAGACGCCGCAGGCGCCGGTGGGTCGCTACCGCGACTACATCGCCTGGCTGCAAGGGCAGGACAAGGCGGCCAGCGAGGCGTTCTGGCGGGAGCAACTGGCCGAGCTCCAGGAGCCGACCGTGCTGGCGCAAGCCGCTGCAGGTAGTGGCGAGGTGCGTGTCGAAAGCGGCCATGTTCTCAAGCATTGCTCACTTGATGCCGTACGCACTGCTCGCCTGAATGCATTCGCCCGTGAGCAGAAAGTCACCGTCAACACCCTGGTGCAAGCCGCGTGGCTGTTGCTGCTGCAACGCTACACCGGCAACGCTTGCGTGGCGTTCGGCACTACCGTGGCCGGGCGTCCGGCGGAGCTGGTGGGCATCGAGCAACAAGTCGGCCTGTTCATCAACACCTTGCCGGTAATCGCCGGATCGCGCCCGGACCAGAGCGTGGCTGCGTGGCTGGCTGCCGTGCAGGCGCAGAACCTCTCGCTGCGCGAGTTAGAACACACGCCGCTGGCGAACATCCAGCGCTGGGCCGGTCAGGGCGGTGAGTCGCTGTTCGACACGCTTCTGGTGTTCGAGAACTTCCCCATTTCCGAAGCGCTGCAACACGGCACTGCCCAGGGCGTGGTGTTCGGCGAAGTCGCCAATCAGGATCAGACCCACTATCCGCTGACCCTCGGCGTGACACTGGGCGACACCCTGGCGCTGCACATGAGCTTCGACCAGATGCATTTCAGCGTCGCCACCGTGGAGCGATTGAGCGTGCAATTGTTGCACCTGCTGGAGCAGTTCGCGGTCAGCGCCGAGCGTCGTCTCGGTGAAATCGCCCTCGCCACTGCCGAGGAGCACGCACGGCAGCAGGCGCAAAACCATCCTCAGCCGTATCCGCTCGATCTGCTAGTGCACCAGCGTTACGCACGGCTAGCGGTGCAGCAACCGGATCGCACCGCCGTCATCTTTGATGGCAAGCATTACAGCTATGGCGAACTGGACGCCCGGGCCAACCGTCTGGCCCATGCGCTGGTGGCGCGAGGCGTGCGTGCCGAAGTGCGGGTCGGCGTGGCGATGCCGCGCAGTGAAGGCCTGATTGTCGCCTTGCTGGCAGTGCTCAAGGCCGGCGGCGCCTATGTCCCGTTGGACACCAGCTACCCGCGCGAGCGTCTGGCGTACTTGATGCGGGATTCCGGGCTGGCGCTGTTGCTGACCGATTCTCGGGTGTCGGCGCAACTGCCAATCGACGACGTACTGAGTGTGCTGGAGCTGGATCGTCTCGACCTCAACGGCCATTCGGTGCAGGCGCTGGAGGTGGCGCTAGAGCCGGACAATCTGGCGTACGTGATCTACACCTCCGGTTCCACCGGCAACCCGAAGGGGGTCAGCGTCACCCACGGGCCGCTGGCGATGCATTGCCAGGCCATTGGTGAGCGTTATGAAATGCGTGATAGCGACTGTGAGTTGCATTTCATGTCGTTCGCCTTCGACGGAGCCCACGAGCGATGGCTGACCAGCTTGACACACGGCGGTTCGCTGTTGATCCGCGATGACAGCCTGTGGACGCCGGAGCAGACCTACGATGCGATGCTCGAACATGGCGTTACCGTGGCCGCGTTCCCGCCAGTTTACCTGCAACAGCTGGCCGAACACGCCGAGCGCGTCGGCAATCCGCCGGCAGTGCGCATCTATTGTTTTGGCGGTGATGCAGTGCCCAACGCGAGTTTCGAGCGGGTCAAGCGGGCACTGAACCCGGCCTACATCATCAACGGCTACGGGCCGACCGAAACGGTGGTTACCCCGCTGATCTGGAAGGCCGGTCGCGAAGTCCCTTGCGGCGCCGCGTATGCACCGATCGGCAGTCGCATCGGCGACCGCAGCGCCTACGTGCTCGACGCCGATCTGAACCTGCTGCCGCAAGGTATGGCCGGCGAGCTGTACCTCGGTGGCAGCGGCGTGGCCCGTGGTTATCTGAATCGTCCAGCGATGACCGCCGAGCGTTTTGTGGCGGACCCGTTCAGCGCGACCGGTGGCGTGCTGTACCGCACCGGCGACCTTGTGCGTCAGCGTGCCGACGGCAGCTTCGACTACCTGGAGCGCATCGACAACCAAGTGAAAATCCGTGGTTTCCGCATCGAACTGGGCGAGGTCGAGGCGAGCCTGCAGGCCCTGGAGGGCGTACGCGAGGCGGTGGTGGTGGCCCAGGAAGGCGAGGCCGGCAGCGGCAAGCGCCTGGTGGGCTACGTCGTCGCCAGCGACGACGCGGCCGGTTTCTTCGAGGGCTTGCGCGAGCAGCTCAAGGCCAGCCTGCCGGCGCACATGGTGCCGGCCCATCTGATGCGCCTGGAGCGCCTGCCGCTGACGCCCAACGGCAAGCTCGACCGGAAAAATCTGCCCCGCCCGGATCTCAACCAGCTGCAGCAGCCCTACGTGGCCCCGCAGAACGAGCTGCAACGGCAGTTGGCGCGGATTTGGGAAGAGGTGCTCAAGCTGGAGCAGGTCGGCCTGAACGACAACTTCTTCGAGCTCGGCGGTGATTCGATCATCTCCATCCAGGTGGTCAGCCGCGCGCGTCAGCTGGGCGTCCGTCTCACCCCGAAAGACCTGTTCCAGCACCAGACCATCCAGGCGCTCGCCAGCGTGGCACGCCAGGGCGAAGCGACCCTGGCCATCGATCAGGGGCCGGTGCGCGGCGAGTCGCCGCTGCTGCCGGTGCAGCGGATGTTCTTCGACAACAACATCCCCCAGCGGCATCACTGGAACCAGTCGGTGATGCTCAAACCGACCCGCCCCCTGCAGCCGGAAGCGCTCGAGCGGGCCCTGCAACACCTGGTGGAACACCATGACGGGCTGCGCCTGACCTTCAGAGAAACCGAAGTGGGCTGGACTGCCCGCTACCAGGAGCCGCAGGCCCAGGGCGAAGCGCTGCTGCAACAAGCCCGAGTCGCCGACGCCCAGGCGCTGCATGAGCTGGGCAACGCCGTGCAGCGCAGCTTGAGCCTGCAACAGGGCCCCTTGCTGCGTGCACTCCTGGCCACCCTCGATGACGGCAGCCAGCGCCTGCTGCTGGTCATTCATCACCTGGTGGTGGACGGCGTGTCGTGGCGCATTCTGTTCGAAGACCTGCAGCTCGCCTATCGCCGCATCGAAGGTCGCCAGACGGTCGCGCTGCCGGCCAAGACCAGCTCTACCAAGGATTGGGCCGAGCAGTTGCAGGCCCATGCCCGGAGCACCGCCATGCAGGCGGAGCTGGGTTACTGGCTGGCGCAGCTGCAGGGCGCCTCCGTGTCCCTGCCGTGCGACCACCCGCAAGGCGCCCTGACCCACCGCAATGCCGTGGCGGTCCGTCGCCGCCTGGATGCCGGGCTGACCCGCCGCCTGCTGCAAGAGGCCCCGGCGGCCTATCGCACCCAGGTCAACGACCTGCTGCTGACGGCGCTGACCCGTACCATCGCCCGCTGGACCGGTGAAGCGAAGGTGCTGGTCCAGCTCGAAGGGCACGGACGTGAGGACCTGTTCGACGCCATCGACCTGACCCGTACCGTGGGCTGGTTCACCAGCGTGTTCCCGGCCCGGCTGAGCGCCGAGGGGGACCTCGGGGCCTCGCTCAAGGGCATCAAGGAACAGCTGCGGGCGATTCCCAACAAGGGCATCGGTTTCGGCGTACTGGCCCACCTGGGAGAGCCCCGAGCCCGCGTCGCGCTGGGCCAGTTGCCCGTGCCGCGCCTGACCTTCAACTACCTGGGGCAGTTCGACGGCAGCTTCGATGAGGCCGATACCGCGCTGTTTGCCCCGACCGCGGAGTCGGGGGGCGAGGAGGTCGACCTGGAGGGGCCACTGGGCAACCAGCTGGCCCTGGACAGTCAGGTGTTCGGCGGCGAGCTGGACCTCAGCTGGACCTTCAGCAGCGCTCTGTTCGAGGTCGCCACCATCGAGCGCCTGGCCGATAACTACCAGAACGAGCTGCGTGCGCTGATCGAGCATTGCTGCAGCGCCGCGAACCAGGGCGTGACCCCATCTGACTTCCCCCTGGCCCGCCTGACCCAGAGCCAGCTGGATCGCCTGCCCATTGCGCCAGCGTTGATTGAAGATGTGTATCCCCTCTCGCCGATGCAGGCCGGGATGCTATTTCACAGTCTGCTGGAGCGCGAAGCCGGTCACTACATCAACCAGATGCGGGTTGCAGTCGAGGGGCTGGACGTCGAACGTTTCAAGCGTTCCTGGCAGGCGGCGGTCGACCGCCATGAAGTGTTGCGGGCCAGCTTTGTCGAGGCCGGTGGTCAGCCGATACAGGTGATCCGCAGGCAGATGCAGATGCCATTCGTCGAGCTGGACTGGAGCACACGCTGCGACCTGGAGCAGAGCCTGGACGCCTGGGCAGAGGAGGATCGTGGCAAAGGATTCGACCTTCACGGTGACCCGCTGCTGCGGGTGGCAGTGATTCGTACCGGCAGTGATCGTCATCAGCTGATTTACACCCATCACCATATTCTGCTCGACGGCTGGAGTAGCGCGCGCTTGCTGGGCGAGGTTTTACAGGGTTACTCAGGAAGCCCGATCGAGCAGGGAGGCAGCAGCCGTTACCGGGACTACATCGATTGGCTGCAAAGACAGGACGCATTGGCTAGCGAGAACTTCTGGAAGCACCAACTCAGCTCGCTCGACGCGCCGACTCGATTGTCTCAGGCGATTCGGCACATCGATCAGTTGGCCTGTTCCGGCTATGGCGACTACCGACAGACCTTGGACCGCGAACAAACGCGAGCCCTTGATGAGTTTGCCCGCAACCAACGGGTCACTCTCAATACGTTGATTCAGGCCGCGTGGTCATTGCTGTTGCAGCGTTACACCGGCCAGCAGAGCGTTGCCTTCGGCACTACGGTGGCAGGGCGCCCGGCCGATTTACCTGGCGTGGAGGAGCAACTGGGGCTGTTCATCAATACCCTGCCAGTCGTAGTGGCTGCGCAGCCCGAGCAACAAGTGGGGGTATGGTTGCAGGCGCTTCAGGCGCTGAATCTGAGGCTACGTGAGCACGAACACAGCCCGCTGTACGAAATCCAACATTGGGCTGGTTGGGGGGGCGAGGCGCTGTTTGACAGCATATTGGTGTTCGAGAACTATCCCGTATCACAAGCCCTGCAACAGGGAGCCCAGGATGGACTGGTGTTTCAGGACGTCAGGAATCACGAACAAACCAACTACCCGTTGACCCTACTGATCGAGCAGGGGCAAACCCTGACGATCCATTATGGCTATAACCGCGAGCACTTCAGTGACGACGGCATACAGCAGATTGCCCGCCACGTCGGCAATCTGCTGGGCGCGCTCGTTCGCGACGATCAGGTTTGTCTTGGCGAGCTGATGCTGCTGCAAACCGGGGAACAACAGCGCCTCGTACAGCAGCCGAACCGCGCGGCGGTGAGCTATCCGAATGATCAGAGTATCCACCGCTTGATCGAGATACAGGCGCAACAGCGGCCGGAGGCCATCGCGTTGATGTTCGGCGAGCAAGCGCTGAGTTATCGCGAGCTGGACCAGCGTGCCAACCGCTTGGCGCATCGCTTGCGCGCGCTCGGTGTGGGGCCGGAAGAGCTGGTGGGTATTGCGGTCGAACGCAGTCCGGAGATGGTGGTAGGGCTGCTGGGCATCCTTAAAGCAGGGGGAGCCTATTTGCCGCTGGACCCGCACTATCCTCGAGAGCGTCTGGCCTACATGCTGCATGACAGTGGCATCCGTTTGCTGCTGACGCAGGCCCATCTGCTACCCACACTGGCGATCCCCGAAAACGTCGCTTGTCTGGATTTGGTGTGGCGCGATGACTGGTTGGCGGGTTACCCCGAAACCAGCCCGGACAATCTGGTGCAGCCGCAAAGCTTGGCCTATGTGATCTACACCTCCGGCTCCACCGGCCAGCCCAAGGGGGTATGTGTCGCCCATCGGGCTTTGGCAATGCACTGCCAGGCGGCCGCCGATATCTATGGCGTGTCCATGGACGACTGCCTGCTTCAGACCGCATCCATCAGCTTCGATGCCGCAGCTGAGCAGATTTTCATGCCGCTGATCCAAGGCGCGCGGATCGTGTTGGTTGATATCGCCAACTGGGAGCCAGAGCGCCTGGTTGACGAGGTACAAAGCCGTCAGGTGTCCGTGCTCGACCTGCCGCCCGGCTATGTGCAGCAGTTAGGTGATCTGGGCAGCAACCCCCTCAAGGTCAGGAGCTGCATCCTCGGCGGTGAGGCTTGGGATTTACGGTTGATTGAGAGTAACCCGGGGCTGCAGGCACAGCAGTGGTTCAATGCTTATGGGCCAACCGAAGCCGTCGTCAGTCCGTTGATTTGGCCGGTGGACAGGACGCGGGTGTTCGCTGGGGGCTATGCCCCCATAGGGCACCCCGTCGGCGCGCGCCGGGTCTACCTGTTGAATCAATGGCTGGAGGTGTCACCCCGGCATGTGGCTGCGGAGCTGTATATCGGTGGCGCGGGACTGGCGCGGTCTTATTACGACCGCCCGGCACTGACGGCAGAGCGCTTTATTCCCGACCCGTTCGACCAGCAGGGTGGCGGCCGGTTGTACCGGAGCGGTGATCTGGCGCGTTACCGTGATGACAGTGTGATCGAGTATTTAGGGCGTATTGACCAGCAAGTGAAAGTGCGCGGTTTCCGTATTGAACTGGGCGAGATCGAAGCGCAACTGCTCGCCCATCCGCTGATCCGTGAGGCGGCGGTCGTCGCCCAGGAAGGCCCCCTGGGCAGCCAGCTGGTGGCCTACCTGGTGCCCCACGAGGCTCTGGAGGTTGCGCAGCTGCGCAGCCAGCTCAAGGCGACCCTGGCGTCGGTGCTGCCCGGCTACATGATCCCCGCCCATTGGCTGGTGCTCGACCGCTTACCCCTCACGCCCAACGGCAAGCTCGACCGCAAGGTGCTACCGGCGGTGGATGCCAGCCAGATGCAGGCCGCGTATGTCGCGCCGCAATCGGAGCTTGAGCAACAGGTCGCGGCAATCTGGCAGAAGGTGCTCACCGTGGAACGCATCGGTCTGAACGATCACTTCTTCGAACTCGGCGGGCACTCGCTGCTGGCGGTCAATGTCGTGTCGCGCATCGCCCTGGAACTGGGCCTGACGTTGACGCCGCAACTGTTATTCCAGCACCCCGTCCTGAGCGACTTTGTCGCTCGACTCCATACCGGAGGTGGGGTAGCCAACGAACAGAAACTGCACAAGCTGGAAGCCCTGCTTGACGATATGGAGGCGTTCTGATGGACACGAGTGTTGCGTTGAGGATTGCCAAGCGCTTTATCACTCTGCCGCTGGACAAACGTAGGCTCTACCTGGAAAAGATGCTCGAAGAGGGCGTCTCGCCGGCCAACCTGCCGATTCCGGAAACGCGCTCAAGCTTCGAGGCGATCCCGCTGTCCTACGCCCAGGAACGCCAGTTGCTCCTATGGCAGATGGACCCGCACAGCACCGCCTACCACATTCCCAGCGCCCTGCGTTTGAAGGGCACGTTGGATGTCGCAGCGCTGGAGCGTAGTTTCAACGCGGTGGTCGCCCGCCACGAAAGCCTGCGCACCAACTTCGTCGAGCAGGGTGAAACCTTCTGCCAGAAGATTCACGCTCAGATGCCGTTGACCGTCGAGACGCTGGCGTGCGGCAAGAGCGCCGACGTCTCGATCAAGGCTTTCGTCGAACAGCAAACCGCGCGGCCGTTCAACCTGCAACAGGGCCCATTGCTGCGGGTGTCGTTGCTCAAGGTCGGCGAAGACGATCATGTGCTGGCGCTGATTCAGCATCACATCATCTCCGATGGCTGGTCGATGCAGGTGCTAGTCGGCGAGCTCATCAAGCATTACGCTGCCGATACCAGCGGCCAGTCCCTGAACCTGCCTCCGCTGGAGGTGCAATATGCCGACTACGCGATTTGGCAGCGTCACTGGCTGGAGGCTGGCGAGCGTGAGCGGCAACTGAAATACTGGATCGACACCCTCGGCGGCGAACAGCCGGTGCTGGAGTTGCCGATCGATCATCCGCGCCCAGCGGTGCAAAGCTTCCGTGGTGCGCGCCTCGATTTGAATCTGCCGATGGCACTGGGCGATGCCCTCAAACAACTGGCCCAGCGCGAAGGCGCGAGTCTGTTCATGGTGTTGCTGGCGTCGTTCCAGGCCTTGCTGCACCGCTACAGCGGGCAGTCGCAGATCCGCGTCGGCGTACCGACCGCCAACCGCAACCGGGTGGAAACCGAAGGCCTGATCGGCTTCTTCGTCAATACCCAGGTGCTGAGCGCGGACGTCCACGGGCAACTGACGTTCAATCAATTGCTGACCCAGGTCAGGCAATCGGCGATGGCGGCCCAGGCGCATCAGGATCTGCCATTCGAGCAACTGATCGAAGCTCTGCAACCGGAGCGCAGCCTGAGTCACAGCCCGGTGTTTCAGGTGATGTACAACCACCAGGCAGTCAACGATCAAACCCAGCGTCAGAGCCAGGTGCAACTGCCGCAACTGAGCGTCGAGGACATCGTCTGGGACGGCCGCACCGCGCAGTTCGACCTGACCCTCTGCACTTACGAATCCAGCGAAGGCGTGGCGGCGGAGCTGACTTACGCCACTGACCTGTTCAAGCCCGAAACCATCGAGCGCCTGGCGCGCCACTGGCTGAACCTGCTGCACGGCATCGTCGCCGCGCCGAACCAGCGTGTCGGCGAACTGCCGCTGCTGGAAACCACCGAACATCAAGCGTTGTTGCAGGACTGGAAACGACTGGTCGATCACGCCGCGCCGACTCCGTGCGTGCAGCAACGCATTGCCCTGCAAGCCGAGCAGGCACCAGACGCCACCGCGCTGATCATCGGCGAAGACCAACTGACTTACGGCCAGTTGAACGCCCGCGCCAACCAACTCGCGCACAAGCTGATCGAACTGGGCGTCGGCCCGGATCGACTGGTCGGCATCGCCGTCGAGCGCAGTGTGGAAATGATCGTCGGCCTGCTGGCGATCCTCAAGGCCGGCGGCGCTTATGTGCCGCTGGACCCGGCGTATCCGGAAGATCGCCTGGCCTACATGATCGAGGACAGCGGCATCGAATTGCTGCTGACCCAGTCGCACTTGCAGACGCTGCTGCCGATCCCGGCCGGCCTTGCCACGGTGTTGCTGGATCAGCCGCAAGACTGGCTGGCGGCGTGCCCGACCACCGCGCCTGTGGTGGCAGTGAACGGCGAGCATCTGGCCTACACGATTTACACCTCGGGCTCCACCGGCAAGCCTAAAGGCGTGATGGTCCGCCACGTGGCCCTGAGCAACTTCGTCGCGAGCATGGTCGCGCAACCGGGCATCGCTGCGGCGGATCGCATGCTGTCGCTGACCACGTTCTCGTTCGACATCTTCGGCCTGGAAATCTACGGCCCGCTGCTGGCCGGCGCCGCCGTGGTGCTGACCGGCAAGGATGTGCATCAGGATCCGCAAGCGGTGCTCGAACTGATCGACCGTCACGGCGTGACCATGCTGCAAGCCACGCCTTCGACCTGGCGCATGCTGCTGGACAATGAACACGCCGCGATTCTCGACGGCCGTACCTTTCTCTGTGGCGGCGAAGCGCTGCCTCAGGAACTGGCGCAACGCATGCTGGCGCGCTCGCCGAAGGTCTGGAACCTCTACGGTCCGACCGAAACCACGATCTGGTCGGCGCTGCATCCGCTGAGCGTGGACAACAGCCGTCCGTTTCTCGGCAAACCGATCGACAACACGGCGCTGTACATCCTCGGCAGTGATCTGGAACTCAACCCGCTCGGCGCACCGGGTGAGTTGCTGATCGGTGGCGATGGCCTGGCACGGGGTTATTTCCAGCGTCCTGCGTTGACCGCCGAACGCTTTGTGCCGGACCCGTTCTCGACCACCGGTGAGCGCCTGTATCGCACCGGGGACCTGACCCGTTACCGCGCCGAGGGCGTAATCGAATACATCGGGCGGATTGACCATCAGGTGAAAATCCGTGGTTTCCGCATCGAACTGGGCGAAATCGAAGCACGCCTGCTGGCGCTCGACAGCGTGCGCGAAACCGTGGTCGTCGCTCAGGACGGCCCGACCGGCCCGCAACTGGTGGGCTACGTGGTGCCGGCGTCCGGCGAAGCGCTGGATGCCGACGGTGAAGCCGTGTTGCGTGCTGCACTCAAGGCCAGCCTCAAGGCTGAATTGCCGGAATATATGGTGCCGGCGCACTTGCTGTTCCTCACGCAACTGCCGCTGACTCCCAACGGCAAAGTCGACCGCAAGGCCTTGCCGGCGCCCGACGCCAGCCAGTTGCAATCGACCTACATCGCGCCGCAGACCGCCACCCAGCGCACCGTCGCCGAAATCTGGCAAGCGGTGCTGAAACTCGAGCAGGTGGGGCTTGGCGACAACTTTTTCGAACTCGGCGGCCATTCGCTGCTAGTGACCCAGGTCGTTTCGCGCGTGCGTCAGGCGCTCAACGTAGAGGTACCGCTGCGTACGTTGTTCGAGCACGGCACGCTGATTGATTTCGTCGCCGCCCTCGGCGTTGAACAGGTGCAGCAGGAACCGCCGATTGTTGCGCTGCCGCGTCTGCAACCGCTGACGCTGTCCTACGCTCAGGAACGCCAGTGGTTCCTCTGGCAACTGGAGCCGACCAGTACTGCTTACCATGTGCCGGCAGCATTGCGTCTGCGCGGTGAACTGGATCTTCCGGCGTTGCAGCGCAGCTTCGATGAACTGATCGCCCGCCACGAATCCCTGCGTACCTGCTTTGTCGAGGAGCAGGGCCAGACCCATCAAGTGATCCAGGCTCAGGCAGCGGTGGCGATCGCCGTTGAACGCATCGACAGCGAAATCGATGAATTCGCGCTACAAGCCCTGGTTGCCGAAGAGACTCTGCGCCTGTTCGACTTGCAGAAAGGGCCGCTGTTGCGGGTGAAGCTGCTGCGCCTGGCCGGCGATGACCACGCACTGATCATCACCCTGCACCACATCGTTTCCGATGGCTGGTCGATGGGCATCATGGTCAACGAGTTGGTGGCGTTGTATGCCGCGCAAAGCGAGGGCAAGACCGCGCAGTTACCGGCATTGCCGGTGCAGTACGCCGACTATGCGGTGTGGCAGCGCCAGTGGATGGACGCTGGTGAGCGCGAGCGCCAACTGAGTTACTGGATCGCGCAACTGGGTGACGGCGATCAGCCGTTGCTGGAACTGCCGACCGACCGTCCGCGTCCGCCGGAGCGAAGCTATCGGGGCGCGCGTCAGGACATTCCGCTGAGCGCGGAACTGGTCGTCGGCCTCAAGCAAGTCGCGCAGCGGGAAAACGTCACCCTGTTCGCGCTGCTGCTGGCGTCGTTCCAGACCCTGTTGCATCGCTACAGCGGCCAGGCCGACATTCGCGTCGGCGTGCCGGTGGCCAACCGCAACCGGGTCGAGACCGAGGGCCTGATAGGCTTCTTCGTCAACACTCAAGTGCTGAAGGCTGAGTTCGACAGCCAGCAGAGCTTCCGCAGTCTGCTGCAACAAGTGAAGAACACCGTGTTGGGCGCCCAGGCCCATCAGGATCTGCCGTTCGAGCAGCTGGTCGACGCACTGCAACCGGAACGCAGCTTGAGCCACAGTCCGCTGTTCCAGGTGCTGCACAACCACCAGAGCCAGGCCCGTCAGGCCGAAGGCGCAACGCGTCTGTCGAAGATCGAGATCAAAGGACTGAGCTGGGTGTCGCACACGGCGCAGTTCGACCTGACCCTCGACACTTTCGAGTCGACCGACTACGTCTGGGCCGAACTGACCTACGCCACCGACCTGTTCGACGCGGTCACCATGGCGCGTCTGGCGCAGCACTGGACGAATCTGCTGCACGGCATCGTTGCCGACTGTGCCCAGCGCATCGCCGAGCTGCCGCTGCATGACGCGGCCGAGCGTGAGGCCACGTTGTTACAATGGAACCCGACCGTGGCCGACTTTCCGGGCGAGGCGTGCCTGCACCAATTGATCGAAGCGCAGACTGCGGCTGCGCCGCAAGCGGTGGCCGTGACGTACGGCGAACAAAGCTTGAGCTACTTTGAACTCAACCGTCGTGCCAACCAGTTGGCCCACAAGCTGATTGCCAGTGGTATCGGTCCGGACGTGCGCGTCGGTCTGGCCGTGGAGCGCAGCCTGGAAATGCTCGTCGGGCTGCTGGCGATTCTCAAGGCCGGTGGCGCCTATGTGCCGCTGGACCCGACCTATCCTGAAGATCGCCTGGCCTACATGATCGGCGACAGCGGCATCGGCCTGCTGCTGACTCAGAGTCATCTGCTTGGCCGTCTGCCAGTGCCGGATTCGGTGCGCAGCCTGATGCTCGATCAGGAGCGCGACGGTCTCGAAGGCTACAGCGACAGCAACCCGCAGGTGTCCATGAGCCCGGACAACCTGGCTTACGTGATCTACACCTCCGGTTCCACCGGCCAGCCGAAAGGCACCTTGCTCGCCCATCACAACGTGCTGCGCCTGTTCAAGGCCACCGATGCCTGGTTCGATTTCGGCCCGCAGGATGTCTGGAGCCTGTTCCATTCCTACGCGTTCGACTTCTCGGTCTGGGAGATCTTCGGTGCGCTGCTGTACGGCGGAAAACTGGTGGTGGTGCCTTACGAGACCAGCCGTTCGCCGGAAGATTTCTACGCCTTGCTGTGCCGTGAAGGGATTACTGTCCTCAATCAGACGCCGTCGGCGTTCAAGCAACTGATGCAAGTGGCGTGCGCCCCGGAACACGCGGCAGCGCAGCCGTCCCTGCGCTACGTGGTGTTCGGCGGCGAGGCGCTGGAAGTCAAGAGCCTGCGCCCGTGGTTCGAGCGCTTCGGCGATCAGGTCCCGCGACTGATCAACATGTACGGCATCACCGAAACCACGGTTCACGTGACGTATCGCCCGATCTCGCTGGCGGACCTGCAACGCGATGCCAGCAGCCCGATCGGCGAGCCGATTCCGGACTTGTCCTGGTATTTGCTCGACGGTGACCTGAACCCGGTGGCCAAGGGTTGCATCGGTGAGCTGTACGTCGGTCGCGCCGGTCTGGCCCGGGGGTATCTGAACCGTCCGGACCTGACCACGCTGCGCTTCATTCCCGATCCGTTCGCCGCCGATGGCGGGCGCCTGTATCGCACCGGCGACCTGGCGCGCTATCGCGCCGACGGCGTGATCGAATACATCGGCCGGATCGACCACCAGGTGAAGATTCGCGGCTTTCGCATCGAACTCGGCGAGATCGAAGCGCAGCTGTTCGAACAAAACGCCGTGCGTCAGGCCGTGGTGCTGGCGCAGCCGGGCCTCAGTGGTCAGCAACTGGTGGCGTACCTGGTACCCAGAGATGCTGCATTGCTTGATGCCGACGCTGCTGAACAGGGCCAGTGGCGTGACAGCGTGCGGGCCGCGCTCAAGGAAAACCTGCCGGATCACATGATCCCGGCGCACCTGCTGTTGCTCGAGCAATTGCCATTGACCGCCAACGGTAAACTCAATCGCAGCGCCTTGCCGTCGCCGGATGCGAGTCAGGCACAACAGGCCTATCAGCCGCCGCAAAGCGAACTGGAACAGCGCCTGGCCGAGATCTGGCAGGACGTGCTGAAACTGCCGCAGGTCGGTCTGAACGACAACTTCTTCGAGCTGGGCGGCGATTCGATCATCTCGATTCAAGTGGTCAGCCGCGCCCGTCAGGCCGGCATTCGCCTGAGCCCCAAAGATCTGTTCCAGCACCAGACGGTGCAGCGTCTGGCTCTGGTCGCCCAGACCGGCGACAGCGAATTGACCATCGATCAGCAGCCGGTCACCGGCCCGGCGTTGCTGCTGCCGATCCAGCAGCAGTTCTTCGAGGATGAAATCCCCGAGCGTCACCACTGGAACCAGTCGGTGCTGCTCAAGCCGCGTCAGGCGCTGACGGCCGAAAAGGTCGAGCAAGCATTGCGTGCTCTGCTCATCCATCACGATGCCTTGCGCCTGAGTTTCCGTCAGCACGGCAGTGTCTGGCAGGCCGAACACCTATCGGTCGATGCCTTGCCGCAAGACCTGCTCTGGCAGGAAACCATTGCCGACATCGCCGATCTTGAAGACGTGGGTAACCGTGCCCAGCGCAGTCTCGACTTGCAAAACGGCCCGCTGCTGCGGGCGGTGCTGGCGAATCTGGCCGATGGCAGCCAACGTCTGTTACTGGTGATCCATCACTTGGCGGTGGACGGCGTGTCGTGGCGGATTCTGCTGGAAGACCTGCAAAGCGCGTATCAGCAAGCCAGCAACGGTCAGGCCTTGAGCCTGCCGGCCAAGACCAGTGCCTTCAAGGACTGGAGCGAGCACTTGCAGCGCCATACCAACAGCCCGGCAATGCACGAGGAGCTGGCTTATTGGCAGGCCTGCCTGGGCGACGTCAGCACTGACTTACCCTGCAAACGTATCGACGCCGGCCAGCAGAACCGACTGGCGCAAACCGTACAGACCCGCCTCAGCGCGGAGCTGACCCGGCAGCTGTTGCAAGAAGCCCCGGCGGCCTATCGCACCCAGGTCAACGACCTGTTGCTGACTGCACTGGCCCGGGTGATCGGACGGTGGAGTGGACAGCCGTCGACGCTGATTCAACTGGAAGGTCACGGTCGCGAAGAGTTGTTCGACGGCGTTGACCTGACCCGCACCGTGGGCTGGTTCACCAGCCTGTTCCCGGTGCGCCTGACCCCGGCTGAAGGGGCCGGGGATTCGATCAAGCAGATCAAGGGACAACTGCGCTCGATCCCGAACAAGGGCATCGGTTTCGGCGCGTTGCGTCACCTCGGTGATGGCCACGCGCAAAACAGCCTGAAGGCGTTGCCGGTTCCGCGTATTACCTTCAACTACCTCGGTCAGTTCGACGGTAGCTTCGAAGCCGATGACGGCGCGCTGTTCGCACCGGCTCCTGACAATGCCGGCCTTGAGCAAAGCCCGGAGGCGCCATTGGGCAACTGGCTGACCCTCAACGGTCAGATCTATGGTGGCGAATTGAGTGTCGGCTGGACCTTCAGCGAAGAGCGTTTTGACAGCGCCACCGTTGAAGCATTGGCCCAGGATTACACCGATGAACTGGCTGCATTGATCGCCCATTGCCTGACACCGGGCGTGGAAGGCCTGACCCCGTCGGACTTCCCGCTGGCCGGCCTGACGCAGGCACAACTCGACAGCTTACCGCTGCCGGCTCCGCAGATTGCCGATATCTATCCATTGTCGGCGATGCAGCAGGGCATGCTGTTTCACAGTCTGTACGAGCAGGCGACCGGCGATTACATCAATCAGGTTCGCCTGGATGTCGAAGGCCTCGACCCGCAACGTTTCCAGCAGGCCTGGCAAGCGGCGGTGGACAGCCACGACATCCTGCGTACCAGTTTCGTCTGGCAAGGCCAGGTGGCGCGTCCGGTGCAAGTGGTGCACAAGCAACTGGAAATGCCGTTCAGCGTGCTCGACTGGCGTGAGCGCAGTGCCGATCCGGTAGCACTGGATCAGTTGGCGGCCAGTGAGCAGGCGCAAGGTTTCGACCTGAGCCACGGCCCGCTGCTGCGTATGGTCGTGGTGCGTTTGGACGATCAGCGTTGCCACCTGATTTACACCAACCACCACATCCTTATGGACGGCTGGAGCAACTCGCAGCTGCTCGGTGAAGTGCTCCAGCGTTATGCCGGGGAAACCCTGCCGGCGCTGGCCGGGCGTTATCGCGACTATATCGAATGGCTGCAACGCCAGGACGCCAGAGTCAGCGAACACTACTGGACCGCGCAACTGGCCAACCTGCAAGAGCCGACTCGTCTGGCTCAGGCGATTCAGGCTCGGCGAGACGACGAGCCGCGTGAAGGTCATGGCGAGCGCTACGTGTTCATCGACGCCGAGCAGACCCGACGCCTGGGCGAGTTCGCCCGGCAGCAGAAAGTTACGCTCAACACCTTGATCCAGGCCGCATGGCTGCTGCTGTTGCAGCGCCTGACGGGGCAGGAAAGCGTAGCGTTCGGCGCCACCGTGGCGGGCCGACCGGCCGAGCTCAAAGGCGTCGAGCAGCAGATCGGCCTGTTCATCAATACTTTGCCGGTGATCGCCAGCCCGCGTTCGGACTACAGCGTTGGCCAGTGGTTGCAGAACGTGCAGGCGCAGAACATCGGCCTGCGCGAACACGAACACACGCCGTTGTTCGACATCCAGCGCTGGGCCGGGCAGAGCGGAGAAGCGCTGTTCGACACCATTCTGGTGTTCGAGAACTACCCGGTGTCTCAGGCCCTGGAGCAGGGCGCCCCTCAGGGGCTGCGTTTTGGCGGCATCGACAATCACGAGCAGACCAACTACCCACTGACCCTGGCAGTGAACGCCAGTGATGAGCTGTCGCTGCACTACAGCTACCAGCGTAGGCACTTCACCGATTCGGTGATCGAGCAATTGATTGCGCAACTGCACAATCTTTTGCAGCAAATGGTGCAATCGGGCGATGCCATGCTCGGCGCGCTGGATCTGCTCGACAGCGCCGGCCGGCGCTTGATGGTCGAGCAGTGGAACGCCACCGGCATCGACTATCCGCTGGAGCAGGGCGTGCACACGCTGATCGAGACTCAGGCCCGGCGTACTCCAGACGCACCAGCGCTGGTATTCGCCGGCCAGACCCTGAGTTACGGGCAGCTCAATGCCCGCGCCAACCAGTTGGCGCATGCGTTGATTGCACGCGGGGTCGGTCCGGATGTGCTGGTGGGCATGGCATTCGAGCGCAGCCTGGAAATGGTCATCGGCCTGCTGGCGATCCTCAAGGCCGGTGGCGCCTACGTGCCGCTGGATCCTGAATACCCGCGTGATCGCCTGAGCTACATGATCGCCGACAGCGGTATCGACCAGTTACTCACCCAGCCGCACCTGCTGGCCAGCCTGCCGATGCCCGACGGCTTACAGACCCTGTGCCTGGAACCGTCCGGCGCGGACTTTGCCGAGTTGCCGACGCATAACCCGCAGGTTGAATACGACGCCAGCAACCTGGCCTACGTGATCTACACCTCCGGCTCCACCGGCCTGCCGAAAGGCGCGGGCAACGCTCATCGCGCCCTGACCAACCGCTTGATGTGGATGCAGCAGGCCTATGCTCTGGACGCCAGCGACACCGTGTTGCAGAAAACCCCGTTCAGCTTCGATGTGTCGGTGTGGGAGTTCTTCTGGCCGCTGATGACCGGCGCCCGACTGGTGGTCGCAGCACCGGGCGATCATCGCGACCCAGCGAAACTGATCGCGCTGATCAATGCCGAGCGTGTCACCACGCTGCACTTTGTGCCGTCGATGCTGCAGGCCTTCCTGCAGGACGCCAACGTGTCGAGCTGCACCGGTTTGAAGCGCATCGTTTGCAGTGGTGAAGCGCTGCCGGTGGATGCGCAGGTGCAGGTGTTCGCCAAATTGCCGCAGGCCGGTCTGTTCAATCTGTACGGCCCGACCGAAGCGGCCATCGACGTGACCCACTGGACCTGCCGCGACGAAGGGCGCGACGGTGTGCCGATCGGTCAGCCGATTGCCAACCTGTCGACCTTCATTCTTGACAGCGGTCTCAATCCGCTGCCGGTGGGTGTGGCTGGCGAGTTGTACCTCGGCGGCATCGGTCTGGCGCGTGGCTATCACCGTCGTTCGGGATTGAGCGCCGAGCGGTTCGTCGCCAACCCGTTCGTAGCCGGCGAACGCATGTACCGCACTGGTGACCTGGCGCGCTATCGCGCCGACGGCGTGATCGAGTACGTCGGGCGCATCGACCATCAGGTCAAACTGCGCGGTTTGCGGATCGAGCTGGGCGAAATCGAAGCGCGCCTTATGGAGCACGCCGCCGTACGCGAAGCGGTGGTCGTTGCCCGTGATGTGCTGGGTAGCCAGCAACTGGTGGCTTACCTGGTGCCGAGCGATCCGGCGACTGCCGACGCAACCGATGCCGCGTGCAACGAATTGCATGACAGTCTGTCGACCTGGCTGGGCGCGAGCCTGCCGGATTACATGGTGCCGACGCACCGGAGGTGGCTGGCGCAGATGCCGCTGAGCCCCAACGGCAAGCTTGATCGCAAGCGTCTGCCGGCGCTGGAGTTCTCGGCGTCGCAGCAACATGTCGAACCGGTCAACGCGATCGAGCAAGCGTTGGTGCAGATCTGGAAAGAAGTGCTGGGCCTTGAGCGAATCAGTACCACCGACAGCTTCTTCGCCTTGGGCGGCGATTCGATCATCTCGATTCAGGTGGTCAGCCGCGCCCGTCAACAAGGCATCGAACTGAGTCCCAAAGACCTGTTCCAGCAGCCGACCATCCAGCAGCTGGCCGTGCGTGCCCAAGCTATCGAAGGTACACAGGCACCGGTGGCCGCGCTGGCCGATCTGCCGCTGCACGGTTTGAGCGAGGCGCAGATTGCCGAGCTGCCATTGCCGGAAGGGCAACTGGACGGGTTGTACCGCTTGTCGCCGATGCAGCAGGGTATGTTGTTCCTCGGTCTGAATTCGCCGGACGGCGACCTCTACGTCAACCAGGTGAGCATTCCGGTGCAGGGGCTGGAGCCAGCACGCCTCAGGGCGGCGTGGGAGGCGGTGAGCCGTCGCCACGACATTCTGCGCACCGGTTTCCTCTGGCAGGACATGGCCGAGCCGCTGCAATTTGTGCTCGCCGATCCGCAACTGCCGGTGAGCCTGCTCGACTGGCGCGATCAGGATCACTCGAAAGAAGCTTTGCAGGCACTGGCCGCCAGCGAACGGGCCAAGGGTTTCGACCTCGACCGTCCGCCACTGCAGCGTCTGACGCTGGTGCAGGTGGGCGAGGGCAGCTATCAGCTGATCTGGACCTATCACCACATCCTGATTGACGGCTGGAGCAGTTCGCAGTTGATCGGTGAAGTACTGGGCGAATATTCCGGACAGCCACTCGCCGAAGCGGTGCCGTACCGTCGCTACATCAACTGGCTGCAACAGCAGGATGCCAACGCCAGCGAAGGTTTCTGGCGTGAACACCTGAGCCTGCTCGACGAGCCGACCTACCTTGCCGACGCCGTGACGCGCACCGGCGAAGGTCGCGGTCATGAAGCGCTGTACAGCCGTCTCGGCGAAACCCGCACCGAACAGCTCAAAGCCTTCGCCCAGTCCCAGCAGATCACCCTCAACACGCTGGTGCAGGGGGCGTGGCTGATGCTGCTTAGCCGTTATAGCGGTCAGCGCTGCGTGGCGTTCGGCGCTACGGTGGCCGGGCGTCCGGCGAGTCTGCCGGCGTCGGAGTCGATCATCGGCCTGTTCATCAACACCTTGCCGGTGATCAAGGACGTGCCGGCCGAACAGGCGGTCGGCCACTGGCTGCGCGACTTGCAGGATTTCAACCTGGAAATGCGCGAGCGCGAATACACGCCGCTGTCCGATGTTCAGCGCTGGGCCGGGCGCATCGGGCAGTCGCTGTTCGACAGCATCATCGTGTTCGAGAACCACCCGATCGATCAGGCGCTGCGCGACTGGCGCGACGACTCGCTGAAGTTTGGCGAGAGCGCCAGCGCCGGCCTGACCAACTTCCCGATGGACCTGATGGTCACCCTCGAAGAAGGGTTGGTGATCGAGTACATGTTCCTGCGCGAGCACTTCGACCGGGCCACCGTGGAAGGCATTCGCACTAATCTGGAGGGGCTGCTGGTTGCGCTTACGCAAAACCCTGCGCAACCGCTGGGCCGTATCGGCCTGCCAACTGCGCAGGTGGCAGACTCGCCGGTGGTTGCGGTGCAGCCGCCAGCATTGGCGGTGCATCAGCGCATCGGTCAGTGGGCCGCGCAACGCAGCGAGCAAACGGCGGTGGTCTTCAACGATCAGGCATTCAGCTACGGCCAGATCGATGCGCGGGCCAATCGACTGGCCCACGCGCTGCTCGCCGAGGGGGTCGGCCCGGAAGTACGGATCGGCGTGGCATTGCCGCGCAGCGAGAACATGATCGTCGCGCTGCTGGCGATACTCAAGGCTGGCGCCACCTACGTGCCGCTGGATGCGACCTATCCTCGTGAGCGTTTGAGTTATCTGATGCGCGATTCCGGCATCGCACTGCTGCTCAGCGATTCGAGCCTGCGTCAGGTGATGCCTTCGCAAGACAACCTGCACGTGCTGGAGCTGGATCAACTGGACTTGAGCGCCCTGCCGAGTACCGCGCCGCAGGTTTCGGTAGAACCGGGCAACCTCGCGTACGTGATCTACACCTCCGGCTCCACCGGCCTGCCGAAAGGCGTCGGCGTGGCTCACGGGCCGCTGGCGATGCACTGCGAGGCGATTGGTCAGCGTTATGAAATGAGCGAAGCCGATTGCGAATTGCACTTCATGTCGTTCGCGTTCGACGGCGCTCATGAGCGCTGGCTGACCACCCTGACTCACGGCGCGCGGCTGCTGATCCGTGACGACAGCCTGTGGACCGCCGAGCAGACGTACAACGCCATGCATCAACACGGTGTGACTGTGGCAGCGTTCCCGCCGGTGTACCTGCAGCAACTGGCCGAACATGCCGAACAACACGGCAATCCACCGCCAGTGCGGGTCTACTGCTTCGGTGGTGACGCGGTGCCGGTGGCGAGTTTCGAGTTGGCCAAACGTGCGCTCAAGCCACAGTACATCATCAACGGTTACGGCCCGACCGAAACCGTGGTCACGCCGCTGATCTGGAAGGCCGGTGCCGAAGACGTCTGCGGTGCCGCCTACGCGCCAATCGGCAGCGTGGTCGGTGAGCGCGACGGCTACGTGCTCGACAGTGATCTGAACCGGCTACCGGTCGGTATCGCCGGCGAGTTGTACCTCGGCGGCGCGCTCGCCCGTGGTTATCTGGGACGCGCTGGCGGCACCGCCGAGCGCTTCGTGGCCAACCCGTTCAGTAGCGATGGCAGCCGTCTGTATCGCACCGGCGACCTGGTGCGCCAGCGCGCCGATGGCACGATCGACTACCTTGGCCGGATCGATCATCAGGTGAAGATCCGTGGTTTCCGTATCGAGCTGGGCGAAGTCGAAGCACGTCTCAAGCAGCAGCCGGATGTGCGCGATGCCGCCGTGGTCGCCCGCGAAGGCGTCAGCGGCAAACAACTGCTCGGCTATGTGCTGGCCAGTGTCGATGCGCCGGTGGACGGTCTGTGCGAACGCCTGCGCGAACAACTCAAGGCCAGCCTGCCGGACTACATGGTGCCTGCGCACCTGATGTTGCTCGAACGCATGCCGCTGACGCCGAACGGCAAGCTCGACCGCAAGGCCTTGCCGGATCCAAACGCCGAACAGCGTCAGGACTACGTGGCGCCACGCACCGAGCTGGAAAAAGCCCTGGCGAATATCTGGCAGGAGGTGCTGAAAATCGAACGTGTCGGCCTCACCGACAACTTCTTCGAACTGGGCGGCGATTCGATCCTCAGCTTGCAAGTGATCGCTCGCAGCCGGGTGCTCAAGTCCCAGGGACTGAGCCTGAAATTGCGCGACCTGATGCAGAAACCGAGCATCGCCGAACTGGTGGCCAGCGTTCAGGGTTCTGCCGAGAAGGCCTCAGGGCTGCTGGCGATGAACGCCGAGGTCAAGAGCCGGGCACCGTTGTTCTGCATCCACGCCGGTTTTGGCACGGTGTTCGACTACGAGCCGTTGGCCCGTCGTCTGAGCGGTCAGCGCCAGGTGTTGGCGATCCAGTCGCGGATGTTGCTCGACCCGGGCTTCAGCGATACGTCGCTGGAAAGCATGGCGGGTGATTACGTGGCACAGATTCGCGAGAAACAGCCGCAGGGGCCGTATCACCTGTTGGGCTGGTCGCTTGGCGGTACGCTGGCGATGCTGATGGCGGCGCGGCTTGAGCGGGAAGGGCAGCAAGTGAAGTTCGTCGGTCTAGTGGACAGCTTCGTGGCTTCGGCTGCGATCAATGCCGGGGCCGTGGATGACTGGCGAGCCGATCTGCGGGAGTTCCTGCAGGTCACTTTGCCTGACGCCGCGGACGTGGCCATCGATGGCGAGGAAACCGCACAGAACCTGCGTGCGGTGTTCAACGCTGCCATGGGCGCCGAGAATGAGGCATCGACCTACGTGGCGCTGGGGGCCGATGAACTGGCCCATGTGTTCAGCGTGGCGCGCCGGCTCAAGCAGTTGTCACTGCAGCTCGACCGCAGCCCGCCGCTGGCAGTGCAGCCGGCTTGCTGGTGGACGTTCGGCCGCGAGGAGGAAGCGGTCGAACTGGCAGCGCAACTCGAACAGCCGGGCATGGGAGGCGAATGGTTGGACTGCGGGCATTTCCAGATCCCGCGCGATGAAACTTTCCTGTCCGAGGCTGAAGAAATGCTCGGCGGGTTCGTTGAATCAGTAGCCATGTCCTGAAGCTCGCTTTGTAACTGCAAACACCACTCGGGCGCCTAAGGCGCCCGAGTGGTCTGGAGAAATTGAATGTCGTTGAATCCTGATATCGCCGCATTTCTGCAATTGGTCGGCAACGGCCGGGCCAGTGGCAAACGTGTGGGCATGCATGAGCTGACCCCGGAACAGGCCCGTGAGCAGTTCGATCAGTCGTCGTTGCTGATGGACGCCGGCGGCGAAGATCTAGCGGTGGTCGATGAGTTGCAACTGCCGGTGCGTGACGGCTCGCTGCTGGGGGCGCGGGTCTACAGCAGCCAGGCCTTGAAAGCCGGGGCCGGGCGTCCGGCACTGTTGTACTTCCATGGTGGCGGTTACGTGGTCGGCAGCCTCGATTCCCATGACTCGCTGTGTCGGGCGCTGGCGTCGATGGTTGATTGCGTGGTGCTGTCGGTGGCCTATCGACTGGCGCCAGAATTCCGTTTTCCGACCGCCGCGAACGATGCACAGGACGCCTGGAACTGGCTGGTGGCCAGCGCTCAGGACCTGGGTCTGGACCGCTCGCGTCTGGCGATTGCCGGCGACAGCGTCGGCGGCAGCCTGGCTACGGTGCTGGCCGCACAATTGACGGGTGCCCCGGTGCAGCCGCGTTTGCAGGTGCTGATCTACCCGGTCACCGATGCCAGCCGCAGCACGCCCACCATCGAGCGTTACGCTGAGGGGTATTTGCTGGAGAAGGCATCGCTGGACTGGTTCTATAACCACTATCAGCGCGACGTTACGGACCGTCTCGATCCCCGTTTCTCGCCCTTGTTGGGTGAAGTCTCAACCGTTGTGGCGCCAGTGCTGCTGGTGTTGGCCGAGTGCGATCCGCTACACGACGAAGGCGTGGCGTATGCGCGGCATTTGCAGGCGGCGGGCGTGGAGGTCGAGTTGAAGGTGTACGAAGGCGTGACCCATGACTTCATGCGCATGGGCTCGATTATTGACGAGGCTGAACACGCGCAGCGGCATATCGCCGAGCGATTGATGGCGGTTTTTGCGCTGGGATAATCAGGGCAGCATGAGGCAGCGAGACAGGGCGGTATTTTACTGGAGTCCTATCTACGCAGCATGCACTGCGGCAAAGCACTATGTCATCGAAAGCCGGCATTGTTTAAGGCTTGACCTGTCAGCTGTTGGCATGGCGCATCAGCGCCTATGACTGGGCTTGCGCGGTCGCCGCAGTCGTTGCTGACGCAACCACAAGGTGTCGCTTGTGGGCGGGAGCGATCAGCCTGCACCTTTACGTCTTTGATCGGCAGCGCTGATCGCTACCGGTCGTGGCAAACCAGGGGGCTTCCCAGAATCGCGCTGGCATGTTCGCCGAGTACCCGATCTCCCGATTCACACCCGCGTATTCGAGCGATCCTGCTGATCCGGAGCAGGTTTCATTGGTGAACATCAGGCCAGGTCTTGCGCCCAGCATTCGATGACCAACAGTGGTGCTTGAACCCGTTTTCCAGGGCTTGATGAAAATGAGGGGGCTGGGCAGACGACGAGAACGCTCCGGACAGACAATGGCCTGTCCGGAGCGCATGGGGCTAGAAATTGGTGCGCATGGTGAACATCATGTTTCGAGGCGTCCCGTAGTACGTGCCGTTTTCAATATTACCGGTCTGCGCGTAGTACTTGCGGTCAAAGAGATTCTCGATATTGACCGACAGGTTGATGTTTTCGCTCAGGTCGTAGCCCACGCGTGCACTGTAAATCGCATATCCACCTGTTTCGCTCTTGATTCCCGCACCAGGAAGATCCCTCGTGTAACGGCCGTAAACACCGCTCTGGAGATTGGCACCAGCGCCGATTTGCCATTTCGAATAGTCAGCCGGTAGCTGGTAGTTGGCCCAGGCTCGTAACATGTGCTTGGGCATCGAGGGCAGATAACGGGTGCCTACCAGAGCCGGGTTGTCCGTGTGGCTGAGGTACTCACTGCGGTTATAGGTGTATCCCGCTGTCAGCTCCAGCGCAGGCAATACCTTGCCGCTGACCTCTGCTTCGAAGCCCTCGGCACGCACTTTACCGGCTGCTACATAGCAAAAGCATGACAGGGGCTGTGACGGGTCTTGTTGGGCGATTCCCGAGTAGTTGGTGCGATAGATTGCGAAGTTGGTGTTCAACAGGCCGTCGTAAAGCTCGCCTTTGAGGCCCAGTTCGTAGGTTTCGCCTGTGCGTGGGCCTAGCGGGCCACCGGAGGCGGTTTCGTAATTGACTTGTGGGTTGAAGATTTCGCCATAGCTGGCATAAGCCGACCAGTTGGGATTCAGTTCATTGACCAGAGCATAGAAGGGTAGCACCTTGGCGTTGGTTTTCTGCCCGCTCTTGATGCGCTCGCGGTCCGGTTCGTCACGTTGGCTTTGCTCGTAGTCCCACCAACTGGCGCGAGCGCCGACGATCACGTCCAGTGGGTCGAGTACGTTGACCCGTAGCGAGCCATACAGGCCCTGTTGTTCAAGTGTCGACGTGGTGGTTCGGTATTTATCGGTGCGGCGATACTTCGGTGCATTGAAGTTCAGGATGTCAGGAATGAAGTCGTACGCGCCCTCATGATCGGTGACGTTGTAACGCTTGGCGGTGCGTTTGGTATGGGAGATGTTGCCACCCAGAGTGGCTTCGCTTCGCCGGCCGAACCAGTTGAAGTTGCCGTTGATGAAAAGATCGGTGTTGTACTGGTCGTTCTTCTCGCCACGCGATTCCGCCCAGTTCTCGCCTCCTGAATTGTCGAGGGGGTCGAACGGACCGGGCGTGTTGCTATAGAGGGAGCCTAGGTTGAAGCGTGTGTAGTTGCTGGCCAGGGTGACTTGCCAATCTTCATTGAGGCGATGCTTGGCTTCGACGAAGTATTGAGTCGACTCGGTATCGTTGAAGTCCGACGGCGAGTTCACGTTGGTCGAGCGTTTGAAATCGATCTTCGAGCCATTCGCGTAGCCGGGCAGGCCCCAATCCAGGGTCGAGCGGTTATCAGCCTTCTGGTACGTGAAGCCGGTGCTGAGCAAGGTGTCCGGGGTTATATCGAATTCGAGTACACCGAAAGTCGAGGCTCGCTTGCTCTTGCCTTCATCGTAAAAGTAACGACGTGTACCGTAGGCAGTGGCGAGGCGAGCACGGACGGTCTTGTCATCGTTCAGTGCGCCCTGCGCATCGATTTCTTGCCGGTAGTTGTCCCAGCTACCAGCCTGGGTGGTGGTACCGAACTTGACGTCTGATCCTGCGCGTTTGCGGACCAGATTGATTGCACCACCGGGTGAGCCCGCACCTTGGAACAGGCCCGCGGAATCTTTGAGTACTTCTACGCGTTCGTAGGCAATAAGGTCTGACCAGTTCAGTGAGGTGATGCCGGTGCTGGAACCATGGGGAATCGGAATGCTGTTGATCTGAAAGTTATCGATCTCGAAACCGCGAGCGAAGGGTTGATTGTCCCCGCTCAGCGCTCCGTAGGTGATCAACCCGGGCGTTGTATGGTAGACGTCGTCCAGGGTGGTTATGTTTTGGTCCTTTATACGCCTTGCCGTCAATACCGTGACGGTTTGTGGAATCTCTTTGAGGCTGCGTTCGCTCTTGCCAATGGTATATTTTTATTTCGGTAAGTGACCGATTGAAACTGCCTGAGCTCGACAAACGTGCAGTGGTCTTTAGCTGATCGCTCGTGCTACGTCTCGGCACCCCGTTGCCTGAGGCTCGATCCAGTAACCCGTTGACCGGACAAGGTGCCCGAACCGGTGACGAATTAACCCTTGATTGGGTGAGTAGAATCTGCAGATTGGTTCGCTTGGCCAGTTGGTGACGTGCGCACGACCACGGTTAACGGCGTGGTCATGCCTGGTCGAGGTTGTATGAGCTTCGAGCAAACCAACGGGGTGCAGGAGCGTTGAAGTAATAAACTCGCTGATACGACAGGGCGCCGGTTCAGCAACGGCACGAGGCCTCAGGCGTTGTCGTAGTGCCACGTTTTCCATGCCGGTAGTAACTCCCAAGTGGTGTGTCGTATCGTTATTATTAATAAGCGCACTACTTGAAAAAGCCGGAATGTATCGGTCAGCTTTTTTATATGTACGCGGCGTCGAGTTCGCCCTGGGTTGAAGGGGCGCAACGCAAGCGCCGGCGACTGAACCCGGGCATGCCACCGCCCTTGTCTGAGGCGGTATCACCCGAGGTCATGCGCGGGCGAACTCATTCACCGCTTGGCTTGCGATGAACGCCGATGTCCCGAGCGTGGCGCCGCTGTTCTGCATCCACGCCGGCTTCGGCACGATGTCCGACCACGAGCCGTTGGCCCGTCGTCTAAGCGGTCAGCGCCAGGTGCGATTATCGAAGAGTTGCGGCAGCATATGGCGAGCGCTTGTTGGCGGTGTTTTACCATGGCGTGACGAGACTCTCGGTGCAGCGCCGATGACTGCCGATGGTAGTATTTTTATTGAAGGCGGATCACATGCGGCATCCATTGCAACAGTGGTGAAGCGCCAACGAAATGGGGTGTGTGAAACCTGGCAGGTTGCGTGTAAGCCCGAAGAAAACGCTTCCTTCAGGTGATGAGGGCATTGTCGTTTGTTGACTATATCTTGAACGAAGGTTGCCAACATAGCAGCTATTTCAGCCTGGATAGGTTGGTGGCAGATATTATCTGGTGCGTGTGATCGGGGCCCATGTTGCTCGCCTGCATTTGCTAACCCTGACGTTCAGTAAAGTGAGCCACTCAAGACCGGTCGTCCTAACTATGCTCCGGCGGATCTGATCAGGACGCCGCCAACCCACCATTTCAGTACTCGGCTCCAGTTGCCCGATCAGGCTGATGACTTGCAGCAGCGACTTGAACGGTCGCATTGAATCAACACAAACGCCACGGATACATCAGGCGCTTGTGTTGATCTGGCTTTAACTCAGAACGTTTTCATACGGTCTTCAAGGCTTGCGTTTTTCATGTTGAGCGTGTCACCAGTTGTAGGTCACGTCCACGGTTACGGCTCGGCTTTCGCCGTAGTAGCAGTCCAAGTCGCTGCCGCAGGAAGCAACATATTTTTTGTCGGCTAGGTTTTCCAGGTTCATTTGGACTTTTACGCCTTTGACGTGCAGCGGCGACTTCTCCAGATCGTAGGAAACCATGGCGTCATAAACGGTGTAGGACGGGATTTGGAAGGAGTCTTCCTTATAGTCTGAGCCATAGCTGCCGCGCACGTAGCGTGCGCCCAGACCCATACCCAGACCAGCCAGCGAGGTGGAAATGTCAAAGTCGTAGTTGACCCACGCGGAAGCGCTCAGCGGCGTGCCCACGGCCACGGTGCGGCCTTCGCGGCCATCGTTGGATCTATGCCATTTGCTCTGATTCCGTGATACGGAAGCTAGCACGCCGAGGTTGTGCGTGACGTTGACCTTGCCTTCGAGATCCACGCCACGCGAACGCACACTACCGCTCTGCACGCTGAAACCTGGATTATCGAGGTCAGTGGTCAGCATTTTTTCCTGGTCGATCTGATACATCGATAGTTGAATGAAGCCGTCGACAGACTTGGGTTCATACTTGATGCCGACTTCGTACTGCTTGCCAGTGGTCGGGTCAAACGCACTGTTGGACGCATCGACGCCTGTTTGCGGGAGGAACGATGTAGCGTAGCTCACGTATGGCGTCATACCGTTATCGAACGCATATCCAAGGCCGGCGCGACCGGTGAACTTCTCGTCTTTCTGCTTGCTACGGTCACCGCTCAATGGTTGTTTATTGTCGGTTTCGGCAAAGTCGTAGCGGCCGCCCAGGGTCAAGAACCACTGGTTCCAGCTCATTTGATCCTGAGCGTAAAGCCCGGTCTGCTTGATGGTGTTATCCCACCTGTATGGCTGGCGGAAATTGAATTCGCTGCCGTAGACCGGGTTGTACAGGTCAATGGCTGGGCCGGTGCGGTCATAGAGACCGAGGAACTTGGAATTGAAGTGGTAGTAGTCCACGCCCAGTAAAAGGGTGTGCTCCACATCAGCAGTATTGAATTTGGCTTGGGCGATATTATCGATACCGTAAACTTTATTGCGCTGCGACCAATCGACTCCAAAGCGAGTCTGGTAGCTACCGTCGTCAACGCCCGTGTTCGGGTTCGGCTCGAACGAGTAGCCATGTAGCGGGGCGATATAAAGGTCGTCGACGTCGGCGTAGCGAGCGTTCTGCTTGAGTGTCCAGGTGTCGTTGAGCTCGTGTGCGATTTCATAGCCGACGACGAATTGCTCGCGGTCGTACTTGTTCAAGCTCGGCTCGCCAATGAACAGATTTCTACTGATGCGGCCTCTGGGCGTGCGGTAGACAGTGCCTTGCGCTGGCAGGCCCTGGGCCTCTGGGGTGTCACGGTCTTTCTGGTACTGGCCGTAGACGGTGATGCTGGTACGATCGTTCGGTAACCAGGTCAGGCTCGGGGCGAGCATCATGCGTTTCTGATCGGCATAATCGATTTGTGAGTTGCTATCGTGAACCACGCCTGTTAGGCGATAGAGAAACTCACCCTGATCGTCGATAGGGCCGCCAAGGTCGAAGGCGCCGTATTTGCGGTCATAGCTACCGCCACCCAGGATTATCTCGTGCAACGGCGTGGCGGTCGGACGCTTGCCAACCATATTGACGATGCCACCTGGCTGGTTCTGACCATACAGTACGGATGCGGGGCCTTTGAGCACTTCGATGCGCTCCAGGCTGTATGGATCGATCTGCAGCGAACCGCCGGTGCTGCCACCGCCATAGGGCAGGTGTAAGCCATCGAGATACAGTGGGGTGGGCGTGAATCCGCGAGAGATCGGTTCGTCGAAGATTTTTACCCGGTCGGAAAAGCCACCGCCGGTCATACCTGCGGTGTAGCGCAAGGCTTCGGTGACCGTACGTGACCCGCGCATTTTGATTTCGTCTTGCGTAATGACATTGATGGTTTGCGGAATCTCACTCAGTGCTGTGTCGGTTTTAGAGCCTGTTGCGCTGCGTTTTGCCACTATGCCGGTCACCGGGCCCCACGCCGATTCCTGAGTCGTGGAAATGGTCGTCGGTGCCAGATCGAGGCTGGCGTCGCCACTGGCGAGCGAGCGCAACGCAATGGTATTACCCTGAGCGCTATAGGTGATGCCTGTGCCCTGAAGCAACTGCGCCATGGCGGCTGTTGCCTCAAGATTACCGCTGACCGCGGTACTGCGAAGCCCCCCAACTTGGTCAGAGTTGTAAAGTACCTGATGATTGGTTTGGCGGCCGAACTCCTGTAAAGCACTCCCGAGCGACTGGGCGGGAATACTGATGCTCTGGGCTGCGGCTTGAGCATGACCAATCACGGGCAAAGCGCAGGATAGGACACAGAGGCTCGGAAGTGCCGCGCTGAAGGAGCGTCTTATCAGCAAGGCTTTGGCAAATGGATTGAGTTTGCTAAGTGCGGGCATTGGTTTTCTACTCGTTCAATTCATGAGTGAGAATTATTTATAGTTGCCCTGATGAAACGCTGAACTCATCGAAAACCGGAAAAGCGCCGCAAATTTTCAGTATTACGCTGGTTGCGATTCTGTGAGTAGATTACCGGCTTGTAAGCGCACCAACTGATCGGCTATATCAAAATAGCGGTCATCATGGCTGATCACGATGATCGTCTTGCCCAGCCGCTTCAGATCGGGCAGCAGTTCGGTATAGAAAATCCGGCGGAAGGCTGGGTCTTGGTCGGCGGCCCATTCGTCGAACACCAGCACCGGGCGCTCTTCCAGCCAGGCGTTGATCAGCGCCAGTCGCTTGCGCTGCCCAGTGGACAGATCGGTGGTGGTGAAGGCGCCATTCAGCACACTCACTTTGTGAGCGATCTCCAGGCGCTTGAGGTAGCGGTTAGCGTCCTCCGGAATATGGGTGTCGCCTTGGACTATCTCGTCGAACAGGTAGTAATCGGCAAATACGGTGGTGAACAACTGGCGGTAGTCATCGCGGTTTTCAGCATCGACAACCTGACCATTTAGTAGGATCTGCCCCTGCTGTGGCGTGTACAGACCCAGCAACAACTTGATCAGGGTCGTCTTGCCACAGCCGTTCTCGCCGACGATGAACACGATGTCGCCTTGCTTGATCCGCAGGTTGACCGGGCCCAGTCGGAAGGGCGGTGCATCGCCGACCGCAGGAAACGCGTAGCTGATGTCGTGCAGGGACAATTCATGCACGGCGGGGGGCGGGGCACCTTTGTCATCGATAAGCAGATGGGGTTCCGGCGAGGAGAACTGTTCCGACAGCTGTGCGATGCGGCGGAAAGCGATCTGCGCCCGGCTGATGATCGGCAGTGTGCCTACCAGGTGCTCGAGAGGGCCTTTCATGTACAGCAATACCAGCACGAAGCCGCTCATCACCGCCGGGTTCGTGTTGGGCCACAGTGCGTGCATGGCGAGGGCGAGGCCGATGACCACGAAAAACAGCATCGAGCCGAGGCTCTTGGCGATCACGAAGGTATTGATCGAGCGAATCTGGGTGTCTCGAATCAGCTCCGCCGTCTGCTGTATGCCTTGGGTGAACATGCGTTTACGCCGCGGACGGTGGATACGCAGCTCTTTGGCGCCTTCGGCAATGGCGTTGTAATGCTTCTGCAAGTGGTCTTCTGCATCACGAGCCTGAAGGAACCCCTGTATACCGCGTGCTTGTGCGATGTACTGGATCACCGTGCCAATCCCTATTGCTGCCAGCATCAAAAGGAACATCGGCCAGGACAGGACGGCGAGATAGCCGAGGCAGCCCAGGGTGACCGTCAGTGAGATCGCCAGTGGCGTAAAGGCGAAAGCGAAATCGCTGATGGTGTCGACGTCATGGGTCAGTACCGGGATGAGTCGATGACTGCGATAGCGCTCGATCTGTTCGATTGGCGCGGACAGCACCTTCTCGCCTAGTTCCTTGCGCAACGCCGCGATGATGCTCTGGCCGACCCGGTTGGTGCCGATGTCGGACAGAATCGAGCAGGAGAGCGCTAGCAGGCAAAGCCCGGCAAACCCCCAGACCAGGCCCTGCCCAAGGCCATTCTCGGAATGCAATGCGCTGTTGATGGTGGCCAGCAGCAGGGTAATGCTGAGGCCGCCGACCATGCCCAGTACGATGGAGCCCGCGACGATGAACTTGAACGGTCGTAGCAGAATGAACAATTCGTACAGCGGGCCTTTCTCGGGCTGGGACATGATCGCTCCTCGGGGCAGTCAGGCGCTGGCCAGTGCGCTGGCCTTGGATGGTTTGGCGGCAGTAGGGATATTCAGCGCCTCGTAGAGGGCTGTGCCGATTTCCTCGCTGCGCATCGGCAGTACCGACAGCAGGGTATCGCTGAGGCCATGGGTCGCCTCGCAGAAGCCTTGCAGAAACACCGGGGCCTGGAGTGGAGCGGTGGCCAGGGCACGGTAGTTGCGATCGACCTCAAGGCCCGGCAGATAGACCTGCAGTGGGGCGAGCAGGCGCCGGTGGCTCTGGCGTTCGTAGCCTGTCGCGAGGATCACCGCGTCGTAGCGATGGGTGCGCCGTTGCTGGGTTGCCAGATCCAGCAGGGTCAGTTCTATACCGTTCTCGCTGGCCAGCGCCTGTTCAACCTGCTGCCGGCAGAGCACCGCGTGGCGGAACTGGCGGGCGACCTTCTGGCGATAGAGCACACCGTAGATACGTTCGAGCAACTCCGGGTCGACCACTGAGTAGTTGGTGTTGTGGTATTCCCTGATCAGTTTCTCGCGATCAGGCGCGGCCTGCTGGAATACCAGGTCGGTGTATTGCGGGGCGAAGATGTCATTGACGAAAGGCGTATCGTCGGCAGGTTTGAGTGCGGTGCTGCGCAGGATCATGTCCACCTTCACCGAGGGGAAGCTGTCGTTGAGGTCGATGAAGGCCTCTGCGGCGCTCTGCCCGGAGCCGACGATGGCGATGCGCATCGGTTGCCCGGCGCTGCAGGGCAGTTCCTTGAGAGCGCTCAGGTACTGGGAGTGGTGGAACACCCGTGGATCATCGCGGAACGCAGCGAATAGCTGAGGGATTTTCGGGGATCCACCCGTGCTGATCACCACCGAGCGAGCCCGTCGTACCTGTTCTTGTCCCCCGTCGGTGCGGGAAACGAGTTTCAGGTGGTGAATGATGCCATTGTCGAGTTCAGGTTCCACGCGAACCACTTCTTCGCCGTAGGCAGCCTTGTCGGCGAAGCGCTCGGCGACCCAGCCGAGGTAGTCGTTGTATTCCAGGCGGCAGGGATAGAAGGTGCCGAGGTTGATGAAGTCGATCAGGCGGTCCTGTTGCTTCAGGTAGTTGACGAAGCTGTAGGGACTGGTCGGATTGCGCAGCGACACCAGGTCCTTGAGAAAGGAGATCTGCAGCTCGCTCTGGGAGGAGAGCGTGTCGCCATGCCAGCGGTAGTGCAGTTGCTTGTCGATGAACAGCGCGTCCAGGCTCTTGCCGCTGTGCTGGGCGATTTCCTCGAGGGCGATGGCCAGGGCCAGGTTGGAAGGGCCGAAGCCCACACCGATGACGTCATGAATCTTGCTGGTGTTCATGCGATGGTTCCTTCATGCAATGGCTGGACGACGTCCAGGGGCGTATACAAACGATCGGAAAAGAAGCGCTCGCGGGACAGCATCACCAGCAGCGCGTGTTTATGCGGGAAATCGAAGTGCTTGATTTTGGCGAAGCCGCTGCGGTCGAAATTGGCGATTTGCCGATAATTGTCGTGCCGCGGCTCGCAGACGATGCGCTGGGTACGCGGGTCGTCGAGAAACAGGTAGTGGCAGATCGAGGAGAACCAGGCGGTGTAGAAATGCTTGCCACGAAAGGCTTCCTCGCCCACCAGCAGATGCAGGCCGCGGTCATAGTCATGCGCCTGATAGAACGGCGCGATACGG
This sequence comes from Pseudomonas sp. PA15(2017), assembly GCF_001945395.1. Lineage (GTDB taxonomy): Bacteria > Pseudomonadota > Gammaproteobacteria > Pseudomonadales > Pseudomonadaceae > Aquipseudomonas. Next base: position 195,573 of record NZ_MSXV01000050.1, on the reverse strand, counting down.
TCTTCCTTGGCCCAATAGACCTCGAAGTAGCCGAAGGACTGGCCATCGAAACGACCGACCAAGGGCAGCGTATGAGTGTCGTCCAATTGCTTTTGCAAGTAGGCGCGGTGCGCTTCCAGGCTGCCTTGCTCCTCCCAGAAGCGGGCGACGCGCGGGGTGTTCATCCAGCGGTTGAAGGCTGGCAGGTCGCGCTGCAGGTCGACCTGCTCGAACGTTAGGGTCTGCCCCAGCCAGGGGATGAAGCGGCTGTAGAGCGTGCCTGGCAGTGGGGCAGGGCGCAGTGGATGGCGGACCGGACCGCTTTGTACGAAGTGCTGAGGATAGGCCGCGGCGTTGCCCTTGTGTAACCAGGGGCGGGTCTGTTGCCAAAGCGCATGGGCTGAGCAGACGACCTTGTCCGTGGCAACGCGCTGGAACAGGCCCTCGGCCACCAGGCTGTCGATCGCCACATGGGACGACGCCGTCGCCAGGCGCAACTGATCGAGGTTTGGCCAGCGGGCGAATGCCGCCTCGCAGGCAGCCAGGACCAGGTGCGTTTGTTGTACTTCGTTTCCCGAAAGGCGGTCGAGGGTGCCCGACAGCGACCGCTCGGACGCCGGCTCCAGCAGAAGTTCCAGATGACACAGGTCATTCAGCGACACACCGATGCGTTGGTCCGTGCAGTGCGCTCGCAGCTGGCGATCGGGGTAAAGGCTGCTGAGGACCGGAAGGGGGGTATGAACATTCATCTGCACGTCCGCACGATAGGGCTTTAGCTGTCAGACGAGCATGGGAAGGCTGGATTTAAAGAGGCGATGACTTTCTCGGAGCCCATCTGGGTCGTTTGACGGGACCCTCACCCTTCGGTCAAGGATTACGCATTCAGTTAGGGTCTTTCAGAAAAAAGACGAATAAGCGGTAGCAGGGCGGCGGCAGTTCGGTGACCCCCCTGTGGGAGCGGGCGAGGACGCCTAATCCACACCCGCGATTCGCGTGCCGGGCGCGCCTCCACAATCGCGAACGTCAGTCGTCTGCCTCTGCCTTTTTTGCGGCCACGGCAGCAAACCTGTCGCCTGAAGCTCGCGAGCGCGCACCAAGGCTTAATCCGGCCTGGAGCGTGCCTGAGGCCGACCCTGGCCGTGGTCTTTCTGCGAGTTGACTGCCCGGCGACAGTCAGGTTCATCGAGGTTGCAGTGGCCCACTGGTGGATATCGACCGCCGTCCGCTTCGGCCTCACAGCTCGCGCGCCACCCTGAACCCCAGCCAATCGCCGCGTGTGTCTCTGTAGGCGTTGTTGCGATTGCCCGAGCGAGAGAAAATTGGCGGTTCACCCCAGTCGTTGCCGCGAATCTGTACCAGTTTGCATTGGTCGTCGTCGATCCAGGCGCTGCCATTCACAGGGGCGCCGTTGTAGTGGTCGTGCCAGCAGTCGGCCACCCACTCGTAGACGTTGCCATGCATGTCGTAGACACCGAAGGCGTTCGGCGGATAGCTGCCCACGGGCGAGCTGTAAGAATAGCCATCCCTGGGGCCGTAGGTGTTCGCGTGCTTGTTGATCTGATACTCGCCGTCCTCGTCGAAGGGGAACGGGAAGGGGCCGGTGGAGCCGGCGCGGGCGCCGTACTCGCGTTCCGCTTCACTGAGCATGCGATAGGGCTTGCCGGTCTTCTTCGATAGCCATTGGGTATAGGCCTGTACCTCGTCATAGTCGATGCAGACGGCTGGCTGTCTTGGCCCTTGCTCGTAGCTGGGCTTGCTCGCGTCACACCAGCGCCCTGGGCGTTCGTCGCCACTCTTGATCACCACCCCCGATTGCTTGATGTAGGCATCGAGTTCGCCGGCGGTCACCTGGTAACGGCTGATGGCGAAGGGTTTGGCAAAGGTCACGGTATGCTGTGGACCTTCGTCGGGCTGGCGCCCTAGCTCGTCGTCCGGCGTGCCCATCACGAAGCTGCCGGCCGGCAGCACGACCATTTCCGGGCAGTCCTGGCAATCCTTGAAGATGCTTCCAGGGTGGAGAGGCTGCTCCGTCGCCTGGGCTGCCGAAGCCGCGGCCAGGTAGAGTAAAAGTTGGCTGAAGGGGTAGAAGTAACGCATTTCGTTGAATCCCTATTCGAGTCAGTTTTTACGGGAGCGGTGCAGAGGGCGATGCTTCCTATTGTTGGTTGCCAGCGGCGCGCGCCTGTACCGTCTCCCAAGTTCGCAGGAAGTTTCCGCCCCAGAGTTTGGCGATGTCTTCATCCGAGTAACCCCGCTGGATGAGCTCGGCGGTGACGTTGCGCGTGTCGGCGACGCTCTCCCAGCCGATGATGCCGCCGCCATCGTTGAAGTCCGAGCTGATGCCCACATGGTCGATGCCGATCTTGTTCACCGCGTAGTCGATGCTGTCGCCAAGCTCTTTCAGTGACGCCCGTGAGTCGGCTTCAAGAATCGGATAGAGCCGGCTGGCGTATTCACCGAAGCGCTTCTCCGGCCAGATGGAAAAAACCGGGTCGGCGGGCATGCTGGCCTGAGCCAGGTTCTGTACCGCGGGCAGGTCGAAATCGGCGCGCATACGATTGACCTTGTCCAGGGTTTCGCGGGAAAAGGCCTTGAGCTGGGAGCTAAAGCCGACGATATGCACCACCCCGCCGGTATCGCGGATCAGGCGCATTTCCCTGTCGGTGAGGTTGCGCGGCAGGTCCACCAGGCTGCGCACGCCGGAGTGCGAGGCGATGATGGGGGCGCGAGTGAGCTGGGCGGTCTGCTCCAGCGCGGCGCTGGACATCTGCGAGACGTCGATGACTACGCCGAGTTCGTTGAGACGGCCAACCGCCTGGCGGCCCAACTCGGACAGGCCGCCCAGTTCGTCGGGCGAGTCGCCGAAGAACGGCATGGGCCGCGACGAGTCGGCCCAGGCATTGTTGGCGACGTAGCTGAAACCGAAGATACGCATGCCCCGGGCGGCCCAGTCGTCCAGTCGGGATATGTCGTCGCCCAATGGGTAGGCGTTGAGCAGGCTGATGACGATGGCGAACTTGCCTTCATGAGCCAGGCGCCGGAAGTCGGCGGGGGTGTAGGCGATGCCCGCGCGCTCGGGGAAGTCGCGGGCGATGCCGGTGATGATGCGATAACGGGTTTCCTGCTCGTGGCGTGCTGCCTCGACGAAGCCAGCGTTGGGACGGTGCGGGCTGTTGGCGCCTGTCCAGAATTCGGGCCAGGCGAATACCGTCAGCGCGGCGCCGCTCAGGCGCCCGCGCTCGGCCTTGACCAGGTCGAACTGCCCGGAGCCGTCGCGATTCGCCTCCGCGCCCTCGCTGCCGAAGTCGGGCGGGATGTCCAGATGCGCGTCGAAGGAGAGAATGCGTTCCTGCAGGGCGTTGGCGCGGGCGATGACCTCCTTTGGGTAGAGGGCGGTGTCGCGGATCAGGAACCACCAGATCAGCAGTGCGGCTGTCGCCAGGAGCAACAGCGACAGAATCAGCAGTGGCCATTTCCAGGTGGTGCGGCTCGTTCTCATGGGGCTCCCGTGTGGACGGTTCAGCGCCGGCTGGGATGCCGGCGGTCGTTGGGAGAACGAGTGGCGTGAGGAAAAATTTACGCTGCCAGGAGCCTGTAGGAATAGCGCTCGGCGACGGTGCTCTTAGTGCCGCTGGCTGCCGTGCTGGGCCTCTACTCGCGCAAGGTAGTGGGTTGGGCCATGGCGTCCAAGATGCCCGCCGAGCTGGTATGCGCGGCCTTGCAGATGGCCATCGTCCTACGGCAATCCCAACCTGTATTGAATGCATACCAACCGAAGCAGTCAGTACGCCAGCTGGCCTGAACGGCTTGACCGCCAGCATGAGCCGTAAAGGGAGTGACGCCACCGGCACTGGCAGCCTGATGCTTCACGAGTCGAGCCTGAGGCGACCTTTCATCAGCACCGAATGGGCGGGGAAGGAGCAGAAGAACTGGTAGTCGCCGTCTGCCTTCAGTGCTTTCGTATCGAAGGTCACGCTGTCTTCTTCGCCGCCGCCGAGCAGGCGGGTGTGGGCGATGACGCGAGGGTCTTCGGGCTTCAGGTAGCCCTGTTCGACGCCGGCGGCGCTGCCATCGGCGATGATCGCCGGCATGTCGGCGGTCGTGCTCAGGACCCAGTTGTGCCCCATGACCTCTTTTGGCAGGGTGCCGGGGTGTTTCAGGGTGACCGTGAAGCGCTCGCACTGGGCGGGCACGACGATCTCGCGCTTGTCGAAGGTCATCTGGTCGGTGCCATGGATTTCGATCGCGCAATCGCTGGCCGACCAGGCCAGGCCGGGAAGGGCAAGGCCAAGAGTCAGAAGCAGGGCTCGTTGCATGGGGTTCTCCGCAGGGGTGGAAGGGGCTCTACCGTTTCAGCGCGAGCCGGAGACGGCGTCGCGGGGCACTGAAAGCTCGACAGCCGCCAGGGTTGAGCTGATTGAACGAATGGCGGGGGCAGGGCTTTAGGGCGGCGGATAAATTCCACGTCCGGGCATTCGTTCTTGGGGCATACGCTCATGGGAGCGGACGAGCGGATGGGTACAGATGAAGGTTTCTCGGCGTGGGTTGCTGGCGGGGGCGGCTGCGGTGGCGGCCACGGCGGGTGGGGTGGGGTTGCCCCTGGTGGGCTACCGGCACTATCGCGCCATCGAAGAAGCGGCGTTGGCCGAGGACCCCACCCTCGAGTCGCCCTCCCTCGCACAGAATCTGCTGGCCGGGCGCCTGGTCGGTATCTGGGATTTCCAACTGCTCGACGGGCATGAGGCGTTTGCGGACTTCACCGGCGACGGGCTGGAGCTGCTGCTGGATGTGGGGCCGTCCGGTCGCGCGTTACGCGGGCATCTCGGCCGCCGCCCCTTCGGCTCGGGTGGCTTCGAGCTGTTCGGCGACCTGTCGCCCGACAAGGGGGCCAACCTGCGTTGGAAACTGGTCGACGACGCCGATCAGGCCTATGAGTGCACGGCGATATTCGACGAAATCTGGGATGTCTGGAGTACCGGTGGAGGGCCGGCGACGCTAACCGGCAAGCTGCGTCGGCGCGGCAGCCAGCCGGGGTGGTCAGTGGTCGAGGCCGCGTTCCTGGCCAAGCGCCGGCCGTTCGTCCAGGCGCGTGAGCGTTTGCCCTATGAGCCGGCTTTACACGCCTGGCTGGTGGCCCCCTGGCACCGCCTGTTCCACCAGCTGTGGCATGCCAGCCGAGACCTCTGGCACGGGCTCGACGACAGTCGGCGCCAGTCTCTGCGCGGGTTGGGCTGGCAACCTGGGCCACTCGGTCAGGAGCGCGATGCCCGTGGCAAGCATCGACACATGAACGGCTCGGGCGAAGATTTCCTGTACATGCACCGCAGCATGCTCAGAGAAGCTCGCAGCTTCCAGGAATTGAAATCCTGGAAACGTTTTCCGCCGCCCAAGCCGTTCATCGGCCATGGCATCCAGTCGTTCGTGGATTACCTGGAGAACAGTGATGGCTACTCGGTGCCGCCGGCCTGGGAACAGCCGGGCGACGACGCCTTCAACCAGTGGTTGCGGGACGTTAAGAGCAGCGAGGGCTTTTACGGCAATTTCCAGCTCTGGGAAGCGCAGTACCAGAACCCCGAGTACCTGGCCACCCTGTGTCTGGGGGAGCTGGGCAGTCGCATCGAACTGGGGCTGCACGATTGGTTGCACATGTGCTGGGCGTCCGTGGGCCGGGATCCGAACAGCCAGTACCCGATGATCTACGATCGAGCGCCGAACGACTTCTCCGAGCGCTGGTTTCGCCCGCAGAACGATTATCTGGCCGATGCCTTCTCCTCCCACGTGAACCCGGTGTTCTGGGCCTTCCATGGCTGGATCGACGACCGCCTGGAGGACTGGTTCCAGGCGCACGAGCAGGCACATCCCGGACAGGTCAGGCGTCGCGAGGTCGATGGTGTTCCGTGGTTCGCCAAGGGGCGCTGGGTCGAGGTCGATCAGCCATGGCTGGGCCCGGCGCAGGCTGGCTGTGGCGCCTGGGGGCGCAGCAATGGCGGCGGTGGCGGTGAACTGGATATCGAAACCATGAAACTGGCGCTGCACGTTATCCATGATGCCGAGGAAGAGGCCCGCCGCCTGGCCGGGCGCATCCCGCGCCGGCCCTGGTACGCCCGCCACCTGGCGGCGGGGCCAGAGGCGTCTGGTCGATGACGGGCCTCAGAAGCTGTTCACAACCTTCCGGCGCCGTGTCCTGTGCGATGACTGCAACGAGGCGCAAGCGGCCATCGGTTGAGTATTTGTAGGCGCGGGCCATGCCCGCGAAAAATCACGGGGGTGGAGCTAGGTGTCTGTTCCCACAGGTAAAACAACGATAACCGCTTCCGCCTTATTGCCGTCGATCCACAAGAGCAGCAGCCACCGCCCGTTAGGGCGGGCATCGTTCAGCGGCGCCGGATGACGGTATTGCCGGCTTCATTCCGGGCCAAGGTAATGGGCAGGACCGTCGGCAGCATGCGCACCAGGCCGGCGATGTCGTTGGTATTGTAAATGCCGCCGATGCGCATCTCGGCCACGGCCCGGCCCGCCAGCAAGACCGGTTTGTCCAGGTAGCGGTTGATCTGCGGCAGCGCCTCGGCCAGTGTCAGATTGTCGAGAATCAGCTTGCCATCTAGCCATGCCAGGGCCGAGCTGCTGGCTGCGTCGATCTGCGGCAGTTCGCCGTTGGCGTCGTAGCGCGCCTGCAAGCCGGGCGTCAGATAGGCTGTCTGGTCAGGGCGGTCGGCGGGACTCTGTACCCTTACCGAGCCCTCGCTGAGGGTGACCACCACCTGATCCAGATACTTCCAGACATTGAATCGCGTTCCGGTCACGGTGACGCTACCTGCGCCAGCGTGCACCACGAAGGGGTGATCGGCGTCATGCTGCACATCAAAAAACGCCTCACCCTCGCGCAACGTGATGCTGCGCTGGTCGCGGAAGTTGGCGAACCATAGCGTGGTGCCGCGGTTCAAGCGGATCTGCGAGCCATCACCGAGGATTACCTGGCGGCTCTGAGTGTCGGCCTGAAAGCGTTGCACATCGTTGGGCACCCAGCCCTGCTGCCAGCCAAACCAGCTCGAAACGGCCAGACACAGTACTGCGGCGCTGGCCAGCGCCGGTCTGGCGATGCGGCGGGTAGGGGGCGATGCCGGCCGCGCATGGTGCCTGGGCAGGTGTTCGCTGATCTGCCAGATATCCAGCATCGCAGCGTACTCTTCGGCGTGGCGCGGATCGCTATGTAGCCAGCGCTCGAAAGCCTCGCACTCTTGTGGCGTACGATCATCGGCATGCATGCGCATGCACCAATGTGCGGCCTCGTCGATCAATGGGTCGCTCGCAGGGACGGAAGAGGGTGGGAGAGGCATCGGGCTACCGGTTACAGGGCGGGACCAGCCCCTCGACAGGACTGCGCTTCGTGATGAGAACTATTATGATTTGACCTTTCGTCAGTATAGAATGCACAGCTTGCCGGCTCAAGGCTCGTGCCGGTGTGGGCAATCGGCAGTACTGATCATGGGCGCGAAATCATGGAAAAATACTACCTGCAGTTGGTTCGCTATCTGACGGTTCGATTGCGTGACAGGCACATGGCGGCCGATATCGCCCATGACGCCTACGTCAAGGTGCTGGAAGGCGCGCGGCACGATACCCTCGAATACCCGCAGGCCTATCTGTATCGCACGGCGCTGAATCTGGTTGTCGATTCTCACCGCCGTGCGGCGGTGCGGCGCAGCCACTCGATCGAGGATGTGCAGGCCGAGGAACAGCCCGCCGAAGACGCGCATGCGCCTCATGACTCGCTGTACTTGCAGCAGCGTGCCGCACTGGTTAGCAGGGCGTTGAACGAACTTTCCGAACCCTGCCGTGAAGCGTTTCTGTTGCGCAAGATCGATGGTCTGGCGCATCCGGAGATCGCCGCGCGCATGGGCATTTCCAAGGGCATGGTGGAAAAGCACATCGTCAATGCCATGCGCCATTGCCGCATCCGGGTCAAGGAGATGGAATACGCCAGGGCGGGCGCCGGGACTCTGCAGTGAGGCCCTCATTGTAAGGCCCCTTCAAGGCCAACATTCGGTCGAGCGGTACAGCGTGGCGCTGTCGACTGCCCGGCCTTTTCCAAGAGCCTGTTCATAATCTTTCGGCTCAGCTTCGCCGATTTTGGTTGCCAAGTGGCGAGAGCGCACATCGGTGCAGTGCCTGCGATTTTTCGCGCGCATGGTGCGCTCACAGTAGATCGGCGAACTGCCTTGTAGTTGCCGCTTCAGGCGCATGAAGATCGTGAACAGACCCTAGGATCGAACTGGTGCATCCTGTGCGATGCACGTCACCTCGGCTGTGCGGTAAAGCGATTGTTTGTCGACTCGCGCGACGCCACTGAAAAAGGTTATCGCGACTTCCCCGTTCGGCCTCGCCGACTCAGCTTGCAGCCTGGCAATTCATCGGTGGATCGATGCGCTTGTCGCCTGTGTGCCCTCGCCAGCAGCCAACCCGACTCGGCGTGGCGACTGCCGGCTAAATTTTCCGCCTGGTTCAGCGTTTTCCCTGTGCCGCGCTTTGTCGCGTTCCTGTGCTGGGCCAATGGAGGTAACGGTGTACAAAACCATGATGCTGGGTATTGCCTTCCTGGGTGGAGCAAGTTTGGCGAGCGCTGCCGATATGGCACCCACACGGTCGGTGGAGATTCGCTGGACAGCCTTCGGGGTTCCGCATATCCAGGCGGCCGATGAGCAGGGGCTCGGTTATGGCATCGGCTATGCCTATGCCCGCGACAATCTGTGCCTGCTGGCCGACGAGGTGCTCACCGTACGCGGCGAACGCGCCCGTTTCCTGGGGCGCGAAGGGCATGCATCCAGCGGGCTGGACAACCTGTCCTCGGACCTGTTCTTCCGCTGGTTGAACCGCGATCAGGCCCTTGCCGAGTTCCGTGCGGCGCAGAGCCCGGCGGTGCGGCAGCTGCTCTCCGGCTACGTCAAGGGCTTCAACCGTTACCTGGCCGATACCGCGCAGCCGGCCAGTTGCCGAGGGGCTGCCTGGTTGCGCCCGCTGCACGAGGATGACCTAGTGCGCCTGGTGCGCCGCCTGCTGGTCGAGGGCGGACTCGGGCAGTTCGTCGAGGCGCTCCTGGGGGCTGCACCGCCAGGCGCTTCCGCGGCCCGCGTGGCGGCGCCACCGAGCCTGGCGCGGCTGGCCGACTTTCGCCTGGAACGCGGCAGCAACGCCATCGCCGTGGGCGGCCAGCGTACCGAGAACGGCAAGGGCCGGCTTCTGGCCAACCCCCATTTCCCGTGGTCCGGCGGCATGCGTTTCTACCAGATGCACCTGACCATACCGGGGCGCCTGGATGTCATGGGCGCCGCCCTGCCGGGCCTGCCAGTGGTGAACATCGGTTTCAATCGCCACCTGGCCTGGACCCATACCGTGGATAATTCGAGTCACTTTACCCTGCACCGCCTGGCGCTCGACCCCAAGGATCCGACCCGCTACCTGTTCGATGGCCGCAGCCTGCCGTTGAGCAAAACCACGTTGCAGGTCGAGGTTCGCGAGGCCGACGGCAGCCTGTCGACCGAGCGTCATACTCTTTACGAGTCGCGCTTCGGCCCGTTGCTGAACTGGCCCGGCAAGCTCGACTGGAACCTGGAACAGGCATTCGCTCTGCAGGATGTCAACCTGGCCAACCACACCGTTCTCGAACAGTGGCTGGCCATCAACCGCGCCACCGATGTGGGCGGCTTGCGCAGTTCCATCGAAACCTACCAAGGGATTCCCTGGGTCAATACCCTGGCAGCCGACGATCAGGGGCAGGCACTGTACTTCAATGGTTCGCGCATCCCGCACATCCCGCTGCAACGCCTGTCCACCTGCGCGCTGCCGGCGCTGGTCGCCGAGGGGCTGCCGGGCCTGGATGGCAGCCGCAGCGAGTGCGACTGGCAGAATGACTCGGGCGCCGCGGCCCCTGGCGTGGTCGCGGCGTCTCACCTGCCGCTGCTGCAGCGCGAAGATTTCGTACAGAACTCCAACGACAGTGCCTGGCTGAGCAATCCGCAGCAGCCCCTGAGCGGTTTCTCGCCGCTGGTCAGTCGTGATGCCCACCCGCTCGGGTTGCGCGCCCGCTACGCCCTTGAACAACTGGGCAAGCAGGGCGACCAGCCGTTCAGCGAAGCTTTCCTCAAGGCGCTGGTGGACGACAATCGTGTTTATCAGGCCGATCTGCTGCTGGACGATCTGCTCGCTTTCTGCGCGAGTCGCGCTCGCGACGCGCAGTTGGCGCCAGGCTGCTCGGCCTTGGCGAGCTGGAATCGCAAGGCATCGCTGGATGCCGGGGCAGGCTTCCTGTACTTCCAGCGTTTCATGGCCGCGTTGGAGCTGGATGAGGTGCCCTGGCGCGTACCGTTCGATCCTGCGGATCCGCTGAATACCCCGCGCGGCCTGGCGTGGCGACAAGCGAACGCCGCCAGCCGCCTGAGCGATGCCCTGCGCCAGGCCAGCCGTGAGGTCGCCGATGCCGGCCTGCCCGCGCAGGCGACCTGGGGACAGGTTCAAGGGGTGCAGCGTGGCAGCACCTGGATCCCGATCCCCGGCGGCGATGGGCGCTTTGGTATCTACAATGCGATGCAAAGCGAACGGCAGGCTGACGGTCGCCTGGCCGTGGTCAGTGGCAGCAGTTACCTGCAACTGGTCAGTTTCGATGACCGCGGGCCGGTGGCCCAGGGACTGCTGGCGTTTTCCCAGTCCAGCGATCCGGCTTCGGCGCACTTCAAGGACCAGACCGAGCTGTTCACCCGGCAGGCCTGGCGGCGATTGCCTTTCACCCGCGCGCAGATTGACGCCGACCCCGAGCTGCAGGTGCTCAGCCTGCAGATGGACGACTGAGCCTGCCATCGAGCGAGGCACCGTGTCCTGAACATCTGGCACCACGGCGGGCCGACCGCCATGGGTTTATCGGTGGCGATGCCGACAATAGCGCTGTTGATTGACGGCTGCGGTCAATCAACAGAACCCGGCCTGCCAAGGTTTCCGTCGCCGATGGGATCTTCACGGCTACCGCGCAATACACGGGCAGGGGCGTCCGTTTCCGCTGAGGCATCGGTAAGTTTCGGCTGAACACGGATCGGCACCGAGCCTGGTGGTGCCGAGCTTTATAACTGTTATAAGCAAATGCTTACTCGGTATATGTCCTTTATGTTCAAGTGGTTATCCTGCGCGCCTGACAAATGAGCCGACGACGGCAATTGGGGCAGGTATGGATTTTGGTGGCTTGGGCTTCGTCATCGCGGGGCTGGTAGTAGGCTTTATCGTGGGCATGACGGGGGTGGGCGGCGGCTCGCTGATGACGCCCATTCTGCTGTGGTTCGGCATCAACCCGGCGGCGGCGGTTGGCACCGACCTGCTGTATGCGGCGATCACCAAGGCCGGTGGGGTTTTCGTTCACCAGCGTAACCGCAATATCGACTGGTCGGTGACCGCCTGGCTGGCGGCGGGCAGTGTCCCCGCGGCCTTGTTGACGCTGCTGGCGCTGACTCTGCTGCCGGGCGATCAACACGCCACCAATGAATTGATCAAGCATGCGCTGGGTATCGTGCTGCTGTTGACCGCCACGGCGATCTTGTTCAAGAAACAGTTGTTCGCCTTCGCCAGCCGCCATGCCGGCGACGGGTTTCACTTCAGCCCGGGGCGGCTCAACGCGTTGACGGTCGTGGTCGGCCTGGTGCTCGGCTTCATGGTCACCCTGACTTCCATTGGCGCCGGCGCCCTCGGCACCGTGGCGCTGTTCCTGCTTTACCCGCTGATGCCCACGCGCCGCCTGGTGGGCACCGAAATCGCCCACGCCGTGCCGCTGACTCTGGTGGCGGGCCTTGGCCACGCCGGGCTCGGCAACCTGGACTGGGGCGTGCTGGGCTACCTGCTGCTGGGCTCGCTGCCGGGCATTTTCTTCGGCAGCCACCTGTCCGGGCGCGTGTCCGACAACGTGCTGCGACCGTTCCTGGCGATCATGCTGATGGTGATCGGCTTCAAGCTGGCGTTCTGATCAACTGATGCGCTCATCCAGCGCACGCTGGTAAACGGCCAGGTCGCCGGCCGAGAAACAGCAGAACAGCACCTCGTCGATGCCGGGATACCGCGTCAGTTCGGCCCGCACCGTGCTCACCGCGGTGTGGGCCGCCTGCTCGATGGGGTAACCGAAGATACCGGTGCTGATGCTTGGAAAGGCGATGGAATGGGCGTCCACCTCGGCCGCCAGGCGCAGGGCGTTGCGGTAGCAGTCGATCAGCAGCGCCTCTTCACCGTACGCGCCACCGCGCCATACCGGCCCCACGGTATGCACGATGAAACGCGCCGGCAATCGGTAGCCGCCGGTGCGCTTGGCCTCACCGGTCTTGCAGCCGCCGAGCAGACGGCATTCGTGCAGTAGATCGCTGCCCGCCGCGCGATGGATGGCGCCATCCACGCCGCCGCCACCGAGCAGCGACGAGTTGGCGGCATTGACGATGGCATCGACCTCGAGCGTGGTGATATCCGCTTGGATGGTGCGTATTCGTGCGGTCATTGGCGTGGCTCCCTTGGCTTGTCGGTATTGACGACCATGAACCACTTGGGCTGCATGCGCCAGAAGTCGGTGCGCACGTTGTGCTTCAGCGTGCGGGCTTGCCCGGCGTCGCGGGCGAATACCACCCAATGCCAGGACGGCTCGGCCTATTCCAGGCGCCAGCGGATGGCCAGCAATGCGCGGTCCGGCAAACGCCCCCAGCCCGGAAACGGCGCCGGCTTTCGCCGTAGCTGACCCCAGTCAGCACCGCGCAGGCAGCGATGCCACAGCCCGAGGGTTGTTCCTGAATGACCGGGTCGATGGGGCAGGGCATTGGGCACTCCGTTTGCCATGGAATCTCAGGGGGGATTGGCGAATAATGCCGGCACTGGCCTTGCGCCGTCCATGACAGGATCCCGCCCGCCCATGAGCGCTACTCAACCACCTCTGGTGCTATCCATCCAGTCCCACGTTGCCCTCGGCCATGTCGGCAACGACGCCGCGGTGTTCCCGCTGCAGCGCCTGGGCTTCGAAGTGTTGCCGGTGCACACGGTGCAGTTTTCCAACCACACCGGCTACGGCCAGTTTCGCGGCCAGGTGTTCGATGCCGAGCACATTCGCGAGGTGCTCGCCGGCCTGCGTGATCGCGGCGCGTTGTCGCGGGTTTCGGCGGTGCTGTCCGGTTACCTGGGCGATGCGGCCATCGGCGCGGTGATTCTCGAGGCGGTGGACGAGATCCGCCGCGACAATCCCGGCGTGCGCTACCTCTGCGACCCGGTGATGGGCGATGTAGGGCGGGGCGTGTTCGTCAATGCGGCGATCCCCGATTTCCTGCGTAACCTGGCGATCCCCTGCGCCAACATCATCACCCCCAACCAGTTCGAGTTCGAGCTGCTTACCGGCAGCAAGCTGGGCAGCGTCGACGAGGCGGTGCGGGTGGCGCGCCAGTTGCGTGGCCGCGGGCCGGACGTGGTGGTGATCACCAGCCTGGCCACGCCGGACATTCCCGCGGACCAGCTGTGCACCCTGGCGGTCAATGGCGAAGGCGCCTGGCTGGTGAACACGCCGCGCCTGGCATTGCATCCGCTGCCCAACGGCATGGGCGACGTGTTCTCGGCGACCCTGCTGGCGCGTTTGCTGTCCGGCCATGCCTTGCCCCAGGCACTGGCGCTGGCTACCGCCACGCTGTACGCCCTGGTCGGAGCCACCGCCGAAGGCTCGCGCGACCTGCCACTGGTCAGCGCCCAGGAGCAGATCGTCCAGCCGGCGCAGCGTTATGCGGCCAGCGAAGTGGTGTGCCCATGAGCGGTCGTGCCTGGTGTGCGATGGCGCTGCTGTTGGCCAGCGCGCAGAGCCTGGCCTGCGAGGTGGACACCGAAGCCGCGTTTCGCGATGAGGTGCACGGCAATCTGGTGATACCGGTGCGAGTCGGGCTGGGTGAGCGTTGCGTGGTCCTCGACCATCTCACCGAGGAAGGGCGCAGGACGCGCCGCGAGTTGTGGATGCCGGTGGAGAAACTGGGTAACAGCGCGCCCAGACTGGGCCGTTGGAAACGCGAGTACCGGGTCGAGGGTGACGTGGCCAAGGTCGACCGTTTCGTCTACCTGGCGGGCGAAAAGCCGGGCGAGGATTCGGTGACGTTCTCCTCCTTCCCGAACCAGCAGGAACGGCGGGCCGTCGAGTACCGCATTCGCATCGAGTGACCCATCGGGGCCAGTAGGAGTGTATGCGTCAGCCCTGCGGTGCCTTGCCATCGCTCATGGTTGTTGTGGGCGCTTGAGGCATCAGGTGCCTTGATCGCGCACTAACGCTGGCGCTCGATGCTGATATCGACCAGCTTTCCGTCGATGAAGCGCAGATTGCGCACCGCGCCATTTCTAGGCGGATAAGACCAGGTTTGCACCTCTACCGAATGCGTTCGATGCGGATTGGCAGGCCGCCTATCCGGCGGCTCTACACGGCTTTGAGCGGGTGTTCCACAGAGGGTCTGTACCCGATCAAGCGTATCGCCCAGAGCGATCAGCGAGGTGCCGCAGCGCATGGATGCCAGGCCCGGCATCGTGACGAAAAGCAGGGCCCATAGCAGCGTCGTTTGATTCATCTTTTTCTTCATGGCGCTTTCTCGCGGTTCTCAGCTGCGGTCAAGCCTACGAAGCTTGTCAGCGAAAATGATGGGTAGAGAGTCTGCTAAACGTAACCCAGGATCCAGCTCGGTTGCAGTCGCAAAGACCGTTTTCACCATCTCACGGCCATGCCGGGGGCAGCAGCCGGTTTGCATGTTCGACTCGGACGATAGGCTTTGACGGCTAGTGGCAATTGACAAAAAGCCGACCATTTCATAGTTTTATAGGCACGCAAACGTTTGCGTATCGATAACAACGACAATAATCACGGAGTTCGCCCATGTCCGGTTTCCGTCCTGCCCGTCTGTGCGCCGCCATCGCCCTTGGTGCCGCCGCCCTTGTCAGTTTCTCCACTGCCCATGCCGCCGAAGGCGAGCCACCTCGCGTCGCACTGGTGATGAAATCCCTCGCCAACGAGTTCTTTCGCACCATGGAAGACGGTGCCAAGGCCTACCAGAAAGAGAACCCCAGTCAGTTCGAGTTGATCGCCAACGGCATCAAGGATGAGACCGATACCTCGGCGCAGATCCGCATCGTCGAGCAGATGATCGTCGCCAAGGTCGATGCCCTGGTGATCGCGCCCGCCGATTCCAAAGCGCTGGTGCCGGTGATCAAGAAGGCCAGCGATGCCGGCATCAAGGTGGTCAACATCGATAACCGCCTCGATCCGGAAGTGGTCAAGAGCAAGGGCCTGGATGTGCCGTTCGTAGGCCCGGACAACCGCAAGGGCGCGCGCCTGGTCGGCGAATACCTGGCCAAGGAAAAGCTCAAGGCCGGTGACGAGGTCGGCATCATCGAAGGCGTGTCCACCACCACCAACGCCAAGCAGCGCACCGCGGGCTTCAAGGACGCCATGGAAGCGGCCGGTATGAAGATCGTCGGCGTGCAGTCCGGCAACTGGGAGATCGACCGCGGCAACGCCGTGGCCTCGGCCATGCTCAACGAGTACCCGAACCTCAAGGCGCTGCTGGCCGGCAACGACAGCATGGCCCTCGGCGCGGTGTCCGCAGTGCGTGCCGCTGGCAAGAAGGACCAGGTGCAGGTGGTCGGTTACGACAACATCAACGCCATCAAGCCGATGCTCAAGGACGGCCGCGTGCTCGCCACCGCCGACCAGTTCGCGGCGCGCCAGGCGGTGTTCGGCATCGAGGCGGCGCTCAAGCTGGTCAAGGGTGAGCCCACCGATGCCAAGGACGGTGTGATCGAAACCCCCGTCGAACTCGTGACCAAGCCGTGACCCATGCGGTAACCGGCGGCGAGACCGTTCTCGCCGCCCGCGATATCGGCAAGACCTACGTTCAGCCCGTGCTGGGCGGGGTCGGGCTGGAGCTGCGCGCCGGTGAAGTGCTGGCGCTGACCGGCGAGAACGGCGCCGGCAAAAGTACCCTCTCAAAGATTTTCTGTGGGCTGGAGCAACCGACCACGGGCTCCCTGAGCTTTCTCGGCCAGCCCTATGCACCGGCCAGCCGCCGCGATGCCGAACGCCTCGGCGTGCGCATGGTGCTGCAGGAACTCAACCTGCTGCCCACCCTGACCGTGGCCGAGAACCTGTTTCTCGACAACCTGCCCAGCCGCGGCGGCTGGATTGCCCGTGGCCGCCTGCGCGAAATGGCGCGCGAGGCCATGGCGCGGGTCGGCCTGGAAGCCATCGACCCGGACACGCCGGTGGCATCGTTGGGCGTCGGCCATCAGCAGATGGTCGAGATCGCCCGCAACCTGATCGGCGAGTGCCGCGTGCTGGTGCTCGACGAGCCGACCGCCATGCTCACCGCCCGCGAGGTCGATCTGCTGTTCGAGCAGATCCAGCGCCTGCGCGAGGCCGGGGTGGCCATCGTGTACATCTCCCACCGCCTGGAAGAACTGGCGAAAGTGGCGCAGCGCATCGCCGTGCTGCGCGACGGCCAACTGGTGGCGGTGGAGCCCATCGACCGCTACAGCAGCGACGAGCTGGTGACCCTGATGGTCGGCCGTGAGGTCGGCGAAGCCATCGACCTGGGCGAGCGAAAGATTGGCGCACCGTTGTTGCAGGTCAGCAAGCTGTGCCGGCGCGGCAAGGTCGACGACGTGTCATTCACCGTGCGGGCCGGGGAAATCTACGGTATTTCCGGGCTGATCGGCGCGGGCCGTACCGAGTTACTGCGGCTGATCTATGGCGCCGACCGCGCCGACAGCGGCGAGGTGGCCATCGGCAACCCGCCTGCACCGGCGCGCGTGCGTTCACCGGCTGAGGCAGTGAGCCACGGCATCGCGCTGATCACCGAAGACCGCAAGGGCGAAGGCCTGCTGCTCGGCCAGCCGATCGCCGCCAACCTAGCGCTGGGCAACATGCCTGCAGTGTCCAGACACGGCGTGATGCGCCCAGCGGCGGAGCAGGCTTTGGCGCAGCGGCAGATCGACGCCATGCGCATTCGCTGCAACGGCGCCCACCAGGCGGTGGTCGAGCTGTCCGGCGGCAACCAGCAGAAGGTGGTGATCGGCCGCTGGCTGGAGCGTGACTGCCAGGTGCTGCTCTTCGACGAGCCGACCCGCGGCATCGACGTGGGCGCCAAATTCGAAATCTACGGCCTGCTCGGTGAGCTGGCACGCCAGGGCAAGGCCCTGGTGGTGGTGTCCAGCGACCTGCGCGAGCTGATGCTGATCTGCGACCGCATCGGTGTGCTGTCCGCTGGGCGCCTGATCGAAACCTTCGACCGCGATGACTGGACCCAGGACCGTCTGCTGGCTGCCGCCTTCGCCGGCTACCGCAGCCGCGAGGCCTTGCTCGGCGACGTCGCCCCCCCGTTATAGGAGCTTTGCCAATGACCACTCCATCCGCCACGCCGGCCAAGCGCAGCGGCACGCATCAGGGCCTGGGCACCTACCTGGGTCTGGCCGGTGCGCTGCTGGCGATGATCGTGCTGTTCTCGACCCTGAGCAGCCACTTCCTGTCCTACGCGACGTTCACCACCCTGGCCAACCAGATTCCCGATCTGATGGTGCTGGCGGTGGGCATGACGCTGATCCTGATCATCGGCGGCATTGACCTGTCGGTGGGCTCGGTGCTGGCCCTGGCCGCGGCCGTGGTCAGCGTCGCCACCCTTGGTTTCGGCTGGGGCATCCTGCCTGCCGCGCTGCTGGGCATGGCCTGCGCGGCGTTGGCCGGCAGCGTCACCGGGATCATCACGGTGGCCTGGGGCATTCCCTCGTTCATCGTCTCCCTCGGCGTGCTGGAGATGGCCCGAGGCCTGGCCTATCAGCTCACCGATTCGCGCACCGCGTATATCGGCGACGCCTATGCCTGGCTGTCGACGCCGTTCGCTGCGGGCATCTCGCCATCGTTCGTGATCGCCCTGCTGGTGATCGCTGCCGCGCACCTGCTGCTCACCCGCACGGTGTTCGGCCGTTATCTGGTGGCCATCGGCACCAACGAGGAAGCGGTACGTCTGGCCGGCATCAACCCCAAACCCTACAAGATCTCGGTGTTCGCCCTGATGGGCCTGCTCGCCGGCCTGGCCGCGCTGTTCCAGATATCTCGCCTGGAAGCCGCCGACCCGAATGCCGGCTCCGGCCTGGAGCTACAGGTGATCGCCGCCGTGGTGATCGGCGGTACCAGCCTGATGGGCGGTCGCGGCTCGGTGATCAGCACCTTCTTCGGCGTGCTGATCATCTCCGTGCTGGCCGCGGGGCTGGCGCAGATCGGCGCCAGCGAGCCGACCAAGCGCATCATCACCGGTGCGGTGATCGTCGTCGCGGTGATTCTCGACACCTACCGCAGCTACCGCGCCAAGCGCCGGGCCTGACTGCTCATGGCCACCATCAAGGACGTCGCCGCCCGGGCAGGCATTTCCTATACCACGGTTTCTCACGTGGTGAACGGTACGCGCCCGGTCAGCGACCTGGTGCGCAGCAAGGTGGAGGCCGCCATCGCCGAACTGGGCTACGTACCCAGCGGCGTGGCGCGCTCGCTGCGGGTGCGCGCTACCGGCACCTTGGGCCTGCTGGTGCCCAACGCCAGCAACCCGTATTTTGCCGAGTTGGCCCGCGGCATCGAGGACCACGCCGAGCGCAACGGTTACAGCGTGATCCTGTGCAACTCCGATGACGACACTGACAAGCAGCTGCGCTACTTGCGCGTGTTGCTGGAGCGGCGCATCGACGGGCTGATCGTCGCCACCGTGGCCAGTGACGCGGCTTTCGCCAAAGCCCTGGCCAACCTGCGGGTGCCGCTGGTGCTGGTCGACCGTTCCCTGGACGGCGTCAGCGCCGACCAGTTGCGGGTCGACCATGAGCAGGGCGCCTACCTGGCCACCTGTCACCTGCTGGAGTTGGGCCATCGACGCATCGTCTGTATCGGCGGCCCGGCCAGTACCCAGGTGGCCCAGTTACGTGCCGCCGGCTACCGCCGCGCGCTGGACGAGGCGGGCATCGAAGCCAGGGCGGTGGTGGACTGCCCGTTCACCAGCCCGGCCGGGCATGCCGCCGCCCAGGCGCTGCTGGCAGGCGAGCAGCGGCCTACGGCGATCTTCGCCGGTAACGACATGATTGCCCTCGGCGTGCTGCGTGCCGCCGCCGAGCGCCAGTTGCAGGTGCCGCAGCAGCTCTCGGTGGTGGGCTTCGACGACATCGAAGTGAGCCGCTACCTGCACCCGGCGCTGACCACCGTCGGCCAGTGCATCGGCGCGCTGGGCGAGCAGGTGGCCGCGCGGCTGCTGGAACGTATCCGTACGCCCGGTCTGGCCGTCGCCCAGCGGCTGATCGAACCCATTCTGGTGCTGCGCGAATCCAGCGCAGCCCCCGACGCATGATTCACCGCAAGGCCCGGCGCCTCGCGGTCGATGGAGAGGAACACCTGCAATGCAAGCGAACGTAGTGGTGATGGGCAGCCTGAACATGGACCTGATCGTGCGTGCGCCGCGCCTGCCGGTTGGCGGTGAAACCCTGGCCGGCCAGGGTTTCTCCACGGCGCCGGGCGGCAAGGGCGCCAACCAGGCAGTGGCCGCGGCGCGCCTCGGCGCACGGGTGGCGATGGTCGGCTGCGTGGGCGATGACGCCTACGGCAGCGAACTGCGCGGCGGCCTGCTGGCCGAAGGCATCGACTGCAGCGCCGTGGAGGTGGCCGCCGGTGTGCCCAGCGGCATTGCGTCGATCCTGGTCGACGATGCTGGCCAGAACGCCATCGTCATCGTCGCTGGCGGTAACGGTGAGATGAGCCCCGAGCGCGTCGCGCATCACGATGCCCTGCTGGCAGCGGCCGATGTGGTGATCGCGCAACTGGAAGTGCCGGCCGCCACGGTCGAGGCCACCTTGGCGCGCGCCCATGCCCTGGGCCGCACGGTGATCCTCAACCCGGCGCCGGCCATCGGCCCCTTGCCCGCGCACTGGTACGGCCTGGTCGACTACCTGATCCCCAACGAAAGCGAGGCCGCCTTGCTGACCGGGCTGCCGGTCGAAGGCCCTGACACGGCGCTGCTGGCCGCCCGGCAATTACTCGCGGCAGGCGCCCGGCGAGTGCTGATCACCCTGGGTCGCCAGGGCGTACTGTACGCCGACGCCACCCGGCATCTGCATATGCCGGTCGAGCCGGTGGTGGCGGTGGACACCACCGCCGCCGGTGACACCTTCGTTGGCGGCTTCGCTGCCGGCCTGGCCGAGGGCCTGCCGCTCGAAGAGGCCATCGCCCTGGGCCAACAGGCCGCCGCCCTGGCCGTTACCCGGCCGGGCGCCCAACCTTCGATTCCCCATCGCCACGAGTTGCCCGCATGAAAAAGACCCCGCTGCTCAACGCCGAACTCTCCGCCGTCATCGCCCGCCTTGGCCATGGCGATGTGATCGTCATCGGCGACGCCGGCATGCCGATACCGCCTGGCACCCCGTGCATCGACCTGGCGCTGACCGCCGGCGTACCGGACTTCGTCACCACGCTCAAGGTGGTGCTCAGCGAGATGCAGGTGCAGGGCCATCTGCTGGCGCGGGAAACCCTGGAAGTTGCGCCGGTCGGGTTGGAAGCTATCGAATCGCTGACCGCTCAAGGTGAGCTGGGCGAGCGCCAACTGGTCAGCCACGACGAACTCAAGGCCGCGTGCCGCACCGCGCGGGTGCAGATACGCACGGGCGAGTGCCGGCCTTACAGCAATATTGCGTTGATCGCTGGTGTGACTTTCTAAGAAACTGTTCAGAATGTTCATGAACGTGTTACTTGCCCGCTTCAGGGCGATTGCAGCTGCTGAACGGGCAGCTACCGGCCAGAAGCGGACGGGCCTCTATAGCTCGGGGGGATCTACGAAACCTGGGGCGATTCATAGGCTGTAACTCGCATAATTCACCTCAGAAATAGAGCTCCGTCATCCCAACCGACTCATGATTGGGGAAAGGCTAATTGATGGCTTATTTATGGAATAAAAGCACTGTAAAGGCCAAGGCGTGGCTAGGAAAAGCGACCCTCAATTACGGTAAGCCGAGATGGAGAGTTACGATGCGGATAGAACTCTGATCATGAGGCCCGCGTTACAGGCTTGTATCGCTGATCGGCCCGCGGAACAGCATTGTCTTGGACAGAGTTCGATGAATATATCTGGCTCCGCCGAAAGCGAAAGGTGAACGGAGCTGTTGTGGGAAAGGCCGGGCGGCGATCCGCTTAGCAACGATCTTTGCCAGGTTAGGCGTAAGAGCTTGGGGCTAAAGCCCCTGCCACGATCGTGAACGGCCGCTACCGCCATATTGCGGCTATCAGCCTCTGCCTCAACTCCAGCTCAAGATCGGCCAGCCCTCGCGTTCGGCATGTTCGCGCAGCACCGGGTCGGGGTTGACTGCGTGGGGGTTGTCGACCCGCTGCAGCAGCGGCAGGTCGTTGCGTGAGTCGGAGTAGAAGTAGGCGCCTTCCAGTGTTTCGCCGTGTTCTTCCAGCCAGGCGTGCAGGCGGGTGACCTTGCCTTCGCGGTAGGTCAGCACGCCTTCTGTCTTGCCGCTGTAATGGCCGTATTCCTCGTGCAGATCGATGGCCAGCACTTCGTCGACCTTGAGGCGTTCGGCGATGGCGCTGACCAGGAAGTACGCCGAGGCGGAGATGATCAGAATGCGGTCGCCGGCCTCGCGGTGGGTGGCCAGGCAGCGGGTGGCGTCGCTGAAGAAGATCGGCTCGATCACGTCCTCCACGAACGGCTCGACCACGAAGGCGACTTCTTCCGGCGTGCGCCCCACCAGCGGCGAGAGGCTGAAGATCATGTAGTCTTCCATGGCTAGCTTGCCTTCGGCATACAGCGCCATCAGTTGGTGATCCTTGGCGATGAAGCTCTCGCCGTCGACCCAGCCCAGCGTGGCCATGTGTTCGCTCCACAGGCTGGCGCAGTCGCCGTTGATCAGGGTTTCGTCGAGATCGAAAATTGCCAGGGCCATCAAGCTACCTCTCGCACGGCATGCGCCGCGATATCCAGTGAGATCGGGTGGCCGTTGGCGTGCAGGTCGTCGGCGCTGCGATTGAGCACA
Organism: Pseudomonas sp. PA15(2017); assembly: GCF_001945395.1. GTDB lineage: Bacteria > Pseudomonadota > Gammaproteobacteria > Pseudomonadales > Pseudomonadaceae > Aquipseudomonas. Next base: position 173,514 of record NZ_MSXV01000050.1, on the reverse strand, counting down.
TCGACCAGCAGTTCCACGCCGTCGGCGTCCACCCGGTAGCGGATGATATTACCGAGCAGGGCGTGGCTGCGAATGATTGCGCTGATCGGGCCCTGGCCGAGCACGATGGCTTCCGGGCGGATGGCCACCTGGCTGCTGACCGGATAGCCGAGCAGGCGGCTGGCGCTGGGTGCGTCGAGCAGGTTGTAGTTACCGATGAAACCGGCGGCGAAGGCGTCGGCCGGCGCGGTGTAAAGGGTTTCCGCGTCGCCGCTCTGGACGATGCGCCCGGCGTTCATCAGGAAGATGCGGTCGCTCATCACCAGCGCCTCTTCCTGATCGTGGGTGACGAAAATCGTGGTCAGGCCCAGCTCCTGCTGGATGCTGCGGATCTGCTCGCGCAGGTGCTTGCGAATGCGCGCATCGAGGGCCGACAGCGGCTCGTCGAGCAGCAGCAGCCGTGGGCGGGTGACCAGCGAGCGGGCCAGGGCGACGCGCTGGCACTGGCCGCCGGATAGCTGATGTGGGTAGCGGCCGGCGAAGTCGCCCAGCTCGACCATCGCCAGGGCTTCCTGCACGCGGGCGGTGGATTCTTCCTTGCCGACCTTCTGCATGCGCAGGCCGAAGGCGACGTTCTGCGCGGCGGTCATGTTGGGGAACAGCGCGTAGCTCTGGAACACCATGCCGATGCCGCGCTTTTGCGGCGACAGCGGCACCAGGTCTTCGCCGCCGAGCAGGATCTTGCCGCCGTTGACCTCGGTGAGGCCGGCGATGCAGCGCAGCAGGGTGGATTTGCCGCAGCCCGAAGGGCCGAGCAGAGTGACGAATTCGCCTTGCTCGATCTCCGCGTTGATGTCGCTGAAAATCGCGGTGCCGCCGTAGCGCTTGTGCAGGTTCTGGATGCTCAGGAAACTCATGCCTTGTCCCTGTTCAGTTGATTGGCCGCCCAGGTGAACACCAGGACGAAAAAGAAGTAGGAGATCACCAGGGCGCTGTTGAAGTGGCCGCTGCTGTTCTTCATGTTGTTCAGATACACCTGCAGCGTCTCGTAGCGCGTGCCGACCAGCAGGTTGGCGAACACGAATTCGCCGAACAGGAAGCTGAATGACAGGAACAGCGACACCATCAGGCCCTTGCGCAGGGTGGGCAGCACCACCAGAAAGGCGGCTTTCCAGGTGCTGGCGCCGAGCAGGTGGGCGGCGTCCATCAGGTCGCGCAGGTTGATCGCCTGCAGGTTGTTGGTGATGGCCCGGTACATGAACGGCAGGGCGATGGTGAAGTAGCAGCCGATCAGGATCCACGGCGTGCCGACCATCGCCAGCGGCCCGGAGCCGTAGAGCTGCAGCAGGCCCACGGCGGACACCACCGGCGGCACGGCGAACGGCAGCAGGATCAGCACGTTCATCACCGCGTCGAGTTTCGGGAAGTGGTAATGCACCACGAACAGCAACGGCAGGATCAGCACCACCGACAACGCCAGGGCGCCGAAGCAGACCAGCAGCGACTGGCCGAAGGCCTTGAGAAAGCGCGTCTCGCCCCACAGCTCCAGGTACCATTTGAAGGTCAGGCCATCCGGCAGGATGGTCGCCGACCAGCTGGTGGACAGCGAATAGAGCAGGGTACCGGCCAGCGGCAGCAGCAGGATCAGAAACAGCAGCCAGACCACCACGCGGTGGTAAAGACTCGTGGCGGCAGCATCAGCGCGGGACATGGTAGCTCCTTCGCAGCAGCAACTGATGGACGAGGGTGATCGCCGCCATCAGGCCGACCAGGATCATCGCCAGGGCGCTGGCCATGTTCGGGTCGAGGGAAATGTCCCCGGAAATCATCGCGGCGATGCGGATCGGCAGCACGTTGAAATTGCCGGTGGTCAGGTAATACACCGTGGCATAGGCGCCCAGGGCATTGGCCAGCAGGATGACGAAGGTGCCGAGCAGCGCCGGGGTCAGCACCGGCAGGCCGATATGCCGCCAGAAGGCCCAGGTGCCGGCGCCGAGCAGTGCGGCCGACTCGCGCCAGTCCTGGCGCAGGGCGTCGAAGGCCGGGTAGAGCAGCAGCACACCGAGGGGAATCTGGAAGTAGGTGTAGAGCACGATCAGGCCGTTCTTGGAGTACAGGTTGAAGCTGTCGATCAGCCCGGCCTGGATCAGCAGCAGGGTCAGCGCGCCGTTGAAACCGAGCAGGATGATGAAGGCGAAGGCCAGGGGCACGCCGGCGAAGTTGCTGGTCATGTTGGAAAAGGCGATCACGAAATCGCGCAGTTTCGAGTCCACCTGGCGCAGCGAGTAGCTGCCGACGATGGCGATGAGCATGCCGAACACACTCGACCAGAAAGCGATCTGCAGGCTGTGCTTGACCGCCTGCATGTAGAACTTGGAGGCGAAGGCCTTCTCGAAATTGCCCAGGCCCCAGCCGTCCGGGGTGTTGAGGCTGTTGATCGCGACCCACACCAGCGGGGCCACCTGAAAGGCGATAAAGAACACCGTGAAGGGCAGCAGGCACAGCAGGGCCGGCCATTTGCCGCGGGGTTTGTGGGTGGCGCTCATCGCAGCAGCTCCCGGCACGAGGGTTTGTCATGGGGCACGCCAAGCAGCTCGCAGATCGTGCCGCACAGTTCGAGCTGCTTTGGTGCGGCGGCGTCGCTAAGGCTGAAGGCATCACCGAGCACGAACAGCGGCACTTCGCGTTCTTCGGGCAGCAGGCCGTTGTGGGAGCGGTCGTCGTTCATGCCGTGGTCGGCGGTCACCAACACCTGGTAACCGGCGTCCAGCCAGCCTTGCAGGTAGTTGGCCAGCAGGATGTCGGCGACACGCGCGGCATTGCGGTATTGGCTGCTGCCCAGGCCATGCTTATGGCCGGCGTCGTCGATATTCATCGGGTGCACCAGCAGGAAGTCCGGCGCATGGGCGAGGCGCAGGCTCTCGGCGTCGTCGAACAGGTGCGAGTCCGGGTAATGGTCGACGTAATAGAAGTGCCCGTGCTGGATCGGCAGCTCGGCATCACGGGTATGCCGATCGCGTGCGGCCACGAAAGGCGCGCGGTTATACAGCTCGCTGACCCAATGGTAAGCGGCAGCCGCGGTGCTCAGCCCCGCGGCGCGGGCGTAATGGAACACGCTGCGCTCACTGCTCAGGCGCACCACGTTGTTGTGCACGATGCCGCTGTCGATGGGCGCGACGCCGGTGAGAATGCACTCGTAGAGCGGCCTGGACAGCGACGGCAGTTCGCACTCGAGCTTGTACAGTGCGGCACGCCCGGCAGCGCGATAGGCCTGCAGGTGGCCGAGCGCATGCCGGGCGACCTCGAAATTGAGGCCGTCGAGCAGAACGAGGATGACCTTGGACGGCATGGGTGATCCTGAGTTGAGAGAGTCGTAGCCTGGGATGAGCGCAGCGATACCCAGGGCAGGTTTCCCGGGTGTCGCTACGCTCGACCCGGGCTACAGGTTGCCTGGATCACTCCATGTTGATGATCACGTTTTCCTGCCACTGCTGCGGCAGGGCCTTGGAGGTCGCTTCCCAGGCGGCGGCATCCTTGATCGGCTTGACCTTGGCGTACTGCTCGTTGGGCAGCAGCTTGGCCTGTACTTCAGCCGGCAGGGTCAGGTGCTCGGCGCGAATCGGCCGGGCGTTGCCCTTGGCCAGGTTGATCTGCCCGGCATCGCTGAAGATGTATTCGCGGGTCAGCTTGGCGGCGTTGGGGTGCTTGGCGTATTTGTTGATGATGGTGGTGTAGCCGGAGATCACCGAGCCATCGGACGGGATCAGCACCTCGAAGCGGTTCGGGTCGATCTGGTCGCGGTAGGACAGGCCGTTGAAGTCCCAGACGATACCGACTTCCACTTCACCCTTCTCGAGGGTCTGGATGGTCGGGTTGGCCAGCGACAGGCGACCCTGCTCGGCGATCTCGGCGAAGAAGTCCAGGCCCGGCTGGATGTTCTTCTCGTCGCCGCCATTGGCGATGGCCGCGGCCAGCACACCGTTGACCGCCTGGGCGGCAGCGCTGACGTCGCCGATGGCGACGCGGTACTTGCCGGTCTTGAGGTCGGCCCAGCTTTTCGGCACGTCCTTGACTAACTGCTTGTTGACGATGAAGGCGATCGAGCCGGTGTAGGCGAGCGCCCAGTGGCCGTCCTTGTCCTTGGCCCACTCGGGTACCTGGTCCCAGGTGCTCGGCTTGTAGGGCTGGGTCACGCCCTGCTGCACGGCGATGGGGCCGAATGCGGCGCCCACGTCACCGATGTCGGCGGTGGCGTTGTCCTTCTCGGCCGCGAACTTGGCAATTTCCTGGGCCGAACTCATGTCGGTGTCCATGTGCTTGAGGCCGTATTTGTCGGCCAGGTCCTGCCAGGTGTCCTTCCAGTTGGCCCAACTGTCCGGCATGCCGACGCTGTTCACGGCGCCTTCCTTGCGTGCGGCCTGTTCCAGTGCAGTTAAATCCGTCTCGGCGGCCATGGCGTGGGAGGCGAGAGCGATGGCGCTGCCCATCAGCGATGCCAGTAGCAGTTGTTTCATTGGGAAACTCCTTTGCATTGAGAGGTTGGTCTAGATCAGCAAGAGCCAAGCCAATGTAGGTGCTGCCAATGACAGTTTCGTGTCGACGGGATCGGGCGCCTGGCATCGGCGTTGCGCTTAAAGAGCGTAGACCAGCTCAATCCTTTGAATTGCCTGGCATGGGCCCTGCTTGCAGCCTGGCTGTCATCTGCCGGTCATGGTGCTTGCCTAGGCTTGCCGGACCAGAGGCAGCCGCACGGATGGCTGCGACATGCCCTGTAATAAGGCTGGTCTAGTCCAAAAGGAATCAAGGTGATGCGCGATGACACGCCGCGGGCCGTTACCATCATTTGCCGCGCGTTGCAGGAGCAGATCGAACACGGCCTGCTGCCTGCCGGTTGCAAGCTGCCGGCCGAGCGCCGCCTGAGCGATCTGTTCGACACCACCCGCATTACCCTGCGTGAGGCGTTGGGGCAGCTGGAGGCCCAGGGGCTGGTGTACCGCGAGGAGCGCCGCGGCTGGTTCGTGTCGCCGGCGCGGGTGGCCTATAACCCATCGGTGCGCACCCATTTCCATGCCATGGTCGCCGAACAGGGCCGGGTGCCGGCCACCGAGGTGCTGAGCGCCCGGTTGATGCCGGCCAACGCGCAGATCTGCCAGGTGCTCGGCCTGTCGGGGCTGTCGAGCGTCTACCAGATCCGCCGGGCGCGGCGCATCGACGGGCGCCTGGTGCTGTACGTCGAGCATTACCTGAACCCGGGTTACTTTCCCGGCATTCTTGATTTCGACCTGACCCGCTCGCTGACCGAGCTGTACGCCAGCGAATACGACGTGCGTTACGGCCGCGTGCGCTTCGACATGGTGCCCACCGCGCTGCATGCCGACGCCGCGGCGGCGCTCAAGGTCGCCGCCGGCAGCCCGGCACTGCGCATCACCCGGGTCAACCGCGACCAGCATGGTCGGCTGATCGACTGCGACCTGGAGTACTGGCGCCATGATGCGATTCATATCAGTGTGGAAGTGCCGGATTGATGCCGGTAAAAACGGATTTCGGCGTATTACTTGTGGGAACGGGCCATGCCCGTGATTTCGCGGGCATGGCCCGCTCCCACAGGTACTGCATCGATGGCTGCTTCTATCTTGAAACTGCCTCGCCCACGCCCGTAAACGGCAACCCATGATCGTTCCGAAGACCGGCCGTCGCCCATCCAAATAACGTTTTCCCGAGCATATTGTTCAGCCGCCAGGCCGTGCGTAGAATCGCCGCTGCAGGCCATCCCATACCTATAATTTTCCGCACTCCGCATCGCCACTCCCAGCGTTCATCGCCATTGGGAGCGCGAGCTGCCGTGTGCGTGTTCGTCGTGTATGGGGCTCATATTTTTTCGTTCGCTTCCTACCGCGCTCGTTGCCATCCGGCTTCGGGCGATTGGCCGTTGTAGCCGAGGCGTTCCCCAAGGGCGGATATCAGCCACATGAACACACCGGAACAAGCGCACAGCGGTAGCTGGCTGAGCGTGATCGCCTTGGCGCTGGGCGCCTTCATCTTCAATACCACCGAGTTCGTGCCGGTCGGCTTGCTGAGCCAGATCGGCCACAGCTTCGAGATGACCACCGCCAGCGTCGGCCTGATGCTGACCATCTATGCCTGGGTGGTGGCGTTGGCCTCGTTGCCGCTGATGCTGCTGACCCACAATATCGAGCGGCGCAAGCTGTTGGCCTTCGTGTTCGTGCTGTTCATCGCCAGCCATGTGCTGTCCGGCATCGCCTGGAATTTCACCGTGCTGGTGATCAGCCGCATCGGCATCGCCCTGGCCCACGCGCTGTTCTGGGCGATCACCGCGTCCCTGGCGGTGCGGGTGGCGCCGCCAGGCAAGCAGGCGCAAGCCCTTGGCCTGCTGGCGACCGGCAGTGCGCTGGCCATGGTGCTGGGCATTCCCCTGGGCCGGGTGATCGGCGAGGTGCTGGGCTGGCGCACGACCTTCACCACCATCGCCGTGGTGGCCGGTGTGGTGGTGCTGTGCCTGATCAAGAGCCTGCCGCTGCTGCCGAGCCAGAACTCCGGCTCGTTGCGCAGCCTGCCGGTGTTGTTCAAGCGCCCGGCGCTGGTCACCGTGTACGTGCTTACCGCCCTGGTGATCACCGCTCATTTCACCGCGTACACCTACATCGAGCCGTTCGCCCTGGAAGTCGCCGGCATCACTGCAGATATGGTCACCGTGCTGCTGTTGCTGTTCGGCTGTGCGGGGATCATCGGTTCGATCCTGTTCAGCCGCTACAGCACGCGCTTCCCACGTGGGTTCGTGATCACCGCCATCGGCACGCTGAGCCTGTGCATGCTGCTCCTGCTGCCGGTAGCTCGCGAGCATGCTTATCTCGCCACGCTGAGCGTGATCTGGGGCGTCGCCATGATGTGCTTCGGCCTTGCCTTGCAGGCCAAGGTGCTCAACCTTGCTTCGGACGCCACCGATGTGGCCATGGCGCTGTTCTCGGGCATCTTCAACGTCGGTATCGGCGGTGGTGCCTTGCTTGGCAGCCTGGTGAGTAGCCAGCTGGGTGTGGCCAATGTGGGCATCGTCGGCGGCCTGCTTGGCATCGCCGGCCTGCTGCTGTGCGGGGTGACCACCTACCGCTTTTCCCGGCCACTCAAGCCGCAGCCGCTGTGATGCAGCACCGGCAGATTTCAGGTCTGCCGGTTTAGCCATTCCTCGCGGCTGAGCGCCCAGGTCTGGGAGGGCAACCGGCCGCACACATAATCGCTCTCGCCGGTCGCCACCAGGCGCATGCCTTCACGTTCGGATAGTCGCTGCGAGGCGATATTGGCCAGCGCCTTGGGCACCTCCATCAGCGGGCGCTGCAGCACCTCGAACCAGTAGCGGTTGACCGCCACGCAGGCCTCGCTCATCAGGCCCTGACGTTGCCAGCCTGGCGCTATCCAGAAGCCGCGGTTGTTGCCCGGCGTATCCATCAGGCTGACCACGCCGATCACCCGCTCTGGCTCGGCGATGGGCCGCAGCGTCCAGTGCCATTGCTGGCCGGCGGCCATGGCGGGCAGGGCGACATCGCGCAGGTAGCCTAGCGCGCCATCGGCCGGGTAGGGCCAGGGCACCTGGGCATTGAGGTAGCGCACCACCTCCCATTGGCCGAACAGCGGCTGGATCTGCTCGGCGTCAGCCAGTTGCAGGGGCTGCAACAGCAGGCGCGGGGTATGGAGGCTGGGAAGGGGCATCGGGGGCAGTCCATGGCGAGGCGGAGCGACCGATAGTGCCGGTCGCGGCCCCGTTTGTCATGCCGTGTCAGGCGCTCTGCAGCACGCGGGCCAGGTGTTCGCGGTAGCGCTGCACGTCACGCTCGACATCCGGGCGCTTCATCACGTCCACGCACAGAAAGGTCGGCAGGGCGCGCATGCCCAGGAATTGCTGGGACTTGTGGAAGGGGAAGTAGACCGCGTCCACGCCCTTGCCCTCGAAGAAATCGCTGGGGTCATCAAAGGCCTGCTGCGGGGCGTTCCAGGTCAGCGACAGCATGTACTGCTTGCCGTGGATCAGGCCGCCGCTGCCGTACTTCTGCGAGGCGTCGGAGCGGGTGCGGCCGTCGTTGGCGTACAGGCTGCCATGGCCTTCGGTGAACACTTCGTCGATGTATTTCTTGACGATCCACGGCGCGCCCATCCACCAGCCCGGCATCTGGTAGATCACCACGTCGGCCCAGAGAAATTTCTGCACTTCCTCGGCGACGTCATAGCCGGCGTCGATCTCGGTGGTCTTGAATTCGCTACCGGCCTGGTCGAGAAATGCGGCGGCGGTTTCGTGCAGCGTGCGGTTGAGGCGGCCGTCGGAATGGGCGAATTGCTTGCCGCCGTTGAGGAGCAGGATCTTTTTCATGGAGGCGTCTCCGTAACTGATCGAATGGGCTCAGGTTACGGCTTCACGCGCAGGAGAAAAATGCCGCCAAGGGCAAATTACTTTTGCCTCGAATGCATGAATACCTGGCTTTTATCTGCGCTAGGGTGCAGCAGTACTTACCAAGGAGATTCCCATGTACGGCTTCATTCTTCACGCCCACACCCGCCCGGAGCGAGCCGATGCCTTCGAGCAACTGTTTCGCGCTTACGTCGAGCCGAGCCGCGCCGAGCCTGGCTGCATCGAATATCACATGCTGCGCGATGCCGCGGACCCGACGCTATTCATCTTCTTCGAGGTCTGGCAGTCCCGCGAGCACCTGGCGATGCACACGGCGCTGCCGCACATGCGCGATTTTCACGAGCGGCGCATGGAGTACCTGAGTCGCGATTTCGATATCCGCGAAATCCAGATGCTCAGCCCGTCGTCGTCCGGCGCGTAGGTAATTGGCTATCCTCCGCGGCAGGGCTGGACAAGCGCAGCGGCTGACGCCATGGTCGCCTCTTTGGTCGATCGAGGGCGACGCATGTCCAAACGCGTTCTGTTGTATGTGCTGTTGACGGTTGTGCCGGTGCCTGCCGCATTGGCCTGCGCGCCGGGTGAAACCCAGGTGTGCCTGGGCGGGTGCATTTGCGTGCCGGACCCTAACGGCGTGCTCGGGCCGATGCAGGAGCGCGCCGGCACCCTCACCGCAGCCGCGCTGGAAGGCTGGATCCTGCGCTCGCGCGAGTCGGCTGTGCGCCAGGGTACCTTGCCGATCCCGCCGCAGATTCGCCAGCAGTTATTGCCGTTCTACGCCGCCGAACTGCTCGATGCGGTGCGTTATAAAGTGGGGGATCTGGACGAGCTGAGCGCCGCCCGCAACGTCATGCAGAACCCGGACATCCAGGCGGTCACCCTGATCGACATCATCGTCTTTCGCGATGCGCGGATGGCCGTGCAGGATGCCACACTGTGGGCCCATGAACTGCTCCACGTGCAACAGTATCGGGAGTGGGGCACGGCAGGCTTCGCGGCGCGCTACAGCCGCGACTTCAATGCCGTCGAGGCGCCGGCCTACCGCCGCCAGGCCGAAATCGCGCGGCTGCTACGCGAGCAGGCCGGCCAGTGATGAGGTGTCAGGCGTGCGGCCGGCCGCGCAGTGCGATCATGCCGAGCACCAGGGCGGCGAGGTTCAGCGTCAACGGATTGAAGGCCTGGGTCAGTAGCGCTGGCGCGAAGATCGCCACATCCACCAGCAGCACCAGCAACGCAGCCTGCGCCACGTAGAGCGGCCAGCGCTGCCGGTGCAGCAGGGCGATGAGCAGCCCCAGCAGCAATTCACCGGCACCCGCCAGGGCCAGCACACCGTGCGACAGGCCGTGAGCATCGAGCAACTGCAGTTCGGTGGCGTCGCGCATCAGCAGCTTGGGCACCAGCCCGTGGTAGATGAAGATCGCGGCCACCGTCAGGCGCGCCAGACGGGCGTCAGTCATGCAGGAAACGCTCGCGGTCTTCTGGGCGTGGCACCTGGCAATAGTCGTGGCGACCGAACAGGCGGTAGCGATTGTGGGCGATGGGGTCGTACATCCAGTCGCGCAAGCGGCGTGGTATGACGCGCACCACCGCCGCCCAGCGCCAGGGTGCCGGCAACTGACCGAGGATGGCTAGAATGGCGTCGCTGCGTTGCAGGGCCTTGTCGCCTTCGACAAACAGCAGCGTATCGAAACGATCCAGTGGCATGCCGAACCACGCCAGAATCGCCTGGCCCTGGGGCGACTGTACACTGCACAGCTTGAGCTTGCGGGAGCGGTCATGGCGAATCACAAAGCGGCTCCAGCCGTTGCACAGCTTGCACACACCATCGAACAGCACGACGCGATCACCGGCCTGCAGGTGGGGTGGGTAAGCCATGGATGTGCTCCGTACTGAAGGAAGTCTCAGCTTAACGCAACCACGCCTGTAGAACCGGTATTTTGCCGGGTTCGAAACACGACAGGCATGCTGCGACCGTCAAACAGGAAGAAGGGGTGTTCCCTGAACGGAAGAACTTTCGTTTCTCTGGTCGACGACTATTTTCCGCTTTGACATTTGGCCTGCCACAGGCGGCGCGTATTTTCCTCGCAAAACCCGCGATGACCGTGTGCCTACCTTCTATGCTTGATGGCAGATCGGCATCCAACTTCGCCGATGGTCGGCCCCTCAACAAATCGGCAGGGCAGCCGATGACCTTCCACATCGTTGCTTTTTGGAGAAAGAGCATGTTCGGTAGTCACCTCAAGAAAGAACTGCAGGCCAAGGATGCCGAACTGTCGCTGCTCCGACAGCTGTACAAAGGCATTGATAACGAGATGATCACACTGACCATCGATCCCGATTTTCGAATCATCGAAGTCAACGCCAACTTCTCACGCTTCATTGGCCACGCCCCGGAGCAACTAGCCAACCGGCCGATGAGCGACATCGTGCCGGCGTACGTGAAGAACCTGCCGTGTTTCAAGAAACTCAGCGAGGCGGTGCGTACCGGGCGTTCGGTCAGCGACCGCTACCGGTTCACCCGCGCCGATGGTGCCCTGGTGTGGATCCAGGCCTGCTGGCAGCCGGTGGTCGATGAGAGTGGCAAGGTGCGCCGCGCACAGTGCTTCGGTTCCGAGATCACCGAAAGCATGAACCGTGCGCGGGAAAACGAGGACTTCATCAACGCCCTGTTACGTTCCACGGCGGTGATCGAGTTCGATCTGGCTGGCAATGTGCTGACCGCCAACGATCAGTTCCTGCACGGTATGGGCTACAGTCTGGAGCGCATCAAGGGCAAGCACCACAGCATGTTCTGCGACTCCCAGGAAACCCATTCTTCCGAGTACAAGCAGTTCTGGGAGCGCCTCAATCGTGGCGAGTTCGTGGCCGGTCGCTTCAAGCGCATCGACAGCCATGGCCAGGTGGTCTGGCTGGAGGCGACCTACAACCCGGTACACGACACTCAGGACAAGCTCTACAAGGTGGTCAAGTTCGCCACGGTGGTCACCGACCAGGTCAACCGTGAGGAAGAGGTCAACGATGCGGCGGGAATAGCCTACGGCATTTCCCAGCAGACCGACACCACCGCCCAGCGCGGCGCCCAGGTGGTCACCGATACGGTGCAGACCATGCAGCGCATCTCCGAACAGATGGGCTCGGCTTCCGAAGGCATCGAGGCGCTGGGCAAGCAGTCGGTGCTGATCAGCACCATGGTGCAGACCATCGGCAGCATCGCCCAGCAGACCAACCTGCTGGCGCTCAACGCTGCCATCGAGGCGGCGCGGGCCGGCGAGCAGGGGCGCGGCTTCGCGGTGGTCGCTGACGAAGTCAGGCAACTGGCCAGCCGCACCAGCAAGGCCACCGAAGAGATCGTCGGCGTGGTGCAGGAAAATCAGAAGCTGGTCGATGCCGCCGTGCGCGATATGGCCAGCAGCCGTCAGCAGGCCGAAGCCGGGCTCGAGCTGGCCAACCAGGCCGGCGACGTGATCGTCGAAATCCGCCAGGGCGCCAAGCAGGTGCTCGGTGCGGTGGAGCGCTTCGCCAGCCAGTTGAAATGAGGCCGGGCACGATGGCGAGTCGTCTCGCCATCGTGATCATTCCATCGGCGGCAGCCGTCGTTTTACCGTGGTCTTCTTGACGATGGCGGTGTTGGTCAGGGCATAGACGTTGATGTGGTCGAGTATCTCGTCCAGCTGCTCCATCGAGCGTACGTGGAGGCGGGCGATGAAACAGTCCTCGCCGGTGACCTTGTCGCACTCGGTGAATTGCGGCGTGGCCTCGATCTGCCGCTGCACTTCGTGCAACTGGCCGGGTAGCGGGCGGATGCGCACGATCGCCTGCAACTGGTAGCCGAACGCGCGTGGGTCGATGTCCACGCCGTAGCCTTTCAATACTCCTTTATCTTCGAGTTTGCGCAGCCGCTCCGCCACGCTTGGTGAGGACAGGCCGCTGATCTGCGCCAGGGCCTTCAGCGAGCGGCGCGAGTCTTCGGTCAGGGCCACGATCAGTTGCTGGTCGATTTCATCGATCATGCTGGCTCCAAAGGCGATTCTCCATTTAGGCCTTGATAGTAAAGCCGGATGGGATGTTTTGCCTGTCTTTCGCCATGGAGCGCCGCTGCGCCGATTGCCATAATCCGTGCCTCACACAAGGGGCACGATGATGGACAAGCAGATTCATAGAGGCACGCTGGAAATGGTCGCCGCCATGCTGATTTCCGGCACCATCGGCTGGTTCGTGCTGCTCACCGGCCTGCCGGTATTTGAGGTGGTGTTCTGGCGCTGCGTGTTCGGCGCGCTGACGTTGCTGGTGGTCTGCGCCATGCTCGGCTTTCTGCGCCCGGGCCTGCTCAGCCGCTATACGGCGATGCTGGCGATGGTCAGCGGGGTGGCCATCGTCGGTAACTGGCTGCTGCTGTTCGCGTCCTATTCCCGCGCCTCGATCGCCATCGGCACCGCGGTCTACAACGTCCAGCCGTTCTTGCTGGTGGTCTTGGCGGCGCTGTTTCTCGGTGAAAAACTTACCCTGCAGAAGCTTGCCTGGCTGTCGATCTCGTTTCTCGGCATGTTGGCCATCGTCAGCGCCCACGGCAGCGCCGGGCTGGGCGGCGGCGACTACCTGACGGGCATCGGCTTCGCCCTGGGCGCGGCCTTTCTGTACGCCGTGGCCGCATTGATCATCAAGAAGCTCAAGGGCATACCACCGCACCTGATCGCGCTGATCCAGGTGAGCGTTGGTGTGCTGATGCTGGCGCCGCTCGCCGACTTCACCACGCTACCCCAAGGCCAGCAGACCTGGTCGATCCTGCTCACCCTGGGCGTGGTGCACACCGGCGGCATGTACGTGCTGCTCTACGGCGCCATCCAGAAGCTGCCCACGGCGCTGACCGGCGCGCTTTCCTTCATCTACCCGATCGCAGCGATTGCCGTCGACTGGGTCGCCTTCGACCACCAGCTCAGTGCGCTGCAGTGGCTGGGCGTCGTGGCCATCCTGCTGGCAGCGGCGGGGATGCAGCAGGGGTGGAGCTTGCGCGCCTGGTGGTGGCGAAGCGTCAGCTAATGAAGGCTGGCGCTCTCAGTGCGGCGCCTGGCGTCGCGCCGTTTTCAGCAGGTCTTCCGGGCTGATATGGCCGACCACCTGGCTGGCGGCGCTGCCCGGTAGCGGCAGGTCGAGGATGTGGCCTTTCATCTTGCCCACCACGTGCATCTCGCACGGCTTGCAGTCGAACTTCAGGGTCAGCACCTCGTCGCCGTGTACCAGTTGCATCGGCGCGACCTTGGTCTTCACGCCGGTGACGCCCTTGGCCTGTTTAGGGCACAGGTTGAAGGAGAAGCGCAGGCAGTGCTTGGTGATCATCACCGGCACTTCGCCTTCTTCTTCGTGGGCCTCGTAGGCGGCGTCGATAAGCTGCACGCCGTGGCGGTGATAGAACTCGCGGGCCTTGTGGTTGTAGACGTTGGCCAGGAACGACAGGTGCGACTCGGGGTACACCGGCGGCGGGTTGCTCTCGGCCTTGCGCCTACCACGCGGGTGCGCGGCGACGCGGGCTGCGGTCAGCGCCTCGATGGCCTCGCGGCGCAGGCTTTTCAGCTGTGAGTTGGGCACGAAGAACGCCTGCGGTGCATCGAGGGCGACGCCCTGGGCGTGGTAGATGGTGGTGCCCAGCTGGGTCAGCAGGTCACGCAGGCCCTCAAGCGCCTGTTCTGGCTTGTTCGCCGCGCCGAAGGGGCCGTCCAGGCTGACGTTGGCGCTGATGCCTTCTTCGCTGGTGGCGGTGAGCTTGAGTGCGTTTTCACGCAGCTGGGCTTTCCAGCTCACACCGATGCGTCGTTCTGCCGAGGTCTTCTGCAACGCCTGCTGCCAGTTATGGTCGAGGTTGCGCGATAGCGGATGATTGGGGCGCAGACGAAACAGCCCTTCGGGCATCTCGTTGGGCTCGACGCGGTAGCGGTAGCGCTTCTCGCCGTCTTCCTCGAACTCGTTTTTGAGTTCGGCGATGTTGGCGCGGAAGCCGACGACCTCGCGCTTGACCAGCACGTTGAGGCCGTCGCCATTGGACAGCGGTTCATGGGTGACGGCGATCAGGTCGCGCTTGTTCACCTTCTCGACATGGCCGACAGAGAGCCCGGTGAAGGTCGGTGAGTCGAAGGCGCCGATGTCCACCTTGCGCTCGGTGACGAAGTAATCGGTGCTGCCGCGGTGGAAGGTCTTGTCCGGGTCGGGCACGAAGAAGTGCGCGGTATGGCCGCTGGAGGCGCGGGCCAGGTCCGGGCGGTCTTCGAGAATCGCGTCGAGCTCGCGGCGGTAGTGGGCGGTGATGTTCTTCACGTAGGCCACATCCTTGTAGCGGCCCTCGATCTTGAACGAGCGCACCCCGGCCTCGACCAGGGCGCGCAGGTTGGCGCTCTGGTTGTTGTCCTTCATGGACAGCAGGTGTTTCTCGTAGGCGATCACGCCGCCTTTCTCATCCTTGAGGGTGTAGGGGAGGCGGCAGGCCTGGGAGCAGTCGCCGCGGTTGGCGCTGCGCCCGGTCTGGGCATGGGAGATGTTGCACTTGCCGGAGAACGCCACGCACAGCGCGCCATGGATGAAGAATTCGATGGCAGCATCGGTTTCATCGGCGATAGTGCGAATTTCCTGGAGGTTCAGCTCGCGGGCCAATACCAACTGAGAGAAGCCGGCCTGGTCGAGAAACTTGGCGCGGCCCAGAGTGCGGATGTCGGTCTGGGTGCTGGCATGCAGCTCGATGGGCGGGATGTCCAGGTCCAGCACGCCGAGGTCCTGCACGATCAGCGCGTCCACGCCCGCGTCGTAGAGCTGGTGGATCAGCGCGCGCGCCGGCTCCAGCTCGTCGTCATGCAGGATGGTGTTGATGGTGGTGAAGATGCGCGCATGATAGCGCCGGGCGAACTCCACCAGCCTGGCGATATCGGCCACCTCGTTGCAGGCGTTGTGCCGGGCACCGAAGCTCGGGCCGCCGATGTAGACGGCGTCGGCGCCATGCAGAATGGCCTCGCGAGCGATCTCGACATCGCGGGCAGGGCTGAGCAGTTCCAGGTGGTTCTTGGGCAAGGACATGGTTTTTCTTTATAGGCAGCGAGGGGCTGCAGGCGCTGCAGCGTTCCTCTGGGGCACGGTTTGGCGCGCATTGTACCGGGCCATCGCCGCCTCGGCACCCGTGATGTGCCGGACGGCTGGTGAGGCTGTTGGCGGCCGGCCATCTGTGGGAAAGTAGCGGCCTTTTTTTCGAAGGATGTTTGCGATGGATAACAGAGGGCTCGAAAAGCTCGATCAGTTGTTGCTCAAGTATGGCAACGACGACTCGATTCTTTCCGCCAGCGAACTGGACGGTTATTTCGCGGCCATCGTGTCCGGGCCTCGGCAGATCGACCCTGGCATCTGGTATCCGCCCATCTGGGCCGAGCAGTTGCCCAAATGGGCCAACGACAAGGAAGGCGAGCGCTTCACCAAGCTGGCTGTCGAGCTGATGAGCGAAGCCGCCTATATGCTCGGCGAGGAGCCGGACGATTACGAGGCCATCTTCCTGGCCGACGACAATGGCAAGGGTGAGAAACTCATCGTCTCGCAGTGGTGCGCCGGTTATCTGCGCGGCGCTCAGGTGGCGGGCTGGATCGATGCCGAGCTGCCCGAGGCGCAGCAGACAGCACTGGCGAACATTACCCTGCACGGCAGCGAAGAGGGTGTGGAGACGCTCAACGCCATGTCCGATGAGCAATACGACGCCTCGGTCGCCACCGTCGAGCCAGCGGCCCTGGCACTGTACGACTACTGGCAGCAGCATCTGGAACAGGTGCTGCCGGTACGCCGTGAAGAAACCAAGGTTGGCCGTAACGACCCGTGCACCTGTGGCAGCGGCAAGAAGTACAAGCAGTGCTGCGGCCGTTGACGCACCGAGTTACGGGGCGGTCGTGCATTTGGCGATCTTGATGGGGTCCTCACCAGCACCGAACAGCGTTACCGCATCCTGCATCGACAACCACCAGGCTTCCTGCCAGTGCAGCAGTTGCAGGTGATGGTCCCCGGTGGCGAGTTTATGGCGCTGCGGTTTGGCTGACTGGTCGAGCTGTGACGTTAAAACGATCCGGCACAACCAGTCGTACAGCCGTGTGGCGCGGTTTGGAGGGCTGTGATGAGTCAGTTGCAGAACATTGCGCAAGTCGATCATCGCCTGCGGCGATTGCTCGTTGCCGAACACAATGCCGCCCGGGTCACAGTGATAGAGCAGCGCGGCCTGGCTGTCCGAATACTGCAGAGCTGAACAGATGGTTTCTGCAGAAAACCAGAGGCGCCCATCGGCACCGTTGCGAACGGCAACGTGTTTTCCCTCGAAGTGAAACGACCATACCTTGTTCATGACGCCTCCCTTTGCATTATCTGCATTGCGCTGGCTGTCATGAAACCATGAATTTAATTTAGAATTCAATCGTATGTTCAATCAAGCATGGAAGCGGAATTTAACGTCCGCCCCATGACTGAGAAAACCGAATTCGCCCAGCGCCTGCGCGACGCCATGCTCGCTGCGGGCTACCCTGATCGTCCCGCTGTGCTGGAGCGGGAGTTCAACTCCCGCTATTGGGGCCGCTCCGTAACCTTCCAGGCGGTATCACGTTGGCTGCGCGGCCAGGCCATTCCCTCCCAGGACAAGCTGCAAGTGCTGGCCGAATGGTTGCGCATCGAGCCACAGGCGCTGCGTTTCGGCGAGCGCGCCGCCCTGGCCGCACGGGAGCAACGCGGGCGTTGGGAAGACCCAAGCTTTTATCCCGAGCGCGAGGCGGTGGAGGCCTTCCTGGCGCTGCCGGCCCAGCAGCGCAAGGTAGTGCGCGACGTGATCATGGCCTTCGCCCAGAGCGCCGCCGCCACCGCCAGCAAACCTGGCCGCGAGTGAGCGCCTACCGGCAGAAATCCTGCCTTCGACGCGGCGTGCGGGGCGATGACCGCCAGGGGGCGATTCTGTTGAAAGATCGTGTTGGCCAGAGCGGCCTATTCAGGGGCTCAAACGCCGCTGATTAGTGCGCTGCCAGGTGAAATCCCGTGCAGTTCTGCCCCGCAAATGGCTCAGACCGCAGCGAAGGCAATGCGCCCTTTGGGCAGAATTTTTCAACATGATCGGGGTACGCGGCCTGTCGAAGAGCCACTGTGGGAGCGGGCCACGCCCGCGATTTCGTGCGCATGGCGCGCTCCCACAAACAGCCGATTTTTCGTCGTTCCATCGCAACGGGGGCCCGGGTACCCCAAGAGCGTGAACAGGTTTTTACAGCTGGAAGCGGCTGATGTTCTCGCGCAGGGCTTCGCTGGTGCGAGCCAGGCTCTCGCTCTCGCGCTGAGTGGCGGCGAAGGCCTGGGCCGATTGGGCACTGCTGTCGCGCACGGTGACGACGCTCTGGTTGATCTGTTCGGCCACCGTGCTCTGTTCCTCGGCCGCCGCGGCGATCTGCTGGTTCATGCCGTTGATGCGTTCGATCATGGCGACGATCCGCGCCACCGTCTCGCCGGCCTGGGACACGCCCTCGACCGACTGCTGGCTGGACGCCTGGCAGTGCTGCATGTACTGCGCGGCTTCGTCGGTAATGCGCTGCAGGTTGCCGATCAGGCCTTCGATTTCCGCCGTTGCGCCCTGGGTACGCTGGGCCAGGCCACGGACCTCGTCGGCGACCACGGCGAAACCGCGCCCGGCCTCGCCGGCCCGTGCCGCCTCGATGGCGGCGTTGAGGGCCAGCAGGTTGGTCTGATCGGCGACTGCCTTGATCACGTCCAGCACGCTGCCGATGTTGACGCTCTGCTGCTTGAGGTTGGCCATCGCTTCGGCCGAGTGGTCGATGACCTCAGCCAGGTTGCCAATCAGATGAACCGCGTGACGGGTCTTGTCCTGGCCTTCCACCGCGGCGGTATCCGCTTCGCCTGCGGCCAGCGCGGCGGTCTCCGCGTTACGCGCCACTTCTTGCACGGTGGCCGACATCTCGTGAATGGCGGTGACGATCTGCTCGATCTGCAACTGTGCGCTGGCCACCCCGTCGGCATTCAGTTGGCTGGATTCGGCCAGTTCCTGACTGGCAGCCGCCACCGACTGCGAGGAGGCGTCGATGCGCTGAGCCATATCGCGCAGGTTGCCCTGCATCTTGCGCAGCGAACCGTGCACACCGTGGCCGCTGGCGCTACCGTCGGCTTGGCGCAGGTCGCCCTCGGCCACCTGTTGTGCGAGGCGGTCCAGATCGCTTGGCTCGGCGCCCAGGGCACGCAGCAGGCCACGGGTGATCAGATGGCCGAGCAGCACGGCCAGCAGGGCCGAGAACATGGCGATGCCGATCAGCAGGTTGCGTTGCTGGCGGTAGTTTGCATCGTTCTGCGCCAGTTGCTCGCCGGCCACATTCTCGGTGTAGGTCAGGTAGGCGTTGATGGCCTGGGTCAGGTTGTTGAGCAGCGGTGTGCATTGCTGGGAGATCATGGCGATGGCTACGGCGTCCTCGCCGGCGAACACATGCTCGGCGATGCGCAGGGCCACTGGCTCGTAGCGTTGCTCGATGGCCTTGATGTCGTTGAACAGGTTGCGTGCGGCTGGCGATACGTCGGGGTCACGGTCGATTTCCCGGCCCAGGGCATCCAGCTCCCGCGTCACCAGTTCGTTGGCAGCATTGATTGCCGAGCGCTGGGCGTTGCGCTCGCCGTGGTCGGTGATCAGCACCAGGTTACGCAGGGCGATGGCCCGTTCCTTGGACGCGTTGGCCAGCAAGCTGGCCAGCTTGGCGCGGTGGTCGAGGCCGTTGATGTAGCGTGAGAAGCTGTCGTTGACCGCCGACAGTTGATACAGCGAGGCACCGGCTACCAACAACAGTAGCAATACCAGAACGGCGTAGCTCAGGGAGAGCGTCGTTCGGGTGGACAACTGGCGGGATTGGGACATGGGATCTTCTCTTGAGTTGGCGGGTGCGTGGTGGGCTCGGACGGTTTTCGATCGTTTATCGGCAGTGTTCACTTGGTCGCATCCGCTACGGCGTGACGGCGAGATCAGGGTCGGCGAAAACAAACGCGGTTTGAAACAGTGATTGATGTAGGGATGCAACTATGAGTTGCATGTTAGGCAGCCTAGTTGATCTGGCGCATGCTGGCGAAACGATAGCTGATGCCAGGGCGCTGCTATGAGCGTCTCGAGGGGCGTTAAGTTCTAACAATCGTGTACGGCTCGCAGATTACGGCTCCAGCCGGGTGGCTGCCGTTCGTGCATGGCCACCAGGACGCGCAGCAACCCCCGCGATGCCTGACTGTAGGAGTCTGGACTTCGACCAATGGGCGCCGGTCAAGGGGGCATCAGGGCAGTTGCGATGTGGATCGCCGTGATGTTCGCTTCTTTATTTAACAGTGCATCCGAGCCGGATGCTCGTTAGTTGCATGAGGAGGAATCTGGCGAGATCAGGGTGGCCGCTCCAGGCACTGAGGCCTGGGGCAGACAGCTGGCACGTCTGCGACGTCGACCAATGAGGAAGAGGCCCGTTGCCGTAGCTGACTGCAGCCCGCGAATGCGTCGGGGCTGTTGTCAGGACTCTTCGGGATGCGCTGCCTATCTTCAGCCCAGCAATTGGCCAAACGCCTTGTCCGCTTCCAGCACGGCGGGCAGGGCATCGAACAACTTGTTCAGGTCCACGCCGTCGAACAGCGGGCCCTCCAGCTCCTGTTTGGCTGCATCGCCCAGGCCGTGGGCCTCAAGGCTTTCCTCGACGTGGATAGCCTGCGCCACCAGGCGCGCATACTGGCCGTCGCCCGGCGCCTGGGTCGGTTTGTTCTGGTAGGCGATGGCGTTCTGGATCAGTGCCGGCAACTGCCAGCGGCGTGCCAGTTCGGCGCCGACTTCCGGGTAGCCGAAGCCCAGTTGCAGGGTTTCCTCGGCGGCCTGGGCCGCGGCCTCACGTTGTGGGTGGCGGTTGAGGCGACGGGCGAAATCCGGGGCGCCGGTCTGGATCAGCAGCTCGCCGATGTTGTGCATCATTCCACAGGTAAAGGCGGCATCTGCGTCGAGCTTCGACTGTTTGGCCAGGGTGCGGGCGATGCTCGCCACGCGGAAACTGCGCAGCCAGAATTTCTTCAGGTTGAAGCCGGTATCGACCTTGAAGGCGCCGGTCATGGCAGAAGCCAGTACCAGAGTGCGCAGGGTGTTGAAACCCAGGCGCATGGCGGCGTCCTCTACGCTGCTGGCATCGCGCGAGCCGCGAAAGCGCGCCGAGTTGGCCAGGCGCAGCACCTTGGCGGCGATCACCGGGTCACGCTCGATATTGCGGGCCACGCTTTCCAGGCTAGTGGAGGGGTTGTCGAACTGCTGGATCAGATCCTGGGCGACCTTCGGGACGGTGGGCAGGGTGTGCAATTCGGCAAACAGGCTGGCGATATCCATATGAAGCTCCTGGGAACGATCCGCGGGGACGATATGGAGTTTCAGCATAGCCGCGCTGATGACGCTTGCCAGGCCTCAAGCCGGCTTTTCACCGTGCAGGGGCTCGCTTCGTCAGGAAAAAAGCTCGGTTTTTCAACGCCAACCCGTGATCAGCCGAGGGCGAGTGCCTCATCGCTGACCACCCGGTTGCGGCCCGCACGTTTGGCCGCATAGGTGCGCTTGTCGGCCGCGTTCATCAGCTCGTCCAGGCGCTCGCCGTCCTGGCCCAGGTTGGCCACGCCGGCGCTGAGGGTCATCTGCATGGGCGTACCGCTGACCACCATCGGCGTGCTGGCCAGCCGCTCGCGCAGCTCCTCGGCGATTGCGCTGGCCTGTGCAGCCGTGGTGTTGGGCAGCAGGGCGGCGAATTCCTCGCCGCCGAGCCGGCACAGCAGGTCGGTGGTGCGCAAGCGCTGGGACAGAACGCTGGCGAAATGGCGCAGGGCCTGGTCGCCGGTTTCATGGCCGAAGCGGTCGTTGATCTGCTTGAAATGATCGATATCCAGGTAAACCAGGGCCAGCGGCGTGTCGTTGCGTTGCGCGTGGGCACGCTCGCGGGCGAAGATTTCGGTCAGTTTGGAGCGGTTCGCCAGGCCGGTCAGGTAGTCGGTGCTGATCAGCTCCATCAGGCGCTTCTCGGTCTGCGCGCGGGTGTGTTCGTAGGTGTGGGAGAAGATGGTGATCGCCAGGGTCGCCATGCCGATGTCGAGCAGAAAGCCCAGGCTGTCGCCCGGGTTCTTCTCGGCGTAATGCTGGGTGTACAGGTACAGCCCCAGGCTGACGAACAGGATCGAGCCGATGAGCCCCAGGCGCAGGCCCAGCAGCAGGTAGAGAATGATCGGGATGGTCTGGATCCAGGCGAAGATACCCACCGAGGTGTTCGGGTTGGCCAGGGTGGCCATCATCACCCCCAGGAAGGGAATCAGGTAGACGATGGTCAGCGTGCGCAGGTGGCGGGTGCGTTCGACCACCACCAGCATGTACAGCGACAGCAGCGTGTAGATGACCTCGATGCCCACCAGCAGCCACAGCCCGCGGGTGGCGTTGAACACCGAAAACAGCACACCGAAGCACATGGTCACCCAGAGCAGGGTCTTGAACATCCTGCGCCTGGACTGATCGCTGTGATCGACTGGAGCCAGCATTGAAACGTCCTTCGGGCCGCCTTGGCGCACGAGATTGCCGGCGCGTCCTGGCAATTGCGCCGTTTGATTGGGGAGGAGATGAATGTGGGCAATTTTGCCCGAAGCTGGCCCTGTGCTACTAGGGTTATTTTGTAGTGCGTGGGGAGTGCGTCAACGCAACCCTGCGATCACGCCCGGGTTGGCCGGGCATGATCGGTGTCGTTCACACCAGGGTAGCGCCCCGGGCATTCACGAAGATCGAATAGATCGCATGGCTGCTGGCCATGAACAGACGGTTGCCTTTCTCGCCGCCGAAGCACAGGTTGGCGCAGCGTTCGGGCAGGGTGATATGGCCGATGGCCTTGCCTTCGTTATTGAACACTCGCACGCCGTCGAGCTTTTCCGGCTCGCTTTCTGCCGAGCCGTTGCTGCCCCAGCCGCACCACAGGTTGCCGAACTCATCGCATTTGATGCCGTCCAGTGCGCCGGTGTCGGTGGCTTCGACGTGCTTGCGGCGCTGGCCGAGGGTGCCGTCGTCGTTTACCGCGTAGGCCCAGACCAGGCGGTTGGGCTTGGCGCGCCCTTCGACGATGTACAGGGTCTTCTCGTCCGGCGAAAAGCACAGGCCGTTGGGGCCATCCAGGTCGTCGGCCACGCGGGTGACCTGGCCGGTTTCGCCATCGATGCGGTAGACGCCATGGGGCAGCTCGGGCTCGATCTTGTAGCCCTCATAGAAATTGCCGGTCTGGAAGGGCGGGTCGGTGAACCACACCGAGCCGTCACGCTTGACCACCAGGTCGTTCGGCGAATTGAAGCGTTTGCCCTCGAATTTGTCGGCCAGCACGGTGATGCGCCCGTCGTGCTCGGTGCGGGTGATGCGCCGCCCCAGCTCCTGGGTGGTGGAGCCTTCACAGGCGATCAGCCGACCCTGGGTGTCGCGCACCAGGCCGTTGGCGTAGTTGGAGGGCTGGCGGTAGACGGCGAGCGACTGGCCGATCTCGTCCCAACGCATGATGCGGTTGTTGGGAATATCGCTGACCAGCAGGTAGCGCCCATCACCGAACCACACCGGGCCTTCAGCCCAGCGCAGGCCATCGGCGAGTTTTTCCACGCTGGCGTTGAACAGGCGCAGTTGCAGGAAGCTGTCATCGAGCACCTGCACGGCACTGTCGGGGTAGCGCAGGCCGAGCGGCTGGGCGGCGCCCGCCAATTGCGGCAGCAGCGAGCCGGCGCTGGCGGCAGCAGCGGAGCAAATCAGCGATTGCTTGAGAAAACGGCGGCGCGAGTTGCCAATTGCCGGGGTGTCGTTCATGTCATGTCCCTTCTTGTCATGGTCGGGCCGAAACGGCGTAGACAAGCTACAAGATGCACGATGACTGCGAAAGATTTATCGCGGCGGAATAACGGCGATGCGTAGCGTAACCTTTATCTGATTGATATTTCTTCATTTATGCAGGTGTCTTGGAGCTGCATAGCGGGATCGAAATCGCTCGTCCAATGACGTGACAATCGGCCATCGCGCCCGGGCGGTGGCCGGTCACCGAAGGAGGTCAGGCGAATACGAAATACTTGCGCACCGTCTCGACCACTTCCCAGGTGCCTTTCATGCCCGGCTCGATGACGAAGATATCGCCGGCCTTGAGGTGGATTGGCGCCATGCCGTCCGGGGTGATGATGCAGTAGCCTTCCTGGAAGTGGCAGTACTCCCATTTCACGTACTCGACCCGCCATTTGCCCGGTGTGCAAATCCAGGTGCCCATGATCTTGCTGCCGTCGTCGCTGGTGTAGGCGTTGAGGTTGACCGTGTGCGGCTCGCCCTCGATACGTTCCCACTTGCAGGCGTCGACCACGGGCATGGGCTGGGTGTCGCGCAGTACGGTGATCGGTTTGTTGGCCATGAACGGCTCCTGTTGTTGGACGAAAGGGGGTTCACCTTAGGGGGCGTTTGGATCGTCCAGTTGTCTGGGGTCGACATGGGCGTGCGTATTCGCGCTGCCTGGTCATGCCGCAAGAGCGGGGCGCGCACGCAGGGTGACGCCGGCATGCACCACCAGCGTGGCGATTACCAGCGTACCGCCGTACAGCGTGGCTCGGGCCGGTACCTCGCTCAGGAAATACCAGACCCACAAGGTGCCCAGCACGCTTTCCAGCAGATAGAACAGCGCCACTTCGGCAGATGGCAGGTAGCGCGTCGCGCTGTTGATCAGCAGGGTGGCCACCGGCATCTGCACCAGCCCCATGATGCCCAGCGCCAGGTAACTGGCCGAGTCCAGGCCCAGGGGCTGCGCCTTGGGCAGGGCGATCAGCGCGGCCACCAGCCCGCCAAGGGCGATCAGCGGCATGCGGGCGAGGCTGGAATGGCGGCGCAGCAAGGTGAGGTTGGCGCCCAGCGCGGCCGAGGACAGCAACGCGTAACCGTTGCCCAGCAGGTCGCTGGCGCTGAAGGAGCCGGCGAACACCAGCACGATGCCCAGCGTCGCCACGCCGATCGCCAGCCAGGTGCGCACGGCCACCGCCTCGTGCAGGACGAAGCGCGTGAACAAGGCGGCGAACAGCGGCGCGGTACTGAGGATGACCACCACGTTGGCCACCGTGGTGTGAATGATCGCCAGCACGAAGAAAATCGAGATCAAGGCCAGCAGTGCCGCCGACACGACGCTCGGCAGCGGCTTGGCCCGCAGGCTCGTGCGGCTTTTGGCCGATAGCGAAAAGGCGCCCAGGGCGATGAACATCAGCAGCCCGCGCCAGAACACGATGCTCCAGCCATCGGCCTGCACCAAGCGCACCAGCAGGCCATCGAAGCTGAGCAGCACGATACCGCTGGTAACCAGCAGCAGGCCGCGCGCTGAGTCGTTCATCTCGGCGTTCCTTGTTCTTATGGAGTACTGCCCGGATGATCGCTCCATTCTGGTGCGCCGGTCTGCCCAGATGCGCCGTCGGAACAGGCGTTCACGACGTGCCGGCTGGCTACCTAAAGGAATGTACGCCAGCGCTGCCGCTTTATCGCGGGTGTTGCCGGCTCAGGCCTTGATCCGGCGCAGCCATTCCAGGCCTTCGCTGGTATCGCCTTTGGGGCGGTACTCGCAGCCGATCCAGCCGGTGTAACCCAACTCATCGATCACCTCGAACAGCTGGGCGTAGTTCAGCTCGCCCATGTTCGGTTCGTGGCGGTCCGGTACGCCGGCGATCTGGATGTGGCCGATGCCCGCGAAATCACGACGCAGCTTCATGGTCAGGTCGCCTTCGACGATCTGGCAGTGATAGCAGTCGAACTGCACCTTGAGGTTGTCGGCACCCACCTGGCGGACGATGGCCTGGGCCTGGTCCTGGCGGTTGAGGAAGAAGCCCGGCATGTCACGGGTGTTGATCGGCTCGATCAGCACCGTGACACCCGCGCGACGCGCCTGCTCGGCGGCATAGGCGAGGTTTTCCAGGTACACCGCCTGATGCGCCACGCGTAGCGCTTCGCTCGGCAGCAGGCCGGCCATCACATGGATGCGGTCGTTGCCCAGCACCTGGGCGTACTCCAGCGCCCTGGCCACGCCGCCGCGGAATTCCGCCTCGCGGCCCGGCAGGCTGGCGATACCGCGCTCGCCAGTTGCCCAGTCGCCTGGCGGGGCGTTGAACAGCACCTGCACCAGGCCATTGTCGTCCAGGCGTTGTTTCAGGGCCTGGGCGCTGTAGTCGTAGGGGAACAGGTACTCGACCGCGGCGAAGCCGTCGGCGGCGGCCGCGGCAAAGCGGTCGAGAAAATCATGCTGCGGATACAGCATGCTGAGGTTGGCGGCAAAACGAGGCATGGGGGCTCTCTCTTTTCAAATCGGCGAAGGGATACACAGGGCGAGCGCTAGCGCTCGCCGTACATCAAACCAATGGCCACAGGATCAGGGTCATGACGAAACCCAGGGTGCCCAAGAGGGTGACCAGTACGGTCCAGGTACGCAGGCCGTCGGCCACGTTCAGGCCGGCCAGCTTGGTGAACATCCAGTAACCGGCATCGTTGATGTGCGACATCGCCAGCCCGCCACCGCCCATGGCCAGGCACAGCAACGCGAGCTGGTTGGCCGACAGGTCGAGGGTGGCGATCAGCGGGCTGAGGATACCGGCGGTGGTCACCAGCGCCACGGTGGTCGAACCCTGCACCGCACGCAGCAGCATGGTCAGGATGAAGCCCAGGGCCAGTACGGGCAGGCCGGTATGGCGCAGCGCCTCGGAGACCACCGCACCGATGCCGGTGTCGACCAGTACCTTGCCGAACACGCCACCGGCACCGGCGATGAGGATCACCATCGCCACGCCCGGCAGCGCCGAGCCGAGCACGTCGGAGACCTGCGAGCGGCTCCAGCCACGGCGCGATCCCAGCAGCCAGGCACACAGCAAGGTGTCGATCAGCAGCGCTACGAGCGGCGCCCCAAGTACGGTCAGCACGTCACGCAGCATCGAGCCGGCTGGCAGCAGGGTGGTAGCTAGTGTGCCAAGCAGGATCAGCACAATCGGCAGCAGAATCAGCGTGATGATCAGGCCGAAACCGGGCGCAGGGGCCGGCGGCAGGCTTTTTGCCAGACTGCCGGCGTTGGCTTCGGCGCCGAATTCCTTGCTTTCGGCCACGTCACGCACGGTGGAGTAGTCGTTGCGCGCCCAGGCTTGCAGATCGGCGTTGGTGACATTGGGGCCGTAGACCTCGGCACGAATGTCGTCGGTCATCGGGTAGGTCTTGCGGGTCATGCGTCCGGCGATGAAGTAACCGACCGTGCACACCACCGCGACCAGTGGAATACCCAGCAGCAGCACACGGCCCAGGTCGGCGCCCAGCTGGCTGGCAGCCGCCACGGCACCCGGGTGCGGCGGCAGGAAGGCATGCACGGCCAGCAGCGCGGCGCACATCGGCAGGGCGAAGATCAGCAGTGGCTTGCGCGCGGCACGCGCCACACCGTAAGCCAGTGGCATGAGGATGATCACGCCGACTTCGAAGAACACCGGGATACCGACCATGAAGCCGGCGACAGTCAGTGCCAGTGGTGTGCGCCGGTTACCAAAGCGTTCGATGAGTGTCTTGGCCAGCGCCTCGGCGCCGCCGGACAACTCGATGATTCGCCCGATCATCGCGCCCAGGGCGATGATGATCGCGATATGGCCGAGGGTTTTGCCCATGCCGCCTTCGATGGTGGCCACCAGGTCGGCGGGTTTCACGCCCGCCACCAGCGCGACGATGATGCTCACCAGCATCAGCGCCACGAAGGGCTGGAATTTGTATTTGAGGACCAGAAACAGCAACAGTGCGATACCGGCACCGGCGATCAGCATCAACATGAGTGGTGTCATTGCAATTCTCGTTTTTTATTGTTGTCCGGAATTTCCGGGCTGTTCGGGCGCCGCAGGGCGGCGCCCGGCCATGGGCATTACCAGTTCGCGCCGAAGACCTGGTTGAGTTCTTCCAGCGCATGTTGCGACAGCGGAGCAGGCTTGGGCTCACTCATCAGCCACAGCCGGGCGGTTTCCTCGAGTTCTTCGAGGGCATAACAGGCTTTCGCCACCGAGCTTTCCCAGATCACCGGGCCGAGCCGCTCGAGCATGACGCCGCGCACGCTATTGGCCAGTTGCGCCACGCGCTCGGCCACCACGGGCGAGCCGGGGCGCTGGTAGCCGATCAGCGGGATGTGGCCGACCTTCATGACCTGATACGGGGTCAGCGGCGGCAGGATGTCGTCTTCGCGCCATACGCCGGCCAGGGTCAGCGCCACCAGGTGGGTGGAGTGGGTATGCACCACGCCGCCGACGCCCGGGTTGCGGTCATAGACCTGGCGATGCAGGGCCAGGGTCTTGGACGGCTTGCTCCCGGAGACCCATTCGCCGGCCAGGTTGACCTTGGCGATATCATTGGCGTGCATGCGGCCCAGGCAGGCGTCGGTGGGGGTGATCAGCCAGCCGTCGTCCAGGCGTGCGCTGATGTTGCCGGCGCTGCCCACGGTGTAGCCGCGCCCATACAGGAGTCGGCCGACATCGCAGATTTCCTCGCGCAGGGCTTTTTCATTGCTCATCAGATTTCTCCCGCCAGCTGTTTGAGGGCCTTGGCGAAGAAATCGCGGGCACCGAAGTTGCCAGACTTGAGCGCCAGAGCCAGCGGTTGCTCGCCGTCGCTGATCGTGGCCGGTACTCCGGGGTCGATCTGCGCGCCGATCTTCAGCAGTTGCACGCCCAGTGCCTGGACCACGGCGCCGGAGGTTTCCCCGCCGGCCACCACGAAGCGTCTTACGCCTGCAGCCAGCAGGCCCTTGGCGATCTGCCCGACGGCGTCTTCGACCATCGCACCGGCACGCTCGGCGCCGAGCGTCTGTTGCACCACCTTTACTTCATCCGGGGTGCTCGTTGCGTAGATCAGTACGGTCTGGCCGGCGTCGCGGGCGAAGGCGATGGCCTGCTCGACCACCGGCTGGCCGGCCGCCAGGGCCAGCGGATCGACACGCAGCGCCGGGCGACCGGCCTCCAGCCAGGCGCTGACCTGGCCATTGGTGGCGACCGAGGCACTGCCGGCCAGCACCACCTCACCACCAGGGATGTCGATGCGCTGGGCGGCGTCGATGTCGCGCAGCTTGCCGGCCTTGCGGAAGTTGCCCGGCAAGCCCAGCGCCAGGCCCGAACCGCCGGTAAGCAGCGGCAGGTCGGCGCAGGCTTCGCCCAGGGTGTAGAGGTCGGCGTCCGACACGGCATCGGCAATCGCCATGGTCACGCCTTCGGCACGCAGTTCGGCGATGCGCGCGCGTACGGCATCGCTGCCCTTGGCGACGCTGTCATAGCGCAGCAGGCCGACCTTGCCCTGGGTCTGGGCATCCAGCACGCGCAGCAGGTTGGCGTCGCCCATGGGCGTCAGCGGGTGATGTTGCATGCCCGATTCATTGAGCAACTGGTCCTGGACGAACAGGTGGCCGCGGAAAATCGTCCGGCCGTTTTCCGGGAACGCCGGGCAGGCGATGCTGAAGTCGCCGCCCAATTCGGCCAGCAGGGCCTCGCTGACCTGGCCGATGTTGCCGGCCGGGGTGGAATCGAAGGTCGAGCAATACTTGAAGAAAATCTGCTCGCAGCCGCGCTCGCGCAGCCACTGCATGGCCGCCAGGGACTCGGCGACGGCTTCGGTTGCCGGCGTGGTGCGCGACTTTAGAGCGATGACGATGGCGTCGGCATCGAGGCCGGCAGCCACTTCGGCGCTGGGAATGCCAATGCTTTGCACGGTGCGCATGCCGCCGCGCACCAGCATGTTGGCCAGGTCGGTGGCTCCGGTGAAGTCATCGGCGATGCAGCCCAGCAACGGGCGGGAAGTCATGCTCATCGGTTACTCCTTGCCCTGGGCTTTCGGCAGCTCGATGCCAGGGAAAATCTTGATCACGGCGGAGTCGTCCTCGCGGCCGAAACCGGCGCTGGAGGCCTGCATGAACATCTGGTGCGCAGTGGCCGACAGCGGTAGCGGGAATTTGCTGGTGCGTGCGGTATCGAGCACCAGGCCCAGATCCTTGACGAAGATGTCCACGGCCGAGAGCGGCGTGTAGTCGGCGTTGAGGATGTGCGGCACGCGGTTCTCGAACATCCACGAATTGCCGGCGCTGTGGGTGATCACTTCGTAGAGGGCATCGGCATCCACGCCTTCGCGCAGGCCCAGGGCCATGGCTTCGGCGCTGGCGGCGATGTGCACACCGGCCAGCAACTGGTTGATGATCTTGACCTTGGAGCCCAGGCCATGGACGTCGCCGAGGCGGTACACCTTGCCCGCCATGCCAGCCAGCACGGCTTCGGCCTTGAGATAAGCGTCGGCGGGGCCGGACGTCATCATGGTCATCTGGCCGGCGGCGGCCTTGGCGGCGCCACCGGAAATCGGTGCGTCGAGGTAGGCGAGGCCCTTGTCGGCCAGGCGCTGGCCCAGCTCCACGGCGAAAGTTGGCGCCACGGTGGCGCAACCGATCACCAGGCTGCCGGGGCGCAGGGCGGCGACGGCACCCTGGTCACCGAACAGTACGGTCTCGGTCTGTTCGGCATTGACCACCACGGTGATGACGATGTCGCAGGCGGCGGCCATCATGGCAGGCGAGGCGCAGGCCACACCACCCTCGGCGGCGAATGCCTGAACCACCTCGTCGCGCACATCACATACATGCACCTTGAATCCGCTGCGCTGCAGGGAGCGGGCAATACCCAGGCCCATGGCGCCCAGGCCGATCACTCCGACATTGGATTGAGTCATTGCAGTCTTCCTCGGTCTTTGCCGTCGCGCGTCAGGCTGGTTGACGGCTTGATTGTTCTGAAATGTGAATTCGATAGTGAGTTAGTGAGCGGATAATGTGAAGTATTTTTTAAAATTAACAATAATTCACAAAGCTGGGCGCGCGCTGATCACGCTCCAGTCAGTTGCCAACGGGCGGGCTTTAGCCGGAAAAAGGCCTGGATCGGCCCCGAGTCAGGCGTTTTTTGACCAACGCCGAGCCAGCCAGGCGGGGCTGGTTGGATTGGCTCGAGTCGGGATGCCTGGAGGCGGGCGGTCAGGAGACCGGGGTGCTGGCGAGCAGAAGCTCGATGCGCTGATGGCGGATGCTCTCGGCAGCGGCGGGGGTCAGTGCGCTGTCGGTGATCAGGGTGTCGAATTGATCCAGGGCGGCGACCTTGTACATGCCAAAGGTGCCGTACTTGGAGCTGGTGGCGATCAGCACGTTACGCGAGGCCGATTGCATGGCCGCCTGTTTGACCTCGACCTTCAGCGCCGACGGCGTGGTGGTGCCACGTTGCAGATCCCACGAACTGGTGGAAATGAACGCGATGTCGGTGGCCAGTTGGCGTAGGGTTGCCGCTGCCAGGCCACCGACACTGGAGATGTTGGGGTGGTCGAGCAACCCGCCAGTATGGATCACGTTGACATGCTCGGCTTCGGCCAGGGCATGCACGATACCGAAGTCGTTGGTCACCACGGTCATGCCTGACAGCGCAACGATAGCCGGCACGATCTCCAGGGTGGTGGTCCCGGCGTCCAGGTAGATCGTCATGTCGGGGTGTAGCAGGCCGGCAGCCAGGCGCGCCATGGCCTGCTTGTGCGGCAATTCCACCACGGCCTTGGAGTCATGGCTGGGCTCGCTGTGCAGCTGGCTGGCGATACGCACACCGCCGGTGACCGAATAGGCACGGCCCTGTTGCTCCAGCTGGGCAATGTCGCGGCGCACGGTCATGTGCGAGCACTCGAACATCTCCATCAGCTGATGAACGCTCAGCACCTGATGCTTGCGCAGTTGGCGCAGCATCTGCTCGCGGCGCTGCTCGGGGATCATCGGAGCAACGCCGGGCGTGGCGTGTTTATCGGGAGGCGGCATGCGTGCTCCTGCGTAAAGGCACCGTGGAGCAGGTGCAAGGTAATCAGTGGCAGGTTTTTAACACAATCCGTTCATTCAAACCATTTGGCCCTCGGCGCGGCGATGGTCGTGCGCAAGGTTGCCGACTGCCGTGATGTATTACCTTCCAGCCCGGAACTTGTGATTTTGCAATTCACTCCAATATCTCGCTTCAAGGCGTCTCTAAAAACGTAGCCGAGGCAGTCAGCGCAAGGCGAAAGCAGGCGAAAAAGCGACTGGGGTCGTGCTCGACGTTACCAGCTGTAAATGAGCATTTTGTTTGGACTCGCATCCAAGTCTGCTTTCAACGCGGCGATGACAATGCAGGCAGTTTTTAGAGTTGCCTTTCAGCGGCGCCGGGCGCCGCGCGGCACCTTGAACAGGGACGTGCATTTCTCCATGGCTCAAACGAGGCATCCATGAATTCCGAAGAGCAAACCCTGATCGATGGCCTGTTCACCCGCCTGCAAGAAGCCGAGCACGAGGGCGGGCTGCGCGATAGCGAGGCCGAGGCGCAGATCAAGAGTCATCTGGCCCGACAGCCTGCAGCGCCGTATTACATGGCCCAGGCGCTGTTGATTCAGGAAGCGGCCATCAAGCGCCTGGATCAGCGCGTGCGTGAACTGGAAGCCCAGGCGGCTGATGCGCAGCGCCAGCGCGCAGGCGGTGGCGGCTTTCTGTCCGGGCTGTTCGGTGGC
This sequence comes from Pseudomonas sp. PA15(2017), assembly GCF_001945395.1. Taxonomy (GTDB): domain Bacteria; phylum Pseudomonadota; class Gammaproteobacteria; order Pseudomonadales; family Pseudomonadaceae; genus Aquipseudomonas. Next base: position 141,520 of record NZ_MSXV01000050.1, on the reverse strand, counting down.
GGGCAAACGGCCGGCACACCGCAGCCGAGCCAGCGCCCGGCTGGCTGGGGCGAGACGCGCTTTTCCCAGAACGCCAATGTCGCACCCGTGGCCCCGACTGGCATGCCCGGCGCCGCACCGGCCGCCCAGGGCGGCGGTTTCATGCGTGGCGCGCTGCAGACCGCGGCCGGCGTGGCCGGTGGGGTGATGGTGGCGGATCTGCTCACCAACATGTTTCATCACGACCAGCCCCAGGAAATCGTCGAAGTCATCCGCGACGAGGCGCCCGTGCAGGACAGCTTCGCCAACGGCCTGGACGACGCCACTTACGCGGGCAACAGCGACATGAGCAACGACATCGACACCGATGCCTTCGACAGCTCGGACTTCTTCGACGACGACAGCATGTTTAGTTAGGGTCTGTTCCCGTTTCACGCACGGCCGCGCCGGAGCCAGTTCTTGCGCGAGGCAAGGGCCGCGCCCGCTCCAGGCGGGCTTGCGGCATTTCCCACATCCATGTGGGGCACACAGATGCGAAGTTTGGCAGGCCAAATGAGCCATCGAGTAACGCCGCATCGCGCAAGAACTGGCCCGGCCCTCCGGGTTGCGCGGGAAATGACCTCCGCTGTCGTTGCAGGACTTGGCAAGGGAAGACGCGGACGGCTAGTCCATTCCCTGCGTCCTGCGCCTAACCGGAGGCCATTTCTCGCAGCAACGCGGCTCGCGCTGAAACGGGAACAGACCCTAGCCCGCCAGCGGTTCGGCGTTGGCGGTGCGATCGACCAGCCGAATGCTGTCGCGCCCGCCACGTTTGGACTGATACAGCGCCACGTCGCCCTGTTCGATCAGCGCCGCCAGGCTGGCAGGCGGCTGGTCGAACAGGCTGGCGCCGATGCTCAGGGTCACCGCCTCGGGGGTGGCGAACGTGTGCGCGGCGGTGTTCTGAAATTGCTGACGCAGCAGGTCACCGAGGCTGTTGATGAGCGCTGGCGAAGCGTCCCTGAGCAGAATCACGAACTCGTCACCGCCCAGACGCGCCGCCAGTGAGCCGTCGGGTAGCACCCGGCGAATCATCTCGCCAAGGGCGATCAACAGTTTGTCGCCCGCCGTATGGCCGTGCAGGTCGTTGACCTGTTTGAAGTTGTCGATGTCGATCAGCAGCAACGCGCCGGGATGCTTCGGCGAAACCCCGTCGAGCAGTTTGGGCGCCCGCGCCTCCAGGGCGCGGCGGTTGTACATGGCGGTCAGCGGGTCGCGTGCGGCCAGGCGTTCGATACGTTTCTCCCGGCGATAACGCACGGTCCCGGTCATCGACAGGGCGATCAGCATCAATGCCATCACACCCTCCACCAGCGAGATCTGGATGATCTCGCCGCGAAATGCCGCGAGGTCGATCAGCGTGCCCGGCACCAGTACCGGAAAGGTCTTGGCGACGTAGAACAGCCCGTGGCCCAGCAGTACGAAGCGTAACTGGGCCGCGCCGGCGCCCAGTGACTTGCCCCGAGGGCGCAGCAGAAAACTGGCCCTGATGGTGATCAGCGCGATCAGCAGCGAATTGACCACCAGCATGATCTTCGACCACTCCGGCCCTTCCGGCAGAATCAGCATCGCGAACCAGATCACGGCCACCAGAATCCAGGCCGGCGACAGCCGCATTTCGGTAAAGCGCGCCACACCGGCCAAGAACAGCCAGTGCGAGGTTATCAGCAGGCCGTTGGCGAACCAGATACCGACCAGCAGCAGGCCGCTGCTGCGCAGCAGGGCAAGGGTGCAGCCCACGCTGATCAGCGCAAAACCCGCGCTCCAGAACAGCAGCGAAGGCTCACGTACGGTTTGCCATTCGATGGCCATATACAAGGCGGCCGCCAACGCCAGGGCGATGGTGATCGTCAGTATGGTTAGGGGGTCGAACGCCATGGTCTGCTGGGCCTGCGAGTAGAAGGAACGAGAGCGGAGTGCGCCGCTGGGCTCGAGCGGCGGCGATTGTGTGTTTGAGCGTAGCCGTCATGGGCGAAACCGGATGGCTGGCAGGCTTTTCCCGAGCCATGAATACCCACCGGTTCAGCGGTTCGTGCGTGCTTTGTACGTCTGCGCCCCAGGTTCAGTTGTGTTTCGGCCTTACCGTCAGGCTGACCAGGCGGGTGACCACCAGGCCGATGTACATGACCCCGGCGAATTGCTCGAGCATCACCAGGGCGCGGGCGAAAGGCCGCAGCGGAATGATGTCGCTCAGGCCGACGCCCGACAGGGTGGTGAAACTCAGGAACAGCAGCTCCACCCAGGTGCGCTGCGCCTCGGGATCGATCGCCGCGGTGAAGCTGCCGGGATTGAGCAGTTGGCAGACATGAAACGCATGGGCGAAGGCCCAGGCCAGCAGGGTAAAGGTGGCGCCGACGGCGAACAGCTCATCGGTGCTCGCGCGCTGGTCTTCCATCATGTAGGCGATCAGGCCGCCGGCAGCATAGAAATAGAAGCTCGACTCCAGCGCCGCGAGGAGGATCGACAGCGCGGTGTTGTACTCGAACTCCATGGCCACGGTCAGCATCAGGATGCACGCCGCCTGGGTGAAGGCGATCCACTGGATGGTCGGGCTGCTGCGCACCATGCGCAGCGACATCGCCAGCACCACGATGCCAAAGGCGCCAACGATGGCCCGCCCCTCGGACAGGCGTTCCATGAACGGGTAGAGCACGATGCCCAGCAACTGCACGAACAGCAGGCTGGCGGACGGGTAGCGGAGCAGATAGGTGTGAGCCTTGGGCATCGGAGTCGACCGGGCGAGGGGAGGTATGCAGCGGGGCGCCATTTTGCCGGGCAGTCTAATGGATCGCCAGCGCCGCGTAAGCTGCCGTTCGCCGTCTGGCAGGCTGCATGGCGTTTTGTGCAGGGCGGCCATCAACCGGGCTTATCCGCTCATGGCCTGCTGCACCCGCGCAGCGAATAGTGGCAGCGCCGCGCGGGTTTTCGGCTATGATCCGCCACCCTCGAAAACACCCCGTCATGGTCAGGTTCCGATGCCCGTCAACGCCCTCTATACGGACCTGTCCGATTACTACGACCTGATGTGCGCCGATATCGACTACCAGGCGCAAAGCCACGCTGTGCAGCGCCTGCAACAGCTGTTCGGCAACGGTGGCAAACGGCACCTGGACCTGGCCTGTGGCACCGGGCCCCACGTACGGCATTTTCTCGATGCCGGCTTTCAGAGCAGCGGGCTGGACATCAACCAGCCAATGCTCGACAAGGCCGCCATTCGCTGCCCCGAAGCGCACTTCGCAGTACAGGACATGTGCGCGTTCAGCGTCGACGAGCCGGTCGACCTGATCACCTGCTTTCTCTATTCGCTGCACTACAGCGCCACGCTCGCGCGGCTCGCCGCCTGCATTGCCAGCGTGCACCGCGCCCTGCAGCCCGGTGGGCTGTTCTGCTTCAACGCGGTCGACCGCACCCGCATCGACAACCGCCTGTTCGCGGCGCACACCGTGCAGGTCGAGGCGGGACGCTTCACCTTCAGTTCCGGCTGGCATTACAGCGGGACGGGGGAGCGGCAGGCGCTGCGCCTACGCATCGAGAAAAGCAGTGGTGATGAAACCCTGACCTGGCACGACGAACACCCCATGGTCGCAGTCAGCTTCGCCGAGCTGCAGGCGCTGCTCGAGCCGCACTTCGAGGTGCAGGTGCTCGAACACGACTATCAGAAAATCCTGCCGATCAGCGAGAACGCCGGCAACGCGCTGTTCGCCTGCGTGAAGCGCTAGCGAGTACGGCTGAAAGACGCCCGTCGACCCCTAGCGGCTTTAGCCGCGATGTTCTCGGCGCCTTCGCGCTCGATCGCGGCTAAAGCGAATCGTCGCCCGGCCGCTCCCATACGGCTCGTGCTGCAGAAAGTCCGCAATATCGAGACGCTACAGCTCCGTCATCCAGGCTGGACAGTCGGGCAAATATTGTATGTAAATATGAATGGGACGCTATTTCATAAGTAAACGCAAAGCATTACCATCCGCGCGCCAAAAACAGCCCTCTCTGGATGCGCCCCTTCATGCCTGCCTCTTTGCGTCTCGTATCTGTTTCGCTTGGCTTTTCCGTTCTACTGACTACCGGCTTCACCTATGCGGCCCCGACCATGCTGCCGCAAACCTCGATCAACGCCGACCGTGATGCCGAAGCCGACACCCCGCGCACCAAGGAAGTCAGCACCGCCACCCGTACCGCCACGCCGGTGCGCTACGTACCCCAGGCCATCGACTCGGTGAAAACCGCCAGCGTGCTCGACTATGGCACCAACGACCTGGCCACGGCGCTGAGCGGCATTCCCAACGTCAGCGGTGCGGCGGATACCCGTTTCGACGGCCTGCGCATCCGCGGTTTCGAGGCCAGCAACGACCTGTACCTCGATGGCGTACGCGATGACAGCCAGTACGTACGCGACCTGCACAACATCGAGCGTATCGACGTGCTCAAGGGCCCGGCTGCGGTGCTCTACGGGCGCGGCAGCCAGGGCGGCATCGTCAACCGCATCAGCAAGGTGCCCGAAGCCGGGCGGCGCTCCAGCATCGAGGCCCAGGGCGGCAGCGAAGACCTACGCAGCCTGTACGCCGACCTGAGTGCCGATGCGAGCGAAAACATCAGCCTGCGCCTGAACATGGGCAACCAGGACGCCAACAGTTTTCGCGATGGCGTGTCCAGCCACCGCCAGTTGTTCGCGCCCTCGATCAGCTGGCAGCTCACACCTCGCCTCAACTGGCTGGCGCAGTACGAATACAGCCGTTTCGACCGCACGCCGGATCGCGGCATCCCCGGCCTAAATGGCCGCCCGGCCGACGTGAAGCGTGAAATTACCTACGGCGACGACCGCGACTACATCGACGACAAAGCACAATCGCTGCGCTCCAAGCTGACCTTCGATCTCAACGACAACTGGCAGCTGCGCCAGACCTTGAGCGTGTTCAAGCTCGACAGTGATTTCGACAACACCTACCTGACCGGGGGCAACGCGGCCACCAGGCGCGTGACCCGCCAACGCTGGCAGCAGGATCTGCATACCCGCAATGTCTTCGGCAACCTCGAGGCTGAAGGCACCGTCGATACCTTCGGCTTCGAGCACCGCTTGCTGACCGGGGTCGAGATCGGCAACCAGCGGCGCGACCCGAGGCTGTACCGCGCTGCCTTAAGCGGGCTGCAAGCGGTGCCCACGCTGGATTTGTACAACCCGGATCGCAACCAGAGCCACACTGGCCCCATGCCGGTGTTCAGCGACAACCACACTGAAGTCGAAAGCCGCGCGATCTACCTGCAGGACCAACTGCGCCTGAGCGAACAATGGCAGCTGCTGGCGGGCCTGCGCTATGACCGCTTCGAGGTGGACACCACCAACAGGCTGACCGGGATTTCTGACGGCCGAGACGACAACAGCGTCAGCCCCCGTGTCGGCCTGGTCTGGACGCCGCTGCAGGATCACTCCTTCTACGCTTCGTGGAGCAAGAGCTATTCGCCGGTCGGCGGCGGCCTGATCGGTATCACCCCGAACGCCACCGGCAATGCCAATGACCTGGAACCGGAGCTGACTCGGCAGAAAGAGATCGGCGTGAAAAGCGACTGGCTGGGTGACCGCCTGAGCACCACGTTCGCCGTTTACGAACTGGAACTCTACAACCGTCGTACCACCGACCCCGTCAACCCGGCGCTGACCATCCTCACCGGCCTGCAACGCTCGCGCGGCATCGAGCTCACTGCCACCGGCCAACTGGCTGGCAACTGGTACCTGCGCGGCGGCGTCGGCGTGCAGGATGCGACCATCGTCAAGGACAACAACGGCCAGGAAGGCAACCGCGTCAGCAACGTCGCCAAGCGTAACGGCAGCCTGTTCCTGACTTGGAAGCCGGAGCAGGGCTGGTATGCCGAAACCGGCCTGACCCTGGTCGGCAGTCGCTTCGCCGACAACCTGAATACCACCGTGCTGCCCGGCTATGGCCGCTGGGACGCGCTGGCCGGTTTCCGCCAGAGGGACTGGGACCTGCGCGCCGCCCTGAATAACCTCACCGACCGCACCTACTACAGCTCGGCGACCAGCGCCGGGCAGATTCGCCTCGGCGAGCCACGCAACCTGGTGGTCATCGGTACCTACCGCTTCTGAGGTCGGGCCTGCGCTGCCGCGCTGGCTACCTGGCCAGCGCGGCAGGGTTGTCGGCCGCTGCGCTTTTCACCTTGGCCGCCAATACGGCGGCCTGGATCGCTACCAGGCTGCGCTTGGCCGCCGGCGACTCGAACACCGCACTTTCAGCCAGGGTGTAAACGCGCTCGCCGTTGTGCAGGGTAAATTCCACGAACGCCAGGTGCTCGCTCCATGAGCGGTAGCGCCGCACCATAAACAGTCTGTGCTTCGAGGCAACCGAGCGCACGCTGCTCAGCGGTATCTGCCGGTGATTGCTTGCGCTGGCAATGATCAGTTCATCGTCATGTATCGAGGCCGGCCCGGCCTTGTTCATCCGCCGCCATTCCAGCGCAAATCGCCAACCCATAAGCAGCAGGCAGCCGCCAACCAGCAGCAGTTCGGGCAGCTGCATATCCGCTGCCTTGAACAACAGCATGGCGCCAATGGCCAGGAGAATGGTCAGGGTGATGGAGCGGTAGAAATAGACGTTATGAAAATCGGGGAAGCTCAGAAAGCGGGTGTCCATAGGCGCATTCTCGTCCAGAAGTCTGACTACCGGATGTTCCCACGGCCGTGGGCGCATAGCATTGAAAGGCTTTGCGCCGGCTTCCTGCCCATAACTGCTCGGCATCTCGGCAGGTTATGGCATCTGTTCGTCATGCTGCGTGATCCGGCACGCAAATCGGCAGCGTCCTCGCCTATGTGATCAGTGCAGCGTCGGCGTAAGCCTTTCAGCAACCAGCTGGCGAGCCTGGTGGGCGAGCTGATCCAGGTGATAGTCGCGCTGCTTTTCGGCCTCGCTCATGGCCTTCTTGCCATGCTGCTTGAGCAGGTAGGCGTGGATCTGCCGCACCTCGGTGGACTGGAAAACCGGCGCCAGGTCCTGCACGGCCACCAGGCCATCGGAGCGCTGGTCGCGGGTGTTCATCAGCACCTGCGGCCCTTGCGCGGCCAGCACCTGAAAGCCCATGGCCTCGAAGGTCGGCACCTTGCCGGCCACGCAGGCCAGCTCCATATGCGGATGGCGCTCGATGATGCGTTGCAACATGGCGCGGGCAACACCGCGCCGGCGATGGCTGGCCGCTACGGCCATATAAGCGAGGGTGCAGGCTTCGGCGTCGTCCTGGCTGGGCAGGTACAGCGCAAAACCCAGCACCACGGCAGGATCTTGATCATCCAGGGCCAGCAGCAGGTGCGTCGGGCTATCGGCCTCGCCGTTCATGGCCTGCAGGTACAGGTGCACCTCAAAGCCGATCACATACTGGTACAGCTGGAACAGTGGGTTGCTGGGCGTCAGCGGCACCGGGCTGATGTCGCTGAAGTAGTCCACCACCATCTGCAGCACCTGGGCTTTGAGATACTCGGGTGGCGGGGCGTCGAGGTGGGTGAGGGTGAACATCGGGCGGGCTCTTTATAAAACGGCGGGCGGCATTGTAACGCGTGTGGCCGCTGACGTTGTGTAGGGGAGAGGGTACGAGCTGTTCAGCTCAAGGCGCATACCTCGGGTAACATGGCGCTGCATCGAGCATTGATTCAGAAGGGCCTTATGGCAGCCTCGAAACGAAAATATGCAAGCATCGAGCGCGAGCTGATTCGCACGCTGACAGATGCCTGCGAAACGGCAAAAAGTGAAATCGTCGGCTTTCAGTGGCTCACTCACGAGGTGGACTACGAGCGCTTTCCAGAGAGCCTGATCGTCACTTGGGTGTTCGATACCGAGACCAACAAGGCAAGTACACTCGCCAGTGCGGACAAGGCGAGAGTGCTGGCGCTGACCCTGGCTGCTTTCGAGGAAGTAGGTATCAGCGTGACCCGCATCACTGACCATGTGACGTTTTTTGTCGAGCAACCGGCGAGGGGCAAACGTGGCCAAGGACATTGAAAACCCCTGCGTGTCGCTGTGCCAGCTCAACAGTGAAATGTGCGTGAGCTGTGGCCGCACCCGAGAAGAAATCCGCAAATGGCGCGGCATGAAACGCCCCGAGAAGATGGCCACCGTGCAGAAGGCTGCGACGCGGATGAAGGCGATTGCCAAGAAGAAGGGCAAAGGGCAGAAGCCCGATTAGCCCGTTGATCGCTCCAACGTCTCGCGCAAGAGCGATTCTGTCGTGCGAGTGCCCGGCTTCAGTCACGTTCAACTTCGTGTAGAAAACTCTCCAGAATCTTGCGGCTTTGCGCCAGCTCGGCCGCTTTCTGATCCGCCACGCGGATCTGTTCGTGCAGCACCTCACGTAGTTCATCACAAGGCTCGAAAGCCAGGCCTTCACCTCTTACGCACGGCAAGAATTTCAAGATGGTCGCCAGGGTCATGCCGGCGGCGCCCAGCAATCGGATGCGTTCGACCGTGCGCAGTTCTTCCAGCGCGTAATCGCGGTAACCGCTTGTCGTGCGCTTTGGCTGCAGCAGCCCTTCGGTTTCGTAATAGCGCAGCATTCTGACGCTTACGCCCGAACGCCTGGAGAGCTCGCCTATTTTCATCCTTTGCTTCGCCTTGACTCTGACAGTGCTGTCAGGGTCGATGATAGGCGCTCGATCAATCGAGCACCATCAGGAGCCTCTGTCATGACCACTCACTCGTCGTCCTACATCGACGGCCAACCCGTCAATGCCTCGGCGCTGACCCCGCTGGCGTTCGCCGGCTTTGCCCACTTCACTGCCATGCAGGTGAGGGATTCGAGAGTCAAGGGACTGGATCTTCACCTGAGCCGACTGCGTCATGCCTCTCTGCAGTTATTCCAGCGTGCACCGGATGATGCGCTGTTGCGGTCGTACATTCGAACCGCGATCAGAGAGGGCGCGAGCGAGCAGTCGCTGACGGTCACCGTCTTTTCACCGCATGGCGAGTTCACGGCTGACAGCATGGACGTCGAGCCAGCCGTGTTCGTGCGTAAAGACGCGCCGTCCGATGGGCCGCAAGGCCCGTTGCGCTTGAGCGTCATCGAGCATGAGAGGCCGCTGGCCGCCATCAAGCATGTCGGTGAAATCGGCAAGACCTATTACCTTCACCAGGCCATACGCGAGGGGTTCGATGATGCGGCCTTCGTCGATCAGCGTGGGCACCTGAGCGAGGGCACGATATGGAACCTGGCCTTCTGGGACGGTGAAGCGGTGATCTGGCCCGAGGCCGAGAGGCTCGAGGGCACCATGATGGGCATGGTCCAGCGTCAGCTGGCCCGCCTCGGCGTACCGCAGCGTGTCGAGCCCATCACCCTCGAGCGTGTGAAGGCGCTTTGCGGTGCGGCCGTGCTCAATTCATGGACGCCGGGCATTGCCGTCACCGCCATTGGCTGCCATGCGCTCGACGAGGCGAGGCCGTTTATCGAGCTGCTGCACAAGGCTTACGGGGCCGAGCCGGCCGAGGTGCCCTGAGCTTGCGGGAGGCCAGCACGATCGATGGCAACCATGTAGGGTGGATGACGCTTTTTTCATCCACCATAGCGATACAACGTCGGCCCCTCATTCGCCGTAACCTCGCTCAGCGCCCTCCGGCTCCACACACCAGCCAAGCGGATAAATGCCCATCGCCATCGCACGATGAAAGCTCGAATACGGCCAGTCCTCCAACCGCTCGACATAGCCGTGTTTCAACGGATTGACGTGGATGTAATCGAAGTGTCGCTGGTAGTCCCGTTCGTCACGAATCAGGTGCTCCCAATAACGCCGTTGCCAGATACCGCGCTCGCGGCGGCGTTGCTGATTGACCGTGCGTGTCTCAGTAGTGGGGAGACGTTTGGCGAAGGCGAACTTGATCACCTTCCAGCGCAGGGCGAAGTCGGCATCGCCTGGCGGTAGCGTCCATAGGCAGTGCATGTGGTCGGGCAGCACCACCCAGGCATCGATATGGAAAGGGTGCCGGGCCCGCGTGGCCCGCACCGTCTCACGCAGCAGCTCGATTTCGCGGGTCAGCAGGTCGCTGGTGCGATCACGCAGATTGACGGTGAAGAAGTAGGTGGCGTCAGGAACCTGGGCGCGGCGGTAGTTGGGCATGGCGGCTCATCCTTGAGCAGTGGGTTGCCTGAACCATGGTGGACAAGCTTCGTGTTGTCCACCCTACAGTCAATTTTTGTGTCGCGTAGGAGGGATTGGACTACTTGCTAGCCAGGCCGATACGGTATCCATACATCGCCCTGCCAATGCAGCAGTGACAGGCCCTGACGGTTTTCGCGGCGCGGGCGGCGAGTGTTCGCTGGCCCGCCCTCGCGTAGCGTTGGCACCACATCGGCGGTGATCCAGCGGCGGATGCAGCGGTTCTCCGGGTGGTAGTAGTGGATCAGCGCGGCGTATGCGCCGGATTCGCTGATCAGCCGGGTCGTCTCCGGTTGGCCATGGGTGTTGAGCAGCACCGCATCGAGCAACTGGTCGGCGTCCAGCGTGCGGGTAACGCGTTCTTTCAGGTGCGGTTGGCCGATCAGCCGGCCCAGGTCGCGGGCGCAGAACCAGCAGTGGGGTTCGAGCAGCACGGCGCGCAGTTGGCGGCGGTGGCGGGTGAAGGTCGTCGGGATCAGGGTTTCGCCGGGGAGGGCGGGTATGGCGGGGAATGCGGATTGGGTTGGCATATCCATGATCTCAATGGAATACACCGCTGCTTTCGGGAGCAGTATTGCCGCTGCGTGAAGCGTTTCTTAGGCGCTGTGGCTCAGGGTAGGGATGTAAGAGTGGATGGTCAATGGCGGCTAGCGGTAGGGTGGATGACGCTCTTCTCATCCACCATTGCGGTAATAGTCCGGGTCACTTCCTTTCGGCGTGAACTCGCTGCTTTCGTGTTGTTGCCGATACCGGTTCCGCTCTTACAGCGGCTCACTTTTGGCAAACGCCCCAAAAGTAAGCAAAAAGGCTTGCCCCTGGCATCCGGCCCGACTTCGTCGGGTTCCCTCGTTACATCGTCGTTCCAGGGGCACGCCGCGAAGGGCCATCCCTGGCCCATCGCGGCTCTCGCGGCATCCATGCCGCTCAACCCCTTACACAACGATTCCACTCGGCCTCCTGACGGGGCGTCTGGCGTCGTCTGTGAGATAGGTGATCATTGATTGTGCCCACGCTCTGCGTGGCCACGCCTTGCGAAGACGCTTTGCATCCTGCTTTTGATCTGTGACCTAGATGAGCTCGTGCTGAATTCGGCATTGATAGACGCAGAGCGTCGAAACTAGATTCCCGCGTGTGAGCGATCAAAACTGCGGTGCATTTAGTCGAAGTTTTCTGGTTCAAATATTTCATGCTGCTCGGAGATTATATCTAGTGATCTGTGCAGCATTTTATGGACTTTTAAGTTTTCTGATCTTCGAGTTTCACCTCGTGAAATCGCAGATTGATCAATGTAAGACCAGATGAATGTTTCTGTCGCCCCTACTTTTACGCCGAGAGCGCCAATCTTGTACAGGCATGAGAATATAGTTGCTAGTACATCTGACTCTTTAGCCCCTTTTGAGTCGTAGTATTTTTGAACGATGGCAGTACAGGGGTCGCTGTTTTTTTGTTCATATAATGTCATCATTACTTCTTCGATCCTAGACTCCTTTATAAGGGACCTGGTAAAAGTTGATTTCAATCCGCGCAATATTTCAATTGTGTCTTCGAGCGAAGGGTAAATGTCACTCCATTCTTCTTTTAGAGACTTTACTCTCTTGGTAGAGTATTGTGCTTCTGCAGCAACTAACGACCTCCAAGAGACTCGTTCTCTTTCAGATGCTATAGAGAAGCTTTCATTGACAAACTGAAGGACATCTCTAGGTCTTCTTAATGATCGTTCGATTATGAAGTCTAAAGAAGTTTGTCCGCCGCCTTTTCGTGGTTTGGGAAAAATATGTTCGAAAGATACCTTTTCCTTAGTATATTGGCTTTTGAATACCTCATTTATTCTTAGTTCTATTAGTTTTGCTAAGTCCTCAGGCGACCGTTTTATGTCTAAAAGATAGGATTCGTATTTTTCCTCTTGGAAACCAGAATCTCGAGTTTTATCAAAAACTAGGTCAAGTAGATCCTTTCGAAGTGCAGCTATTATTTTTACCTGTCGTATCTTTCTGAATGTCTTTATTTCTTCGATTAGAGCTCTTATGAAGTGGCAGCGAGTATTAGTGCTTGCCCAGTCCTCGTCTAATTGATCAATAAGGATGAAAAACTTTTTCTGAGGGTCTGTGAAAGAGTGGTCAGCAAGCAGGTCGAGCATCTCGTTTAATTTCTTTATTTGTAATCCGTTGACTACTTGGCTTGCTCTCTGTTTGATTTCTGACTTGGTTTCTTCTGAAAGTTTTTTAGCGCCATCTAGCGACAAATCTAATCCGTTGAATTTTGTGCCAATTGTAGCTTTTGTGTCTCGCTCAAGTTTTTTTGTTATTTCTTTTAAGTGTTCGCTTGTGTCTAGCCAGAATTTATCACTCCACTCGTTAAAATATTCAATCGCTTTCCGCTTTGCTGGGTCTCGGCTAAATGCGTTGAAAATTCCCTCAATAAAACCTCGGCTATCGACTTCGCTTTTGAATTCATAGCGGAGTTTTAATAACTCTACTGTGAGGACATGGCGCCATAGTAGTCTGTAAAATAGATCTAGGTTTATTCCTAGCTCTTCAAAAAACTGAATGATGTCTGAATTCTCTAAGAAGCGGAGAGAAATGTCATTGGGGTCAAGCTTTATGCTCTTAGAGGCTGTCTCTTCTATTTTGTATATTAGTGCGCTTTTCCCTGACCCTGTACGGCCTAATATTATTGATACAGGGCTGTCGATGTTTGTTAGTAGCTTTAAATTGCCGTTGTCGACAAAGCATTTCTTCAGAAGTTCGGAGTCCGCTTCAGCATCCAGAGCGCCGATTTTAAGATTTTTTGTAATTTTTAATTTTGAGTCTTCTATGATAATAAAGAACCTCAATATATTTATAATAACAAAAAGCCCCGCACTAGGCGGGGCTCTTTATAAGCTTCAACCCCAACATCCATGGCAGGTGTGGGGTGAATCTACCGTAATTTCAAATTGCCATCAATCCCAGCTCAACGCCCCACCCGTCTGATACTCGATCACACGGGTTTCGAAGAAGTTTTTCTCTTTCTTCAAGTCCATGATTTCGCTCATCCATGGGAAGGGGTTGCTGGCGCCCGGGTACTCTTCCTTCAGGCCGATCTGGGTCAGGCGGCGGTTGGCGATGAATTTGAGGTAGTCCTCCATCATCGCGGCGTTCATGCCGAGTACGCCGCGGGGCATGGTGTCGCGGGCGTATTCGATTTCCAGCTGGGCGCCCTGCAGGATCATCTGGGTCGCTTCGTCTTTCATTTGCGCGTCCCACAGGCTCGGGTTCTCGATCTTGATCTGGTTGATCACGTCGATACCGAAGTTCAGGTGCATGGATTCGTCGCGCAGGATGTACTGGAACTGCTCGGCGGTGCCGGTCATCTTGTTGCGGCGGCCCATGGAGAGGATCTGGGTGAAGCCGCAGTAGAAGAAGATGCCTTCCAGTACGCAGTAGTAGGCGATCAGGTTCTTGAGGAACTGGCGGTCGGTTTCCGGGGTGCCGGTCTTGAACTCGGGGTCGGAGATCGAGCGGGTGTACTTGAGGCCCCAGGAGGCCTTCTTCGCGACGCTGGGGATCTCGTGGTACATGTTGAAGATCTCGCCTTCATCCATGCCCAGCGATTCGATGCAGTACTGATAGGCGTGGGTGTGGATCGCTTCCTCGAAGGCCTGGCGCAGGATGTACTGACGGCACTCGGGGTTGGTGATCAGGCGGTATACGGCCAGTACCAGGTTGTTGGCAACCAGGCTGTCGGCGGTGGAGAAGAAGCCGAGGTTGCGCATGACGATGCGGCGCTCGTCCTCGGAGAGGCCGTCAGTGCTCTTCCACAGAGCGATGTCGGCGTTCATGTTCACTTCCTGCGGCATCCAGTGGTTGGCGCAACCATCCAGATACTTCTGCCAGGCCCAGTCGTACTTGAAGGGTACGAGCTGGTTGAGGTCGGCGCGGGCGTTGATCATCTGCTTGTCGCCGACTTCCACGCGCGCGGAGGTGCCTTCGAGCTCGTCCAGGCCTTCCTGGATGTCGAGGTCGTTGAGGGCCTTCTTGGCGCGGGCGATAGCGTCGGAGTCATTGGCGTCGATGGCGCGGGCTTCGAGGGCGGCATTGCCACCGACCTGATTGAGTTTGTCCAGGCTCATGTCGGCAGCGGCTTGTGCGGCGGACTGTTTCGGAGCGGCAGCTTCAGCGCCGTCTTCCTTGTCGAATTCATCCCAGCTCAGCATGGTGGGGCTCCTTTCAGGAGCAGCTTCAAGCTTCAGGCTTCAAGCTGCAAGTGGTTGGGTGGTAGCGGGGAGGGCGGTCCATCCCCGCGAGCAGCACACGGTCGGCCATGTTGTGCGGCCAGCTTGTGGCTGACCGCTTGCAGCTTGCCGCTGCTTTATTGGCAGGCTTCGCAGTCCGGTTCGTCGATGGCGCATGCCTTCGGAACCGGCGCGGGGCCAGGGGAGGCCTGGGTGGCCGGCGCGGCAGCAGGTGCTGCGGCGAGGCCTGCGTCGCCACCACTGGATACGGCGTTGAGCTTGCCGGTGTTGATGGTGGACTTCTCGGTGCTGGTCGCGGCCAGGGCACGGAGGTAGTAGGTGGTTTTCAGGCCACGGTACCAGGCCATGCGGTAGGTCACGTCGAGCTTCTTGCCCGAGGCGCCAGCGATGTACAGGTTGAGCGATTGCGCCTGGTCGATCCACTTCTGGCGACGGCTGGCGGCATCGACGATCCACTTGGTGTCGACTTCGAAGGCGGTGGCGTAGAGGTCTTTCAGCTCTTGCGGGATGCGCTCGATCTGCTGCACGGAGCCGTCGTAGTACTTGAGATCGTTGATCATGACCGAGTCCCACAGGCCGCGTGCCTTGAGGTCGCGAACCAGGTAGGGGTTGATCACGGTGAATTCGCCGGAGAGGTTCGATTTCACGTACAGGTTCTGGTAAGTCGGTTCGATGGACTGCGATACGCCGGTGATGTTGGCGATGGTCGCGGTCGGCGCGATGGCCATGATGTTCGAGTTACGAATGCCTTTCTGTACGCGAGCACGGACCGGTGCCCAGTCCAGGGTTTCGTTCAGGTCGACGTCGATGTACTTCTGGCCACGGGCCTCGATGAGGATCTGCTGGGAGTCCAGCGGCAGAATGCCCTTGCTCCACAGCGAACCCTGGAAGGTTTCGTAGGCGCCACGCTCGTCGGCCAGGTCACAGGACGCCTGGATGGCGTAGTAGCTGACCGCTTCCATGGACTTGTCGGCGAACTCCACGGCGGCGTCGGAGCCGTAGGCGATGTGCTGCAGGTACAGGGCGTCCTGGAAGCCCATGATGCCCAGGCCGACCGGACGGTGCTTGAAGTTGGAGTTACGCGCCTGGGGTACCGAATAGTAGTTGATGTCGATGACGTTATCGAGCATGCGTACGGCGGTCTTCACGGTGCGCGCCAGCTTGGCGGTGTCCAGCTTGCCGTCCTTGATGTGGTTAGGCAGGTTGACCGAGCCCAGGTTGCAGACGGCGATCTCGTCCTTGTTGGTGTTCAGGGTGATCTCGGTGCACAGGTTGGAGCTGTGCACCACGCCCACGTGCTGCTGCGGGCTGCGCAGGTTGCATGGGTCCTTGAAGGTCAGCCATGGGTGGCCGGTCTCGAACAGCATCGAGAGCATCTTGCGCCACAGGTCTTTGGCCTGGATGGTCTTGAACAGTTTGACCTTGCCTGGGTACTCGGTCAGGGCTTCGTAGTACTCGTAGCGCTCTTCGAAGGCCTTGCCGGTCAGGTCGTGCAGGTCCGGTACTTCGCTTGGCGAGAACAGGGTCCATTTGCCGTCGTCGAAGACGCGCTTCATGAACAGGTCCGGGATCCAGTTGGCGGTGTTCATGTCGTGGGTACGGCGACGGTCATCACCAGTGTTCTTGCGCAGCTCGATGAACTCTTCGATGTCCATGTGCCAGGTTTCCAGGTAGGCACAAACAGCGCCTTTGCGCTTGCCGCCCTGGTTGACCGCTACGGCGGTGTCGTTGACCACCTTGAGGAACGGCACCACGCCCTGGGATTTGCCGTTGGTGCCCTTGATGTAGGCGCCCAGCGAGCGCACCGGGGTCCAGTCGTTGCCCAGGCCGCCAGCGAATTTGCTCAGCAGGGCGTTGTCGCGGATGGCGTCGTAGATGCCGCCCAGATCGTCAGGTACGGTGGTCAGGTAGCAGCTGGACAGCTGCGGACGCAGGGTGCCGGCGTTGAACAGGGTCGGCGTGGACGCCATGTAGTCGAACGACGACAGCAGGTTGTAGAACTCGATGGCGCGGTCTTCGCGGTTGTTCGGCTCTTCGATGGCCAGGCCCATGGCCACGCGCATGAAGAACACTTGGGGCAGTTCGAAGCGCACGCCATCCTTGTGGATGAAGTAACGGTCGTACAGGGTCTGTAGGCCCAGGTAGGTGAACTGCTGGTCGCGCTCGTGGTTGATCGCCTTGCCCAGTTTTTCCAGGTCATAGGTTTTCAGTTTCGGGTCCAGCAGTTCGAACTCGACGCCGGCTTCGACGTAGGCCGGCAGGGCCTTGGCATACAGCTCGGCCATCTCGTGGTGAGTGGCGCTGGCGGCGACATTGAGGAAGCTCAGGCCTTCGGCGCGGATGTTGTCCATCAGCAGGCGGGCGGTGACGTAGCTGTAGTTCGGCTCACGCTCGACCAGGGTACGGGCGGTCATCACCAGGGCGGTGTTGACGTCTTTCTGGGCAACGCCGTCGTAGAGGTTCTTCAGGGTTTCTTTCTGGATCAGCGTGCCGTCGACTTCCAGCAGGCCTTCGCAGGCTTCGCTGACGATGGTATTGAGGCGGCCCATGTCCAGTGGTGCCAGGCTGCCGTCAGCCAGGGTCACGCGGATGCTCGGGTGCGGCTCGGCGATGCCGTCGACAGCGTCGGCGCTCTTGCGCTTGTTGGCCTGGGCTTCGCGGTAGATCACGTAGTCACGGGCGACTTTCTGCTCGCCGGCGCGCATCAGGGCCAGTTCGACCTGGTCCTGGATCTCTTCGATGTGGATGGTACCGCCCGATGGCATACGACGCTTGAAGGTCGCGGTGACCTGCTCGGTCAGGCGTGCGACGGTGTCATGGATGCGCGACGAGGCGGCAGCGGTGCCGCCCTCCACTGCGAGGAACGCCTTGGTGATGGCAACGGTGATCTTGTCACCGGTGTAAGGCACCACGGTGCCGTTACGCTTGATCACACGCAGTTGGCCCGGCGCGGTAGCGGCCAGGTCCTGAGGGGCGTCGCCCTGAGGCACGCTGGCCTGAGGGTTCTCACGAGTGGTGTCGGTGTGCATGAAGGTCTCCATGATCAATGAAATTTTCGGGGCGAAGCGTTGTGTCGTTGATCGACGTGGTACCCGGCGTTCATTCCAATCGACAAAGCCTGCGCCCGCACGAAGCTGGCAGCAGGGTGTTGCAAAAAGGCGGTGATGGACCGGTCGAGGCGCTGCTCGGTGGTGGTCGGTACTGTTCGATGCCGGAACGCTTCATCCCTGGCGTTTACTGGTGCTTCCTGCTGCGTGGGGCCACTAGATGTTGTGATGGCCGCTACGGGTGCAGCGTCTGGTGTCGTATCGGGTGCGAACGATCGGGTCGTACGCTGCCACTGTGTCTTGGTTTGCCAGCGCCTCTGCAAAAAGGGCTTCGGGCATGGACTTTTTCAGCACATCTGTGCTTGGGTTCTTTCTGGCCAAAACCCAACATATAGGGGTCTGGCGAGCTGGGGATACAAGATAGTGCGGTGTGGGCGTCAAGGCAAGCCCTTCGGTCTGTGGATAAATCTGTGGGTTATGGCGGGGTAAGTGGCGCAAATGCCCATGGTTGCTGGCGCTCGCCCGGGCACGGTCATTAATGCCGCAGGAAGATTTTTTTCAGGCTGCAGCAGGGATGCATCCCCGGCTCACACAAACACAACATATGGGATTATTTACTGAACTTTTTGATTGGGGTGCCATCACGCCGTGCGCGCTGGATTCAAAGCGCGCGGCCGTGACCGCTGGTCGCTCAGGGCAGGAGCAAGGCGCGCTCCTTGAGGGCGCGCTTTTCGCCGTCGGACAGTTCGTCCCGATCAGCATAGGGCGCCGTATACCAACCGCCATAGGTGGGGTTGGGCAGCAGGAACCAGCGCTGGCCAAACCAGGCCTGGTAGGGCGCTGCGGCCTGGCGCTGCGCACTCAGGCGATTGGGCGCGGCAATGAAGTCGCCGTAGCTGTCGCCGACCAGCAACAGTACCCGCGCGCGCTCGCCGACCCACTGGCGACGGCAGGTCTTGTCCGAGCCCGCTCGCTGGCAACCACCGATGGCCGTGCCGGCGGTGAGAATCTGCCCGGCCTCTTTGATGGGAAAGCCCGCCTGGCGCAGGTTGCGCAAGGTGTCGGCTTCCTGTCCCGGTTCGCGATTGGTCAGGTAATAGGCGGTGATGCCCAGTCGGTCAGCCGCCTGCATGAAGGCCACCGAGCCGGGCAGGGCGCGGGCCTCGGCCTTCTCGACCCAGCGGTACCACTCGGCGTAGTCGTAGGCACCGCCATCGACCACGGACTTGGCATTGACCGGCGTGTTGTCGAGCAGGGTTTCGTCGATATCGACGATCAGCGCCGGCGGCAGGCCGGCCAGGTCGCGCGGCGCCTGGGCGAGGGCATCCCACTGCGGGTCGGCCAGTGCCGGCTGCAGCTGGCGGGTCGCCGCGGCGTAGGTCTGCTGGTAGAGCAGCTCGTGCTCGATGGAAGTCTGCGTCCACAGCACGGCGTCGAGCTGGTCGTGAGCCTGGGGTGTTTGCTGGCAGCCGCTCAGCATGGCGCCGAACAAGGCAACGGCCAAGGTGGTGGCTGTACGATGCATGGGAGTAATGCTCAGGTTGGCCGACGATGATTGGAGGACAGGGGCGTGCAGTCTAGCAATTGTGGCAGCGGACATGGGCGAGGTTTACACAACTAAGCGTCCCCGCCTGGCGCCACAATCTGGCGTTGAAACCCCGTCGATCAGGAATCATTCGTGCAGGCAGTCAGGCCGTGCAGGGCTCATTCGCGAGTAGCTGGACCATCACCCCGACAAGCGGCATCGCGCGTGACACTGAAGGTCGCCAAACGACGATGGTGCTGAGAAGGATTGCCTGAATAGCGGCGGAAGACGCCGACGAGGTCGCTGGAGAACATCGACTGGGCTCGCCGATGTATTGCTCGGGCTGGCCAATCGGGTCTTCGCAGATGGCTAAGGCGTTCGTGCGCCGATACAGCCATCGACGGCGCACAAGATGTGCATCTGAGCAGATCGCTCAGCTGGCAGTGGGTATCCTGGCCCATGAGCCAGGGCTACGGCCCTGGCTCATGGGGTTGGTGTTGGACATCGATTGGGATGGTAAAGGGCTTGGGTTTAAAAGTCGTAGCCGACCCGCAGCGAGCCGCCACTGCTGGACACGCGTTCGCCGTCGCTTCCGTGCAGATCGAAGCCGACACTCACAGGACCACGTCGGGCGCTGACACCTAGGCTCGCACTGAACAGGTTGCGATTTTGATTGGCTGAGACTTGCTGTAGGCGAATGTCTTGCAAGCTCGCGTTCGACGTGACCGAGTTGGAGTCCAAGGAACGGCTGTAGCCCAGGCTGAGCTGAGGCTCCAGCAGCCACTGATCCGCCTGCAGGGCGCGACTGACGCGCAGTTGCAACTGCGCTGACGAATCCGTGAAGCGCTTGCTGTTGACATCGAGTGCCAACTCGCTATTTTTCTCGCGAGTGCGCTTGGCATCGACGGTTGTCGAGATAACCCCTGCGCTCGGCTCGATGCTCCATTCATTGTGCTGCCACCGGTAACCGGTTTTAACGCCAGCGTGGTAGATGTACCCGTCGCTATCACCTTTGGCCGTGGTAAAACCAGGTAAGCGCCGTTTGGTGGTGTTATCGAAATAGCCCGCGCCGAGGGTCGCGCCGACATAGGCGCCTTGCTCCAGGCTATCGAACGCATGCACAAGACCGAAGGTGAGCTGGGTAACGTCCAGCTCGGCTTTGCCGGACGCGCTGTTGACCCGCCCCTTGCTGTGCGCGATCGCCGCGCCCGTGCTGGTGCGCTCACCAAATGCCTGGGTAACGCCCAAGACCATGCCGTTGGTGTGTTCACGACTGCGGGCAGCACTGGAACTGCTCGAGTTGGTCTGACTGTCATGCAAGCCGTGCAACCAGACACGCGTTGCTTGACCGCTTGAGTCACTCGATACCTGTTGGTGCATGAGGTCGTTCAGCCGGGTTGGCTGCCTGCTTAGGTAGGACAGGCTATCGGCATAGACTTGACCGCCGACACGCTGCTCCAGGCCATCGAGCTGACCCCGTATTTGTGCAGCCTGTAGCCAGTCGTTGTAAGGGCCGGCTTTCCAGGCGATGGGCTTGTCACGCAGGGCGTTCAATACGCGAGCGTTGCGTGCCGCGTTGCCACGCAGCTCCGCTTGGCCAGGCAGCGCAGTGGCGGCGGCTGACAGGAGGATGCTCTCAGGCCGGAAGTACAGATCGTAGCGCAGTCCTTGCTCGGCGAGCCCCTGAGGCTGTTGTAGGCCGCTAAAGCCTGCTTCGTAGCGGGCGCCATTGGCGGTCTCGAGTAACATCTGGTCGGTCACGCCTGGCAGATCGCTATGAGGCTCGAGTTGAACCTGGCCCCCCAGAGTTGCCACGGCGGCCTCGCCGTCCATGCGTATCGCCGATGCCACGCCCGGCGCTGCCCGTGTGATGCTGGAGGGGGAAAGCGCTAGAGATTGGGTGAAGGTCAGTGACCCGCCCGGCTCATAGGCGGCCAGCGCGCCGTCGATCCGGGTTGGCGCTGTGATTGTACCGCTGCCGCCCAATTCGCCAGCTTGGTCGACGTTCAGCGCCGGCCCTGCCAGGGCGCCGTCCACGCTCAGGCGCCCGCCACGCACCTCGCTGGTTGCGGAAAACTGGTTATCCGCGTTGAGTACCAACTCGCCCGCCTCTACGCTAATTGCCTCCAGGCGGTTGTTGCCCAAGAGCTGCAGCGAGCCGCTGCCCGCTTTGCTCAGCACGCCACCGCCGGTGATGTCGTTGCTCCAAGTGTCTGATGCGTGCCAGCCACCCAGTGCGGCATCCATGACCACCCGTTGATCGCCGAACAATAGTGCCGGCCCATGCACAGCATCGGCGAGATTGAGCAGGCCCCAGCCAAACTCCTCGTCGACGCCAGGCTCACCGAGGTCAGTGGCCGTGCTTAGCATCGTCATACGAATTTGCGGCATGCTCATATAAGGGAAGCGTTCTGCCAATAGCGCGACGCTAGCGCTCACCAAGGGCGCAGCGAAAGAGGTGCCGGAGTCTGGCCTGATGCCATAGAACAAGCTGTCGTCTTCATTGCGCTGAACGATCGCTATGTGCATATCGCCGGGAGCAGCCAGGCACCAATACTTGGAGACACCGCAGGCATTGGAATACTCCGTCAGTTCATAATCGGAGCCGATGGCCACTACACTCAGAAAACCACTTTCCAATTCGGGCATTAAGCGTGGCAGCGCTGCCAATGGGCCAGGCTGTGCACGACTTTCATTGCCGGCCGCAAAGACGAACAGCCGATCCTCGTGCACGCCCTCAGCCAAGGCATCCAAGTAAGGATGTGGGACGCTTGGATCTATCGAGGCGAACATGGCATCCACCGAGGCAGCGTCATCGCCAATAGGGTCCTCGTTGTAGCTATTATTGATAATGCGCGCATTGGGAGCGTTTTGTCTGAGCAGTTTTACTGCCTCTGCAAGATCCGGCTCAGACTCAGGCTCGAGAAGGCCGATACTCGCATCAATCTCCTCGCCGCTCTCGAGCATGTCGGTGCTCACATCTTCTTCCTCATCATCCTCGCCATCGGTCAGGCCAACCTGGAACAGCCTTACGCCTGGTGCCGCGCCGCCCTGGTATACGCTGCCGTCTGCAAGCTCCAGTTGACGGCCAACGATGATTGAGCTGACCGACGTTCCGTGATCCGTAACTTCATCATCGTCGGTGGCGTTTGGTTCGGTTGGCGGTAAAAAAAGTTGCACTACATCCTGTCCTTGAAGTGCCGGGTGCTCAGGGTAGAGAACGGAATCGATGACCCCGACCTCTACGCCTTTGCCGGTAAGGCCCAAAGCACGAGCAGCGGGTACACCAATGAAGTCATGCTCCCAGCCGCTAGGCCGCTCCAGGTCGTCACTGTAACTATATGGAGCAAATGCGAGGGAAATGCTTGCCGGAAGCAGCGCGCGCTTCCAGTAACGCTTGAAAAAGCCATCGTGTGGTTGGCATGCCATTGCGGTATTCTCCTGAATAATAAAAGTTATGCACGTAGCCGAGCGCCGCACTTAAACTGAAGAGCGCTTATATTGGATATGCCTAGTTTATAAATCGCATGATTGCACGCTCTGTTGCTAAGTGCAGAGCGAGTAGTGCGTAACTCATTCAGTGAGTGCGGATCTATGCGCGAATCTATTTGCGTCCGTCCGGTCGATCGTATGCAGAGCACATGACTTGCGGAGAGATGGCTGTTTTTTATCAAGCCATTGTGTAACTTTCAATGTAGGTAGGTGCTTAATAAGCATTTCGTTCAGCCAGGGTTCAATTTGGTGTGACTGATCAGGACTCAATGTGATAGTTGGAATATGGCAGCGAGTGGTTATTCGCTTTGGCAACTATGGATAGCTTACATTTTATGATGTTTGGGAGACATTCAAAGGGCAGCAAATATTCATCGAATTGGGATATAAGAAAATCTTTGGCCTATCAAGTCATGGGTTGTTTCCGCACTTCGGGAGGCACAGTGAAGGCCGTTCTAATGTGGGTGTATCACTCTTGTGCATTGGTTCGGTGGTGGCAGGCCATCCATGAGCTCACGGGAGAATTGCCTGTCGCGAGATTTCTGCCAGCCTGCGAGAGCGCTCATTGGTGTAGCCAAGCCGCCGCTGACTCACCTATTTTTGCCCGGCCTGACATTCGCTCGCAGGCTTTCGTATGGAGAGGTGCTGCAGCGAGCCGCAATTAGCCAAGTGCCTTTATTGGACTGGCAAGCGCACCTGCGCACGAATCGATTCCAGCTAGCTGCGCGGGCGAATCAGAAGTTCACCGTGGCAGACAGCCGCGCCGTACGCGGGTCACCTGGGAACAGGTAGCCGTCGCCCTGGTAGGCACCGGTATCACGCCAATAGCGTTTGTCGAACAGGTTGTCGACGCCCAGGCGCAGCACCGTCTCATAGCCTTCGATACGCGTGGTGTAGCGGCTACCCAGGTTGAACACGGTGTAGTCGCCGACCTTCACCGTGCCGCTCGGGTCGGCGTATTTGCTGGCGCTGTATTGCAGGCCGCCGAGCAGCGACAGGCCCTGGATGCCAGGGATACTGTAATCCGCGGCCAGGCTGGCGCGTACCTTGGGCACGTTGACCGCCTCATGGCCTTCAAAGGTTTCGGTGCCGCTGTCGATGGCCCGGGCGCGGATCACCGCGGTGCTGGCCGACACCTGCAGGTTGCGGCTGGCCTGACCGCTGGCGGAAAGCTCGAGGCCGATATTGCGCTGTTTGCCTTGCTGCACGTAGGTCGGCAGATCGTCATCGACATTGGGGCGGCTGTACTGCAGCGCCTGGTCGATGCGAAACAGTGCGGCGCCCAGGCTCAGGCCACGCCAGTCGCGCTTGAGGCCGGCTTCCAGTTGCCGTGATGTAGTGGGGGCTAGCGTCTCGTTAACCCCATCACGCGCATTGCTGGTGAACCACGGTGCCTCGCCACCCAGTGACAGGCCCTTGCTGTAGCTCAGGTACAGGGTGGTGTCAGCCTGTGGCTTGTAAATAAGCGCGGCGTTGGGCAGGAACTCACTGCGCCTGGTGCGGCGATCGCTGACGCCGCTGCTGGTGAAGGCTTCCTCGATCAGGCGCACCTGGCGCCCGCCCAGCAGCACCTGCCAGTGTTCGTCGAAGCTGATGCGGTCGCTGAAAAACAGGCCGTACTGCCGGCTGTCCAGGCGACGGTGACTGGGGTTGAGCGGTACGTCGGTGGGAGAGAACTCGACGTTGTCCTGATAGATGTTGCCGGTACCGATCCATTCGTTGACCGACTTGCGGCGCGCCACGGTGCGCCGCAATGCACTGCTGCCCACCGTCAGCTCATGGCCGATGTTGCCGGTGGCAAAGGCACCGGACAGCGTTGCCTGCAGCTCATCGTGCTGGCGCGTGTCATCAGGGCTACGGTAGTCGGATATGTCGTAATCGCCCTGCGGGCTGAAATGCGCGTACCAGGTATCACACCCTGATCTGGGACTGCAGCCATAAGGGAAACTGCTGTAGTCGTCAATTACAACCTTGCTGTGGGAAGCATCCAAAGCTGCCTTCCAGTTGTCATCGAGGCGGTACTCGAAACGCCCGCCGAGGTTCAGCGAATCGATGCCCACCGGCTTTGACCAGCTCTGATGGCCCAGGCGTTTATCGGGATCGACCCCGCCTGGCACCTGGGTGCCGCCGAGCAGTTGATAACCCGCCACGGACGGCTGTTCGCGGCTCTGGTACTCGGCATCCAGCTGCAGGGAGGCGTCTGGCGAAATTTTCCAGTCCAACGCCAGGGAAATGAAGTCGCGCTTGCCGTCGGCATGTTCAACGAACGAGCGGATGTCCTCGTGGGCCAGGTTCAGGCGCACGCCAACCTGCTGCTCGGCGCCGAACCAGTGGCCAAGGTCGGCGGCGAGGTAACGCTCACCGTCCTGGTTGCTGGCCACGCTGAGCGAGCGTACGTTCTCCGTGCGCTTGGTCACGTAGTTGATCAGCCCGCCCGGCTCGGTCACACCGCTCTGCAGGCCGGACAGCCCCTTGAGCAGTTCGACCTGCTGCTTGTTTTCCAGCGCCACGTTCTGCTCGCCCACCACGCTGCGGCCATTGACTCGGTAGCTGTTGGCAGCATTGAGGGAAAAGCCGCGCACCACGAAGTTCTCGTAGTAGCCAATGGGCGCGTAGGCCTCGCCCACCGAGGCATCGTTCTTCAGCACGTCGCTGAGCAGGCGCGCCTGCTGGTCGTCGATCAGTTGGCGATTGATCACCGCCACCGAAGCGGGCGTGTCGAGCAACTCGGCTTGAGCGAAGCCGCCCACTGCAGCGCTGCGCGCCCGGTAACCGTCGTCAGCCTGCTCCTCGATGGTGGTGGCATCGAGCAGCATGGCCGACTCGGCGGCCCAACAGAAGGTCGGGCTCAGCGCCAGGGCGAGCAGGCTCGGAGCAAAACGCGGGCAAGACAGGGCCATGCAAATTCCTTGATTGCAGAGGTGGGCGGTTGGCTATCCGGCGCGCGTACGATTTGTCGGCTGCACTGCAGTCATCGCTTGGCGGGGCGACATTGTCGCTTATCGGGGCGGCGGTTGCCATGGCGGATCTGGCAATTCGCCAGTCGTAGCCTGGTGTTGAGCGAAGCGATACCCAGGAGCAACCCCGGGTTTCGCTGCGCTCTACCCAGGCTACGGAACGATTCAGCCGTTCAGAACGGCGCCGGGCACTCGAAGCGTAGGCGTTCGCCGCTTTGCGGGTGGGTGAGGGTGAGCATGCTGGCGTGCAGACACAGGCGCGGGTAGGCGGCCAGGGCCCGTTCGTGGGCGTAGAGGCCATCGCCGAGCAACGGATGGCCGATGGACAGCATGTGCACGCGCAGTTGGTGGGAGCGGCCGGTGATCGGCGTCAGCTCGACGCGGGCATGCTCAGGGTGGCGTTCGAGCACGCGCCAGAAGGTCAGGGCGTGCTTGCCGTGTTCGTGGCAGACGACGTGGCGCGGTTTGGTCGGCGGGTCGTAGCGCAGGGGCAGGTCGATGCTGCCGCTGTCGCCCTCGGGCGAGCCCCAGCACAGGGCCGTGTAAGCCTTTTCGGTTTCCCGGTCGTGAAACTGGCGCGACAGCTCGCGGTGGCTGTCGGCGTCACGTGCCAGCACTATCAGCCCCGAGGTTTCCCAGTCCAGGCGATGCACGATGCGCGCCTCGGGGTAGCCGTTTTCCTGCAGGCGCGTGACCAGGCAATCCTTGTTGTCGTCGGCGCGGCCGGGCACCGAGAGCAGCAGGGTAGGCTTGTTGATCACCAGCAGGGCGGCATCCTGGTGGACGATTTCGATTTGGCTGAGCGGCATGGGCGTGTACAGATTCTGTAGGAGCGGATTTATCCGCGATGCGCTTAGCCTGTAGGAGCTCGCGGATAAATCCGCTCCCACAGGCAGGCTGGTGACAGCAAAATGGCGGCCACCAGGGCCGCCATCGCGTTCAGGCTTCGTTGCCGGTTCGTCTAACGATCCGGCAGGGTGATGTTCAGCTCCAGGATCGAGCAGCTACCCTGGTTTTCCAGGGCGACCTGCACCTGGTCCGAGTCGATGGCCACGTACTTGCGGATCACCTCGACCAGCTCCTGCTGCAGGGCAGGCAGGTAGTCGGGCTGGGTGCGCTGGCCACGTTCGTGGGCAACGATGATCTGCAGGCGCTCTTTGGCGATGGAGGCTGTGGTTTCCTTCTTGCGCGAGCGCAAGAAGTCGAAAATATTCATTCGCGACCTCCGAATAGGCGTTGCAGGAAGCCCTGCTTCTTAACATCGAGGAAGCGGTGCGCCACTTCCTTGCCGAGCAGGCGATCCACGGCGTCGCTGTAAGCCTGGCCGGCGTCGCTCTGGTCATCGAGGATAACCGGCACGCCCTGGTTGGAAGCCTTGAGCACCGCCTGGGACTCGGGGATCACGCCGAGCAGGCGAATGGCGAGGATTTCCTCGACGTCTTCCACGCCGAGCATTTCGCCCTTGGTGACGCGCTCGGGGTTGTAGCGGGTCAGCAGCAGGTGTTCCTTGATCGGCTCGCCGCCCTGTTCGGCGCGGCGCGACTTGCTGGCCAGCAGGCCCAGCATGCGGTCCGAGTCACGTACCGAGGAAACTTCCGGGTTGGTGACCACGATGGCTTCGTCGGCGAAGTACATGGCCAGGTGAGCGCCTTTCTCGATACCGGCCGGCGAGTCGCAGACCACGTATTCGAAGTTCTGCGACAGCTCGGCGATGACCTTTTCGACGCCTTCCTGGGTCAGGGCGTCCTTGTCACGGGTCTGGCTGGCGGCCAGCACGTAGAGGTTCTCGAGACGCTTGTCCTTGATCAGGGCCTGGGTGAGGGTGGCTTCGCCGTTGACGACGTTGACGAAGTCGTACACCACGCGGCGTTCGCAGCCCATGATCAGGTCGAGGTTACGCAGGCCGACGTCGAAGTCGACGATGACGGTCTTGTGGCCGCGCAAGGCGAGGCCGGTACCGATGGCAGCGCTGGTGGTGGTTTTACCGACGCCACCTTTGCCGGAAGTGACTACGAGGATCTTGGCCAAGGTGATTCACCCTAAAAATGAATAAAAGCAGGAACCTGCCGCGATTGGCGGTCTGTCGAAAGAATCGCTCGGCTGCGGCGTGCGCGGTGCTCGCCAGGGTGGCCGATGATTGTTTTGACAGCCCGCCCAGAGGCGTTCGAGGGCCCTGTGTGACAGTTAAAAGTGCCGGGCAGTATCCGTTAAAGACGGGTGATGTTCAACACGTCGCCGATCAGGCTGACTTGCACGGCGCGACCCCAGTTCGGGTCGCGGCGCAGATCTTCGGCAACCTTGTACTGGCCAGCAATGGAGAGCAGTTCGGCACCCATCTGCTGGCAGAAGATTCGTGCTTGCCGGTTGCCCTTGACGCCGGCCAGTGCCCGACCACGCATTGGGGCGTAGACATGGATGTTACCGTCGGCGAGAAGTTCCGCGCCGGCACTCACCGGGGCCAGCACCACCAGGTCGCAGCCCTGGGCGTAGATCTGCTGGCCGCCGCGCACCGGGGTGGTGATGACGCGGGTCGGCTTGACCTCGGGCTCCATCGGCTTGGGCGGCTCGACCGGTTTGGGCGCCGGGTCGATGACCCGCTCGCGGGCGCCGGACGGTGGCAGCACCGGCAGGTCCAGGGCATTGGCTGCGGCGATGTCCTCCTCGCGGCTGGCGCGCACGGCCAGGGTGCGCAGGCCGTGCTGGCGGCACAGGGCCATGAGCTCGCCCAGATCGAGATCACCTTCCTCGCGCGGCAGTTTGTCGAGGGCCAGGACCAGCGGCGTGTTGCTGAAGAAGTTGGGCGCCTGGGCGACCTTTTCGGCAAGTTGCGCATCGAGGCGGGCCAGGTCGTTGTGCGCCAGCTCCATCACGGTGATGGCCAGCATGCTGCCTTTGAGCTGGAACACGGGGTCTTGGTCGAGGAGATCAGCTTGGCTCATGGTCTGCCTGATGGGCCTTGGAAAATTAGCGGGACTTATAACGAGAACGGCGGCGGGGCTCAAGGATAAATGTCGCGTCGATTTCCTTCGCCAGGTTTGCACTGACAAGCTGATGGCCGATTGGTGCCCGATGGGCCTTGCGACTTGGCTGGCTTTTACCTGCGCGTTATGTTGCGCATCTTTAAAGCAAGCGACCGAGTGCGCATCGACCTCATGATGGAGACTGCTTCCGTACAGATTGCCCAGGCCACGACAGCGGATATAGACGAAGCGATCGGCTTCGTGATGGCGGCCCGCGCCGAGGTCTTCCCGATGCTGGACAGCCGCGTGCTGCCGGCTGACCTGCAGCGGTTCGCGCAAATATACGTGCAGGGCGAGGTGGGCGCATTCTGGTTGGCGCGCTGTGCGGGCGAGGTCGTCGCGGCCGTTGGCTATCTGCCGTACGACCATCGTTTCGCCCAGCTCGACTATCGGGGTGTGCGCACGGTGGAGATCGTGCGCCTGTTCGTGGCGCCGGCCTTCAGGCGCTCCGGCCTGGCCGCAAGGTTGTGCAGTCGGTTGCGCGAGCACGCCATCGGTCAGGGCGTGGAGGTGCTCTATCTGCACACCCATCCCTTTCTGCCGGGCGCCATTCGTTTCTGGGAAAGGCAGGGCTTTACGGTCACCGACGTGGAGCGCGATCCGGTGTGGCAGACCACGCATATGCAATGCCGGCTGGGGTAGGGGCTGTCGCCGTTCGCCGGTGCGCCACCAATCTGCCGGGTGCTGAGGAACCCGACCGATCTGCTGCGGTCTTTCAGCAGTCGGCCAAACCGGCGAAAGGCATGGCGTTGCGCCACTTTCGCGCCGGTTACAACAATTCGCCTGGCCGACGTTCGCGCGCTACGTCGCATTGTGTTCCACGCCGAGTGAAGATGGTTTTTATGTCCCTAGCCCGCCCTTTTTCTGCCTCCTTTTCCCTGTCGCCGCTTCGCGCACTGGGGACTTGCATTCTATCCGGCCTGCTGCTGGCCGCCGCGCCGGCCCACGCCCAACAGGCCAGCGACAACGTGCGTTGGGTCAGTGACAGCCTCAACACCTACGTGCGCAGTGGCCCCACCGAGGGCTATCGCATCGTCGGCACCCTGAGCTCCGGCACCCGCGTGCAACTGCTGCGCACTCAGGGCGACTACAGTCAGGTGCGCGGCGAGAACGGCGACGCGGTGTGGATCCCCAACCGCGACCTGCAGGAAGTACCCGGCCAGGCCGAGCGGCTGCCGGCGCTGGAGCAGAAGGTCACCGAGCTGAGCACCGAGCTCAAGGGCATCAACGAGACCTGGGAAACCCGCGTGCAAGGCATGCAGGAGACCCTCGACTCGCGCAAGACCCTAATCGACGAACTTGAAGCCAGCCGCAGCGCCCTGGACATCGAGCTCAACCAGGCCCGCTCGGAGCTGCGCGAAGCCCAGGCTCAACTGGGCGACGAGCAGAAGCAGGTGCTGATGCGCTACATGGTCTACGGCGGCAGCATCGCCGGCGCCGGCCTGCTGGCGGGGTTGATCCTGCCGACCATGTTCCGCCTGCGTCGCAAGCGCAACGATCAGTGGATCTGAGGCTGTCGGTGGCGGTCGTGTGGTTCAGGTGAGGTCGGTAGAAGGCAGAAGCGGACATTGATGCAGTACCTGTGGGAACGGGCCATGCCCGCGAAATCACGGGCATGGCCCGTTCCCACAAGTGGCTGTCGGCCGTCCGTTTTCGCCACGTTGCCGGCCCTCCTTGCTCGTGCATTCAAACCTGCGCCATCACGCATGCGCGGAACAGTTTCTGGGCCGGTGATTGGCGTGAGCCGTAGCGGGAAATCAGCACCAGGTCGCGATGGAACACCTTGTCGCCAAGGTCGATGATCTGCACCTGGGGCTTGTTTTCGACCCATAGGCCGGCCTCTGGGATCAGCGCGATGCCCAGGCCGCTCTCGACCATCTTGGCGATGGCGTCCAGCTCGTCCAGTTCCAGCACCTGGCGGGGCTGGATGCGTTGCCTGCGCATGAACTGGGTGACCTGGCGGCCGCCGAAGGAACTGCGGTCATAGCGTATGAACGGATGCTCGGTCAGCATCTTCAAGGGCTCGTTGGCGTCCATGTCGATGGGCGCTACCAGCACGAAAGGTTCGCTGCGCACCAGCTCGAGCTCCAGCTCCTTGGGCAGCTGGAAAGGCGGGCGGATGATGATCGCCAGGTCGATTTCGCCGCTGTCCACCTGATTGAGCAGGTCCAGCGAGACGCCGGGCACCAGCTTGGTCTCGATGCCCGGTGCCTGTTCGCGAAGCTTCAGCAGCATCGCCGGCATCAGGCAGGATTGAACGGTCCCGATGGCGCCGATGCGCAATTCCCCCCGGTAATCCTCGAGCCGCTCGGGGGTGCTCATCAAGCTGAATTGCTCGAGGATCTTTTCCGCCAGCGGGACCGCTCGTGCGCCGGCCTGGTTGAGGGTGGCGGTGCGCCCGGTACGGTCGAACAGCGCCTGGCCAACGCTATCTTCGAGGTTTCTGATCTGCGCACTGACCGCCGACTGGGTCAGGCCGATCTGCTTGCCGGCAGCGGCGAAGGTGCCGCAGCGAACGACGGTCAGAAAGGTTTTCAGTTCGCGAAGCATGGCGCTCGTTCTGCGGTCGATTGATCGAAATTATTTGAGCTCGAATCAAAAGATATCCGCTTTTCTGCGCGGGCGGCAAGTTGCACCATGGGCGACAGAAAAACACCGCACAGGATGACTTACCGTGAGCCTTTCGCCTTTCCACCTCGCTATTCCCGTCTACGACCTGGCCGCTGCGCGCGCTTTCTATGGTGATGTATTCGGCCTGCCCGAAGGCCGCTCGTCCGACCATTGGGTCGACTTCGATTTCTACGGCCACCAACTGGTGATCCACGAGCACCCGAAAACGGCGTCCCAGGAATCCGCGCACACCAACGCCGTCGATGGGCACAACGTGCCGGTGCCGCACTTCGGCATCATCCTGCACTGGGAAGAGTGGGAAGCCCTGGCCGACCGCCTGCGCGCCCGTGAAACCCAGTTCGTGATCGAGCCCTACGTACGCTTCAAGGGCCAGGTCGGCGAGCAGGCCACCATGTTCCTCTTCGACCCGTGCGGCAACGCGCTGGAGTTCAAGGCGTTCAAGGACATGAGCCAGCTGTTCGCCAAGTGATGCGCTAACGCAGACCGCCAGCACAGAGTGGCGGCTCGACAAAAATGCTTTGCGGCATCTCTCTTCCGTGGGCCTGGCTTGATGAGAATAACAATCGATAATGATCGATTTTATTTGTCAATCCGCTGGCCCGTGGCGGGTGGTGTATCCGTCGAGCGCTTCATTTCATCTGCCAAAGACGATGAAGACGCCATGGGCCAGCCAGCAACCGTTGATTCCTCCGTTATCCATCAGGCACTGCATGCCTGGCAGATCGTTCCTTGCGGCGATGCCTGCCTGATCATCCAGTTCGCCGCACAGTTCAGCCTTGCGGCCAACCGCCATGCCGCTGCCGTTGCTCGGCAGATCGAGGCGCAGCGCAGCCGGGGTTCGCTCGTCGGCATCACCGACGTCGTGCCGGGCATGGTTTCCATCGGCCTGCATTATCGCGCCGAGCGCGTTCACTGCCTGGCGGCAGAGTTGCCGTATCGCAGCCTGACTCGCCAGCTGGAAGCACTGCTCGGCAGCCTGGAACTCCGGGGCGGGGAGGCCACCTCGATGGAGATTACCCTGCCGGTGTGCTACGGCGGCGAGCATGGCCCCGACCTCGATGAGGTGGCCCGCGCCTGCGGCCTGACACCCAGTGAAGTGATCGAGCTGCACACCCGTACGCCCATGGATGTGCTGATGCTCGGCTTCGCGCCCGGCC
Organism: Pseudomonas sp. PA15(2017); assembly: GCF_001945395.1. Classification (GTDB taxonomy): domain Bacteria; phylum Pseudomonadota; class Gammaproteobacteria; order Pseudomonadales; family Pseudomonadaceae; genus Aquipseudomonas. Next base: position 109,301 of record NZ_MSXV01000050.1, on the reverse strand, counting down.
ATGCTTACATCGGCGAGTTCGATGCGCGCCTGGCCATACCGCGCCGCAGCACGCCACGTACCTTGGTGGCCAAAGGCAGCATCGGCGTGGCGAACCGCCAGAGCGTCATCTATCCCACGGATTTGCCAGGGGGCTGGAACCTGATCGGCCGTACGCCGCTCAACGTATTCGACCTTGCAAACGCGTCACCCTGCTTGCTGCAGGCCGGTGACCGGGTGCGTTTCGTCGCAATCGACGCTGAGCAGTTCCAGGCTCTGACCGAGGTGCGCCCATGACGCTTCGTGTACTCAAGCCTGGTCTGGCCTGTACCTTTCAAGACCTGGGCCGCAGCGGTTTTCAGCATCTTGGCGTGCCGGCCAATGGCGTGATGGACGAGAACGCCCATCGCCTGGCCAACCTGCTGGTGGGCAACGGGGCCGAGCAGGCCACTCTGGAAATCACCTTGCAGGGCCCGGAGCTGGTCTTTCAGGCCGGTACCGTGATTGCACTGGCCGGGGCCGATCTGGGTGCGACGCTGGATGGCCAGCCCCTCGAGCCGCTACGAGCCGTGCGTGTGCGCTCGGGTGCAGTCTTGGCTTTCGGTAAGCGGGTCCATGGTGCTCGTGCCTATCTGGCGGTGCGCGACGGCTATCGGCTGCCGACTACGCTGGGCAGCACCAGCACCTACGGCCGCGGCGCCTATGGTGGGCTTGCCGGCCGGGCGTTGCGCCGTGACGATGTGATTGGCATCGCTTCCGGCTTCGCTAATCCGCCGCGGGTACTGCTGCCTCGTGAATCGGCCCTGCTGGGCTACGAGGATGGGCCGATCCGCGTTGTCGCCGGTCGCCAGTGGGCGCTCTTTCAGCCCGCTGCCCAGGCGCGCTTTTTGTCCAGCGCCTATCGCATCGAGAACGATTCGGAGCGCATGGGCTATCGCCTCGAGGGCGAACCCATCGAGCTGATCGAGCCGGCCAACCTGCTGTCGGAGGCGGTCGTTTTCGGCACCGTTCAGGTACCGCCCAATGGCCAGCCGATCGTGTTGATGGCCGATCGGCAGACCACCGGCGGCTACCCGAAAATCGCCAGTGTGATCAGTGTCGATCTGCCGCGCCTGGCACAGAAGCTGCCTGGTGAGGAAATTCGCTTCGAGCAGGTCAGCCTGGATCGGGCCCAACAACTGAGCCTGGCGCGCAGCGCGTTGTTCGCCGAGCTGGAGGCCGGCCATGCAGATTGATTTCAACAGCGACCTGGGCGAGAGCTTCGGCCTTTACTCGGCCGGTAGCGACGCCGACGTGCTGCCTTACATCACCTCGGCGAACATCGCCTGTGGTTTCCATGCCGGCGATGCGCCGACCATGCGCGCCACCGTGGCCCGCGCCAAGGCGCTTGGCGTCGCCGTAGGTGCTCATCCCGGCCTGCCGGATCTGCAGGGGTTCGGTCGCCGGGAAATGCAGCTGTCGATGGACGAAGCCTATGCATTCGTCGTCTATCAGGTCGGTGCGCTGAAGGGCTTCACTGCCGCTGCCGGCGTCGAGCTTCGGCATGTCAAACCCCATGGCGCGCTCTACAACATGGCGGCCCGTGACCGCGAGCTGGCCACGGGGGTCTGCCAGGCGATCAGGGATGTCGACGCGGCACTGATTCTCTTCGGCCTGGCCAACAGCGAACTGACCCGCGCCGGTGAGGCGCTGGGCCTGCGGGTCGTCCACGAAGTATTCGCCGACCGTTCCTACCAGGCGGACGGCTCCCTGACTGCCCGGGGCACGCTCGGCGCGATGATCGAAGATCCCGAAGTCGCTACCGCGCAGATATTGACGATGCTCCACGAGGGCAGAGTGCGCAGCCAGCAGGGCACCTGGGTGTCCGTGCGTGCGGACAGCGTCTGTATCCACGGTGATCAGCCCGGCGCGCCGCAATTCGCCCGGGCGATTCGTCAGGCACTGGAGGAACAGGGCGTGCTGCTGCAGGCGCCCGGCACGAACAAGCCATGACGCGGCCCGGATAACAACAGCAACGCCGTGTCAGTCACACCCCACGCCCACTGGAGACGGGCCGCGACACCCTTATCACTGCCGGGATTCACCAAGCCAATAAAAAGCAAGAGGGCCGTGACTGCAGCCGCCGCGCTGCGTTACGGACGACAAGAAACAGCCAGCCTGACTGGCCAACACTGCCTCCATAAATCGACATAAAGGTGAGATATGTCTCGCGTGCTCAGTCCTGATTATTCGGGAGCGGCTTCGGCCGCCCCGCAAAAAGCTTCCTCGGTCGCCAAACGTGCCGCTACCGCTTCGGCAACGGGCACCGCGGTCGAGTATTACGAGTTCGGTGTGTACGGTTACATGGCCGTGATCATCGGCCCGCTGTTCTTCCCCGGCGACAACCCGACCGCTTCGCTGCTCGCCGCATTGGCGGTGTTCGGCAGCTCGTTTCTGATCCGGCCGCTGGGCGGGGTGTTGCTCGGCCGGCTCGGCGACAGGATCGGCCGGCGCAAGGTGCTACTCACCACGGTGATCGGCATGGGCGTGGCGACGGCAGCGATCGGCTTGCTGCCCACCGCGGCTCAGGTGGGCATCCTTGCGCCGACTCTGCTGGTGCTGATGCGTCTGACCCAGGGCTTCTTCGCGGGTGCCGAAGTAATCGGCGCGGCGGCCTTCGTCGCCGAGTCCTCGCCGACCGGTCGGCGCGGCTTTTTCGGTGCCTTCACCCCGGTCGGCGTGGCGCTGGGGGGCGGCCTGGCGGCAATCGTCTGCGCCACCACCACTGGCCTGCTCAGCGATGAGCAACTGCGTGAGTGGGGCTGGCGCATACCGTTTCTGCTGGCCATTCCATTGGTGCTGATCTCCTGCAAGATGCGCCACAATGTCGAGGAAACCCCGGAGTTCAAGGCCTTTCTCGAGAAGGAGCAGCCGCCCAAGGCACCGATCAGAGAAGTGCTGAGCACGCAACTGGGCCCCGTAGGGCGGGTGATTCTGCTGACCTTCGGGCAGAACGCCGGTTACTGGATCGGCCTGGTATTCATGAACGTCTACCTGACCACCTACCTGGGCTTCGACAAGTCCAAGGTATTCTGGGTGATCGCCTGCATCAGCCTGTGCATGGCGGCGATGATGCCATTCTGGGGTGGGCTTTCCGATCGCCTGGGCCGTCGCAAGGTGTTGACCATCGGCTTTGTCGGCTACATCACCCTGGTCATCCCGATGATGCTGCTGATGGATAGCGGCTCACTATGGATCGCGGCACTGGCCATGTTTATCGCTACGCTGCCGATGCCGATCATCCAGTCGGTGGGCTACCCGACCTACGCCGAGCAGTTCCCGACCCGGGTGCGCTACACGGCGATGGCGATCAGCTTCAACATCGGCGCGATTCTCGGCGGTGGCCTCACGCCGTATGTGGTGACCTGGATCATCGCCAAGACCGATTTCCTGCTGACCCCTGGCATCTTCATGGCCGCTGCGGCGTTCTGTGCGCTGCTGGCATTGCTGACCCTGCGCGAAACCGCCCACACGGAGCTGTCGCGATGAACCTGGACGCCACCGCTGTGCCGGACACGCCCCATCAATTGCGCGAGATGATCGCCCGAGGCGAATGGGTGCGTCCCACCTCGGGCGTGCTCGACGACCACCAGCAGGCCAACCTGGCGGTAGTGCCGCGTGCCCATGCCTACGACTTTCTGTTGTTCTGCACGCGCAATCCGAAGAGCTGCCCATTGATCGCCGTTACCGAGCCGGGTAGCCCGTTCGTCGACGGCCGCAATGGGCCCATCGACCTGCGCAGCATGCTGCCGCGCTATCGGGTATGGAAGGAGGGCGTGCTGGTCGACGAACCCACCGACCTGAGTGACTATTGGCAGGACGACGCCGTGGGCTTTCTGCTCGGTTGCAGCCATACCTTCGACGCACCGCTGCGCCGCGCCGGCATCCCGGTTTCCGGCGCGGCGCCGGCGGTTTACCGCACGATGCTGCCGTGTCGCGAGGCCGGCGGCCTGTCCGGGCCGCTGGTGGTCAGTATGCGCCCGGTCCCGGCTAGCAAGGTGGCGCTGGCCGTGGAAGTGACAGCGCGCTACCCGACCGGCCACGGCGCGCCGGTGCACGTCGGTGACCCGGCCAGGTTGGGCATCGCCGACCTCAGCACGCCGGACTTCGGCGTGCTGCCGCCGATGGACGAAGACAGCGTGCCGGTGTTCTGGGCCTGCGGTGTGACGCCCCAACTGGTGCTGCCTGCCCTGGGCGCACCCTATGTATTTTCCCACTATCCCGGGCACATGCTGGTGCTCGACTGGCGCGTCGACGAAATGGCCGCGCGGCTGAACTGAAACCGAGAGGAATCGAGTTGGACATTCAACGCATCGAAAAACTGGCCGAACTGGTCGAGCGCACCGGTCTGGACGAACTCGAAGTTCGCGAAGGCGACTTCCATCTGCGCCTGTCGAACAAGGGCCAGTCGCGGGTCGCTGGCAAAGCGCAACGCTCGGCCGAGCAGGTGCCGGCTGACTCCCGCGCCAACAAGGCAAGCAGCGCGGGGCATGACATCTGCGCGCCGATGGTCGGCATCTTCTATCGCAGCGAGTCGCCAGAGGCGCCGTCACTGGTCGAGGTCGGGCAGGCGGTCAGCAAGGGCGACCTGCTGTGTATCATCGAGGCGATGAAGATGATGAATCACGTCGAGGCCGAGGTGAGCGGCACCATCGCGTCCATCCTGGTCGAGAACGGCCAGCCGGTGGAATACGATCAACCGCTGTTCACCATCGTCTGATGCACGGGGAACCCGTAATGCAGAAGCTGGAAAAAGTTCTGATCGCCAACCGCGGCGAGATCGCCCTGCGCATCCTGCGTGCCTGC
>NZ_MSXV01000050.1:0-103941 GCF_001945395.1 Pseudomonas sp. PA15(2017) | reverse complement strand
GCCCGAAAGCCGACACCATCCGCCTGATGGGTGACAAGGTGTCCGCCAAGGACGCCATGATCAAGGCCGGCGTACCGGTGGTTCCAGGCTCCGACGGCCCGCTGCCGGAAGACGAAGCGCAAGCCCTGCGCATCGCCCGTGAAGTCGGCTATCCGGTGATCATCAAGGCCGCCGGCGGCGGCGGTGGTCGCGGCATGCGCGTGGTGTGGAAGGAAGAAGACCTGATCAAGTCGGCCAAGCTGACCCGCACCGAAGCCGGTGCCGCGTTCGGCAACCCGATGGTCTACCTGGAGAAATTCCTCGGCAACCCACGCCACGTGGAAGTCCAGGTGCTGTCCGACGGCCAGGGCAACGCCATCCACCTGTACGACCGCGACTGCTCGCTGCAGCGCCGTCACCAGAAGGTGCTGGAAGAAGCCCCGGCGCCGCTGATCGACGAGAAGGCCCGCGCCGAAGTGCTCAAGCGCTGCGTCGATGCCTGCATCGAAATCGGCTACCGCGGTGCCGGTACCTTCGAGTTCCTTTATGAAGACGGCCGTTTCTACTTCATCGAGATGAACACCCGCGTTCAGGTCGAGCACCCGGTTACCGAAATGGTCACCGGCATCGACATCGTCAAGGAGATGCTCAGCATCGCCGCGGGCAACAAGCTGTCCTACAAGCAGGAAGACATCAAGCTCCTGGGCCACGCCCTGGAGTGCCGCATCAACGCCGAAGACCCGGACAACTTCATGCCTTGCCCCGGCAAGGTGAAGCACTTCCACGCTCCGGGCGGTTTCGGTGTGCGTGTCGACTCGCACCTGTACAGCGGCTACTCGGTACCGCCGAACTACGACTCGCTGATCGGCAAGCTGATCACCTACGGCGTGACCCGCGACGAGGCCATGGCCCGCATGCGCAACGCCCTGGACGAGATCGTCGTCGACGGCATCAAGACCAACGTGCCGCTGCACCGCGACCTGGTTCGCGACAAGGGTTTCTGCCAGGGTGGGATCAACATCCACTACCTGGAAAAGAAACTGGGCATGGACAAGCACTAAGTGACCTCGTCCGATGGCTATACGGAGTGAAGCGAAACCCGGCAGAGATTTCGGTATTCATCTTTGAAGCGACCGGGATCTCCCCGTGTCGGGCGCAGGTGGCGGCGATGTCCACCTTCAGTGCACCTCCGCCGCCACGGCCGCGCGGATGGCCTCGAGCAGCATCAGGCAGGCGGGGTTGTCGTTGTTGCTGCGCCAGGTCAGGTGCAGCTCGCTCTGGATGCCTTCGCCGAGGTCGATCTCGCGAAAGCACACGTCCTTGAACACCACATTGGTGGCGCAGCGCGGCACCAGGGCCAGGCCCATGCCGGCGTTGACCAGCGCCAGGATGGTCAGCGACGAGCCCAGCCATTGCACGTATTCCGGGGCCACGCCGGCCGAGCGAAACATACCGGTCAACAGCTCGTTGAACGGCGGGTAGGCGGCGTGGGAGTACATCAGGAAGGGCGCGCCATCCAGATCCCGAACGCCCACCTGACCGACCACGGCCAGCGGGTGCTGGCGGGGAATGGCCAGCACGAAGGGTTCGCGCACCAGGCATTCGTTTTCGTAGCCGGCCTGCAGCAGTGGCTGGCGCACGATGCCCAGGTCGATGCGCCGGGTGCGCAGCGCTTCGTGTTGCTGGTGGGTGTTCATCTCGCTCAAGGAAATCTTCACCTGAGGCTGATTGAGGCGCGCCTCGGCGATCACCCTGGGCAGGAATTCGTACACCGCACTGCCCACGAAGCTGATGCTTACCGAACCGATATCGCCAGCGGCGAAGCGCCGCGCCGAGGCAGCGGCCTGGTGGGCGCGCTCCAGCAGGTTCTGCGCTTCGATGAAGAATGCCCGGCCAGCGGCGGTGAGCGCGACGCTGCGCGTACTGCGGGTGAACAGTTCGACGCCAAGGCTGTGTTCGAGCAGCTGGATTTGCCGGCTCAAGGGTGGCTGGGTCATGTTCAACCGCTCCGCGGCGCGCCGAAAGTTGAGTTCGGTGGCAACGGTGGTGAAGCAGCGAAGTTGAGCGAGTTCGAACATTGATCTAATCCAGGTATCAATCGAATGCCAATATAGATTAGACGGGATCAATGCCCGCGTACATGATCGGCGCATCCCACAAAAACAATGATCGGGAGTCGCCCCAATTGAATAACGTTCAAGGTTCAGCCGACCCGCAGGTTGTCGCCCGCGCGGTCTCGAAAGTGAAACGCCACGTACTGCCGCTGTTCGTGGTCATGTTCATCGTCAACTACATCGACCGGGTGAACATCGGCTTCGTGCGCAGTCATCTGGAAACCGACCTGGGTATCGGCGCTGCGGCCTACGGCCTGGGCGCTGGCCTGTTCTTCATCGGCTACGCGCTATTCGAAGTGCCCTCGAACATGCTGCTGCAGCGCTACGGCGCCAAGGTATGGCTGACTCGCATCATGTTCACCTGGGGCATCGTCGCCACTGCGATGGCCTTCGTGCCCAACGAAACCTGGTTCTACATCCTGCGCTTTTTGCTCGGCGTCGCCGAGGCCGGGTTCTTCCCGGGCGTGGTGTACTACTTCACCAAGTGGTTGCCGGCCGGTGAACGCGGCAAGGCCATGGCCATCTTCCTGAGTGGCTCGGCGATCGCTTCGATCATCTCCGGGCCGCTGTCCGGGGCACTGCTGCAGATCGACGGCCTGGGCATGAAGGGCTGGCAGTGGATGTTCTTCATCGAGGGCATGTTCTCGGTGCTGCTGTGCGGCTTCGTGTGGTTCTGGCTGGACTCGCTGCCCAAGGACGCCAAGTGGCTGACCCGTGAGGAGAGCCAGGCGCTGACCGATTGCATCGACGAAGAGCAGCGTCAGCGTCAACTGGCGGCGGGGGAGACCGGTGCGGTCAAGCACTCGGTGTTCAAGCTGCTGCGTGACCCGCAGATCATGCTGTTCTGCTTCCTGTACTTCTCCATCTCCCTGACCATCTATGGTTGTACCTTCTGGCTGCCGAGCATCATCCGCTCCATGGGCGGGCTGGGCGACTTCGAGGTCGGCCTGTTCAACTCCATTCCCTGGATCATCTCGGTCGCTGCCATGTATGCCTTCGCCGCCCTGGCCTCGCGTTACAAGTGGCAGCAGGCCTGGGCCTCGGCGGCGTTCATCATCGCGGCGTTCGGGCTGTTCATGTCCACCACCGGCGGGCCGGTGTTCTCCTTTATCGCCATCTGCTTCGCGGCGATCGGCTTCAAGGCGGCGTCCTCGCTGTTCTGGCCGATTCCCCAGGCCTATCTGGATGCGCGCATCGCTGCGGCGGTGATCGCCCTGATCAACTCGGTAGGCAGCCTGGGCGGTTTCGTGGCGCCGGCCACCTTCGGTTATCTCGAGCAGCACACCGGCTCCATCGAGGGCGGGCTGATCGGCCTAGCGGTGGTCTCGCTGGTCGCCGGCATCCTGGTGTTCATGACCAAGACCAGCAAGGGCGCCAAGGGCAACGGCAATGGCGTGAGCCCCAAGCCCGCCGTAACGCCCGCCTGACATGCACCGGCGCTGGCCAGGCCTGCGCCGCCACTTCCAGCACAAGGAATTTGAATGATGAGGATCAAACAGGTACGCGTGACGCCGATTGCGTTTCGTGACGCACCGCTACTCAACGCCAGCGGCATCCACGAACCCTACGCACTGCGTTCGATCATCGAAGTGGAAAGCGACAACGGTTTCATTGGCCTGGGCGAGAGCTATGGCGATGCGCCGGTGCTCAGCGTGTTGCAGGCCATGCAGGATTCGCTGGTCGGTCTCGACCCCTTCGACCTGAACGGCTTGCGCGCTCGGGTGGTGAAGACCGTGGCCGCGCTCAAACCGGGCACCGCGGGCGCCGAACTGGCGCCGGGCTCGCACCCCAGCAAACAGGTGGCCAACGCCTATTCGGCTTTCGAGGTGGCCTTTCTCGATCTGCAGGCGCGTTCCCTGGGCATGCCGCTGGTGGATCTGCTCGGCGGCGCGGTGCGTGATCGCGTACCGTTCAGCGCCTACCTGTTTCTCAAGTACGCCGAGCACGTGGGCTCGCCCTACAAACCTGACCGCTGGGGCGAGGGCATCAGCCCCGAGCAGATCGTCGCCCAGGCGCGCACCATGATCGAGGAGCACGGCTTCAAGAGCATCAAGCTCAAGGCCGGTACCTTGCTCGGCCCCGAGCATGAGGTGGCGTGCATCAAGGCGCTGCGCCAGGCCTTTCCGGAAGCGCCACTGCGTATCGACCCGAATGGCAACTGGTCGGTGGAAACCTCGCTGCGCATGGCCGAGCTGATGGGTGATGATCTGGAATACTACGAAGATCCATGCCCGGGGCTGGAGGGCATGGCCGATGTACACAAACGCACTGGCATTCCCCTGGCGACCAATATGGTGGTCACCGACTTCGACGAGTTCCGCCGCAGCGTGGCGCTGAACAGCGTGCAGATCGTGCTGGCCGACCACCATTACTGGGGCGGCCTGCGCGACACGCAGATCCTGGCGCGCATGTGCGACACCTTCGGCCTGGGCGTGTCGATGCACTCCAACTCGCACCTGGGCATCAGCCTGATGGCCATGACCCATGTGGCGGCGGCGGTGCCGAACCTGTCCTACGCCTGCGACACCCACTATCCGTGGCAGGAACCGAATGAGGAAGTGATCAAGGGCGGCAAGCTGCCCATCGTCGATGGCTGCGTGGCGCTGACCCGCGCGCCGGGCCTGGGCGTCGAGCTGGACTACGATCAGTTGGCCAAGCTCAACGACCAGTACCTGACCTGCGGCATCCGCTCGCGCAACGACGTGACCCAGATGCAGAAGTACGACCCAAGCTGGCAGGCGCTCAAACCGCGGTTCTGATCCGCCACCTGTCGAGGTGGCCGTCCATGGCCACCTCAACCCTTTCTCTAAGCCTGTTCATGATCTCTCAGTCCAGGTTCGCTGATTTGGGCAACAAAGTTGCAGTAGCGGCCAGTCGCTCCTATAGGGTGAACCGGTGATTATCTGTGGGAGCGGGCCATGCCCGCGAAAAAATCACGGACATGGACTGGGCGTCCCCGCCCGTTCCCACAGGTAAAGCAACAATGGCCGCTTCTGCCTTGCACCTGTCGCTTCAGGCCCATAAAGATCGTGAACAGGTTCTTATAGTTGCTTGAGTAGTGCTAGCGCTGCCTGGCTTTCTATTACCTGCGCGTACTCATCCTGCAGATTGGCCAGCGCCATGGCGTGCACGTCCTCGGCGCTACGTAGCACCCCGTGGTAGTCGGTCTTGGCGAAAGTGAAGCAGCCATCGGCGATCACATGGGTGGTGAAGCCCAGATTGCCGGCCGTGCGCGCTGTTGCTTCCACGGAATTGTTGGTGCTGACGCCGACGATCACCAGTGAATCCAGGCCGCGCACCCGCAGCCAGCGTTCCAGTGCCGAGTTGATGAATGCATCCGGCACGTTCTTCTCGACCACATGTTCCTGGGGCAGCGGCTGCAGCGCTGGCTGGAATTCCGCACCTGGCTGACCCGGTGCGAACGGCGAGCCTGGCGAACGGGAGATGTGACGCACATGCACCACCGGTGCGCCTGCCAATCTCCATGCCTGGAGCAGTTCGGCGATGCGCGCCGGGGCATCGGAGTTGTTGCGTGCGCCTGCTGCCGGTTCGAGCATGCCGCGCTGCATGTCGATGATGATCAGGGTAGGGAGGGCCATAAGATTACCTTGTGTCGGGTGGACGGGCACTTCTGCGGAAATTACCCCTCTATAGAATAATCCCCCTCCCTCCCAGTATTGCATCTTGCACGACCAGAATCTGGTTGCCGTGCAGGATGCATAGTTCAATTATTTTTCATCTTTAAATAGTCCTTTTAAATCAGTGGTTTAGGTTTTTCCTATAACTGGCATGCAGTCTGCAATATCCCTCTCGACGAAGGAACATCACTCAGAGGGTACAAGCCATGCAATACGCCATCCAGCACCTGATCGAAAACCTCCCGGACTACGCCATCGATTTCAAGAAGCGCCCCGACGGGATGTTACTGATGACGCTGCGCAAGGATGGTGAAGTTGCTTTCGTAAAGGCGATTGACCGCCAGACCGTTTTCTGCGAGACCCGCGTTCAGGCACTGCTGCATGAGATCGTGCGCGACAACAAACTGATCAGTGGCGAAATCAGCTGGAAGGGGCAGGGCGCCCAGTGGATCGATCGCAGCCTGCCAACCTTCACCGGCTCGCCGATCAATCCAACCGCTGCCAAGATGATGTGGTCGCGCCGTGGTCGTGACGGTACTTATCGCGCCACTGCCTGATTCCCTCCAATAGGCGCAAAAAAGCCCCGCCCGACCAGGCGGGGCTTTTTCATGTTGGCGTGGCGTTTTTCTGTGGCCACCACCTGCGAGACAGCCGCCTGACCCGCCACGGCAGCTCGATGTGCGAGCGATTGGGCAGGCACGCCATAAATTGTTACTAGCCCATGACATGCCGTAACGGCATCACACAGCCCACGGGGTGGGGCCTGGCAACTTTTCTGCGCCTTTCTCGACGCCCTGCAAATCAGGGTAAGGGCGATCAGCCAGTACCTGTCACAAAAAGTTCATAGGATTGATGCAAAGTGCGGGCTCCCTCTCACAAGGAGTTCCCTAATGAAAAAGCTAATCAAGTCCGCCGCCATCGCCTTCACGGTTTCTCTTTGTGCCACTTCGGTGTCCTTTGCTGCGGAAAATCTGCGACTGACCGGCTCCGGTGCCAGCTTTCCAGCACCGATCTACCTGACTTGGTTCAAGGATTTCAGCCAGAACACCCCCGGCGTTACTGTCGACTACCAGTCCAAGGGTAGCGGTGCCGGTGTACAGGATTTTCTGAACAAGACCGTCGACTTCGCCGCCAGTGACTCGGCGATGAAAGAGGAAGATATCGCCAAGGTAGCCGAGGGCGTGCAACTGCTGCCGATGACCGCGGGCGAAATCGTTCTGGCCTACAATCTGCCAGGCAACCCGAAGGGCGTTAAATTGCCTCGCGACGTTTACTCGAACATCTTCCTGGGCAAGATCACCAAGTGGAACGATCCGAAGATCGTTGCCGCCAACCCCGACCTGGAACTGCCCGATCTGCCGATCACCGTCGTCGTGCGCGCTGACTCCAGCGGCACCACCGCCGTATTCACCAAGCACCTGTCGGCCATCAATGCCGAGTTCAACAAGGAGCTGGGCGAGGGCAATACCGTCAACTGGCCAGGCAGCGACAAATTCATCAAATCGCCGAAGAACGATGGCGTGACCGCTACCGTTCGCCAGACCCCGGGCTCCATCGGCTACATCGAGTACGGCTTCGCCAAGCTGGCCAAGGTCGACTTCGCCGTACTGGAAAACAAGGCCGGTGAATATGTAGTGCCGAACGCCGAAAGCGGCGCCGAAGCGTTGGCGGCGGTAAAAATGCCGGAAAACCTGGTCGCCTGGCTGCCGGACCCGGATGGTGCCAAGTCCTACCCGATCACCACCTACACCTGGATGATCTTCCGCAAGGACAACGGCAACCCGGCCAAGGCCAAGGCCCTGCGTGACATGGTCGAGTACAGCCTGACCGAAGGTCAGAAGATCGCCGATTCGATGGGTTACATCCCGCTGCCGCAATCGGTCATCGATCAGGTTCGCAAAGCCTCTGCCAACATCCAGTAATGCCCGCACGGCTCCGTCGGAGTGGCTGATAGCCGCCCGACGGAGTTGTGCATATGCGTCGGAATTAGCCAATGACCAGCCCTTTCCTTGTTCCAGACAATCCTGACTCTGCTTGTCGGCCGCCTTCCAAGAAGGATTTTCTGGTCGACCGCACCTTCCGCGCACTCGCCCGAGTGGGCGTGGTTCTGATTCTGGCCGTGGTCTTCGCTCTGGTTTTCGAAGTCGGAAGCAAGGCATTGCCCGGCATGCAGGAGTACGGTTTCGATGTGCTGTTTGGCACCGTCTGGGATGTCAATCAGAACAAGTACGGCATCCTGCCCGCCATCTGGGGCACGCTGTATAGCGCCTTTATCGCCTTGTTGATCGCTGGGTTCTTCGGCATCAGCATGGCCATCTTTCTCACCCAGGATTTCTTGCCTGCCAAGCTCGCGGCGGTGTTCCGTACCATCGTCGAGTTGCTGGCGGCCATCCCCAGTGTCGTTTACGGCCTGTGGGGTATCTACGTAGTGATCCCGGCCATCCGACCGGTGACCACCTGGCTGCATGCCGAGCTCAGCTGGATCCCTTTTTTCGGCTCATCGCTGAGCGGCCCCGGCCTGCTGCCTGCCGCGCTGGTACTGGCGATCATGATCCTGCCGACCATCGCAGCGGTGTCTCAGGATGCGCTCTCCAGCGTTCCCATGAAGACCAAGCAAGCCGCCTACGGCATGGGCACCACCCACTGGGAGGCGATTCTCAAGGTGATGGTGCCGTCCGCCGCGACGGGCATCTTCGGTTCGCTGGTGCTGGGCCTCGGCCGTGCGCTGGGCGAGACCATGGCCCTGGCCATGCTGGTCGGTAACGCCAACAACATTTCCCTGTCGCTGTTCGCCCCGGCCAACACCCTGGCGGCCCTGCTGGCCCTGAACTTCCCGGAAGCCGGGCCGCGCGAGGTCGAGGTGTTGATGTACGCCGCCCTGGTGCTGATGCTGATCACCCTGATCGTCAACATCATCGGCTCGATGCTGATGGTCTACGCCCAGCGGGGCAACAAATAATGACTAACCTGACCGCTCCTCCCGCCGAGATGCCGAGCCTGCAGCGCCGTTTCGAGGGCCGCGCACTGCGCAGCCTGGTGTTGACCGGCTTGGCCTGGCTCGTGGCATTGCTGGCCAGCGTGCCGCTGCTTTCCGTGCTCTACATGCTGATCACCCGCGGCGGCGCGCGCCTGAGCCTGGAAGTGTTCACCGAGCTGCCGCCCACTGGTTTCGAGACCGGTGGTGGTTTTGGTAACGCCATGGCCGGCACCTTCGTAATGGTTGGCATCGCAGCGGCCATCGCCGTGCCGGTTGGCATTCTGGCGGCGATTTTCCTGGCCGAGCTGGGGCCGGATAGCAAGCTCGCCAATGCCGCGCGCTTTGCTGCCAAGATGCTTACCGGACTGCCGTCGATTCTCGCCGGGGTGTTCGCCTATGCGCTGGTGGTGGTCACCACTGGCACCTACTCGGCACCGGCTGGCGGTGTAGCGCTGGCGGTGTTGATGTTGCCCATCGTCGTGCTGACCGCCGAAGAGGCGATGAAGATGGTGCCCAAGGTCATGAAGGACGCTGCCTACGGTATGGGCTGCACCCGCTCCCAGGTGGTCTGGAAGATCATCCTGCCGACCGGCCTGCCGGCGATTCTCACCGGCGTCATGCTGGCTGTGGCCCGCGCCGCTGGGGAAACCGCTCCGCTGCTGTTTACCGCGCTGTTCAGCAACTACTGGATCTATCACAACGGCGAGCTGGCCGTGATGAATCCCACGGCATCGCTTGCCGTACTGATCTACAACTTCTCCGGCATGCCGTTCGACAACCAGCTCGAGCTGGCCTGGGCCGCTTCGCTGGTCCTGGTGCTGATCGTGCTCATGGTGAATGTCATCAGCCGTATTTTCGGCAAGCCCAAGTATTGAGAATCGGAGCACTCTGACAGTGAACCAATTATCCGCACAAACAGCCGCCCCGTTCGAGACCCACGCCCCCGTGGTCATGGACTGCAAGCTGGACAAGATCTTCTACGGCAACTTCCTGGCCGTGCGCGACAGCCACGTACCGATCGAGAAGAACAAGATCACCGGTTTCATCGGCCCGTCCGGTTGCGGCAAGAGTACCGTGTTGCGCAGCCTCAACCGCATGAACGATCTGGTCAAAGGCTTCCGTTTCGAGGGCCACGTGCACTTCCTCGGCCAGGACGTTTATGGCAAAGGTGTCGATCCGGTGGTGGTGCGGCGCTACATCGGCATGGTGTTCCAGCAGCCCAACCCGTTCTCGATGAGCATCTTCGACAACGTCGCGTTCGGCCTGCGCCTCAACCGCTACAAGGGTGACCTGGGCGATCGCGTCAAACACGCCCTGCAAGGCGCCGCGCTGTGGGATGAGGTCAAGGACAAGCTCAAGGTCAGCGGCCTGTCGCTGTCCGGCGGTCAGCAGCAACGCCTGTGTATCGCCCGTGCCATCGCGACCGAGCCGGAAGTGCTGCTGCTCGACGAACCCTGCTCGGCGCTCGATCCGATCGCCACGCGCCGGGTCGAAGAGCTGATGATCGAGCTGAAGAAGGACTACACCATCGCCCTGGTCACCCACAACATGCAGCAAGCGATCCGTGTGGCCGACACCACTGCATTCTTCTCGGTGGACATCTCCCAGGGCACCCGTACGGGCTACCTGGTCGAGATGGGCGCGACGGATCAGATCTTCGGCAGCCCGCGAGAGAAAATGACCGAGGACTACATCAGCGGCAAATTCAGCTAACCGCGCTTACCGTTGCAGGCCGAATGCCGTTGCGCGTGAAAACGCTCTGCTGGATATTCGGCCATTTTGTCGTTTCAAAATTTTTCGTTCAGGAATGCCAATGCCTGCCAAGCGTCGCCTCGATTTACCAGCGGTAGAGCACGCTCTTCGTGAAGTGCAGAGCCGCTTCGCCGAGCTCAGCCGGCACTTCACCGAACCCCGCGATCCGCTGACCGACGAAGTGCTGGAAAATGTGCTTGAGGGCTACGCGCTGATTGACGATTATGTCGCCCGCGGCATCGACCTGTTCGAACTGCAGAATCTGAACCTGATGCTGGAGCTCAATGCTACCGTGCTCTGTGGGCGAGACGCGGCGCGTCGGCAGGAGTTCGCCCAGCACCTGGCGGCAACTGAAGCGCACTTCTTCAACAACATCGAAGGCGGGATCAAAGACGTGTTCAACTGGTATTGCGCGCATCGCGGCGAATCGGTCTGGAAGCGTGCCGCCGGCGTCTACGTGCGGATTCTCAGCAAGCCGCAGCTGTTCATCGAAGGCAACAACCGCACCGGCTCGCTGATCGTCAGCTACCTGCTGATGCGTGACGGCCAGCCGCCTTTCGTGCTGACCCTGAAAAATGCCGAGGGCTACTTCAACCCTTCTTCGGTGATCCGCAACTCTGCCAAACACGGTGTGAAGGCCTTGTACGAACTGCCCAAGATCAAGAAGAAATACGCCGCCTTTCTGGAAGACCAGTCGCCCGAGCGCAAGAAGTTCTTCCTCAGCGATAAAAAGCTCGTGGCCGGACAGGGGTGGGAGGCGTAATGAACAAGCGTTTTGCAGCCCGTCTGTCTCACCTCACCGAGCTGCCCACGTTGCAGAGCTTCAGGGGGCTCGTGCCGCTGGCTTCGCTCAAGCGCCAGCGCCTGCGCATCTCCTTCGACATCGACGACACCCTGGCCTGCCAGGCCCTGCATAGCGATGCCGAGCCGAGCAGGCTGCCGGCGTTCGTCCATCGCTGGCTCGGCGAGCCATTGCGCATCGGCACCCGTTCGCTGATTCGCGAGCTGCGCCGTCAGGATTGCAGCGTGTGGATCTACACCTCGTCAGGGCGCACGCCGGCCTACATCCGGCGCTGGCTGATGCTCCACGGCATCCACGTCGACGGCGTGGTTAACAGCGTGCGCCACAAGCACGCGCTGACGGAGCGCGGGCTGTCGCATGCGCCCTCGAAATTGCCGTCGGCATTCGATATCGACCTGCACGTCGACGATTCCGAAGGCGTGCAGATAGAAGGCCAGCATCATGGCTTCCGTGTGGTGGTGGTGCGCCCCGATGACCAGCAGTGGGCGCAGCAGGTGCTGGGTGCGGTGGCC
The DNA here is from genome assembly GCF_001945395.1 of Pseudomonas sp. PA15(2017). Lineage (GTDB taxonomy): Bacteria > Pseudomonadota > Gammaproteobacteria > Pseudomonadales > Pseudomonadaceae > Aquipseudomonas. The sequence continues at coordinate 92,167 of NZ_MSXV01000050.1, read as the reverse complement.
AAGGTGCAGAACCAGATGAACCGACAGCAGCAGAGCGTGCGTCGCGCCAAGGCCGTACAGGGCGCGCAGGTTTATTCGTCCTGAACCAGGCGCGTTGAATCGACCTATACAAAACGCCCGGCAGCAGCCGGGCGTTTTTGTTGGTCAGCCGGCCAGCACGCTGTCGACCAGCGCCTTGGCCTCGCTCTGGATGCGCTCGAGGTGGGCATCGCCCTCGAAGCTCTCGGCATAGATCTTGTAAACGTCTTCGGTGCCGGACGGGCGGGCGGCGAACCAGCCGGTTTCGGTGACCACCTTGAGCCCACCGATGGCCGCACCGTTACCAGGGGCCTCGGTGAGAATCGCGGTGATCGGTTGGCCAGCCAGCTCGCTGGCGGTGACCTGGGACGCCGACAGCTTGCTCAGGCGCGCTTTCTGCTCGCGATCCGCTGGCGCGTCGATCCGTTGGTAGACCGGCGCGCCGAAACGCTCGGTCAGCGCCTGGTAGCGCTCGCCCGGGTCCTTGCCGGTGACGGCGGTGATTTCCGCCGCCAGCAGGCCAAGGATGATGCCGTCCTTGTCGGTCGACCAGGCGCTGCCGTCCTTGCGCAGGAACGAGGCGCCGGCGGATTCTTCACCGCCAAAACCGAAACGGCCTTCGATCAGGCCGTCGACGAACCACTTGAAGCCCACCGGTACCTCCACCACGTCGCGGCTGATGCCTGTGGCCACGCGGTCGATCATCGACGAGGACACCAGGGTCTTGCCGATGGCAGCCTGGGCCGCCCACTGCGGGCGGCGGGTGAACAGGTACTCGATGGCCACGGCCAGATAATGGTTGGGGTTGAGCAGGCCCACGGAGCGGGCGACGATGCCGTGACGGTCATGGTCAGTGTCGCAGGCGAAGGACACGTCGAAGCGGTCCTTGTTCTCGATCAGCCCGGCCATGGCATGGGGCGAACTGCAATCCATGCGGATCTTGCCGTCCCAGTCGACACGCATGAAGCGGAAGGTCGGGTCGATACGCGTCGACAGCACCTCCAGCGGCAGGCCGAAGCGCTCGGCGATGCGCGTCCAGTAGTGCACGCCAGCACCGCCCAGCGGGTCGACCGCGAATTTCAGGCCCGAGCCGCGAATCGCCTGCAGGTCGAGCACCTGCTCGAGATCGCCGACGTACTGTTCGATGAAGTCGTGGCGCTGGGTGCTCGGGGCTTTCAGGGCGCTGGCGTAGTCGATGCGCTGCACGCCCTTGAGGCCGGCCACCAGCAGTTCGTTGGCGCGTTCCTGGATCCACTTGGTCACGCCAGTATCGGCCGGGCCACCGTTGCTGGCGTTGTATTTGAACCCGCCGTCGGCCGGCGGGTTGTGCGAAGGGGTGATGACGATGCCATCGGCCAGGCCGCTGCTGCGGCCCTTGTTGTAGTCGAGGATCGCCTTGGAGATCGCCGGGGTAGGGGTGTAGCCCGGCTCGCCGGCGGTTTCGCTGCAGCCGGCATCGATACGGGTTTCGATGCGGTTGGCGGCCAGCACTTCCAGGGCGGAAACGAAAGCGGGTTCGGATAGCGCGTGGGTGTCCATGCCGATATACAGCGGGCCGTCGATGTCCTGGCCGCGGCGGTAATCGCAGATCGCCTGGGTCACGGCGAGGATGTGCCATTCGTTGAAGCTGTTCTTCAGGGAAGAACCGCGGTGGCCCGAGGTGCCGAAGGCTACCTGCTGAGCGGGATCGCTCGGGTCCGGGCGCTCGCTGTAGTAGCGCGCCACCAGGCGTGGCAGGTTGACCAGGCTGTGCTCGTCGGGAAGGAGCCCCGCGTTGCTGTGAATGCTCATCAATCGTTCCTTTGATAGGGTGAAAGGGCCGGGCGGCTGTCGCGGCACGCCTGACGTCGGACTCGGGGTTCGACACCAGGGCGGTGGGCTGGAGTTCCCCATACTCGCGCTGCGGATGATAAAGATTGCGTGGTAAAGCGCCAGTACCCGATAACTGGCCGATTGGTCAGCTTCGATTGCAAAAGCATGGCACTTTGCCTGAATGCGATAGATATTTTTAACGCACGCATTGGTAGCACTTTGCTAGTGTTCAGTCATGCGAGGCGCAAACGGCTTCGCGTTGCTGGGCCGACAGGGAGTGGTTGGTAAAACGCCTCTGATCTGGTGCCGCCATGAACCTTCGCAGCTTCAACATCGCTCCCCGTGCCGCCTTCTGTTTCGCGCTCATCACCCTGCTGGTGATGGCGCTGGGCGTTTTCTCACTGTTCAAGCTCGGCGACCTTTACGAGGCCGAGCAGGACATCGAAACCAACTGGATGACCAGCATCCAGGCCTCCGGCGAAATGCAGAAGGATCTGCTCAATATCCGCCTGGAAACCTTGCGCATGCTGGCTGTAGTGGAAAACACCGGCCAGGCCATCGACGAAAGTGCAGCGCAGCAATACCGTAGCGCACTGCAGCAGGTGCTCGAACAGTACGACCGCCATCTGGTCTCCTCGGACGTCGAGCGGGGGATGTTCACCCGCATCAACGCCAGCGCCCAGGCCTACCTCGATGGTCAGCAGCAGATCGTCCAGTTCCTGCGCCAGAAGCAGTTGCCGCAAGCGCTGGAACTGGCCAACGGCCAAGTGCGTGATGCTGGTAACGCGCTGCAGCAGCAGCTCGACGAGCTGACCAGCTACAACATGCAGGGCGCCAAGCAGGCCGGCATCAATGCCAATACGATTTTCCAGCACGGTCGTACCGGCGTGCTGGTGACCATTGGCGTGGCAGTGCTGCTGACCGTACTGCTGGCCACGTTGCTGACCCGTTCCATCGCCGCGCCGATCAGAGAAGCGCTGCAGAGCGCCGAAACCATCGCCTCGGGCGACCTCAGCCGCACCGTGCAGGTCACCGGCAAGGATGAAGCCTCGCGCCTGCTGGCTGCCCAGGCCACCATGCAGAAGAACCTCAACGACGCCATTCGGCAGATCAGCGACTCGTCTACGCAGCTGGCCGCCGCGGCCGAGGAAATGGCCTCGGTCACCGAGGAGAGCACCCGTAACCTGCAGAGCCAGAACGCCGAGATCGACCAGGCCGCCACGGCGGTGACGCAGATGAGTTCGGCGGTCGACGAAGTGTCGCGCAACGCCAGTGGTGCTTCCGATGCCTCGCGCGAATCCACCGTGTCGGCCAATGCCGGCAACCAGCACGTGGCGCGTACCGTGTCGGCGATCCGTAACCTGTCGAGCAACGTCATGCAGGCTTCCGATCAAGTACAAGGGCTGGCCGATCAGGCGCGGGACATCAGCAAGGTGCTCGACGTGATCCGCAACGTGGCCGAGCAGACCAACCTGTTGGCGCTCAACGCTGCCATCGAGGCGGCTCGTGCTGGCGACCATGGCCGCGGTTTCGCCGTGGTGGCTGACGAGGTGCGTGGGCTGGCCCATCGCACCTCGGCCTCGACCCAGGAAATCGAGCAGATGATCGCGGCCATACAGGCCGGTACCGAGAAAGCCGTGCAGGCCATGCGCGGCAGTAGTCAGGAAGCCACCAATACCCTGCAGGTCGCCGACGAGGCGCGCGCTGCCCTGGGGCAGATCGTCGAGTCCATCGGCATGATCAACGAACGCAACCTGCAGATCGCCACCGCCTCGGAAGAGCAGGCCCATGTGGCCCGCGAGGTGGACCGCAACCTGGTGAGCATTCGCGACCTGTCGATCCAGAGCGCCTCGGGTGCCAACCAGACCGCTGCGGCCTGCAGCGAACTGGCGCACCTGGCTCAAGGGCTGAACACGCTGGTAGGCCGCTTCAAGCTCAGTGCCTGATCGGCGAGGGCGATCGACGGCGCGTTGACCATGGTCAACGCGCCGCCAGCGTAGCTATGATGCAGGCCATGAATTCTTCTCTGCCGATCCGTCATCCCTGCCCGCCGGGCGCTTGCGACTGCGAGCGCGAGCAGTTGCTGGACGTGCCCGGCGGCGATCAGCGCATCCTGCTGCTGACCAAGGCCGAAGAGAAGCGCCTGCTCGAGCGCCTGGAAAACCTGGCCAGCCTGGAAGACCTCGAACGCATGCAGCAGCGCATGTTCGAGCAACTGGGTATTCGCGTCGAAGTGGCACCAGGGTTCAACGAAGTGCGCAGCATGCGCGGCATCGCCATCGAAGTGCAGACCTTCCCCGGCCTGTGCCGCAAAACCCGCCAGGCGATCCCGGCCGCCATCCGCCGTGGGCTGGAGCGCCGCCCGGAAATCGCCTACGCACTGCTCAACGCCCACGACCTGTTCCGCGACCTTTAGGTTCTGTTCCCGTCTCACGCACGGCTCGCGCTGAAACGGGAACAGACCCTAGCGCGCCAAGGTGCTCAGTGGTTGTTGCACGGCACTTCCAGAGCCCGGTAGCGCGCGTCGAAATCCTCGGCCAGCGACGCCACGCTGATCGACGCCAGGCGCTGCAACAGCAGCGCCTGGGCTTCGCCGAACGCCTGCCCAAGCGCGTGATTCACCGCCTGCTCGACCAGGCAGGTGGGGTGATCGGTGGCCATCCCGATACTGAAGATCGATTGCGAGCCCAGCGCCTGGTGGATGTCCAGCAAGGTGATCTCGTCCAGCGGCCTGGCCAGCGACCAGCCGCCGTTGTGGCCCTTGTCCGACGTCACGTAGCCCTGATCGCGCAGCAGGCCCATGGTGCGTCGTACCACCACCGGGTTGGTTTCCAGCATGCGCGCGATGGTCTCCGAGGTGGTGCGCTGCGCGTGGCGATCCATGTGGATCAGCACGTGCAGCATGCGGGACAGCCGGGTGTCGTTTCTCATGGTCGTCTCGAGGTGGAGGCAGTCATGCAGAGTATGATTCGTAATGAGTGAAGTTACGAGAGGTTGACCCTTCGATTGTATGTAACTTATGGTGTTGCATGATGGCTCGGTCTTCTCCCGAGCCGCGCATGGAGGAGCAACGCCATGAGTTATGACGCAATTATCGTCGGCGGCAGCTATGCCGGCTTGTCCGCCGGCCTGCAGTTGGCCCGTGCCCGACGTCGCGTGCTGGTGATCGACGCTGGCGTGCGCCGCAACCGCTTTGCCAGCCATTCCCACGGTTTTCTCGGCCAGGACGGGCGTGCGCCTGACGACATCGCCGCCGACGGGCGCGCCGAGCTGATGGATTACCCCAGCGTCACCTGGCAGGTCGGGGAAGCCGCCGAGGTAAAGCGCGAGGACGACGGTTTCGTGGTCAGGCTGCGCGGCGGCCAGGCCCATGCCGCCCGGCGACTGATCCTGGCCGGCGGCGTGCGCGACGAGCTGCCCGCCATCGATGGGTTGGCCGAGCGCTGGGGCCGCCACGTGTTTCATTGCCCGTATTGCCATGGCTACGAGCTGGATCAGGGGCGCATCGGCGTGCTGGCCGTGTCGCCCATGTCGATTCACCACGCCATGATGCTGCCGGACTGGGGCAGCACCACTTTCTTTCTCAACGGCGCATTCGTGCCCGATGCCGAGCAGCTCGAACAACTGGCGCGGCGCGGCGTGGTGGTCGAGCCAGACCGCGTGCAATCGATCAGCGGTGAGCGCGTGGACGTCAACCTGGCCGACGGCCGCAGTGTGACACTGGACGGCCTGTTCGTGATGTCGCGCACCCACCAAGGCAGCCCACTGGCCACGCAGCTTGGCTGCACCCTGCTCGAAGGGCCGATGGGGCTTTACCTGCAAACCACCAAAACCCAGGAAACCACCGTGCCGGGCGTGTTCGCCTGCGGCGACGCGGCCCTGGCTGCAGGCTCAGTGGCGCTTGCCGTCGGCACTGGTGCACGGGCGGGCGCAGCGGCGCATCAGTCGCTGATCTTTCGCTAGCGCAGATCAATGAATCGGTATGGGTGCTGGGGCATACTGGCGCCCCCTCCGCATCCACTTTCAGCGTACCAATGACCGTTTCTGTACTGACTCACCTACCGGGCCGGCGCCTCCTGCGTCACGGGTTGCTCATCGCGGCGAGCGCGCTGTTCACCCAGGCGGCCCTGGCCGAAGCCGACATCGCTGCCGGCGAGGCATTGTTCAAGCGCGTCTGTGGCAACTGCCACAACGTCGGGCCGGGCGCGCGGGCGGCCTTCGGGCCCCAGCTCAACGGGATTTTCGGCCGCCACGCCGGCGCCACTCAGGACTACAAGTATTCGCCTGCCATGCAGCAGGCGGACGTGGTGTGGGATCACGACACCCTGAGCGCCTTCATCAAGGATTCCGACAGCGTGGTGCCGGGCAACAAGATGCGCTTCTGGGGCATTGGCGATCAGGACAAGATCGATGGCCTGCTGCTATATCTGAAGGCTCAGCAAGATCACTAGGCTCTGTACGAAAAAGTACCTACGCTCGGTGATGCTTCGTTAAAAATCAGTTCGGCAAGCCGCTTGCGGCTAACGCGCTTTAGCGCGGCCCGTAGGGCGAGCGAAGCGAGTACTGCTCATTTACAGCTCGTAAACTCCGCGTCCTCACTGATTTTTGCCTCGCCTGACCTTCGCTCGGAGACTTTTCGTACAGACCCTGAGCGGCAGCAATCAATCTGAACGAAGCCCTGGCAGCTGGCTCTGAAATTGAACCAGCGGACGGCCTGGCCGTTCGCGATCCTCCCTTTCGCACCCCGGGATCGCTATGGCAGATGAACAACAGATCAACTGGCTGGTCGAGCAGTCCATGCTGCACACCGCCCGCCAACGCATGCGCCTTTATTCGGGCCAGGCCCGCCTGTGGCAGCAACCCTATGCACTGGCACGGCCGCGCAGCGTCACCGCGGTAGCCTCGGTGTGGCTGGCGGTCTATCCCGCCTCGATCATCATCTCGCCCGATGGCTCGGTACTGCAGGCGCTCGGCGACGAGCGCTTGTGGGCGGCACTCTCCGAACTTGGCGTTCAGGGCATCCACACCGGGCCGCTGCGCCGGTCGGGTGGTTTGCAGGGGCGCGAGTACACGCCCACCGTCGACGGCAATTTCGACCGGATCAGCCTGGAGATCGACCCGCGCTTCGGCAGCGAGGAAGAGTTGGTGCACCTGAGCCGTGTGGCGGCGGCCCATAACGCCGTGACCATCGACGACTCGATCCCGTCGCACACCGGCAAGGGCGCGGATTTCCGCCTGGCGGAAATGGCCTATGGCGATTACCCCGGCCTCTACCACATGGTGGAAATCGCCGAGGCCGACTGGGAGCTGCTGCCGCCGCTGCCCGAAGGCCGCGATTCGGTGAACCTGTCGCCGGCCACCGTCGATGCGCTGCGCGACAAGCACTACATCGTCGGCCAGTTGCAGCGGGTGATCTTCTTCGAGCCGGGCGTCAAGGAAACCGACTGGAGCGCCACCGGCGAGATCATCGGCGTCGATGGCAAGGTGCGACGTTGGGTGTACCTGCATTACTTCAAGGAAGGTCAGCCGTCGCTGAACTGGCTGGACCCAACCTTTGCCGCCCAGCAGCTGGTCACCGGTGAGTCGCTGCACGCCATCGACGTGATCGGCTCGCGGGTGCTGCGCCTGGATGCCAACGGGTTCCTCGGCGTCGAGCGACGCAGCCAGGGCAATGCCTGGTCGGAGAGTCACCCGCTGTCGCTGACCGGCAACCAGTTGCTCGCCGGGATGATTCGCAAGGCCGGCGCCTTCAGTTTTCAGGAGCTGAACCTGACCCTGGACGACATCGCGTCGATGTCCCAGGGCGGTGCGGATCTGTCCTACGACTTCATCACCCGCCCGGCCTACCAGCACGCCTTACTGACGGGGGAAGTCGAGTTCCTGCGCCTGATGCTGCAGCAGATGCACGATTTCGGCATCGACCCGGCATCGCTGATCCACGCCCTGCAGAACCACGATGAACTGACTCTGGAGCTGGTGCATTTCTGGACGCTGCACGCCAATGACACCTACGTGTTCCGTGGCCAGAGTCTGCCGGGCAGCATCCTGCGCGAGCACATCCGCGGCGAGATGTACGAGCGCCTGACCGGCGACCACGCGCCTTACAACCTGAAGTTCGTCACCAACGGCGTGGCCTGCACCACGGTGAGCATCATCACCGCGGCGCTGGGCATCCGTGATCTGAACGCCATTACCGACGCCGACATCGAGCAGATCCGCCGCGTGCACCTGCTGCTGCTGATGTTCAACGCCATGCAGCCGGGCGTGGTGGCACTGTCGGGCTGGGATCTGGTCGGCGCCTTGCCGCTGGAGGCCGAGCAGGTGGCCGAGCTGATCGCCGATGGCGACACGCGCTGGATCAACCGCGGCGGCTACGACCTGGTCGACCTCGACTCCGAAGCGCTGCTGTCCGCCGAAGGCCTGCCGCGTTCACGCCAGCTGTACGGCAGCCTCAGCGAGCAGTTGCAGGACCCGCAGTCGTTCGCCTCCCAGGCGCGCCGGCTGTTCGCGGCGCGGCGCTCCCACGGTGTCGCCTCCAGCCGGCAAATCGCCGTGCCGGTCACCGAGCATCCGGCGCTGCTGATCATGGTGCACGAGCTGCCGGCCGGGCGCGGCATCCAGGTCACGGCGCTGAATTTCGGCGCCGAGCCGCTCAGCGAGGTGATCACCCTGGAGCACGTCGAGCCGGGCCCGGTGGTGGACATCATTCACGAACGGCTGATGGGCGATCTGTCCGCCGATGGCGAGTTGCACATCCAGCTCGAGCCCTATGAGGGGCTGGCGCTGCGTATCGCCAGCATGGCGCCCGGTATCGCGCCCATGGACGGCTGAGCAATATGCCTTTGCGCACTAAGCTCATAACCTGCGAGTAGTTGAGCGTGCCTGCGAGTGCGCCGTATTGTCCATGTTCTGGCCGGCCACTGGCGCCGGCCATCTGTCGAGTTGAGGTGTCGATGAACGGCGAGTTTGCCATCCGCAATGACGATGGCGCCGAGGTTGATTACTGCTCCCGGCCCGTCAATTGGGACCTGGAGCAGACCGTGGCCGGCCTGCGCGCGGCGCGTGCCGAATGGCGCAACCGCTCGGGCCGTCACCCTGAGTTGGGTGGCCGCGAGCTGCCGTCGCGCCAGGCCATGGCGGCAATCTTGACGGGCCTCTGTGGGGCGCTGTTCCCGATGCGCCTGGGGCCTACGGAGTTGCGCGAGGAAAGCGAGGATTATTACGTCGGTCATACCTTGGATCGCGCACTCAATGCCCTGGTGACCCAGGTGCGCATGGAGTTGCGTTACGCGGCGCGCCAGCGCGGTGAGTCCGGCGATGACGTGGATGGCCAGGCGGTCGCCATCGTGCGTGATTTTGCCGCCGCATTGCCAGCGCTGCGCCGCTTGCTCGATCAGGATGTGGTGGCCGCCTATAACGGCGACCCGGCGGCGCGCAGCGTCGACGAAGTGCTGCTGTGCTACCCCGGCGTGTTGGCCGTGATCTATCACCGCCTGGCGCATCATCTGTACCGCGCAGGGCTGCCGTTGCTGGCGCGCATCGCGGCGGAGACCGCCCACGGCGCCACCGGTATCGACATTCACCCCGGTGCGCAGATCGGCCACAGCTTTTTCATCGATCACGGCACCGGTGTGGTGATTGGCGAGACGGCGATCATCGGCAACCACGTGCGCATCTACCAGGCCGTGACCTTGGGTGCCAAGCGCTTCACCAGTGACGAGAGCGGCCAGTTGCACAAGGGCCAGCCGCGTCACCCGATCGTCGAGGATGATGTGGTGATCTATGCCGGCGCAACCATCCTGGGGCGCATCACCATCGGCAAGGGCTCGGTAATCGGCGGTAACGTCTGGCTGACGCGCAGTGTCGAGCCAGGGAGTAATGTGTCGCAGGCCAGCGCGGAGCGCAGCGGCTGCTGATCCGTGTCATGGCAAGGTCACAAGGATTATTTAGACTCGGTCAGAGATCAAAGAGAGAGAGAAAGGAGAACGGAGATGGACGATTATCAGGAAGAGTTGCTCGAGTCCCGCGCGCTGGGACAGGACGTGCCCGAGTTCGCGGAAGACGCCACCGAACTCTGAGTTCATTGAAAGGCTTGGGGCGAACGCCGGCCGCGATCAAAGCAAAAGGCCCGATGCGCATGCATCGGGCCTTTTCGTTTACAGAGCCTGAACTGCTTACTCGGTCAGCGTCTTGACTACCGTGTTGATGTTGCCTTCCAGCTCGGCCACCGGGTCTTCGCTGTCTGTTGCCAGCACCAGCAGTGGCACACCAGCGGCTTGCACTGCATCAGCCACTGGCTTGGGCGGGGTGCGATGGGTCAGCACCAGGGCCACGTCATCGGCTTTCAGGGCGCCGGTCAGGGATTTCAGGGCGTCGGCGTCCCAGTCGCGGTCATCGCGGCCGTCGCTGCTGACCAGATCCAGGTTGAGGCCGCTGATCAGGTAGTCCAGGCGATCACTGAGGCTGTACACCGACAGGTTGTCGGCCTTGGCCAGCTCGCGCTCGCTGTGAGCGTTGAGCTTGAGCAGGCGCTGCTTGAGGGCAGCCAGGTTCTGCTCGACCTTGCCCTTGGCTTCCGGCGCCAGGCGTACCAGATCGGCGGCCATCACGTCGGCCATGCGGCCCATGTTGTTGATCGCCAGCCACGGGTGGCTGGCCAGGTCGTTGTCACTGGTGCTTTCGGCCTGGATGGCGATACCCGGCAGGGCGCCATCCACCGGGCGGGCGGCGTCGATCTCGACGATGCGAATGTTGCTGCGCCGGGCCATGGGGTAGAGCGGGTCTTCCGACCACAGCGAGCGCAGGGCGATGGCCGCGTCGGCATCGACGGCGACCTTTTGCAGCGCGGTGGCGCCACGCCCGGCGAAGTAAGATACCTGGCGGCTGGCCGGCAGGTTGGCTGGCGCGGCGCGCTCGATGTGCACCTGGGTGCCGTCGAGCAGGTCGCTGGCCAGGCCAAAGGTGATCGGCTGCGAAACCAGTACGCTGACGTCCTTGGCGAGGGCGAGGCCCGGCAGGCTGAGGAGCAGGGCAAGGCCCAGTTGGTGGAGTCGATGGGTCATCCCAGGTTCCCTTTCAAGCTTGGTACGACGCCGCGCGCGATGGCGGCGATGGCGAAGGCGATACCGGCGATCATGATGATCGCGGCGCCGGAGGGGATCGGCAGATCCAGCACGATGGGCAACAGGATGCCGAGCAGCGTGCTGACGGTGGCGATCAGCACCGAAAGCCAGAAGAAGCCTTTCAGCGACTGGCTGAGCAGACGCGCGGCGGCGGCCGGAATCACCAGCAGGGCGCCGACCAGAATCGCGCCGATGACCTTGACCGCGGCCACGGTGATCAGCGTTACCAGGATCACGAACAGGTAATCCAGAGTTTTCACGGCAACGCCGCGCACTGCCGCCAACTGCGGGTTGAAGCTGGCCAGCATGATGCGATTGTACAGCGGCAGCGCCAGGCCCATGACCAGGCCGCCGACCACCAGCAGAACCAGCAGGTCGGTGCCGTTGACGGTGAGTACCGAGCCGAACAGCACGTTTTCCAGAATGTGCACGTTGATGCGTCCGGCCAGCACCAGTAGCAGGCTGGCGCCCATGGCCAGGGAAACCGACAGGAATACGCCGATCAGCGTGTCCGGCGCCAGGCCCGTGCGATTGCGCAGGTAGTTGAGCAGAATGCCGAACAACAGCGCGTAGCCGAACAGCGCGCCGTAGGGGCCGGTGTAGGGTTCGCCGAGGAGGATGCCGATGGCCACGCCAGTCAGCGCGGCGTGGCCTACCGCTTCGGAGAAGAACGCGAAGCGCTTGACCACCACCAGGGTGCCCAGGCCGCCCAGCACCGGGCCGATCAGCAGGCCGGCGAGCAGGGCGTTGACCACGAAACCATAGGCCAGCGCAGCGGGCAGGTAGCCGGATGAGGCCCAGCCCTGGATCAACAGACGGAACTGTTCATAGTCGATCATGGCTGGGCGGCCTCCACGGTGCGGGCATGGGTGGAGAACAGGCTGAGCAGGCGCTCCGGGGTCAGGGCTTCACCCGGCGGTGCGTCGAATAGCACGCGGCGGCTCAGGCCGGTGACGCGATCGGCCAGGCGCTTGACCGCCTCCAGGTCGTGCTCGATCCACAATACGGTCATGCCGGCACGGCGCCAGTCGCCGAGCAGGCGTTCGAACACCTGGATGCCGGCTTCGTCGAGGGCCGACATCGGCTCGTCGAGCACCAGCATTTGCGGCGCGGGAATCAGCCCCTGGGCCAGCAGCACACGCTGGCGTTCTCCGCCGGACAGTGCGCCCATGCGCCGCTTACGCTTCTCCAGCATGCCGACGCGGGCCAGGGCCTCGTCGATGGCCTTGGCATAATGCTTCGACAGGCCGAGAAAGGCCGGTCGGCGCTGGCACATGGCGGCCATGAAGTCGTCCACGGTCATCGGCAGGCCGCGGTCGAACTCCAGCGCCTGAGGCACGTAGCCGATGGTGCCGACCTCTTCCTGCCAGGCCAGGCTGAGCGTGCCCTGGTGGGGCATCTGGCCGAGCAGGGTCTTGATCAATGAACTCTTGCCACCACCGTTGGGGCCGACCAGCGCATGCACGCTGCCTGGCTGCACTTTGAAACTCACGTTGTCGAGAATCTGCGTACGCCCCAGCACCAGGCTGACCTGCTGAAAGTCTAGGGTCGGGCCGATAGCCTTCACGTGCAGATTTTCCGCCGCGGTCATTGGCCGGCATCCTGGATGGCGCGCACCACGGTGTTCATGTTGTTGGTCATTTCCTTTTCGTACTTCTCGGCACTGTATTCGCCGTAGGAAATGTGCGACAGCGGGTAGAGCTTGACGCCCGACTCGCGCTGGATGGTGTCGACGTAGGTGGACGGGAAGTCCAGCTCGGAGAAGATCACCTTGACGTCCAGCTCGCGCAACTGGTCGATGGTCCTCTTCAACTGGCTCGGGCTCGGCTCGATGCCGTGGGCCGGCTCCACCACCGCAGTGACTTCCAGGCCGAATTCGCGCAGCAGGTAATCGTAGGCCGCATGCACGGTGGCCACGCGCAGGTCGGCGTCTGGCGCCTCGGTGAGCTGGCCGAGCGCATCGGCGCGCAGCTTGCGCAGGCGCTTGCCGTAGGCGCGGGCGTTCTGGGTGTAGGTCCTGGCGTTGTCCGGATCGAGCTTGCCGAGCTCGCGGGCGATGTTGTTGATCTGGGCGATGGAGGCACTGATCGACAGGAAGGTGTGCGGGTTGACCACCTTGCCGGCGCCACGGGCAGCGATGCCGGTGGCGGCCAGCAGCGGTACATTGGCGTTGGCCTCGATCACCTCGATGTCCGGCTTCTCGCTGGCGGCGATCATGCGGTCGGCGAAGTCGTCATGGCCCACGCCGTTGAGCACCACCACGTCCAGCGAGCCGATACGCTTGATGTCCTCGGCCCGCGGCTCGTAGGCGTGCGGGTTGAAGCCGGCTGGAATCAGTGGCACCACCTCGGCCTTGTCGCCGACGATGTTGCTCACGTAGCTGTAGTAGGGGTGCAGGGTGATGCCGATGCGCAGCTTGGCATCGGCCGCGCTGGCGGCACCGAGCAGCAGCAGGGCGGTCGCGCCGATGCTCAGGCGTGATAGCAAGCGGCGTGCGCGGAAAAAGCGGGAAATGGGCATGGGCGGGCGGTCTTCTGTCGAGTGAGTCAAAGGTGTCAGTGGCGATGTTGCCGGGTCACACCTGCGTCGTAGTGGGAGGCGATCTGCTGCCAGCCGGCAGCGATCAGGGCCGGCGCCTCGAGGCTGGCAGGCGCGCTGGCGGTGTTGCGGTTGAGCCACACGTCGGCCTGCTCACCCTCGGCGTCGAGGCGCATGAGCAGGGAGCCGGCGACGTCCAACGCCTGGCTGGCGCCGAAGTAGGCGGCCTCGGCACCGGGCAGCAATTGCCACTGGTGGCTGCCGCGGCTGGTGGCGCTGGCATCGTTCACGAACGGCGGGAAGCCTTCGTCGGCCAGCTCGGCGGGGCTCAGCAGGGTCTGCTCCTCGTCGCGGCGAATGCGGATCTCGTCGGCGGCCACGCGCAGGTCGGCATAGATGCCTTGTTCGGCGGCAGTCAGGTCGCGGCGGGCGTCGATCTGATGGCTGGCGATGGCGGTTTCGCTGTCCGTCTCGCCATGCCAGGCGACCACCGAGCCGGCCACCAGCACGATGGCCAGGCACAGGGCGAGCACGTAGAGGGTTTCATGACCGGCACCGGCGGGGCGTACGACCTGAACTGTCATAGGGCCTCGATTTCCGTGTGGTCGATCTCGACGACATGGCCGGGGCCGGCGTCGAACAGCACGTAGAACTCGCCTTCGGGTTTCTTGAAGGTCAGTGTCGAGTCGTCGTCCAGTTTGCCGGGCACCAGAATGCTCTCGTCATAGCCGATCACATCCAGGGTCACGCCGGCGGCACCGCTGCCATCGGAGAAACCGCCTGTGCAGCGGATGTTCTCGGCATCGACTTCCTCGCACTGGCACATCGGGTTGTGAGCCAGGGCCAGGCCGCTCAGCGACAGCAGGGCGATGGCTGCGGTGCTGCGCAGGATGTTGGGTTTGATCATGGTTTGCCTCCTTGTTGTTTCTGCAGCCACGCGACGGTGGATGGGGATGCCTGTTCGAGTGGGACGGCGGCCTGGTGCACGGAGCCGTCCCAGCCCTCCATGGTGATCCATAGCTCGGCGTTGGGCTTGGTGCGGGTCGGCAAGGGCACGGTGGCGCCCATGCGATACGCACTGCCGAAGAAAATGCCGCCGGCAGCGCGCAGGCTACGGGGCTTGCCGATGCGCAGGTAGGTGGCCTTGACCTGGCCGATGCACTCCTTGCACAGCGCACCGGTGAAGGTCTTCATGTAGCCGGACGGGCCGTCGAGCTCTGGTGGCGCGGCGCGAAATTCCGCCAGGGTGATCGACCAGGGGCCGACCGAGAATTCACCGGCCGTGCGCTCGCCCAGGCCGCTGGTACCGCGAAACAGCGCGACGTCGGCGAAGTACTTGGGCATGAACCCCAGCGGGATGAGCACCAACAGGATGTTGATGTGGAAGCGCCATTTGTACCAGAAGCGGCTCAGCGGCGAAGCGGGTTGTGCTGCCATGGCCTTGCTCATGCCTTGACCTCCCCAGTGTCGGTTGCAGTGTCACGTTCACGCGAGCGCGCCGGCCGCTTGATCGCCTTGGCGGTGGCCTGGGCGGTGCGCTTGGTCCAGATCAGCAGGCCGCTGAGCACCATCATGCTCAGTATCAGGCCGAAGAAGAACCAGATCATCTTCACCCACAGGCCACCGAAGTCGCCGGTGTGCAATGGGCGCATGGATTCGGTGACGAACTCCAGCTTGGAGCGATCTTCGAGCAGACGCTGCTGCGCCACTTCACCGGTATAGGGGTTGATCGAGGCGCTCTGGAACATCAGCGGGTACCAGCCGCGCCCGCTGACGGAGATATGGTCGTAGGCGTTGCTCGGCAGGCGGGTGAAGCTGACGTCCAGGCTCGGCACCTTGTCGATGGCGATGCGCGCGGCTTCGTCCACATCGAGCATCGGGATCGGCTCGCCGGGGCGCACGTTAGGCACGTCTTCGCGGGCCACCACGGCGGGCACGCCTTCGGTGGAGATGGAAATCTGGTTGTCGAAGAGGATCGCCTGGATCAGGAACCAGATGCCGGTGATCGACACCACGGCGATGAACCAGATCGACCAGATACCGCTCAGGCGGTGGAAGTCGCCCCAGAAGATCCGCGCGCCCTGATTGAAGCGCAGGCGCGGTTTGAGGAAGCCCTTCCAGAATTTCTTGTAGACCACGAGGCCGGTGATCAGCGACAGCAGCATCGGGATGCCCATCATCGACACCAGGTACCAGCCCCAGCTGAAACCGTTGGTGAAGGGTACCAGCCACCAGCCGTGCAGGGCGCGGGTGAACTGGCGGAAGTCGAACTCGGGGCTCACGCCCTGGATGGCTCCGGTGTAGGGGTTGACGTACAGGGTCGGGTTGCTGCCATCCGGGTAGCTGACCCGCGCGGTGAGCGCGAAATGCGACTCGTCCGGGCGGGAGATGGACTGCACCACCAGCTCCGGCTGGGCCTTCCTGATTTCGGCCAGCACCTGGCCGAAGGTCAGCAGCTCGGCATCGTCCGAGGGTTTACTGGCGCGTACGTCGGGGTTGGCCAACCAGACGATTTCCTGGCTGACCACCGCCAGGGTGCCGGTGACGCAGACGATCAGCACGAAGAACCAGATCGGCAGGGCGAGCCAGCTGTGCACCAGGAACCAGATTTTTGAACGCGACTTCTTGGACATGTATATCAATCTTGATTGAGCGCCTCGTGCGTTGCACGGGGCGCGAGTAAGGTACGAACGAAACTTGGCCGGCCAGGTAGTCAGCGAGGGGAGCAAACCGATGAGGTGCTCGTCAGGCGGGCAAGAATGAATCAATTGTCTATTGTGACGGATGAGAAGCGTAAAACCCGCAGCTGCAAATGAAAATAGTTATTTCATAGATTCAGATGCGTTGCTGTGCTGTCGCAGTGTGCGGCGCATTTCTCCGGGCGGGTGCTTGAGCCAGCGTTTGAAGGCGCGCTGAAACGCCTCCGCTGAGGCGAAGCCGAGCAGGTAGGCGATCTCGCCGAAACTTAGCTCGGTGTCCCGCACGTAGGCAACCGCCAGGTCGCGGCGGGTCTCGTTGACGATAGCGCTGAAGCGCGTGCCTTCATCGCCCAGGCGGCGGCGTAGCGTCCAGCTCGGCAACTGCAGTTGGCGGGCGATATCGTCCATGTCCGGCTCTCGCCCATGCAGGCGTGGGCCGAGCAGCTGGATGACGCGATCACGCATGTTTTGCGGGCGCGTCAGCTTCTGCAGTTCCTGCTCGCAAAGTTGTAATAATTCATTCCAGGTGCCCGGGCAATGCAGCGGATTGCGCAGGTTCAACGCTTGCTGATCGAGCCTGAGCCCGTTGAAGTCCGCCCCGAACGTCGGTACGCAACCGAACTCCAGCCGATAGCGTTCAGCGTAGTCAGGCGCGGTGAACTCCAGCTGAAGGGTCTGGGTGGTCAGCGGTGTGCGGGCCAGCGCGCCCAATTGTTGCAGCCAAGTGGCCAGCACGGTGTCGACCACGAAGCGGTTGTAGGCGTTGTACGGGCCGATGGAATGAAAGCGCAGCCAGGCGCCGCTGCTGTCTTCGGCCAAGCTGGAGCGGCCGCGGTAGTTCGAGGCGTACAGTGCCTCGAAGCGGATCAGGGTGCGGGCCGCCTCGCGCACGGTAGGCGCCTGGCCCGCGGCGATACCGGCCAGACCCAGGCGGTGCAGGTAGGCGAAGCGGCCCATCAGCAGACCGAGGGCCGGCTCGCCGGTCAACTCGATGGCGGCGTGACCCAGGTGCATGTAGCGCGGGATCGACAGCCGGGCGCGCGGCTCGGCCAGGCGCGCGGCATCGAAGCCATAATGTTCGAGCAACGGCTGCGAGGCGTGGCCAAGAAGCTCGACGGCGTCTGCCAGGCTGTGCAGGTAGCCAACGGATAGATCGCCCAGGCGAATGGCAGCAGGTTTCATCGGCGTACGCCTGGCAGGGAGGGGTCGCCAGCGTAGCTCGGCCTAGGGCAGTGCGCCAGCTGCGCTGTCACTCATGATCATTGATTTGTCATTTACGAACATTGAGTAGAGGCATCTGCTTCACTATCTTCTAAGCCATACGACCGCTGCCCGCGCAGGTGGCGGCAACTCCGTGACCGACGCCGATGGACTGAAACCATGACCGCCTACCCGCACCTGCTCGCGCCCCTTGATCTGGGCTTCGTGACCTTGAAGAACCGCACCCTGATGGGCTCCATGCACACCGGCCTGGAAGAGAAGCCTGGCGGCTTCGAGCGCATGGCCGCCTACTTCGCCGAGCGTGCCCGTGGTGGCGTCGGCCTGATGGTCACTGGCGGCATCGCGCCGAACGAGGAGGGCGGCGTGTACGCTGGCGCGGCGAAGCTGAGCACGCCTGAGGAAGCGGACAAGCATCGCATCGTCACCGAGGCGGTGCATCAGGCGGGTGGGCTGATCTGCATGCAGATCCTGCACGCCGGCCGCTACGCCTACAGCCCCAAGCAGGTGGCCCCTAGCGCCATCCAAGCGCCGATCAACCCGTTCAAACCTCAGGAGCTGGATGAGGCGGGTATCGAGAAGCAGATCGCCGATTTCGTCAATTGCGCGGTGCTGGCGCGCCAGGCCGGCTATGACGGCGTGGAGATCATGGGCTCCGAGGGCTACTTCATCAATCAGTTCCTGGCGGCCCATACCAACCAGCGCAGCGACCGTTGGGGCGGTAGCTACGCCAATCGCATGCGCTTGCCGGTGGAGATCGTCCGTCGCGTACGCGAGGCGGTGGGCAGCGACTTCATCATCATCTATCGCCTATCCATGCTCGACCTGGTCGAGGGCGGCAGCAGCTGGGACGAAATCGTGGTGCTGGCCAAGGCCATCGAGGCGGCGGGCGCCACACTGATCAACACCGGCATCGGCTGGCACGAGGCGCGTATCCCGACCATCGCCACCAAGGTGCCGCGCGCCGCATTCACCAAGGTCACCGCCAAACTGCGCGGCGAGGTGAGGGTCCCGCTGATCACCACCAACCGCATCAACACTCCGGAGGTGGCGGAGCAGGTGCTGGCCGAAGGCGATGCCGACATGGTGTCCATGGCGCGGCCCTTCCTCGCCGACCCCGAGTTCGTCAACAAGGCCGCTACCGGGCGTAGCGACGAGATCAACACCTGCATCGGCTGCAACCAGGCGTGCCTGGACCACACCTTTGGCGGCAAGCTGACCAGCTGCCTGGTCAACCCGCGGGCCTGCCATGAAACCGAGCTCAACTACATCCCCACTACCGTGGTGAAGACCATCGCCGTGGTCGGTGCCGGGCCTGCCGGGCTTGCCGCCGCCAGCGTGGCGGCCGAGCGCGGGCATCGCGTTACCCTGTTCGATGCGGCCAGTGAGATCGGCGGCCAGTTCAACGTGGCCAAGCGCATCCCGGGCAAGGAAGAGTTCTACGAGACCCTGCGCTACTTCAAGCGCAAGCTGAAGACCACGGGCGTCGAGCTGCGCCTGAATACCCGGGTGAGCGCTGCGGATCTGCTCGCCGGCGGTTTCGACGAGGTGATCCTGGCTACCGGCATTCTGCCGCGCACGCCGGCCATCCCGGGTGTCGAGCACGCCAAGGTGATCAGCTATCTGGACGCCATCCTGGGGCGCAAACCGCTGGGCCCGCGCGTTGCGGTGATTGGCGCTGGTGGCATCGGCTTCGACGTCAGCGAGTTCATCACCCATGCAGGCCCGGCCACCAGCCTGGACCGTGATGCGTTCTGGAAGGAGTGGGGCATCGACCCGGCCCTGCAGGCGCGCGGCGGCGTCGCGGGCGTGCAGCCGCAGGTCGAGCCGGCAGCGCGCCAGGTGTTTCTGCTGCAACGCAAGAAGAGCAAGGTTGGCGATGGCCTGGGCAAGACCACCGGCTGGATTCACCGCGCCGGCCTGAAGAACAAGCAGGTGCAGATGATCAATGCCGTCGAATACCTGCAGATCGACGACCAGGGACTGCACGTGCGCGTGGCCGAGGGCGAGCCCCAGGTATTGCCAGTGGACACGGTGATTCTCTGCGCCGGCCAGGATCCGCTGCGCGAACTGCAGGACGAGTTGCTGGCGGGTGGCGTGCCGGTGCACCTGATCGGCGGGGCCGACGTGGCTGCCGAGCTGGATGCCAAACGTGCCATCAACCAGGGCTCACGTCTGGCGGCAGCGCTCTAAGAATCCGTTCACGATCTTTTTAGTCGACATTAAACAGGGGGCTGCAAAGCAGAAGCGGCCGTTTGCTGATCCACTGTGGGAGCGCACCATGCGCGCGAAAAATCGCGGGCATGGACTGGGCGTCCCCGCCCGCTCCCACAGGTACCGCGCCGATGACCGCTCTCGCCACTCTGCAGTCAAAGCGCTGAACTCGAGCCGAAATATCGTGCACAGGCTACAGCAGACGGCTGCTACCGAGCCGGTCACAGTTCGACCGTGCCGTTCGTCCTGCGGCTGAATGACTGCCAACCGGGTCACACAGCCTGTAATGGGTTCTCGCCTAGACTTGCCTGGCTGGCGCTTCGTTGCGCCAGCGAAAAGGCAGCGCGAACCGTCATTACCCCGTGGAGAACATCGATGAGCAAGCCGCAACTGATCGAGGCCGTGATGTTCTTCGCCCCGGACGGCAGCATCGATAAGCAGATGTTCTACACCGAGTTCGAGACCTTGCTCGATGGCCTGGTGAAGATGCCGACCCTGGCCGACGAGCAGGTGCGGGCCGCGTACGTGGTGATCAATGGCCGTCTGCAGATTCGCTCGGCGGTGTTCTTCTACCTGGATCTCGACGAAGACGGTGCGCCGGACAGCGGTTGGAACATTCCCCTGCAGCAGATGGCCGAGCGTGCCGGCCGCGGCCCCGACCTGGGCGGCGGGCCGATTCGCCTGGCCTGCCGTAGCCAGTGCCCGGTGTCCTGGCACCAGCTGCACCTGTGGGACCCGAGCCTGGTGCCCGGCAACAACGATCTGGCCACCTTGCGCGACATGGTACGAGCCAACGGCCTCGGCATCCTCATGCAGGAAGAGGAAACCCCGGCCGTGACGCCCGAGCGGCTGCAGGTGGCCTCCGAGGATCAATGGTACGCGCCCGAAACATCCCGCGACATGGCCGAAAAGCTGGCCGAGCGCCTTTCCCACGACTACCGGCAGAAGGCTGCGCAGCTGGTTCGCCAGCAACGTGAGCGCCTGGCCGCCCTGGCTCACGAGCACCAGGCCGAACTGGCGCGCGCCGTTTCGCAAAGCGGTGGACAGCTGGCCGAGCTGCAAGGGCAGGTTCAGACGTTGCGTCAGGCACTGCGCCAGCAGCAAGGGCTCAACCAGAGCCTGAAATCGCAACTGGCCGAACAACGGGAAGCGCAACAGGGCGAGCGCGAGGAAATGGCGGTGCGGGTGCGCGCTGCCGAGCGTCACGCCCGCACCGAGCGCGAGATACTGCGCGAGCAGTTCGACAAGGAGCTGCGTGCGCGCATTCTCGCCAGCCAGTCTGCCGCCGAGCAACAGGCCCGTCACCGCGAGGGCGAGGCTGCCCAGCGCGGCGCCGGCCAGGTGCTCGAACGCCTGGCTGCACAGGGCGTGGTGTTCGTGGTGTTCCATCCGGGCGCCGGGCACCTGACGGTGCCTTTGCTGGATGTCGACCGCTACCTGGCGGGCCCGCAGGCCTATGCGGCGAGCAAGTGCTTCGTGCCGGAGAGCCAGTACCGGCAGTGGCTGGAGCATTATCAACGGCCCCGTTGCGAAGGGCTGCAGGCCGATGGCCAGCGCTGCGATGTAGCCGTCGAGCGAGTCGACACGCCCGGGCGGTTCGTGGCTGGCGAGTCCAACTGCTGCATACTGCACAAGACCGCCCGCCTGCGTACCGTGGGTTAACAGGCCGCTGAAGAACTATCTCGGCTTAGGCTTCCTGCGTCGCTCTACCTCCTGCATCCATGCAGCCGTACGTTGCTGCCTCGCCTACGTTTTTCAACGGACTGGTACACTCCCGGCCTTTTTCCGGGCCGTATCGTCATGACCTCGATTCCACTGGCTGCCATCAGTGCCTGGCGCCCCCAGGCGCCCCTGCAGCGGCTGCGGTTCGACTGGCTGATGGGTGTCGAATTGGCGGTGCTGCGCCTGGACCTGATCGACCCGCTGATCAGCGGCAACAAGTGGTTCAAGCTCGCGCCCCATCTGCGCGGCGCTGCTGAACAGCGTGCCAGCGGCATCATCAGCCTCGGCGGCGCCCACTCCAACCACCTGCATGCCCTGGCTGCCGCTGGGCAGCGTTTCTCGTTCGCCACCGTCGGCCTGCTGCGGGGCCATCCCCAGGACACGCCGACCGTCGAGGATCTGCAGCGCTCCGGCATGCAGCTGCACTGGCTGGGCTATGGCGCTTATCGCGAGCGGCATCGTGCCGAGTTCTGGGCTCCCTGGCAGGCGCGCTATCCGGGGTTCATGCCGGTGCCCGAAGGGGGCGGCGGGCTGCCAGGCGCGCTGGGGTGTGCAGATTTACCGGCGATGGTGGCGGGGCAACTGGCAGCGCTTGGCTGGGGTTATTACCACGGCTGGTGGTTGGCGGCCGGCACCGGCACCACGCTGGCCGGGTTGGTGATTGCAGAGGCCGGGCGGCGCTGCGTGCACGGTGCCCTGGCCGTACCGCTAGATCATGGCGTGCCCGAACAGGTCCGTACGCTACTGACCGAGGCGGGCCGTGACGATGGCGGATACCAGTTGCTGGACGCCTGTCGCGGCGGCTTCGCGCGTCAGGACGCCGAGTTGCTGGCCTTCATGGAAGGGTGCGAGACGCAGAGCGGTTTGCTGCTGGAGCCGCTGTACACCGCCAAGGCGTTGCTGGCCTTGCGCGATGCCATCCGCCGAGGTGAGATCGAGGCCGGCCGACGCCTGATCTTCGTACACACCGGTGGGCTGCAGGGCCGCCGCGCGGCGCTTGGCAAGGGTTCAGCGCGCTGAGGGCGGCGCCGCACCCGGTTCGGTGCCGCTGATTGGCCAGTCGTCGGCAACCAGAAAGATCCGCTGGCGCTCGGTAAGTGCGCCGTTGCCATCGGGCTGTAGATCGACCAGCAACTGCGCGCCGGCGTCCGCGGCCAGCCCATCCAGCCAGGCCTGCAGGTCCTGAGCGGACCAGGCTTGCGCCACCGGCCGCCTAGCCGGTGCCAGCCAGGCGTTGCGCGGCAGCGGTTGCCAGTGGGCATCCGGGTATCGCGCCTGCAGCCCAGGCCATTGCCGGCGGTGCAGCCAGGTGCCGCGCAGGTGCGCCGGCTCGGCCCCCTCCGGTGGCGGATGATCCAGACCATGGGGGTAGAACAGATAGCCACCCAGCCACATCGAGGCCTGGATCGGTGCGTGGGCCAGCATCGCCAACGCTTGCCGCGCTTGCGGCGAACCTGACAAAGGCAACTGGTGAGTGGCGAGATGATCGAGCTTGAGATCCAGGCGGTCCCGGCCTCCCGGCCCGATCCAGTGCTCGGGCGCACTGGGCGGCTGACCCAGGTACAGCTTGATCGCCAACTCCACGTGGTGCACGCCGCTGGCATCGCGCAGCAGCAGATCCAGCTCGCCCAGGGTATGGCCGCCCTGGCGAATCGGCAGGTTGGCTGCCAGTATCTCGATACCGGGCGCCGCGTGCAGGGCGAACTGCCACAGGCGCTCGTAGTAAAGGCCCAGGCGCCGCACCGAGCTGCGCGACAGCCATTCGTGCAGCGCTTGCGGGTTTTCGTCCTGACGCTGCAACCAGTCGGCCAGCAGATCCGGCTCGGCCGCCCAGGTACTGTCGATCAGTGGGTGACGCTGTGGCCAGGGCGTGCGGGCGAGCAGGGGTGGGGAGAGCAGCGTCCAGGCCAGGTCACGCACGGCAGGTTCGCTGAGGTGGCGGGGCAGGTCGGCAAGTGCGGTGAACGGGGTCATCACTGCAGCATAGGCGTTTGCTGGCGTCGGCGTCAGGGTTTGCTGGCGTAGGGTGCCTTCGCCCATAATCCAGGCCATTAGAGCCAGAGCCTCGCGGGAGCCCCATGGAGCAGTTTCGTAATATCGGCATCATCGGCCGCCTGGGCAGTACCCAGGTGCTCGACACCATCCGCCGCCTGAAGAAGTTCTTGCTCGAGCGCCAGCTGCACGTGATTCTCGACGACACCATCGCCGAAGTGCTGCCGGGCCACGGCCTGCAGACCTCGGCGCGCAAGCATCTGGGCGAGTTCTGCGATCTGGTGATCGTGGTCGGCGGTGATGGCAGCATGCTCGGCGCCGGTCGCGCCCTGGCGCGCCACAAGGTGCCGGTGCTGGGCATCAACCGCGGCAACCTGGGCTTTCTCACCGATATCCGCCCTGACGAGCTGGAGTCCAAGGTCGCCGAGGTGCTGGAAGGCAATTACCTGACCGAGAACCGCTTTCTGCTCGAAACCGAGGTGCGCCGGCATTCCGAGGCGATCGGCCAGGGCGATGCCCTCAACGACGTGGTGCTGCACCCGGGCAAGTCGAACCGGATGATCGAGTTCGAGCTGTATATCGATGGCCAGTTCGTCTGCAGCCAGAAGGCCGACGGTTTGATCGTAGCCACGCCGACCGGCTCCACGGCCTACGCACTGTCCGCTGGCGGGCCGATCATGCATCCCAAGCTCGATGCCATCGTCGTCGTACCCATGTACCCGCACACCCTGTCCAGCCGGCCCATCGTGGTGGATGGCAACAGCGAGTTGAAGATCGTCGTCTCCAAGGACCTGCAGCTCTACCCGCAGGTGTCGTGCGATGGCCAGAACCATTTCACCTGTGCGCCGGGCGACACCATCACGGTACGCAAGAAATCCCAGAAGCTGTGCCTGATCCATCCGCTGGACCACAACTACTACGAGGTCTGCCGTACCAAGCTGGGTTGGGGTAGCCGACTCGGCGGAGGCGACTGATGCAGCTCGATCCGTCTCGCGGTTATGACCTGATCGGTGATGTGCACGGCTGCGCCAATACCCTGGTGCGCCTGCTTGAGCGCATGGGTTATCGCCGCCAGGACGGCGTGTGGCGGCACCCGCAGCGGATGGCGATCTTCCTCGGCGACCTGATCGACCGTGGCCCGCGCATCCGCGAGGCCGTGCACCTGGTGCACGACATGGTGCGCGCCGGCGAGGCGCTGTGCATCATGGGCAATCACGAATTCAACGCCCTGGGCTGGATGACCCCGGCGCCACCAGGCAGCGGGCGCGCCTTCGTGCGTGAGCACACGGCGCGGCACGAGCGGCTGATCGGCGAGACCTTGCGGCAGTTCGAGGCCTACCCGGATGAGTGGCGCGACATGCTGGCGTGGTTCTATGACATGCCGCTGTTCCTCGATGCCGGCCATTTTCGTGTGGTGCATGCCTGCTGGGACGAGGCCATGATCGCTTCGCTGCGCGGGCAGTTCCCCAGGGGCTGCATCGACGAACACTTCCTGCAGGCCTCGGCCGTTCCCGGCAGCTTCGCCTGCACGGTGCTCGACCGGCTGCTGCGTGGCACCGACATGCGCCTGCCGGGCGGGCTGACCATGACCAGCAGCGACGGCTTCACCCGTTCGTTCTTCCGCACCAAGTTCTGGGCCGGTAACCCGTCGACCTACGGCGACGTGCAGTTCCAGCCCGATCCGTTGCCCGAGCAGGTGGCCTGCCTGCCGCTCAGCGAAGAGGACCGGGCGCAACTGCTGACCTACGGCCCCGAGCAGCCGCCGCTGTTCGTCGGCCACTACTGGCGCAGCGGCACGCCGGCGCCGATCTGCCCGAACATCGCCTGCCTGGACTACAGCGCGGTAATGTACGGCAAGTTGGTGGCTTACCGACTGGACCAGGAAACCCGTCTGGACCCGGCCAAGTTCGTCTGGGTCGAAGTCGAACGGCCGGGGCCGGCACGATGAGCCCGGTGATCGCCCTGCGTGCGCCGCTGGAACAGGACCTCGCGGCATTCATCACCCTGCTCGGCAGGCTGCGCGTGCCGCACCGTGTCGCGGAGCAGGGCAACGAGCAGGTGCTCTGGGTGCCGAACGAAGAGATCGCCGCCCAGGTACGCGAACTGTTCGCACGGGCGCCCCAGGGCGACCCGAGTCTGCAGCCCGTGGCCGCGCCGGTCGCCAGCTCGCGGCCCGGCATCGCTGCCCAGGCCAGGCGCAGCCCACTGACCCTGGTCGTGCTGGCGCTGACCCTGCTGGTCGCGGTGTTGACCTGGGGCGGCGAAGACTACGCCGTGGTGCGCTGGCTGAGTTTCGTCGACTTTCATATCGATGGGCAGTACATCTATTTCGCGACCTTCGCCCAGGTCATTGACAGCGGCCAGTGGTGGCGCCTGCTGACGCCCATGCTGCTGCACTTCGGCATTCTGCACCTGGCGATGAACAGCCTGTGGTACTGGGAGTTGGGACGGCGCATCGAGGCGCGGCAGGGCGCGCTGATGTTGTTGCTGCTGACGCTGTGGTTCGGCCTGGCCGCCAACGTGGCGCAATACGTCTACGGCGGGCCGGCGCTGTTCGGCGGTTTGTCCGGTGTGCTCTACGGGCTGCTCGGCCATTGCTGGTTGTTCCAGTGGCTGGCGCCGAATGCGGCCTACAAGCTGCCACGTGGCGTGCTGGTGAGCATGCTGGTCTGGCTGCTGATCTGCATGACCGGGGTCTTCGAACTGCTGCAGTTCGGCGCCATCGCCAATGCTGCCCATGTCGGTGGGTTGATCGCCGGCTGCCTCACCGGCGCCATCGGAGGGCTGCTGGCTCGCCAGCTGGCACGGCGCTGAGCGCCTCGGCTTGGCGGGGCAGATAGGGTAGAATCAGCGCTTTTCCAGCCCTGGAGTCAGCCATGTCCTCCTTCGTCGAACTGATCCGCAACATTACCCCGGACGTGTATGAAAGCCTCAAGCTGGCCGTGGAGATCGGCAAGTGGCCGGACGGCCGCAAGCTCACCCAGGAGCAGAAGGAGCTGAGCCTGCAGGCGATGATCGCCTGGGAAATCGAAAATCTGCCCGAGGACCAGCGCACCGGTTACATGGGCACCTCCCAGTGCGCATCGAAATCTGCGCCCATTCCCAACATTCTGTACAAATCATCGGAAACCCTGCACTGATGTTAGAAGTAGCCCGCGGCGCCCTGAGCAAGATGGCAACCCAGCTCGATGCGCCGGTGCAGTACGCGTTTCGCCTGGGTGACGAGCAGGTCGCCGTCAACCCGATGATCGGCAAGACCGTGCGCCTGGAGTTTCTCGGCGCCATTCATTGCAGCCATTGCGGCCGCAAGACCAAATCCAGCTACAGCCAGGGCTATTGCTACCCCTGCATGCAGAAGCTGGCCCAGTGCGACCTGTGCATCATGAGCCCCGAGCGCTGCCACTATGACGCCGGCACCTGCCGTGATCCCGGCTGGGGCGAGCAGTTCTGCATGACCGATCATGTGGTCTATCTGGCCAATTCGTCAGGCATCAAGGTCGGCATCACCCGCGCCACGCAGATTCCCACGCGCTGGATCGACCAGGGCGCCACCCAGGCGCTGCCGATCATGCGGGTCGCCACACGCCAGCAGTCGGGCTTCGTCGAAGACCTGCTGCGCAGCCAGGTGGCGGACAAGACCAACTGGCGCGCATTGCTCAAGGGCGACGCGGCGCCGGTCGACCTGCTGCACGTGCGTGAGCAGATCTTCGATACCTGCGCCAGTGGCATCACCGCGCTGCAGGAGCGTTTCGGCCTGCAGGCCGTGCAGCCGCTCAATGAGCAGGGCGTGGTGGAGATCCGCTATCCGATCGAGGCGTATCCGGCGAAGATCACCAGCTTCAACCTGGACAAGAATCCCATCGCCGAAGGCACGTTGCTCGGCATCAAGGGCCAGTACCTGATGTTCGACACGGGCGTCATCAACATTCGCAAGTACACCGCGTACCAACTCGCCGTGGGCTGTACGCACTGAGCGTCAGCCCGAACTAATCCGACCTGCAGCTTGCAGCCTGTAGCTTGTAGCTGCCTCGAAGAGGCCATCCCATGCGCACCGAGCAATCGAAGACCATCTACCTCAAGGACTATCAGGCGCCGGATTACCTGATCGACGAAACCCACCTGACCTTCGAGTTGTTCGAGGATCACACCCTGGTGCACGCCCAACTGGTGATGCGTCGCAACCCGGCGCTGTCCGCCGAGCTGCCGGCGCTGGTGCTGGACGGCCAGCAGCTCGAGCTGTTGCACCTCGAACTCGACGACCGCGAACTGGGAGCCGGCGACTATCAACTGACCGATAGCACGCTCACCCTGCAGCCCACCCAGGCCAGCTTCGTCGTCGACAGCAGCGTGCGCATCCACCCGGAAAGCAATACCGCGCTGGAGGGCCTGTACAAGTCCAGCGGCATGTTCTGCACCCAGTGCGAGGCCGAGGGTTTTCGCAAGATCACCTATTACCTCGACCGCCCGGACGTGATGAGCAGCTTCACCACCACGCTCAGCGGCGACAAGCAGAAGTACCCGATCCTGCTCTCGAACGGCAATCCGATCGCCAGCGGCGAGGAAGAAGGCGGCCGCCATTGGGCGACCTGGGAAGACCCGTTCAAGAAACCGGCCTACCTGTTCGCCCTGGTCGCCGGTGACCTGTGGTGCGTGGAAGACACCTTCACCACCCTGAGCGCCCGCAACGTGACCCTGCGCATCTACGTCGAGCCGGAAAACATCGACAAGGTGCAGCACGCCATGGACAGCCTGAAGAAGTCCATGAAGTGGGACGAGGAGGTGTATGGCCGCGAGTACGACCTGGACATCTTCATGATCGTCGCGGTCAACGACTTCAACATGGGCGCCATGGAGAACAAGGGCCTCAACATCTTCAACTCCAGCGCCGTGCTGGCCCGCGCCGAGACCGCCACCGATGCCGCACACCAGCGCGTCGAGGCGATCGTCGCCCACGAATACTTCCACAACTGGTCGGGCAACCGCGTGACCTGCCGCGACTGGTTCCAGCTGTCGCTCAAGGAGGGTTTCACGGTATTCCGTGACGCGGCCTTCTCGGCGGACATGAACTCGCCGACGGTCAAGCGTATCCAGGACGTCGCCTACCTGCGCACCCACCAGTTCGCCGAAGACGCCGGCCCCATGGCCCACCCGGTACGCCCGGACGCGTACATGGAAATCTCCAACTTCTACACCCTGACCATCTACGAGAAGGGCGCGGAAGTGCTGCGCATGATCCACACCCTGCTGGGCGCCGAAGCGTTCCGTAAGGGCTCGGACCTGTACTTCGAGCGCCACGATGGCCAGGCCGTGACCTGCGACGATTTCGTCAAGGCCATGGAAGATGCCAGCGGCGTCGACCTGACCCAGTTCAAGCGCTGGTACACCCAGGCCGGCACGCCGCGCCTGGCGGTCGCCGACCGCTACGACGCCGCGGCGAAAACCTACACCCTGACCTTCACCCAGAGCTGCCCGGCCACGCCGGGGCAGAGCGAGAGCAGCAAGCTGCCGTTGGTAATCCCGGTGGAGCTGGGCCTGCTGGACGGGCAGGGCAACGACCTGCCATTGCGCCTGCAGGGCGAAGCCGCCGCGGTGGGAGGCAACCGCGTGCTGTCGGTGACCGAGGCGCAGCAGTCGTTCACCTTCGTCGACGTTGCCGAGAAGCCGCTGCCGTCGCTGCTGCGCGGCTTCAGCGCGCCGGTGAAGCTCAGTTTCGCCTACGACCGCGACCAGCTGATGTTCCTGATGCAGCACGACAGCGACGGCTTCAACCGCTGGGAAGCCGGCCAGCAGCTCAGCGTGCAGGTGCTTCAGGAACTGATCGGCCAATACCAGCGCGGCGAAGCGCTGGTGCTCGATCAGCGCCTGGTCAGTGCACTGCGCACCTTGCTGCAGGACGACACGCTGGATCAGGCCATGGTCGCCGAAATGCTGTCGCTGCCGGGCGAGGCCTACCTCACCGAAATCAGCGACATCGCCGATGTCGATGCCATTCACGGCGCCCGCGAATTCGCCCGCCAGCAACTGGCCGATGCGCTGTTCGAACCGCTGTGGCAGCGCTACCAGGCCAACCGCGCGGTATCGCGTGCCACGCCTTATGTTGCCGAGGCTGAGCACTTCGCCCGCCGCGCGCTGCAGAACATCGCACTGTCCTACCTGATGCTCGGTGACAAGCCTGAAGTGTTGGCCGCGGCGCTCGACCAGTTCGAGACCAGCGACAACATGACCGAGCGCCTGACGGCCCTGGCGGTGCTGGTCAATTCGCCATTCGAGGCCGAGCGCGGCAAGGCCCTCGACGCCTTTGCCGAGCAATTCAAGGACAACGCCCTGGTCATGGATCAATGGTTCAGCGTGCAGGCCGCCAGCACCTTGCCGGGCGGCCTCGCTCGTGTGCAGGCGCTGATGGAGCACCCGGCCTTCACCCTGAAGAACCCCAACAAGGTGCGCGCATTGATCGGCGCATTCGCCGGGCAGAACCTGGTGAATTTCCATGCCATCGACGGCAGCGGCTACCGCTTCCTGGCCGACCAGGTGATCGTGCTCAATGCCCTGAACCCGCAGATCGCCTCGCGTCTGCTGGCGCCGCTGACCCGCTGGCGCAAGTACGGCGCCGAGCGTCAGGCGCTGATGAAGGCCGAGCTGGAGCGCATTCTCGCCTCCGGCAAGCTGTCATCCGACGTCTACGAGGTGGTCAGCAAGAGCCTGGCCTGAGCCATGCCCGGAGCGGCGCTCGCCGTTGCGGCCAACAGCATTTGCTGCCTCCTACCGGCGCCCGTTCTGGGCGCCTTCAACCGTGCTTCGATCCCCGATCTTGTTACCCCCGCTTTGGTGGTAACAAATTTTTGTTACCTCGGGGGATGAAAAGCTACCGCCGCCCTCCGTCAGCCACTTAATATCGCCGCCGCTGCCGCCATGCTGGCATTTTGATCGAGGCTTTTTATTGCGCGTGAGGCGTGTCGACAGCTTGCTGAAAGCGCTGATGAGCGATTCTGCGTCGATATCGGGGCATTGCTGCTCAGTGGCCGACCAGTCACAAAGAGACGCAGCAGAGCTGCTCTAGAAAAGTACTTTCGGCTAATACGATCGTTTGAACTGGCACCAAGGTTGCACTGCATGACGCAGTCACGCCAGCCAGTTCAAGGTTATCGACGGACACCTTGCCAGGGGTTCGCCAGGCTCATCGGAAAATGAGCTGCAAGAATAATGACTGTCTGTCTGCGGAGTAGAGATTCAATGCGTATCAAGTCCCTTGTGCGGGCCCCGCGTCTGGTGCCGGCCAAAGCCGGTTTTGCCCTGGCCGGCGTGCTGCCGCTGCTGGTTGCCGCGCCTGCGCAGGCGGTGGAGTTCAGCTTCGCCGATAACGAGGTCAGCGGCTCGCTGGACACCACGCTGTCCTATGGGCAACTGTGGCGTGTGCAGGGGCAGAGCCGTGGTAACAACGACGTCAACGTCAATGACGGCAATCGCAATTTCGACACCGGGCTGGCCTCCGAAGTGTTCAAGATCACCTCGGATCTCGAGATGAACTACCAGAACTACGGCCTGTTCGTGCGCGGCACCGCGTTCTACGACACGCAGATCATGGACAAGCGCAACGACTTCTACGGTGGCGATCGGGCCGCCCAGCCAAGCCAGAATACCCCCAACGATGATCGGTTCACCCGTGATACCCGGCACAGCGCCGGCCGCGATGCACAGATTCTCGACGCCTACCTCTATGGCAACTGGGGCGTCGCCGAGCGCCCGGTCACTGCACGCCTGGGCCGCCAGGTGTTCAATTGGGGCGAGGGCCTGTTCTACCGCGGTGGCGTGAATACCAGCAACCCCGTGGACGGCGCGCGCTTCCGTCTGCCGGGTGCGGAGCTCAAGGAAGTGCTGATCCCCGTCGAGGCGGTCAGCTTCAATATCGGCCTGACCGACAACCTGTCGATGGAAACCTTCTACCAGTTCAAATGGAAGGAAACCGCCATCGATCCGGTGGGCAGCTATTTCTCCGAGACCGATCTGTTCGCCGAAGGTGGCAATACCGCCTACGCCCGCAATGCAGCGCTGGGCAGCGCTGCCTTTCGCAGCAACTACGCCGCCTTGACGGCCCTTGGCGTTGGCGGGCTGCAGGGCACGGACTATCTCGATAGCAATGGCTACTTCAAGGTCGCCTCCATCGGCTCGGATATCGAAGCCAAGGATGATGGTCAGTTCGGCGTTGCCTTTCGCTATATTGCCGAACAGCTGAACTCGACCGAGTTCGGCTTCTACTTCGTCAACTACCACGCCAAGGAACCGACGCTTTACGCCGACCTCGATGGGTTCTCCGGGCTGGATCTGGATGCCATCACCAGTACGGCCAGCGGTGGCAGCATTCCCAACTACGCCGCGCTGCTCAGCGCTGCAGGCGCCGGTAGCGCCCAGGCGCAGACGCTTCTGGGGCTGGTCAACGGCGCCGCCACCGTCGATGCCGCCAGCCAGGTCAATGCGCACCGCGAGTATGTCGAGAACATCCGCATGTACGGCTTCAGCTTCAACACCACCCTGGGCGATGCCTCGGTATTCGGTGAACTGGCCTACCGCCCGAACCTGCCGATCGCCATCGCTGCGACCAACGACCTGCTTGGCGATCTGCTGCAGCAGGGATCGCGGCTGGTGCAGGGGCAACAGGGCAACATTGGTGGCCAGGCGCTGCAGATGGGTGATGCAATCCATAACTACGAACGGGTCGAGGCCTACAACGCTTCGCTCGGCACCCTCTACAATTTCGGCCCGTCGCTGGGCTTCGACGCGCTGACCGGGGTGGCCGAGCTGGCGTCCGAGCATTTGCGCGGTAGCGACCTGAAATACACCGCGTTCGATGGCTCGACCCGCTATTACGCCGGGCGGGGCGACTCTTCCTACACCTTCGGTTACGGGCGCAGCTACCAGGCCAACAAGAATGCCTATGGCTACACCCTGTTGCTGTCCGGCACCAGGAATGATGTGTTGGCCGGGGTGAACCTGTCGCCCTTCGTCGTCTACAAGGATGATTTCGAGGGTAACTCCTACCAGACCGGCAATTTCATCGAGGGCCGCAAGGCCTATACCCTCGGCATCAAGGCGGCGTACATGAACAGCCTGGAAGCCGAGCTGCAGTACACCGAGTTTTCCGGTGGTGGCAACAACAATGCCGTGCGCGACCGCGACAACATCGGCTTCAACGTCAAATACTCCTTCTGATCACGGGGATACAGCATGCTGAACATCAAGGGTGTCGCCGTCGCGCTGGTGCTGCTGGCCGGCAACAGCATGGCCGCGGTCTCGCCGCAGGACGCCGCCAAACTGGGGGCGAGCCTCACGCCGCTGGGCGCCGAAAAGGCCGGCAACGCCGCAGGCACCATTCCCGCGTGGACGGGCGGCATCACCCAGCCGCCGGCTGGCTACCAGGGCTCGGGCAAGCACCATGTCGACCCGTTCGCCGCCGACAAGCCGCTGTTCACCATCACCCGCGCCAACCTGGCCCAGTATCGCAATCAACTGACGCCGGGGCAGGTCGCCTTGTTCGAGGCCTACCCGGACACCTTCCAGATGCCGGTCTACCCCAGCCGTCGCTCGGGCTCGGCGCCGCAGTGGGTGTATGACAATACGGCCAGGAACGCCGTCAGTGCCAAGCTGCTCGACGGCGGCAACGGTTTTGCCGATGCCTTCGGTGGCATCCCGTTCCCGATTCCGCAGAATGGCGTCGAGGCCTTGTGGAACCACATCGCCCGTTATCGCGGCACCTACGTGGTTCGCCGCGCCTCGGAAGTGGCGGTGCAGCGCAACGGCTCCTATTCGCTGGTCACCTCGCAGCAGGAAGCGCTGTTCAAGTTCTACGACCCGAAAGGCAGTTACGCCGACCTCAGCAACATCCTGTTCTACTACCTGTCGTTCACCCGCAGCCCCGCGCGCCTGGCCGGTGGCGCGGTGCTGGTTCACGAGACGCTGGATCAGGTCAAGGAGCCCCGCCAGGCCTGGGGCTACAACGCCGGTCAGCGCCGCGTCCGTCGCGCGCCGAATCTGGCCTACGACACGCCGATCTCCGCAGCCGATGGCCTGCGTACCGCTGACGATACCGATATGTTCAACGGCGCGCCGGACCGTTACGACTGGAAGCTGCTGGGCAAACGGGAAATCTACATTCCCTACAACAGCTACGCACTCACCAGCCCGCAGGTGAAGTACAAGGACCTGCTGCAGGTCGGCCACCTCAACCCGGCCTATACCCGTTACGAGTTGCACCGCGTGTGGGTGGTGGAGGGCACGCTCAAGACCGGTGAGCGGCACATCTATTCCAAGCGCACCCTGTACCTGGACGAAGACAGCTGGCAGGCCGCGGTGGTCGATCAGTACGATGGCCGCGGCGAGCTGTGGCGCGTGTCCATGGCGTACCTGAAGAACTACTACGAACTGCCGACCACCTGGTCCGCGCTGGACGTGTTCCACGACCTGCAGGCCCGTCGCTACCACGTGCAGAACCTGGACAACGAGGAAGCCAACACCATCGACTTCAGCCAGCCGACTGCCAATGACGGTTATTTCACACCGGCGGCGCTGCGTCGTCGCGGTACTCGCTGAGGCGGCGGCGCACGAGTTGAGCGGCTGGCATTCGCGCGGTCGATAACACGGGCTTTTTCTTACAAAACAGCAGAACGTGGTGGCTACCATGTCTTGCAAAGGCCGATAGCATAGGCGGCGCCGCGCAGGCGCCGGAATAACAAGAACAAAGGGGGAGTTGTGTATGAGTGAGCCCATCGTGCGGCGCACCCGAAGCGGTAAAGTCACCCGGCCCGTGCTGCAGGCACTGGCGTTGTGTTCGCTGCTGATGGCCGGCGCGCCGCTCGTCCAGGCCCAGGCCGCCGATGCGTCGACCTTCTCGGTGCCGTCGACCCGCGCCGTCTCCAGCCTGCTGCTCGACGTCGCCCATGCCGGCAAACGCCTGGTGGCGGTCGGCGAGCGCGGTCACGTGCTGTACTCCGACGATGACGGCGCCAACTGGACCCAGGCCAAGGTGCCGACCCGGCAGATGCTCACCGCGGTGTTTTTCGTCGACGACCAGCGTGGCTGGGCGGTCGGCCACGACGCGCTGATCCTGGCGAGCAGCGACGGCGGTGCGACCTGGACCAAGCAGTTCGAAGACCTGCAGCGCGAAGCACCGCTGCTCGACCTGTGGTTCAAGGACGCCCAGCACGGTTTCGCCATCGGCGCCTATGGTGCATTGCTGGAGACCAGCGATGGCGGCGCCACCTGGGACGACGTCAGCGACCGCCTCGATAACGAAGACACCTATCACCTCAACGCCATCGCCGATGTGCCGGGCGCCGGCCTGTTCATCGTTGGCGAGGCGGGCGCTCTGTTCCGTTCCACCGATGAAGGGCAAAGCTGGGAAACCCTGGAAAGCCCCTATCAGGGCTCGCTGTTCGGCGTGATCCCCAGCGGCGAAGCCAATGGCCTGCTGGTCTTCGGCCTGCGCGGCCACCTGTTCCATTCCACCGACGCGGGCGAAACCTGGCAGCAGGTCGCGCTCGACACCGCCAGCGGCGGTGACCTGGAGTTCGGCCTGGCCAGTGCGGCCACGCTCGGCGACGGCAGCATCGTGGTGGTCGGTCACGGCGGCAGCGTGCTGCGCAGTACCGATCACGGCAACAGCTTCAGCGTGTTCAACCGCCCGGATCGCGTATCCCTGGCGGGCGTCACCGCGGGTGCAGACGGCAAATTGGTGCTGGTCGGGCAGGGCGGCGTACGCCTGACCACCGAGACCGGTGCCAATCCAGGCCAACAATAACAAGCTGGGGTAGTGTTCGATGAGTAACCTTGATCAAGACAAGGCCAGCCTGCTGGAGCGCCTGATCTTCAACAACCGACCGGCAGTGATCCTGATCTGCCTGCTGGTCAGCCTCTTCCTGTTCTTCCAGGCCACCCAGGTGCGCCCCTCGACCAGCTTCGAGAAGATGATCCCGCTGAGCCATCCGTTCATCCAGAACATGATGGAGCACCGCAACGACCTGGCGAACCTCGGCAATACCGTGCGTATTTCCGTGGAGGCCAAGGACGGCGACATCTTCAGCCAGTCCTACATGGAAACCCTGCGGCAGATCCACGACGAGGTGTTCTACATCCCCGGCGTCGACCGTTCCGGACTGAAGTCGCTGTGGAGCCCCAGCGTGCGCTGGACCGAGGTGACCGAGGAAGGCTTCGCCGGTGGCGAGGTGATTCCGCAAACCTACGACGGCAGCGCGCAGAGCCTCGAAGAGCTGCGTGGCAACGTGCTCAAGTCCGGGCAGATCGGCCGCCTGGTGGCCAACAACTTCAAGTCCAGCATCATCGACGTGCCGCTGCTCGAGTCCTACCCGGACCCGCAAGACCAGGGCCGCCTGATCAAACTCGACTACCAGCAGTTCTCCCACCAGCTCGAAGAGAAGATCCGCAACAAGTACCAGGCGCAGAACCCGGACATACAGGTTCACATCATCGGTTTCGCCAAGAAGGTTGGTGACCTGATCGACGGCCTGGTGATGGTCGCGCTGTTCTTCGGCGTGGCACTGCTGATCACCTTCGTGCTGCTGTACTGGTTCACCTGGTGCATCCGCAGCACCATCGCCGTGCTGATCACCACCCTCGTGGCGGTGGGCTGGCAGCTGGGCCTTATGCACACGGTGGGCTTCGGCCTCGACCCGTACTCGATGCTGGTGCCGTTTTTGATCTTCGCCATCGGTATTTCCCATGGCGTGCAGAAGATCAACGGCATCGCCTTGCAGTCCGGCGGCTGCGACAACTCGCTGACCGCCGCGCGGCTGACCTTCCGCCAGCTGTTCCTGCCGGGCATGATCGCCATCCTCGCCGACGCCGTGGGCTTCATCACCCTGCTGCTGATCGATATCGGCGTGATCCGCGAGCTGGCCATCGGCGCCTCCATCGGTGTGGCGGTCATCGTGTTCACCAACCTGATCCTGCTGCCGGTGGCGATTTCCTATATCGGCATCAGCAGGAAGGCCGTGGAGCGCAGCAAGCGCGACGCGGTGAGCGAGCATCCTTTCTGGCGCCGCCTGTCCAACTTCGCCAGTGGCCGCGTAGCACCGATTTCCGTGAGCCTGGCGCTGATCGCCGCGGTCGGCGGCTTCTGGTACCAGCACCAGCACCTGCAGGTGGGTGACCTCGACCAGGGCGCGCCTGAGCTGCGCCCGGATTCGCGCTACAACCTGGACAACGACTTCGTGATCCGCAACTACTCGACCAGCTCCGACGTGCTGGTGGTGATGGTCAAGACCGCGTCCGAAGGCTGCTCGACCTTTGAGGCCATGGCGGCCATGGACGAGCTGATGTGGACCATGGAAAACACCCAGGGCGTGCAATCGGCGATCTCCATGGTCAGCGTGTCGCGCCAGGTGATCAAGGGCATGAACGAGGGCAACCTGAAGTGGGAAACCCTGTCGCGCAACCCTGACGTGCTCAACAACTCCATCGCCCGCGCCGACGGCCTCTATAACGCCGACTGCTCGGTGGCGCCGGTGCTGGTGTTCCTCGAAGACCACAAGGCCGAAACCCTCAAGCGTGCGGTGAATGCGGTAGAGGGCTTCGTCGCCGAGCATCAGTCCGACAACGTCGAGTTCCTGCTGGCCGCCGGTAACGCCGGTATCGAAGCGGCCACCAACGAAGTGATCAGCACCTCGGAACTGCTGATCCTGATCCTGGTGTACCTGTGCGTCGGCGCGATGTGCATGATCACCTTCCGCTCCTTCGCCGCGACCATCTGCATCGTGCTGCCGCTGATCCTCACCTCGATCCTCGGCAATGCCCTGATGGCCTTCCTGGGCATCGGCGTGAAGGTCGCGACCCTACCGGTGATCGCCCTGGGCGTCGGCATCGGCGTGGACTACGGCATCTACATCTACAGCCGCCTGGAAACCTTCCTGCGCGCCGGCCTGCCGCTGCAGGAAGCCTACTACCAGACCCTACGCTCGACCGGTAAAGCCGTGCTGTTCACCGGCCTGTGCCTGGCCATCGGCGTGGCCACCTGGATGTTCTCGGCGATCAAGTTCCAGGCCGACATGGGCCTGATGCTGACCTTCATGTTCATCGTCAACATGTTCGGCGCACTGTGGCTGTTGCCGGCCCTGGCCCATTACCTGATCAAACCCGAGAAACTGGCGGGCAAGAAGGGCGGTTCGCTGCTGGCGCACTGACGGGTTGGTTCTGTAAAAGGCGCGCCCTCTACGGTATTTGCATGCTGTAGAGGGCGTTTTGCTACTGCACGATGGGGCTGATTTTTATAGGGCAGTGCTGGCCGTGGAAATGCGGGATTCAGGCGAATACAGGTGGTGCGGTGCTGTAGGTCGGCAAACTACTGATTGATATGGATTTTAATTTTTGCTAATACGGGTAGGGCGCGCTTATACAGAACGCTTTACTATTGCGTTAATGCAGCATTCTGTTTAATCACTGTTATCCACGCAATATATAGACCGAGTTCAAGGAGCCGTAAATGCCAAGGACTCAGGCTGGCGAAAAATCGAAAAAGCAGCTATTGCGCAGTATGGACACTCGGCGGCGCTTAACTAAGCTAATGCACACGCCGAGTCTCTATACTGCGTTACAACGTGATTTTTCATTTTTATCCCGCCCGAACTTTCATTGCATTTACAGCTCTGCTGCGCAGAGCGGAGTGTATTGATGGATAACAAGTCGCTGAAGCACACGCTCGCCAAAATCGCGCGAACGGTGCTTAGCGTCCCACGTTAGATTCTTTGGGAGTACTAAATGAGTAGCGGACAAGAATTAATTCCAAGTGCAAATATGGAAATCATCGAAGCTTCTGGTGTTAATGCTTTGCTGTTACAAATTCGTCCACATTGGCAAGCGAAAAACCTTATCCAGCGTGTCACAAAATTGCTGCATGTTGACCCTAGTAGTGCTTGCCAGAGACTATTTAACGCATCTATTCATGATCTTAGAGAGAAAATATTATTTGCGGGTATCGATATCGCTGCTGAAGCTGCAAAACAACATAAACTACCACCGATATCATCAGCGGAAAATATAGAAAACTATTCAACCCTGCGAATGATTGATCTAGCTTATCGCATGGGGCTTCTTTCTCGTCCAGAATATCGACGAATTCTTCGTGCTTACGATATTCGCAAAGACTTAGAGCACGAAGATGATGAGTACGAGGCGGGAGTTGAAGATTGCGTATACATTTTCAGAACTTGTGTGGATGTAATCCTATCTAAAGATCCTATCGAGCTTATTAAGCTTACGGATATTAAAGAAATTGTTGAACGTTCCGAGGCAACCTCTCTCAATGAAAGTCTTCTTGAGGAGTTTAGTCATGCGCCCGAACCTAGACAAATGGAAATCTATAAATTCTTAATAAGCTCCTCGCTGAATGTTGAACTACCTGATGTTGTTCGTCACAACTGCTACATGGCTCTTTATTCATTAAGGTCAATGGTGCATAATCAAGTTTTAATTACTTGTGCTAGGGAGTTTGTTCAGCGCATTGGGAAACGTGGTCCGACTCTAATAGAAGCTCGTGTTGCTTATGGTTCAGGTCTTTTACCCTATTTAAAGCAAGCGCAAATCAAAGATTTTTATGATAGCTATTTTGATGAAATGAAAAAGGTTGGGTATTCATGGGGGCACATAATTCCCATGGAGAGCTTTTACGAAATCTTGAAGAAATTGGTGGCTTGGAGTTTTGTCCAGAAGAGTCTTTGGCCCAATATGTGGAGTGGCTAGTATTGTGCTACATCGGATCATCTGGCGGGAGAACTTCATATGGTAATGTGCGTAATGTTTTTTATAGCAATGTTGGTGCTCCAATAGCTATTAATATTTTGAAAATCAAATCGCGAAATATATATCCAATCGTTGCTGGCTTAGAGAAAAAGAGTAAGCCCGTTAGATACGCAATAAGCGACGAACATGTAGCACGCCGTTTTAACTCAGTTTTAGATGAGCTAGAGCCTTGAAGGCGGAATCTAATAATCACAAACGCTGCGACGTCCTTTGCATTGTGGCTTCGGCTTCATTGCAAAGCCGCGAATGCTGCGGCCGTTAAGTGTCCAGTAGGAGAGAATAATATGATTGAAGGAATATCTCATGTTCCTCCAGCTTTAATAATTTTGCACCAAGAACTAGCAGGGAAAGAGTCTTGGTCTGATATGAGAAAAACATTAAAAGGGATGCTAAAGGAGTTGAGAGATCAATCCGAAGGTTATTTCTATTATCAGGCAAAGCATGGAAGAGATATAGATTCACAAAATAATTTTGAAGTTCATCTTCATGGAGCCATGGATTTATTGATAGGTGCCGGTTGTGAGGAACTCCCCTGCAGAGTCGCAACTGCCGAAAGAATATCACGAAGCATGGGGTTGATTTCTGATCGAGTGTGGATGACAGATCTTTTGACTGAAAGGTTTATTGATTTTGGTCGGCCCACAAATGAGAAATTAGACTACATGCTTGAAGACTTGATGGTCTTGTTTACCCTGTTTCCATTGATTTCTAAGGGAATTATAAAATTCAGAACCCCTTGGGCGATCACGTGTTCCTCCTGCTTCGCTGAGTTCTACTCAAGAATTGAAGAAGCCACCGAAGTAATAGCAAAGGAATTTAAAGCAGAGTTCAGCTTGGAAAAAACGTCTGATGGCTTTGTGGCAGATGTCGGATCATGTGTTTACCCTTCAATCAAACTCACGGGGTTTAATCAAAAAAAGCCCAAGAAAATGGATTTCGCGCGAGCATGGACAGCGGAGCAAATTAGGTCAATTTTCTGGACTGCGCGAGAGGCTTCTTTAACTGGTGGTTCCGTTGTTTCTAATTCAAGAATAGGTTTGGCTGGCTTATTGCATAGCGAGGGGCGGTTCGTAAATCACTCTGCGCTACAGCTATTGGATAATGAAAGAGAGTTCTCTATTCCTTGGGTAAGCTCTCTTAACCCAGCACAAATTTTGGAGTTGAGAGAAGAAGCTAGTGAGGCTTTACCGCTATTCAGAGAAAAATTATTTCAGATAATGTCCGGCTCTACCTCAAGTGGAAAATCGTCTAGAGAGCAAATAATGGAGCTGAGGGAGCAGGCTGCGCAAGTCAGAGCAGAGTTGCAACGAACCCAAAAGCATTCAGCCAAATATTGGAAAGTTACCTATGGGCTCTTGGGCCTCGGCCTATCGGCATATGGGGTTGCAACAGATCAAGTATTGCCAGGTGTTGGAGGACTGTTGCCAATATTGCAGCTGCTAATTGGACATAAATCTGGTCATGAATTGGATGTCAATAGTCAATTACATAAGCCTGCATATGTGTTGCTTAAAGCGCAGGACATACTGGCTCATGCACACGAGCAATGAACACTTAACAAGGCGCTGCTGTCGGGAAAATTTTCCGCTGCGCGTAAATTTGCCGCGGAGCGCGGCGTTAAGCGCAATTAGGAATTACTGATAATTTATGAGTGAAAATTATCTATGAAAAAGGGATAGATTTATTTATGGCACTGTGCCATTTGTCTAAAGTAAATTTGTCCGCTTATTTAGAGATGATCGGTAAATGAAAAACCGCGGCCTGGCCGCGGTTTTTTCGTTTCAGAGCATGCAAATTTTCTTCAATACGCCCGCATTGGCGCTGCGTAACGTGCCCCACTCGATCAGCAGTGAGGTATGCGTGATGATGAGTCTGTATCTGTCCATGGCGGCGTTCGCGCTGGCCGCTTCCATTTCACCCGGGCCGGTCAATCTGGTTTCGCTGAGTGCGGGTGCCCGATATGGCCTGCGGGTAGCCATGAGGCATGTTGCCGGGGCGACCCTGGGCTTTACGTTACTGCTGGTGTTGATTGGCCTGGGGTTGCATCAGTTGCTGGTGCTGTTGCCCTGGCTGACGGCGGCGATCCAGTGGGCTGGCGTGGCCTTTCTGCTTTATCTGGCCTGGCGCTTGGTTGTCGATAATGCCGCGTTGCACAGCGCTGAAGGTGGGGCGGTTGCGTCCTTTGCTGGCGGTGCGCTGATGCAATGGCTCAACCCCAAGGCGTGGCTGGCAGCGATTGCCGGCACGGGTGCCTTTGCCGCCGATGGTGATATCGGGCTGGTGGTTCAGTTCGCGGCGATCTACTGCGTGGTCTGTTATTTGTCGCTGGCTTGCTGGGCTATCGCCGGTACCTGTTTGCAGCCGTACCTGCAGGCGCCGCAGCGGGTGCGGGTTTTCAATCGAGTGCTGGCGGGGTTGTTGGTGGCTAGTGCGGGGTATCTGGTGTTGGGGTAAGCCCGTAAAGCCTGTTCGCAGTCTTTATGCTCGTGAAGTTGCAACTACAAGGCGGAAACGGACTTTCCCCGTGGGAGAGGCTTTAGCCTCAAGCTTTTTATTAAGGCAAATAAAGAGCTCGGGGCTAAAGCCCCTCCCACGAGATCGCGAACAGTACGGTAGGGCGTACTCGCGAAGCAGTACGCCGTTGCGGTGGTGTCAGGATCGGCATGAATCGGCGGACTGTTCGCTTCGCTCCTGATACCGCCCTACGAGCTGAGCACGCAAGCAACTCGGTAATGCTGGCGAACTCATTGTGGGGACGGCGGGGACGCCCAGTTCATGCCCGTGATTTTTCGCGGGCATGGCCCGCTCCCACAGTTAGAGACCGCGCGTCCCCCCACCACTTAGCTGCCAAAATCGGCGAGCCTGGGTTGAAAGATTATGAGCAGGTCCTTGGAGCACACAGAACCGTAGCCCGTGGTTGAGCGTAGCGATACCCGGGATGAGCTGGTCGATGATTCCTGGGTATCGCTGCGCTCAACGCCAGGCTACCGGCTTGGGTCAGACTACGGGTTTTGTCGCTAGCCGCGGTACTGGCCGGGGGTGGCGGCGAGGAGTTGTTTGAAGGTGCGCTGGAAGTGCGCCTGGTCGGCGAAGCCGGCTTCCTGGGCGACTTCGGCCAGGGCTGCGCCGCTTTTCAGGCGCGCATGGGCGAACTGGATGCGGCGGTTGAGCAGGTAGGCATGGGGCGTCATGCCGTAGCGCTGCTTGAAGCCGCGAATCAATTGGGACGGCGACAGCTGCGCCGCTTCGCACAGGGTATCGAGGCGCAGCGGCTCGCCGCAGTGCTGCTCGATCAGTTCGGCGGCGATTTCCAGACGCGGATTCAGGCTGTCGTCCCGTTCGCCTTCGAGTACCAGCCGCTGCAGCGTCAGACCAAAGAATGCCTCGGCCTCGGCGCGCTTCTCGGTGGTGCTGAGCAATGGACCGAGCAGGCCACTCCGCAATGCCAGCAGGCCCTGATACAGCTCGGCATCGTCGCTGGCGATATCGGCGAAGCGCTGAAAGGCGGGCGCGTCGGTGAAGCCCTGGGCATGCTGCAACTCGCCCAGCCACTGCGGGTCGACGTAGCACATCAGGTACGACCAGGGGTCGCCGTCGATGGGGTTGCAGGCGTGCACATCGCCGGGGTTCATCAGCACCACTGTGCCCTGGCTCACCTGGCGATCCATCTCGCGGTTGCTGTAGGTGCTCTGGCCGCCGGTGATCGCGCCGATCGAGAAGAACGCATGGCTGTGCCGCCCATAGCAGACCTTTCTGCCGTCTTCGATGGAGCGCAGCTCGATGAAGGGTAGGGCGGCATCACGCCAGAAGCTGGGGATGGGCGAGGCGGGGCGAGCGTCCATGGTGGCTCCCTTCAGCGCGGGTAGAGCGGCGGCAACTGGCCGCTGTCTTGCCCGTTGTCCTGGGTTTTTTCCGCCGCCGGCAATTCGC
Organism: Pseudomonas sp. PA15(2017); assembly: GCF_001945395.1. Lineage (GTDB taxonomy): Bacteria > Pseudomonadota > Gammaproteobacteria > Pseudomonadales > Pseudomonadaceae > Aquipseudomonas. The sequence continues at coordinate 49,101 of NZ_MSXV01000050.1, read as the reverse complement.
CGATGGCCTGCCAGAGCTGCTTGCCTTGCCAGTGCTGGCCGGCTTCGCTGTACAGCGCGCCGTTCAGGCCATCGAGAGCTTCTGACAGCGGCGCGAAGCGGGCGGCCATGTCGGCCAGAGTTTCCGGTTGCTGGCGCGCCCAGGCATCGAGGGCCTGGCGGGTGGCCTGGCTGTCGTTGGCCAGGCAGGCGCGCTTGAGGTCGTCGAGCAGGGTGCGCGGGCTGGGCCCGACCTGGGCGCTGCGCTGCACCGCCGGCTGGCTGCGTGCGTGCCACCACAGACCAAAGCCGAGCAGAGTGGTCAGCGCCAGCAGCACGGTGCTCAATTGCCACGGCCACAGCAGCACATCTACGGCACTGCTTCCGCGTGGGCGCGTTTCCACCGGCTGTTCGACGCTCAGGGCCGGATCGGCCGCCACGTTCAGGGTGCGTGCTGGCAGGCTGGTGTGTTCCAGGCGGTCTTCATGGGTGTTCCACCACACCACGTCCACGGCAGGCAGTTCCAGGTTGCCGGCTTTGCCTGCCACCAGGGCTTCGCGTTCTTCACGGCTGCCGATCACCCCACGCTCGCTGGCTTCATTGTTCAGCTGGGGCTGATCGGGGTAGCGGCGCAGGCCCTCCACCTGGGTCGCCGGCAGTGGCGGCAACTGGGCGCTGGAGAGTCCATCGGCCTTGAGCATCAGGCTGCGGGTCAGCGAGTCGCCGACTTTTACCTGACCCGGTTCCGGGCTCCAGGCCTCGGCCAGGCTCAGGGCGCGGGCCGGCAGCCAGGGCGCGTCGGCCGGGTAGCCGGCGGGCTTGGCCTTGACCGTCAGGGGAATCTCCGGAGAACGCACGCGGGTGACCTTGCCCGGGCGCGGGCCGAACGGCGTATAGCCGTTGCGGCTGCTACGGTCGGCCAGGGTCGCACTGAATACCTGGCTGGGGATGGTCAGCTGGCCGCTCTTCTGCGGGAAGATGGCGTAGCGCAGCTCGATCACGCCATGACGCACGCCGCCGATATCCTGCTCGTAGGTGCGGGGTTCACCCAGGGATTCGACCCGGGCATCGGCGATCTCCAGCGGCGTCAGGCTGCTGTCGTCGTACAGCGATACCGAGTGATAGATGCGCAGGGTCAGCACGCTCTGCGCCTGCACGTAGACGCTTTCGTGATCCAGGCTGGCATCGATGAACACCGGCGCCATCTGCTCGTCCGTGCCCTGGCTGGACGATTCCACTATGTGCAGGCTGACGGGCTGGCTCTGTGAGTCGCCCAGGCGTAGCGGCGGCACCACCACATAGCCGCTGTGCCGCGGCTTGATAGTGACGATCCAGCGGGTGCTGGCGCGCGCCTGGCCATCCAGGGTGGTCAGGCGGTTGACCTGGCGCGTGGCAAGTACGTCGAACAGCTCGTTGAGCGGCGTCAGGTCGGGCTTGCCGAACTCGGTGGCGTCCGCCGATTCGAGAATCAGGTCGAGGCTTTCGCCCAGGTTCAGCCGGCTGCGGTCGACGCTGGCGGTAAATTCCTGCGCGCTGGCCTGGAATGCCAGCAGGCAGAAAAGCAGGGTGCAGAGCAGGCGGGTCATCGGGGTTGTTCCTGGCGCTGTTGCTGTTCGTACCAGAATTTGCGGCGCAGCAATTCGCCCGGGTCATCGGGAATCTGCCGCAGCCATTGTTCCAGAGCCTGGCGACGCTCGCCATCGAGCGGTGCATCGGCGTCCTGGGCCTCGCCGTCTGGCGGCGAGGCCTGCGCCGGCTCGGCCTTTTCGTCGGGCTCGCCGGCCTGGCTGGGCGCCTGCTCCTGCTTGGCGGGTGGCTGATCCTCGCTGGTCGGCGGCTGGCCCTGGCCTTGCTGCTGCTCGTCTTCGCTGGAGGCCGAGGACTGGCCGGGCGGCTGCTGCTCGTTGGGCTGGTCCGTGGATTGCTCGTCGTCACCGGTGTCCGGCTGCTCTTGCTCTTGTTGCTGATGCTGGCGCAGCAGCTCCTCGACCAGGGCCTTGTTCTTCGCGGCCTGCTGCAGTTGCGGATCGATTTCCAGCGCCCGTTCGTAGGCATCGATGGCCGCCTCCAACTCGTTGCTGCGGGCCAGGGCATTGCCGCGGTTATAGAGCGAGGGCGCGCTGTCATCCTTGGCGAACTGTTCGGCGGCCGCCGCGTAGTCGCCTGCTTCATAGAGCGCCGTGCCGCGCCAGCGTGGGTCCTCGAAGCGCTCGGCAGCCTCCTTGGGGCGGCCCGCGTCGAGCAGGCGCTGGCCCTGCTGGTCGGCGCGCAGCCAGAGGTCGTCGAGGCTCATGGCCATGCTGCTTTGCGGCGTGCCGAGCAACAGCAGGGGCAGGCACAGCAGCCAGCCACGGCGCCCCGCGCAGGCGGCCAGCAGCAACAGCGGCAGGAGCAGCCAGTGACCCTGGTCGGCCCAGCTGCGCAATTGCGTCTTGTGGCCGTTGTCGCGCAGTTGCGACGGGCCGTCGAGCAGGCCGAGGCTACGCAGGTCGCGATCGTCGAGGCTGATGCTGCGGTATTGTCCTTTGACGCTCGCCGCGAACTGCCGTAACCCGCTGGCGTCCAGGCGCGGCATGAGAATGGCGCCTTGCTCGTCCTTCATGAAAGTGCCGTCTTCCCGGACGATCGGCGCACCCTCGCTGCTGCCTACGCCGAGGATGCGCAAACGCTCGCCACGGCTGCCGAGCAATCTGGCGATGGCGCTGCGTTCGCCGTCGTCCAGGCTGCTGGTGATCAGCAGCAGGCGGCCCTGGCCCTGGGCGCCGCCCTTGAGCAGTTCGAGCGCCTTGGCCACCGCCAGGTCGGCACGTTTTCCAGGCTCCGGCATGATCGACGGTTTGAGCGCTTCGAGCAGGTTGCGGCTGGTGCCCAGGTCATCGGACAGCGGTACCAGGGTGTGGGCGCTGCCGGCATACACCACGATGGCGGTCTGCGCGTCGCCACGGGCTTGCAGCAGGTCGAGCAATTTGCGACGGGCCTGGGCCAGGCGGTTGGGGGAGGCGTCGCTGGCCAGCATCTGCGGCGTCAGTTCGAGCATTACCACCAGCGGGTCGGCCGGTTTGACGTCGTTCTGCTCGATGCGCTGCCAGCTGGGGCCGACCAGCGCCAGGGTGGTCAACAGCCAGGCGAGCGCGAGAATGATCAGCGGCAAACGGCTGCGCCGGCCCCGACCGCCGCGCAGCAGCACGGCGTGAAAGGCGGGTGGCAGCAGGCTTTGCCAGCGGCCGCTGCGGGTTTTGCGGTGCCCCAGCGACCACAACAGCCAGGCCAGCATGGGCAGCGCCAGCAGCCACCAGGGGCGCAGCAGATGGGGCAGGAATTCGCTCATGGCGTCTTGCGCCCCAGGCGTTGCGCGGCGCTCAGCGCCTGCTGGTGCAGTTGCGGCCACAGGCTGCGGATCACCAGCAGCAGGCTCAACAGCAGAGCCGCCGCCAGCGGCCAGACGTAAAGCGCCTGGGCCGGGCGCGCCAGGGTCGGTTGCTGGGCGACCGGTTCGAGGCGGTCGAGGGTCGCTTCGATGTTCTGCAATTCGCTCTGGTCGCGGGCGCGGAAATACTCGCCGCCAGTGAGTTCGGCAATGGCGCGCAGGCTCGGTTCATCCAGGTCAAGGCTGGGGTTCAGGCCGAAGGCGGCAAAATTGCCAGCCTGCTGCGGGTCGGAGCCGATGCCGATTGTGTAGATGGTCACGCCTTCCTCGGCGGCCAGGCGGGCGGCGGTCATCGGTTCGATCTGCCCGCCATTGTTCGCGCCATCGGTAATCAGCACCAGCACGCGGCTATCGGCCGGGCGTTGGCGCAGGCGCTTGACCGCCAGGCCGATGGCGTCGCCGAGGGCGGTGTTCTGCCCGGCGATGCCGATCACCGCTTCGTCGAGCCAGGTGCGTACCGTCTGCCGGTCGAAGGTCAGCGGCGCCTGCAGGTAGGCCTGGCTGCCGAACAGGATCAGGCCGACGCGATCGCCGGTGCGGCCATCGATGAATTCGCCGATCAGTTGCTTGACCAGGGTCAGGCGGCTGACGTCCTCGTCGTCCAGGCGCATGTCGGCGTAGTCCATCGAGCCGGATACATCCACGGCGATCAGCAGGTCGCGCCCGCTGGCCGGCAGTGGCAGGGGCTCGCCGACCCATTCCGGGCGCGCGGCGGCGATCAGCAGGAGCAACCAGAGCAGGGCGAAATGCACCTGCTTCTTCCAGGGCGGCAGTTGCAGACGCGCACGGCGCCCGGACAGGTTTTCCAACTCGCGGAGAAAGCTCACCTGCAGCGCCGCTTCACCGCTGTCGGCGGTCGGCAGCCACAGGCGCAGCAGCCAGGGCAGGGGCGCGAGCAGGAAGATCCACGGCCAGGCGAATTCAAACATGCTTGCGAATCCAGATGGCGACCGCCTGGTGCAGGCCGTCGATGGCCTTGTCGTCCAGGTTGCACTGCGGTTTGTAGGCGCCCTCGACGAGAATCATCCAGCGCGTCAGCCCGGCGGCCGGGCAGCGGTTGTCGAGAAACGCCAGCCAGGCGCGGCTGCTCAGGGTGTGGCTGTGACTGTCCGGGTAGCGTTCGCGGCACAGGCGCTTGAGCAGGCCGTTGAGCTGCTGCAGCCAGGGGCCGGCGGCAGCGCCGTCATAGGGTTTGCTGAGGCGCTGCAGTTCTTGCAGAGCCGCTTCACGCAGCGGATCGAGGGGTTGTTCGACGGCCTGCTTGCGGCGTGGCCGGGGCAAGCGCGGTGCCAGGCGCCAGGCGGCCCACAGCAGTACCGGCAACAGCACGGCGAGCAGCCACCAGCCGGGCGCCAGCGGCCACCAGCCGATGGCGGCGGGGGCGATCAAGGGTTCGAGCTGGTCCAGCGGATTCATGCCGATCGACCCGTGCGCAGGTTGTTCAGGTGCTCGTGCAACTGTTCGACCAGTTCCTGGCCGGTCGACAGTGACAGCAGCGGCACGCCGAGCTTGTTCGCCAGGCGCTGCCAGCGCGCGCGGCGTGCCTGGGCCTGATCGCGGTAGCGGTGCTGCAGGTTGGCATCCTCGGTGTCCACGTCCAGTTGAGCGTCGTCCTCGGCGAAGCGCAGCAGGCCGGAGGCGGGCAGGGCGTGATCGAGCGGGTCGGAGACCGGCAGCAGCAGCAGGTCGGTGTGCCGGGCCAGCAGCATCAGTTGCTGCTCGCTGCTGTCACCCAGGGTGCGTTCGTCGCAGAGCACCACCACCAGGCTGCCGGGGCGCAGCACTTCCCGGGCACGGCGCAGGGCCTGGCCGAAGCTGTCGCGCACCAGCGGCGTATCGGCGGACAGCGCCTGGTTGGCGCGGGCCAGGCGGCTGAGCAGTTGCAGCAGGCTTTGCTTGCTGCGCCGCGGTTTGATTTCGTGGTGATCCTGGCCGCCGAAGACCAGCCCGCCGATGCGGTCGTTGTGACCCAGCGCAGCCCAGCCGATCAGCCCGGCTGCGCGGGCGGCGAGCACCGACTTGAACATCAGGCCCGAGCCGAAGAACAGCTGGCGGCTCTGCTCGACGAGCAGGTAGATGGGCCGTTCGCGTTCTTCGTGGAACAGCTTGGTGTGCGGCTCCTGGGTGCGTGCGGTGACGCGCCAGTCGATGGTGCGCACGTCGTCGCCCGGCTGGTAGACGCGCACCTGGTCGAAGTCGACCCCGCGCCCGCGCAGTTTCGAATGGTGCAGGCCGATCAGCGGGCTGCGTCGGCCGGGGGTGGAAAACAGCTGCACCTCGCGCACCCGGTGGCGCATGTCGATCAGTTGCTTGAGATCGGTACGGATGCCCGCCTGCAGCTCAGGGTTATCCGCGTGCGAAAGCATCAGGCCACCGCGACCACGTCGAGGATTCGCTGGACCACGCGGTCCTGGTCGATGCCCGAGGCCTCGGCCTCGAAGGACAGGATGATGCGGTGGCGCAGTACATCGAACAGCACGGCCTGGATGTCTTCGGGGCTGACGAAATCGCGGCCGGCCAGCCAAGCGTGGGCCCGTGCGCAGCGGTCCAGGGCGATGGAGCCGCGCGGGCTGGAACCGTGGGCGATCCACTCGGCCAGCTCGGCGTCGAACTTGCCGGGGGTGCGCGAGGCCATCACCAGTTGCACCAGGTATTCCTCCACCGCATCGGCCATATAGAGGCCGAGAATTTCCTTGCGGGCGGCGAAGATCGCCTGCTGGCTGAGGCGGTGATCGGGCTTGGTTTCGCCGTGCAGCGCTTCGCCGCGGGCCTGGGCGAGGATCTTGCGTTCCACGCTGGCGTCGGGGAAACCGATCTTCACGTGCATCAGGAAACGGTCGAGCTGGGCTTCGGGCAGCGGGTAGGTGCCTTCCTGCTCGATGGGGTTCTGGGTGGCCATGACCAGAAACAGCGGCGACAGGTCGTAGGTGCTGCGGCCCACCGATACCTGGCGTTCGGCCATGGCTTCGAGCAGTGCCGACTGCACCTTGGCCGGCGCGCGGTTGATCTCGTCGGCGAGCACCAGGTTATGAAAGATCGGCCCCTGCTGAAACACGAAGCTACCGGTTTCCGGGCGATAGATCTCGGTGCCGGTGATGTCGGCCGGCAGCAGGTCGGGGGTGAACTGGATGCGGTGGAACTCGGCTTCGATGCCTTCGGCCAGTTCCTTGATCGCCTTGGTCTTGGCCAGGCCGGGAGCGCCTTCGACCAGCATGTGGCCGTCGGCGAGCAGGGCGATCAGCAGGCGGTCGATGAGCTTTTCCTGACCGAGAATCTGGCTGGCGAGAAAGTGGCGAAGAGCGAGCAGCGCGTCTCTGTGTTCCATGGGGCTGTCCAGATGCGAATCGCGAGCGACGAACCCCGCTCGTCAGGGCCGCCCATGATAATCGAAGGCGGGGGCGTTAAGCCATGCGAGCCGGATGCGGTCTGTGACCGGATCGCCAGCCGCATGCCGGAGCATGCGGCCAGTACCGGCTCAAACGATACGGAACTGGCCGGCGCTGTGGTTGAGCGCCTCGACCTGCCGCGACAGGCCCTGGGTATGTTCGTCCAGGCTCAGGCGCAGGGTCTTGGTCTTGCCGGTATGCAGGTTGATGTCCTCGACCTTGGCGGCGATCTCCTCGGTGGTGCAGGAAATCTGCTCGATGGCCACTACCACCTGGCTCATCTCGGCGCTGAGGTGCTCCATGGAACCGGTGATGCCGTCGATGGCCTGGGCCACTTCGCCTGAGCTGCGCTCGCCCTGGGTAGCCAGGTTGAGGCCGCTGGTCATCAATTGGTCCATCTGCTGGGTCTGCTGGCGCAGCTCGTTGACGATCACCGCGATATCGGTGGTAGCTGCCACGGTCTTCTGGGCCAGGGAGCGCACTTCGTCGGCGACCACCGAAAAGCCCCGGCCGGCTTCCCCGGCGCGGGCCGCTTCGATGGCGGCATTGAGGGCCAGCAGGTTGGTCTGGTCGGCCAGCCCGTTGATCACGTCGATGATGCTGGAGACCTTGGTGCTCGACTGGGTGAGGGCGCTGACCTGGGCGTGGGTGTCCTGGATCAGCTGCGACAGTCGGCGCATGTCGTCGGCGCTGGCATTGATCACCGAGGCGCCATCGCGCGCCGACTGATAGGCCGCCTGGGTAGCGTTGCCGACATCGGTGGTGCGCTGGGCCATTTCATGAACCGTGGCGGAAATCTGCTGGGAGGCCGAAGCGGCCTGCTCGGTCTGCATCTCCACCTGGGTGCTGTTCTCTTCCAGGCGGCGCATGGCGTCGTTGAGATAGCTGTGCAGCTGGTTGAGTTGCTGGTTGCCGTCGAGCACCTGGCGGATCACCCCGGCGATGCCCTGGGTCATCTGGTTCGAGGCGCTGCCCAATTGGTTGAATTCGTCACGGTGGTTCTGGCTGACATCGATCCGCGCGGTGAGATTGCCCGCCGCGACCTGGGCGAGCAGGCGGTTGACCCTGTCCAGTTGCGCCATCAGCAGGCGTGAAGCGCGGCTCAGGGTGATCAGCATGAACAGCGACACCGCCACGAAGGTCAGCCCCATCGCCCAATTGGCGGTGCTGCGCGCCTGTTCGGCCTGGCGAGTGGCGTTGGCCAGCACGGTCTGTTGCAGATGAACGCCCTGGGCTTCGATGCTGTTTTCGATCTGTCGGCCCTGGTCGAGCAGGTGTTTTTCGGTGCCGGCGATGCGCTGGATCATCGAATCCGCAGCGGCGAAATCGGCGCTGTAGGTGGCAACCGCCTTGCCGACCTGGCTGTCCTGCCATTCCAGTTCGATGATGCGTGTCTGCAGGTCGGCCAGCGCCGCCTGCACGTGTTCGGCATAGGCCCCGTCGAAGGTGGCCAGGTAATCGCGCTGGTTGCTCAGCGCATCGGCGATCGATGCCTGGATCAGGCTGATGCTCACCCGTTCCAGACCTTTACCGCTCTCGGCGAGCTTGGCGCGCTGCCCGGTGAACGATGTCAGGCCCAGCTCGTGGGATTGCTCCAGCCAGCTGTGTTGCAGGCGGATGTCTTCCTGCAGCAGTTCGTCGATCTGCCTGGAGCTGTCGATCACCGAACCATCGCCCAGTCGCTCGGCGCGCTCGGCATATTGCCTGGAGAGCGCACTGAGCGCCGTCAGCCTGTCCTGGAAATCCTCCTCATCGCCGGGCGTGAGACGTCGCCGCTCCGCGCCCAGCTTGAGCCACTGGTTCATCAGCGTGGCCGAGGCGCCGGCATAGGCCGTGGCGTTTTCCCTGGCTTGCAGGGCAGTGCTCAGGGTTTGCGTGGCCCAGAACGAGGCGGCTGTCATCAGCGCCAGGCTGGAGAGGGTAATGAGAATCAGCAGGCGAAACTTCTGCTTCCAGGAAAGGAACAGTGACATGGGCGACGTCCGTTGGCTTTATTTTTATTGACGCCAGACTTTAGGCGTTGTGCTGGCACAGTGCAAGCGGTCGTACGATGTCTGCTGTGCCACTGGCAGCGTGAACGAAAATGTCGCTGCACCGCAAGCGTGCAGCGCACTCGCCTCGTTAAGCTCTCCGGGCACCTGTGACCGGAGCGTCATCGCGCATTTCAGGTAGCGTTTGCAGGCAGCCGGTCTAAGGTTGAACTACGCATGGAAACACGAATCGCACATACCAAGCCCATAGACGGAGCATACAAATGGCGTTCTTCACCGCGGCCAGCAAAGCCGACTTCCAGCACCAACTGCAAGCGGCCCTGGCGCAGCACGTCAGCGAGCAGGACCTGCCACAAGTAGCCCTGTTCGCTGAACAGTTCTTTGGCATCATCGCACTCGAGGAACTGACTCAGCGGCGACTTTCCGACCTCGTTGGCTGCACCCTTTCGGCCTGGCGCCTGCTGGCCCAGTTCGATCCTGCCCAGCCGCAAGTCCGCGTATTCAACCCCGACTATGAAAAGCACGGCTGGCAGAGCACCCATACCGGCATCGAAGTGCTGCACCCGGATATCCCGTTCCTGGTCGACTCCGTGCGCATCGAACTCAAACGCCGCGGCTATAGCATTCATACCCTGCAGAACAGCGTGCTCAGCGTGCGCCGCGATGCCCAGGGCGCACTGCTCGAACTGCTGCCCAAGGGCAGTACCGGCGAGGGCATCAGCCTCGAGTCGCTGATGTTCCTGGAGATCAACCGCTGCGCCAGCAACGCTGAAATCAAGTCGCTGCAGAAGACCCTGCTCGATGTGCTCGAAGAGGTGCGCCTGAGCGTGGCCGACTTCCAGCCGATGAAGGCCAAGGCCCAGGAACTGCTGGCCAAGCTAGGCGACGGCACCTTCGGCAAGGGTGCCACCGACCCGGCCGAACTGGACGAGATCAAGGTGTTTCTCGCCTGGCTGCAGGACAACCATTTCACCTTCCTCGGCTATGAGGAATTCACCGTTCACGACGCTGTCGATGGCGGCCACCTGCAGTACGACGAGAGCTCGCTGCTGGGCCTGTCGCGGCGCCTGCGTAGCGGCCTGAGCAAGGACGACCTGCACATCGAGCCCTACGCGCTGGCCTACCTGCGCGAACCGACCCTGCTGTCGTTCGCCAAGGCGGCGCAACCGAGCCGCGTGCATCGTCCGGCGTACCCGGATTTCGTCTCCATTCGCGAGATCGACGCCAGCGGCAAGGTGGTCAAGGAGTGCCGTTTCCTCGGTATCTACACCTCGACCGCCTATAGCGAGAGCGTGCGCGAGATTCCCTACATCCGCCGCAAGGTCGCCGAGGTCGAGAAGCGCTCCGGCTTCATCTCCCAGGGCCACCTGAGCAAGGAGCTGGTCAAGGTTCTCGAAGTGCTGCCGCGCGACGACCTGTTCCAGACGCCGGTCGACGAACTGGCCAGCACGGCGCTGTCGATCGTGCAGATTCAGGAGCGCAACAAGGTGCGCCTGTTCCTGCGCTTCGATCCCTACGGTCGTTTCGTCTACGCCCTGGCCTACGTGCCGCGCGACGTCTATTCCACGGAGACCCGCCTGCGTATCCAGCAGGTGCTGGTCGACCGCCTGCAGGCCAGCGACTGCGAGTTCTGGACCTATTTCTCCGAGTCTGTGCTGGCTCGCGTGCAGTTCATCCTGCGCGTGGACCCGAAGACCAAGCTGGACATCGACCCTCAGCAGCTCGAGCGCGAAGTCGTCCAGGCCTGCCGTTCGTGGACCGACGACTACGCCGCCATGGCCGTGGAGAATTTCGGCGAAGCCAAGGGCACCCGCGTGCTCACCGACTTCCCGAAAAGCTTCCCGGCCGGTTACCGCGAGCGCTTCGCACCGCATTCGGCAGTGGTCGACATGCAGCACCTGCGCAGCCTCTCCGAAGAGCGCCCGCTGGTCATGAGCTTCTACCAGCCGCTGGTGCCCGGTGAGCGTCAGCTGCATTGCAAGCTGTACCACGCCGACACGCCGCTGGCGCTGTCCGACGTACTGCCGGTGCTGGAGAATCTCGGCCTGCGCGTGTTGGGCGAATTCCCCTATCGCCTGCAGCACCAGAGTGGTCGCGAGTTCTGGATTCACGATTTCGCCTTCACCTATCCCGAAGGCATGAAGCTCGACATCCAGCAGCTCAATGACACGCTGCAGGACGCCTTCGTGCACATCGTGCGCGGCGATGCCGAGAACGATTCCTTCAATCGCCTGGTGCTGACCGCTGGCCTGGCCTGGCGCGATGTGGCCCTGCTACGCGCCTATGCCCGTTACCTGAAGCAGATTCGCCTGGGCTTCGACCTGGGTTATATCGCCAACACGCTGCTCAACCATGCCGATATCGCCCGCGAGCTGGTGCGCCTGTTCCGGACGCGCTTCTACCTCGCCCGCAAGCTCAATGCCGACGACCTCAACGACAAGCAGCAGAAGCTCGAACAGGCCATTCTCGGTGCGCTCGACAACGTCGCGGTGCTCAACGAAGACCGCATCCTGCGTCGCTACCTGGACCTGATCAAGGCGACCTTGCGCACCAACTTCTACCAGCCCGACGCCCTGGGCGAGGTGAAGAACTACTTCAGCTTCAAGTTCAACCCGAGCGCGATTCCCGAACTGCCACGGCCGGTGCCGAAGTTCGAGATCTTCGTCTACTCGCCGCGTGTCGAAGGCGTGCACCTGCGTTTTGGCAACGTCGCTCGTGGTGGTTTGCGCTGGTCGGATCGCGAAGAGGACTTCCGTACCGAGGTGCTCGGCCTGGTCAAGGCCCAGCAGGTCAAGAACGCGGTGATCGTGCCGGTCGGCGCCAAGGGCGGTTTCGTGCCACGGCGTCTGCCGCTGGGTGGCGGTCGCGACGAGATCCAGGCGGAGGCGATCGCCTGCTACCGGATCTTCATCAGCGGCCTGCTGGACATCACCGACAACCTCAAGGATGGCGAGGTGGCGCCACCGGCCAGCGTGGTGCGCCACGATGCCGATGATCCCTATCTGGTCGTTGCGGCGGACAAGGGCACTGCGACCTTCTCCGACATCGCCAACGGCATCGCCAACGAATATGGCTTCTGGCTCGGCGATGCGTTCGCCTCGGGCGGCTCGGCCGGTTACGACCACAAGGGCATGGGCATCACCGCCAAGGGCGGTTGGGTTTCGGTGCAGCGCCACTTCCGTGAGCGTGGCGTCGACGTGCAGAAGGACCTGACCACCGTGATCGGTATCGGCGACATGGCCGGTGACGTATTCGGCAACGGCCTGCTGTTGTCCGAGTCACTGCAACTGGTCGCGGCCTTCAACCACCTGCACATCTTCATCGACCCGAATCCGGATGCGGCGCGCAGCTTCGTCGAGCGCAAGCGTCTGTTCGACCTGCCGCGTTCGAGCTGGGCCGATTACGACGCGTCGCTGATTTCCCAGGGTGGCGGCATCTTCCTGCGCAGTGCCAAGAGCATCGCCATCAGCGCGGAGATGAAGGCACGCTTCGATATCCAGGCCGACAAACTGGCGCCGACCGAACTGCTCAACGCATTGCTCAAGGCGCCGGTCGACTTGATCTGGAACGGCGGTATCGGCACCTACGTCAAGTCCAGCCGCGAGAGCCATGCCGACGTCGGCGACAAGGCCAACGACGTGCTGCGCGTCGACGGCCGCGAACTGCGCGCCAAGGTGGTGGGCGAGGGCGGCAACCTGGGCATGACCCAGCTCGGTCGCGTCGAATACGGCCTGGGTGGCGGGGCCAGCAACACCGACTTCATCGACAACGCCGGTGGGGTGGACTGCTCCGACCACGAGGTGAACATCAAGATCCTGCTCAACGAGATCGTCACCGCCGGCGACATGACCGGCAAGCAGCGCAACACGCTGCTGGCCGAGATGACAGAGGACGTGGGCAATCTGGTGCTGGGCAACAACTACAAGCAGACCCAGGCGCTGTCGCTGGCCGAGCGCCGCGCCCGCGAACGTCAGGGCGAGTACAAGCGCCTGATGGTGGCGCTGGAAGCCTCCGGCAAGCTGGACCGCGCCCTGGAGTTCCTGCCCAGTGAGGAGGAGCTCAACGAGCGCGCCACCAAGGGCCAGGGGCTTACCCGTCCGGAGCTATCGGTGCTGATCTCCTACAGCAAGATCGAGCTGCAGGAAGCGTTGATCAAGTCCGATATCGCCGACGACGATTACCTGTCGCGCGAGATGGAAACCGCCTTCCCGGCGCGCCTGGCGCAGGAGTACGGCGAGGCCATGCGTCGTCATCGCCTCAAGCGCGAGATCGTCAGCACGCAGATCGCCAACGACCTGGTCAACCACATGGGCATCACCTTCGTGCAGCGCCTGAAGGAGTCCACCGGGGTAGGTTCTGCCCAGGTGGCCGCTGCCTACGTGGTCGTACGCGACGTCTTCCACCTGCCGTTCTGGTGGCGTCAGATCGAGGCCCTGGACAACCAGGTGCCCGCCGATGTGCAGCTGACCATGATGGACGAGCTGATGCGTCTGGGGCGTCGCGCCACGCGCTGGTACCTGCGCAGCCGCCGCAACGACCTGGATGCCGCTCGTGACGTGGCGCACCTTGGCCCACGGGTCAAGGCACTGGCCATGCGCCTGGACGAGTTGCTCGAGGGCCCGGCCCGCGACGAGTGGATGGCACGCTACCAGACCTACGTCGAGGCCGGCGTACCGGAGTTGCTGTCCCGCGTGGTGGCTGGCACCGGCCATCTGTACACGCTGCTGCCGATCATCGAGTCTGCCGACCTCACCGGCTATGAGCCGACTGAAGTGGCGTCCGCCCACTTCGCGGTGTCCGATGCCCTGGACCTGTCCTGGTATCTGCAGCAGATCAGCGGCCTCAGCGTGGAAAGCAACTGGCAGGCCCTGGCCCGCGAAGCGTTCCGCGACGACCTGGATGCGCAGCAGCGCGCCATCACCGTCTCGGTGCTGCAACTGGCCAACGGGCCGGAGTCGATCGAGGCACGGGTCGAGATGTGGCTGGAGCAGAACCGCCGGCTGGTCGACCGCTGGAAGGCCATGCTCGCCGAGCTGCGTGCGGCAACCGGCAGTGACTACGCCATGTACGCCGTGGCCAATCGCGAGCTGAGCGACCTGGCGCAAAGCCAACCGCCGGTATTGCCGGCTTGAGCTGAGTAGCGGCTGTAAATGAAAACGCCCCGACTGGTTCGGGGCGTTTTTCATTCCGGGGCCTGCTAGCTGCAAGTGGCCGAGTAGCCCGCAGATCACCGAGCGAGCGCGGTTGGTAAGGCGGTCACAATCGAATTGCCCTCGGTCCATGGGCGTGTGTGGCATCGGTGGGAGTTTGTGGAATGCCTGCAGCCGCGTCGCGCCGAGGGCGACGCTCCTACGCAATTGCTGAAGCATCCGCGGCCGCGTAGGAGCCGCGACCCGCGGCGAGCGTTGTGGGGTCAGCCAGGGCGATAGTCCTGCCTGACCCCAGCGGTGAAAAATGGGTGTCAGCGCTTCTGGCCGAGCCCCTCGAGCAGTGCCTTATGGAAACGCTCGGGTTCCTGAATCTGCGGCGAGTGGCCAAGGTCCGGGAAGGTCACCAGTGTCGCATCGGGAATACGCTTTGCCGTGGCTGGGCCGAGCGCCTTGTAGTCTCCCAGCTTACTGCGCATCGCCTCCGGCGCCGCGTCCTTGCCGATGGCGGTGTTGTCCTGCTCACCGATCAGCAGCAGCGTGGGCATTTTCAGGTGGGAAAATTCGTACACCACCGGCTGGGTGTAAACCATGTCGTAGGTCAGCGCCGAGTTCCAGGCGACGATCTTCTTGCCGTCACCCTTGAACATGCCCGCCTGCATGTCGACCCAGCGATCGAACTCCGGCCGCCACTGGCCGGCGTAGTAGGTGTTCTTCTGGTAGTTGCGGCTGGCCTCGGCAGTGGTTTTCAGCTCGCGCTGGTACCACTGGTCGACGCTCAGGTAAGGCACGCCGAGGGTTTTCCAATCTTCCAGGCCGATCGGGTTGACCATCACCAGTTGCTCGACCTGCTCGGGATATAGCAGGGCGTAGCGGGTGGCCAGCATGCCGCCCATGGAGTGACCCATGACGGTCACCTTGTCGACACCGATCTGTTCGAGCAGCGCGTGGGTGTTGCTGGCCAGTTGCTGGAAGCTGTACTGGTAATGCGCCGGCTTGCTGGATTTACAGAAACCGACCTGATCCGCTGCTACGACGCGGTAGCCGGCGTCGCTCAGCGCCTCGATGCTGCCTTCCCAGGTTGCGGCGCAGAAGTTCTTGCCGTGCATCAGCAGCACCGTGCGACCGTTGGCGTTCTCAGGCTGCACGTCCATATAAGCCATCTGCAACGAGACGCCTTGCGACTCGAACTTGAAGCGTTTGACTTCATGGGGGTAATCGAACCCCTGCAGCTCGGCGCCATAGCGCGGTGTTTCGGCGGCGAGGACAGGCAGGCTGCCTGCGATCAGCAAAGAAGCGAGGGCAATGCGCACGGCGATGCTCCAGACAAAGAGGGGAACAAAGACTGACCCCTGGTCGCCCCGTGCATCCGGGAAAAGTGGTTACAAAACCTGTCGGTCAGCTCAGCTCGCGCACGTAGCGCAGCATGTCCGGTGCGCCGGCCTGGAGCAGGCCTTCGCCCAGCGCACAGGCCTGCGGCGAATGTTTGGGCAGCAGCAGGAACTCGGGCGAGCCCGGCGTGCGCATCAGGCTCAGGCGAGCGTAGGGCACCTCATGCTCCATCAACAGTTGCATGAAACTGGCATCGCTCCAGGCGGCGCAGGGCATCGCCAGGGCGTGGTAACGCTGCTCCAGATCACGCAGGCCGTCGGGGCTGATGCGGTAGTAGGTGATCTTCGCCGGCAGGGTAATTTCCAGGCCACGCAGCCGCGCGTAGGCCACCGCGCTGGCGAAGGCTTCAGGGTTGCCGTCACCGGCCCAGAACAGTCGCTCGCCGCGCCACTGGGCGTGGAACAGCTCGAGGCTCTGGTGCGGGTATTCGGGCAGTGCTTTGCCGAGGTGCTTGAGGAAGTCGCGGTAGCTGATGATACGAATCTGCCGACAGGCTTCGCTGGCCGCATAGTCCTCGAGGCTGCCGTAGCTGCCGTCGCAGTGCACCAGGCTGTCGACCAGGCGCAGATCGAACTGCTCCAGATTGCGGTGTTCGACTCCGATGAGCTGAATCAGTGCGGCGTGGGCTTCGGCCTTGTCTTCCTGTACCGGGCCGGACAGCGCGCTACGGGGCAGGTCCTTGAGGCGCTGCAGGGGCGGGCCGCCGAGCCAGCAGATGTTGTCCCCGAAGGTGGGGATGGCGGAGAACGGCAGCTGCAACTGGCTGGCGCGTTCGAAGATGGGCTTGCAGCCGCGGCCAAGCAGGCCCACGCGCTGAGCCAGGGCGGCCAGGCGTGAGGCAAGGGGGCTGGGCTGTTCAGGCAGGCTCATGGCAGCTCGCGTACGTCGGTTTGCCCGGCGCAGTGTGGCAGAGCCGACGGCGACTTGCACGACCTCTGGCGCAGAATGTCGACCCCGGGGGCCGCAATACATGGGCAGGCCGCGTGCAGCGCCTGGGAGTGTGGCAGAATCCGTCGATTGATTTGCAAGGAGCCTCCATGGCTAGCCTGGTGCTGGATATCGCATTACCCGCAGACCGCATTCAGGCGATCTATCAGGGGCGGGCCAACCGCATCCAGGCGATCAGCCGTGACGGGCGCCGGGTCAGCATTCCGGCCCACCATTTCCGGCCGTTTCTGACCCATGCCGGTATTCATGGTTCCTTCGAGCTGCAATTCAACGATGCCGGTGAGCTGCTGAGCCTGCGGCGCTTGCCCTAATCCTCGCTACGCGGACGCTTGGCCGGCTATAATTCGCGCCTTTCGATTCGCCACTGTCGAGCTAAGCCTGCCCATGTACAACCTGGCCCGCGAGCTGCTGTTCAAACTGTCCCCGGAAACTTCCCACGAACTGTCCATCGACCTGATCGGCGCCGCTGGCCGCCTGGGGCTGGCTGGCCGCCTGACCAAGGCTCCGAGCAGCCTGCCGGTCACGGTCATGGGCCTTCAGTTCGCCAATCCGGTGGGTCTGGCAGCGGGCCTGGACAAGAACGGTGATGCCATCGACGGCTTCGCGCAGCTGGGTTTCGGCTTCGTCGAGATCGGCACCGTCACTCCTCGGCCACAGCCGGGCAACCCCAAGCCGCGTTTGTTCCGCTTGCCCGAAGCCGAGGCGATCATCAATCGCATGGGCTTTAACAACCACGGAGTCGACCACCTGCTGGCCCGCGTGCAGGCGGCCACGTATCGCGGCGTGCTGGGCATCAATATCGGCAAGAACGTCGATACCCCGGTCGAGCGCGCGGTAGACGACTACCTGATCTGCCTGGACAAGGTCTACGCCTACGCCAGCTACATCACCGTCAACGTCAGCTCGCCGAACACCCCGGGGCTGCGCAGCCTGCAGTTCGGCGATTCGCTCAAGCAGTTGCTCGATGCCCTGCACAACCGGCAGAACGAGCTGGCCCTGAGTCACGGTCGGCGTGTGCCGCTGGCGATCAAGATCGCTCCGGACATGAGCGACGAGGAAACCGTGCAGGTCGCTGCGGCGCTGCTGGAAAGCGGTATGGATGCGGTGATCGCCACCAACACCACGCTGAGTCGCGAGGGCGTCGAGCATCTGCAATTCGCCGCCGAGGCCGGTGGGCTCTCCGGGGCGCCGGTGCGCGACAAGAGCACCCATACGGTCAGCGTGCTGGCAGGCGAGTTGGGCGGGCGGCTGCCGATCATCGCCGCCGGTGGTATCACCGAGGGGCGACACGCGGCAGAGAAGATCGCCGCAGGCGCGAGCCTGGTGCAGATCTATTCGGGCTTCATCTATAAGGGACCAGCGTTGATTCGCGAGGCGGTGGACGCTATCGCGGCAGCGCGGCGTTGAATCCCGGGCAATAAAAAGGGCTCCCTTAGGGAGCCCCTGGGCTTGCGCCCGCCGCTCGGATGGAGCGTGCTTGGTGAAGTCGGTAGGTCCTTGGCGTTAGCCGACTGCGCGAAGTTCGTTGAGTCGATGAATGCCGGCAGTGCCGGTCAAACCGTCCCAGTTGTCACCGCGGCCTTCACGCCAGCCATTGAGCCAGGCTTGACGCACGGACGGAAGAGTGAAAGGACACAGCTCGCGGGATTTACCACTGATACCGTACTGATAGCCGCGTAAAAATGCTTTTTCTAACGGATCACGCTTAAGTCTTCTCATAGGGTGTTGCCCTCACTTGTTGACTGTTTTATGTCCCGTTGACCTCCAGGAGGTCAGGCAGAAGGTCTGCCGTTGGAGTCCGCTGCCGGCGTCGCGAGCCTCCATGTGCCATCGTCGTTGCGACGACGGCCTGGGTAGATTTCTATCGAATGCACGAAGCGGTGTGAATGATCGATTTGTCATAAGGACGTAACGCTTTTGAGGGTCAAGCCATAAGCTGCATGAGCTGTAACCGCGCCGGACGCTGAAACCCGCGCGGCTGGTGGCTCTCATCGAGTCTGCTGGTGATTTGCCATCGTGAATGGCTATCGATTGCAGCTGCTATTTATTCGGACGAAGGGTCGCATTGCGACTTCTTGTCACTTATTTTTGGTTGCGCCCACCTTGGGGCCAACCCATTACCGCCTTCGGGCACTGGATCTATGATGTCGGACCAAAATGAACTCTTCCTCACTTGCCCGAAGGGGCTCGAAGGCCTGCTGCTCGAGGAAGCCAAGGCACTGGGCCTAGACGAGGCCCGTGAGCACACCTCGGCCATTCGTGGCATTGCCAGCATGGAAACCGCCTACCGGCTGTGCCTGTGGTCGCGCCTCGCCAACCGGGTGTTGCTGGTGCTGGCACGCTTTGCGGTGCGCGATGCCGAGTCGCTCTACCAGGGCGTGCTCGACGTCGACTGGTTCGAGCACCTGGAGCGGAGCGGCAGCCTGGCGGTGGAGTTCAGTGGCCACGGTTCCGGCATCGACAACACCCATTTCGGCGCCCTGAAGGTCAAGGATGCCATCGTCGACAAGCTGCGCCAGGCCGACGGCACTCGCCCCTCGGTGGACAGGCTCAACCCGGACCTGCGTGTGCACCTGCGCCTGGACCGCGGTGAAGCGATCCTGTCGCTGGATCTGTCCGGCCACAGCCTGCACCAGCGCGGCTACCGCCTGCAGCAGGGCGCCGCGCCGCTGAAGGAGAACCTGGCCGCGGCCGTGCTGATCCGCGCCGGCTGGCCGCGCATCGCCGCCGAGGGTGGTGCCCTGGCAGACCCGATGTGCGGCGTGGGCACCTTTCTGGTCGAAGCGGCGATGATCGCCGCCGATATCGCCCCGAACCTGACGCGCGAGCAGTGGGGCTTCAGCAACTGGCTCGGCCATGTGCCGGCCACCTGGAATTGCCTGCGTGCCGAGGCCGAGGCACGCGCCGCAGCGGGACTGGCCAAGCCGCCGCTGTGGATTCGCGGTTACGAGGCTGACCCGCGGCTGATCCAGCCAGCGCGCAACAACATCGATCGTGCCGGGCTCAGCGACTGGATCAAGGTCTATCAGGGCGAAGTGGCGACCTTCGAGCCGCGCCCGGATCAGAATCAGAAAGGCCTGGTGATCAGCAATCCGCCCTATGGCGAGCGCCTGGGCGACGAAGCCAGCCTGCTGTATCTCTACCAGAACCTCGGTGAGCGCCTGCGCCAGGCGTGCATGGGTTGGGAGGCGGCGGTGTTCACTGGCGCGCCCGACCTGGGCAAGCGCATGGGTATCCGCAGCCACAAGCAGTACTCGTTCTGGAACGGCGCCCTGCCGTGCAAGCTGTTGCTGATCAAGGTGCAGCCCGAGCAGTTCGTCACCGGCGAGCGCCGCACGCCCGAGCAGCGTGAACGTGAGCGCGAGCAGAGTGCCTTGCAGGCCGAGGCGCCGAAGCTCAACCGCAACGGCAACCCGATCAAGCCCGCGCCGGCGCCGGTCGAGCAGGCACGCCTGAGCGAGGGCGGGCAGATGTTCGCCAATCGCCTGCAGAAGAACCTCAAGCAACTCGGCAAATGGGCGCGTCGCGAGGGCGTCGACTGCTACCGCCTGTACGATGCCGACATGCCCGAGTACGCCCTGGCCGTCGACCTGTACCACGATTGGGTGCATGTGCAGGAATATGCTGCGCCGCGCTCGATCGACCCGGAGAAAGCCCAGGCGCGCCTGTTCGATGCCCTGGCGGCGATTCCCCAGGCCCTCGGCATCGACAAGAGCAAGGTGGTGATCAAGCGTCGTGAGCGCCAGAGCGGTACCAAGCAGTACGAGCGCCAGGCGGCCCAAGGCCAGTTCATGGAGGTGAAGGAGGGCGGCATCAAGCTGCTGGTCAACCTCACCGACTATCTGGATACCGGCCTGTTCCTCGACCACCGCCCGCTGCGCCTGCGCATCCAGAAAGAGGCGGCAGGCAAGCGCTTCCTCAATCTGTTCTGCTACACCGCCACGGCCAGTGTGCACGCGGCCAAGGGGGCCGCGCGCAGCACCACCAGCGTCGACCTGTCGAAGACTTATCTGGACTGGGCGAGGCGCAACCTGTCGCTCAACGGCTTCTCGGACAAGAACCGTCTGGAGCAGGGCGATGTGATGAGCTGGTTGGGCGATGATCGTGGCGAATACGACCTGATCTTCATCGATCCACCGACCTTCTCCAACTCCAAGCGCATGGAGGGGGTGTTCGACGTGCAGCGCGACCACGTCCAGTTGCTGGACATGGCCATGGCGCGCCTGGCGCCGGGTGGCGTGCTGTATTTCTCCAACAACTTCCGCAAGTTCCTGCTCGACGAGCAGTTGCCAGCGCGTTATCGGATCGAGGAAATCAGCACCGAGACCATCGACCCGGACTTCGCTCGCAATGCCAAGATCCATCGTGCCTGGAAGATCATGGCGAAGTGACGCGGCTACGGTCGCCTGGTTCGAGCCAGGCGATACCCTGGATGGCTTCCCCGGGCGTCGCCTAGCTCGGCCCGGGCTGCCTCAGGCGGTTAGCGGGCAGCGCTTTTCGGCTGCTTGTAGAGGTCGAGCAGCACCTGGTCGAGAATCACCGAGGCGCCCCAAGGTTTCGGATCGTTGAGAATGGCCACCACGGCCCAGCTGTTGCCGTTGTTGTCGCGGCTGAAGCCGGCGATGGCGCGCACGTTGTTCAGAGTGCCGGTCTTGATGTGCGCCTGGCCGGCCATCGGCGTGTTGCGCAGGCGTTTGCGCATGGTGCCGTCCAGCGCAACGATCGGCATCGAGCTGATGAACTCAGCCGCGTAAGGGCTCTTCCAGGCCGCCTCCAGAATCCGACCCATTTCCCGGGCGCTGATGCGCTCGGCGCGGGACAGCCCGGAACCGTTCTCCATGACCAGCTGCGACGCGGTGATGCCCTTGCGCGCCAGCCAGGCACGAATCACCCGTTGCGCGGCGTGAGCGTCATCGATGTCGGCCTCGTTGCGGTTCTGCGCGCCGATGCTGAGGAACAGCTGACGGGCCATGGTGTTGTTGCTGTACTTGTTGATGTCGCGAATGATCTCCACCAGGTCAGGCGAGAAAGCGCGGGCCAGCAGGGTGGCGCTCTTAGGCACTTCGGCCTGGCGATCCTTGCCCATGATGCTGCCGCCCAGCTCACCGAAAATCGCCCGCACCGCGCCGGCGGCGTAGGACGGGTGATCGAGCAGTGACAAGTAGGTCTGGGCGCTGCAGCCATCGGTCAGCTGGCCGGTGACGATCACGCGGGTACCATCGAACTCCTTGACCGGGTTGTAGCGCACATCTGGCCAGGCCGGGCATTTACCGGCCTTGAGCACCTTGACCTGATT
This sequence comes from Pseudomonas sp. PA15(2017), assembly GCF_001945395.1. Taxonomy (GTDB): domain Bacteria; phylum Pseudomonadota; class Gammaproteobacteria; order Pseudomonadales; family Pseudomonadaceae; genus Aquipseudomonas. The sequence goes on along the minus strand of NZ_MSXV01000050.1, from coordinate 27,536 downwards.
GTCCAGCTTCAGCCCGACCAGAGGCGGCTCGGCAGCCACGGTGACCTTGCCGTTCTCGGCACGGGCGATGAAACGCAGCGCCTTGAGGTTGACCAGCAACGAATCGGGGGTGACCAGGTAGGGCTTGTTGGCATCGCCGCCATCATCATTGAAAGCGGGCAGATCCGGTTGCACGAAGTGGGTACGGTCGAGCACCAGATCGCCGGTCACCTGGCGTACGCCGTTGGCGCGCAGGTCGCGCAGCATCAGCCAGAGCTTTTCCATGTTCAGCTTGGGATCGCCGCCCCCCTTGAGGTACAGGTTGCCGTTGAGCACGCCGTCCTTGAGCTGGCCGTCGGTGTAGAACTCGGTCTTCCACTGGAAGGTCGGGCCGAGCAGCTCGAGGGCGGCGAAGGTGGTGATCAGCTTCATGGTCGAGGCCGGGTTCACCGACACGTCGGCATTGAAGATGGTGCCGTTGCCCGGCCCGTTGAGCGGCAGGGTCACCACGGACAGCGACTGTTGACCCATCTTGTTGGTCTTCAGGCTCTTGGCGACGCTTTCCGGAAGCGTCGCGCTGGTGGCTGCATAAACAGGTAAGGCGGCGGGCAGAACGAGGCAGGCGAGGGCCAGAGGGCGGAGGATGCGCAGCCTCCGAACGGCGGGTACAACGGAAAATCGCATTACGAGCTCCCACAGCGGTTTGGGACAATATCGCGCATTATGCCCCATCATCGGGCCGCCAAGGGCCGTGATTGCGGGATTTTATGGTCGGTCATCCATTGGCTGTCGGTGTGGACCTTCGAGACGACGATCGCGGTCGATTTTTCGTCGGCTGGCAGGCATCGCCGCCGCTAAACTGGTAGAGTGCCGCGCGTTATCACTCTGCAAGGATTTATACCCATGGCTACCAATCGTTCCCGTCGTCTGCGCAAGAAACTCTGTGTGGACGAGTTTCAGGAGCTGGGTTTCGAACTGAACCTGAATTTCAAGGAAGACCTGAGCGATGAAGCGGTCGACGCCTTCCTCGATGCCTTCCTGAGTGACGCGATGAACGCCAATGGCCTGGGCTATGTTGGCGGTGACGACTATGGCCTGGTGTGCCTGGCCAAGCGTGGTTCGGTCAGCGAAGAGCAACGCGCCGCTGTGGAAGCCTGGCTGAAGGGCCGCTCCGAGCTGGTCGATTTCAGCGTCAGCCCGCTGCTGGACGTGTGGTACCCGGAAAAAGAGATCAACTCGGCTTCCTGATCCACGACAAAGGGCCTCATTCGAGGCCCTTTTCTTTTCTGCCCGCCAGGCTCGTTACGAAAAGTACCTGCGTTCGCAGGCTTTTCGTACCGACCTAGGGTCTCTCGCCGCCCACCTGATTTGTTTCCGATTGCTGCGCCGGCGCTCGCTCGTCCGCTGCCGCTGTGCCTAGCTTGGCGGCGTCGCGGTTATCCAGCCATTGGCGCAGGCCGTGCATCAGCAGGGCGATGAACAGGGTCAGCACGATACCCAGGGTGACGTTGAACAGGCGCACCTGGGGCAGGTGCCAGTCCTTGGCCAGGCTTTCGGCCAGCAGCACGAAGCAGACCGTCGTCTGCAGCACGAACAGACCGTAGTGGTTGGCTTGCAGGGCACGGCTGAGCATGATCAGCGGCAGCATGATGGCGACCATCAGCGGTGGGCTCTGCAGGCTATGGCCGAACAGGATCAGCAGGCCGGCGGCCGTCAGGCTGGCCATGCTCGCTTGCAGCGCGCGCACCAGGCTACCCCTGAATTCCAGTTGCAGGGTGGTGACCACCGCCAGGGTCAGCCAGTAACCGCGCTGCAGGTGGGCCAGATTGACGATCAAGCCGGCCATGGACACCGCCACCGTACAGCCCAGGGCGTACAGGCCCCATTGTTGGCGAGATTGCCGCTGCGCATGCCGTCGCAACACCTTGAGCAGGCTGATCAGACGCGGCATGTGCGGCCACATGCGCAGGCCATGCAGGCCGCGCAAGCCGAAGGCCAGCAGCATCACCCACAGCCCGCCGAGCATGAACAGCATGGCGATGGCGTTGGGGTTGTTGAGCATGCTGCTGCCGTACTGGCCTTGGCCCAGGCACAGACAGACGGTCAGGCCGATGCCCAGCTTGCCGGCCTCGGTGCCGTAGCGCTGCAGCCAGGCCAGCAGCAGGCCGAAGGCGGCGAACAGCGACAAGCTGATCAGCGGGTGGGTGGCCGACCAGAAACCTAGGCCGGCGCTGCAGGCGCCCAGGCCGGTGAGCAGCAACATGCGTAGCATGCCGAAGCGGTGCAGCGGGTTGGCCTGGGCGGCCTGGAACGCGCCCACCGAGGCCCACAGAAAGCCCGGGTGGGCGCTGAACAGACCGAGCAGCAGCGGCAGCGCACAACCCAGACCGGCGACCACCGCCGGCCCCCAGGCGGGTGGCCCGGCGTGCCAGCTGAACAACTGCTTGAACACTTGGCGCATGCTCAGACCGGACTCGAGCGACCGGTCATTTCCCGCGCCATCTCGGTGGCGTAGCTGTCGGTCATGCCGGCGATGAAATCGATCATGCGCAGGAACGAGCGGTACAGTGGCCAGTGTGGATCGGGTGCGTTGTGGCCCAGCAGGTCGAGAATGCGTCGGTTCTTGAACGACGGCGTGCGCCCGCCGTGTTGCTCCAGCGCTGCACCACAGAAGGCATTGAGGAGAATTTCCAGCGTGGTGTAGGCGCCGATCTCGTGCAGCGTCTTGCGTTTGTCCTGAAAGATTTTTTCGCGGGCCATGGCCTTCGCTGCCTGCACGCAGTGCTTGGCCGGGCCGTGCATGTGCTCGACCAGATCGCCCTCCAGGCGGCCGGCCAGCAGGCTCGGCTGCTGCTCGACGAAGGCCTGGGCGGCCGAGTTGGTCAGGTGCTCGATGGCCTTGCCGCGCAGGATCGCCAGCTTGCGCCGCCGTGAATCGTGCGGGCCGAGCTGACGGTAGGTTTCCGGCAGGTCGTCGCCGACCAGATCGAGCAGGAGCGATTCCACCTCGGCGTAGTCGAGAAGCTCCATTTCCAGGCCGTCTTCCAGGTCGATCAGGCCGTAGCAGATGTCGTCCGCAGCCTCCATCAGGTAGACCAGTGGGTGCCGTGCCCAGCGCTGCTCCTCGAGTTGCGGCAGGCCGAGTTTGCTGGCGATCTGCTCGAGCAGCGGCAACTCGCTCTGGTAGCAGCCGAACTTGTGCTTCTTGTAACCCAGCGCCTCGGCATGCCGCGACGTCCAGGGGTATTTGAGGTAGGCGCCGAGGGTCGCGTAGGTCAGCCGTGTGCCGCCATCGAACTGGTGATACTCCAGCTGAGTGAGTACGCGAAAGCCTTGGGCATTACCCTCGAAGCTGAGAAAGTCGCCGCGCTCGGCATCGCTCATGGCGTCCAGCCAGCCGCGCCCGGCGGCCTGCTGGAACCAGTGGCGGATGGCGTCCTCACCGGAGTGGCCGAACGGCGGGTTGCCGATGTCGTGGGCCAGGCAGGAGGACTGCACCACCATGCCCAGATCGCTGGGCTCGCACCAGGCCGGTAGTTCGCCGCGCAGCATCTCGCCGACACGCATGCCCAGAGAGCGCCCCACGCAACTGACTTCCAGCGAATGGGTCAGGCGGGTATGGATGTGGTCGTTGCTGGACACCGGATGCACCTGGGTCTTGCGGCCCAGCCGGCGAAAGGCACCGGAGAAGATGATCCGATCGTGATCCTTGTGGAAGGGGCTGCGGCCTAGTTCATCAGCGCTGGGCGCCGGTTTGCCAAGACGTTCACGGGTGAGCAGGGTTTGCCAGTCCAAGCGTGCTTCCTTTACCGGATACGACGGGTCGGGCGCGTGCGGCCTTCGAAAGGCGGCGCATGCGCGAATGTCCGTTAGCTTCCCTGTTCGTTCCCGCAACTGCAAGGCCGCATGCACTAAAGTCCACTGGCGTCGATGTCGACCAGCAACAGGCGGCTGCTGTTATCGATGAACTGCCCAGCAGTCAGACAGTACTGGTTGGTGGTGGCGTCGCGGTAGGTGTTGGAAAGGATCAAGCGGCGTTCTTCCCAGCCTTCGGCAAGCAATTGGTAGAAGTAGGGGCGCCATGACCAGTTATGGCCCAAGTAGCGATCATCGGCCTGCCAGGCGCCGTCGCGCCACTCCAGGTTGGGGGTGATCTGCGTGCCGTGGCGGTCGCACTGGTACAGGCGGATCAGCCAGGGGTAGGCGCCTGGCGTCACCATTGGCGCGAGCCCGTCGGGGCTGTGCTTGAGCTGGCTGAACAGCTCGGCGAGCTGGCGGCGCAGGGCCATCAGCTGCATGCGGTCGGCGAGCTTCTTGTGCACATAGGCGTCACGCAAGCGGGCGAAGCACTCGACGAATGCGCCACTGTCGAAGAATTCCAGCTCCGGCCTGGCGAACAGATAGCCCTGCACGTAGCGGGCGCCGCACTCCAGGGCAAAATGCAGTTCGGCTTCGGTTTCCACGCCTTCGGCGATGATCCAGCAGCCGGTCTTTTCCGCCATCATCGCCAGCGCCTTGACCACCTCGCCGCTGGGCCCGCCGCGCGCTGCTTCCTGGAACAGGCGCATATCCAGTTTGAGGATGTCGAGGCGCAGCGCGAGCACCCGGTCGAGCTGCGAGTAGCCGGCCCCGAAATCGTCGATGGCGATACGCACGCCGGCCTCGCGGTAGCGCGCGGCTACTGCCGCCAGGCGCTGGCTGGCGCCGCCCAGCTCGGTGATCTCGAACACTACGCGAGTGGGATCGACGCCACTGCCTGCCAACTGCTTGAGGCTCGGCAGCGCCTGCTGTGGGCGCAGGCGACCAATCCAGCGTGGCGAGATGTTCACACTCAGGAACCAGTCGGGCGGCGCATCATGGAAGCGCGCGAATGCCTGCTCACGTATCGCTCGGTCCAGCCGGCGCAGAGCCGCGGCGGGTGTTTTCGGATCGGCGAACAGTGGCCCCGCAGAATGTAGGCGGCCAGCGGCGTCGCGCAGGCGAGCCAGGGCTTCGATGCCGGCGATCTGGCCGGTGGCGGTATCGATGAAGGGTTGGAAGACGGCGGTAGGTTGACCGTCGAGCACCGGGCACATCCTTAGTGAGAGGGCAGGTTAGCCAGGTTTCACCCAGGCTTTTTGTGCTCTCGTAGCAAGAAGGTGGCCAGGTTCAGGCTTGATCGGATTTCTCTGCTGGCTCTTCGCGTTCATGGCCAGACGAGCGTTTGCGCAGGTCAGGGAACGCGGCGAGCGCCATGCGCAGCCAGCGGCGCCATTGGCCGCCGCGCATGCCCAAGACGGTCAGGGCGAATACGCCTCCGGTGATCCAGATTGGTGCGTGGCTACCCTTGAGTTCCTGGCGCCAGTGAGTACTCAAATCCTTGGCCTTGCGCAATGGTTCCAGCATCACTTGGGTTTCGTAGCGGATTTCCTGGCGATGCATTTCCAGGCGCAGCCGCAACATGGTCTTGCGCAGTTCCTGAGTATTTTTGTCGCTCATGGCAGCAGTTGCTCGCGGTCGCGGGCCAGTTCTTCGAGGCTGGCGCTGAACGGTGCCGGAGCGTTGCGCATGCGCTGCACCAATCTCCAGCCGCAAACCAGCAGACCGGCTGCATAGAACAGGCAAAGCAGGGTGATGACCAGAATACGGTGGGTATCCCAGAAGCCAATCAGCAAGGCAGCCGACAGGCCGACGATCAGCAGCAGGCCGAACAGTACGCAAAGACCGGTCAGGATCAGCAGGGTGACGGTGCGCGCCTGCTGCTCCCGAAACTCTTCGCTGAACAGTGCGACATGGCCATGGACCAGCCCGAGCAGCGCACCGGCCAGGCGCCGTGGCGAGGGGCCGCGGCTGGGAGGTGCTGCTGTCTGGCTGTCATCCATGTGCTGTCCTGATCAACGTCGGCTAATGAGCATGCCGATCAGTATACCAATGCCAGCGGCAATGCCGATGGTCTGCCATGGATGGGTTTGCACATAGTCTTCGGTCGCACCCACAGCCGCGCGGCCGCGCTGTACCACGGTTTCTTCGGTGTTCTTCAGGGTGGTGCGCGCACGGCCCAGGCTGTCGCGGATCTGCGCGCGCAGCTCTTCGGCCTGATCGCCGACCAGGCTGGCCGAATGCTGCAGCAGTGTTTCGGTGTCACGTACCAGTGCCTGGAACTCTTCGAGCAGCTCTTCCTTGTTGGCCGGAGCTACGGGGCGCGAGGGGAGTGGGCGGGCCATTGATCAATCTCCTGTAGGTATGAGGCGGTGTAAGGGGTTCGAGTGGCGCACCACTGGCAGGTTCACTCTATCTGCCGGGACGGACGCGGAGCCCGCCCAGCAGGGCACAGGCATTGCATTGGCGAACGGCGACGTAGGCCACCATGCATGGTTATGGTGCTTGGCATCCGTCCTGGCATCTGTCTGGTGCCCTGTTAACCATCTGATAAACAAAGAATTAGCTTTGAAAGGGCGGGGCGATGGAGCGCCGTGATGCCGATGCGCTCCCAATGGGTGCGCGATGAGGCGAGATAGCGTGCTTGTAAATGGTGCTTCTTGCTGGGCCGGTGTTCCTTTTTGGTGCTTTTTCGCTGCGGAGTCTGTGCTTCGATGGAAAATCTCGACAGTGCCGTGCAAACCCTGATTCATGGCTCGAACACCTTATTCATCCTGATCGGCGCCATCATGGTCCTGGCCATGCATGCCGGCTTCGCCTTTCTGGAAGTCGGCACCGTGCGGCAGAAGAACCAGGTCAATGCGCTATCCAAGATTCTCTCGGATTTCGCGATCTCGGCCGTCGCCTACTTTTTCGTCGGCTACTGGATCGCCTATGGGGTCAGCTTCCTGCACCCGGCCAGCGTCCTGGTCGAGGGCAACGGCTACGCGTTGGTGAAATTCTTCTTCCTGCTGACCTTCGCGGCAGCGATCCCCGCGATCATTTCCGGGGGCATCGCCGAGCGAGCGCGTTTCGGCCCGCAGTTGTGCGCCACCGCCCTGATCGTCGCGTTCGTCTACCCGTTCTTCGAAGGCATGATCTGGAACGGCAACTTTGGTTTCCAGGCCTGGCTGCAGACGACTTTCGGTGCACCGTTTCACGACTTCGCCGGCTCGGTAGTCGTGCACAGCGTCGGCGGCTGGCTGGCGTTTGCCGCGGTAGTGCTGCTGGGGCGCCGCCATGGCCGCTACCGCGACGGCCGCCTGGTGGCCATGGCACCCTCGAGCATCCCCTTCCTGGCGCTGGGCTCCTGGGTGCTGATCATCGGCTGGTTCGGCTTCAACGTGATGAGCGCGCAGACCCTGGGCAGCATCAGCGGGCTGGTGGCCGTCAACACCTTGATGGCGATGGTGGGCGGCACCCTGGCCGCGCTGATCGTCGGCCGCAATGACCCGGGCTTTCTGCACAACGGCCCGCTGGCCGGGCTGGTCGCCATCTGCGCCGGCTCCGACCTGATGCATCCGGTGGGCGCCCTGGTCACCGGCGTCATCGCCGGTGCGCTGTTCGTCTGGGCCTTCACCGCGACACAGGTTAAATGGAAGATCGATGACGTACTCGGCGTCTGGCCGCTGCACGGACTGTGTGGCGTCTGGGGCGGTATCGCCTGCGGCATCTTCGGCCAGCCGCTGTGGGGCGGTCTCGGCGGCGTGAGCATCGCCAGCCAACTGGTAGGCAGCCTGGCTGGCGTTGCCGTGGCTCTGCTTGGCGGCTTTGCGGTGTATGGATTGCTCAAGCAGGCGGTAGGCATTCGCCTGAGTCAGGAGCAGGAGTATTACGGCGCCGACCTGTCGATTCACAAGATCGGTTCGGTGAGCCAGGATTGACGCGCGAGCCGCCCGGTCGATTGGTTGACTGTCAGCCCTAAACTTTTGCCGAAGGCTGCCGTCAACCTTGAACATGCTCCGCTTCGGTGACTTGCCATGGCTATCTCAATCCCCCTGTCGACCAACACGACAGGCCGCTCGCCGCAACTCGGCGGTCAGCCCGCCACCATTCGCAATGCGGCCGACGCCCAGGCGGCGCTGTCCAATCGCCTGGCCGAGCGCCTTGGCCTGCCGCCCGGCTCGCTGACGGCCAAACAAGACGACTTCTCGCCGGAGAAGGTCGCCGGTCGCGTCATGGGCCTCGTCGAGCAGCGGCTCAAGAGCGAGGCGGCGTCTGGTGCCAGCCCCGAGAAACTGCAGCAGCTGCTCGATCAGGCGCGTTCCGGTGTGCAGAAAGGCTTCGACGAGGCGCGCAAGATCCTCGACGGCATGGGCGTGCTCAAGGACAAGATCGCCAGCGATATCGACGACACGTTCAAGCGCATTCAGCAGGGCTTTGCTGGGCTCGACAAGCTTTACGGCGCGGTGCCGAGCGCGGGTGAGAACAGCGCTGTGACGCCCGCGTCCAGCGATCGCTTCGCTGCGGTAGCGGAAAGTTTCGAACTCAATATCACCACTCGCGATGGCGACCGCCTGCGTGTTTCGGTGGCCCAGGCGTCAGCAGCCTGGTCGCGTACCGAGGGCGCCAACAGTCAGTCCGGTAGTCTGCAGATCGGCGGTTGGCAGGTCGACGTAGAGGGCGAGCTGGACGATCAGGAAAAGGCTGCACTGGAGAAGCTGTTCTCGCAGGTGCAGGATCTGTCCAATTACTTCTATTCGGGCGATGTGGCCGGCGCCTTCGACCGCGCCATGGCGCTGGACATGGACAGCTCGCAACTGGCCTCCATGTCGCTGCGCCTGACCCAGACCAGCGTACGCCAGGCCACCGACACCTATGGTTCGGTGTCCAGCCAGGGCGGGCAGTCGGCCAGTGCCGTCAATGGTGCGCTGACCGATTATGCCCAGGGTCTGCTTGATGCCCTGCGTAATGCCGACGCCTGGGTCAGTGACGGCAAGGGCTTGCTGCAGGATCTGCTCAAGGGCGGGTTCTCGCTGGACGAGCGCTTCGATGCTGGGCGCCTGGACAAGGCCGAGCAGGTCAACGGGCGCTTGCTCGACGGCTTGCAGGGCCTGCTGGGCTCGACGCTGACGCCGCCGTCGGGCAAGGGTAGCGAGAAGGCCTGAGCAACGCTGTCGAGGTGATAAACTCAGGGTTTGATAACCTCGCAGGCCGCGTCGACCATGCTCCCTGAATGCCAGCTGCTCGGCACACTCGGCTGTCACCTGTGTGACCATGCGGAAGCCGTGCTGATGCCGTTCGTGGAACACGGCCTGTTGGTCGAGCTGGTGGATATCGCCGAAGGGCCTGGGCTGCTGGAGCGCTATGCCCTGGTGATTCCCGTGCTGCGGCGTGTGGACACGGGCGCCGAACTGCGCTGGCCATTCGATGCGCCGCAGGTGGCCGCGTTTCTCGGCTGACCGCCTGCCTTGGCGCAATGAGCCGGGCGCCATGCCGCCGGGCCACTTTTTAGCTTTTGATGGATGGGGAAATACGGGTATGAACATGGTGCTCGGCGACGCGCTGTCGCTGTTGCTATTTCGTTTGCACAACGGCCGCCTCCTGGGCATCAATCTGCTCAAGGTCAACGAGATCATTCCCTGTCCCGCCTTGACCAAGATGCCTAGCCGACACCCCCATGTGCTTGGTGTCGCAACCTTGCGTGGCTCTGCGCTTACGGTGATCGACCTGGCCCGGGCGATCGGCGAGCGCGGCGGCAGCGATGCCGGCGTAGGTTGCCTGATCGTCACCGAGCTGAGCCGCTCGCGGCAGGGCCTGCACGTGCACAGCGTCGAGCGTATCGTGCAGTGCTCGACCCGCGACGTGCGTCCGCCACCTTCGGGGGCCGGCACGCGTGCGTTCATTACCGGCGTGACGCAGATCGATGGGGTCATCGTGCAGATTCTGGATATCGAGAAAGTGCTGCATGAAATCGCCCCAGCGCCGCTCGAAGAAGTCAGCGAGCAATTGCTTACCCCGGCTGAGCGACAATTGCTGCAGGGGCGGCGCGTGTTGGTCGTCGACGATTCCCAGGTGGCGCTGCAGCAGACCCTGATCACCCTTCGCAAGCTCGATCTCGATTGCCAGGCCGTGCGCAGTGCAGCCAGTGCTTTCGAGGTGCTACGTGTGGCGAGAAAGGAGGGGCGGCCCATCGAGGTACTGGTCTCGGACATCGAAATGCCGGAGATGGATGGCTATGCTCTGGTCCAGCAGATTCGCAAGGATGCCGAGCTTGGCGAGACCTACGTTCTGTTGCATACCTCGCTGGATAGCACCATGAACACCGAGAAGGCCCGCTTGGTGGGTGCCAACGATGTGCTCACCAAATTCTCCAGCGTGGATCTCAGCCAAGCACTGCTGCGCGCCTTCCAGCGCCTGCAGGGCTGAGGCTACTCGACGCGTTGTTCGCCAGTGAACAGCAGGGTGATCTTGCAGCGCCGGCAGAAGTAGCGGCGCCCCTTGGCCACCAGTGCGTGGCGCTGGGCGGAGAACGGAAACTCGCCTTGCGGGCACTGGCATCGGTAGATGAACCGGCTGACCTGGCGGCGCTTCACGTCATAAGTATGGCAGCGGTGTGGCGGTAGTTCGTAGACGCCGCGCATGATCAACTGCCATTCCTCGCCGTGGGGCTGGATGCTCAGGCCGAACAGCTGGTGGGCGATCAGGTGGGCCACTTCGTGGGCTACGGTCTGGCGCAGGAAGTCTTCCTGATTCTCGCGATACAGCTGCGGGTTGAAGCGCAGCTTGTTTTCGGTGAGATGCGCCACGCCAGCTTTTTGCCCGCGTAGCTTGAAGCTCACCTGCGGGCGGGCGAAGCACCGCTTGAAAAAGGTTTCCGCCTGCTGGTAACAGGCTTCGACGCGGGCGTGGATCTGATCGGGCATGACGGCTTCGAAGGCGGGACACTGGCGCCGATTATGCCGCAGATAGGCGCCCGCTGCAGGGCCATAAGCCGAGCGGTGGCCTCAGGGCTGTTCAAGATATTTATTCGTCTCAAGCGGCAACTGCGAGGCAGTAGCGGTTATCGGCGCAGCATCCGTGGGAGCGGGCGGGGCACCCAGTCCAGGCCAGCGATTTTTGCGCGCATGGCGCGCTCCCACAGTGGATCGGTTGCGGCCGCTCTCGCCACTCGGCTACAAAAAGGGGCGAGCCTGGGCTGAAAGATGATGAGCCGGTTCTCAGCGGTAGTAACGCTGCAGCGTTTCCATGGCGCTGTTGATGCGCTGCAGGCGCTGCGTGCAACCGCCTCGGTCCGGGTGATGAACGCTCACCAACTGCCGGTAGCGCTGGCGGATGACGCCCAGATCGAGCTCGCCAGCCTGCTCGTCGAACTCCAGCGCCGCTAGGGCCTGCTGCCGATCTTCGGCCCCGTGCAGGCGCACCCAAAAGGCGCCGAGCATCTGCTCGACATCCTCAGCGCCAGTGTCGTGCAAATGGGTGAGATCGAGATAATACTCGCGCAGCGGTTCCGGTTCGCTCAAGGCGCTCTGCGCAGCCTGATAAGGCAGCAGGCGGATGCATAACGGGCTGATCTGTAGCGATGCGCGGCGCTCGGCGTGTAGTTCATCGCGCAGCCGATACAGCGTGTGGAAGAGCAGGAAGTGGCTGCGAAACAGTTCCAGGGTATCGCTGGGCAGGCGCTCGTCACGGCCCTGCCAGCGGCTCAGGCGCAGCATCAGTTCGTACTCGGAGAGCCCTTCGGGTGCGGCCTCCAGCAAATCGAGCAGCCGGCTGCCGGGTAAGGTTTCCTGGTTCATCGGCTTTCCTTGGTCGATGAGAAGGTGCGTTGCTGGCTGGTTTCGTCGGCATGCCGACGGTTAGCTGTTTTGTAGCTGGGGTGCGCCCCGTTTTCTGGGTAAAATGCGCGGCCTCAGTACTTATAGCGGATTCCTGCGCGCCATGGGCACCCTCTCGGTCAATCAGAACAAACTGCAAAAACGCCTGCGTCGTCAGGCCGGCGAGGCCATCGCCGACTTCAACATGATCGAGGAGGGCGACAAGGTCATGGTCTGTCTGTCCGGTGGCAAGGACAGCTACACCATGCTCGACATCCTGCTGCACCTGCAGAAGGTCGCGCCGATCAAATTCGAGATCGTTGCGGTGAACATGGATCAGAAGCAGCCCGGCTTCCCCGAGCACGTGCTGCCGGCCTACCTGGAATCCATCGGTGTGGCGTACCACATCGTCGAGAAGGACACCTATTCCGTGGTCAAGGAAAAGATCCCGGAAGGCAAGACCACCTGCTCGCTGTGCTCGCGTCTGCGCCGCGGCACGCTGTACACCTTTGCCGACGAGATCGGCGCGACCAAGATGGCCCTCGGTCACCACCGTGACGACATTCTCGAAACCTTCTTTCTCAACATGTTCTACGGCGGCACGCTCAAGGCCATGCCGCCCAAGCTGCGTGCCGACGATGGCCGCAACGTGGTGATTCGCCCGCTGGCCTACTGCAGTGAGGCTGACATAGAGGCCTACAGCACGCTCAAGGAATTTCCGATCATCCCGTGCAACCTGTGCGGCTCCCAGGAAAACCTGCAGCGCCAGGTGGTCAAGGACATGCTGCAGGAATGGGAACGCAAGTCGCCGGGGCGTACCGAGATCATGTTCCGCGCCCTGCAGAACGTGGTGCCGTCGCAACTGGCGGACCGCAACCTGTTCGATTTCACCAGCCTGAAGATCGACGAACAGGCCACGCCGCGCTTTCTGAACGTAATGAACCTGTAACTTTCGAGGGCTGACCCCAAGCGATGCACGATTATCGATGGCTGCATGAATACTGCGTGAACCGTTTCGGCTCGCTCCAGGCACTCGAGGCGCGCCTGCCGCAGCCCGTCTCCGACAAGAAGCTACGGGCGCTGGGCAATGATCGCTACCTGTCGATCATGAGCCTGCGCATATTCCGGGCTGGCCTCAAACACAGCCTGGTCGATGCCAAGTGGCCGGCCTTCGAGGAAGTGTTCTTCGGCTTCGATCCGGAAAAGGTCGTGCTGATGGGCGGCGAGCGCCTGGAGCGGCTGATGCAGGATGCGCGGCTGATTCGCCATCTGGGCAAGCTCAAGAGCGTGCCGCGCAATGCGCAGTTCATTCTCGACGTGGAGCGTGGTGCGCTGAGCGGGCCTGCCGCTGCCGCGAAGGCCAGCGCGCCGAAGCCTGGTCTTGCCTTTGGCGGGTTGATCGCTGATTGGCCGGTGACCGATATCGTCGGTCTCTGGCACTGGCTGGCCAAGCAGGGCAGCCAGTTGGGCGGACTTTCCGCGCCGCGTTTCCTGCGCATGGTCGGCAAGGACACCTTCATCCCCAGCGATGACATGGTCGCTGCCCTCAAAGCCCAGAAGATCATCGACAAGGTGCCCAACAGCCAGCGCGACCGGGCGGCGGTGCAGGCCGCCTTCAATCAGTGGCATGCAGAAAGCGGCAGACCGATGTGCCAGCTTTCAGTGATGCTGGCGCACACGGTCAACCATTGATGGCAGCGCAACTGCAGCGCCTGGTTTCGGCGTTCATCGAAGCGCAGCGCATCCTGATCATCACTGGGGCGGGAATTTCCGCGGATTCCGGCTTGCCGACCTACCGTGGCATCGGCGGCCTCTACAACGACCACACCGATGATGGCGTGCCGATCGAAGTAGCGATGTCCGGCGACATGCTGCGCCACGATCCGGCGCTGTGCTGGAAGTACCTGGCGCAGCTCGGCAGCGCCTGCCTGGGCGCCCAGCCCAATGCGGCCCACCGGGCGATAGCCGAACTGCAGACGCTCAAGCCGGATTGCTGGGTGCTGACCCAGAACATCGACGGCTATCATCGCCTGGCTGGCAGTCCTGCGGATCGACTGATCGAGATTCACGGTGAACTGTCGCCCCTGCATTGCCAGGTTTGCCGGGAAACCGACGAGCGGTTGGGCGAGCATCTACAACGGCCCCTGCCACCACGGTGCGTGACCTGCGGCGGGGTGTTACGGCCACCTGTGGTGTTGTTCGGCGAGCGACTGCCGCCATTGGCCGTGGAGCGTCTATATGGGCAATTGCGGCAGGGCTTCGACCTGGTGATCAGCGTCGGGACCAGCGCCAGCTTCCCTTATATAGCCGAGCCGTTGATGCAGGCACGCCGTTCGGGCAAGGTCACGGTCGAGGTCAATTTGTCGCATACGCAAGTCAGCGCACTGGTTGATTTCAGGCTGGAAGAACGGGCCTTAGATGTTTTCCCTGAACTACTGAGTCACATTGCTGATCATAATATTTGCAAATGATCTCGTTAGTGGGCATAGTCGCGGCTGTTCATTTTTCATGCCACGGTCGTGCCCATGCGCCAACGCTTCGCACCCCTCGTGCCTCTCGCACTCACAATGGTTCTCGCCGCCTGCGTTAACCATGTTCCACAATCCCAGATCGATGCGTCGCCGGCTCAGGCTTCCTTGCCTGCCAGGCCAGTAGTCGCCGCGCCCGTTCTCGATCAGGCCGACGCCGGTGCAGACGGCGCCGCTGCCGAGTTTGTCGGTCACGCACCCTATGAGCTGCCGCAACTGGCCGATAGCGTGCTGGAGAAGGGCATCTCTCTGATCGGCACCCGTTACCGTTTCGGTGGCAGCTCGGTGAAGACCGGGTTCGACTGCAGTGGCTTCATCGGTTATCTGTTCCGCGAGGAGCTGGGCATGGAACTGCCACGCTCGACCCGCGACATGATCAACATCGATGCCCCGTTGGTCGAGCGCAAGGCGCTCGAGCCGGGTGATCTGGTGTTCTTCAGCACTGCTGGCCGTGGCCGCGTCAGCCATGCGGGCATTTACCTGGGCGACGATCAGTTCATCCATTCCTCCAGCAGCCGCAGCGGTGGCGTGCGCATCGACAGCCTGGATGATGGCTACTGGAAGCGCACATTCATCGAAGCCAAGCGCGTCCTGGCGCTGGCGCCGACCGAGCATCTGGCCTCCGAGCATTGATAAAACGTTGCCTGATCGCATCGGTCAGGCAACAATTTGAATGTTTTCAAGTGACTGCAGCATAAAGCTAAAGCTTGCACTGCAGTTGCGAACGCGGCAGAGTAGGGCGCATTCAGGCTCCAGGATCGTCCGTCCATGACTGCCACCATCCGCATCGCCTTCCTCTTGCTCGCGGCACTGCTCAGTGCCTGTTCCAGCCGTGCGCCCGCACCTGCTCCACAACCTGTCGTCGCCATGCCCGCGCCTGGTGCTTACCAAGGTGGCGCGGATGATGTGCTGTTTCGCGCGCTCGGCCTGGTGGGCACTCCTTATCGCTACGGCGGCAACACGCCGGACAGCGGTTTCGATTGCAGCGGCCTGATCGGCTACGTCTACCGTGATGCCGCCGGCATCAGCCTGCCACGCTCGACCCGCGAGCTGATCAGCATGCGTGCACCGACCATTGGCCGTGATTCCTTGCGCAGTGGTGACCTGGTGTTCTTCGCCACCAGCGGTGGCCGGCAGGTCAGCCACGCCGGCATCTACGTCGGCGAAGGTCGCTTCGTGCATGCGCCGTCTTCGGGCGGCACCGTCCGCCTGGACAGCCTCGGCAACAGTTATTGGCAGCGCACCTATATCGAAGCCAAGCGCGTTTTCCCGGTAGAGCTTGCCAGCCATCCTTGAGCTGTCGTTGCCCATGGCCGCGCTACATGGCTGACTCTTCGATTGACGCTTATGCCGTCAGTCCTTACCCTTTGCGACCTGCTTCAGGTGTCCCCGGTCTCGGCCGGGGGTGAAACTGGGAAGTCGGTGCGCCGCCGCCAAGCGAGCAATGCCGACGCTGCCCCCGCAACGGTAAACGAGCCCAACCATGCTTCTGGCCACTGTATCTTAGATGCGGGAAGGCGGCGTGGTTCGTCGTGTTCTGTGAACGCGGCACTCGTGAGCCCGGAGACCGGCCTGTCGCTTTTTCCTTAGGTTGCGCGGTGGGCGCGGCCGGTGCGCGGCCCCTGGGCCAGCCCCTGCCTGCTCCTGCGTGATCGTTTTTATCGTCGGGCACCGATACCTGCCCGAACTGCGCGAGCTTGCTGGCGCCGAGGAGATCCCATGAGCGAATCGACCCCATCCCCCAGCCGCGAGTCGGCCGAGCGCGACGCGCGCCATAACGCCCGCATGGCGCGCAAGAAGGCGCTGATGGACGAAAAGATCGCCCAGGCCCAGAACGAATACGGCTTGCTGCTGGTACACAGCGGCAATGGCAAGGGCAAGAGCAGTTCGGCCTTCGGCATGGTTGCTCGCGCGCTCGGCCATGGCCTGAAGGTGGGCGTGGTGCAGTTCATCAAGGGTGGCATGGCCACCGGCGAAGAGCACTTCTTCCGCCGCTTTCCCGATGAAGTCAGCTACCACGTGATGGGCGAGGGCTATACCTGGGATACCCAGGATCGCCAACGCGATATCGAGAAGGCACGCCTGGCCTGGGATGTTGCCAGGCAACTGCTGAACGACCCGCAGATCGCGCTGGTGGTGCTGGACGAGTTGAACATCGCGCTCAAGCACGGCTACCTGGACGTAGACGTGGTGCTTCGCGACATCGAGTCGCGCCCCGAACTGCAGCACGTTGTCGTGACCGGTCGTGGCGCACCGCCGGCCCTGCTCGAAGCGGCCGATACGGTGACCGAAATGACCCTGGTCAAACACGCCTTCAAGGCCGGTGTGAAGGCGCAGAAGGGCGTGGAATTTTGAGCACGACAGATGCGCTTTCCGCCGAGTCTGGGGCGCCACGGCAGTGCCCGGCCCTGGTGATCGCCGCGCCCGCCTCGGGGCAGGGCAAGACCACCGTCACCGCTGCCCTGGCGCGCCTGCACACCCGGCAAGGCAAGCGGGTACGGGTGTTCAAGTGTGGGCCGGACTTTCTCGACCCGATGATTCTTTCTCGCGCCAGCGGCAACCCGGTCTATCAGCTGGACCTGTGGATGGTCGGTGAAGCCGAGAGCCGCCGCCTGCTCTGGGAAGCCGCTGGCGAGGCCGATCTGATTCTGATCGAGGGCGTGATGGGGCTGTTCGACGGCTCGCCGTCGGCGGCTGATCTGGCGCGCCGTTTCGGTGTGCCGGTGCTCGGGGTGATCGATGGTTCGGCCATGGCCCAGACCTTCGGCGCCCTGGCCGTCGGCCTGGCCAGCTACCAGCCTGACCTGCCGTTTTCCGGTGTGCTCGGCAACCGCGTCAATCCGGGGCGCCATAACGATCTTATCCGTGACAGCCTGCCGGCTTCGATCCGCTGGTATGGCTCGTTGCCACGCAGTGCGGCCATCGAGCTGCCCAGCCGGCACCTCGGCCTGGTGCAGGCTGGCGAACTTGCCGACCTCGATATGCGCCTGGATACCGCGGCCGATGCCCTGGAGCAGACGGCGTCGATCACGCTGCCGCCGCCGGTGACCTTCGCCGCACCCTCGATAGAGCCGCTGGCGCCGCTGCTCGCTGGCGTACGCATCGGCGTGGCCTTCGATGCGTCCTTCGCGTTCATCTACCAGGCCAATCTCGACCTGCTCGAGCAGATGGGTGCGACGCTGACGTTCTTCAGCCCGCTGACCGACGAGGCGCTGCCCGAGGTGGACAGCCTCTACCTGCCAGGCGGCTACCCGGAGTTGCATCTGCAGGCGCTGGCCGCCAATCGGCCGATGATCGAGGCGATCAAGGCCCATCAGCAGACCGGCAAGCCGCTGCTCGCCGAGTGCGGCGGCATGCTTTATCTGCTCGAGTCGCTGAGCGATGTCGCTGGCGAGCACGCTGACCTGGCCGGCCTGCTGCCTGGCCACGCGCGGATGCAGAAGCGCCTGGTCGCCCTGGCCCTGCAGCGTGTCGAACTGCCCGAGGGGGTACTGCGCGGGCATAGTTATCACCACTCGCGCCTGGACTCTGCGCTGCAGCCGCTGGCCCGTGGGGACTGCCCGAATGACAAGCCGGTCAGCGAGGCGGTGTTCCGACTCGGGCGCCTGACCGCGTCCTACATTCATTTCTACCTGCCTTCCAATCCGTCAGCCGCCGCGGCGTTGTTTCGTCCATGACCGCGCACGCCTTCAGCGCCGAGGAACGCACCGCGGTCTACCGCGCCATTGCCGAGCGCCGCGACATGCGCCATTTCAGCGGCGGCGAGGTGGCGCCCGAATTGCTCACTCGCCTGCTCGACGCAGCGCACCAGGCGCCCAGCGTCGGTCTGATGCAGCCGTGGCGCTTCATCCGCATCACCCGGCCGGCGCTGCGTGAAGACATCTATCAGTTGGTCGAGCGCGAACGCCAGCTGACCGCCGAGGCCTTGGGCGAACGTTCGGACGAATTCATGCGCCTGAAGGTCGAGGGCGTTCGCGACTGCGCCGAAGTGCTGGTGGCGGCCTTGATGGAAGGCCGCGAGGCTCATGTGTTCGGTCGGCGCACCTTGCCGGAAATGGACATGGCCTCGCTGTCCTGCGCCATCCAGAACCTGTGGCTGGCGGCCCGTGCCGAAGGGCTGGGCATGGGCTGGGTGTCGCTGTTCGACCCCGTCGCTCTGGCCGACTTGCTGGGTATGCCGCCGGGTAGCAAGCCGGTCGCGGTGCTTTGCCTGGGGCCGGTGCAGGCTTTTTATCCGGCGCCGATGCTGGCCCAGGAAGGCTGGGCGCAGGTGCGGCCGCTGCACGAGCTGCTGTTTGAGGATCGCTGGGATCACCATGAATAACGAGAACCATCCATGAGCCTGATCCTCAGCGCTGTCGCGGGCGTGGCCCTGGATGCCGCCCTTGGTGAGCCGAAGCGCTGGCACCCGTTGGTGGGCTTCGGCAAGCTGGCCAACCGCCTGGAGCAGCGCTTCAACCCGTCCGGTGGTGGCTGGCGCAGCCATGGCGTGAGCGCCTGGTGCCTGGCGGTGCTGCCGTTGACGCTGCTTACCGTGCTGCTGGTGCAACTGCCGTGGATCGGCTGGCTGGTGCAAATCGTCGCCCTCTACGCCGCCCTGGGGCTGCGCAGCCTCGATCAGCACGCCCAGCCGGTGGCCCAGGCGCTGCGCCTGGGTGATCTGCCGGAGGCTCGCCAGCGAGTGGGCTATATGGTCAGCCGGCGTACCGAGGACTTGGACGCCACTGGCGTGGCCCGTGCCGGTACCGAGTCGGTGCTGGAAAACGGTAGCGACGCGGTGTTCGCCGCGCTGTTCTGGTTTCTCGTCGCCGGGGCGCCGGGCGTGGTGCTGTATCGCCTGAGCAACACCCTGGATGCCATGTGGGGCTATCGCAACGAGCGTTTCGAACGCTTCGGTTGGGCCGCCGCGAAGATCGATGACCTGCTCAATTACGTGCCTGCCCGACTGGTGGCGCTGACTTATGCCGTACTGGGGCGTAGCGCCCTGGCGATGCGCTGCTGGCAGCGCCAGGCGCCACAATGGGACAGTCCCAACGCTGGGCCGGTGATGGCCGCGGGAGCGGGCGCGCTGGGCGTCAGCCTCGGTGGCGCGGCGGTCTATCACGGTGAGCTGCACCAGCGCCCCGAGCTGGGCGAAGGGCCGTTGCCACGGGCGCGGGATATCGAGCGAGCGATGAATCTGGTATCGGGCGGCGTGCTGCTCTGGTTGCTGCTGATGCTGATCGTGGAGGTGTGCATTGCTTGAGCACGGCGGACGGTTACGCAAAGCGGCGCTTCGTTATGGCATCCCGCTGAGCGACTGGCTGGACCTGTCGACCGGGGTAGCGCCCTACGGCCTGCCGCTGCCGGAGATCCCAGCGCACGCCTGGAATCGACTACCGGAGCAGGCCGACGGCCTGGAAGCTGCCGCCTGCACCTATTACGGTGTCGCCGACCTGCTACCGGTGGCCGGCTCCCAGGCGGCGATCCAGTGCCTGCCGCGGCTGCGCCGTGAGGCACGGGTCGGCATCGTTTCACCGGCCTACGCCGAGCATGCGGCGGCCTGGCAACGCGAAGGGCATCGGGTGCTGGAGATCAGTGAGGCCGGCGTCAACCGCGCGCTGGAGCGGCTCGACGTGCTCTTGCTGGTCAATCCCAACAACCCTACCGGGCGACGGTTCTCCCCCGAGCAACTGTATGCCTGGCATGCGCACCTGGCCGAGCGGGGCGGCTGGCTGATCGTCGATGAGGCCTTTATCGACTGCACCCCGGAGCAGAGCCTGGCTGCTCATGCACAATTGCCGGGGCTGATCGTGCTGCGCTCGTTCGGCAAGTTCTTCGGCATGGCCGGCGCCCGCCTGGGCTTCGTGCTGGCCGAACGCGCGCTGCTCGATGAATTGGAAGACATGCTCGGGCCCTGGACGATCAGCGGCCCGACCCGCTGGCTGGCGACCCGCATGCTCGAAGACAAAACTGCTCAGCAGGCTCAGCATCAGCGCTTGAGCACGGATGGCCAGCGCCTGGCCAGCCTGCTGGGTGAACATGGCCTGGCGCCCACCGGTGGCTGCGCGCTGTTCCAGTGGCTCGCCAGCGAGCACGCCGCGCTGCTGCACGAATTTCTCGCCTGCAATGGCATCTTCACCCGCCTGTTCGAGCGCCCGGCCAGCATTCGTTTCGGCCTGCCGCCCGATGAAGCCGGGTGGCAGCGCCTGGCTGCGGCGCTACAGGTCTTTGCCGAGGAGGCGCGATGAGTCATTTGCAAACCGGCGCCACCCTGATGGTGCAGGGCACCACCTCGGACGCGGGCAAGAGCACCCTGGTGACCGCCCTGTGCCGCTGGTTGCGGCGCCAGGGCGTCAGCGTGGCACCGTTCAAACCGCAGAACATGGCGCTCAACAGCGCGGTGACCGCCGACGGTGGCGAGATCGGCCGTGCCCAGGCGGTGCAGGCCCAGGCTTGCGGCCTGCCGGCGCACACCGACATGAACCCGGTACTGCTCAAGCCCAACAGCGATACCGGCGCCCAGGTGATCATTCATGGCCAGGCCGTCGGCAACATGAATGCCGTGACTTACCACGACTACAAGCGCGTCGCCCGTGAAGCGGTGCTGGCGTCCCACGCTCGCCTGCGGGCGAACCACCAGGTGGTGATGGTCGAGGGCGCCGGCTCCCCGGCCGAGATCAACCTGCGTGCCAACGACATCGCCAACATGGGCTTCGCCGAGGCGGTCGACTGCCCGGTGATCCTGATCGCCGATATCGACAAGGGCGGCGTCTTCGCGCATCTGGTCGGCACCCTTGAGCTGCTGTCGCCAAGTGAGCAGGCGCGCCTCAAGGGCTTCGTGATCAACCGGTTTCGCGGTGATATCGCCTTGCTCAAACCAGGGCTGGAGTGGCTCGAACAGCGCACCGGCAAACCGGTGTTGGGCGTGCTGCCGTACCTGATGGATTTCCACCTGGAGGCCGAGGACGCCATCGACCGGCGTCAGGTGAGCAAGGCCGATCAGGTGCTCAAGGTGGTGGTGCCGGTGCTGCCGCGCATCAGCAACCACACCGATTTCGATCCGCTGCGCCTGCACCCCCAGGTCGAGCTGACCTTCGTCGGCCCCGGCGAAGCCATTCCGCCGGCCGACCTGATCATCCTGCCCGGCTCCAAGAGCGTGCGCGCCGATCTCGCCTTCCTGCGCAGCGGCGGCTGGGCGGCGGCCATCGACCGGCACCTGCGCTATGGCGGCAAGCTGCTGGGCATCTGCGGCGGCTTGCAGATGCTTGGGCGCCGGGTCGAGGACCCGCAAGGGCTGGAAGGGCCGGCGGGGGGCAGCGACGGTTTCGGCCTGCTGCACATCGATACCGTGCTGGAACCGCACAAACAGCTGCGCAACGTCAGTGGCCGGCTGTGCCTGGACGATGCCGCCATCAGCGGCTACGAAATCCATGCCGGGGTAACGTCCGGCGCCGGCCTGCAACACGCCGCCGTGAGGCTCGACGATGGCCGCAGCGACGGCGCGTCGAGCGAAGATGGTCAGGTCATGGGCACCTATCTGCACGGGCTGTTCGAGTCCTCGGCGGCGTGCAGCGCGCTGCTGCATTGGGCCGGGCTGCGTGACGTGCAGACCGTGGATTACCACGCGCTGCGCGAGCGCGATATCGAACGTCTGGCCGATCTGGTCGAAAACCATCTGGATAAAGCCGCCTTGCGTGCGCTCTGTGGTCTGGCCGAGGAGGCCCGTTAGATGGCTGAGCTGATTCTCGGCGGCGCCCGCTCGGGCAAGAGCCGCCTGGCCGAGCGCCTGGCTGCCGAGTCCGGGCTGGAGGTCGTCTATATCGCCACCAGCCAGCCGCTCGACGGCGAGATGAGCAGCCGCATCCGTTCGCACCGTGACCGCCGCCCGGTCGAGTGGGGGCTGGTCGAGGAGCCTTTGGCGCTGGCACGAGTGCTCGAAGAACAGGCTTCGCCAGGGCGTTGCCTGCTGGTCGACTGCCTGACCCTGTGGCTGACCAACCTGCTGATGCTGGAGGACGAAGCACGCCTGAGCTGCGAGTGCGACGCACTGCTGGCGGGCCTGCAAGCCTTGCCCGGTCGGGTGATTCTGGTCAGCAACGAAACCGGCCTCGGCGTGGTGCCGATGGGCGAGCTGACCCGCCGTTACGTCGATGCCGCCGGTTTGCTGCACCAGGCCGTTGCCGAGCGCTGCGAGCGCGTGGTGTTTACCGTGGCCGGCTTGCCGATGATTCTCAAGGGAGACCCGTTATGACCCTCGACTGGTGGCTGAACCCCACGCAGCCGCTGGACCCGGTGGCGCGCGACAAGGCCGCGGCTCGCCAGGCCCAGCTGACCAAACCGGCCGGTTCGCTCGGCGAGTTGGAGCGCCTGGCTGTGCATCTGGCGGCGCTGCAAGGCCGTGAGCAGCCGCTGGTCGACAAAGTGTGGATCGCCATCTTCGCCGGCGACCATGGCGTGGTGGCCGAGGGCGTCTCTGCTTATCCGCAGGCGGTGACCGGGCAGATGCTGCGCAATTTCGTTGCCGGAGGGGCGGCGATCAGCGTGCTGGCCCGTCAGTTGGGTGCTGCCCTGGAAGTGACCGATCTGGGCACTGCCGAGCCGCTCGAGCCTTTGCCAGGCGTGCGTCATCTGCAGGTCGGCGCGGGTACCGCCAACCTGATGCGCGAGGCGGCGATGACCCCGGCTCAAGCGCTGATCGCCATGCAGGCCGGGCGCGACAGTGTGATTCGTGCTGCCGAACAGCGTCATGAGCTGTTCATCGGCGGCGAAATGGGCATCGGCAATACCACCGCTGCCACCGCGCTGGCCTGCCTGTTGCTCGACTGCCCGGTCGGCGAGCTGGTCGGGCCGGGCACTGGCCTGGCGGCGGCTGGCGTTGCCCACAAGGCGCAGGTGATCGAAACGGCGCTGAAGCTGCACCAGAGCGCCGCCGATCAGCCCATCGAGGCGCTGCGGTGCCTGGGTGGCTTCGAGATCGCCGCGCTGACCGGCGCCTACCTGGCCTGCGCTCAGCAAGGCGTGGTGGCGCTGGTCGATGGTTTCATCTGCAGTGTCGCGGCCTTGCTGGCGGTGCGCCTGAACCCGGCCTGCCGCGACTGGCTACTGTTCTCCCACCAGAGCGCCGAGCCCGGCCATCAGCGCCTGC
Organism: Pseudomonas sp. PA15(2017); assembly: GCF_001945395.1. Lineage (GTDB taxonomy): Bacteria > Pseudomonadota > Gammaproteobacteria > Pseudomonadales > Pseudomonadaceae > Aquipseudomonas. The sequence goes on along the minus strand of NZ_MSXV01000050.1, from coordinate 4,248 downwards.
TCGCCGCACTGCAGGCCACGCCGATCGTCAGCCTGGGGCTGCGTTTGGGCGAGGGCAGTGGCGCGGCGCTGGTGGTGCCGATGCTGCGCCTGGCCTGTGCGCTGCATAACGGCATGGCCACCTTCGCCGAAGCAGCGGTTGCGGATCGCCCGGCGTGATACTGCATCTGCTGCGCCACGGCGAAACCGAGCAGGGTGGCGGCCTGCGTGGCAGCCTCGACGATGCCCTGACCGCCGCAGGTTGGGCGCAACTGCGGGCCGCCGTACAGGCCGATGAGTGCTGGGATGCGCTGGTCAGCTCGCCGCTGCAGCGCTGTGCGCGCTTTGCCGAGGAACTGGCGGCTGCCCGCGGCCTGCCGCTGCAATTCGAGCCGGGTCTGCAGGAACTGCATTTCGGTGACTGGGAAGGGCGCACGGCTGCGCAACTGATGGAGACCAATGCGGATGATCTTGGCCGCTTCTGGGCCGATCCGTACGCGTTCACACCGCCGGGCGGCGAGCCACTGCCGGCTTTCGAAACGCGGGTATTGGATGCGCTGCAACGGTTGCACGTCGAGTATCGTGAACGACAACTGCTGGTAGTCACCCATGGCGGTGTGATGCGCCTGTTGCTGGCCAGGGCGCGGGGCTTACCGCGCGAGCAACTGCTGCAGGTCAGCGTGGCCCACGGCCAGCGCGTGCACCTGCAGTTCGATGGGCACGGGTTGCGGGAGCTACCATGACGCCATTGTGGATCGCCCTGCAGTTTCTTACCCGTTTGCCGGTGCGCCTGGCGGGCATGCCCACGCCACAGCAGATGGGCCGTTCGCTGCTGTTCTACCCAGTGGTAGGCGCGGTGGTTGGTGGGTTCTTGCTCGTTGCCACTCGTTTTCTCGACGGTGCGCCGGTGCCTTTGCAGGCGGCTTTGTTGCTGACCCTCTGGGTGGGCCTGAGCGGAGCCTTGCACCTCGATGGCCTGGCTGACAGCGCCGATGCCTGGATGGGCGGCTTCGGTGACCGCGAGCGCACCCTGGCGATCATGAAGGACCCGCGCAGCGGGCCGATTGCCGTGGTGGTGCTGGTATTACTGCTGCTGCTCAAGTTCAGCGCCTTGCTGGCACTGCTCGAACAGGGTAGTCACCTCGTGTTGTTGCTGGCGCCGGTGTTGGGGCGAGGGGCGTTGCTGGCGCTGTTTCTCTACACGCCGTACGTGCGACCCGGCGGGCTCGGCGATGCGCTGAAAACCCATTTGCCGCGCTCCAGCGCCACGGTCGTGCTGGTCGTTACCGCGTTGCTCGGCCTGCTGCTCGGTGGTTTCTGGGTGATGGTGGCGGTGGCGGGCGTCTTCCTCTGGCTGCGCCTGATGATGCTGCAGCGCCTGGGCGGCACGACCGGCGATACGGCTGGCGCGTTGCTGGAAGTGGTCGAATGCGCGGTGCTGCTCACTGCGGCGTTGCAGGTCAGCTAACAATCTGTTCATGATCTTTCGGCCCAGGTTTGCCGGCGCAAGCGGCCGATCACGCAAACGTGTGGGAGGGGCTTTAGCCCCGAGCTCTTTGCACCCTCAAAAAGCTCGGAGCTAAAGCTCCTCCTACAAAAGTAGTAGCGTTCACTGTCCGCTTCTGCCTTGTAGTTACCGCTTCAGCGCATAAAGATCGGGAACAGGATTTAAGCCCGAAAGACACCGTATTCGGCTTTCGCCCGATTCGGCAGCACATAGCTTGTTAAAGCCGAATTGCGGGTATATACCTATATCCATGTTGCCGACCGAATGCCTGTGCACTCGCTTGCGTCGCGCCAGCCGTGGCGTCAGCAAGCTCTATGACGACGCCTTGAGCGATGTCGGGCTGAGCGTTGCCCAGTACTCTCTGCTGCGCCACCTGCAACGGCTCGATCGACCGAGCATCACTGACCTGGCCGATGCGGTGGGCCTGGAGCGCAGCACGCTGGGTCGCAACCTCAGGCTGCTCGAAGGTCACGGCCTGGTCGCCCTGGCGGACGGCGCCGATCAGCGTAATCGCCTGGTGAGCCTGACTATCAGAGGCGAGGCGCTACTCGCCGAGGCGCAGGATGCCTGGCAGGCTGTGCAGCTCGAACTCAAGCAACGGCTACAACCGCATCATCTGCAAGCGCTGGACGAACTGCTCGCCAGCCTGGATTGACGGATAGAGTACGCGGCGCCACTGCCGTTCCCCGTTTCGACCTACAACAAAAGGACATGCAATGAATTCGGTTTGGCGCACCAGTGTCTGGATCATGTTGGGGGCTTCGCTGATCCTCGCCCTGTCCCTTGGCGTCCGTCACGGCTTCGGCCTGTTCCTGTCGCCGATGAGTGCGGATTTCGGCTGGGGGCGGGGCGTGTTCGCTTTCGCCATCGCCTTGCAAAACCTGATCTGGGGCATCGCACAGCCGTTTACCGGCGCCCTGGCCGATCGTTTTGGCGCGCAGCGGGCGATCGTCGTTGGCGGCGTGCTCTACGCCGCGGGCCTGGTACTGATGGGCTTGGCGGATTCGCCGCTGTCGTTGTCGCTGAGCGCCGGTTTGCTGATCGGCATCGGCCTGTCGGGCACCTCGTTCTCGGTGATTCTCGGTGTCGTCGGTCGGGCCGTGCCGGTGGAGAAGCGCAGCATGGCCATGGGCATCGCCGCGGCGGCCGGCTCCTTCGGCCAGTTCGCCATGTTGCCGGGCACCCTGGGGCTGATCGGCTGGCTGGGCTGGTCGGCTGCGTTGATTGCCCTGGGCATGATGGTGGCGCTGATCGTACCGTTGGCGCTGATGATCAAGGATCGCCCGCAGGTCAGCCAGGGCCCGCAGCAGACCTTAGGCGAGGCGCTGCGCGAGGCCTGTAGCCATTCCGGTTTCTGGCTGCTGGCACTGGGCTTTTTCGTCTGCGGCTTCCAAGTGGTGTTCATCGGCGTGCACCTGCCGGCTTATCTGGTCGACCAGCATCTGCCGGCCATCGTCGGTACCACGGTGCTGGCGCTGGTGGGGCTGTTCAACGTGTTCGGTACCTACATTGCCGGTTGGCTCGGCGGGCGCCGTTCCAAACCGAGGCTGCTCAGCGCCCTGTATCTGGCCCGCGGTATGGTCATCGCGCTGTTCATTACGGTTCCGTTGAGCATATGGACGGCCTACGCCTTCGGCATCGCCATGGGGCTGCTGTGGCTGTCCACGGTGCCGCTGACCAATGGCACCGTGGCGACCCTGTTCGGCGTGCGCAACCTGTCGATGCTCGGCGGTATCGTGTTTCTGTTTCACCAGCTGGGTTCGTTCATGGGTGGCTGGCTCGGCGGTTACCTGTATGACCACACGGGCAGCTATGATCTGGTGTGGCAGATATCCATTCTGCTCAGCGTGCTCGCCGCCGCACTCAACTGGCCGGTTCGCGAGCAACCCGTAGCACGACTGCAGGGAGCCCAGGCATGACCTTCAAGCCTACTTTCGCACTGGCAGCGCTGGCTGTATTTGCAGTGCTCGCGCTGACCTTCTGGGCCTGGCGCTCGAGCGGGCTGGCGATCATGCAGTTGGGCATGAACCTGTGCTGAGACCGACAAGGAATCCTTTCATGCGATTGTCACTGTTTGCCATACCCTTGGCCTTGCTGGCCCTGAGTGGCCAGCTCCAGGCCGCCGAATGCCCGGCGTTGCTGGCCGATCAGGGCGAGCTGCCCAAGCTGCGCTCCAAGGACAAGATCGACCTGTGCGAGCAGTTCGCCGGCAAACCGCTGCTGGTGGTCAATACCGCCAGCTTCTGCGGCTTCACCTCCCAGTTCGAGGGGCTGGAGGCGCTCAACAAGCGCTATCGCGCGCAAGGGCTGGAGATTCTCGGTGTGCCGTCCGACTCGTTCAAGCAGGAGTCCGACGATGCCGAGGAAACGGCCAAGGTCTGCTACGTGAATTACGGCGTGACCTTCACCATGAGCGAGACTCAGCCGGTCACCGGTGACAAGGCCATTCCCCTGTTCAAGGAGCTTGCCCGGCAGACTGCAGCGCCGCGCTGGAATTTCTTCAAGTACGTGGTCGATCGCCAGGGGCAGGTGATCGCGCGGTTTTCCAGCATGACCAAACCGGATGATCCGGAGTTGCTCGCGGCCATCGAAAAAGCGATCGCTTCGGCACCTTGAGGCCCGTTCAGGCATAAAAAATCGCGGCAAAGCAGACTGTGTGAAAACCTAGCAGTCCGAGGGTGAGTTGAAGACAATGCCTCTATCGGTTGATAGGGGCATTGTCGTTTATGGGTTATATCCAGGGCGAAGGTCGCGGGCAAAGCA
>NZ_MSXV01000049.1 GCF_001945395.1 Pseudomonas sp. PA15(2017) | reverse complement strand
CTGCTTTGCCCGCGACCTTCGCCCTGGATATAACCCATAAACGACAATGCCCCTATCAACCGATAGAGGCATTGTCTTCAACTCACCCTCGGACTGCTAGGTTTTCACACAGTCTGCCATGCCCGCGATTTTTCGCGCGCATAGCGCATTCTCACAGTGGATCGGTGGACTGCCATTCCTGCCAATTAGCGGCCAAGATCGGCGAACCCGGACCTAAAGATCATGAACAGGCCCTAAGGGACGTAGCGGCTCTGTGGGCCGCATCACAGCTCTGAGCGAACCCGGCGATTCAGCCCATTTCAGGTGCTTTTGGAACGAACGATACGGCCAGCCTTGGCCTCACCCGCGTATTTGTTGAGGCGGTCTTCATCATTGGTCAGCACCCCGACCATGCGCAGAATAGCCCACGCGTCTGCCTCGTTTTCCGTCCCCCGCAGCCGCTCGGCGACCTTCAGCAGGTCGACGGATACCCACCGCAGGTCTTCAGCGACAGCTTTCAGGTCTTGCTTCAATATCTGTGTTTGGCGCTGGCCCATATGTCCTCATTAAATGCGATAAAACGCGGTGATCGTTTCGGGAGTTCAAAGCAACGTCGCTTGACCGGCTATCGAATCGACAGGTTTTCCAAGGTTCTGATCACTCAGATCGGCATTTTATGCCATGTCGAGTCAGCTAGCGGAACAGGGATGTGAAGCGATTTGAAGGACAGAGCATTTCAGAAGGAGGGCGGTAACTCGTCAACGGAATACCGCCTGTTGCATCTACAGGTCTTTTTTCAGTTCCTTGTCGATATGTTTGTCGGCCTTGTGCCGCTCCTTGCTGTCGTGGTCGATACCCTTGTCAATCTCCTCGGCGCTGTGGTGCTCACCCTTGTCAACTTCGTGCGCGTCGTGCTTCGCATCCGTCTCGATATCTCGGGCCTCTTCGCGAACGCTCTTTTCGGCTGGACTTTCTGCCAGGGCCACGGGAGCGACCGTGGCAGAAACGAACAGGGCGGTAGCAAGCGTGATAAGTGCTTTTTGCATAGTGACTCTCCATTTCGCTATGGGCAGCCTCACTGGGCTGGGCAATTGAAACTATAGATCTGGAAACTGGGGGCGGGCGTGCAACTGGTCGATTTTGCAGGACAAATGGGCGTTGGCAGTGCCAAGGCGGTGGCATCTCGGGTAACGGGTTGGCAAAGCAGGTCACGCTTGAGTAATGCATTGCGCTGCGGCCAGTCGCTTGGTCAGGCCGAACTGACAATCCAGATATGTCCGCATGACTTCGGGGGCGGGCTGTCGTCGAAGGAATCGGCACGCCTTACCGCGCCATAGACGTGAAAACTGGTCGAGGTGCGCTACGTTGATCGATAGCCACATCAGATCGCACCGCTGCAACTTGCAAGCGCTCTGGCCGATTCATCGAGAGAGACGCTTTGAAGTGGTTGCATGCTCATCTCGGCGCGATGAGCGATTTGTACCGCCTACCGCCTACCGCCAACAGTCAGAGCTTCATCAAGTTGGGCAATATTTTGAATGAAATATAACCAGCTTTCGTTGAATTGAGCTTGATGGCCAAGTGGCATCAGGCTTAAGTTGTCCTGAAACGACATGCTTTTTTCAGGGACGACCCTATGTTTTTCCGCAATGGATCTGCGGTGGTATGCCTCTGCCTGTCTGCTCTGTCGCTGGCCGTATCGGCGCAGACGCCCCCCATCGACCTGCCCGGCAACCGCCAGACGCCCCTGAGCCAAGACCTGATCCGCGATCGCCAGGAACGTCTGCTCGACGAGCAGCAGCAGCGCCTGCAGGAACTCCAGCAGCTACCAGGCAAGCGCGCCGAGCCGGCGGCGCCACCGGCACCCGAGGGCG
>NZ_MSXV01000009.1 GCF_001945395.1 Pseudomonas sp. PA15(2017) | reverse complement strand
CTGCTTTGCCCGCGACCTTCGCCCTGGATATAACCCATAAACGACAATGCCCCTATCAACCGATAGAGGCATTGTCTTCAACTCACCCTCGGACTGCTAGGTTTTCACACAGTCTGACAAGGCCGGGTTTTCGTACAGCGAGCTAAAGGTTCAACCGTCCAGCAGCGCCTTGTTGCGTACCGCGCCTTTGTCGGCACTGGTGGCCAGCAGGGCGTAGGCCTTCAGGGCGGTGGTCACCTTGCGCGGGCGTTGCTCGACCGGTTTCCAGCCCTTCTTGTCCTGTTCGTGGCGGCGGTGGGCGATTTCCTCGTCGCTGACCAACAGGTTGATCGAGCGGTTGGGGATGTCGATCAGCACCTTGTCACCATCCTTCACCAGGCCGATGGCGCCGCCGGCAGCGGCTTCCGGCGAGGCGTGGCCGATGGACAGGCCCGAGGTGCCGCCGGAGAAGCGACCATCGGTGAGCAGCGCGCAGGCTTTGCCCAGGCCCTTGGATTTCAGGTACGAGGTCGGGTAGAGCATTTCCTGCATGCCCGGGCCGCCTTTCGGGCCCTCGTAGCGGATGATGACGATGTCGCCTTCTTTCACTTCGTCATTGAGAATGCCGCGCACCGCGCTGTCCTGGCTTTCGAAGATCTTGGCGTTGCCCTCGAACACGTGGATCGACTCGTCGACGCCGGCGGTCTTCACCACACAGCCGTCCAGGGCGATGTTGCCGTACAGCACGGCCAGGCCGCCTTCTTTCGAATAGGCATGTTCGACGCTGCGGATGCAACCGTTCTCGCGGTCGTCGTCGAGGGTGTCCCAACGGGTCGACTGGCTGAACGCGGTCTGGGTCGGGATTCCCGCCGGGCCGGCCTTGAAGAAGTGGTGCACGGCTTCGTCATCGGTCTGGGTGATGTCCCACTTGGCGATGGCTTCGGCCATGCTGCGGCTGTGCACGGTCGGCAGATCGGTGTGCAGCAGGCCGCCACGGGCCAGCGAGCCAAGAATGGAGAAGATGCCGCCAGCGCGGTGCACGTCCTCCATGTGGTACTTCTGGATGTTCGGTGCCACCTTGCACAACTGCGGCACCAGACGCGACAGACGATCGATGTCACGCAGGTCGAAGTCGATCTCGGCCTCCTGAGCCGCCGCCAACAGGTGCAGGATGGTGTTGGTCGAACCGCCCATGGCGATGTCGAGCATCATGGCGTTCTCGAACGCCTTGACGTTGGCGATGTTGCGCGGCAGCACCGAGTCGTCGCCTTCATCGTAGTAGCGCTTGCACAGTTCGACGGCAGTGCGGCCGGCCTGCAGGAACAGCTGCTCGCGGTCGCTGTGGGTGGCCAGGGTCGAGCCATTGCCCGGCAGGGCCAGGCCCAGGGCTTCGGTCAGGCAATTCATCGAGTTGGCGGTGAACATGCCGGAGCACGAACCGCAGGTCGGGCAGGCGCTGCGCTCGTATTCGGCGACTTTCTCGTCCGAGGCGGTGCTGTCGGCAGCGATCACCATGGCGTCGACCAGATCCAGGCCGTGGCTGGCCAGTTTGGTCTTGCCGGCTTCCATCGGGCCGCCGGAGACGAAGATCACCGGGATGTTCAGGCGCAGGGCGGCCATCAGCATGCCGGGGGTGATCTTGTCGCAGTTGGAGATGCAGACGATGGCGTCGGCGCAGTGGGCGTTGACCATGTACTCCACGGAGTCGGCGATGATCTCGCGGCTCGGCAGCGAATAGAGCATGCCGTCGTGGCCCATGGCGATGCCGTCGTCGACGGCGATGGTGTTGAATTCCTTGGCCACGCCGCCGGCTTTCTCGATCTCGCGGGCGACCAGCTGGCCCAGGTCCTTCAAGTGCACGTGGCCGGGCACGAACTGGGTGAAGGAGTTGGCGATGGCGATGATCGGTTTCTTGAAGTCTTCGTCCTTCATCCCGGTGGCGCGCCACAGGGCACGGGCGCCGGCCATGTTGCGGCCGTGGGTGGAGGTCTTCGAGCGGTAATCAGGCATGACGGATTCCTGCGGCTAATCAGGTAGGCATTGGTAGATGGGTGAGCGGATCAGCGGCAGGTGACCGCGAAGCAAGGTGGCATGGCGCACGACGGGATCTCCGTCTGCCTGCCCGGGCTCACAGCCCGCCGAAGGGTGGCTGGCGGGAAATGCCCTGATTCTACGCCGCGCGAGGCGGGAGAGGAAAGGCTGCTGGCCGCCGGCCGTCCCCGCCGGCGGCAGAGCCCTAGCCGCGCAGGATGGCGGCGGGGATCTGATCCAGGGGGATTTCCTTGCTGACCGCGCCGAGCTTCATGGCTTCCTTGGGCATGCCGTAGACCACGCAGCTGGCCTCGTCCTGGCCGAGGGTCAGGGCGCCGGCTTCATGCATTTCGCGCAGGCCGCGGGCGCCGTCGTCGCCCATGCCGGTCATGATGATGCCGGTGGCGTTGGCGCCAGCGGCGCGGGCGGTGGAGCGAAACAGCACGTCCACCGAGGGCTTGTGGCGGCTGACCGGTGGGCCGTCGACCACCTCGACCACATATTGGGCGCCGCTGCGCTTGAGTAGCAGGTGGCGGCCGCCAGGCGCGATCAGCGCGCGACCGGGCACCACGCGATCGCCATGGCGCGCTTCCAGTACCTCCAGCTCGCAGAGGCCGTTGAGGCGCTCGGCGAAGGCGGCGGTGAAGCGCTCGGGCATGTGCTGGACGATCACGATCGCCGGGCAGACCCGCGGCAGGCGGGTAAGGATGTACTCAAGGGCCTGGGTGCCGCCGGTAGAGGTGCCGATGGCGACGATACGCTCGGTGGTGCGCGCCATGGCGCTGGTGGCCGGTGGCAGGATGGCATCGGCACTGAGTTTGGCCTGGGGCGCCGCAGGTGGCGACTTGCTGACCAGGCGCTTGACGTTGGCCCGAGCGGCGGCCTTGACCGCGTTGACCAGGTCGTCGCTGGCGTTGATCAGGAACTTGCTGAGGCTGGCCTGGGGCTTGGTGACGATGCTTACCGCGCCCGCCGACAATGCCTGCATGGTGGTGGTGGCACCCTTTTCGGTCAGCGTCGAGCAGATCACCACCGGCGTCGGGCGCTCGGCCATCAGCTTGCGCAGGAAGGTGATGCCATCCATGCGCGGCATTTCGACGTCGAGCACGATCACGTCGGGCCACTGGCGTTGCATCTTGTCGAGGGCGAACAGCGGGTCGGCGGCAGTACCGATGACCTCGATCGCCGGGTCAGCCGCCAGTACCTGGGAGAGCACCTGGCGCACCACGGCGGAGTCGTCGACGATCATGACTTTTATATTTTTCATAGCGGTCGCTTTCCAGCAGGGGGCTCTTGAGTGGCAAGGGGCTGGGTTTGCTTCAGCGCGATCTCGCCGCTCCAGATATCGAAGATTAGATTGCGGTGGCCGACGCCGCCGACATGTTCGCCGTGGCAGCTGAGTTTTCTCTCGGCGAGCAGGTGGCGGGCGATGTCGATGTTCTGCTGGCCGACGTGATGGCGACTTCTTTGCGCCAGGCCCGGAAACATGTGGCCGCCGCCAAAGATGCGCGCCTGGTATTCGGCCAGGCGGGTACCGCTCAGGGCGATCGCCTCGCACAGCAGGCTCATCACTTCGTCGGCGTAGCGGCCATCACGTTGCTTGGTGGGGCGCCCGCGGGTGGGCAGCATGAAATGGCACATGCCGCCCAGGTGAGCGTGGGGGTGCCAGAGCACGATCGACACGCACGAGCCCAGCAGGGTGCGCACGCGGGTGTAAGGCCCGCCGAAGTGGTAGTCGCCGGGGTTCAGGTACACCTCGGCGATCGAGGGGGTATTAGTCATCGGGCTTGCGGTAGATCGAGGGTTTCACGACCTTGAGCGTATCGTTGACGCCGTTCAGGCTTTCCGAGTGGCTGATGATGAAATGGCCGCCCGGGCGCAAGTGCTTGAGCAGGCGCGCCACCACCTGGCGTTTGGTGTCGGCGTCGAAGTAGATCATCACGTTGCGCAGGAAGATCACGTCGAACAGGCCGACGTCCGGTAGCGCGCTGTTGAGGTTGATCTGGATGAAGCGCACGCGCTGGCGCAGGGCCGGCGCGATCATCATTCGCCCGTGGTTCTCGTCGATGCCGCGCAGGCAGTGTTTGACCAGCAGATGGCGCGGTATGTTCTCGCCGTCATCCAATTCGTACACGCCGTTGCGCGCCTGGGTGAGGATGCGCTGGCTGATGTCCGAAGCGAGGATTTCCCACGACCGCTCGCCGAGACGTTCGGCCAGCAACAGGGCCAGGGTGTAAGGCTCCTCGCCGCTGGAGCAGGCGCCGCTCCAGATCCGCAGCGGACGGCCGCTGGGAATCGCACCGGGCTTTTGCAGCAGCTCGCGCAGAAAATCGAAGTGCTTGGGTTCGCGAAAGAAATAGGTTTCGTTGGTGGTCAGCAGGTCCACGCAGGTCTGCAGCTCGGCCTTGTCCTTGCCGACCAGGCGGAAGTATTCGCCGTAGGTGGCCATGCCGAGCGCGCGCAGGCGCTTGTTGAGGCGCCCGGCTACCAGCGGTTTCTTGGCATCGGAGAGATGAATGCCGGCGATGCCATGGATGAGCTGGCGGAACTGGCTGAACTCGAGATCGGAAAGCGTGGCCTGGGTCGTCTCGCGCATCAGCTGGAAGCACCGTGCTGCTGGGCCTGGTCGATGGCGAGAGACTCTTCGGTGGAGATCACTCGGCCGATATCGAGCATCACCACCAGGCGGTCATCGAGCTTGCCCATACCGCGGATGAAGTCGGCGCGGATGCTGCCACCGAAGGACGGCGTCGGCTCGATCTGCTCGGCGCTCAGCTCGCGTACCTCGTTGACCGCGTCGACGACGATGCCGATCACCTGGGTATGGCCGGGCCCGGTGATTTCCAGAATCACGATGCAGGTGCGTGGGCCGATCCGGGTCGTCTGGCCGCCAAAGCGCTGACCCAGGTCCATCACGGGCACCACCGCGCCGCGCAGGTTGATCACGCCGAGGATGCTCGGCGGCAGCATCGGCACCGAGGTCAGTCGGCCGTACTCGATGATCTCGCGTACGGCGCGAATCTCCACTGCGAACAGCTCCTGCGCCAGGGTGAAGGTCAGGTACTGGCCCGCTCCTGCCGTGGCGCCGTCGAGCAGCCGTGGTCCGCAACTCATGGGCTACTCCTGAAAGCGCACGTAACCGGCCGGCAGGCCACCGCTGTGGCCGTCGTCATCGCGCGCCTGGCGTGCCGGCCCGTTGCCGCGAGCGTGCGGCTGGCGAGTGCGCGGCGGGTTGGCGACGGTGATGCGCTCGCCCGTGCCGTTGAGGCGGAAGAAGTCCATCAATTGCTGCAGTTGCTCGGCCTGGCCGCTCATTTCCTCGGCGGTGGCTGCCAGCTCCTCGGAGGCCGAAGCGTTCTGCTGGGTCAGCTCGCTGAGCTGGTTCATCGCCGTGCTGATCTGGCCGACGCCGCTGCTCTGCTCGTCGGAGGCGGCGGCGATTTCCTGGACCAGGTCGGAGGTCTTGGCGATGGACGGGACGATCTCGTCGAGCAGGGTGCCGGCACGCTCGGCCAGGGCCACGCTGTTCTTCGCGACCTCGCCGATTTCCTGGGCGGCGACCTGGCTGCGCTCGGCCAGCTTGCGTACTTCGGCGGCGACCACTGCGAAGCCCTTGCCGTGCTCGCCGGCGCGGGCCGCTTCGATGGCGGCGTTGAGCGCCAGCAGGTTGGTCTGGTAGGCGATGTCGTCGACGATGCCGATCTTGTCGGCGATGGTCTTCATGGCGCGTACGGTGTCTTTCACCGCCTGGCCACCCTCACCAGCTTCATTGGCGGCCTTGCTGGCCATACCGTCGGTAACTCGGGCATTTTCGGTGTTCTGGGAAATGGATGCCGACATCTGCTCCATCGACGCGCTGGTTTCCTCGACCGACGCGGCCTGTTCGGACGCGGCCTGACTCATGCTCTGGGCCGTGGAGGAAATCTCTTCGGAGGCGCTGGACAGCGAGTCGGCGGAGCTGCGTACTTCGGCGATGATCTGCGTCAGGCGGGTGGACATGTTGCTGATCGAGGCCAGCATGCTGGTAGTGTCATTGGGCTTGACCACCACCTGGGTGCGCAGGTCGCCTTCGGCGATACGGGTGACCACTTCGGCGGCATAGGCGGGCTCGCCGCCCAGTTGCTTGAGCAGGCTGCGAGTGATCAGCCAGCCAAGCAGGATGGAAACCAGAATGGCGATACCGCCGATCAGCGACAGCTGCAGGCGTGATTCCTGATAAAGCGCGCTGGCGTCTGCCGCATCCTGATCCATCAGGCCGCTCTGATAGGTGATCAGCGCGTCAGCGGCGGCGAGCAGGTCATCGTTGGCCGGAATCATGCTGGCGAACAGATAGTTTTCGGCACGCTCCGGGTCGTCCAGCCGCTTGAACAGCTCGTCGTAGCGCTTACCCACTACGTCACGCGCGGCGTTGACGCGCGCCATGAGCTCACGGCCTTCTGGGCTGGCGATGGTGCGGCTCAGCTCTTCTGCGGCCGCCAGGCGCCGTTCACGGCTGCTATTGATGAGCGCCAGGTTGCGTTGATCGGCTGCTTCGTCCTCATCCAGAATGATGTCGCGTACGTAGCGACCCTGGTTGGAGGTTTCTTCCTTGATGGTTGTGGCCTGGCGGATCTTCACATACCGATCATTGATGATCACGTTATTGGAATCGTTGATCGCGCTCATGCGGGTCAGGCCCAGCACCAGAGCGATCAGCAGCAGCACGATGACCGTACCGAAACCGAGGCCGAGCTTTGTGGACACGCGTAGGTCTTTGAACATGGTTGCTTCCCTCTGTGATGCTTGGCTGCCCGGTCAGGCGGACAATGCTTTGGTTCCGTCTGGCAGAGCCGCTATCTCGGCGACCGCAAGGGCGTTTTCGATGGCCAGCAGGATGATGAAGTCACCCTCGCGGTGAACCATCGCCTGAATGAAGTCGCTGCGAATCGAGTTGCCGAAGGCCGGCACCGGATTCATTTGCGCCGGAGCGATTTCCAGTACCTCGCTGACGGCGTCGACCAGAATGCCGAGAATCTGCGGGGCCTCGGGCTGGGGCACTTCGACGATGATGATGCAGGTGCGCCGGTCGATCTGCGTCCTGGCGTGGTTGAAGCGCAAGCTCAGGTCGATGACCGGCACCACCGCGCCGCGCAGGTTGATCACGCCATGTACGCAGCGGTTGGCCATCGGCACCTTGGTGGTGCGTTGGTACTCGATGATTTCCCGCACGCACAACCCGTCCAAAGCGTAACGCCGCTCGTGGAGGATGAAGCTCAGGTACTGGTGCACCAGCTCTTCGTCGGCAGCAGCTTTTGAGGCACTTGCGGTGGTTACGGCGAGCTCACTCATGGGCGTATACCTGGGCGGATTCGTGCTGCGCGGCGCTGCGCGGCGCGGCCAATTGGCTGAGCAGACGGGGAATGTCGAGAATCAGCGCGACGCTGCCGTCGCCGAGAATGGTGAAGCCGCCCAGTTCGCTGCAGCCGGCGAAGATCTTGCCGAGTGGCTTGATCACCGTCTGGAATTCGCCAGCCAGTTGATCGACCACCAGGCCGGCGCGCAGACCGGCCTGGCGTACCACCACCACGCTTTCACGGCGGGGCGGCTGGCTCTCTTGCTCGAACAGATCACGCAGGCGCACGATGGGCAGCATCTGCCCGCGCAGCTCCAGGTGGCCGCGCTTGAACGCGGTCCCGGCGGGCAGCTCGATGCATTCTTCCACCATTTCCAGGGGAATCACGTAGCCGGCTTGGCCGACGCTGACCAGGAAGCCGTCGATGATCGCCAGGGTCAGCGGTAGGCGGATGCGAATGCGCGTGCCCTGGCCAAGGGTGCTGTCCAGTTCGATGGTGCCGCGCAGGGCGGTGATGTTGCGCTTGACCACGTCCATGCCCACACCACGGCCGGACAGGTTGCTGACCTGCTCGGCGGTAGAGAAGCCGGGCTCGAAGATCAGCGCGAAGGTCTCTTTTTCCGAGAGCGTCTGACCGTCGCCGATCAGGCCTCGCTCGCGGGCCTTGGCGAGGATGCGCTGGGCGTCGAGGCCGCCGCCGTCGTCGCTGACTTCCAGGACGATGCTGCCGGCATCGTGGTAGGCATTCAGGGAGACCTTGCCCTGGGCCGGCTTGCCGCGCGCCAGGCGGGTTTCCACCGACTCGATGCCATGATCCATGGCGTTGCGCACCAGATGGGTGAGCGGATCGGTGATGCGCTCGACCACCGTCTTGTCGAGTTCGGTTTCGCCGCCGCTGATGGACAGGGCGATGTCCTTGCCGATCTCGCCGGCGACGTCGCGCACCACGCGCTGGAAGCGGTTGAAGGTGCTGCCGATCTGCACCATGCGCAGCGGCAGGGCGGAATCGCGGACTTCCTCGACCAGCCGGGAGAGCAGCTCGGTGGCCTCGAGCATTTCCGGGTGACCACAGGTCTGGGCGGTCATTCGCGCCCCGGCACCGGCGATGATCAGCTCGCCGACCAGATCGATGAGTTTGTCCAGCTTGCCGGCGTCGACACGAATCAGGCTGGTTTCGCTGCTGCGATTGTCCTTGATCTGCTGCTGCTTCTGCAGCGCGGCGGCGATTACCGGTGGCTGCACCAGGCTTTCCTCGACCAGTACGCGGCCGATCGGGCGCGGCTCGTCGCGTTCCTGCCCCTGTACCTGGGCTTGCAGGACCTCCTGCAGCTCGTTGGCGGTCAGGGTGCCGCAGCGCATGAGGATTTCGCCCAGGCGCATGTCTTCTTCCGGCAGCGCGCGGATCAGCTCCAGGTATTGCTCGGATTTGCTGTTGGGCGGCAGGATGCGGATCAGGCTGTCTTCGCGCACGAACTCGAAGGCGCCCTCGATGGTGGCCTTTTCGGCGTCGCTGGCGAAGGCCATTTCGAAACCCAGATAGCAGGTTTCCGGGTCCATTTCGGCGGCCACCGGAATGCGGTCCAGCAGCGGCACGATGCTGACGATCTTGCCGAAGGTATTCAGGTAGCGGAACAGGCCGAGTGGGTCCATGCCGTTGCGCAGGGTATCCGGGCCGAAGCGCAGGGACAGGTGCCAGTGGTCGGCGCCCACGCCCTGGCCCCGCTCGATGCGCGTGGTGGCCGCCGGTATCGACTCGCTGACCTGGACGGGCTCCAGATAATGGGACAGTCGCTCGGCCAGTTGCTGATGGGCGATCTGCGTGTCGGGCTCGAGAATTTCCAGGTCGGCGCCGCTGTCGACCAGTGCCACCAGGCGCGCCAGGTGATCGCCAACCTGCAGGAACAGGGCGGTCATGTCCTTGCCGAAGCGCAGCTCGCCGTTGCGCACCCGATCCAGCACGCTTTCGGCGATATGGGTGAAGGCGACGATCACGTCGAGACCGAACAGGCCGGCCGAGCCCTTGATGGTGTGGGCTGCGCGAAAGATGGCGTTGATGGTGTCGGCGTCGTCCGGGTCGTTTTCCAGCTGCAGCAGGGCCTCTTCCATCTGTTGCAGCAGTTCCTGGCTTTCGGCGATGAAGACCTGCAGCACTTCGTCCATGTTCATGCTAGTTACTCGCTCGCCGGCTTGATCAGGATGGGGTCGCCGAAGAAGGTGCCCAGCCCGCTCAGTTCGAAAGCCTCGATCACCGCTGGGCTGTGGTTGGTCAGGCGCAGGTCGCAGTTCATGCGTGCCGCCTCCTGCTTGGCAAGGATCAGCAACTGCAGCCCGGCGCAGTCCAGTTCATCGACGGCGCCGAGGTCGAGCTCCACTTCCACATCGCAGGCCAGGGCCTGCGTCAGCAACTGCATGTGTTCGGTGGCGCTGTAAATGGTCAGGCCGCCTTCCAGGGGCAAGATGCGGTAGAGGCTCTCCGCCGGCGCGTCGGTCATGGCAGGATCAGCTTGGAGACGGCGGTGAGCATCTGCGCCGGCTGGAAGGGCTTGACCACCCAGGCCTTGGCACCCGCGGCGCGGCCTTCTTCCTTCTTCGCTTCGCCGGCCTCGGTGGTGAGCATGATCACCGGGGTGAACTTGTAGGCGGGCAGTTGCTTGACGTTCTTCACGAAGGTGATGCCGTCCATGTTCGGCATGTTCACGTCACTGATGATCAGGTGCACCTTGCGGCCGTCGAGCTTGCTCAGCGCATCCTTGCCGTCGCAGCCTTCGATGACCTGGTAGCCGGCCCCCTTGAGCGTAATGCTGACGACCTGGCGGATGGAGGCGGAGTCGTCGACGATGAGTACGGTCTTGCTCATGGGGAAAAACCTCAGAAAAACGTGATGTCGGAGTCGTTGCTTTTGGCGCTGCTTTTCTCGCCCCGGTGGATGCCGTGCTGCTCGGGGGTGGTGTAGGTCTGCGCCAGTTCGCCGAGCCAGTGGTCGATGTCCAGGGGCGATGGCGCCAGGCTCTGCTGGCGCTGTGCATGGCGATTCTGGATATGGGCGTGCAGCTTGTCCTGGTCGGCGGCGATATGGCCGAGGGTCTGGCTGATGCGATCCTGGAACTGCAGCGACACCAGCACTTCGGCGATGTCCTGGGCGACGGATTCGCTTTGCGTGCGCATGGTTTCATTGTGGTGGACGATGTCGCTGGCGCTCTGGTTGAAGCGGCCGATCACCCCGGCGATGACATCGCTGGCCTTGTTCAGGGTGACGGTGTCGGTCTTGGTGTATTCCTGGGAGATGTCCAGGGTCTTGTGGATGGCGTCATTGACGATCACTACGGTTTCGCCGATGCGCTGACCGGTGTCGCCCGACATCGACGACAACTTGCGCACCTCGTCGGCGACCACCGCGAAGCCGCGGCCGCTCTCACCGGCCCGCGCTGCTTCGATGGCAGCGTTGAGGGCCAGCAGGTTGGTCTGTTTGGCGATGTTTGCAACGTCCTGGGCCATCTCCTGCAACTGGTCGGTGAAGCTGGACAGCTGAGTGATTTCATTGAGCAGCGATTCCTTGCTGGCCAGTGCATCGCGCAGGGCGACGATGATCATGTCCAGCTCGTACTCGCAGCTCGACAGCAGCGCCACCAGGCGTTTTCCGGCCTCGCGCTCGGTGCTCCCACCGAGGCTGCTCTGGATCCGCGTGGCCAGTTGGGCGAAGCGCTCGCTCAAGGCGCTGATGGACTCTTCGGTGTGGCTGCGGGCGTTCTCGATATGCTGCGACCACAGCGGCAGAACCTGGCCGCAGAGCTGCTCGACGCTGTCGTCCTGGCTGGGCATATGCTGCTCATGGCTGGCGAGCTGTGCCGTAGACGCCTGGCCGGGGCTCTGGCGGCGCAGCGCGAGGATGATGACCACGCCCGCCACCAGCAGGATGGCCAGGGCCGGCAGCATATCGAGTAGCTGCTGGCCGACCAGCGTTACGACGGCGATGCCAGCGATCAGAATCAGCAGGGGAGCGAGGAGAGGGGTGGAGAGATCACGCATGTAAAGCTCCGTGGCGGACTGGGCTCAGACTCCACGGAACAGGCAGCAGGCGGGCAAAGCTCCAGCGCGGTGACCAAGCATTCCTTTGGATGTCGGCAGCATGCATGAAGCATCATCGGCGGGTGCATCGGCTTTGGCTGATATTTGCTTGGCTTTAAACGCTACAAAGCACTAAGGATTTTCCTAGGCAAGGTCGGAATTCATGAGGCTGGAGGCGAATCTGACCAGGTCTGCATTGCTGGAAAATCGCATTTTTTCCATCAGATTTATCTTATGGGTACTGACTGTCTTGTTACTGATCGTCAATTGTTTGGCAATGTGGTTGACGCTCAGCCCGGCAGCAAGCAATCGCATGATCTGGAACTCGCGATTGGTCAGGCTGTCGAGCCCGCTGCGGCTGGCAGGCTTGATACTGCTCAGAGCGATGGGCTCCATCAGTGCCGGGTCGATGTAGCGATTGCCACCGCTGACCCTTCTCACCGCTTCGACGAGGGTCGAAGGCGACTGACTCTTGGTCAGGTAGCCCGTTGCGCCACAGCGCAGCACGCGGAGAGCGAGATGCGGGTCACCGTGCATGCTGAGCACCAGAATGGGCAGCTTGGGGTACTGGTGCGTGATGCGGGCGATCAGGGCCTCGCCGCTCAGGCCGGGCATGCTGATGTCCAGTAGCAGGAGATCCACGGGAACCAGGCGCAGTTTTTCCAGGGCCTGGGCGCCATCGGCCGCTTCGGCGACGACGCGGACGTCGTCATACAGCTCGAACAGGCGCTTGAGCCCTTCGCGCATGATCATGTGGTCGTCGGCGATCAACAGCTTGATCATCGGTGAATCCTTAAACACGGTGAGCCGCGGGGAATATCGCCTGGACGATGGTGCCCTGGCCGGGATGACTGAAAATGATCACCGGCCCGCCGAGGCGCTTGCCGCGCTCGCGCATGCCGGATAGTCCGGTGGAATCGGGGAGGGTGTCGCTGAGGGTGAAGCCGCGACCGTCGTCGGAGATCTCCAGTACATAGTCGTTGTCGCGTTGCTCGAGGCTGACCGCCGCGCGGCTGGCCTGGGCATGACGCAGGATGTTGGTGAGCGATTCCTGCACGATGCGGCACAGGTGCGAGGCCTGGTCGGTATTGAGGTCTAGGGCGGGCGGCAGGCTGCAGCGGCAGTCGATGCCGGAGAGGCGTTTGAAGTCGTCGACAAGGTGCTTCAGGCTGTTTTCCAGGCCGTGTTGCAGGCGCCCGATGGGACCGCCGAACTGCACGTCACGAATCGCCTCGATGGCGCTGTGGGTGATGCCGATCAGGCGTTGGATTTCGTCGTCCAGGTCCGGGCGGTCGCGCTTGAGGCGGATGCCCAGTACCCCCAGGCCCTGTTGCAGGGCCGTCAGCTGTTGGCCCAATTCATCATGCAGTTCACGGGCGATGCGCTTGCGTTCCTTGTCCCGAATGGCGGCGTAGAGCTTGGCCCGGTGTCTGCGGTGGCGGGCGTCTTCGGTTGCCTCGTTCTGCTGGGTTTGCGTCCGGTTGCCATGTTGGGAGAGCGTCTTCGTGTCAGTCACCTGGGCTCTTCTCTCTCTTATTGACCGGCTGTCTAACGTCGATAGCCGGGCCATGCAGGATGTGGTTTAGGGTAATGCCCCTGTGCTGCCCTGGCGACAGCTATCACGGGTGTGACGCCGTGGCGTATCGGCACGAGGCAATCGCCGTTGGCGCATCCACTGCAATGCTGCCGCGCCGATCGGGAGTACCTCTCCCTGCTAACCCTAGCTGCGTATCAGCGCTGCTGATCGGCGTCGACCGGCCCAGCTCAGGGGGGCGCCGTGATAACGGGCGCAGCGAGCGCCGTGACGATGAGCCGACGGCTGGTTGAAGAAGAGCAAGCGATCATCGACAGAGCGCTGGTCGGCTGAAGATCCGGCCCCTGCTTGCGGGCTATCTGTGACGCCAATAACGCGTGCAACGACACCTCGAGCATCTCAGTCATGCCCAGCAGAGACCACGGTAGCGGGCCTGGGTTCGCCAGGGCCCGAGATCCGTGGTGCTTGTCGAGATGCTAGTCGCCGAACGGGCAGGCCGTGCCGTCAGCTATTGGGCAGCAGGCGGCAGGTCAGGCTCTTGATGTAGCGGGTTTCGCCGATGGCCGGGTGCACCGGGTGGTCCGGGCCCTGGGCGCCGCGTTCGAGCAGCTGGATGTTGCGATCCAGATGGCGGGCGCTGGTCAGCAGGATGTTCTGCAGATTGTCTTCGTCCAGGTGCATGGAGCAGCTAGCGCTGACCAGGATGCCGTCCTTGTTGAGCAGGCGCATGGCGGTTTCGTTGAGGCGACGATAGGCTGCTTCGCCGTTCTTGATGTCCTTCTTGCGCTTGATGAAGGCGGGTGGATCGGCGATCACCACGTCGAAACGCTCTTCGGCTGCCTTCAGCTCACGCAGGGCGGCAAACACGTCGCCTTCCACGCAGGTGACCTTCTCGGCGAAACCATTGAGCGTGGCGTTGCGTTCCACGCCGTCGAGGGCGAACGCCGAGGCGTCCACACAGAACACTTCGCTGGCACCGAACGCGGCGGCCTGCACACCCCAACCGCCGATGTAGCTGAACAGGTCGAGCACGCGCTTGCCCTTGACGTAGGGCGCCAGGCGCGCGCGGTTCATACGGTGGTCATAGAACCAGCCGGTCTTCTGGCCTTCGATCACCGGTGCTTCGAACTTCACGCCGTTCTCCTCCAGGGCGACCCACTCCGGCACCACGCCAAAGGCGGTGTCGACGTAGCGCTCGAGGCCTTCGGCATCGCGGGCGGCGGAGTCGTTCTTGAGCAGGATGCCGCTGGGCTTGAGCACCTGGATCAGCGCAGCCAGCACGTCGTCCTTGTGGCGTTCCATGGTCGCCGAGGCCAATTGCACCACGAGGATGTCGAAGAAACGGTCGACCACCAGGCCAGGCAGCAGGTCGGAGTCGCCGTACACCAGGCGGTAGCAGGGCTGGTCGAACAGCCGTTCGCGCAGGCTCAGGGCCACGTTGAGGCGGTGCACCAGCAGCGACTTGTCCAACACGTGTTTGACGTCACGCGACAGCAGGCGGGCGCAGATCAGATTGTTGGGGCTCAGGGCAACGATGCCCAAGGGCTTGCCACCGGCAGCTTCGAGGATGGCCTGGTCACCGGCTTGGAAAGCGTTGAGCGGGGTGACGGCGACGTCGATCTCGTTGCTGTAGACCCACAGGTGGCCGGCGCGCAGGCGTCGGTCGGCGTTGGCTTTCAGGCGCAGGCTGGGCAGGGACATGATGGGCTCCGTCGCAAAAAATGCGCATTCTAAACGAGGAGCCCGGTAGCTGCTTGCCGCGTTGCATGCCGTGGACGCCCATCCTTGGTCCGTGGCGGCTGGCTCAGACGGCGAGCGCGGCGATCAACTTTTCGTTGAAAGCTGGCAGATCGTCTGGTGTCCGGCTGCTGATCAGCTGGCCGTCGACCACCACTTCCTTGTCCACCCAGGTGGCACCGGCGTTCTTCAGGTCGTCGGTCAGCGAGGGGTAGCTGGTCAGGGTCTTGCCCTTGAGCAGGTCTGCGGTGGCGAGAATCCAGGCCCCGTGGCAGATCACGGCGATCGGTTTGTTGGCCTTGGCGGCATCCTTCACCAACTCCACGGCCATCTCGTCGAGGCGGATGGTGTCGGCGTTGACCACGCCGCCGGGCAGCACGATGGCGTGGTAATCGTCGATCTTCGCCGTATCGAAGGTTTTGTCGACGGTGAAGGCGTCGGCTGGCGTGGTGTGATTCCAGCCGGTGACCTTGCCGGATTTGCTGGAAAGGATCTCAGCGGTGGCACCGAGTTCTTCGAGCGCCTTTTTGGGGCCGGTCAGTTCGACCTGCTCGAAACCGTCGGTAACCAATAGAGCGACACGCTTGCCTGCAAGGGACTTGCTCATCGTAAACACCTTTCTGAATAGGCTGAGTGAGCAATATTCGGGGTGCTGCGAGCCGCTAAGTTCAGGCCAGGCGACGACCTGCAGATTTGTTCTGTAACCGGCGGCTCAAAAGTCTTCACGCTCAGGGTAGACTGCGCGCTCCATCACCTTCTTACCTTGCGCCTCCATGGACAAAGAACTTTCGGCCGAGCAGATACAGACGTTTCTGCAAGGCATCAGCGTGCCGCCGCAACCGCAGATCATGGTCGATCTGCAGTTCGAGCAGTACATGCCCAACCCGGACCTGAAGGCCATCGCGCGCCTGATCAGCCAGGACCCGGGGCTGTCCGGCGCTTTGCTGAAGATCGTCAATTCGCCGTATTTCGGCCTGGCCAACCGCATCGGTTCCATTCAGCGTGCGGTCAACCTGCTGGGCAGTCGCTCGGTCATCAACATGGTCAACGCCCTGTCGATCCGTGGCGAAATGAGTGACGAGACCATCGTCACCCTCAACCGCTTCTGGGATACCGCCCAGGACGTGGCCATGACCAGCCTGACCCTGGCCAAGCGCATCGGTTACGAGTCCGTTGACGAGGCCTACACCCTGGGCCTGTTCCACAATTGCGGCATTCCGCTGATGCTCAAGCGCTTCCCCGACTACATGACCGTGCTCGAGGAATCCTACGCCAGCGCCAATGCCGAGCGGCGTATCGTCGACACCGAGAACCGCCTGCTCAACACCAACCATGCGGTGGTCGGCTACTACACCGCCAAGTCGTGGAACCTGCCGCTGCACCTGTGCCAGGCCATCGCCAACCACCATAATGTGCGAGCCATCTTCGCCGAGGAAAACGCCAACGACGCTCAGCTCAAGAACCTGCTGGCGATCCTCAAGATGGCCGAGCATATCTGCCGCAGTTACCAGGTGCTGGGTAACCAGAGCGAAGACCATGAGTGGAGCGCCATCGAGCCGCTGATCCTCGACTACGTGGGGCTTTCCGAATACGACTTCGAGAGCCTGCGCGAGAGCATCCGCGACCTGGGCGCCGCCTGAGGCCCCCTTCCTGAATCCGCTTCGAGTCCGCCATGCCTGAATTGCCAGAAGTCGAAACCACCCGCCGGGGGATCGCGCCTCACCTGATCGGCCAGCGTGTCAGCCGGGTTATCGTTCGTGAACGCCGCCTGCGCTGGCCGATCCCTGAAGACCTCGACGTGCGGTTGTCCGGGCAGCGTATCGAAGCCGTGGAGCGGCGCGCCAAGTACCTGTTGATCAAGGCCGAAGTCGGCACGCTGATCAGCCATCTGGGCATGTCCGGTAATCTGCGCCTGGTCGAAGCGGGGCTGCCGGCAGCCAAGCACGAGCATGTCGATATCGAGCTGGAGTCCGGTCTGGCGCTGCGCTACACCGACCCGCGTCGCTTTGGCGCGCTGTTATGGAGCGAGTTGCCGCTGGAGCATGAGCTGCTGGTGCGCCTCGGCCCTGAGCCGCTGACCGAGCTGTTCGATGGCGAGCGCCTGTTTCAGCTGTCGCGCGGTAAGGCGGTGGCGGTCAAACCGTTCATCATGGACAACGCGGTGGTGGTCGGCGTTGGCAACATCTACGCCACCGAGGCGCTGTTCGCCGCCGGCATCGACCCGCGCCGCGCCGCCGGTACGGTGTCGCGGGCGCGTTACGTGCGCCTGGCTCAGGAGATCAAGCGTGTGCTGGCCCACGCTATCGAGCGTGGCGGCACTACACTGCGCGACTTCATCGGCGGCGATGGTCAGCCCGGCTATTTCCAGCAGGAGCTGTTCGCCTATGGTCGCGGCGGTGAGTTCTGCAAGGTGTGCGGCAATACCCTGCGTGAGGTGAAGCTGGGCCAGCGGGCCAGCGTTTACTGCCCGAAATGCCAACGCTGAGTCGCTTCGTCCGATAACGTGACCACGTGTTCAGCGATTGACGGCCATCACGCGACAATTGCCGGCGCGCTGTTATAGTTACCGGCATCGTCCCGTATGCCTCTGAAGGATCGCCCCATGAAACTGTTTCGCTCTTGCGCTGCTGTTCTGGCGCTGACTGCTGCCTCGCTGGCGCTGACCGCCAATGCGCAAGAAGTGCAGCAGAACGCCAGCGGTGACCCGCTCTACACCGTTCAGGCCCCGGATGGTTTCGCCATGATCGGTGACCTGCTGATCGCCCGCCCGCTGCTGATCGGCGCCACCGTCATCGGCGCAGCAGCTTTCGTCGTCGCCCTGCCGTTCTCGGCCATGGGCGGCGGCATCGGCGCTACCGGTCGTGCCCTGGTGGTCGAGCCGGGCAAGGCGGCTTTCGTACGCTGCCTGGGCTGCACCGGTGACGGTTACAACCAGCGCCAGTGAATGCGGATTTCGCCCATTGAAAAGCCCCTCGTCGAGGGGCTTTTTATTGCCTGCCAGTTTTAACGCGTGAGCTGTACCGCGCTGTTGCCGACTCCGCGTGGGTCGCTGGCTGCCTCGACCTGGCCACTGGTCTTGTTCCAGCGCAGCACCTGCCCGTTGCCGTATTCGCGCCCCACATCCTTGAGCTGATAACCACGGGCTTGCAGCTCGGCGGCCTGGGCGGCGCTGAAGGCCTGCGGCTCGTGCTCGATGACGTCCGGCAGGTACTGGTGGTGATAGCGCGGCACGGCTGGCCAGCTGGCGATGGGCTGATCGTCCAGGTACTGCAGGATCGACAGCAGCACCATGCTGGGGATGCGGCTGCCGCCCGGTGTGCCGAAGCTGGTGAATTCGCTCGGGCTGTCGATGAACGTCGGGCTCATGCTCGACAGTGGGCGTTTGCCGGCGGCGATGGCGTTGGCCTGGCTGCCGGCGAGGCCATAGGCGTTGGCGCCACTCGGGTCGGCGGCGAAGTCGTCCATTTCGTCGTTGAGCAGCACGCCGGTGCCGGGCACCGTGAAAGCGGCGCCGAACGGCAGGTTGATCGACAGGGTGGCGCTCACCGCGTTGCCGTCGGCGTCCAGGACGGTGAAGTGGGTGGTGTGATCGCCTTCCGTCCAGGGCCCGGCTGGTGGCAGCTGGCTGCTCGGGGTGGCGTGCTGCGGATCGATGCCGTCGCTGAGGTTTTTCAGATAGGCCGGGTTGAGCAGGGCGGCGGCGGGGTTGTCGACGAAGTCCGGGTCACCCAGTTGGCCACGGTCGCGATAGACACGGCGCAGGGTTTCCACTACCAGGTGGGTGCGCTGCACCGGGTCGGCCGCCCGCCAGGGCAGGTGCTGCAGCATCAGCAGGCTCTGGGCCAGGGCTACGCCGCCGGCCGAGGGTGGTGGGGCGCTGATCAGCTCGCGGCCTTCGGCCAGCGGTACGCGAATCGGCTGGCGATTCACGGTGCGGTAGTCGGCCAGATCCTGCAGGGTCCAGATACCGCCTGCGGCCTGCACGCCGGTCACCAGGCGCTCGGCCACCGGGCCGGCATAGAAACCGTCTCGACCATGATGGGCCAGCTTCAGCAGGGTATCGGCCAACTCCGGCTGGCGCAGTAGCGCGCCTTCATCGGGAATCTTGCCGTCGCTCAGGAACAGTCGCGCAGTTTCCGCATCGTCGCGCATCGCCGCCAGGCGCATGGTGACGCGATCGCGGTACACGCGATCGACCGGGAAACCTTCCCGGGCCAGGCGAATGGCCGGCGCCAGGCTGTCGCGCAACGTTAGTTTGCCGCGTTGTTCGGCCAGTTCCACCAGTGCGGCGGGCAGGCCTGGAATGGCGGCGGCCAGTGCACCATCGCGCGACAGCGCCGACTGCACCTGGCCATCATGGCGGTACAGATCGGCATGGGCGGCCCCTGGGGCACGCTCGCGGGCATCGAGAAAATCGTAGCGAGCATCGGCGCTGCGCAGCAGGAAGAAACCGCCGCCGCCCAGCCCTGAACCGTAGGGTTCGACCACCGCCAGGGCCGCGCTGATGGCCACTGCCGCATCGAAGGCATTACCGCCCAGCGCCAGGGTTTCCTTGCCGGCGACCGTGGCCGCGGGGTGGGCGGTGGCGATGGCGCTGCTGCCGGGGCGCTCGGCGGCTTGCAGGCCGAGGCTGAGCAGCAGGAGCAGCGCGCCGGACAGGGCGCGCAGGGAATTGAGGCCGCGAAGGGAGCGGCGCACTCTCAGGCCTTGCCGGTGAGGGTTTTGTACTTGTCCATCAACTGCTCCTTGCTCTCGACGTTGTTCTCGTCGAGGGGAATGCAGTCTACCGGGCAGACCTGCTGGCACTGCGGCTCGTCATAGTGGCCGACGCATTCGGTGCACAGGTTGGGGTCGATCACGTAGATCTCCTCGCCCTGGGAAATCGCCGCGTTCGGGCACTCAGGTTCGCAGACGTCGCAGTTGATGCAGTCGTCGGTGATGATCAGGGACATGAAAGGCAAGCTCCCGCCGGGCCAGGGGCCGCGACACAGTCAAACGGAAGCAGACTGTTGAAAAACTATCCACGTTGCCATCGCGGCATTAAAAACAGGCTCAAATGCTCATGTACTCTTCGTACACTGCGCTTTTTCGCCTATTTTTGCCTTGCGCTGACTGCCTCGATGACGTTTTTCAACTGCCTGCTAGCCGCGATTGTGCCGTATTGTGGCCGCCAGCGCACGCCCGCTCGCCATATGGCGAGCGGGCGTGCCAGTGTTGCTGATCAGCGATTCTTGAAGCGTTCGGTCAGGGCGTCGGCGACGGCCGGGTGAACGAACTTGCTGATATCGCCGCCCAGGTTGGCAATCTCGCGCACCAGGGTGGAAGAGATGAAGGAATACTTTTCCGATGGCGTGAGGAACAGGCTTTCCAGGTCCGGCGCCAGTTGGCGGTTCATGTTGGCCAGCTGGAATTCGTACTCGAAATCCGATACCGCACGCAGGCCGCGCAGCAGCACGTTGGCGCCCTGTTCCTTGGCGAACGAGGCGAGCAGCGTGGAAAAGCCGATCACTTCGACGTTGGGCAGGTGCTTGGTGACTTCCCGGGCCAGGGCCACGCGTTGCTCGAGGGAGAACAACGGGTTCTTCTTCGGGCTGGCAGCGACCGCGATCACCACGCTGTCGAACAGCCGCGCGGCGCGCTCGACCAGATCGCCATGCCCCTTGGTAATGGGGTCGAAGGTGCCTGGGTATAACACTCGATTCATCGTGACGTCCTGGCAGGCGCGTTAGGGAGTCGGATGGTAGCGCAGCACGCCGGGGCGGGCCAAGTCGGCGGCCTTTTGATGGCGCCGGATGTGGGCGTTAATCGCGCTACCGCTCAGCGGATGAACAGTTTGTAGACCAGCTTCTGCAAGAGTTTGCCATAGGGCGGGTAGATCAGCCGCGCGAGGTTGAGGCGCTGCTTGACGAGTACGCCCTTGGCCTTGCTGAAGGTGAGGAAACCTTCGTGTCCATGATAGTGGCCCATGCCCGAGGCACCGATGCCGCCGAAGGGCATGTCGTCTTGCGCCACGTGCAGCAGGGTGTCGTTGAGGCAAACCCCGCCGGAGTGGCTGTGGTGCAGCACATGCTCCTGCTCGCGGCGGTCGTAGCCGAAGTAGTACAGGGCCAGCGGACGCGGGCGCGCCGCGATATAGGCCAGGGCATCGTCGAGGCGGTCGTAGGGCAACACGGGCAGCAGCGGCCCGAAGATCTCGTCCTGCATCACCCGCATGCTGTCGTCGACGTTCAGCAGCAGGGCCTGGGGCATGCGCCGGTCCGCGGCCTCGGCAGTCAGGGCGATGACCTCGGCGCCCTTGTCGCGAGCGTCGTCGAGGTAACCCTGCAAGCGCTGCTGCTGGCGGGTGTTGATGATGCTGGTGTAGTCCGCATTGCCCTCGATCTTTGGATAGAAGCGTTGCACCGCGCGGCGATAGGCCTCGACGAACGCCACGATCCGCTGGCGAGGCACCAGCACGTAGTCCGGGGCCACGCAGGTCTGCCCGGCATTGAGGGTCTTGCCAAAGGCGATGCGCTCGGCGGCGTGCTCCAGCGGAGCCTCTGCGCTGACGATGGCCGGGGACTTGCCGCCCAGCTCGAGCGTCACCGGCGTCAGGTTTTCGGCCGCGGCGCGCATCACATGGCGGCCGACGCTGGTGGCGCCGGTGAACAGCAGGTGATCGAACGGCAGCTTGGCGAATGCCATGCCGATCTCGGCTTCGCCGAGCACCACGCCAACCTGGTCCTCGGGGAAGATGCTGGCCAGCAGCTCCTTGAGGCGCTGTGAAGTCCGCGGCGTGGCTTCGCTGAGTTTGAGCATCACCCGGTTGCCGGCGGCCAGCGCGCCGACCAGCGGGGCGATGGCAAGGAACAGCGGGTAGTTCCATGGCACGATGATGCCGACCACGCCCAGCGGCTGATAGATCACCCGCGCCGAGGCGGGCATGAACGCCAGGCCCACGTGCCGCCGCGAAGGTTTCATCCAGCGGCGCAGGCGTTTGCGGGTATAGCGGATGCCCTGCACGGCGGGCAGCATCTCGGCGAGTAGCGTTTCATCGGCGCTGCGGTTGCCGAAGTCGTCGCTGATGCAGCGGATCAGTGCATCCTGATCGCTGAGCAGGCGAGCCTTTAGGCTGTCGAGCCAGGCGATGCGCTGGTCGGCCGACGGCATGGGGTTGGCCATGAAGGCCTCGCGTTGCGCCTGAAAGCGCTGCTGTAGCTCAGCAATGGTCTGCTCGAGCGAGCCTAAATGCTTGGCCATGCCGCCATCCTCAACAACTCACTGGGGCTGCTGTGTACCACGTTCGATGGCCTGCAGCCATTGCGGTATGCGGCGCTCCAGGTAATAGCCAGGCCGGCGTGGCGAGCCGTCGACGAAACCGACATGACCGCCCTTGGCGTGCAGTTCGAAGCGGATGCAATCGGCCAGTTCATTGGCTTCGGGCAGGCTATGGGGATAGACGAACGGGTCGTCGGTGGATTGGATCATCAGCGTCGGCGTCTGGATGCGGCCCAGGTAATAGCGGCTCGAGGCGCGTCGGTAATAGTCGTCGGCATTCTCGAATCCGTGCAGCGGCGCGGTGACGCGGCCGTCGAAGTCCCAGAAGGTGCGCATGCCCTCCAGCGGGCCGAGCTTTTCCAGGATCGACAGGCGATCGGCCTGGCCCTGGTGGGCGAACAGGCGCTGCTTGTCCTTCACGTAGGCGACCATGGCGCGCATGAAATGTGCCTGGTAGACCCGCGAGAAGCCGATACCGATGCGGTCGGCACACTGGTCCAGGCGGAACGGTACCGACACCGCGGCGGCGCCTTGCAGGCCGCTGTCTGCGCCAGTCTCCCCGAGGTACTTGAGCAACACGTTGCCGCCCAGCGAGTAGCCCACCGCATACAGGGGCGCCAGGGGATGCTTGGCGTGCAGGTGGCGGATGGTTTCAGCGAGGTCTTCGCTGGCGCCGGAGTGGTAACCACGTGGCAGCAGGTTGGGTTCGCCCGAGCAGCCCCGCCAGTTCAGTGCCACGCTGGCCCAGCCCTGCTCGGCCAGCTGGCGTTGCAGGCCTACTACGTAGTGGGAGCTGGATGAGCCGGTGAGGCCATGCAGCACCAGCACTACCGGGGCATGAGCTTCGTGGGGGCCGTGCCAGTCGAGGTCGAGAAAGTCGCCGTCGTCCAGCCACAGGCGCTCGCGTTGGCGCTCGAGCACCAGCGGGCGACGGCACAGCGACCCCCAGAGGGTCTGCAGGTGCGGCCCCGGCAGCCACCAGGCGGGTTGGAATCTGCTGGCTGTTTCCTTTCGCTCGACCATGTGCAGGCCGCCGTCGGCGCTTACGCCGAACGGCGCTCCCACAGTGCGTAATGCACTTGCCCGGCCTTCTGTTCGCGGTGCAGGCGCCAGTTGCCGGGCATCCCCAGGCTGGAAGGCACCTGCTCGCTTTCGGTATAGATCCAGGCATCGTCGGCCAGCCAGCCGCGTTCTTCCAGCAGCGTGCAGGCAGGCAGCAACAGATCCTGGCTGAAGGGTGGGTCGAGGAACACCAGGTCGAATGGCGTGGCCGGCTGGCTCTGCAGGTAGGCGAGTGCGTCGCTCTGCAGCACCTGGCCGTTGTCACAGCGCAGGGTGGTCAGGTGCCCGCGCAGGCTGTTCACTGCCGCCGGGTTGAGGTCCAGCGCCAGGGCACTGCCGGCACCGCGCGACAGCGCTTCGAGAAACAGCGCGCCGCTGCCGGCAAAGGGGTCGAGTACCCGAGCGGCGTCCACGTAGGGCGCCAGCCAGTTGAACAGGGTCTCGCGCACGCGGTTGGGCGTGGGGCGCAGGCCGTGGGCCATGGGGAAGGCGAACTGGCGGCTGCGCCATTGCCCGGCAATGATGCGCAGTTGCCCGTCGCCACCGTGGGCGACGGGGGCTTTGCCGGAGGTCGGTCGTCTGGCCATCAGTGCTCCGGTACGGCGGCAGGCATCTCTGCCGGCTTGTCGGTGGGCGGCGGCAGTTCCTTCTGCTCCACCTTCGGCCCGGCGGTGACGATCACCAGTGATTCGGGGTCGAGATGCTTGGCCATGGCGGCTTTCACCTGCTCGACGCTGAGCGCCTGCACCTGGGCCATGAAATCTTCAAGGTAGGTGAGCGGCAGGTCGTAGAAACCGATGGCGCCGAGCTGGCCGACGATGGCCGCGTTGCTGGCCGTGGACAGCGGGAAGCTGCCGGCCATCTCGCGCTTGGCGGCGTCCAGTTCTTCCTGGGTCGGGCCGCCCGCGATGAACTCGCGCAGCAGGTCCTTGACCAGTTGCAGGGTGCCATCGCTGAGCTCGGCGCGGGTCTGCAGGTTGATCATGAGCGGGCCGCGGGCCTGCATGGCGGTGAAGCCGGAATACACGCCATAGGTCAGGCCACGTTTCTCGCGCACCTCGGTCATCAGCCGGGTGCCGAAACCGCCGCCGCCGAACACCTGGTTGCCGAGGTAAAGGGCGGGATAGTCCGGGTCTTCACGGGTGATGCCGAGCTGGGCGATCAGCAGATGGGTCTGGTTGGACGGGAAGTCGATGTGGGTCAGGCCGGGCTTTGGCGCTTCGGGGGTCACGGTCTTGGTCAGGGCCGGGCCCTTGGGCAGCGCGGCAGAAACCTCGGCAGCCATGGTTTCGGCTTCCTCGCGGGACAGGTCGCCGACCACGGCGATAACCGCATTGCCGGCAGCGTAGGCCTTGGCATGGAAGGCCTGCAGCTGTTCGCGGCTGATACCGGGAACCGACTGCGCGTTGCCTTCGCTGGGGTGACCATAGGGGTGCTTGCCATACAGGCGCTCGAACAGTTCGAGGCTGGCCAGCTTGCCGGGGTTCTGCTTCTGGTATTCGAAACCGGCGAGGATCTGGTTCTTGATACGCGCCAGGGAGTCGGCGGGGAAGGTCGGCTGGCCGATCACCTGCTCGAACAGCTTCAGGGCCGGCTCACGCTGCTCGGTGGCGCTGAGGCTGCGCAGGCTGGTGACCGCCATGTCGCGGTAGGCACCATTGCCGAACTCGGCGCCCAGGCTCTCGAAGCCGGCCGCGATGGCGCCGACGTCCTTGTCGGGCACGCCTTCGTTGAGCATGGCATTGGTCAGCAGCGCCAGGCCCTGCACGTCGCCATCCTGGCTGCTGCCGGCGGCGTAGGTCAGGCGCAGGTCGAACATCGGCAGCTCGCGGGCTTCGACGAACAGCACCTTGGCGCCTTCGGCAGTCTGCCAGCTCTGGATGTCCAGTTTGCGGCGCTCCGGTTCCTTGCCGTCCAGTTCGGCCAGTGACTGCAGTTTGCTGTCGTCGGTTTGTGCGGCTTGTGCGGCTTGTGCGGACTGGGCAGTAGGCTCGGCAGCGTCCGGTGCGCGTTTGACGGTGAAGGCCAGGGCCGCCAGCAGGGCGATCAGAAACAGCCCCAACAGGGCGTAGCGCGGGCCGTTGCGCTTACTCATCGCGCTTCTCCTCGGGCAGAACGTGGGCGACGCTGAGGCGGTCGCGGGTGAAGTAGGTCTTGGCGGCGTTCTGGATGTCGGCCGGGGTTACGGCCTCCAGCTCGGCGAGTTCCTGGTCGATCAGCTTCCAGGACAGGCCGACGGTTTCCAGCTGGCCGATGGCGGTGGCCTGGCTGCTGATCGAGTCACGGTCGTAGACCAGCCCGGCGATCAGTTGGGCGCGTACGCGGGCCAGCTCCTCGGTCGAGGGCGCGGTGTTCTGCAGGTCGTGCAGCTCGCGCCAGATGCCGGCCTCGGTCTGCTCCAGGGTCTTGCCGGTCTGCACGTTGGGCGTGGCGGAAATCGTGAACAGGCTGTCGCCGCGGGTGTAGCCGTCGTACCAGGCGCCGGCGCCGGCGACCAACTCCTCGCCGCGCTCCAGGCGAGTGGCCAAGCGCGCGCTGTAGCCGCCGTCCAGCAGGGCGGCGATCAGGCGTAGGGCGTGCACGTCACGCGGGTTCTTGGCGGTGGCCAGGCCCGGTACGTTGAAGCCCATCATCAGGCTGGGCAGTTGGGTCTTCAGATGCAGGGTGATCTGCCGCTCGCCCGGCGCCGGCAGCTCCAGGGGAATCTTCGCGGCCGGCACGGCACGCTTGGGGATCGTACCGAAGTAACGCTGGGCCAGGGTTTTCACGGCGTCCGCGGTAACGTCGCCGACCACCACCAGGGTGGCGTTATTGGGCACGTACCAGGTTTCGTACCAATGGCGCAGCTCCTGCACGCTCATGCGGTCGAGGTCGGCCATCCAGCCGATGGTCGGGATGCTGTAGCCGCTGGCCGGGTAGGCCATGGCCTTGAAGCGCTCGAAGGCCAGACCCGAAGGTTTGTCGTCGGTGCGCAGGCGGCGCTCCTCCTTGATCACCTCGATCTCGCGTTCGAATTCTTCCGGTGGCAGGCGCAGGCTGGCCAGGCGGTCGGCCTCCAGCTCGAAGGCGACGCCGAGGCGATCGGCGGCCAGCACCTGGTAATAAGCGGTGTAGTCGTCGCTGGTGAAGGCGTTCTCCTCGGCGCCCAGGTCGCGCAGCACGCGCGAGGCTTCGCCGGGGCCGAGCTTGCGGCTGCCCTTGAACATCATGTGTTCCAGGGCATGTGACAGGCCGGTCTGGCCGGCTGTCTCGTAGCTGGAGCCGACCTTGTACCAGATCTGCGAGACCACCACGGGGGCGCGGTGGTCTTCGCGGACGATGACTTTCAGGCCGTTGTCCAGAGTGAATTCATGGGTGGGTTGCGGTGCCGCGGCCTGCGCCCCGAAGGGCAGGGCACAGACGGCCAGTAGCAGGCCGGCGAGATGGCGGGCAAGTGAACTGGACAAACCTCTCTCCTCGTTGAACCACGCCGGGCGTGGGATTGCGGTCGGGTGTGAGCGCGGTGCCGCGTTGCCTTGACGGGCCGTCAGAGCGGTCGCACGGCTTAGCCGTGGCGGCTGCGGAGGTGCTAGGATACGCATCCGTTTTAACGGCGACCACGTCTAGCAATGGCAGTTTGCAATTCATCAGCTGCCCATTTGCAAGCCCTCAGCCCCCGTGCCCAGGCGCCATGGCGTTCGCCCCAGTGAGATAGCCGTCCTCCATGTTTGGTTCAAAAGACGACAACAAGACTCCGGCCCCCGAGCAGGGCGCCGAGAAAGCCGAGAAACGCAGCCTGTTCGGCTGGTTGCGCAAGAAGCCGGCCGAGCCTGCCGCCGCCGAGCCCGCGCAGCAGGACGAGGTGCCCGAAACAGCGGCGCAGAGCCAGCCGGAGCAGCCTGCTGAGGCTGCCCAGGTTGTCGAGAGCGCTCCGCTCGAAAACGCCCCGGTCGAACGTGACCCGGTCGAACGCGCCTCGGTCGAACGTGACCCGGTCGAGGCACCCGTTGTCAGCGAGCCGGCGGTCGCCGCCGAGCCCGTAGTGGGCGACGCCACCCGCCATGGCCCCGAAGCACTGCTCGAGCCGATTGCCGAGCAGCCGGCGGCCCCAGCAGAGCATCCCGCTGCTCTGGCATCGGGCAGCGACGTGCAGCATGCCGTGCCCGCCACGCCGGCCGCGGTGCTGACTGTGCCAGCCGAAGCGGTCGCTGAGCCGGTGGTCGAGCAGAACAAACCCTCGGACAACAAGGGCGGTTGGTTTGCCCGTCTGCGCCAGGGCCTGTCCAAGACCAGCGCCAGCATCGGCGAAGGCATGGCCAGCCTGTTCCTTGGCAAGAAGACCATCGACGACGACCTGCTCGACGAGATCGAGACCCGCCTGCTCACCGCTGACGTGGGCGTCGAGGCCACCACGGCGATCATCGGCAGCCTGACCCAGAAGGTCGCGCGCAAGCAGTTGACCGACAGTGATGCGCTGTTCAAGGCGCTGCAGGAAGAGCTGGCGGCCATGCTGCGCCCGGTCGAGCAGCCGCTGCAGATCGACAGCGCCAAGCGCCCCTACGTGATCCTGGTGGTCGGCGTGAACGGCGCCGGCAAGACCACCACCATCGGCAAGCTGGCCAAGAAGCTGCAAGGCGAGGGCAAGAAGGTCATGCTCGCTGCTGGCGACACCTTCCGCGCCGCCGCCGTCGAACAGCTGCAGGTGTGGGGTGAGCGCAACAAGATCCCGGTCATCGCCCAGCACACCGGCGCCGACTCGGCTTCGGTGATCTTCGACGCCGTGCAGGCCGCCAAGTCCCGTGGCATGGACGTGCTGATCGCTGACACCGCCGGCCGTCTGCACACCAAGGACAACCTCATGGAGGAGCTCAAGAAGGTTCGCCGCGTGATCGGCAAGCTCGATGACAGCGCGCCTCACGAAGTGCTGCTGGTGCTCGATGCCGGTACCGGCCAGAACGCCATCAACCAGGCCAAACAATTCAACCAGACGGTGAACTTGACCGGCCTGGCCCTGACCAAGCTGGATGGCACGGCCAAGGGCGGCGTGATCTTCGCCCTGGCCAAGCAATTTGGCCTGCCGATTCGTTACATCGGCGTGGGTGAAGGGATCGACGATCTGCGCACCTTCGAGGCCGAACCCTTCGTTCAGGCGCTTTTCCAGCAACGGGAGCAGTGATGATCCGATTCGAGCAGGTCGGCAAGCGTTACCCCAACGGTCATGTCGGGTTGCATGAGTTGAGTTTCCGCGTGCGGCGCGGCGAGTTCCTGTTCGTCACCGGCCACTCCGGCGCCGGCAAGAGCACCCTGCTGCGCCTGCTGCTGGCCATGGAGCGCCCGACCTCGGGCAAGCTGCTGCTGGCCGGGCAGGACCTGGGGCAGATCAGCAACGCGCAGATTCCCTTCCTGCGCCGGCAGATCGGCGTGGTGTTCCAGAACCACCAGCTGCTGTTCGACCGCAGCGTGTTCGACAACGTGGCCCTGCCGCTGCAGATCCTCGGCCTGTCCAAGAGCGATATCGGCCGCCGCGTCGGTTCGGCGCTGGAGCGGGTCTCGCTGAGCGACAAGGCCGAGCAGTTTCCCGGTGACCTGTCCACCGGGCAGCAACAGCGCGTCGGCATCGCCCGCGCCATCGTCCATCGTCCGGCCCTGCTGCTGGCCGACGAACCCACCGGTAACCTCGACCCGCGTCTGGCGGCGGAAATCATGGGCGTATTCGAAGACATCAACCGCCTCGGCACCAGCGTACTGATCGCCAGTCACGACCTGGCGCTGATCGCGCGCATGCGCCACCGCATGCTCACCTTGCAACGCGGCCGCCTGATTGGTGACGGGGAGGCCGGCGAATGAGTGCTTCCCGCATCCCGCCACCGCAGCCGTCTCAGCGCGTCGGCGCGGCACCCAAGAACGCCGAGCCACAGGGGCCGGACAACGAACCGGATTTTCGCACCCTGACCCGCGCCTGGCTGGAAAGCCACCGCGCCAGCCTGGTCGACAGCCTGCGCCGCCTTGGAAAGCACCCGATCGGCAGCTTCTTTACTTGCCTGGTAATGGCCGTGGCACTGAGCTTGCCCATGGGCCTGTCGCTGCTGCTAGGCAACGTCGAGCGTCTTGGCGGCACCTGGGAGCGTGCTGCGCAGATCTCTGTGTTCCTCAAGATCGACGCCAGCGATAGTCAGGGCCAGGCCCTGCGCGAAGAAATCGCGGGCATGGACGACGTGGCCGAAGCCGAATGGATCAGTCGCGAAAAGGCCCTGGAAGAGTTTCAGCAACAGTCCGGGTTGGGCGAAGCCCTCAAGGAATTGCCTAGCAATCCATTGCCTGGCACTGTGCTGGTAACACCCAAGGAAGTCGACAAAGCCACCCTTGAGGCGTTGCGTTTGCGTTTGGCAGAGCTGCCCAGCGTTGAGCAGGCACAGCTGGACCTGGTCTGGGTCGAGCGTTTGGGCGCAATCCTCAAGTTGGGCGACCGTTTCGTTTTTGGCCTCACGGTTTTGCTGATCATGGCGCTGCTGCTGGTGATCGGTAACACCATTCGACTGCATATCGAGAATCGCCGTACCGAGATCGAGGTGATCAAGCTGGTCGGCGGTACCGACAGCTACGTGCGTCGCCCTTTCCTTTACATGGGCGCGCTGTATGGCCTGGGCGCCGGTGTGCTGTCCTGGCTGGTGCTGGCCTTTGGGTTGAACTGGTTGAACGATGCCGTGGTGCGTCTGTCCGGATTGTATGGCAGCGATTTCGCCCTGGCCGGCGTACCCATTGGCGACGGCTTCTCCCTATTGCTGGGAGCGGTGCTGTTGGGGTATATCGGTGCGTGGCTGGCGGTGGCGCGACATCTGAGGGAGCTTGCTCCCCGCTAAGTCGCCAGTTTGATGCTTCGCTAACATATTGATTTGGTTGATATTGACTATTGACCGGGGAACCAGGATGGTGGCTTCCGGTCATATTGCGCAGTGCTACACTGCGTACGTTTCGTGAATCGGAGGATTCTAATGTCCACTTCTTTGCAACCTGTTCATGCTCTGGTTCCAGGCGCCAACCTGGAAGCTTACGTGCATGCCGTTAACAGCATTCCGCTGCTGACGCCCGAGCAGGAGCGTGAACTGGCCGGTAACCTCTTCTACAAGCAGGACCTCGACGCGGCTCGCCAGATGGTATTGGCCCACCTGCGTTTCGTCGTGCATATCGCGCGCAGTTACTCCGGCTACGGCCTGGCCCAGGCCGACCTTATCCAGGAAGGCAACGTCGGCCTGATGAAGGCGGTCAAGCGTTTCAACCCGGAAATGGGTGTGCGCCTGGTGTCTTTCGCCGTGCACTGGATTCGTGCGGAAATCCACGAGTTCATCCTCAAGAACTGGCGGATCGTCAAGGTCGCCACCACCAAGGCCCAGCGCAAGCTGTTCTTCAATCTGCGCAGTCAGAAGAAGCGCCTGGCTTGGTTGAGCAATGACGAAGTCAAAGCCGTGGCCGAAAGCCTGGGTGTCGAAGCCCGTGAAGTGCGCGAGATGGAAAGCCGCCTGACCGGCCAGGACATGGCCTTCGACCCGGCTGCCGATGCTGACGATGACAGCGCGTTCCAGTCGCCGGCTCAGTACCTGGAAGACCATCGCTACGATCCAGCCCGACAGATGGAAGACGAGGACTGGAGCGACACCTCCAGTGCCAATCTGCACGAGGCGCTCGAAGCGCTCGACGAGCGTAGCCGCGATATCCTGCAGCAGCGCTGGTTGGCCGAAGAGAAGGCCACGCTGCATGAGCTGGCGGCCAAGTACAACGTCTCGGCGGAGCGTATCCGTCAGCTGGAGAAGAATGCGATGAACAAGCTCAAAGGCTCCATCGCCGCCTGATCTGGCTCGTAACGTCAAAACGCCCCGACCTGTTCGGGGCGTTTTCGTTTGGGTGACCTGGAACTACCGAGGTTTACCTGTTGTGGGAGCGGGCCATGCCCGCGAAATGGGCTCCCTGAACGTGGAGTTCGTGGGCATGGCCCGCTCCCGCGGACAGCAGAATGCCGGCTTCTCTAGCTTTTCAATCTGCCTACTTCGCCCACCAGGCCGGCCGCGGCGCCTGCAGCTGGTTCAGGTAATGACTGCCACCCAGTTGGCGCATCTGTCGGCGAATCCAGTTGGCGCGCTGGTTGACGTAGCCGCTGGGCCGCCCCGCATCGTACTGCCGCGGATTGGGCAGCACCGCTGCGAGCAGGCTGGCCTGGCGGGCTGACAGGTAGGACGCGCCGATATTGAAGTGATGCTGTGCGGCCGCTTCCGCGCCGAACACGCCGTCGGCCCATTCCGCGCTGTTGAGGTACACCTCGAGAATGCGCTCCTTGGGCCACAGCAGTTCGATCAGCCCGGTAAACCACACCTCGATACCCTTGCGCAGGTAGCTGCGACCGGACCACAGAAACAAATTCTTGGCCACCTGCTGGCTGAGGGTGCTGGCGCCACGCACCGAGCCGCCCTGCTGGTTGTGCGACAGCGCCGCCTTGATCGCGTCCACGTCGAAGCCCCAGTGCTGGGCGAATTTCTGATCTTCGCTGGCGATCACGGCGATCTTCAGGTCATCCGGCAGCGCGTCCCAGGAGCGCCAGGTGCGCTGCAGGTCGATGGGCTTGCCGTCGACCCAGGACTCGATCTTGCGCTCGACCATCAGCGCCGTGCCCGGTGGTGGTACCCAGCGCAGGGCGAGCACCAGCAGGAAGGAGCCGGCGATGAACCAGAGCAGCAACTTCAGCAGGAGGCGGCGAAGGGATCGGAGCATGCGCAGGGAGCCGGGCTTGATTGGCCGCTTAGTATAAGGCGCCTGGCACCATTGCGGGCAATGCAGCGGCCCACTGCGGCAATCGGGGAGGCGCGGCCGGGCGAATGGCGGCGTAAACTGCGCCTCTCTGTTGGCTATCGGTGAGAGCGCTATGGTTCGCCTGTGGTTGTTGCTGTCGGCTCTCGCCGGCTTTTCCGGGGTCGCGTTGGGCGCGTTCGCGGCCCATGGTTTGAAGAGCAGGTTGAGCGCCGAGTACCTGGCCGTGTTTCAGACCGGCACCCATTACCAGCTGATCCACGCATTGGCCCTGCTGGGCGTGGCCATTCTGGCGCTGGTCGCACCAGGGCGCCTGGTCAACCTGGCCGGGGGGTTCTTCGCTGCCGGTATCCTGCTGTTTTCGGGCAGCCTCTACGCGCTGACCCTCAGCGGTATCGGCAAGCTGGGCATCATCACCCCGTTCGGCGGCCTGGCCTTTCTGGCCGGCTGGGCGTGTCTGGGTGTTTTGGCCTGGCGCATGGCCTGAGCACCTGCTCACGATCTGCTGTGCGGCGGCGCTACGGTGCTAAGTACGGGCTCCAGCGCGCGAGATCGTGAACAGGTGCTGAGATTGCGCGAGACCAACGGCGGGGCTGCGCCTTGGTCATCGCCGGGGATCGGGCTAGAATGCCGGCCCTTTCTCCTGTCATGACGGGTCGCCATGCATATCCAGTTGAACGGTGAAACCCTCGAGCTGCCCGAGGGCGCCAGCGTCGCCGATCTGATCGAGCGTCTGGAACTGACCGGGCGCCGCGTGGCGGTCGAGCGTAACCTCGATATCGTCCCGCGCAGCCAGTACGGCAGCACGGCGCTGGCCGACGGCGACCGCCTCGAAGTGGTCCATGCCATCGGCGGCGGTTGAACCCGGCGCCGCGCCCTTCCAACTTTCTGCAGAGGAATTTCCATGAGCCACGCAGCCAACGACAAGCCTTTTATCCTGGCTGGCCGCACCTATCAGTCGCGCCTGCTGGTCGGCACCGGTAAGTACAAGGATCTAGACGAGACCCGCGACGCCATCGAGGCATCGGGCGCGGAGATCGTGACCGTGGCGGTGCGCCGTACCAATATCGGCCAGAACCCGGGCGAGCCGAATCTGCTCGACGTGATTTCGCCGGATCGCTACACCATCCTGCCGAACACCGCTGGCTGCTACGACGCCGTCGAGGCCGTGCGTACCTGTCGCCTGGCCCGTGAGCTGCTCGATGGCCACAAGCTGGTGAAACTGGAAGTGCTGGCCGACCAGAAGACCCTGTTTCCCAACGTGATCGAAACCCTCAAGGCCGCCGAAGTGCTGGTCAAGGAAGGCTTCGACGTGATGGTCTACACCAGCGATGATCCGATCATCGCCCGCCAGTTGGCCGAGATGGGCTGTATCGCCGTCATGCCGCTGGCCGGCCTGATCGGCACCGGGCTGGGCATCTGCAACCCCTACAACCTGCGCATCATCCTCGAAGAGGCGACCGTTCCAGTGCTGGTGGATGCCGGTGTGGGCACCGCGTCTGATGCCACCATCGCCATGGAGCTGGGTTGCGAGGCGGTGCTGATGAACAGCGCCATCGCCCATGCCCAGCAACCGGTGTTGATGGCCCAGGCCATGAAGTACGCCATCGAGGCCGGTCGCCTGGCCTACCTGGCGGGGCGCATGCCGAAGAAACTTTATGCCAGTGCCTCGTCGCCGCTAGACGGCCTGATCCGCTGACTCTCCACGATCAGCTGCGCGTCGGCCCTGCTGCGTTGAAAACAGGCTCGGAAAGCCGCTTGCGGCTAACGCACTTTAGTACGCCCCGAAGGGGCGAGCGGAGCGAGTAATGCTCATGTACAACAGTACACTCCGCTTCATCGCCTGTTTTTGTGGGGCCGCCTAGGCCTTGCATGGCTCTAGCTCGCAAGATCGTTATTACGCTGCTTTTCCTTTATCCATTTAATACCTGCGTTGCCGAGTGCCCCCATGAGCGATATCGAACAAACCCCAGCCGAAGAAAACCCGCGACACATGCGCGCCATCAAGAGTTTCGTGATGCGTGCCGGGCGCATGACCGAAGGGCAGCAGCGCGGCTTCGACCTGGGCCTGCCGAAGTTCGGCCTGGAGCTGAGCGATGGCATGCAGGATTTCGATGCGGTATTCGGGCGCCAGGCGCCGCGGACCTTCGAAATCGGCTTCGGCATGGGCCACTCCACGCTGGAAATGGCCGCCGCAGCGCCTGAGCAGGACTTCATCGGCGTTGAAGTGCACCGACCGGGCGTGGGCGCACTGCTCAATGGCGTGATGACGCAGAACCTGACCAATCTGCGCGTCTACAGCTGCGATGCGCTGGAAGTACTGCGTCAGTGCGTGCCCGATGCCAGCCTCGATCGCGTGCTGCTGTTCTTCCCCGATCCCTGGCACAAGGCGCGTCATAACAAGCGCCGTATCGTGCAGCCGGCATTCGCCGAGCTGGTGCGCCAGAAGCTCAAGGTCGGCGGTGTGCTGCACATGGCCACCGATTGGGAGCCCTACGCCGAATACATGCTGGAAGTGATGAACGTGGCGCCGGGCTATCGTAACCTCGCCGCTGACGGTCGCTGCGTCGAGCGGCCGGCCGAGCGCCCGGTGACCAAGTTCGAGCGCCGCGGCGAGCGCCTCGGCCATGGCGTCTGGGACCTCAAGTTCGGGCGCGTCGACTGAGCCGATGACTCGCCTGTCCAGGCGCCAGGCTCGCCGCGCCGGCCACGCGCGCAATCGCCCGCAATGGCAGATGCCACCACCCAGCGCCCGTGCGGCCTGGGCGGCACGCCTGCTGTTGCCACTGACCGCGACGGTCATGGTGCTCTGCGCCGCTACCCTGCTGTTCACGGTGGCGCAGGCGCTGTACAGCGGCGTAGCCATCTCACCGTCGAGAATCGGCCCGGCGACCTTTTATCCCTTCGCTACCCACCCGCTGGGTTACGTGCTGACGCTGCTGTTGCACGCCGTCATCGCTTTCGCCCTGGCCGGGGCTGGGTGGTTCTGCTGGCGCATGTCGCGCCAGCGCTGATCAGGCCGTGGCGCCGCGCAGTTGCTGGAGCAGGCGCGGGCCGAACACGTTGATCAACAAACCGAGCATGACGATGGCAGCGCCGAGCCACTGCACGGCGCTCAATGCTTCGCCGAGGAACAACCATGCCGAGCTGAGGCCGATCACCGGCACCAGCAGCGAGAATGGCGCCACTTGGCTGGCCGGATAGCGCGACAGCAGGCGGCTCCACAGGCCGTAGCCGAGCAGCGTGGCGACGAAGGCCAGGTAGGCGATGGCCAGCACCGAGTTCAGGGAAATGCCGCGCAGCGCCGTCTCGATCTGCGCCGGGCCTTCCAGTATCAACGACAGGGCCAGGAACGGCAGCGGCGGGATCAGGCTGCCCCAGACCACCAGGCTGACCAGGTTGACCTTGCCGATGCGCTTGGTGACCACGTTGCCCAGCCCCCACATCGCTGCTGCACACAGCGTCAGCACGAAACCGGCCAGGGTGAAGGCGCGTCCGCTTTCGCTGCCGATCAGCAGCAGGCCCGCCGCGGCCACCACCAGGCCGATCAGGCTGCTGCGCCGCACCGTCTCGCCAATGAACAGCGCGGCGAAACCCAGGGTGAAGAACGCTTGGGCCTGCAACACCAGCGACGCCAGACCTGCCGGCATGCCGGCGTACATGGCCGAGAACAGAAAGGCGAACTGCCCCAGGGAAATGGTCAGGCCGTAGGCCAGCAGCCAGCGCAGCGGCATGTCCGGGCGGCGGATGAAGAGAATCGCGGGAAAGGCGGCGAGCATGAAGCGCAAGGCGCCGAGCAACATGGGTGGCACGCCGTCGAGGCCGACCTTGATGATCACGAAGTTCACGCCCCAGGCGACGATCACCACAGCGGCCAGAAGGATGTCCTTGGGTGTCATGGGCGCGGCCTCGGGTGGTGGTATGCGGACGGGCAGGCTAGCGCGGATGGCCACCGCTGACACGCCACAGTTACCGGCGTTTTTCCCCATACAGCGGCGTAGAAACGAAAACGCCCCGAACGGGTCGGGGCGTTTTGGCTGGCGACGATGGGATCAGACGGTCAGCGTCCAGTCGTAGTCGACGATCAGTGGCGCGTGCTGCGAAAAGCGCGGCTGGCGTGGCAGGCGTGCACTGCGCACGCTGCGGCGCATGCCGGGCGTGAGCAGTTGGTAGTCGAAGCGGTAGCCCAGGTTGAGCATCTCCGCCTGCTCGTTATCCGGCCACCAGCTGAACTGGTCGGCCTCGCGATTGACCTCGCGCACGGCATCGACGTAGCCCATGGTGCCGGTGACTTCGTCCATCCAGGCGCGCTCGGGCGCCATGAAGCCGGGTGATTGCTGGCAGTCGCGCCAGTTCTTCACATCCAGCTTCTGATGGGCGACGTACAGCGAGCCGCAATAGATGTAATCGCGGCGCTTGCGGCGTTGCTTGTCCAGGTACTTGGAGAAATCGTCCATGAACTTGAATTTCTGATTCAGGTTCTCGTCACCGCCCATGCCCGATGGCAGCAGCAGCGTGGCAATACTCACCTTGTCGAAATCAGCCTGCAGGTAGCGCCCGTAGCGATCGGCCGTTTCAAAGCCGAGCCCGCTGATTACCGCCTTGGGTTGCAACCGCGAGTAAAGCGCCACGCCACCCTGGCTTGGTACTTCTGCATCGCAGGCATAGAGGAAATAGCCATCCAGTTGGAGGGCTTGGTCGTCCAGTTCAAAGGCGGAGGCACGGGTATCCTGCAGGCAGATCACGTCGGCATTCTGTGCTTGCAGCCAACTGAGCAAACCGCGCTCGACTGCAGCATGAATACCATTCACGTTCACACTGATGATCCGCATAAATGGCCCCCAAAAACACGTGCGTGTATGATACCTGAGCTAGACGCCGTTTAGTAATTCAAAGCCACATCCAGTGCTGCCTCAAGGTCATTCATGCAAACGTATCAGCGCGATTTCATTCGATTTGCCATTGAGCGAGGCGTTCTGCGCTTCGGTCAGTTCACCCTCAAGTCCGGTCGCGTCAGCCCGTATTTTTTCAATGCCGGGTTGTTCGACAGTGGGCTTGCACTGGCCAAGCTGGGGCGTTTCTACGCGGCAGCCGTGGTGGACAGTGGCATTTCCTTCGACGTGCTGTTCGGCCCGGCTTACAAGGGCATCCCGCTGGCGGCCAGCACCGGCGTGGCCCTGGCCGAGCACCACGACGTGGATACGCCCTGGTGCTTCAACCGCAAGGAAGCCAAGGATCACGGCGAGGGTGGCACCCTGGTCGGTGCGCCGCTCAACGGCCGCGTGCTGATCATCGATGACGTGATCACCGCCGGTACGGCGATCCGCGAAGTGATGCAGATCATCCAGGCCCAGGGTGCCCAGGCCGCTGGCGTACTGATCGCCCTGGACCGCCAGGAGCGTGGCCGCGGCGAGCTGTCGGCGATCCAGGAAGTCGAACGCGACTTCAACATTCCGGTGGTCAGCATCGTTTCCCTGCAGCAGGTGCTGGAATATCTGGCCGATGATGCTGAACTGAAACAACACCTGCCCGCCGTGGAAGCCTACCGAGCCGAATTCGGCATCTGACCGACGGTTCGCCGAGAGAACGTGCCTATGTCCACCTTGCCCCTGATGCGCCGTACCCTCTGGCTTGGTCTGCTGCTGCCGTTATGGGTGAACGCGGCGGAGATGTACCGCTACACCAATGCCCAGGGCATCACGGTGATCGACCGGCAGGGCGTGCCCAGCGAGTTC
Organism: Pseudomonas sp. PA15(2017); assembly: GCF_001945395.1. Classification (GTDB taxonomy): domain Bacteria; phylum Pseudomonadota; class Gammaproteobacteria; order Pseudomonadales; family Pseudomonadaceae; genus Aquipseudomonas. The sequence continues at coordinate 54,683 of NZ_MSXV01000009.1, read as the reverse complement.
ATCGCCAAGGGCTACGAGGTGCTCAACGAGCAGGGGCGCGTGGTGCGTGTAGTGCCGCCAGCGCCTAGCGCCGAAGAAATGCAGAAGATCCTTGCCGATCGCGAACGGGCCAAATCCGATGCGCAGCTGCTGCGTTTGTACAGCAGCCTGGAAGATGTCGATCGGGCCCAGGCACGCAAGCTGGCCGAACTCGACGGCCTGATCGGCGTGGCCAAGGGCAACCTGCAGTCGGTACGTCAGCAGCAGGCCAACCTGCAGAAACAGGCGGCGGATCAGGAACGTGCGGGGCGGGAGGTGCCCAAGCCGCTGCTCGACCAGATTACCAGCCAGCGTGACGAGCAGGTGCGCATCAGAAAGGATATCGAACGCTACCAGGCAACCCGCACCCAGGCGCAGAACAGCTTCACCGCCGATCGTGCACGAGTCGGCCAGTTGCTCGGGCAGGGTAATTAGGGGCTGCCGCGCACCAGGCGCGGCACTGACTCAGCGGCGTGGTACGGCGCGCGTGCGACCGCTGGCGTCGATGGCCACGAACACGAACACCGCTTCGGTGACCTTGCGCCACTCGCTGGACAGCGGGTCGTCACTCCAGACTTCCACCAGCATCTGGATCGAGCTGCGGCCGATTTCCAGCGCCTGGGTATAGAAGGACAACTGCGCGCCAACGGGTACCGGCACCAGAAAGGCCATGCGATCGATCGCCACGGTCGCCACGCGCCCTGCGGCCACCTTGCTGGCCATGGCGGTGCCTGCCAGATCCATCTGCGAAACCAGCCAGCCGCCATAAATGTCACCGAAGCCATTGGTTTCGCGTGGCAGCGCAGTGATTTGCAGTGCCAGGTCGCCTTGCGGTATCGGGTCTTCCTGTTCGAGGTCTTTCATCTGTTCACGGCTCGCGGCGCAGTGGTGGGCCCGGTCGGGCAGTATACCGACTGGGTGTCTACACCGCGACCTTAGCGCGTTGCAGACGCTTGCGCACGTGCATTTGCCGAACTCGACATGCCTGTTTGCGCCGTCATCCAACTGTCATATTGATTACATAGAGTGTTCACATAGGCTGATGATACTGAGCCCCGTTCCAACCAACACGACCCCAATCGTGAGCAGGTCGCAACTGGGCGCTACGACCACGGCACGCCGGCCTCTCGATGATTACCACTCTGCTAGGAGCAAGGCATGAAACTGAAGCGTTTGATGGCGGCCATGACGTTTGTCGCCGCTGGCGTCGCCACTGCCAACGCGGTTGCCGCTGTCGATCCGGCTCTGCCGACCTATGAGAAGACCTCTGGCGTGTCGGGCAACCTGTCCAGCGTTGGCTCCGACTCCCTGGCCAACCTGATGACCCTGTGGGCCGAGAGCTACAAGCAGTCCTACCCGAACGTGAACATCCAGATTCAGGCTGCCGGCTCCTCCACCGCGCCACCCGCGCTGACCGAAGGCACCGCCAACCTCGGTCCGATGTCGCGCGCCATGAAGGACAGCGAAATCCAGGCCTTCGAACAGAAGTATGGCTACAAGCCGACCGCCGTTCCGGTCGCCATCGACGCCCTGGCTGTGTTCGTGCACAAGGACAACCCGATCAAGCAGCTGACCATGCAGCAGGTCGATGCCATCTTCTCCAGCACTCGTCTGTGCGGCGAAGCCAAGGATCTGAAAACCTGGGGCGATATCGGCCTGACCGGGGAGTGGGCCAGCAAGCCGGTGCAGCTGTTCGGGCGTAACTCGGTATCCGGCACTTACGGCTACTTCAAGGAAGAAGCCCTGTGCAAAGGCGACTTCAAAGCCAACGTGAACGAGCAGCCGGGTTCGGCTTCCGTGGTGCAGTCGATCTCCAGCACCGTCAACGCCATCGGTTACTCGGGCATTGGCTACCGCACCGCCAGCGTGCGCGCCGTTCCCCTGGTCAACAAAAAGGGCGAAGTCGAAGAAGCCAATGAAACCAACGCACTGTCGGGCAAATACCCGCTGGCTCGCTTCTTCTACATCTACGTCAATAAGGCGCCCAACAAGCCGCTGAGCCCGCTGGATGCCGAGTTCCTGAAGCTGATCCTGTCCAAGCAGGGCCAGGACGTCGTGGTCAAGGACGGTTACATCCCGCTGCCGCTGAAGGTCATCGAGAAGACCCGCAAGGAACTGGGTCTGTAAGCCGACCGCAGTAAGAACCTGTTTACGATCTGCTGCGCGTCGGCGCTACTGCGTTAAAAACAAGCTCGGAATGCTCATTTACCACTTGTAAACTCGCGTGCGAGCCCAGTCCGCTTCCTCGCTTGTTTTTGCCTTGTATCGCGCTAGCTCGCAAGATCGTAAAAAGGTTCTAGGCGATCCCGAAGCCCGCCTCTCTTGAGAGGTGGGCTTTGGCGCGTCACCGCTCTGTAACTTTTCTGTCATACAGGCGAGCTAGATTGGCGAGGCTCGCGAAATAGGCGAAAAAATAAGGCGCGCTCATGGCCGCGCAGAGATGCTCTCCCTTATGAAAGACTTGGCAAGTGACCCCATGACCGCCTCCCCAAATTCCCTCGGGCTGGACTTCAATACCCCGGCCCTGAAGCGTAAGCGCCGTATACGTGCTTTCAAGGATCGCCTGGCGCGCTGGTGCGTATCCATCGGCGGGCTGGCCGTACTGGGTGCCATCACCCTGATCTTCTTCTATCTTGCCTATGTCGTACTGCCGATGTTCCAGGGCGCCGATATCGAGAAGCGTGATGCCGTGCAGCCGGCCTGGTTGGCCGATGCCGGCAAGCCGCTGCTGATGGCGCTGGAGGAGCAGAACCAGGTTGGTATGCGCCTGGCCAGCAAAGGCAAGATCCAGTTCTTCGACGCCAAGAGCATGGAGGCCCTGACCACGGTCGATTTGCCCCTGCCAGCCGGCAGCGAGGTGGTGTCGGTCGGTGAAGACCAGCCGGGCAGCCACCGTGTCGCCCTCGGCCTGTCCAACGGCCAGGCGCTGGTGTTCGAACACACTTATCGCATCACCTATCCGAACGACGTGAAGACCATCACGCCGTCCATCGTTTACCCGTTCGGTGAAACGCCGCTGACCATCGATCCCCAAGGCCGCCCGCTCGAGCACATGGGTATCAGCGTGAACAGCGGTACGTTGCTGCTCGCCGGTTCCGTGGATAGCGAGTTGCAGGTGCTGAGCCTGAGCCGCGAAGAGAACATGATGACCGGCGAAGTGGAGGTCAGCGAGGATCGCCTGGCGCTGCCGCAGATCGCCGAGCCAATCAAGGAACTGATCATCGAGCCGCGCCAGCACTGGTTGTTCGTGATCAACGGCCGCGCCACCGCCGACGTCTTCGACCTGCGCACCAAGGCGCTCAACGGTCGCTACAAGCTGCTCAATGATGGCGCGCGGGAAATCACCTACGCCACTTCGCTGTTGGGTGGTATCTCCCTGCTCACCGGTGACAGCACCGGCGGCATCGCCCAGTGGTTCATGGTGCGCGACGAGGACGGCAAGTCGTCGCTCAAGCAGGTGCGCGAATTCAAGATGGCCGGTGGCCCGATCAGCCAGATCATCTCCGAAGAACGCCGCAAGGGCTTCATCGCCCTGGATGCCGAGGGTAACCTGGGCATCTTCCATAGCACCGCGCACCGTACCCTGCTGGTCGAACCGGTTGCCGAGGGCTTCAGCATCGCCGCGCTGTCGCCGCGCGCCAACCGCGCGTTGGTCGAAGCCAATGGCAAGCTCGAGCGCATCCTGATCGATAACCCGCACCCGGAAATTTCCTGGAGTTCCTTGTGGGGCAAGGTCTGGTACGAGAATTACGACAAGCCGGCCTACGTCTGGCAGTCGACTTCGGCCAGCACCGATGCCGAGCCCAAGTTGAGCATGGCGCCACTGGCCTTCGGTACCCTCAAGGCCGCCTTCTACGCCATGCTGCTGGCGGCGCCACTGGCCATTGCCGCGGCGATCTACACCGCGTACTTCATGGCCCCGGCCATGCGCGGCAAGGTCAAGCCGGTGATCGAGCTGATGGAAGCGCTGCCGACGGTGATCCTCGGCTTCTTCGCCGGCCTGTTCCTGGCGCCTTATGTGGAAGGTCATCTACCGGGAATCTTCAGCCTGTTGATCTTCACTCCAATCGGCATCCTGCTGGCCGGTTTCATGTGGAGCCGCCTGCCCGAGTCGATTCGCCTGCGTGTGCCGGACGGTTGGGAAGCCGCACTGCTGATTCCGGTGATCCTGCTGGTCGGCAGCCTGTCGCTGAGCATGAGCGGCCACCTGGAGAACTGGCTGTTCGACGGCAACATGCGTGCCTGGCTGAGCAACGACCTCGGCATCCCGTTCGACCAGCGCAACGCTCTTGTGGTTGGTCTGGCCATGGGCTTCGCGGTGATCCCGAACATCTACTCGATCGCCGAAGACGCCGTGTTCAGCGTGCCCAAGAGCCTGACCTTCGGCTCCCTGGCGCTCGGTGCCACGCCGTGGCAGACCCTGACCCGGGTGGTGATCCTGACGGCCAGCCCGGGCATCTTCTCGGCAGTGATGATCGGCATGGGCCGTGCCGTCGGCGAGACCATGATCGTGCTGATGGCCACCGGCAACACGCCGATCATGGACATGAACATCTTCGAAGGCCTGCGTACCCTGGCGGCCAACGTGGCGGTGGAAATGCCCGAATCTGAAGTTGGCGGTACCCATTACCGGGTGCTGTTCCTTTCTGCCCTGGTGCTGCTGTCGTTCACCTTCGTCATGAATACGTTGGCCGAGCTGGTGCGGCAGCGCCTGCGCGTCAAGTACGCTTCGCTCTGAGGACTGCAAGACCATGTCCGTGAAACAGCACAATCTGAAATCCTGGTTCAAGAGCGGCTCGCCGTGGATCTGGATGAACGCCGGTGCGGTGTCCATCGCCATCATCATGACCGTTGGCCTGTTGGCGGTCATCGCCGTGCGCGGCCTGGGTCACTTCTGGCCGGCCGACATCATCGAAGCCAGCTACCAGATTCCCGGCGAGCAGGCCAAGGTGATGGCCGGCGAAGTGGTGCAGAAGGAAGAGATTCCCCGCGCTCGCCTGGCGTCCGCCGGGCTGCCGGTGAACGTCGAGGGCGGCGAGTTCATGACCCGCGAACTGCTCAAGGTTGGTAACCGTGACCTGTACGGCGCCGATTTCTCCTGGGTGGTCGGCGAGTGGCTCGGCGAGCAGCGCAAGCCGGCCGACCTGACCGCCTTCGAGCGGCGCGAGTGGGGCAACTTCTACGGCTACCTGATCAACGTCAAGGAACAAGGCCGCCTGGTTGCCGAGGGTGACGCCGCCTGGTCGGAACTGCAGAAGCGCCTGGATCGCGTCGACGATCTGCACAGCCAGATCGTGCAACTCGAGAAGCGCGACATCGGCCGTATCAACGCAGGCCTGGAGCGTGTGCGCCTGCAAACCCGCAAGCTGGAACTCGACGGCCAACTGACCGACGCCGCGCAGTCCGACCTGGCCGCCGAGCGCGCCCGCTGGGACGCCGAGTACAAGGAACTGGAAGCCGAGCTCAACGCCCGCTACCAGCAGTTCAACCGCGACAGCATGACCGTGCGCTCGGCCGATGGCCGCGAGCAGGAGATCAGCCTCGGCAAGGTGGTGCGCGCCTATCGCCCGAACGCCATGTCGACCCTGGACAAACTCGGGTTCTACGGCAGCAAACTGTGGGAGTTCGTCAGCGACGACCCGCGTGAGGCGAATACCGAAGGCGGCATCTTCCCGGCAATCTTCGGCACCATCATGATGACCCTGATCATGGCGGTGATCGTCACCCCGTTCGGCGTGATCGCGGCTATCTACCTGCGTGAGTACGCCAAGCAGGGGCCGCTGACCCGGGTGATCCGCATTGCGGTGAACAACCTGGCCGGCGTGCCGGCGATCGTCTACGGCGTCTTCGGCCTGGGCTTCTTCGTCTACGTGCTGGGTGGCTCGATCGACCGTTTGTTCTTCCCGGAGGCCGCGCCGGCGCCGACCTTCGGCACGCCGGGCCTGCTGTGGGCCTCGCTGACCCTGGCGCTGCTCGCCGTGCCGGTGGTGATCGTCGCCACCGAGGAAGGCCTGGCGAGGATTCCGCGCTCGCTGCGCGAGGGTTCCCTGGCGCTCGGTGCGACCAAGGTGGAAACCCTGTGGCGGGTGGTGCTGCCGATGGCCAGCCCGGCGATGATGACCGGCTTGATTCTCGCCGTGGCCCGTGCCGCCGGTGAAGTGGCACCGCTGATGCTGGTCGGCGTGGTCAAGCTGGCGCCGAGCTTGCCGGTGGATGGCAACTATCCTTATCTGCACCTGGATCAGAAGATCATGCACTTGGGCTTCCACATCTATGACGTCGGCTTCCAGAGCCCCAACGTCGAGGCTGCTCGCCCGCTGGTGTACGCCACTGCGCTACTGCTGGTCATGGTCATCGCGACTCTCAACCTGACGGCCGTCTACCTGCGCAACCGACTGCGCGAGAAGTACAAGGCCCTGGATCACTAAATTTGCTGCAGGCCGCAGGCTGCAAGCAAGAGCCGGCCTGCAGCTTGAAGCCTATAGCCTCCGAAGGAGACTGGTATGCAAAACGAAACCGCTACCCACGGCATCGACATTTCCGCCCTGGGCCGTGACAGGCAGAGCCTGAACCTGGCCAATGAAACCGTCGCCATCGAAGTACCCGGCCTGAACCTGTTCTACGGTGACAAGCAGGCGCTGTACGACGTCAAGATGAACATTCCCAAGCAGCGCGTGACGGCCTTCATCGGCCCATCGGGGTGCGGCAAGTCGACCCTGCTGCGCACGTTCAACCGCATGAACGACCTGGTCGACGGTTGCCGTGTAGAGGGCGAAATCAATATCGACGGGCGCAACATCTACCGCAAGGGCGAGGATGTCGCCGAGCTGCGTCGCCGTGTGGGCATGGTGTTCCAGAAGCCCAATCCATTCCCCAAGAGCATCTACGAGAACGTGGTCTATGGCCTGCGTATCCAGGGCATCAACCAGAAGCGCGTGCTCGATGAGGCTGTCGAGTGGGGCCTGAAGAGCGCCGCCCTGTGGGACGAAGTGAAGGACCGCCTGCATGAGTCGGCCCTGGGCCTGTCCGGCGGCCAGCAGCAGCGCCTGGTGATCGCCCGTACCGTTGCGGTACAGCCGGAAGTGCTGCTGCTCGACGAGCCGTGCTCGGCGCTCGACCCGATCTCCACGCTGAAGGTCGAAGAGCTGATCTACGAGTTGAAGTCCAAGTACACCATCGTCATCGTGACCCACAACATGCAGCAGGCGGCGCGGGTTTCCGACTACACGGCGTTCATGTACATGGGCAAACTGATCGAATTCGGTGACACCGACGCGTTGTTCACCAATCCGGCCAAGAAGCAGACCGAAGACTACATCACCGGCCGCTACGGTTGAGGCAAGCGTTGCATGCCAGCTTCAGGCTTCAGGCTACAGGCTGTAAGCCGGAGGCACTGACTCGATGGTACAGACAATTACCGACAGCCTGCGGCCTGTAGCCTGCAGCCTGTGGCTCGCGGAGCGAACCCGATGATTAACAAAGACAGCCTGACTCACCACATTTCCCAGCAGTTCAACGCCGAACTGGAGGAGGTGCGCAGCCACCTGCTGGCCATGGGCGGCCTGGTCGAGAAACAGGTCAACGACGCGGTCACGTCGCTGATCGAGGCCGACTCCGGGCTGGCCCAGCAGGTGCGCGAGATCGATGACCAGATCAACCAGATGGAGCGCAACATCGACGAGGAATGCGTGCGCATTCTCGCCCGCCGCCAGCCGGCCGCTTCGGACCTGCGTCTGATCATCAGCATCTCCAAATCGGTGATCGATCTCGAGCGTATCGGCGACGAAGCTACCAAGATCGCCAAGCGCGCGATCCTGCTGACCGAGGAAGGCGAGTCGCCGCGTGGTTACGTGGAGGTCCGTCATATCGGCGACCAGGTCCGCAAGATGGTGCAGGAAGCGCTGGACGCCTTCGCCCGTTTCGACGCCGATCTGGCGCTGTCGGTCGCCCAGTACGACAAGACCGTCGACCGCGAGTACAAGACCGCCCTGCGTGAACTGGTCACCTTCATGATGGAAGACCCGCGCTCGATCTCCCGTGTGCTCAACGTGATCTGGGCGCTGCGCTCGCTGGAGCGCATCGGCGACCACGCGCGCAACATCGCCGAGCTGGTGATCTACCTGGTGCGCGGCACCGACGTCAAACACATCGGTCTGACCCGCATGCAGGAAGAAGTTCAGGGCGGCGCCAAGCAGTGACGCCCGGCCCTGCGGCGCACTGTGCTCGGTCCCGCAGGGTTGTGCTTTAGTGTTGGCAATGAGCCGGGGCACACGTCTATGCTAATGGCCATTCGAGGGAGTGGTCGATGAGCAAAGTCAGTGTACTGGTGGTGGACGACGCCACCTTTATCCGCGATCTGGTGAAGAAGGGGCTGCGTGACCACCTTCCCGGTATCCAGATCGAGGAAGCGGTCAATGGGCGCAAGGCCCAGCAGATTCTCGGCCGAAATCCGATCAACCTGATTCTCTGTGATTGGGAAATGCCGGAAATGTCCGGCCTCGAGCTGTTGCAATGGTGCCGTGAGCAGGAAGCGCTGAAGGGCGTGCCGTTCATCATGGTCACCAGCCGTGGTGACAAGGAAAACGTGGTGCAGGCCATTCAGGCCGGCGTCTCGGATTTCATCGGCAAGCCGTTCTCCAACGAGCAACTGATCACCAAGGTCAAGAAAGCCCTGCAGCGTGCCGGCAAGTTGGCAGCGCTGATGTCGGCCGCTCCGCCGAAAATGCTTAGCACCGGTGCTTTCGCCAATGATTCCCTGGCCGCCCTGACGGGTGGCAAGACCGAGGTGGTCCGCCCGACCGCGCCGGCGCAGCCAACCGCGGCACCCGCTCCGGCCGCAGCGCCTGCCAAGGCCACCACGGCGGCACCGGTGGGCCGCAGCCAGGGCCAGTTGCGCTTGCCGGGCGGTATGATGGCCTGTGTGGTCAAGGCCTTGAGCATCAAGGAAGCGTTGCTGGTGGTCAAACGCGGCGAGCTGCTGCCCCAGGTGCTGGAAAGCGCGGTGCTCGACCTCGAGCAGGGTGAGGTCTCGGAAGTGGCTCGCCTCAACGGCTACCTGCACAGCGTCGCGGCGTTCGAACCGAAGCCGGACAGCGAATGGCTGCAGGTGGTGTTTCGCTTCGTCGATCGCGACCCGCAGAAGCTGGACTATCTGTCCCGCCTGATCGCCCGCGGCACCACCCAGAAGCATTTCACACCCGGGGCCTGATCAGGCGCCGCCGGGTGCCGAGCAGTCGCGGGGCAGGCCCGGCTCGCCTTCAGGCCACTTCGTTGAGATGGCGCTGCCATGAGTCCGGAATCCGCTCCAGCCGCGGGTAGTTGATGGCATCGAGCTGCTGCGCCTGCAACAGGAACGGCGTATGCCGCAGGTGCTCGGGTAGGGCACGCAGCTCCGGTATCCACAAGCTTACGTATTCACCCTGAGGATCGTATTCACGTGCTTGCTTGAGCGCGTTGAAAGTGCGCTTGAGCCGTGGGTCGCTGCCGACTCCGGCCAGATAGGCCCAGTTACCCCAATTGCTCGACGGGTCGTAGTCGATCAGGTGCTCCTCGAACCAGGCCGCACCGTGGCGCCAGTCCTGCTGCAGGTCACTGACCAGGTAACTGGCGACCACCTGGCGACCGCGGTTGGATATGTAGCCGGTGGCGATCAGCTCGCGCATGTTGGCATCCACCAGCGGCATGCCGGTGCGGCCCTGGGTCCACTGCTCGAACCGCTCGTCGACCTGCTGCGGTGCTCGCTCGGTGGCTCTCAGGCCCCCGGCCTCGAACAGCGCCTGGCCGTAGCGCTGCAGCGTGCAGCGGAAGAATTCGCGCCACAGCAGTTCCAGCCATAGCCAGTAGGTGGACTCGTTGGCGCCATGAAGTGCTTCGTGGCGACGCAGCTCGGCGGCGGTGCGGCGTGGCGACAGCGAACCGTTGGCCAGCCATGGCGAGAACTTGGACGAGTACTCGCTGCCGATCATGCCGTTGCGGGTTTCCTTGTAGGTGCGCACGCTCTGGCTGTCCCACAGATAATCGCGCAGGCGCGCCAGGGCGGCGGTTTCGCCACCCGAAAACGGGAAGGCGCTTGGCGTCAGGCTCAGGGCATCGCCCAGGCCCATCTGCGACTGGGTCGGCAGCACGTATGCCTGGGCGTCCAGGCCTTCCGGCAACGGCGGCAGTTGCTCGGGAGCCGGCTGCGGCTGAAACAGGTACTGGCGGGCGTCGATCAGCGCACGGAACTGGCTGTAGACCTGGGGCAGCTGATCGAGCGTGCACGGCAATTCCGCTTCGCTGAACAGGCCATTGCCTTGGGCAGTGCGCAGCGGCACCGTGCCCAGGCTGTCACGCACGCGGGCAAGCACGGCGCGTTCCTGAGGGGCGATTTCGTCGAGGGTCAGCACCTGGCGTATGTCGAACTGGCCGACCAGTTGCACGATCACTTCTTCCGGCTTGCCGCTCACCACCAGCAGCTTGGAGCCGCGCTGACGCAGCGCACTGTCCAGGGCGGTCAGGCTTTCCAGCAGGAAGCGCACGCGATGCACGCCGATGCGCCGGCTACCGAATTGGTCGAACTGCAGCAGCGCCGGGTCGAGCACATAGAGCGGCAGCAGGCAGTTGGACGCGAGTGCGGCCTGCAGGGCAGGGTGATCATCGAGACGAAGATCCTGTTTGAACCAGAGCAGCGCGCGCATGGCATGTTCCCTCGTAGTGACCGCATTTGGATCGTGTAGCGATATGACAAGTTCAGCGCCGTCCGGCGGCGATCAAAGGTCGTAGCACTGACGTGACGGCCCGTAACCTCTAAACTGCGCCGCTGTTTTCAGGAGCCCTTGCACAATGGATATCTTCAGCATCGCCGTGTTGCTGTTTCTGGTCACCGACCCGTTCGGCAATATCGCCATCTTCATCGCCGCCTTGAAGAACGTCGCGCCCGAGCGACGCCTGTGGGTGGCCGCGCGCGAACTGCTGTTCGCCCTGGCGTTGCTGCTGCTGTTCCTTACCTTTGGTGACAAAGTGCTCAGCGCGCTGGGCTTGTCGCGAGAGGCAACGGCCATTGCCGGCGGTATCATTCTGTTCGTCATCGCCATGCGCTTGATCTTTCCCAGCCCTCAAGGCGTCCTGGGCGACGTGCCGGACGGCGAGCCGATGCTGGTACCGTTGGCCACGCCGGCAGTGGCTGGGCCATCCGCGCTGGCGGTGCTGATGACCTTGCGCAACACTCATGAAGGCGCGATCTGGGAGCTTTACCTGGCATTGATCATGGCCTGGGCCGCGACCGCATTCATCCTGCTGCAGGCGTCTTTCCTGCAGCGGTTCCTCGGCCCTCGCGGGCTGACCGCAGTGGAGCGATTGATGGGCATGTTGTTGATCATGCTCAGCGTCGACATGCTGTTGGACAACATTCAGAGCGTATTGCATATCCAGCCATGAAAGTTCTCAGCCTTGCCTTGTTCGCCTTCCTTCTCGCCGGCTGCAGCAGTGGCCTGCGCATCGACCACAGCTACACGGCCAGCGGGCAAAGCAGCCGCGTGCAGTACATCGTGGTGCACTACACCTCGGCCGATCTGCCGCGCTCGCTGGAGTTGCTGACCAAGGAGGAAGTCAGCGCCCATTATCTGATCAACGCCGTGCCGCCGACCGTCTACCAACTGGTCGACGAAAACCGCCGCGCCTGGCACGCCGGGGTCAGCGAGTGGCAGGGGCGTACCTGGCTCAATGGCACCACCATCGGTATCGAACTGATCAACCAGGGTTATTTCGATACGCCCAAGGGCCGCTACTGGCAGCCTTATGCCCAGGCGCAGATCGATACGCTGATCGTGCTGCTCAAGGACATCATGCAGCGCCACGACCTGCCGCCGGGCAGCATCATCGGGCACAGCGATATCGCGCCGCAGCGCAAGGTCGATCCAGGCCCGCTGTTTCCCTGGAAGCAACTGGCCGACGCGGGGTTGATGCCATGGCCGAATGCCGAGGTGGTCGCTCGCCAGCAGGCGGTGTTCAGCGCCAGCCTGCCAAGCGTGGCCTGGTTCCAGGCGCAACTGGCGGAGCAGGGCTATAGCGTGCCGAACACGGGCGTGCTCGACGAAGCCACGCGCAACGTGATCCGCGCCTTCCAGATGAAGTACCGGCAGGCGCTCTACGATGGGCAGCCGGACGCGGAAACCGCGGCCCTGCTGCTGGAGGTCAACCGCCTGGCCAAAGGCTGAGCCACTGGCCAGGCGCGAGCCGGCGGTGGTCAGAGCGGCAGGGCGAGGTGGAAGCGTGCGCCCTGGCCCGGCTGGGACTCGGCGCCGATGCGACCGCCGTGCAGTTGGGCGATCTCCTTGCACAGCGCCAGGCCCAGGCCGGCACCGCCTTTCTTGTGGCCGATCTGCACGAACGGCTCGAACAGGCGGGCTTGCTGGCCGTAGGCGATGCCTTCCCCTTCGTCCTCGACGCTGATCAGCAGGCGTTCATCCTGGCGCTGGGCGGATAGGCGCACCGTGCCGCCTTGCGGGCTGTGGCGCAGGGCATTGTCGATCAGATGATCGAGCACGCGCTCGATCTGCGCCCGATCCAGGTGGGTGCGTGGCAAGCCGTCGGCCACTTCCAGCTCCATGTGAATCTTGCTGGCCTGGGCCTTGCCGACATGACGCCTGGCTGCGTTTTCGAGCAGCTCCGGGATGTCGCAGGGCGCCAGCTCGAGTTTCTGCACGCCGCTCTGATAGCGCGAGAAGTTCAGCAGGTCCTCGATCAGGTGCACCAGCCTTTCCATCTCTTCATCGACGATGCGCACCAGATCGGCTTCGCGGGATTCTTCGGCGAACTTGCTGCGTTCGCGCAATAGACCGAAGGCCATGTGCATGCCGGTCACCGGCGTGCGCAGCTCATGGGAGGCGCGCAGCACGAACTCGTTGCGCGCCCGTTCGAAGGCGCGCTGCTCGGTCACGTCATGCAGCACCATCACCGCTCCGAGGATGTGCCCCTGGCTGTGACTTACCGGTGTTAGGCTGTAGTTGAGCAGGCGCGTCTCGCCATTGGCCTCGACCTGCAGATCCGCCAGGCGCTGCTCCAGGTTGTGGCCCTGCAGAACGTGCTGCAGCTGCTCGTCCAACTCGGGGCGGCCAAGCGCCTGGCTGGGTCGCTGGCCGAGCGGCTGGTCGTCCCAGCCCAGTTGGCGCTGAGCGACCGGATTGAAGTGCTCCAGCAGGCCATCGCGGCCGAAGATCAGCAGGCCATCGTCAATGCTGTCGAGCACCGCCTGCAGGCGACGTTGCTCGGACATCAGCGCTTCGACGTTGCTGCTCTTGAGCTGGCGCAGGCTTTCGGCCATCAGGCCGAAGCGGCGGCTCAGCGCCGACAGCTCGGCAACCGGGGTGATCGGCAGGGTGACCTGGAAATCGCCGCGGCCGATCTGGTCGGCGGCCCGAGCCAGGGCGTCGATCGGCTGGCCGACGCGGCGGGCGATGGTGTGCGCGGTGATGAAGCCGATCACCAGCACCGCCAGACCGACCAGGCCCAGCAGCCCGGCGATCAGCCAGGCACGCTCCTGGGATTGCACTTCCGCATCCTTGACGGCGGACACGTAACGGACCTGCAAAGCGTTGAGGCGGTCGCGAACGGTCTCGATGGTATTGGCGAAGTCGTCATTGGTCAGCAACTCGTGGCGAACCGTCATGGGGTCTTCGAGCAGGCTGCTGAATTGCTGATAGGCCGCCTGGATTTCCAGGACCGCCTGGCGGTCACCCTCATTCACGCTGCCGGTCAGGCTGTCGTCGAGCCAGCCGCGAATACGCCGGTCGGAGTCCTGCAGGCTCTGCACGGTGCGCTCGTCGAAGTCCTCGCTGAGCATCATGAGCAGTTGCTTACCCACCTCCTGACGCAAATCCAGGCTGGTGCTGATGACTTCCAGGTTGTGCGCCAGCGAACGGCTTTGAGACTGGGTCAACTGCAGCACGCTGAATATCCCCAGGCTCAGCCCCAGCAAGGCAACGGTAAGCAGCGCACTGGTGCTGAGAAACAGCTTGCTGCGTAGCTTCATAGGCCGAGCTGCTTACGTTTGCGATACAAGGTCGAGGCGTCGATGCCCAGGGTTCTGGCCGCCTGGTCAAGGGTGTCGCTATTGGCCAGCACGGCGGCGATATGGGCCTTTTCCAGCTCCTCGAGGCTCAGGTCGGCGCCGACCCGCGGCGCGCTGTTGGTTGCCGGCGTGCTCATGCCCAGGTGGGCGACATCCACCCATTCGCCTGGGCAGATGATGCTGGCGCGCTCGATGACGTTGCGCAGCTCGCGGATGTTGCCAGGCCACTGGTAGGCGAGCAGCGCCTTGGTGGCGTCCTCGTTGAAGCCACGGGCCGGACGGGCGTAGTCCTTGACAAAGCGGGCCAGAAAACGGTTGGCCAGGGTAAGTATGTCGTCGGCCCGTTCGCGCAGCGGCGGCAGGGTCAGGGTGATGACGTTGAGGCGATACAGGAGGTCCTCGCGGAAGTGACCCTCCCTGACCATCTCGTTGAGGTCACGGTTGGTCGCGGCAAGGATGCGCACGTCGGCATGGCGGGTCACCGGGTCACCGACACGCTCGTATTCCTTGTCCTGGATGAAACGCAGCAGCTTGGGCTGCAGGGTCAGCGGGAAGTCGCCGATCTCGTCGAGGAACAGGGTACCGCCGTCCGCCTGGTTGACCCGGCCCAGGGTGCTTTCGCTGGCGCCGGTGAACGCGCCGCGGCTGTGGCCGAACAATTCGCTTTCCATCAGCTCGGCGGTCAGCGACGGGCAATTGATGGTCACGCAGGACTTTTTCGCGCGTCGGCTCCAGCCGTGAATGGCGCGCGCCAGTTCGCCCTTGCCGGTACCCGATTCGCCGAGGATCAGGATATTGGCGTCGGTGGTGGCCACCTGCCGCGCGGTTTCCAGAATCGCCATCATCGCTGGGCTGTGCGAGTCGATGCCGTCGCTGGGCTTGCGCACTTCACCTTCCAGGGCCTCGAGGCGCGCGGAGAGCTGGCGCACTTCGAGCTGCTTGGCGGCAGCCAGGCGCAGCTGATCGGGGCTGCACGGCTTGACCAGATAATCGGCGGCGCCGGCCTGCATGGCATCGACCGCACTGTCGATGGCCGAGTGCGCCGTGACGATCACCACGCGCATCCACGGTGCCTGGACACGCATCTGGGCGAGCACGTCCAGGCCATTTTCATCACCCAGGCGCAAATCGAGAAAGCACATGTCGAATACCTGGCGCTGCAACAGCGATTCGGTTTGCGCGGCGCTGTTGGCGGTCGTGACCTGATAGCCCTCGTCCTCCAGGCAATAGCGGAAGGTACGCAGGATAGCCGCTTCGTCGTCGACCAATAGGATGCGCCCGCTCTGACCTGTTGCTTCCATTTACATGCTCCATGGGGTGAATGGCAGAGATTATCTATAAAACTTCGTGCAAGTTGCACGGCTAGTATGGCGCGATCTTGCATCGTGCAAGCGGTCATTAGCCAGGCATTGGATTTAACCAGCTGATTTTAGTTGGTTTTTATTTTTACAGGCGGCTGGCATACCACTTGCGACCTTAACCGATCCGCTCTTGAGCGGCTTTTTTGGCGAAGAAGGAGGCGTTACATGCTGTTGAGACAATCCACGTTGGCCATGGCCATTACCGGTCTGATCACCCTGGCTCCGCTGGTGCAGGCAGCCGAAGGCGATCTGTCGCGGCAATTGAGCGATGCCTGCCAGCAGGGGGCCATCGACACTGCATTCGCGCTCAATCGGCATCTGGATCCGTTCGATATCCAGGTGTCCGTGGAGGATGGCGTCGCCACCTTGAGTGGTGCGGTCGAGAACACTGCCGAACACGAGTTGGCCAGTGAACTGGCTGGCAGCATCGAAGGTGTTCGTGAAGTCGACAACAAGCTGCAGATCGATCCCGACCTGGCCCCGCCGGTCATCGAGGAGCAGGCCAGGCTCGTCACTGACAAGACTCTGGCCCAACGCTTCGACGACGCGACACTGGCTGCCACGGTGAAATCCAAGCTGCTGTGGAACAGCAACACCGAGGGGCTCGATATCCAGGTGCGTGCCGAGAACGGCGTGGTCAGCCTCAGCGGCAATGCCGGAACGCCGGCCGCCAAGGAGCTCGCCGGTGACTTGGTCACCAATACCGACGGCGTACGCGAGGTGCACAACCATCTGAGCATCAACACCGCCGACAGCGCCACTGCCGAGGCGCAGAACGCGGCCAACGATGCAGCGGCCTCGATCAGCGACAGCTGGATCACCAACAAGGTGAGGGCCAGCTTCCTCTATAGCCGCAACCTCGACGCCCTGAATATCAAGGTCGATACCCGCGAGGGTTTCGTCAGCCTCAGCGGCACGGTGCTCAGCAATGCCGAAAAACGCCTCGCCGTGGAGACCGCACGCAACATCCGTGGCGTACGTGGTGTCGATGCCGACGCCCTGCGCATCGCCGGCTGACGCCGTTACGACAAGGCAGGCCGCCCGGTCTGCCGCGTTCCGGTAGCGTCATCGGCGCTGCCAACCTCTTCAGGAGAGCCACCATGAGCTACAAGACCGAGCAACTCAACGAACTGATCGCCATCATCCGCGATGGCCAGCGCTTCTATGAGCATGCCCACGACGAGATCGAGGATGTACGCCTGCAGGCCCTGTTCCGCGACATGGCGCAGGCCAAACATCAGGTGATTCAGGCGCTGGCCGTCAAGGTCGCCGCCAATCACGAGGAGCCCACCAGCAGCGGAACCCTGGTCGGCAAGCTGCGCCAGGCCTATGCCGACGCACGTGCCACGCTGTCGAGTGACGAAGAGGCGACTTACATCGCGCAGCTCGAAGAGGCCGAGGACCGCATTCTCGAGGCTTTCGAGGATGCCATGGAATCCGCTCAGCCCGACGTCCGCGCGCTGCTGGCCGTGGAAATGCCCAAGGTACGCGCATGCCACCAGCGTATGCGCGAGCTCAAGAGCGCCTGATCGCAGCGTCTGCGGCGTCGTGCAGAACGCCCGAGCCGCAGGCGGCCATCGTGCAGGATGCCAATGATGGCATTTGTTTTACATCATTTAACTTATTGATTTATAACGATTTTATTTTTTCGAAAAGCTGGCACGCAGGCTGCAATTATCTTCGCATGAACTGAACGCCGAGCCGTTCGACGATGATCTTGAGGAGCCCAGCATGAACCTTCACCGCGCCCACACCGAGATCCTGATTCTTGCAGTCGCTGCTGTGATGGTCCTGTTGGTGAGCGTGGCGACCAAAGCCCCCGTGCAGCAGGTCGTGGCGCCACAGGTTTCGAGCCAGGCGGTGGTGCCGGTGTCCATGCAAGCGCCTACCGAGGCACGCGCCGCAGCCATCCAGGCGGTACCGGCCACCTTGCAGATCGTCGGTGCACCCAAAGCGCACAGCGACAGCGACTGGGTACGCGCCGATTTCGTCGAAGCGCCTGCCAAGCAGACCCGCTGGGTGTTCTGAGACCCCGTGAACGATTTTTCAAGTGTTACACCCGTTAGACCCCAAAAAAACCAAGGAGAAACGCCATGCTGAGTTGGGCCATTACCTTTCTGATCATCGCCATTGTTGCCGCTGTACTGGGTTTCGGTGGTATCGCAGGCACTGCCACAGGTATCGCGAAAATCCTTTTCGTGGTGTTCCTGGTCATGTTCATCGTTTCGTTCATCATGGGTCGTCGCCCACGGGGCTAGGCGAGGCATGACGATGAATCGATTCAAGACGCTCGCTGCTGCCCTCATGCTGGGCGGTAGCGCGGCGGCCTTGGCCGCCAATACGGATGGCGAGTTCCGCTTGAACGAACTGCTCGGGAGTAACCCGGACTATCGTGAAGCCTGGCAGGATCTGATCCGGGATGAGGAGCGATTACCTGAATGGGTGATCAATCTCAGCGGCGTCGCCACTCCGATGAAGACTCTGGAAGAAGACGGCGACCAATACCTGGTCGGGCAGTTGTGCGAAACCTCCAATTGTTTCAATCAGCGCCTCTACGTCGCTTTTACGCCAGACAGGGATGATGCCTACGCCCTCTGGGTTCAGGTGCCCGATGGCCTGCCGCAGGACAAGGCACCCAGCAAGCACGCTGATCTGCGTTGGCTCGGTGGGCCGGACGACGGGGTCAAGCAGTTGCTGCAAGAGCAGTTGAAGAAAGACTCCAACTGGTACTGATACTACTGACGGCGCCTTCTGGCGCCGTTGCTCCGTCCGACAGTTACTAAATCGTTCTGTGTTCCTCAAGCCCTTCCTCTTTCCCCGTCTCCCCGCGTTATCATCGCCGCCATGTTCTAGGGGGTGACGTATGCTCAATGGCTTGTGGCTGAGCTTTTTCATAGTGGCAGCGGTAGCAGGGCTCAGCCGTTGGCTGTTGGCTGACGACCCGGCCGTATTCGGCGCAATGGTGGAAAGCCTGTTCGCCATGGCCAAGCTGTCCGTCGAAGTGATGGTGCTGCTGTTCGGCACGCTGACTCTCTGGCTGGGGCTGTTGCGCATTGCCGAGAAGGCTGGCCTGGTGGACGCGCTGGCACGCGTGCTCGGGCCGCTGTTCTCACGCTTGATGCCGGAAGTGCCACGCGGTCACCCCGCCCTTGGGCTGATCACCATGAACTTCGCGGCCAATGGCCTGGGCCTGGACAACGCGGCCACGCCCATCGGCCTCAAGGCCATGCGCTCGCTGCAGGAGCTCAACCCCAGCAGCACCACGGCGAGCAATGCGCAGATCCTGTTTCTGGTGCTCAATGCGTCGTCGCTGACGCTGCTGCCGGTCACCATCTTCATGTATCGCGCCCAGCAGGGTGCGCCTGATCCTACCCTGGTGTTCCTGCCGATTCTGCTGGCCACCAGCGTATCGACCTTGGTCGGCCTGTTTTCCGTGGCCATCATGCAGCGCCTGCGTCTTTGGGACCCGGTGGTACTGGCCTACATGATTCCCGGTGCGCTGCTGCTCGGCGGATTCATGGCCATGCTTGCCGGCATGTCCGCCACGGCGCTGGCGGCGCTTTCTTCGCTGCTCGGCAACCTGACGCTGTTCGGCATCATCATCGCGTTCCTGGTGATCGGTGCGTTACGCAAGGTGCAGGTCTACGAGCAGTTCATCGAGGGCGCCAAGGAAGGGTTCGACGTCGCCAAGAGCCTGTTGCCTTATCTGGTGGCGATGCTCTGCGCGGTGGGCGTGCTGCGTGCATCCGGTGCCCTGGAATTGGCGCTGGACGGTATCCGCTGGATCGTCGCGTGGGGCGGGTGGGATACCCGCTTCGTCGATGCGCTGCCCACCGCGATGGTCAAGCCGTTCTCCGGCAGCGCGGCGCGGGCGATGTTGATCGAAACCATGCAGACCCAAGGCGTCGACAGCTTCCCGGCCCTGGCCGCAGCGATCATCCAGGGCAGTACCGAAACCACTTTTTACGTGCTGGCCGTATATTTCGGTGCGGTAGGGATCCAGCGTGCCCGGCACGCGGTGGGGTGTGCGCTGCTGGCCGAGTTCTCCGGCGTGGTTGCCGCGATCGCCGTGTGCTACTGGTTTTTCGGTTGAGCGGCGGGCTGGCCATCTGGCGGGCCTGAGAGTTGACCCGCCGGCTCCGCGCCGGGCTTGGCGGACGGGGCGGCCTGCTCGGCAGGTTCAGGAGCGGTATCGGCTGACGACTCAGGCGCGGTTTGCGGCCTGGCGTCTGGTTGCTCGGGCTCCTGCAAGGGCTCATCCTGAGTCGGTTCGGGATTCGGCGCCGCACCAGCATCCGGAGTGACCTCGAAGCGCAGTATGCCGATCAACTGCCCGGCGTCGGTCAGTACCTGAATCTGCCAGTCACCTTCCACGTCCCGTGGGAAGTTCTGCTTGTGCGTCCAGGCGCGGTAGCCTTTCTCGCGGCCGCCGTGGATGTCCAGTGCGATGCGCTCCAGCTCCTGGCCGTTGTGTTCCCAGACGTGATAGATGCGCTCGTCCAGCCCGCGCGGCGCATTGATCGCCGTGTAGGCATAGAGGCCGGTGCTGCGTAACTGGCTGACGGTCAGCTGATCGATGCCTTTGCCGGGTGAGCGGTTCTGGTCGTCGAATTCAGTGGTGATCGCCACCTCGGTCAGCCACAACGTGGCCGGCGGTACCCAGGTGCGGGTCACCCAGCCGAAGGCGCCGATGGCCAGGGTCAGGCCGGCCAGCAGCAGGCCACGCCACCATTTGCGTACGGTGATGATGGTGAACAGGCTGGGAAACGACAGCACCACCGCTGCGGCCAGCGAATACTGATAGCTCTGGGTGGTGTTGAGCTTGAAGATGATCGGCAGCGCCGTGAGCATCACCGCGAACAGGGCCAAAGTGTGGTAGGCGAGAAAGATCCAACGCCGCGGCGCCAGCCACTTGTAGTAAAGCGGGTCGGTGATCGATACCAGAGCGGCGGCGGCCAGCAAGCCGCTGAACAACGCCTGGCTGCTGTTCCAGGTGGTGGTGATGAAGAAGAACGGCAGGACGAAGAACAGGCTTTCCTGGTGAATCATCTGCGTGGCATAGCGCAGCAGCGGCCTGGGCAGCTCGAAGCCGAAACGCGCGGCGATGCGTTCGCGCAGCACGTTTTCCAGAATCAGCCACAGCCAGCTGACCAGCAGCACCAGGGCCAGCACCTTGGCCAGCCCGGCCTGGCGGTCGACCAGCACGAAGCTGGCGACACCGGAAAGAAATCCGAAAATGGCGATCGCGCCCGGATGGCGCTGCATCAGCGCGATGATCCGGAACACGAGATTCTTGCTGGAGGCGATTAGGGTCAAGGCAGTTCTGGCAGTCGTCTAGAACGATGCGCAGGATACTGCATTTGCCCGAGCTTGCGGCTTCCGCCGATCAGCCATGGAGTTGGCCGCGGGCGTCCCGCATCAGGTGCGGGGCGCCCGCGGATCGCTCAGCTCGCGGTGCTTACCGGCTTGCCGCCCTTGGGCTTGAAGTACAGGGTGGTGCCACGGGCGAGGTTGTCCAGGCTGAGGTGATCCTTGGCCACTTCGGCTTCGATCAGCTCGTCCTGCCCCTCGACCTTCAGGGTGATGCGGGTGATGGCGCCGAGCAGGCGAATATCACGCACCTCGCCGGCCTGATGGCCTTCCAGCGCCTCGCTGGACAGGCTCACTTCGTGGGGGCGGAACAGCACATGGTGGTCGTCACCGACGTACAGGCGGTTGGCATCACCGAGGAAGTGGTAGACGAAGTCGCTGGCCGGCTTTTCGTAGACCTCGGCCGGCGAACCGATCTGCTCGACCACGCCCTTGTTCATCACCACGATACGGTCGGCCACTTCCATGGCTTCTTCCTGGTCGTGGGTCACGAACACGCTGGTCAGGTGCACCTCCTCGTGCAGGCGCGCCAGCCAGCGACGCAGTTCCTTGCGCACCTTGGCGTCGAGGGCACCGAAGGGTTCGTCGAGCAGCAGCACCTTGGGTTCGACCGCCAGGGCACGGGCCAGGGCGATACGCTGGCGCTGACCACCGGATAGCTGTTCCGGGTAGCGGTCGGCCAGCCAGTCGAGCTGCACCAGGCCAAGCAGATCGTGGACCTTCTTCTTGATGGTGCTTTCGTTGGGGCGCTCGCTCTTGGGCTTCATGCGCAGGCCGAAGGCGACGTTGTCGAACACCGTCATGTGGCGGAACAGGGCGTAGTGCTGGAACACGAAGCCGACCTTGCGATCACGCACGTCATGCTCGGAAACGTCTTCGCCGTGGAACACGATGTTGCCGCTATCCGGGGTTTCCAGGCCGGCGATGATGCGCAGCAGGGTGGTCTTGCCGCAGCCGGATGGGCCGAGCAGGGCGACCAGTTCGCCGCTCTGGATGTTGAGGTTGATGTCGTTGAGCGCCTTGAATTGGCCAAAGTGCTTGTTGATGCCGCTGACTTCGATACTCATGGGATACACCTGTGTCTGTCTGGCCGGTTCGCGAGAGGGCGCGGCGCCGGCAAAAAGGGTTCAATCGTCCTGGCCTTTGAGCTGGCGGCTAAGCCGCGCTTCGCTCCATTGGCGCAGCAGCAGTACGACCAGGGCCATCACCAGCAGCAGGATGGCCACGCTGAACGCGGCGACGATGTTGTATTCGTTGTAGAGAATCTCGATATGCAGCGGCAGGGTGTTGGTGTAACCGCGGATATGCCCGGAAACCACCGACACCGCCCCGAACTCGCCCATCGCCCGGGCGGTGCACAGCACCACACCGTAGACCAGCGCCCATTTTACGTTAGGCAGCGTGACATGCCAGAACATCTGCCAGCCATTGGCACCAAGCAGGCGCGCGGCTTCCTCTTCGTTGGTGCCCTGTTCCTCCATGAGCGGGATCAGCTCGCGGGCGACGAAGGGAAACGTCACGAAGATGGTCGCCAGCACGATGCCCGGCACGGCGTAGATGATCTGCAGGTTGTGGTCCTGCAGGTACGGCGCCAGCTTGCTCTGCGCGCCGAACAGCAGCACGTAGATCAGGCCGGCGACCACTGGCGACACCGAGAAGGGCATGTCGATCAGGGTGACCAGGATGCTCTTGCCGCGGAACTCGAACTTGGTCACCGCCCAGGCGGCCGCGACGCCGAACACCAGGTTCAGCGGTACCGAAATGGCGGTGGCCAGCAGGGTCAGCTTGAGCGCGGAGATGGCGTCAGGTTCGCGGATCGCCTCCCAGAAGAATTCCAGGCCGCGGCTCAGGCCCTGAGTGACGACGATGTAAAGCGGCAGCACGAGAATCGCCGCGAACACCGCCCAGGCGACGACGATCAGGGCGATGGCGCCGGGGGAGCGGCGCACTGGGCGGGCCGCGTTCTTGCCAAGGGTTGCAAGGCTCATGACGGGCTCCTCAGAGTTGCGGCTGGATACGGCGCTGCAGGATGTTGATCAGCAGCAGCAGAATGAACGACACCACCAGCATGATCAC
This sequence comes from Pseudomonas sp. PA15(2017), assembly GCF_001945395.1. Lineage (GTDB taxonomy): Bacteria > Pseudomonadota > Gammaproteobacteria > Pseudomonadales > Pseudomonadaceae > Aquipseudomonas. Next base: position 31,811 of record NZ_MSXV01000009.1, on the reverse strand, counting down.
GCCAATGGCCGTGGCGCTGGGGTAGTCGTACTGGTCCAGCTTGGAGACGATCAGCAGCGGCAGGATCTCGGTCTTCATCGGGATATTACCGGCGATGAACACCACGGAGCCGTACTCGCCCACGCCGCGGGCGAAGGCCAGGGCAAAGCCGGTCAGCCAGGCGGGTAGCAGGCTTGGCACGAGAATGTGGCGGAACACCTGAAACGGTTTTGCGCCCAGGCAGGCAGCGGCTTCTTCGACTTCCTTGGGGATGTCGGCCAGCACCGGCTGCAGAGTGCGCACCACGAACGGCAGCGTCACGAATACCAGCGCCAGGGTGATGCCCAGTGGCGTATAGGCGATCTTGAATGGGAACAGCGAGCCGATCAGGCCATTGGGCGCGTACAGCGCGGTCAGTGCGATACCGGCCACGGCAGTGGGCAGGGCGAACGGCATATCGACCATGGCATCGATGATGCGGCGGCCGGGAAAGGTGTAGCGCACCAGCACCCAGGCGATGATGGTGCCGAGAATGCCATTGAGCAGCGCGGCGGCCAGGGCAGTGCCGAACGACAGCTTCAGAGAGAACTGCAGCTGGCGATTATTGAGTAGCGCCCACCACTGATCAGCGGAGAGCTGCAGGGAAAACAGGAACATCGCACCCAGCGGGATCAACACGATCAACGCCAGGTAGGTGAGCGTGAAGCCCAGAGTCAGCCCGAAGCCGGGTATGACCGAGGAAGTTCGACGAGACATGGAGAGTCCTTTTGATCAGGTCCACAACAAAGCCCGCCATTGAGTTGCGCAATGGCGGGCCAGATCGATCAGCTGAACTTACTGGTTGATCTTCTTGAAAATGTCATCGAACACACCACCATCATCGAAGTACTTGGGTTGAGCCTTGGCCCAGCCGCCGAAGTCCTTGTCGATGGTGACCAGCTCCAGGTCCTTGAACTGATCCTTGAATTCGGCCGCCACCTTGGCGTCACGCGGGCGGTAGAAGTTCTTCGCGGCGATGCGCTGGCCTTCTTCGCTGTACAGGTATTGCAGGTAGGCCTCGGCGGCCTTGCGAGTGCCTTTGCGGTCGACGTTCTTGTCGACGACGGCGACTGGCGGCTCGGCGAGGATGGACAGCGACGGAGTGACGATCTCCAGTTGGTCACCGCCTTCTTCGGCGAGCGACAGGTAGGCCTCGTTCTCCCAGGCCAACAGCACGTCACCCAGGCCACGCTGTACGAAACTGATGGTCGCGCCGCGGGCACCGGTGTCGAGCACCGGTGCGTGGCGGTACAGCTCGGTCACGTATTCCAGGGCCTTTTCGTCGCTGCCGTACTTCTTCTTGGCGTACGCCCAGGCAGCGAGGAAGTTCCAGCGTGCGCCGCCGGAAGTTTTCGGATTCGGGGTGATGATTTCGACGCCATCCTTGACCAGATCATCCCAGTCCTTGATGCCCTTCGGGTTGCCCTTGCGCACCAGGAACACGATGGTCGAGGTGTACGGCGTGCTGTTGTCGGCCAGGCGCTTCTGCCAGTCCTTGTCGATCAGCGGCTGGTTGAGGTTGATCGCATCGATGTCGCCGGACAGCGCCAGGGTCACCACGTCGGCCTGCAGGCCGTCGATTACCGCGCGAGCCTGCTTGCCCGAACCACCGTGGGACTGCTGGATGGTCAGCGGCTCGTTGCCCTGTTCCTGCCAGTGCTTGTTGAAGGCCTTGTTGAATTCCACATACAGCTCACGGGTCGGGTCGTAGGACACGTTGAGCAGCGTCTGGGCTGCTACCGGGCCGGCAACCAGGGCGCTGGCAAGTGCAGCGAGTGCGAAACGGCGGATGGACATGGTGAAGCTCCTTGATACTGAAAGTCGGTGCTGTGCGTGTCGGGCGGTGCGATGTCTGCTCTCTAGGCCGGCATTCGCGGGTTACATCGGCAGTACTGGTAGCGGTTCATGCGGGCTGCCCGTGGTCGGGTTGGCGAAATGCGCTCAGGCGTTCTTGCTGCCAGGCTGCTGGAGGCGGAATTTTTCCTTGCGCTCGATCTGCACCACCTGGCCGTTGTGCACGGTGATTTCCACCGAGCCGAATTTGAGGCCGTTCAGGGCGCTTTGGATTTCGCGCAGGATGGTGGCGTCATCCTGGCCTTCCAGATTGCGAAGCGTGGCGGTCATGGTTATGGCTCCTTGCCCTCGAATCGTGGTGCGACGGCTGTCGGTGGCGGGGCGTGGAGCGGATACTAAGCAGCTTGAAATATTCTTAAAAATACTGTTTAAGAACATTTATATATCTTTATAGAATATATGGGTGTTTTCACTTTAGCTGTCGAGAAAACTGGGTTAGGGAATAAGTAAATAAGTTCTTATTCTTTTTAGATCGTATTTTGCCCTCGTACACTGCAGGTCATGTAGATACGGAGGGCGCCCTATGCGCAGTGAAGCTGTTCGCTACCTGATCGTCCCAGGCTGGCAGGGCTCGGCGGATGACCATTGGCAGAGCCACTGGCAACGCAGCCTGCCCAATAGTGCGCGGGTCGAGCAGCTGGACTGGCTGGCGCCACGCCGAGAGGACTGGGTCGCTGCGCTGGAACGGCAGATTGCCGACGATCCGCGCCCAGCGATTCTGATTGCCCACAGCCTGGGCTGCGTCACCGTCGCCTGCTGGGCTGCTCGGGCATCGACGGCCTCCATACGCCGCGTGCGCGGCGCGCTGCTGGTGGCGCCGGCCGACGTGGAGCGTCCCAACTGCCCGGAGGCCCTGCGCAACTTCGCGCCGATCGCACGTCAGGCACTGCCATTTCCCAGCCAGTTGGTGGGCTCCGACAACGACTCGGCCGCCAGCGCCGCACGCGCCATCGAACTGGCCCGCGACTGGGGCAGCGAGATCGCCATTCTCAGCGGTGCCGGGCATATCAATGTGAAATCCGGTCACCAGCGTTGGGATCAGGGTTTCGCTTACCTGTTCCGCCTGCAGAGCCGCATCGAACAGCAGCTGCGCCTGCGTGCCTGATCGGTAGCCGCTGCCTGGCCTTTCGCGGCCCGACCGTCATGGAGAGTCATCTATGAGCCTGTCTACGGCAGCCGATCCGTCGCTGCTGATTTTTCCCGACGCCGATAAGAGCCCGCTGAGCATTCGTGCCAAGGCGCTGGTATTCATCGACCCGCGTACCCGACGGTTGCGCGAGGAGGTCGAGCGCCTCGCCGGCTTGCCGGTACCGATTCTGATCGAGGGTGAAACCGGTACCGGCAAGGAGCTACTGGCCCGTCACATTCATCGCTCCAGCGAGCGCCCCGGTTTGTTCGTGGCCCTGAGTTGCAGCGGCCTGAGCCCCAACCATGGCGAGGCCGAGTTGTTCGGCTACACCGCTGGCGCCCATCAGGGAGCGCCAAGCAGCCGCGCCGGCTGGTTGGGCTCGGCCAATGGCGGCACCCTGTATCTGGACGAGATCGCCGACCTGCCCCTGGCGTTGCAGGCGCAGCTGCTGGGCGCGCTGGAAACCGGCGAGGCCTGGCGTGTCGGGGCATCGGCACCGACACCGGTGGACGTGCGGCTGGTCGCCGCCACCAGCATCGATCTTTGGCGGGCGGTCGAGGCCGGCAAGTTCGACGAGCGCCTGGCCCATTACCTCAGCGACGGCCATCTGCAATTGCCGCCGCTGCGTGAGCGGGTCGGCGATGTGCTGCCCCTGGCCGAGTACTTCCTGGGTATTTACACCCAGCGCTTGCGCCTGCCGTTGCCGAACATCAGCCTGGCCGCCCAGAAGGTGCTGGAACGGCATGACTGGCCGGGCAATACGCGGGAGCTGGAAAACGTGGTGCACTTTGCCCTGCTGGTGTGCGGGGCCGAGCAGATCGAGGCGCGGCACCTCAACCTGCCGGCTGCGCCACCGCTCAAGCGCATCGAGCAGCTCCTGGATGAGGGGGATGCTGGACAGCTTGCAGCGCTACGCGATTTGCTGCGGCGAGCCGAACAGCGGCTGGCAGATTGATGGGTCGCAGGGTGGGGGATGGCGCCTGTCACGTAGGAAGGCACGTTTCAGGTTTCGTCGCGGCATAACCCACCATCGGCACGACCCTGGCGCCACCCGCCCGACTTCGCCAGCGAGCCGCGTGGCGATCACGCGGGAGCGCGTCGTGCACGCGACCGCTCCGCGGGCATGGACCAGGCGCCCCGCCCGCTGCCACGCAGGGTTGCTCAGGCGCGCGCTATGAAGCCAGCAGCGACACCGACTTCACCTGTGCCCACAACGCCTGGCCGGCCTGGATGCCCAACTGATCGAACGAATAGCGAGTGATGCGCGCGATGATGCGCTGTTCGCCCAGTTGCAGCTCCACCAGGCGGTGCGCCGGGTTTGGCAGGTCGAACCAGCGTTGCACCGTCACCGGCAGTAGATTCAGTACGCTGCTGTCGCGGGCCTGCTCGAGGCTCAGGCTGACATCGCGGGCCTTGATCTTGATACGCACCGAGCGCCCCGCTGGCAGTGGTGCGTGTGCCAATCGCAGGCTGGCCGTGGTGCCGGCAAGGTCGATGCCGAGCAGGTCATAGTGGCCGTCATGGTGGGCGACGAGCCCGTCGATCACCGCTTCGGCTTCGTCCTCGAAGATGAATGGCAGGTCATTGCGGATCAGGGTTTCCTTGAGCGGCCCGCTGGCCGTGACGCTACCTTCGTCGAGCACCACCAGATGATCGGCGAGGCGCGCCACCTCGTCCGGCGCGTGGCTGACGTAGAGAATCGGAATGTCCAGCTCGTCGTGCAGACGCTCCAGATAGGGCAGCACCTCGCCCTTGCGCTTGAGATCCAGCGCTGCCAAAGGCTCGTCCATCAGCAGCAGGCGCGGGCTGGTGAGCAGGGCGCGAGCCATGCCGACGCGCTGGCGTTCGCCACCGGAGAGGCGATCGGGCAGGCGCTCGAGCAAGTGACCGATGCCTAGCAATTCGACCGCTTGCTCGAAAGGCACGCGTCGCGCGGCTTTGGCGATGCGCTTGAAGCCGAACTCCAGGTTGCGCCGCACCGAAAGTTGGGGAAACAGGTTGGCGTCCTGGAACACGTAGCCGACCGGGCGCTGGTGGGCGGGCAGCCAGATGCCGTTGGCGCTGTCCTGCCAGGTTTCGCCGTTGACCTTGAGGTAACCGCTGCCAGATCGCTCCAGCCCGGCGACGCAGCGCAGTACCGTGGTCTTGCCCGAACCGGAGTGGCCGAACAGTGCGCTGACGCCGCGGCCGGGCAGTTGCAGGTCGACGTCCAGCGTGAAGCCAGGATGGCTGAGGGTGAAGCGGGCGTGGATCTGCAGGTCGTTCATGTCCAGGCCTTCTGCGCGCGGCGGTTGCTGGAGTAGAGCGCCAGCAGCACCAGAAACGAGAACGCCACCATGCCGCCGGCCAGCCAGTGGGCCTGGGCGTATTCCATGGTTTCCACATGGTTGTAGATCTGTACCGAGGCCACCTGGGTCTTGCCGGGAATATTGCCGCCGATCATCAACACCACGCCGAACTCGCCGACGGTGTGCGCGAAGCCGAGAATCGCCGCGGTGAGAAAGCCCGGCCTGGCCAGCGGCAGTACCACGCTGAAGAAGGTATCCCACGGCCCGGCGCGTAGCGTGGCGGCGGCCTCGAGCGGGGCGCGGCCCATGGCCTCGAAGGCGTTCTGCAGTGGCTGCACCACGAACGGCAGGGAATAGAACACCGAGCCGATCAGAAGCCCGGCGAAGGTGAAGGTCAGGGTGCCCAGGCCAAGCGCCTGGGTCATCTGGCCGAAGAAACCGTTGGGCCCCATGCTGATCAGCAGGTAGAAGCCGATCACCGTCGGCGGCAGCACCAGCGGTAGGGCGACGATGGCGCCGATTGGCCGCTTCAGCCAGGAGCCGGTGCGCGCGAGCCACCAGGCGATGGGCGTGCCGACCAGCAGCAACAGCACCGTGGTCAGGGTGGCCAGCTCCAGGGTGAGGAGAATGGCAGCGAAGTCATTGGGGCCCAGGGGCATTCGGTGGCCTTTCAAGAATTGGTGGTAAGACGGGGCCACAGCAGGCTGCCGATCTTGCGACGCAGGTTCCGGCATTGCAAATGGAGGGCTGTGAAAAGCAGAAGCGGACATCACGCGCCGCCGCTCTTGTAGGAGGCGCTTTAGCTCCGAGCTTTATGAGGGTGCAAAGAGCTCGGGGCTAAAGCCCCTCCTGCGAGGTATGTTAACGAACGCTTGCGCCACCTAGCAGCCTTTGCCGCACCACCCCGCAGGATACCTTTTACAGGCTCTCTAGAGCTGGTAACCGTAGGCCTTGATGATTTCGGCGGCTTTCGGTCCTTTCAGGTACTCGACCAGCGCCTTGGCCGCCGGGTTGGCCTCGCCCTTCTTGAGGATCAGCGCATCCTGGCGGATCGGTTCGTACATCGTCTCCGGCACCATCCAGGCGGAACCGCTGGTGATCTGGCCGTCCTTGTAGACCTGGGAGAGGGCGACGAAGCCCAGCTCGGCATTACCGGTGGAGACGAACTGCAGCGCCTGGGTGATGTTCTGACCCTCGACGATCTTGTCCTTGAGCGCGTCGCTCAGGCCCAACTTGTCGAGGGTCTGGGTGGCGGCGAGGCCATAGGGTGCCGCTTTCGGGTTGGCGATCGACAGGTGTTTGAACTCGCCCTTCTTCAGTACCGCGCCCTGGTCATCGACGAAGCCTTGTTTCGGCGACCACAGCACCAGCGTGCCGATGGCGTAGGTGAAGCGCGAGCCTTTTACGCTCTGGCCTTCCTGCTCGAGTTTGGCGGGCGTGCTGTCATCGGCAGAGAGGAACACTTCGAACGGCGCACCGTTGCTGATCTGCGCATAGAACTGCCCGGTGGCACCGTACGAGGCCTGCACGTTGTGCCCGGTGTCCTTCTCGAAGGCACTGGCGATGGCCTGCATCGGGGCGGTGAAGTTGGCGGCGACCGCGACTTGAACCTGGTCGGCAAGAGCGTTGCCGGCCATGGCCAGGCTGGCGCAAAGCAGGAGAAGCGGACGAGCGAGGCGGGTGTGCATGAATGGCTCCTGGGTGAGGGCCGCAGATGGCGGCCACTTTCGCTACCGCTATATACAAAAATATATGGCGGTAGGGAAGCCTAACTTGATCGGGCAGGCAGTCGCGAGAGGCACAGAACGAAAAAATGCCAGTCAGGTGGCTGACTGGCATTTGCGGGAGGTCGCGCTGGCGAACGCTCAGATCACTTCAGCCACTCGGCCACGCGATCCGGGTTCTTGGCGATCCACTGTTTGGCCGCTTCGTCCGGTTTCACGCCGTCGCGGATGGACAGCATCACCGAGCCGACTTCCTCGGCACTCCAGGAAATCTTCTTCAGGAAAGCTGCCGCTTCCGGTGCCTTGGCTTCCAGGCCTGGGTTGGCCACGGTGTCGACGTGCTCGGCTTCACCGAAGACGTTCTTGGGGTCTTCCAGGAAACGCAGTTTCCATTGCGCGAACATCCAGTGCGGGATCCAGCCGGTCACCACGATCGGCTTCTGGGCTTTCTCGGCGCGGGTCAGGGCGGTGGTCATGGCCGGGCCGGAGCTTGGCATCAGCTTGATGCTCTTGAGATCGTATTCCTTGATCGCGTCTTCGGTGCGGCGCATCACGCCGGCGCCGGCGTCGATACCGGTGATCTTGCCATCGAAGTCCTTGGCGTACTTCTCCAGGTCGGCGATGGTCTTGGCTTCAACGTATTCGGGAACGATCAGGCCGATCTTGGCGCCGTCGTAGTTGGTGCCCAATACGGTCACCTTGTCCTTGAGTTTCTCGTAGTACTCGCCGTGGGTGGCGGGCAGCCAGGCGGAGAGGGTGGCATCGAGGTCGCCGCGGGCGATGCCCTGCCACATGATGGCCGGCTCGACCGGTTGCAGGGTCACGTCGTAACCGAGCTTGGTCTTGAGAATTTCACCGGCGACATGGGTGACGGCAACGCTGTCGTCCCAGCCGTTCACGTAGCCGATCTTGAGGGCCGGCTTGTCGGCGGCCATGGCGCCGGACATGCCCAGGGCCAGGGCAGCAGCACCGAGGCTCTGCAGGCAGAGGCGTTTGAAATTGTGCATAGGTCTTGCTCCGTCAGTGAGTGGCAGTTCAGATGGTTTACTGGCTCGTTCTGATCGCGGGCCTTGCGGCACCAGCTGTGCAGAGCAGGGCATGGCCCTGTTGGCACCGGCGCAGGGGGCCTGGGCCCCCGGCTGGCAGGCGATGCGTGGCGCCTCGCCTGCTGTACCTGATCCGCCCAGGTGCGGGCGGGTCGCGGTGAGAGCGGGCTCAGAGCCCGACGAATTTCTTCACGGCGGCCGCACCGTCCTGGCCGTCGAAGGTGGTCACACCCTGCAGCCAGGCGTCGAGCACCTGCGGGTTGGCCTTGATCCATTGCTTGGCAACGTCGGCGGGGTCCTTTTTCTCAAGGACTTTCTCCATCAACTGGCTTTCCATCTCGACGTTGAACTGCAGGTTGTTCAGCAGCTTGCCGACGTTGGCGCAACGCGCCTCGTAGTCGGTAGGCACCACGGTGTAGACCTTGGCCGCACCGTAGTCCGGGCCGAACACGTCATCACCGCCGGACAGGTAGGTCATGTCGTACTGGGTATTCATCGGGTGCGGAGCCCAGCCGAGGAACACCACCGGCTCCTTCTTGCGGATCGCGCGCTGCACCTGCACCAGCATGCCGGCTTCGCTGGACTCGACCATCTTGAACTCGCCCAGGTCAAACTTGTTTTCCTTGATCATGCCGTCGATCAGCAGGTTGCCGTCGTTACCCGGCTCGATGCCGTAGATCTTGCCGCCCAGCTGATCCTTGAACTTGGCGATGTCCTGAAAGCTTTTAAGGCCCGCCTCGGCCGCGTAGGTCGGCACGGCCAGGGTGTACTTGGCGCCTTCCAGGTTGGCCTTGGGCAGCACCTTGACGCTGTTGTCCTTGGTGAATGGCTCGATCACCGAATCCATCGAGGGTGCCCAGTAGCCGAGGAACACGTCGATCTGCTTGTTCTTCACCCCGGTGAAGGCGATCGGCACCGAGGCCATGGTCTTGCGCGGCGTATAGCCGAGGCCTTCGGTCAGGGTCATGGCCACGCCGGTAGTGGCGGCGATGTCGGCCCAGCCGATTTCGGCGAAGCGTACCTGTTTGCAACTGGCCGGCTCCTGGGCCCAGGCGCCCTGCACCAGGGCGCAGGACAACAGGCCGACACCCGCTGCCTTGTGAAATATGTTCATCCGCGAATCCTTGTGTGATTGAGAGGAAGTCGAGTATGGCCTTTTACTGGCGCTGCAGTCGCGCACTCAGCCAGTTCAGCCAACCCGCGCGGTTTGCGGTGGTCTGCGGTGTACCGAAGCTTTCGGTGATGCGGTCGAGAATGATCGCCAGCAGCACCACGGCCATGCCGCTTTCGAAGCCCAGGCCGATGTCCAGACGCTGAATACTCGCCAGCACGTCGTTGCCCAGGCCGCCGGCACCGACCATCGAGGCGATGATCACCATCGACAGGGCCATCATGATGGTCTGGTTGACGCCCGCCATGATCGACGGCATCGCATTGGGCAGTTGCACCTTGAACAGCAACTGGCGGCTGTTGCAGCCGAACGACTGGCCCGCTTCGACGATTTCCTTGTTGACCTGGCGGATGCCCAGGCTGGTCAGGCGCACGGCCGGCGGCATGGCGAAGATCACCGTGGCGATGATGCCGGGCACGCGGCCGAGGCCGAACAGCATGGCCGCCGGAATCAGGTAGACGAACGCTGGCATGGTCTGCATGAAGTCCAGTATCGGCCGGATGATGGTCGATACGCGCTCGCTCTTGGCTGCCCAGATACCCAGCGGAATACCGATCAGCAGGCTGATCAGGGTCGCCGAGAAGGTCAGGCCGAGGGTCACCACCGTCTGTTCCCAGAAGCCGGTCATCACGATCAGCACGAACGCCACGGTGGTGAACACCGCGAAGCGAAAACCGATGCGCCACAGGCCCAAGGCCACGAAGATGGCGATCAGCAGCCACGCCGGTGGCAGCATCAGCACGTTCTCGATCGCTTCGGAGAAGCCGCTGACCACGCTGCCCATGCTGTCGAACACGCCGCTGTAGTTGTCCAGCATGTGCTGAACCGCGTCGTTGACCCAGCTACCCAGATCCAGTTTCTCGCTCATGTCATTCTCCCTGCAGGCGGGTCAGCAGGCGGCCCTTGCTGATGGCGCCGCTGTAGTGGCCATCCTGGTCGACCACCGGGATCGGACCCTCGTTGTCCACCAGGCGGTTGATCACCTGATCCAGAGGCAGGTCTTCGGGAACCGGGCTGATGGCTTTCAGCACGTCGCCATCGAGTGCCGGGGAGTCGCCGCCCTCGACCAGCAGGGCGATCCTTTCCAGGCTGATGGAGCCGCGGAACTTGTTGTCTTCGTCGACGATGAAGGCGTAGTGCTTGTCCTGTGCCTGCAATTCGCGGCACACGGTCTGCGCATCGGGCGCCTTGCCGTTGTGCACGTAGACCGGAACACTGTTGGCTTTCAACTGGCCAGCGGTTAGATAGCGGCTGGTGTCGACCGTATCGAAGAAGTTGCGCACATATTCGTTGGCAGGATTGTCGATAAGTTCCTGCGGCGTGCCGACTTGGACGAGCTTGCCGCCCTCCATGATGCCGATACGGTTGCCGATGCGCATGGCTTCTTCGATATCGTGGGACACGAAGATGATGGTGCGACGATGGGTCTTCTGCAGCTCCAGCAGGATGTCCTGCATCTCACGGCGCTTGAGCGGGTCGAGGGCCGAGAAGGCTTCGTCCATGATGATCATCGACGGGTCCACGGAGAGCGCGCGGGCCAGGCCGACCCGTTGCTGCATGCCGCCGGACAACTCGTGGGGGAATTTGTTGGCGAAGGTGTCCAGGCCGACCTGCGCGAGCACCTGCATGGCGCGTTCTTCACGTTCCTTGCGGCCCTTGCCAGCGACCTCGAGGCCGAAGGCGGCGTTTTCGAGCACGGTGCGCGAGGGCATCAGGGCGAAGGACTGGAAGACCATGCTCATGTCGCGACGACGCAGGTCGATGAGCTGATCCTTGGGCAGTTTGGCGACGTTCTGGCCGTCGATGTAGACATTGCCGGCGGTGGGTTCGACCAGCCGGTTGATGAGGCGGATCAGGGTGGATTTACCCGAGCCCGAGAGGCCCATCAGGACGAAGATCTCGCCCTCTTCGACGCTGAACGACACGTCACTGACACCGATCACGGCGCCTTTTTCAGCGAGGATCTTGTCCTTGCTCCAGCCCTGCTTGAGCAGGTCGATGGCTTCTTGCGGCTTGTCGCCGAACACCTTGTAGAGGTTTTCGACGACGATTTTTCCAGACTGCATGGGATGGTTCCCCTTCAGTAGACATCAGAGCAGTCACACGCAGTTTGCCGAGCGCCCACCGGGCGTCCGTCATGCGATGCAGACTGTTCTTGCTTGTGGGTATATACACGGTTCCTGGGTTTGGACAGCGTTCTGTCACAAGGCGTTCTGCAGGCACTCGAGCGCGTCCCAGAGCGGTCGCCGAGGCAAGCGCAATAGGTGAACGTGACGAATGATGTAATGCGTGGCCGTGCTGCAAACTGCTTTCCAAACCCTCTGGCAGTGTTACGAAGCCCAGTCCTTTGGGTATTCACACCTCATCCGAGATGCGCGTACATCCGAAATTTCTTGTTGGGCTGGCGCCCTGTTGCGGTAGCCAGCACTTATCTGTTCTTCGGTCCAGGGCGGTGGGCCCCAGTCTGCCTCTCTGGTCAAGAGTGGCAGCGACGAAATCGGCTGACTCAACGATATAGTCTTGCGGTCGTGGCAATTATCGAATTACGACCCTGACGTGTTGGGCGACGACACGAAGCCCTCGCCTAAAAAAACCATAACAGATTACTTCTGTACTTGGCCAAGGCTGGAGGCCGCGCATGACGCGGTTTTCAGCCTTCATGGCGGGTGAAGGCCAGGGGGCATGCGGGCTACAGCAGATTTAAAAAACGTATGTAAAGCTGTTGGTAGCGAGCAAAAAACGTATCGGTTTCGGTCGTTTTCCGACCGTTCGACGCGGTCTTCCGCTTTTGCGGGACGGATAACTGGCCGCCGATTTCGTTTGCTCGTCGCCGCTTTCTGGCATCTGTCGCACTCCGATACCGACTGCGACTGACGGCCGATCGGCCAGCAGATAAAAATGCGCAGATGCCCTTAGAACCTGTTCATGATCTTACAGCCCAGGCTCGCCGTTTCTGGCAGCTAAGTGGCGGGAGCGGCCATCGCACAGTGGATCAGCGAACGACCGCTTCTGCCTTGTAGTTGCCGCTTCAGGCGCAAAAGATCGTGAACAGGTTCTTAGGGTCTTCAAGCCGAGATTCGGCGATCTGGCAGCCAAGTGGGGGCGCCCACAGCAGGTCGGCGAACTACCTCGTAGTTGCCGCTTCAGGCGCATCAAGATCGTGAACAGGCTCTTACCGCAGTGAGCATTTTCTGCTCAGCACAGCAGGCTATCGCCAATTTTTGGTGCATGGGGGATCTGGCCGATATGTCGCCTGTGTGACCGGTCAGTCATATTCTCTTCGGGCTGCTCGGTTACCCCTGCAGACTGTGCGGAAACACCGTTACGCCAACTACTGCTACGAAAATGCTCAAGCCCTTGTGGCATGGCACATTGCGCCGTTTTCCCCACACCATTTCAGGGTGTCTCCAAGGCCCAGCAATCGGCCTTTCCAGCTGCCGTCGGTTCTTGTTTGAACGGGCGTTCAATGTCGGCATGGCCTTTGCGTTATATAGGCCATCTGCTTGACTGCCAGTCGGGCGTTATTACAAGAAAACAGAGCCTCGCCATGAAGGCTCATAACCTGGTTAGCGTGAGGGTTCATCGATGTCCCAGTTCAATCAGGGAACGCAGCTCCAGAGTCGCGTTCCACAGTCCATCGGCTTTCTGTTGTTGAACAACTTCACCCTGATCTCCCTGGCCTCTGCGGTGGAACCCCTGCGCATGGCCAACCAGCTCTCCGGCAAGGAACTGTATCGCTGGCACACCCTGACCCTCGACGGCCAGCCGGTTTGCGCCAGCGACGGTTTGAAAATCACCCCTGACGCCAGCACGGCGAGCGCCCCGGCACTGAGCGCGGTGATCGTCTGTGGTGGTGTGGATATTCAGCGCAGCGTTACCCGCGATCATGTGCAGTGGCTGCAGGCCCAGGCTCGCCAGGGCCGGCAAATGGGCGCGGTATGTACCGGCAGCTGGGCGCTGGCCAAGGCCGGCCTGCTCGACGGCTACGATTGCAGTGTGCATTGGGAGTTTCTCGCTGCCATGCAGGAGGCCTTCCCCCGTGCCGCCATCACCACGCGCCTATTTTCCATCGACCGTAACCGCAACACCTCATCCGGCGGTACTGCGCCAATGGACATGATGCTGCACCTGATCGGCCGCGAGCATGGCCGTGAACTGGCGGCGGCGATTTCCGAAATGTTCATCTACGAGCGTATTCGCAACGAGCAGGATCACCAGCGTGTGCCGCTCAAGCACATGCTCGGCACCAATCAGCCGAAGCTGCAGGAAATCGTCGCGCTGATGGAGGCCAACCTCGAGGAGCCGATCGATCTGGACCAGCTGGCGCTCTACGTCGACGTATCGCGTCGTCAGCTTGAGCGACTGTTCCAGAAGTACCTGCACTGCTCGCCGTCGCGCTACTACCTGAAGCTGCGCCTGATTCGTGCTCGCCAGTTGCTCAAGCAGACGTCCATGTCGATCATCGAGGTGGCCTCGGTCTGCGGCTTCGTGTCCACGCCGCACTTCTCCAAGTGCTACCGCGAGTACTTCGGCATTCCACCGCGTGACGAGCGTGCTGGCAGCAGCTCCAACGTCGTGGCACTGGTGCCGGTACACGATGAGCTGCTGCCCGAGTCGTCATCGGCCATGGCGGCGCTGAGCCGTGCCCAGGGCGAGTCGACGTTCGCCAGCGTGCGGATCATCTGATTTTCCGCATCGCACAAAAACTGCTCAATTCCCGCAGACGCCCGAGAACCGTGGCGTCTGCGCCGTCTTTCACAGATTATCCACAGTTATGCACAGAGTATTTGTGCGCAAAACGTCAGTGGGCAGAATGCCGTCAGGCCAATCATTGATTCAAGGCTGAAAGCGCGTTGTTTCGGGCCTTTCGTGGCAGGCGTGATGCCGCCGTCGAACGAAAAATGGTCAGCCTGCCAGGCGGCCCGTGAATAAAAAGCGTAGCGCGGTTATCCAACAGTTTATCCACAGGCCTGCACACAGTATTTGTGCGTCGAATGCCCGTGCCCGAACGATCAGGCAGGTGGCATGTTCGGGTCGTTCAGCTGCGCGGCACCAGTGCCGGCAGTAATGTGCGGGAAATGGCTTCGCGCACGGTCGGCAGCACGGTCGCGCTGCCAGCGAGGATGTCTTCGACCATATGGCGCAGGGCAAGGGCGCGTTCCGGGCACAGGCCGGTCACCGCGTATTCGCAGGCCTGCTCGGCGCTGGCGCCGCTGGGAACGCTGAAGCCAAGGGCGACCAGGCGTTCGCGCAGATCTTCCTGGTCGATCAGTTCGGTATGCATCATCGTGGGCGTCCTCGTGGCAAGTTCGAATTCGGCGTTCCGTCAGCGCAGCACGCCTTCATCCAGCAGTAGCTTGAAGATAGCCTCTGCACCTTCCTGTGGCGAGACGCCGGTGATCACCTGGCCACCACCGCTCGCCGCTTTCGCGGTCGCCGCCTTCATGCGCTCGGCACCGGTCTTGGCCTTGATCACTTTCAAGCGCTTGGGGCGCGGTCGGGCCGGCTGCCATTGCGCGTCGGCATACAGCGGGTCGTCGACCAGCTCCACCGCTTCACGCTCCAGGGTGCCGCGCCGTGCCGGGCCGAATGCGCTCTGCCGGGCTGCCGGCGCGGCGCTATCGACACTGGCGACGAAGGGCAGGCGCACCCTCAGCCGCCGCCGTTGCCCGCGGGGCAGGGCCTGCAGCACCTGGGCGCTGCCGCCGTCGATGCTCTCCACTTCCGCCAGGCCGACGATCAGCGGCCAGCCCAGGCACTCTGCGAGCAGATAGGGCAGCATGCCCGAGCCTTCGCCGGTTTCCGCCTGGCTGCCGGTCAGCACCAGCTGCGCCTTGGCCAGTTGCAGGTGTTCGACAAGGGCCGGCAGGGCATCGGTCTCGCGGCTCTGCTCGAGTACGGTAAGACCCGGCAAACCCATGCCCAGGTAGGCGCGCAGGGTGTCCTCCTGCGGGTCGCCAGCATGCACCACGTTGAGTTTTTCACCGGCCAGGCGCAGGCCCAGCTCGACGGCGCGGGCATCCTGTTCAGCGCGCCGCGGGCGGCCCGAGGCGGGGTGCGAGCCGATGGAGACCAGGGTGACGACGTTCAGATCAGCCATGCCGGATCTCCCGTTGTGTGTGCGATTTCGCGGGCATGGCCCGCTCCCACCAGAAGCGACCGAGAGAGTCATGCGGCATCGCGTTTGGCTCCGTTGCGGTGTGCTTCCACGCGCTCGATCAAGGCCTGGAGGATCGCCGCCGCGTCGCCGATCACCGCCATGTCGGCGCGTTTGATCATGTCGCAACCCGGATCCAGGTTGATCGCCACCACCTTGTCGCAGGCACCGATGCCCTGCAGGTGCTGGATCGCGCCGGAAATGCCTACCGCCACATAGACCCGCGCGGTAACCCAGGTGCCGGTAGCACCGACCTGGCGGGCCCGCGGCATGTGGCCGTCGTCGACCGCCACCCGCGAGGCGCCTTCGGTGGCGCCCAGGGCCACGGCGGCGCGGTGGAACAGCTCCCAGTCCTTCACGCCGTTACCGCCGGAGAGGATGAATTCGGATTCGGCCATGGGAATCTGCGCCGGGTCGACGGCGACCGAGCCCAGGTCTTCGATGCGTGGCAGATTGCGCGGGACCTGCGCCGACAGCTCGACCTGGCGTGCTTCATGGCGGGTTTCGCTGACCGGCTCGGCGCACTCGGCAGCGGCCAGGATCAGCCGCGGTGCGGCCCGCGCGATGTCTTCGCGGCCGGCACCGGCGCGGCCCGTGCTCTGCCCATCCTTGACCTGCCAGACACGGGTGGCCGGTCGCTCGCCCAGGCAAGAAGCCAGGCGGCGGCCCAGTTCGCCGCCGCCGGTGCGGCTGTCCGGCAACAGCCAGTGGCGCGGGTCGAACTGACTCTCCACGGCGCGCAGCGCCAACACGCGCTGCTCGGGTGAGTAGCCGCTGTATTCGTCGCCTTCGAGTTGCAGCAGACGATCGACGCCCACGTTGTCGAAAGCGGATTCCTTGTGCTCGCCGAACACCACGGCCAGCACGGCGCCATCCTTGCCGGCCAGTTGATGGGCGAGGCCGAGCAGATCCTTGTCGTGGCTGCTCAGGCGACCACCGACCATATCCGGCACCACGGCGATGATGAAGGCCGGCTGCTCGACCACATGCAGCGGCAGCTGTACCTGGGCGCTGCCGCTCTGGCGCTTGCCGCTGCCGCCCTGTTGGGCGCCACTGCGGTCGATGCGCTTGATGCCGGCCGGGCCAATAAAGCCCGCAGCTGCCGCATGAGGGTTCTTGCGGACGATGCCGTTGGGGCCCATCCATTGAATCTGCTGGGGTTGCAGGGCGGCGTGCAGCGGATGCAGGCGGTTGCGGGCGATACGCTCGGCACGCGGGTCACGGCGGATGATGTCACTCATTCAGGCCACCTCCACGGCAGTGGGTTGCGCGACGGGTTTCTTCTGCGGCACTTCGCTTTCGATCAACACCTCGGCCACCAGCTCGGCGATGTCCTTGATCTGCGGGCGCGGTTCGACCACGCCTTCGAGCATCACGGTGCACTGTGGGCAGCCGACGGCGACCAGTTCGGCACCGGTTTCCTTGATGTCTTCCATGCGCATGTCGGGAATCCGCTGCTTGCCGGGGATGTCGGTGATCGGCGCGCCACCACCACCACCGCAGCAGCGCGAGCGAAAGCCGGAGCGTTGCATTTCCTTGACCTCGATGCCGATGGCCTTGAGCACCGCCCGCGGCGCCTCGTACTCGCCGTTGTAGCGGCCCAGGTAGCAGGGGTCGTGGTAGGTGACCGATCCGCCCTTGTGTTGGCCTAGGTTCAAGGTGCCGCGCTGCAGTAGCGTTTCGATGAAGGTGCTGTGGTGCATGACCTGGTAGTTGCCACCCAGGGCGCCGTACTCGTTCTTCAGTACGTGGAAGCTGTGCGGGTCGCAGGAGACGATGGTCTTGAAGCGGTACTGGTTCAGGGTGGCGATGTTGCGCTTGGCCAGTTGCTGGAAGGTCGCTTCGTCACCGAGACGGCGGGCGACGTCGCCGCTGTCGCGTTCTTCCAGGCCGAGCACGGCGAAGTCGACGCCGGCTGCCTTGAGGAGCTTCACGAAGGCGCGCAGGGTGCGCTGGTTACGCATGTCGAAGGCACCGTCGCCAACCCAGAACAGCACCTCGGCGTTGCGCTTGTCGGCCATCAATGGCAGGTTCAGGTCCGCCGCCCAGTTCAGGCGGCCGCCCGGGGCGAAGCCTCCAGGGTTGTCGGTGGCGATGAGGTTTTCCAGCACCTCGGCGCCCTTGTTCGGCGTCGAGCCCTTTTCCAGCGTGAGATGGCGACGCATGTCGACGATGGCATCGACGTGCTCGATCATCATCGGACACTCCTCGACGCAGGCGCGGCAGGTGGTGCACGACCACAGCGTGTCGGCATCGACCAGAGCCTTGTCCTGCAGGGAGACGATCGGCTGGTGCGGGCCGCCGCTGTGTTCACCGAGCGGTTTGCCTGGATAGGGTGAGCCGGCGAACGTGGCGTCGCTGCCACCGGCCAGGCCAATGACCATGTCCTGGATCAGCTTCTTGGGGTTCAGCGGCTGGCCGGCGGCGAAGGCCGGGCACATGGCTTCGCACTTGCCGCACTGCACGCAGGCGTCGAAACCAAGTAACTGGTTCCAGGTGAAGTCGGTGGGTTTTTCCACGCCCAGCGGGGCTTTCGGGTCGTTCAGGTCCAGCGCTTTCAGGCCAGTGGAGCGACCCCCGCCAAAGCGTTCGCTGCGGCGGTGCCAGGCCAGGTGCAGGGCGCCGGCGAAGGCGTGCTTCATCGGCCCGCCCCAGGTCATGCCGAAGAACAGCTCGGACACGCCCCAGGCCACGCCAACGGCGAGGATCGCCGCCAGTACCCAGCCGCCAAAGCCGGCGGGCAGAATCCCGGCCACCGGCAGGGTGGCGATGAAGATGCTGCCAGCGAACATCAGCAGGCTTTTCGGCAGGCGCATCCACGGGCCTTTCGACAGGCGCGAGGGTGGGTTCAGGCGGCGCTTGGCGACGTACAGGGCGCCAGTGAACATCAGCACCGTGGCAGCCAGCAGGGCAAAGCCGAGGATGCGGTGGTGCAGACCGAAACCGTGCACGACGATGGCCAGCATCGCTGCCAGTACGAAGCCGCCAGCAGTGGCTACGTGGGTCTTGGACATGTACTTGTCGCGCTCGACCACGTGGTGCAGGTCCACCAGATAGCGCCGCGGCATCTTCACCAGGCCTTTGACCCAGTCGACCTTGGCCGGGCGGCCGCGGCGCCACATGAAGAAGCGCCTGGCCGCGCCGATGACCGCGAGGGCCAGGGCGGCGAACAGCAGGATGGGAAGAATTATGTCGAGCATCGCAGCTTACCTGAGTGGGGCTGCAGGCCGCAGGCTACAGGCTGCAGGAAAGAGCAAGGACGAAACCCTGGCGTCTAGCCTGTAGCTTGATGTCTGCAGCCTGCAGCTAGGTCAGAAGTCCTTGCACAGGCGCAGGGCGTCGTATATCGCCGCGTGCACGTTGCGCTGGGCCACGCAGTCGCCGATACGGAACAGCAGGTAGCCGGCGCCCGCCTCGGCGAGGCACGGCTGCGGCTTGATCGCGAACAGCGCCTCGACGTCGATCTGGCCCTTGTTGCGCGAGCCGTCCTTGAGCCCGTAGTACAGGCCCTCGTCCGGGCGCACGCCGTTCTCGATGACGATCTGGTCGACCACCCGCTCTTCCCGGGCGCCGGTGTATTCGTTCTCCAGCACCGCGACTTTCTTGTCGCCCTCGGCGTAGACCTTTTCCAGCATCATGTCGCCGGTCATGACCACTTCCTTGGGGTACATGCTGCGGTAGTAGGTCGGGAAGGTGGTGCCGCCCATGGCCACGCCGGGCTTGATGTCGTCGGTGACGATCTCCACCTGGCTGCCCTTGTCGGCCAGGTAGTCGGCCGCCGACATGCCGGTGAATTCACAGATGGTGTCGTACACCAGCACGTTCTTGCCGGGCTCCACCTTGCCGCTGAGGATGTCCCAGGCGCTGACCACCAGGCCTTCGGCGGCGCCCCAGTGCTCGTTCTGCTCGAGGAAGGCATGGCCACCGTTGGCCAGTACCACGATGTCCGGGCGCAGGTCGAGGATGGTCGCTTCATCGGCCGCCGTGCCCAGGCGCAGGTCGACGCCCAGGCGGGCGATTTCCAGCTGATACCAGCGGGTGATGCCGGCGATCTGGTCGCGTTGCGGAGCGCGGGCGGCGATGCTGATCTGCCCGCCGAGGCTGTCCTGCTTCTCGAACAGGGTCACGTCGTGACCGCGCTCGGCGGCCACGCGGGCGGCCTCCATACCAGCCGGGCCACCGCCGACGATCAGCACCTTGCGCTTGGCGCCGGTGGTCTTCTCGATGATGTGCGGCACGCCCATGTATTCGCGGCTGGTCGCGGCGTTCTGGATGCACAGCACGTCCAGGCCCTGGTACTGGCGGTCGATGCAGTAGTTGGCGCCGACGCACTGCTTGATCTGGTCGATCTGGCCCATCTTGATCTTGGCGATCAGGTGCGGGTCGGCCATGTGCGCGCGGGTCATGCCGACCATGTCGACGTAGCCACCTTCGAGGATGCGCGTGGCCTGGTTCGGGTCCTTGATGTTCTGCGCGTGCAGCACCGGCACCTTGACCACTTCCTTGATGCCGGCCGCCAGGTGCAGGAACGGCTCCGGCGGGAAGCTCATGTTGGGAATGACGTTGGCCAGGGTGTTGTGGGTGTCGCAGCCCGAACCGACCACGCCGATGAAGTCGAGCATGCCGGTGGCGTCGTAATAGGCGGCGATCTGCTTCATGTCATCAAAGGACAGGCCGTCGGGATGGAACTCGTCACCAGTGATGCGCATGCCCACGCAGAAATCGTCGCCGACTTCGGCGCGCACCGCCTTGAGCACTTCCATGCCGAATTTCATGCGGCCTTCGAAGGTGCCGCCCCATTCGTCGGTACGCTTGTTCACGCGTGGCGACCAGAACTGGTCGATCAGGTGCTGGTGCACGGCGGACAGCTCGACGCCGTCCAGGCCGCCTTCCTTCGCGCGGCGCGCGGCCTGGGCGTAATTGCCGATGATGCGCCAGATTTCCTCGACCTCGATGGTCTTGCAGGTGGCGCGGTGTACCGGTTCACGGATTCCGGACGGCGACATCAGGGTCGGCCAGTGGAAGCCGTCCCAGCGCGAGCGGCGGCCCATGTGGGTAATCTGGATCATGATCTTGGCGCCGTGCTTGTGCATGGCGTCAGCGAGATTCTGGAAGTGCGGGATGATGCGGTCGGTGGACAGGTTCACCGAACTCCACCACTGCTGCGGGCTGTCGATGGCCACGACCGATGAGCCGCCACAGATCGCCAGGCCGATGCCGCCCTTGGCCTTCTCTTCGTAGTATTTGACGTAACGCTCGGTGGTCATGCCGCCGTCGGTGGCGTACACCTCGGCGTGAGCCGTGCTGAGTACGCGGTTACGGATGGTCAGTTTGCCGATCTGGATCGGCTGGAACATTGCTTCGAAGGCCATGACCTTCTCCTCGATTCGACGGCTAAGCGTTCACGGTTCTGTTTTTATAGGTGGCAGCGGGCAGTACCTGCGATCGACGCATTCGCGGGCACGGTCCGCTCCCACGCGATAACCGCTAGAGCGGGCGAGTCACGAACAGGCCATCGTCGTGGCCTTCTTCCGAGCCGCCGTATTCCTGCACGGTGACGGTGCGCAGGCTGCTGCCCTT
The DNA here is from genome assembly GCF_001945395.1 of Pseudomonas sp. PA15(2017). Lineage (GTDB taxonomy): Bacteria > Pseudomonadota > Gammaproteobacteria > Pseudomonadales > Pseudomonadaceae > Aquipseudomonas. Next base: position 10,844 of record NZ_MSXV01000009.1, on the reverse strand, counting down.
GGCGGACAGGATCTGGTCGATGGCGCCGGAGAACCAGCCGGTGAACATGTAGTCCACCTTGCGGCCGACCTTGCCGTACACGTACACGAAGGCCGAGTGCTTGAGCTTCACTTGCGCGTGACCGGCATCGATGTCCAGCTTGTGGATCTCGAACAGGCCCCAGCCACGCTGCGACAGGCGCTTCATGTAGTGCTCGAACACCGCATCGCCCTGCAGGCCATGGCACTCGGCTTCCTTCTCGCACCAGTGCCAGGCGGATTTGTAGCCGGCCTTGTAGAGGATCTCGGCGTACTTGTCGGCGCCGAGCACTTCCTCGATGCCGCGGTGGTTGTTGACGAAGAAATGCCGCGGCACGTACAGCATCGGCAGCGCATCGGTGGTCCATACGCCGGTTTCGTCGTCGACCTGGATGGGCATTTCGGGGGCGTGGGTGGCCATGTGTGTAACTCCTGAATTCGAATGGTAGGAGCGGCTTTAGCCGTGAGCTTCAAGGCACGTCGCCCCTTGGGGCTGATCGCGGCTGAAGCCGCTCCTACGGAAATTGAGATGGACGGGCTTATTCGCCCCAGACGTCGGCGAGTACGCGCACCCAGTTCTCGCCCATGATCTTGCGCACCACGCTTTCGGAGTGGCCGCGTTTGAGCAGGGTTTCGGTAAGGTTGGGGAATTCGCCGACGGTACGGATACCCAGCGGATTGATGATCTTGCCGAAGTTGGTCAGGCGACGGGCGTAGCCCTTGTCGTGGGTCAGGTACTCGAAGAAGTCCTGGCCGTGACCCTGGGTGAAGTCGGTGCCGATGCCGATGGCGTCTTCACCGACGATGTTCATCACGTACTCGATGGCTTCGGCGTAGTCGTCGATGGTCGAGTCGATGCCCTTGGCCAGGAACGGCGCGAACATGGTCACGCCAACGAAGCCGCCGTGGTCGGCGATGAACTTCAGTTCCTCGTCGGACTTGTTGCGCGGATGCTCTTTCAGGCCCGAAGGCAGGCAGTGAGAGTAGGTGACCGGTTTCTTCGACTCGAGGATGACTTCCTCGCTGGTCTTCGAACCGACGTGGGACAGGTCGCACATGATGCCCACCCGGTTCATCTCGGCGACGATCTCGCGACCGAAGCCGGACAGCCCGCCGTCACGCTCGTAACAGCCGGTGCCCACCAGGTTCTGGGTGTTGTAGCACATCTGCACGATGCCCACGCCGAGCTGCTTGAACACCTCGACGTAGCCGAGCTGGTCTTCGAATGCATGGGCATTCTGGAAGCCGTAGATGATGCCGGTCTTGCCCAGCTCCTTGGCCTTGCGGATATCGGCGGTGGTGCGTACCGGCATCACCAGGTCGCCGTTCTCGCGGATCAGCTTGCTACTGGCGGCGATGCTGTTGACGGTGGCCTGAAAACCCTCCCATACCGACACGGTGCAGTTGGCCGCGGTCAGGCCGCCCTTGCGCATGTCCTCGAAGAGTTCACGGTTCCATTTGGCGATGATCAGACCGTCGATGACGATGCTGTCGGCGTGCAATTCGGCTGGGCTCATCAGGCGGCTCCCCTTGAATGAATGCACCAGATTCGCTGCTGGCGCTTTGTGGGCAGCATATGCCTCGACGCCCGGGCGACCCGATGCAAAAACGACGGGGGGATTGCCGAAAGCGTCAAGCCGAGGTCGTGGGTGGATACGCCGCTTGGATCTGCCCTGTTGCGGGGCAGGGGTGGTCGTGGAGATTCACTGCACTAGCTGTGGGAGCGGGCCATGCCCGCGAAATCGCGCGCAAAGCGCGCTCCAAGAAAGGCTGCTCTTTGTGAGGTTTACGACCGCTCGCTCGTTCCCTCATGCCGATCCTGCCGCGGGCTGACGGCAAACCGCGCGCGATAGCGACGGGCGAAGTAGGAGGCCGAGTCGAAGCCGCAGGCCAGGGCCACTTCCAGCACGCTCAGGTCACTCTGACGCAGCAGTTGGCGGCCCTTGTCCAGACGCAGGGCGAGGTAGAAGGTGACTGGCGTGGTGCCCAGGTGCGTGCGGAACAGCCGCTCCAGCTGGCGGGTGGTGATGCCCACGATGTCGGCCAGTTGTTGCGGGCTGCGCGGCTCCTCGGTGCAGCGCTCCATTTCCCCGATTACCAGGGCCAACTTCTTGTCGTGGATACCGTAGCGGCTGCTGACCTGCATGCGCTGGTGATCCAGCCGGGTGCGGATGCGGCCCAGCACGAACTGCTCGGACACGCGGATCGACAGCGCCTCGCCATGGTCGCGACCGATCAGCCCGAGCATCAGGTCCAGGCTGCTGGTGCCCCCGGCACTGGTGATGCGCCGGCCATCGATCTCGAACAGCTCCTGGGTCGGTTGCAGCTGTGGATAACGCTCACGAAAGGCATCCAGCGCCTCCCAGTGCAGGGTGAAGCGCTGCCAGGCATCCAGCAGCCCAGCTTCGGCGAGCACGAAGCTGCCGGTGTCGATGGCGCCCAGCACCCGGCATTCACGTTCGGCACGCCGCAAGCGGGCGGCTAGCTGCGACCCGAAACCCGCCAGTGGCTCGAAGCCGGCTACCACGAAGAGGCTGGTGTCGGTCAGGTCGTCATCCAGAGCGCCATCGACATTGAGCGACATGCCATTGCTGGCCGGCACGGCCTGGCCGTCGGCGCTGAGCAGCCGCCAGTGGTAATGGGGCGCATGAAAACGGTTGGCGACCCGTAGCGGCTCGATGGCCGACATCAGGCCCATCATCGAAAAGCCGGGCAACAGTAGAAAACAGAAGTGATCAGGCATGGCGGTGCTCGCTGCGTAGCGCTCCATCTAACGGCAACGTGGTGCTAGCTTCAAGTCGTTATGCTCTGGTTTTGTGTCGATATTGTGGGAATCGTCGATCGAGTAACTGCGTAAGGTGGCGCCATCGGAATCCCGCTGTTCCGGTCACACGGTACTAAAAACCAGACTAAACCGTTGAGGAGCCCCGCTTATGAAAACGCTTACCGCGTTCGCAGCCTGCTGCGCCGTCACCCTGTTCAGTGCGCCCCTGCTGGCCGCCGAAGATGCCAGTTGCAAGACCGTCCGCCTCGGCGCCGTCGGCTGGACCGATGTGGTCGCCACCACCGCCGTGGCCAACCAGTTGCTACAAGGCCTGGGCTATGAAACCACCCAGACCCAGGCCTCGCAGCAGATCATCTTCGCCGGCATCCAGAAGGGCCAGGTCGATGCCTTTCTCGGCTACTGGAAGCCGATCATGGACGACAACATCAAACCCTTTCTCGGTGCTGGCGCCGTGAAAGTGGCCGACAAACCGTCGCTGGACGATGCCGTGGCGGCACTCGCCGTGCCGACCTACGCGGCCGAGCAGGGCATCAAGACCCTTGCCGACATCGCCCGTTTCAAGGATCAGCTCGACGGCAAGATTTACGGCATCGAGGCCGGCTCGGGCGCCAACACGGCGATCCAGAAGATGATCGACAGCAATCAGTTCGGTCTTGGCGAGTTCAAGCTGGTCGAATCCAGCGAGGCTGGCATGCTCGCTGCCGTTGGCCGAGCGGTGCGCAACGAGAAGCCGGTGGTGTTCTTCGGCTGGAAACCCCATCCGATGAACCTGCAGATGCCGATCACCTACCTGTCCGGTACCGAGGACGTGTTCGGCCCCAACGACGGCGCCGCGACGGTGTCCACCGTGACGGCGCCGGACTACGCCCAGCGCTGCGCCAACGCCAATCGCCTGCTCACCAGTCTGCGCTTCACCAGCGAGCAGGAGGCCGAACTGATGCAGCCGATCATGGATCGCCAGGCGCCCGACAAGGTGGCGCGCGAGTGGATCGCGGCCAACCCCGAGGTGGTTGCCGGGTGGCTCGAAGGTGTTACCAGCCGCGACGGCAAGCCGGCCGCCCAGGCCCTGAAACTCAGCCAGTAACCAGAACCCTCGCTGCCACCGTGCTCTGCGCGGGGGTGGCGTTCGTCCTCGATAAAGGAGCACGACCGTGAACCATGAAGTCATCATCACCTGCGCGGTCACCGGCGCCGGCGACACCGTTGGCCGCCACCCGGCCATTCCCGTCACACCGAGACAGATCGCCGAGGCCGCCATCGAGGCCGCCAAGGCTGGCGCCACCGTTGCCCACTGCCACGTACGTGATCCGCTCACCGGCAAGCCGAGCCGTGACGTGGCGCTGTATCGCGAGGTGGTCGAGCGCATTCGCGAGAGCGATACCGACGTGATCATCAACCTCACTGCCGGAATGGGCGGCGACCTGGAGATCGGCAAGGGCGAGCAACCGCTGGAGTTCGGTGCCGGCACCGATCTGGTCGGGCCGTTGGCGCGTCTGGCCCATATCGAGGAGCTGCGGCCGGAAATCTGCACCCTGGATTGCGGCACGCTGAATTTCGGCGATGGCGATTTCATCTACGTTTCCACCCCGGCGCAACTGCGCGCGGGCGCCAAGCGCATCACCGAGCTGGGCGTGAAGGCCGAACTGGAAATCTTCGACACCGGCCACCTGTGGTTCGCCAAACAGATGCTCAAGGAAGGCCTGCTGGAGGATCCGCTGATCCAGCTGTGCCTGGGCATTCCGTGGGGCGCGCCGGCCGATACCGCGACCATGAAGGCGATGGTCGACAACCTGCCGCCGGGCCTGACCTGGGCCGGCTTCGGCATCGGCCGCATGCAGATGCCGATGCTAGTCCAGGCCATGCTGCTGGGCGGCAACGTGCGCGTGGGGCTGGAAGACAACATCTGGCTGGACAAGGGCGTGCCGGCCAGCAATGCCTCGCTGGTGGCGCGGGCGGTGGAAATCATCGAGCGCCTCGGTGGCCGCGTACTCAGCCCAGCCGAAGGCCGGGCGAAGATGAAGCTCGAGCGCCGCGACTAAAGCGGTACGCCGCCCGGCCCTTCACAGATTTGCGTTGCTCTCGTGGGAGTGGCTTTAGCCGCGACAGCGGTAGCCCGGATGTAATCCCGGAGCATTCCCTAACGCCATTCCCCGGCCTGCGTCGGGGCCATCGGAGTTCAAGCATGACCTTCATTACCGATATCAAGATTTTCGCCGCCCTGGGCACTGGCGTGATCGGCGCCGGCTGGATCGCTCGCGCCCTGGCCCATGGCCTGGACGTGCATGCCTGGGACCCGGCGCCCGGCGCCGAAGCGGCCCTGCGCACGCGCATCGCCAATGCCTGGCCGGCACTGGAAAAGCACGGCCTGGCGCCGGGGGCGTCGGTGCAGCGCTTGCGCTTTTTCGCTGATCTCGATGCTTGTGTGCGCGATGCCGATTTCATCCAGGAGAGCGCGCCCGAGCGGCTCGACCTCAAGCTCGAGCTGCATGCGCGCATCAGCGCCGCGGCGCGGGCCGACGTGATCATCGGCTCCAGCACGTCGGGCCTGCTGCCCAGTGAGTTCTACGCCGAGGCGCAGCACCCGGAGCGCTGCGTGGTCGGTCACCCGTTCAATCCGGTGTACCTGCTGCCGCTGGTCGAGGTGGTTGGCGGTGAACGCACCGCGGCCGAGGCTGTGCAGGCGGCCATGAGCATCTACAGTGCGCTGAGCATGCGCCCGCTGCACGTGCGCAAGGAGGTGCCGGGCTTTATCGCTGATCGCCTGCTCGAAGCGCTGTGGCGCGAGGCGCTGCACCTGGTCAACGACGGTGTGGCGACCACCGGCGAGATCGACGACGCGATCCGCTTCGGCGCCGGGCTGCGCTGGTCGTTCATGGGTACCTTCCTGACCTATACCCTGGCCGGCGGCGACGCCGGCATGCGCCACTTCATGGCCCAGTTCGGCCCGGCGCTGAAACTGCCCTGGACCTACCTGCAGGCGCCCGAGCTGACCGACCAACTGATCGACGACGTGGTCGCCGGCACATCGGTTCAGCAGGGCCAGCGCAGCCTCGCCGAGCTGGAGCGCTACCGGGACGATTGCCTGCTGGCGGTGCTCGGCGCGATCCGCGAAACCAAGGCCCGCCACGGTTTCGCCTTCGAGGAATGAGCATGCTGCCGGTTACCTATACAACCGCGGTGCAGGCCGATTGGGTCGACTACAACGGCCACCTGCGTGATGCCTATTACCTGCTGATCTGCAGCTTCGCCACCGACGGGCTGATGGACCTCATCGGCCTCGACCAGGCGGGCAGGGCGCGTACCGGACACACGCTCTATACGCTGGAGTGTCATCTGAACTTTCTCGCCGAGGTGAAGCTTGGCGTCGAGGTTCAGGTGCGCACCCAACTGCTTGGCCATGACCGTAAGCGCCTGCATATCCATCATGTTGTCGAACGCTGCGACGATGGGCAGATCATGGCCGAGAGCGAGCAGATGCTGATGAATATCGACACGGCCAATGGTCGTTCGGCGCCGTTCGATGGTGAGGTGGCCGGGCGAATTGCTGAGCTGGTCGAGGCGCAGCATGGAGCGCCGCGTTCTGTTTATGTCGGACGGGTGATCGGCTTGCCCTGAGCCTTCCTCGTGACGCGAAAAAGCCCCGCCAGGTTTAGCTGGCGGGGCTTTTTGTTCTCAGCCGCTTACTGCGTCTTCACATCCCGCAGATACGGCGCTGGCGCCGCACCCAGGTTGCTGAGCATGCGCTCGCTGTACCAGTCGATGAAGTTGACCACGCCGAACTCGTAGGTTTTCGAGTACGGGCCGGGCTGGTAGGCGGTGGAGTTGATGCCGCGCTGGTTTTCCTCGGCCAGGCGACGGTCCTGGTCGTTGGTGGCGTCCCAGACTTCGCGCAGGCGGGCGACGTCGTAATCCTCGCCTTCCACGGCGTCCTTGCGCACCAGCCACTTGGTGGTGACCATGGTCTCCTGGGCACTGATCGGCCACACGGTGAATACGATCAGGTGATCGCCCATGCAGTGGTTCCAGGAGTGTGGCAGGTGCAGGATGCGCATCGAGCCCAGGTCCGGGTTCTGGATGCGGCCCATCAGTTTCTTGCAGCCCTGCTTGCCGTCCATGGTCATCGATACGGTGCCTTTGAGCAGCGGCATGCGCACGATACGGTTGCGCAGGCCGAAGCCGGCGTGCAGATAGGGGATCTTCTCGGCTTCCCACTTGGCGGCGGATTCGGCCACGTGATCCTTGAACGACTGGGTCGCGCGGGGATCATGGGTGTCGTCCCATTCCAGCAGGGTGTTGAGCAGTTCCGGGTGGGAACCGTTGCAGTGGTAGCACTCGCGGTTGTTTTCCAGCACCAGCTTCCAGTTGGCCTTTTCCATCAGGGTGGTCTGCACGGCCACCTTGGCGTTCTCCATGTCGTACGGCTCCATGTAGTGCGCCAGGGTGGCGAGGAACTCGTCGATGGCCGGTGGGTTCTCGGCCAGGGAGATGAATATGTAGCCGCCAGCGGTCTTGCAGTTGACCGGCTTGAGATTGTAGTCGGCCAGGTTGAAGTCGGTGCCCATTTCGGTGCCGGCGAACAATAGGCGACCGTCCACTTCGTAGGTCCACTGGTGGTACGGGCAGACCAGCTTGGCGACCTTGCCCTTGTCGCTGGTGCACAGGCGCGAGCCGCGGTGGCGGCAGACGTTGTGGAAGGCATGCACGGCACCCTCGGCGCCGCGGATGACGATGATCGGGTTGTTGCCGATCTGCAGGGTCAGGTAGTTGCCCTTGGCCGGGACCTCGCAGGTCATGCCGGCGATCAGCCATTCCTTGTGGAAAATCTCCTGCATGTCGAGCTGGAACACCCGCTCGTCGTTGTAGAACGGCTGCGGCAGGGAAAAGGTGCGCTCGCGGCTCTGCAGCATTTCGGCTGCAGCGGCGCGGGCCGGTTCCAGCGGGTCGCCAAGGCTCAGTGTAGAGGTGACGGTCATCGGGAAGCTCCTCGTGGCGGACGCGCTGCGGCCGCTATGAAATAGGCTGATGCGGTTGACGCAAGGTGGCGTCGCCTGGCCCGGATCGCCTGCCGAGTGGCGCATTGCTCAGGGGTTGCGGCGGACGCTCTTATCCTGTTCGGCTTGGGGGCGAGTGTGGAGCCCGGCGCGGCGCGAACCTTATCCATGGGCGACATGGCCGAATCATTTCCCGACTGGGTACGCCAGTGTCTACGGGGCAGGTCGCCGTTAGCATGCCGATGTCGCTGGCAGGTAAATGAGGCCCAGAGGCGTTGCGCACAATCGCGGCAAAGAATGGGCCGGTGAGCGGCCTGCGTGCGCGAGAGAACCGACATGTCGAACGACTTCCTCTATCCCGTCACCACCCAGACCTGGAGTAACGGCCGCCACCTGGTGCGCTGCGTCAAGGTCATCCAGGAAACGTGGGACGTCCGCACCTTTTGTTTCATGGCCGACCAGCCCGTGCTGTTCTTCTTCAAGCCGGGGCAGTTCGTCACCCTGGAGCTGGAGATCGATGGCCAGCCGGTAATGCGCTCGTACACCATTTCCAGCTCGCCTTCGGTGCCTTACAGCTTCTCCATCACCATCAAGCGGGTGCCGGGCGGCAAGGTCTCCAACTGGCTGCACGACAACCTGTCGGAGGGCCAGGAGCTGGCGGTGCATGGCCCGGTCGGGCTGTTCAATGCCATCGACTTTCCGGCCGACAAGGTGCTGTTTCTCAGCGGCGGGGTGGGCATCACCCCGGTGATGTCGATGGCGCGCTGGTTCTACGACACCAACGCCAATGTCGACATGGTGTTCGTGCACAGCGCCCGTTCGCCGAAGGACATCATCTATCAGCGCGAGCTGGAGCACATGGCCGCGCGGATCTCCAACTTCAACCTGCACGTGATCTGCGAGAAGCACGGCCTGGGTGAGTCCTGGTCGGGCTACCGGGGCTACCTCAACCAGCCGATGCTGGAGCTGATGGCCCCGGATTATCTGGAGCGGGAAATCTTCTGCTGCGGCCCGACGCCCTACATGAGCGCGGTCAAGCGTCTGCTCGAGGCCAAGGGCTTCGACATGAGCCGCTACCACGAGGAGGCCTTTGGCCCGGTGCCGGCCGAAGTGCGGCAGGAGGTCAAGGAGCTGGCCGAACTGGCCGCCGATGCCCCGGAGGTTCCGGCTGCAGAACGCAATCAGGTGGCCTTCACCAGTACCGGCAAGAGTATCCAGGTCGGCCCCGGCGAAACCGTGCACGCAGCGGCTGCCAAGCTCGGCCTGCACATTCCCAAGGCCTGCGGTATGGGCATCTGTGGTACCTGCAAGGTACTCAAGACGGCGGGCGACGTGGACATGGAACACAACGGCGGGATCACCGACGAGGACGTGGCAGAGGGTTACATCCTGTCCTGCTGCAGCGTGCCGCGTAACGACGTGAGCATCGATTACTGACTTGCCGATCAAAATTTGATCAGACCGCTGCGTCGCCCGGATTACGGGCGCTGTGGCGGCTATCCAACAGTTTGTCCACAGCCCGGCGCACAGCAATTGTGTGCAAGGCGGGCAATATCTCTCGCTAACCCTTTCTAGCAGCTGTTTTTGAACGGACGGATGATGAGCTATTCGCTCAAGAGCGTAGACTTGAACAGTTTATCCACAGCACTATTCACAGCATTATGCAGTCCTGCACAGCGCGCTGCCTGAGCGTCGGCTCGATCGCCTGTATGTTTTTTGCTCAGTTGGCTGAAGGTGGCTATTCACGAGGCTTTCAGCCTGGTGGCGACAGCTTGTACACAGCGTGATCCATGAAGTCTGGGGAAAATGGGCAGAGGTCTATTCACCATGCTGCAGGTCTCATGGCGCTGCCACCCGGTAAATCATGCGCACAGATGCTTGATCAAAAAATGATCATAGCTGTCAATGCCGCATGCATCAAGGCCTCCAGACCATTTACTACAACTTATGCACAGAAGCGCGCACAGTTTCTGTGTGTAGATAAGTTGCCAAGGCGCGCCTGCCGATCATTTTTTGTTCGATTGGCTAGATCCCTTTGATAGCAGGGCTTTCAGAACTTTTCCGACAGCTTATCCCCATTATCGTCCCCGGTTGCTGGGGATGGATGTCCACAAGGGATAATCGTACCCGGTTGGCTCTGTGGATTACTTTGCACCCAAAGGCGCTGGATAAAATATGATCAGCTTGCTGTAGGCCTTTGATGACAGGGCCTGAGGCCACATATGCACAGCTTGTGAAGGCGCTCCTGCACAGTGATTGTGCGTAACCTGATTCACAACTAATTGGTATAGAACGTTTTTTGTACGATGGTCGGGAACCCTTGTGGGTGCTGGGCCGTAGCCATGTGGCGACAGCTTATGCACAGCGCTTTCCACGGAATCTGGGGATGCGGTCCACCATTGCTCACCGGCAGGCAAGGCATAGCGCACAGCCATGTTTTGCCCATGCCGGGTTTCATGGTGGTTTTGTGCTGAGTGGAACGGGTTATCCACAAAGAGGAAGTGATGCGGCGGGGAGGGCGTTGCCGAGGCTGTGGATGAAGGCCAGCGTGCTGCCGGCCCAGGGTTTTGCTCAAGCGGTCATGACTTCGCGGATATCCCGAGCCAGCTGGCGTACTCGTGCTTCCTCGGTATCCCAGGAGCACATGAAGCGCGCGCCGCCGGCACCGATGAAGGTGTAGAAGCGCCAGCCGCGGGCGGTGAGGGCGGCGATGGCCGGTTCGGACATCTGCAGGAATACGCCGTTGGCTTCCACCGGGAACATCAGGCTGACGCCGGGCACGTCTTGCACCAGCTTGGCGAGCAGCTGGGCGCAGTGATTGGCGTGGTTGGCGTAGTGCAGCCAGGCATCGTCCTGCAGGATGCCCACCCAGGGTGCTGTGTCTGGATATATCTTAAGAGGCGCGAGTTGACTGTAAGGCTCTAGGACTTATGGTGAATCGCCCCGGCTTTCCTAGACACTTTCCAAGCTCTGGATATATCGCTTCTCAAACTCCACTGGCGATAGCTGCATAGCGCTGCTGTGCCGGCGTTTAGGGTTATAGAACATCTC